>NZ_CATKQQ010000011.1:0-1097470 GCF_949767605.1 Pseudomonas sp. IT-P218
CTGGCTCCACCCCCCTGTAGGAGCGAGCTTGCTCCTACAATGAAGCAAGTCGCCTTCAATGCTAAAGTCCTCCCTCGATTTGCGCTTTCCAAGGAAGCCTTTATGCCGGACGCAACGTCCCTCAGTGCTGGTTTTATGGTGGTTCATGGCAATCGCCTGGACGAGTTACGCAGCCTGGTAGTGAGCTGGATGCGGCGCTACCCGCTGGCTCCCCTGGAAAATGAAATCGCCCTGGTGCAGAGCAACGGCATTGCCCAGTGGCTGAAGCTGGCTCTGGCCGAAGACGCTGAGGATGACGACATGGGCGGCTGCGGGATCGCCGCCGCCATCGACGTGCAATTGCCTGGCAGTTTCATGTGGCAGCTCTATCGGATGGTCCTGGGGCGCGACGACATTCCGGCCAAGTCGCTGCTGGATAAAGCCCCCCTGACCTGGCGCCTGATGCGCCTGCTGCCGCAGGTGATCGATCAGCCGCACTTCGAGCCGCTACAGCGCTTTCTCACCCATGACACCGATTTGCGCAAACGCTATCAATTGGCTGAGCGCCTGGCGGATCTGTTCGACCAGTACCAGGTGTACCGCGCCGATTGGCTCGAAGACTGGGCCGAAGGTCGTCACCAGTTACGCAACGGCAGGGGCGAAGCCAAGCCGCTGACCGCGGCCAATGCCTGGCAGGCGGAGTTGTGGCGTGCACTGTTGCTGGATGTCGGTGAAGCAGGGATGGCGCAAAGCCGGGCCGGCGTGCATCAGCGGTTTATCGAACGCATCAACAGCCTCGACGTGGCTCCTACCGGATTACCGTCACGGGTCATTGTATTCGGCATTTCCTCCCTGCCCGCTCAAGCCCTGGAAGCCCTGGCCGGCCTGGCTAGATTCAGCCAGGTGCTGCTGTGCGTGCACAATCCCTGTCGCCACCATTGGGCAGACATCGTCGCCGACAAGGACCTGTTGCGCCATCAATACAAACGGCAGGCACGCAAGAGCGGCATGCCCGGCGTGCTCGACCCGCAAACCCTGCATCAACACGCCCATCCGTTACTCGCGGCATGGGGCAAGCAGGGGCGGGACTACATCAACCTGCTCGACAGCTACGACGATCCCAACAGCTATCGTTCGGCGTTTCGTGACGGTCGCATCGACCTGTTCAGTGACAGCCAGCCACTGCACATGCTCAACCAGTTGCAGGACGACATCCTTGAGTTGCGTCCGCTGGGCGAAACCCGCGAATGCTGGCCGGCCGTGGACTTGAAGAAAGACTCGTCGATCCGCTTCCACGTTGCCCACAGCGCCCAGCGCGAAGTGGAGATCCTGCACGATCAGTTGCTCGCGCGCTTCAGCGCCGATCCGCTATTGCGGCCCCGGGACGTGATTGTCATGGTCCCGGACATCGATGCCTATGCCCCGCACATTCGCGCGGTGTTCGGCCAGCTTGAGCGCCACGACCAGCGCTTCATACCGTTCACCCTCGCCGACCAGGGCCAGCGCGGCCGTGATCCGTTGCTGATCGCGGTCGAACATCTGCTCAAGCTGCCAGACAGCCGTTTCCCGGTGAGCGAGATTCTCGACCTGCTCGACGTGCCCGCGCTAAGGGAGCGCTTCGGCGTAGAGGAGCGTGACCTGCCAACCCTGCACCGCTGGATCGAAGGGGCAGGCATCCGCTGGGGGATGAATGCCGAGCAGCGTGCCGGCCTGGGCCTGCCTGAGGCACTGGAGCAGAACAGTTGGCGTTTTGGCCTGCGGCGGATGTTGCTCGGCTACGCCGTTGGCAGTTCCGGCGCCTGTGGCGGCATCGAACCCTACGACGAGATCGGTGGCCTGGATGCCGCGCTCATCGGCCCACTGGTTGCGCTGCTGGATGCCCTGGAAATCGCCCACCACGAACTCACTCGACCGGCATCGCCGCAGCAATGGAGCCTGCGTTTACAGGCATTGGTGGCACTGTTCTTCCAGGCCAGCAACGAGCACGACGAGTATTTGCTGACGCAGCTGGAAACCTTGCGCGAAACCTGGCTCGAAAACTGTGAGTCAGTTGGCTTGCACGACGAGCTGACCCTGACCGTCGTCCGTGAAGCCTGGCTCGCCGGTCTCGATCAGGGGCGCTTGTCTCAGCGCTTTCTGGCCGGTGCGGTCAACTTCTGCACCTTGATGCCCATGCGCGCGATCCCGTTCAAGCTGGTGTGCCTGCTGGGGATGAACGATGGCGACTACCCGCGGGCACAGCCGCCGCTGGATTTCGACCTCATGGGCAGCGACTACCGCCCCGGCGATCGCTCACGACGTGAGGATGACCGCTATTTGCTGCTGGAAGCATTGCTGTCGGCGCGCGAGCAGCTCTATGTCAGTTGGGTCGGTCGCAGCATCCGCGATAACAGCGAGCGCCCGGCATCGGTGCTCATCGGCCAGCTTCGGGACCATCTGGCCAGCGGTTGGCGATTGGTCGATGCCGAGGAGGACCTACTCGAAGCCCTGACCCAGGAGCACCCGCTGCAACCCTTCAGCGCCCGTTACTTCCACCAGGGCGATGCGTTGTTCAGCTATGCCAGCGAGTGGCAGGTGCTCCATCAAGCCAGCGGGCAGGCGCCTGTCAGTGAGCTACTGGATGCCCACGTCCAGGAGGAGCCGCTGAGTCTGGGACAACTACAGGATTTCCTGCGCAACCCGGTGCGTCATTTCTTCAGTCAGCGCCTGAAGGTGTTCTTCGAGGCGGCCGAAGTGCCTTTGGCCGATGAAGAGCCCTTTGTCCTCGATGCCTTGCAACGCTATAGCCTGAGCGACAGTTTGCTCGGCGCCGCACTGGCAGACCTGGATAACTCCGAACGGGTGCTGGAGGCGCAGGCCAGTCGCCTGCAAAACAGCGGGCTGCTGCCGATGGCGGGGTTTGGCGAATGCCTGCAACGGGAGTTGATCGAACCCTTGCCGGATTTGCTCGCGCGTTATCAACAGCTTCTGGCCTTATGGCCAACGCCCCTGACCAGCGCCCTGCCAGTCAATTTGCAAGTGGATGGCCTGCGCATCGAGGGTTGGCTCAGTGGCCTGCACCAACGTGCCGACGGTGGCTTGCTGTCGGTCACGACGATCCCCAACAGCATCGGTTCGATCAAGTCGCGCAAATGGCATCGGCTGACGCGGCCGTGGGTCAACCACCTGGTGGCGTGCGCCAGCGGCATGGCGATGACCACGGCCCTGGTGGCCAGTGACGACAGCCTGATACTCGAGCCGATTGCCCGGGAGCGTGCTTTGCGAACCTTGGGCGATCTGTTGCAGGCCTGGCAAGCGGGCATGCGCCAACCCCTGCCGATTGCGGTCAAGACCGCCTTTGCCTGGCTCGGCCAGACCGACCCGCTCAAAGCCCAGGCCGCCGCGCGCAAGGCCTACGAAGGTGATGGCTTGACCACCGACGGCGAGCGCCGCGAAAGCGTGGCGCTCGCGCGTCAATTCGCCGATTACGACGCCCTGGTCGCCGACGAAACGTTCGCCGATTGGTGTGACGCCCTGTATCGACCGCTGCTTGAGGCCCCTTGGCGTTCAGTGTCCAGCGAGGAGCCCCGCCCATGACCACCCAGACCCCCTTGGCCCTGGCGTTCCCGCTGCGTGGCAGTCAACTGATCGAGGCCAGTGCCGGGACCGGCAAGACCTTCACCATTTCCGCGCTGTACCTGCGCCTGGTCCTTGGCCACGGTGGAGAGCCTTGTGGTTTCGGCCGTGAACTGCTGCCGCCGCAAATCCTCGTGGTGACCTTTACCGATGCCGCCACCAAAGAGCTGCGCGAACGCATTCGCACGCGCCTGGCCGAAGCCGCGCGGTTTTTCCGCGAGGAAACGCCGGCCCCGGACGCGCTGATCAACCAGCTGCGCGAAGAGTACGCACCCGATCAGTGGCCCGGCTGCGCCAATCGCCTGGACATCGCCGCGCAATGGATGGATGAGGCGGCGGTGTCGACTATCCACAGTTGGTGTCAGCGTATGTTGCGCGAGCACGCTTTCGACAGCGGCAGCCTGTTTACCCAGACCCTGGAAACCGATCACAGCGATCTGCTCGGTGAAGTGCTGCGCGATTACTGGCGGCTGTTCTGTTATCCGATGCAGGGCGATGCGTTGAACTGGGTGCGCGGCAATTGGGGCGGACCGGCGGCCTTGTTGCCGCGGATCCGCGGGCTGTTCGCCAGCGCGCGTGACACTCTCGCCGGTGTTGAGCCGGCGCAACTGATTAACGAATGTCTGCAGGAGCGCCGAGTCGCCCTGCTTGAGCTCAAGATGCCGTGGCGCCAGTGGGCCGACGAGCTGCTGGCCCTGTGTCACGAAGGTGTCGCCAGCAAGAGTGTCGACGGGCGCAAGATGCAGGCGCGGTATTTCGAGCCCTGGTTCGAGAAAATCAAAGCCTGGGCCGAAGACGAGGCCCTCGAGCAACTGGACATCGGCACCGGCTTCACCCGCCTGACCCCCGACGGCATGGCGGAAGCCTGGAAGAAGGGCCCTGCGCCGGACCATCCAGGCCTGGACGCCATGCCCGCGCTCAAAGCCTGCCTGGATGGTTTGCCGACACCCCATGCCGCTGTGCTGCAACACGCTGCCCACTGGGTAGGCGCGCGCTTCGAAGAGGAAAAGCGCCGCCGTGCTGAAATGGGTTTCGACGACATGTTGCTGCGCCTGGACGCGGCGCTGCAAAGCGAGGGCGGCGAGCGCCTGGCGACCTTGATCCGCGAGCAGTTCCCGGTGGCGTTGATCGACGAATTCCAGGACACCGACCCGGTGCAGTACCGGATCTTCGAGAGCATCTACCGCATTGAAGACAACAGCCCCGACAGCGGACTGTTCCTGATCGGTGACCCGAAGCAGGCGATCTACGCCTTCCGCGGCGCCGACATCTACACCTACCTGCGCGCCCGCCAGGCCACCACGGGCCGCCTGCACACCCTGGGCACCAACTTCCGTTCGAGCCATGGCATGGTCAGTGCCGTGAACCATGTATTCGACTGTGCCGAGTCCCGCGAGTCGGGGCGTGGGGCCTTTCTGTTCCGGGAAAAAAATGGCGACAACCCGGTGCCGTTCCTGCCCGTCGAGTCCCAGGGGCGCAAGGAAGTCCTGCGCATCAATCAGCAGGCAGTCCCGGCGTTGAACATCTGGCACCTGGCGGCCGAGCAGCCGATGTCCGGCGCGGTCTATCGGCAACAACTGGCCGCCGCCTGTGCCAGTGAAATCACTGCCTTGCTCAATGGCGGGCAACAAGGCCTGGCGGGGTTCGTGCGTGACGACCAGGTGCTCAAAGGCCTGATGCCGGCGGACATTGCCATCCTTGTGCGTGACGGCAAGGAGGCCCAGGCGGTGCGTGCCGAGCTCTCTGCCCGCGGCGTGCGCAGCGTTTATCTGTCGGACAAGGACTCGGTGTTTGCCGCGCAGGAAGCCCACGACGTACTCACCTGGCTCAAGGCCTGCGCCGAGCCGGACGTCGAGCGGCCGCTGCGGGCGGCATTGGCCAGCATCACGCTGAACCTGTCATTGTCCGAACTGGAGCAGTTGAACCAGGACGAACTGGCCTGGGAATCCCGGGTCATGCAGTTCCGCCGTTATCGCGAGCTGTGGCGCAAGCAGGGCGTGTTGCCGATGCTGCGACGCTTGCTGCATGACTTCAAGCTGCCCCAGGCATTGATGGCGCGCAGCGATGGCGAGCGAGTGCTGACCAACCTGTTGCACCTGTCCGAGTTGCTGCAACAGGCAGCCGCCGAACTGGACGGCGAGCAGGCCTTGATCCGGCATTTGTCCGAGCACCTGGCGTTGTCGGGCCAGGCCGGTGAAGAGCAGATCCTGCGCCTGGAAAGCGACGAGCAACTGGTCAAGGTCGTGACCATCCACAAGTCCAAGGGGCTTGAGTACCCGTTGGTATTCCTGCCGTTCATTTGCTCGGCGAAACCGGTGGATGGCAGCCGCCTGCCATTGCATTACCACGACGCCACGGGCAAGGCCCAGGTAACCCTGAGCCCCACGCCCGAACTGATTGCCCAGGCCGATGACGAGCGTCTGGCCGAAGACCTGCGCCTGCTGTACGTGGCCCTGACCCGGGCGCAACACGCCTGCTGGTTGGGCGTGGCGGATCTCAAGCGCGGCAACAACAACAGCTCGGTGCTGCACCTGTCGGCGCTGGGGTATCTGTTGGGCGGCGGTTCCTGCCTGAACGAGTCGGCGGGTTTGCAGGCCTGGTTACGGGACCTGCAACAGGGCTGCCCGGCGATCGGCTACGGCGAAATGCCCGAGGCCACCCTCGAGTCTTACCATCCCCCGCAGAACACCGCGGCGTTGCTGGCGCCGTTGACGGTGCAACGCAAGGCCAGTGAAAACTGGTGGATTGCCTCCTACAGCGCCTTGCGTATTGGCGACAGCCTGAGCATCGGCAGTGATCAGGCGCCGGAAAGTCCGCAGGCACAGAAACTCTTCGACGACGAACGTCTCGACCCACACGCCCCCCGCGAGATGGTGGCTGGCGGTGCCGATATCCATCGATTCCCCCGTGGCCCGAACCCGGGCACCTTTCTCCATGGCTTGCTCGAATGGGCCGGTGGCGAAGGGTTTGCCGCCACCCCGCAGGCGGTGGAGGATGCGATTGGCCGTCGCTGCAATCGCCGAGGCTGGGAAGGCTGGATCACCACGCTGAGTGAATGGTTGCAGCATCTGCTCAAGTCGCCGTTGCCTGTGGCTAGCGACCAGGCACCGGTGATTTTCGCGCAGTTGACCCAGTACCAGGTCGAGATGGAATTCTGGTTCGCCAGCCACAAGGTCGATGTGCTCAAGCTCGATGCCCTGGTGTGCCAATACACCCACAACGGTGTGCCGCGGGTGGCCGCGGAACCTGTCTTGCTCAATGGCATGTTCAAGGGCTTCATCGACCTGACGTTCGAGCATGATGGCCGCTACTACGTCGCCGACTACAAATCCAACTGGCTCGGAGTTGACGACGCGGCCTATACCGAACAGGCCATGGAGCAGTCGATCCTCGACAACCGCTACGACCTGCAATACGTGCTGTACCTGCTGGCCCTGCATCGCCAGCTCAAGGCGCGGCTGGCCGATTACGATTACGATTGGCATGTCGGCGGTGCGCTGTACCTGTTCCTGCGGGGCACGCGTGCGCCGAGCCAGGGCGTGTATTTCGCCCGTCCGCCCCGGGCGCTGATCGAGCAACTGGACCGCCTGTTCCAGGGCAAACCGCAGCCCAGGGTCGAACCCGCCTGGGAACAGGGAGTACTGCTATGAACCGTACCTTCGCCGATGTGCTGGCGACGCCGCTGACTGCCGAGAGCCTGGCGCAACTCAGCCCATTGAGTCGTGCCGAAGACCTGTTGCTGCTGCTCTCGCGCTGGGTCGAGCGTGGCTGGTTGCGCGCACTGGACAAGGCCTTCGTCGGCTTTCTTCACGAGCTGGCACCGGCCGATGACCCGCTGGTGCTGCTGGCGGCGGCATTGACCAGTCACCAGTTGGGGCACGGGCATGTCTGCCTGGACCTGTTCGAGACCCTCAAGGAGCCGGACTTCGCCCTGTCGCTGCCTCCGGAAGGCGACCTGCAAGGTGGCGCGATGTTGCTGCCGTCGCAGCTGCTGGAAACCCTGGATGGCGCCCATTGGTGCAAGGTGCTGGCATCCAGCAGCCTGGTTGCCCTGGCCGCGGACGAGCGCGACAACGTGCAGCAGCGGCCCCTGGTGTTGGCCGGCAAACGCCTGTACCTGCGGCGCTACTGGGCCTACGAGCGCCGCATCGACGATGCGTTGCGTGAGCGTCTGGCGGGGCAGGAAGACGCCCCCAAGGATCTGTTGCAACGCCTCACCGGTCTGTTTGGCCCGGCCAGGCCCGGTGAGGTCATCGACTGGCAGAAACTGGCCTGCGCCCTCGCCACTCGCAGCGCGTTCAGTATCGTCACCGGCGGTCCGGGCACCGGCAAGACCACCACGGTGGTGCGCTTGCTCGCGTTGCTCCAGGCGCCGGCGGTAGAGGCGGGCAAACCGCTGCGCATTCGCCTTGCCGCGCCTACCGGCAAGGCCGCGGCGCGGCTGACCGAATCCATCAGTGCGCAAGTGCGGACGCTGAAAGTCACTGAAGCCATCCGCGAAAAAATCCCCTCCGATGTCACCACCGTGCACCGCCTGCTCGGCAGCCGCCCGGGGACCCGACATTTCCGTCACCACGCCGGCAATCACCTGCCGCTGGATGTGCTGGTGGTGGACGAAGCATCGATGATCGACCTGGAAATGATGGCCAACCTGCTCGATGCGCTGCCGGCCCATGCCCGCCTGGTGCTGCTGGGTGACAAGGACCAGTTGGCGTCGGTGGAGGCCGGTGCCGTGCTGGGCGATCTGTGTCGCGACGCCGAGGCGGGTTGGTACAGCCCGCAGACTCGCCAATGGCTGCAGGCCGTCAGTGGCGAGAGCCTCGAAGCGAGTGGGTTGCAGGAAGACACCCAGGGTTCCCATCCGCTCGCCCAGCAAGTGGTGATGTTGCGCCACTCGCGGCGCTTCGGCGAAGGCAGCGGCATTGGTCAGCTGGCCCGCTGGGTGAACCAGCAACAGCCCGCGCAAGCCCGCAAATTGCTGGCGGCGCGCAGCCACGACGATGTGTTCTGCCTGTCGCTCAAAAATGAACAGGATCGGGCACTGGAGCGCCTGTTGCTCGAAGGTCATGGTGAGGGGCCGCAAGGATACCGGTATTACTTGAGCCTGCTGCGCAATCAGCGCCCACCGCTGGATTGCCCACTGGAAGACCCGCGCTGGACCGATTGGGCTCGGCAGGTCCTGCAGGCGTTCGATACGTTCCAGTTGTTGTGCGCCGTGCGCAAAGGGCCGTGGGGCGTGGAAGGCCTGAACCAGCGGGTGACCGACGCCTTGCTCAAGGCGCGGCTGATCGACAGCGACCAGCAGTGGTACGAAGGCCGGCCGGTGCTGATGACCCGCAACGATTACGGCCTGGGCCTGATGAATGGCGACATCGGCATCGCCCTCAAGCTTCCCGAACGCGAGGGCCCCGAGGCCGGGAAGCTTGTGCTGCGGGTCGCGTTCCCGAGGAACGACGGCCAGGGCGGCGTGCGATTTGTACTGCCCAGTCGTCTCAATGATGTCGAAACCGTGTACGCCATGACCGTGCACAAATCCCAGGGCTCGGAATTCGCCCACACCGCCTTGATCCTGCCCGATGCCCTGAACCCGGTGCTCACCAAGGAGCTGATCTACACCGGCATCACCCGGGCCAAGGACTGGTTCACCTTGATCGAACCTCGGGCCGGCGTCTTCGAAGAGGCGGTGCGACGCCGGGTCAAACGCTTGAGTGGGTTGATGCTGGAGCTCAAGGAGGGGATCGACTGATAGCGCTCGCAGCGCATCTGCCAAAAAGTGGACGATTCACTTCACGCCATGAAAGCAACGTCAAAAAAACAGTGATTTAACCAATTGCTCGCGACAAAATTTTATCATGGCGTGAAGTGTAAAGTGCAAAAGCTAGCCTAGACTACAGGCTTGAATGGTCTGGCTTCATGATATTTTCAGCGCTGCGACTATTGGGTTTTCATATCCAAAGAGCGAATGCCAATATGAGTGATGGTTCCGTAGCACACTCTCGATTAAATGTACTTGATGGATGGCGCGGCATTAGTATATTGCTTGTCCTGGCGTGTCACCTGCTACCACTCGGCCCAAAGATCCTGCAATTGAATTCCGCTGCAGGGGTTATGGGCATGGCTATATTTTTTACGCTATCGGGTTTTCTAATAACAAGTTTCCTGCTCAAGAACGACAGCGTCATTGATTTCTTGATTCGCAGGTTCTTTCGGATTGTGCCTCTTGCCTGGTTGTACATGGCAATTGTCTTGCCGATCATGAGCAGCCCTCCGGATTACTACCTCGCAAACTTTCTGTTCTATGCCAACTGGCCGCCCATGTGGCTTGGCAATGTAAACGGGCATCTATGGAGTTTGTGCATGGAGGTCCAGTTTTATGTTGCCATCGCTTTGCTGGTCGTCATGATGCGGAAAAAGTGGATGGTGATGATTCCTGTATTCGCCATCGCCGTCACGACCTACCGAGTCATGAACGATGCCCATGTCGTGATCAACACCTATTACCGCATTGATGAAATACTTTCTGGCTGTTTACTTGCACTGATATACCACAAAAGAGTGGGCGGCACCTTTGTGAAACTTCCGCAACCAATATGGGTTGTGCAAATAGTTTTGTTCCTCCTTTTTGTTGTTTCCAGTCATCCTGACGGCGGCTTCATGAACTACCTGCGCCCCTATATTGCCGCCGCCATGGTGGGGAGCACGTTAGTCAATGGCCAGACACGCATTGTTGCCCAGGTTCTGAATAATCGCGTTCTGTTTTATATCGCCACCATTTCCTACGCGCTCTACGTTGTTCATCCACTGCTGGCACATACCTGGCTGGGTAGCGGAGATACCGTCATAAAATATTTGAAGCGTCCGTTGTTGTTCGCCGCCATTTTCATGACCGCGCATATCTCGACTTTCTATTATGAAAAGTGGTGGATTGCTTTTGGTAAGACATTGTCCAGGAAAGTCGCTGGCCAACCCGTTCCAACTTGAAGGTTGGCGCTACCTGATTCCTTGAAGAACCTCAGTCGGCAAACAGCATTTGCCGACTGTCACCCATCAACAGCGCCTGGTTCTGCTCAGTCACCGCGCGGATGTAATCCCACAACAGGGTGATCCGCTTGAGCTTGCGCAGGTCCTCGCGGCAGTACATCCAGAATTGTCGGGTGATGTTGATCTCCTGCGGCAACACCGCCAGCAACCGTGGGTCCTGGGCGGCGAGGAAGCACGGCAGGATGGCCAGCGATCGCCCTTGCTGCGCGGCCACGAACTGCGCGATCACGCTGGTACTGCGCAGATTGGCGCTGGCGCCGGGGAGTACGTTGGCCAGGTACAGCAGCTCGGAGCTGAACGCCAGGTCGTCGACATAACTGATGAACGAATGCTTGCCCAGGTCGGCCGGGCGGCGGATGGCCGGGTGTTTGTCGAGGTATTCCTGGGTCGCGTACAGCTGCAGGCGGTAGTCGGTCAGTTTGCAGCATACGTAAGGCCCGTGTTCCGGGCGTTCCAGGGCGATGACGATGTCGGCTTCGCGCTTGGACAGGCTGATGAAGTGCGGCAGCGGCAGGATGTCCACCGAGATCGCCGGATAGGCGTCGACGAAATGGCTCAGTTGCGGGGTAATGAAAAAGCTGCCGAACCCTTCGGTGCAGCCCATGCGCACGTGGCCGGACAACGCCACCCCGGAGCCCGAAACCTGCTCGCAGGCCATGTGCAGCGTGCTTTCGATCGACTCGGCGTACCCCAGCAAACGCTGGCCTTCGGCGGTCAGGACAAAACCGCTGGTCCGGGATTTCTCGAACAGCAAGGTGCCCAGCGAAGCTTCCAGTGAACTGATGCGCCGCGACACGGTGGTGTAGTCGACGGCCAGGCGCTTGGCCGCGGTGCTGGCCTTGCGGGTGCGGGCGACTTCGAGGAAAAACTTGAGGTCATCCCAGTTCAGCGAGCCTAGAGAGGTGATGTTTTTTTGCATGTTGGACCGGCTTTTATGTGCGTTCTTATTAGAAGTTTGCACATCTATACTCCAAAAACAGTCCGATCACCAATTCGCGGCATACGCCTCATCTCAAGGCGACTTTCTCGCCTTGGCTCCCAAGATAAAAACAAGCATCCGGAGACCCACATGAACGCTTCGCTCACGCCCAACGAAACTACCGTACAAAAGGTCAAGCTGTTGATCGACGGCGAGTGGGTCGAATCCCAGACCACCGAATGGCACGACATCATCAACCCGGCCACCCAACAGGTGCTGGCCAAGGTGCCGTTTGCCACCGCTCAAGAAGTCGACGCGGCCATCAGTGCAGCCCATCGCGCCTTCCAGACCTGGAAGCTGACGCCGATCGGCGCGCGGATGCGCATCATGCTCAAGCTCCAGGCGTTGATCCGTGAACACTCCAAGCGCATCGCCGTGGTCCTGAGCGCCGAGCAGGGCAAAACCATTGCCGACGCTGAGGGCGACATTTTCCGTGGCCTGGAAGTGGTCGAGCACGCCTGCTCCATCGGCAGCCTGCAAATGGGCGAATTCGCTGAAAACGTCGCAGGCGGTGTCGATACCTACACCCTGCGCCAGCCGATCGGCGTGTGCGCCGGCATTACCCCGTTCAACTTCCCGGCGATGATTCCGCTGTGGATGTTCCCGATGGCCATCGCCTGCGGCAACACCTTCGTGCTCAAACCGTCCGAGCAGGACCCGATGTCGACCATGCTGCTGGTAGAGCTGGCCATCGAGGCCGGCGTTCCGGCCGGCGTGCTCAACGTCGTGCATGGTGGCAAGGACGTGGTGGATGCGCTCTGCACCCACAAGGACATCAAGGCCGTTTCCTTCGTCGGTTCGACTGCGGTCGGCACCCACGTCTATGACCTGGCCGGCAAGCACGGCAAACGCGTGCAATCGATGATGGGCGCGAAGAACCACGCCGTGGTGCTGCCCGATGCCAATCGCGAACAGGCGCTGAATGCGCTGGTGGGCGCCGGTTTTGGCGCAGCCGGTCAACGCTGCATGGCCACCTCGGTAGTCGTGCTGGTGGGCGCGGCCAAGCAATGGCTGCCTGACCTGAAGGCGCTGGCGCAGAAACTGACGGTGAATGCCGGCAGCGAGCCGGGCACCGACGTCGGCCCGGTGATCTCCAAAAAAGCCAAACAGCGAATTCTTGATCTGATCGAAAGCGGCATCAAGGAAGGCGCGAAACTCGAGCTCGATGGTCGCGAAATCACGGTTCCCGGTTACGAGAAGGGCAACTTTGTCGGCCCGACCCTGTTCTCCGGCGTGACCACCGACATGCAGATCTACACCCAGGAAATCTTCGGCCCGGTGCTGGTGGTACTGGAAGTGAATACCCTCGACGAGGCCATCGCCCTGGTCAACGCCAACCCGTTCGGCAACGGCACCGGCCTGTTCACCCAATCCGGTGCGGCGGCGCGCAAGTTCCAGAACGAAATCGACGTCGGCCAGGTCGGCATCAACATCCCGATCCCGGTGCCAGTGCCGTTCTTCAGCTTCACCGGTTCCCGTGGTTCCAAGCTCGGCGACCTCGGCCCGTATGGCAAGCAAGTGGTGCAGTTCTACACTCAGACCAAGACCGTCACCAGCCGCTGGTTCGATGACGACAGCGTCAACGACGGTGTGAACACCACCATCAACTTGCGTTAAGGAGCCGGACATGAACATCGCTTTTATCGGTCTCGGCAACATGGGCGCGCCGATGGCGCGCAACCTGATCAAGGCCGGCCATGCACTGCGCCTGGTCGACCTGAACAAAACCGTGCTGGCGGAGCTTGAGCAACTGGGCGGCAGCATCAGCGCCTCGGCCCGTGAGGCGGCAGAAGGCGCGGAACTGGTGATCACCATGCTGCCGGCTGCCGTGCATGTGCGCAGCGTCTGGCTGGGCGAAGACGGTGTGCTCGCCGGTATCGGCAAGGGTGTGCCAGCCGTGGATTGCAGCACCATCGATCCGCAGACCGCCCGTGACGTGGCCGCCGCCGCTGCCAAACAGGGCGTGGCCATGGCCGATGCGCCGGTTTCCGGTGGCACCGGTGGCGCCGCGGCAGGGACCTTGACGTTCATGGTCGGCGCGACCCCGGAACTGTTCGCGACCCTGCAACCGGTGCTGGCGCAGATGGGCCGCAACATCGTCCATTGCGGCGAAGTCGGCACCGGGCAAATCGCCAAGATCTGCAACAACCTGCTGCTGGGCATTTCCATGGTCGGGGTCAGCGAAGCCATGGCGTTGGGTGATGCGTTGGGTATCGACACCAAGGTGCTGGCGGGCATCATCAACAGCTCCACCGGGCGTTGCTGGAGTTCGGAGATGTACAACCCGTGGCCGGGCATCGTCGAAACGGCCCCGGCCTCGCGCGGCTATACCGGGGGCTTTGGCGCCGAGCTGATGCTCAAGGACCTGGGGCTGGCCACTGAAGCAGCGCGTTCGGCGCACCAGCCGGTGGTAATGGGCGCGGTGGCGCAACAGTTGTATCAGGCGATGAGTTTGCGTGGGGAAGGTGGCAGTGACTTCTCGGCGATCATCAACAGCTATCGCAAGCCGCAATAATCATGCTGAAAACCTGTAGGAGCGAGCTTGCTCGCGATGGTCGTCAACGATAACGCTCGAAGCCTGGCACCCCGCGGTGCTCTCAGGTTTTTCGCGAGCAAGCTCGCTCCTACAGAGAAGCGCATCGACATTTACCGGGAAATCACATTGCGTGATCTCCCGGTTTTTTTGCATCAGGCAAACACGAAATACTTGCGCACGGTTTCCACCACTTCCCAGGTGCCTTTCATCCCCGGCTCAACGACAAAAATGTCACCGGCCCGCAGGTGGATCGGCTCTTTTCCCTCAGGGGTGATGATGCAGTAGCCCTCGCGGAAATCGCAGTATTCCCACTTCACGTATTCCACGTACCACTTGCCCGGCGTGCAGATCCAGGTGCCCATGATCTTGCTGCCGTCTTCGCTGGTGTAGGCGTTGAGGTTGACGGTGTGCGGGTCGCCTTCGAGTTTTTCCCATTTGCAGGCATCGAGTACGGGCAGCGGGTGGGTGTCGCGAAGAACGGTGATCGGTGCGGTCATGATGACTCCGGCGTTGGGGAGAACTGAAGTCGCACCCTATAGGGCCTGCTGCGGCATCAGTTGTCTGTGCTCGACATCGAGGTATCCAGAAACGCAGTGGCTCGACGCCTGCCAGCGACTGTGGCGCCATTGATATTTCCACGCCATAAACCACCGATATCTGGCAGTTTGTGCGAAAGCCCCAGGCTTTTTCGAAGTTTTTTGCAAGAACATGCACAGGCATCGCTCGTATCATTCACTTCGGAAAAGGCCGAGAGCTGTGTTATGAAAAAAACAATGTCGTGGTGGGACATCAGCCCGCCCTTGAGTACCGCAACACCGACCTGGCCGGGCGATACGCCGTTTCAGGAAGAACGCGTCTGGACCCTGGGGCCTGAATGCCCGGTGAATGTCGGGCGCATCACGCTGTCGCCGCACACTGGCGCCCATGTCGACGCGCCGCTGCACTACAGCAAGGACGGCGCGGCCATCGGCGATGTGCCGCTCGACGTCTATATCGGGCCTTGCCGGGTGCTGCATTGCCTGGGCAGCGACGCGCTGGTGCAACCCGGGCAACTGCAAGGTCGCTTGGCGAACCTGCCCGAACGCGTGCTGCTACGAACTTATCAACAGGCGCCGCAGACCACCTGGGACCCCGAATTCACCGCGGTCGGCAAAGACACCGTCGACCTGCTTGCCAGTCTCGGCGTGCGCCTGATCGGTATCGACACGCCGTCGCTGGACCCGCAGCAATCCAAGACCATGGACGCGCACAACGCCGTGGCGCGTCACGGCATGGCCATTCTCGAAGGCATCGTGCTCGATGACGTCCCGGAAGGGGATTACGAGTTGATCGCGCTGCCACTGCGATTTGCCAACCTCGACGCCAGCCCGGTCAGGGCGATCTTGCGTCCACTGAATTCATCGCTACATCAGGAGCCTGTTCAATGAGCCAATGTCCGTATTCGCCTGCCAATCAGACAGATGAGTGGCATAACGCCGAGCTGAATTTTTCCGACTCCATGAGCTACGGCGACTACCTGGACCTGGGGCGTATTCTCAGCGCCCAGCACCCGTTGTCGCCGGACCATAACGAGATGCTGTTCATCATCCAGCACCAGACCTCCGAGCTGTGGATGAAGCTGATGCTGCACGAGCTCAAGGCCGCCCGCGAACACGTTCGGCTGGGTGAGCTGGCGCCGGCCTTCAAGATGCTGGCGCGGGTCTCGCGGATCTTTGATCAGTTGGTACATGCGTGGACGGTGCTGGCCACCATGACGCCTACCGAGTACCACTCCATCAGGCCTTTCCTGGGGCAATCGTCGGGCTTCCAGTCGTTCCAGTACCGTGAAATCGAGTTCATCCTCGGTAACAAGAGCGCGACGCTGTTGCGCCCCCACGCCCACCGGCCGGAGCTGTTGCAGGAACTCGAAAAAGCCATCGCCACGCCTTCGCTGTATGACGAAGCCATTCGCTTGATGGCCAACGCCGGGCTGGCGATCGACCCGCAGCGTTTCGAGCGTGACCCGAGCGCCCCGACGCAGCATGACGCCTCGGTCGAAGCGGCCTGGCGGGTGGTCTACAAGGATCCGACGCGTTATTGGGACCTCTATCAACTGGCCGAGAAATTCATCGATCTCGAAGACTCGTTCCGCCAGTGGCGCTTCCGCCATGTCACCACGGTCGAGCGGATCATCGGCTTCCAGCCTGGCACGGGTGGCACTGAAGGAGTGGGTTACCTGCGCAAGATGCTCGATACCGTGCTGTTCCCGGAATTGTGGCGGGTGCGTTCGACCCTTTGACCTGACAGGCATCAAAAAGCCCCGGCATTCAATGAATACAGGGGCTTTTTGTTGCGCATTGGATTATTGCGCGACGGGCAAGCCGCGATCGCGCGCCACGCGCACCCGGTAGAACAGGTAGATGATCGCCACCCACACCGGGATGGCGATGACCGACGCGCGGATGCCCGGAATCATCCACATAACGCAGATGATCATGGCCATGAAGGCCAGGCACAGGTAGTTGCTGTAGGGAAACCAGAACGACTTGAAGCCGGGCACTATGCCTTGCTGGCCCATGATCTTGCGAAATTTCAGGTGGGTCAGGCTGATCAGCGTCCAGTTGATCATCAACGAGGCGACCACCAGGGCGAACAGCAACTCCAGCGCTTCATGGGGCGCCAGGTAGTTGACCAGCACCGACAGCATCGTGATCAGTGCCGAGATGCCCAGCGCCCGCAGAGGCACGCCCTGTTTGTTCAGTTTCATCAGTGATTTGGGTGCGTCGCCCTGTTCGGCCAGGCCGTAGAGCATGCGGCTGTTGCAGTAGACGCCGCTGTTGTAAACCGAGAGCGCCGCGGTGAGCACCACGAAGTTGAGGATGTGCGCGGCGGTGTCGCTGCCGATCAGCGAGAAGATCTGTACGAACGGGCTGCCGCTGTAGGCATCGCCGGACGCGCCGAGGGTCTGCAGCAGTTGATCCCAGGGGTACAGCGACAGCAGCACGGTGAGGGCGCCGACGTAGAAGATCAGCACGCGATAAACCACCTGGTTGATCGCCTTGGGGATCACCTTCCTCGGTTCGCTGGCTTCAGCGGCCGTGATGCCGACCAGTTCCAGGCCACCGAAGGAGAACATGATGAACGCCATCGACATCAGCAAGCCGGTGGTGCCGTTGGGGAAGAAACCGCCGTGGCTCCACAGGTTGCTGACCGACGCCTGCGGGCCGCCCGTGCCGCTGAACAGCATGTAGCAGCCCAGGACGATCATGCCGATGATCGCCACGACCTTGATGATCGCGAACCAGAACTCCATCTCGCCGAAGACTTTGACGTTCATCGTGTTGATCAGGTTGACCAGGACGAAGAACACCGCGGCGCTGACCCAGGTCGGGATCTCCGGCCACCAGAACTGCACGTACTTGCCCACGGCCGTGAGCTCGGCCATGCCCACCAGCACGTACAGCACCCAGTAGTTCCAGCCGGACAGGAAGCCGGCATAACCACTCCAGTACTTGTGGGCGAAATGACTGAAGGAACCGGCCACCGGCTCCTCGACGATCATCTCGCCCAGCTGGCGCATGATCAGGAAAGCGATGAACCCGGCAATCGCATAACCGAGGATCATCGACGGCCCGGCCGACTTGAGCACACCCGCCGAGCCCAGGAACAGCCCGGTGCCAATCGCCCCACCCAGGGCGATCAATTGAATGTGCCGGTTCTTCAACCCCCGCTTGAGCGAGCCCTGTTGCAAGATTTCATCCGCCATCTCGTTCCCTTCTGGTTATTGTTGTCAGGCCTGATTTGAAAGATCAGATATTACTCTCGGTGAACTTTTCGTAATACAGGTGAACGCTGTCCAGTGCCTGGCTTTGTAACCAGTCCTTGATCGACTCGACCATCGGCGGTGGGCCGCAGACGTACATGTCGACCGGCGCGTCGCGCAATTCACTGAGGTCGAAATGCTCGGCAATGTAGCCGCGCTTGCCCGTCCACTGAGGCGATGGATCGCTGACCACTTCGGTGTAGCGAAACCCCGGAAGGCGCTCGGCATAGGCCTCGATCCGTGCGCGCTCGCACAGGTCGGCAGCGTCGCGCACGCCGTAGTACAGATGCACCGGCTGCGCGCAACCGCGTTCGGCGAGGTCGTCGAGCATGCCCAGCAGCGCCGACAGCCCGGTGCCACCCGCCACCAGGATCAGCGGTTTGGCCACCTGCCGCAGATAGAACGCGCCCAGCGGTGCCTCGAGCATGATTTCGTCGCCCACCTGGCAGCGTTCACGGATGTAGTTGCTCATCACCCCGTCGGGCAACAGGCGAATCAAAAATTGCAGTTGATTGTGCTCGCTCGGCCGATTGGCAAACGAGTAGGAACGCTTGCTCTCGGTGCCCGGAATCGACAACCGGGCGTATTGCCCCGGGAGAAAATCCAGCGGGGTTGTCGTATCCAGGGCCAGGTGCAGGATCGCGGTGCTGGCAGAAATCTGCCTGACGTCGGTCACCGTTGCGCTGAGTTGATCTGGACCCGAGGCGTTGCACAGGGTGGAGGCGAAGTCGAAATAGAACGCCGCGTCGGATTTGACCCGCGTCTGGCAGGTGAGCATCTTGCGCTGTTGCAGGTCCAGGCTCGAGAGCGCTTCCTCGTCCACGTAATCCTGGCTGTAGTCGCCGGATTCACAGCGCCCCTGGCAGGTGCCGCAGACGCCTTCGCGGCAATCCAGGGGAATGTTGATGCCGTTGCGCAGGGCGGCGTCGAGCAGGATCTCGTTGGGTTGTACGGGAAAGAACAGGGTTTTGCCGTCGGCAAAGCTGAACGCTACTTTGTGATTCATGCCTCGGTCTCCAGGGATTCAGAGGTGGTAGAAGTCGAGTACCGAGTTGATGGTGTCGTTGAGCAGCAGCACATGCTTGCGGCTGATCAGCCAGCTGTCGGCGTGGGGCTTGAGCCGGTAGGTGGCGCGGCCATAGAACTGCTCCGACGTGGCCAGGCGATAGAACAGCGTGTGCCAGTTCAGGCGCACCTCCAGTTCACCGCCCTCGAGTTCGTCGATGCGCACGTTGTTGATCAAATGCAGGGTGCGCGGCATCGGCGTCGAGGACGCGGACTTGCCCGTGCGCAGGCGGAACACGCGATCTTCCAGGCCGGAGCGGTTGGGGTAGTAGATCAGCGACATTTCGCGCTTGGGGTCGCGGGTGTAGACGTGTTCCGAATCCCATTGCGGCAGGTGGAATTCACTCTGCTCGGCGAACAGCTGGAGGTAGGCGTCCCAGTCCTGGGCGTCGCACAGTTCGGATTTGCGGTAGAAAAACTGTTCGATCTGGTACTGCAATTGAGCATTCATCATTGCACCTCACGGAGTTTCAGGGATTTCGCGTCCAGGCCATCGAGCAGGAATTTCTGCCAGTTGCTGTGCTGGTTGACGTAGAGCCCTTCGTGGGTGAATTCGGTGCCGGTCATGGCCGGGGCGATGCCGATCGCCTCGCTGTTGGGCGTGGCGCCGATGGCCCAGCGATGACTGCCACGGGAAATGTCGCTCCAGCGCTCCAGGCGTGCCTGGAAACCGCGCTGGGCTTCACGGAATTCCACCAGGTCGTCCGGCGTGCCGAGGCCCGACACGTTGAAGAAGTCCTCGAACTGGCGAATGCGGTTTTCGCGGTCGGCGTCCGACTCGTTTTTAACCCCGATGCACTGGCTGATGATCTCGGTCTTGTTCCAGGCCACCGGGCGGATGATGCGCAGTTGCGAGCTGATCTGGTCGAGGAAAAACAGGCTCGGGTAGACGTTCAGGTTACGCAGGCGATGCATCATCCATTCGGCCTTTTCCTGGCCGTGTTCTTCGACCAGGCGCGGCATGATGGTGGCGTAGCCCGAGCGTACCGTCGGGTTCGGCATGTCGCTGAACAACACGCTGTGGCCGTTGTTGAAGGCGAACCAGCCGTCATCGGTATTGGCATCGCCCGCACCGAGCTTGCTGTAGTCCAGGGTGTTGCCGTTGCCGTTGCCGTTCTCGCTGTTGACCTGCTGGCGATGCTGCACCGTGGCCACGTAGTTATAGTGGACGGTGCTCACGTGATAACCGTCGAGGCCGTTTTCGTTCTGCAGTTTCCAGTTGCCGTCGTAGGTGTAGGCCGACTTGCCGGGCAGCACTTCCAGCTCACCGGTGGGTGACTGGGCGACCATCATGTCGAAGAACACCCTGGCGTCGCCGAGGAAGTCTTCCAGGCTGTTGTCGGCGTGAACATCGAGGCTGATGAACACGAAACCCTTGTAGCTCTCGATGCGCGCCTTTTTCAGGCCACGGGTGGCCTTGTCGAAGCCTTCCGGATACTCGCCAGGCGCCTTGACCTTCACCAGGCGCCCGTCGCTCTTGTAGCACCAGGCATGGAACGGGCAGGTGAAGGTCGACTGGTTACCCTTGCCGACCCGGGTCAGGGTCGTGCCGCGATGCTGGCAGGCGTTGATCAGGGCGTTGAGCTGCCCGTTGCCGTCGCGGGTAATGATCATCGGCTGGCGGCCGGCGCGCATCGTGACGAAGTCGTGGTTATTGGCCAGCTCGCTTTCGTGGCAGGCGTAGATCCAGTTCTTCTCGAAGATCAGTTCCATTTCCAGATCGAACAACTGCGGCTCGGTGAAAATGTCCCGGGCGATGCGGAACACGCCTTCTGCCGGACGGAAGTCCAGGCAACCCTGGATAAACGCTTTCCACTGCTCGACGTTTTTTTCGCCACTCATGGGTGTGCACCTGTTTTTTATTGGGGCTAATCGGTGTGCGCATTAGAGGGAACGGGGCGGGTGGGGGTCTATCCGGTTTGTCGGCGAAGGCAGTCCGTATAATTTGTGGGGTAACACGCGCGGGGTATCAAGCTGTGCAGCGACTACCCAAACCGCGCGCCAAACGATGAACGGCTGCCCCTGTCTGCAGCAATCAGGTACTGTTTTGCACAACCTCGAGTGCCTGTTGGGGAGCGATCACCGGCTGCGTTATCCGCCTAGTCGAGGATTGCTATCCACTAAGTTGGCACCGGGGTTTTGTGGCTTGGAACTTGCCTTCTCCACGCCTGAGACGCGCCGTCAGAGCGCGCTGAAAAATAGCCCGTGGGTGCACCGTGATGAACAGCAAAAACGATCCGCAGTGTCGCGACATTCGTGTCGACAGCGATGATCTCGAGGCCGCGAGAAACTGGATGTCCGGTATTTGCGGGCCACATCGACTCGTGAGCACGACGCCCGAGCGGATCCGCTTCCACCACAGCGCCAACATGTTCAAGTCGATGGCCACGACCCTGGGCACCATCGAATACGGCACCGATGTCACCATCGATATCGAAGACGCCGAGCACTTCAGCAGTTACAGCCTGAGCCTACCCCTGGTGGGCGAGCAGGAGTTGAGCAAGAACGGCAGCGTGGTGAAGTCCGACCGCGACCAGGGGGTGATCATTTCGCCCAATGAAAACCAGCTGCTGGCGATCTCCGGCGATTGCCGCAAGGTCCAGGTGGTGATCACCCGCGTTGCCATGAGTGAATCCCTGCAGGGCTTGCTGCAGCGACCGCTGGATGAGCCCTTGCGCTTCGAACCGGTGATGGATGCGGTCGACGGCGCGTCGGCTTCGTGGTGGCGCATGGCGCGCTATTTCATCGCCGAGCTGGAGCGCAGCAGCGAACTCTACGAGCAGGTGGCCTTTACCCGGGACATTGAGAGCTCGCTGATCAAAGGCCTGATCCTCGCCCAGCCGAACAACTACTCGGAAGAGTTGCGCGAAGTGCTGGGCGTGAAGTTGCCGCACTATCTGATCCGGGCGCGGCAATACATTCATGACAATGCTCGCGAGGCCCTGCACCTGGAGGACATCGAGCTCGCCGCCGGGGTTTCGCGCTTCAAGCTGTTCGAGGCGTTCAAGAAGTACTTCGCGCTGTCGCCGATGGTCTACCTGAAGAAATACCGGCTGAACGGCGTGCGCCAGGAGATTCTCGAGCACGGCTCGGCGCGCAATATTTCCGCGATCGCCATGGGCTGGGGGTTCACCCACCTGGGGCGTTTTTCCGCCGAGTACCGCAAGCTGTTCGACGAATCCCCGAGCATGACCTTGCAGCGCAATGAAGCCCGGCGCATGCGCGGTTTCTGAGCGAACCCTGTGGGAGCGGGCTTGCTCGCGAATGCGGTGGTCCAGTGAACATTGATGTCAACTGACACTCCCTCTTCGCGAGCAAGCCCGCTCCCACAGGTTTAGCAGTGCGTTGCTCCCTTACTTGCGCACCACCAGGTCCAGCAACGCTTCGCGCTCCTTGATTTTCTGCAGGACGATTTCCGAGCGGATATCGGTGACCCCCGCCGTGCGGTTCAAGTGGTTGACGATGAAATCGGAGAAGTGCTTGAGGTTGCGCGCCTGCACCCGCAGCACATAGTTGCTCGCTCCCGTGATCACGTACGCGGTGACCACTTCCGGCCACGACTGGACCTTCTTGATAAAGGTCTCGTGCCAGTCCTCGACGTCCTGTCGCAACGACACATGGACGATGGCTTCGAGTTCGATTCCCAGCCGCTCGGCATTCAGCACGGCGCGATAACCGCTGATGACTCCCTCGCTTTCCAGCAGGCGCAACCGGCGCAGGCAGGCTGACGGCGACAGGGCGACTTTCTCTGCCAGTTCCTGGTTGCTGATACGGCCATCCTGTTGCAGTTGATGGAGGATTCGCAGGTCTGTCGAGTCGAGATTCATGGCTGGTGTAAATCCGCGTTTATAGGAGTTGTATTCGAATTTTATGCGAAACAACTACCCTATGGCCGCTTACTTTGCACGAAAATTCTGCAAAGCATCGTTCATTATCTCTCCACAGAAAAGGGCCCGACAACGCCCGGAAAAACGCGACGACCTTCAAAAGAACAGGACACCCGATGACAACAAGAAACGATTGCCTGACGCTCGATGCGCAGGACACTCTCGCGCCGCTACGCCAGCAGTTTGCGCTACCCGACGGTGTGATTTATCTCGATGGCAATTCCCTGGGCGCACGGCCGGTCGCGGCATTGGCGCGTGCTCAGGAGGTGATTGCCCAGGAGTGGGGCAATGGCCTGATCCGCAGCTGGAACAGTGCCGGCTGGCGTGACCTTTCCGAGCATCTGGGCAACCGATTGGCCGGGCTGATCGGCGCCGGTGACGGTGAAGTGGTGGTGACCGACACAACCTCGATCAACCTGTTCAAGGTGCTCAGCGCCGCGCTGCGTGTGCAGGCCACAAGGTCGCCGACGCGACGGGTGATTGTCACCGAAAGCAGTAACTTCCCCACCGACCTGTACATCGCCGAAGGCCTGGCCGACATGCTGCAGCAGGGTTACAGCCTGCGCCTGGTCGACAGCCCTGAAGAGCTGCCGCAAGCGATCGACCAGGACACGGCGGTGGTGATGCTCACCCACGTCAATTACAAGACCGGCTACATGCACGACATGCAGGCCCTGACCACGCTGGCCCACGAGTGTGGGGCGCTGGCCATCTGGGACCTGGCGCATTCCGCCGGGGCGGTGCCGGTCGACCTGCATCAGGCGGGCGCCGACTACGCCATCGGCTGCACCTATAAGTACCTCAATGGCGGTCCGGGTTCGCAAGCGTTTGTCTGGGTCAATCCACAGTTGTGCGATCTGGTGGCGCAGCCGCTGTCGGGGTGGTTCGGCCATTCGCGGCAGTTCGCCATGGAGTCGCGCTACGAACCGAGCAGCGGCATTGCGCGCTACCTGTGCGGCACCCAGCCGATCACTTCGTTGGCGATGGTCGAGTGCGGCCTGGACGTGTTCGCCCAGACCGACATGGCCAGCCTGCGCCGCAAATCCCTGGCCCTGACGGACCTGTTCATCGAACTGGTCGAGCAGCGTTGCGCGGCACACGAACTGAAGTTGATCACGCCGCGTGAGCACGCCAAACGTGGCAGTCACGTCAGCTTCGAACACCCTGAAGGTTATGCGGTGATCCAGGCCCTGATCGAGCGGGGCGTCATCGGTGATTACCGCGAGCCGCGCATCATGCGCTTCGGTTTCACCCCGCTGTACACGACCTTCACCGAGGTCTGGGACGCGGTGCAGATCCTCGGCGAAATTCTCGATCAAAAAACCTGGGCACAAGCGAAATTCCAGGTTCGCCACAGCGTCACCTGATACCGCCGATATTCACCCCTGTTGCCGGGTTTCCTGGCAGCAGGGCTTCGGTCGTCCTCGATAAACAGTTCTGTGCAATCACAATAACAAGGAACACGCAGAATGAGACTCTCCCCCTGGCCCGCCTTGTCGCTCGCCCTCGGCAGTTGCCTCGGGCAAATGGCCTACGCCGCCGCCGGCAATGGATTCGTCGAAGACAGCAGCCTGACCCTGACCAACCGTAACTTCTATTTCTACCGCAACAACCTCAACAACCCAGGCGGGCAGAATTACCGGGATGAATGGGCCCACGGGATCATGCTCGATTACCGCTCCGGCTACACCCAGGGCACGGTGGGGTTCGGGGTCGATGCCTACGCGCAACTGGGCATCAAGCTCGACAGTGGCAAGGGACGCACGGGCACGGGTTTGCTGCCGGTCGATTCCAATGGCCATCCCGAGGATGAGTACTCCGAAGCGGGTGGCGCGGTGAAGGCGCGGATATCCCGCACCGAACTCAAGTACGGCAACCTGACACCGCTCAACCCGGTGTTCGGCACTGGCAATGCGCGACTGTTCACCAGCGTGGCCACCGGCTTCCAGCTGACCAGCAATGAGCTCAAGGCCCTGCAACTGGACATCGGTCATTTCACCGCCGGCAACGACAGCAATTCGACCAACGCCGATGGCGCGCTGAAAGCGCTGTACGCTGGCGTGGAAACCCGCAGCGTCGATTATCTGGGCGGCAGCTACGCCCTGAGCGATCAACTGAGCGTCAGCCTGTACGGTTCGCAATTCACCGACATCTGGCGGCAGTACTACGCCAACGGCAACTACACCTTTGCCCTGGGTGAAGGCCAGTCGCTGAACCTGGATTTCAATATTTATCGCACCAACGACGACGGCCAGAGCCTGGCCGGCAGGATCGACAACACCACCTGGTCGCTGGCCAGCGGGTACAAGTTCGGCGCCCATCGATTGACCCTGGCGTATCAACAGGTCGATGGCAATGAGCCGTTCGATTACCTGGGTTTCGACCAGCAGCCGGGCACTTCGATTTTCCTCTCCAACTCGGTGCAGGTGCTCGATTTCAACGCCCCCAACGAACGCTCATGGCAACTGCGTTATGACTTGGACATGGCGCCATTCGGCGTGCCTGGCCTGAGCTTCATGTCGCGTTACGTCAGTGGCGATCATATCGACGACAGCCATTACGACGGTGGCCCCAACGGCGCTTATGGACGCTACGGCGATGACGGCAAGCGCTGGGAGCGCGACATCGAAGCGCGCTACGTCGTGCAGTCGGGCAAGGCCAGGGACCTGTCGCTGCGGGTGCGCCAGGCCAGTGTGCGCTCGACTGCGCAAGTGGCGAGGGCCGATACCACGGACAACAACGAAGTGCGCATCATCATCGAATATCCACTGAGTATTTTCTGATCCCTGTCCTGCTGTGCGTGGCTGATCCCCACCGGTAAAAACCAAGACGTGCTCTTCAAGAAAGACAATATTCAGAGGACATAAAAATGACCGATAACACCGGTTTTGAAACGATATCCAACCGTGAACAGGGCCTGCGGCGTCAGCTGACGTCCGGGCAGATGAGCATGATCGCCATTGGCGGTGCGATCGGCACCGGATTGTTCATGGGCAGTGCCTACGCGATCGGGTATGCCGGGCCGAGCGTGCTGCTCAGCTACGCCATCGGCGCGATCATCACGCTGCTGTTGATGGGCTGCCTGGCGGAAATGACCGTGGCCCATTCGACCTCCGGCTCGTTCGGCGCCTACGCCGAATTCTATGTCAGCCCGCTGGCCGGGTTCCTGGTGCGCTATGCCTATTGGGCGGCGATCGTGCTGGCGGTCGGCACGGAAGTGACGGCGGTGGCGATGTACATGAAGTACTGGTTTGCCAACGTGCCGGAGTGGGTGTGGATCGTCTCGTTCTCCAGTGTGCTGATCGTGCTCAACGCCATCAGCGTGAAGACATTCGGTACCTTCGAGTACTGGTTCTCGACCATCAAGATCGGCGCGATTGTCGGCTTCATCATCCTCGCGGTGTACGTGGTGTTCGGTTCCGGCAACCCGGAATACGGCGTGCACAACTACACCGCCCACGGCGGCTTTTTCCCCAATGGCCTGCAAGGCATGTGGGTCGCGGTGATCGTGTCGATCTTCAGCTACCTGAGCGTTGAGATGATCGCGGTGGCTGCCGGTGAGGCGCAGGACCCGGAGCAAGCAGTGAAGAAAGCCTTTCGCGCGACTATCGTGCGCCTGGTGGTGTTCTACCTGCTGACCCTCGCCCTGATGCTGGCGATCGTGCCGTGGGTCCAGGCCGGTCATGCCCAGAGCCCGTTCGTCACGGTGATGCAGGCCATCGGCATTCCCGGCGCCACCGGGGTGATGAATTTCGTGATCCTGATCGCCGCGCTGTCGGCGATGAACAGTCAGTTGTACATCACCACGCGCATGATGTTCAGCCTGTCCCGTGGCGGCTACGCACCCAAGTCCATGGGCAAACTGAGCAAGACCGGGATTCCGCTGAACGCCCTGTTGCTGTCGAGCTCTGGCATTGCCCTGGCGACGTTGCTCAACATCCTGTACCCGGAAAGTTCGTTCACCTTGATGATGGCGATCTCGATGTTCGGCGCCATCTTCACCTGGTTCATGATCTTCCTGACCCACTATTGTTTCCGTCGTTATCACCAGCGCCACGGCGAGCGAAAACTGTCGTTTCGCATGCGCCTGTTCCCCTACAGCACGTTGTTGGGATTGGTGCTGATGGGTGCGGTGATGATCACTACCTACTTCACCGAGGCCTTCAAGATGACCCTGGTGTTCGGTGTGCCGTTCCTGGTGCTGCTGACGGTGGTCTATGGCGTGTTTTTCAGGAAGCCCAGGGCTGCCGGGGAACTGAGTCCAGTGCCCAAGGTTTAGTCGGGAAATGCCGCTGCCGGCCGATGGTTATCAAAGACTGTCGAGCTGGCACTGGTCCTGAGCCTCCTGCAGGCTTGCCTCGAAGGTCTCCAGCGCGCGGTGACGTTGTTGGAGGGCGTCGATGTCGTTCATCAGCTCGCGCTTTTTCTGCGCGATGGCCACTCGTGCACGTTCCCATGGAAAGGCCTCGCCCCGGTGTTGTTCCAGCAACACTTGCATTTCCTTGAGCTTGAAGCCCAGCTGTTGGGCGCACTTGATGAACATCAGCAGCTCGACGTGTTGCCGGGAGTAGGTGCGGTATTTGCCCTGGCGCTGCACCGGGGGTATCAAGCCGATGGCTTCATAGTGACGGATACTCTTGACGGTGCTTCCCGAGAGTCGCGCGACTTGACCGATGTACATGAAAATCCCTTTTTAGTGCCTCGAATGCCCCCGAAGGGCCCGGGCATTATCCGGGACATTCAATGGGCGGCGATAGCCTGCACCTGTTCGAGCCATGTCTGTCGTCGCGCTGCGCTGGCCCCGAGAACGGGCCCGAACGTGAGGGTTGCGGTTGGCTTGATTCCGCAAAATTGCAGGGTGGTCTTGCGTATCTGGTGCAGCCCGGGCATGCGATGTATCCAGCGGTAGTACCAGGGCGGTGTATCCATGGTCACCAGCAAATGGGCGCTGCGCCCGAGCAGCAGTTTGTCGGGAAAGGCCTTGCCTTCGCGGTACTTGAAGGCGAAGCCGGGCAGGAACACCCGATCGAAAAAGCCCTTGAGCAAGGCCGGAATCCCGCCCCACCAGATCGGATAGACCAACGTCAGATGTTCGGCCCACAGGATGTCTGCCTGGGCCTGGCGCAAGTCCGCTTCCAGTGGCTGAATCTGTTGATAGCCTTCGCGCAAGATGGGGTCGAAGTCTATTTTTCCGAGTGACAGCTGGCGCACGTCATGCCCGGCCCGCAACGCCGATTGCGTGTAGCGCTCGGCGATGGCCGCGCAAAAACTGTTGCTCGACGGATGCCCCAGGATCACCAGGATTCGTTTGCCCATAACCGCTGTCCTCGAAGATGAAAACCTCGAGGGTAGACTCTGCCCCTCAGGGGAGAGTCAAGGCATGCAGCAAGGCCTTGGCATAACCGGGCAGTGTGGCGAAATCCCGGGCGCAGAGCTGCAGGGTGCGCCGGGCCCAGGCTTCCTGCAGGGCGATGCAGTTGAAAGGGGCGATCCCCGGCCAGCGTTCGACTGCCGCCAAGGGTACGATCGCCAACCCCGCGCCGCGAGCGACCATGCGCATCACGCCATCGAAACCCTCCGCGCGGATACGGATCTGCATGCGCATGCCCGCGTGCAACGCCTGTTCTTCGAGGTACACCGCAAGTGCGCTGTTGGCAGTGAGTCCCACGTAATCGAACTGCAACGTATCACTGAAATTCGGCGGTTCGCCGCCTGCCAAGGGATGCCCGGGCGGCATGATCAGCACCAGCGGATCGTTGCGAAAGGGCAGGGTTTCGAGCGAGTGGGTGTCTACCGCGTCGGAGACGATGCCCAGGTCGGCCGCACCCTGGCGCAAGGCGTGGGTGATGCGCGTGCTGGGCAATTCCTGCAGGTCGATGTCGAGGTTGGGGTGCTCGCGCAGGAAGTCGGCGAGCAGCTCCGGCAGGTATTCGGTGATCGCCGTGGTGTTGCACAACAAGCGCACCTGGCCTTTGACGCCCTTGGCGTATTCGGCCAGGTCCTGCTGCATGCGTTCAGCCTGTTGCAGCAGGACACGGGCGTGCTGGGCGAGGGCTTTGCCGGCAGGCGTAGGGGTTACGCCACGACGGCCGCGCTCCAGGAACTCAGTACCGAGTGATGCTTCCATCGCGCGGATTCGTGCGCTCGCGGCGGCCAGGGACAGATGGCTGCACGCGGCGCCGGCGGTGATGTTGCCGCTGTCGAGGATGTTCAGGTAGAGGCGCAGGTCGGTCAGGTCGAAGTGCATCGTCAGCCTTTTGATATGTGTCGTCTGGAAGGGCCCCTTCGCGGGCAAGCCCGCTCCTACAAGGGCATGCGTGAAACCTGTAGGAGCGGGGCTTGCCCGCGAAGGCGTCATTAGCCACAAAAAATGCTCCAGCCTCTGTCAAAACAAGAGGCACCCTCAGTATATGGCAGATTTTCATCCGGCCAATCCAGGCTCAGGATAGCCCCATGAACACACTCGCCTCGTTCTACCAAAATCTCGGATTTACCCTGTCATTGCTGGTCATCGCCACCTTCCTGCTGGCCGGCATGATCAAGGGCGTCATCGGCCTCGGCCTGCCAACCATCGCCATGGGCTTGCTCGGTCTGGCTATGGCCCCATCACAGGCTGCCGCGCTGTTGATCATTCCCGCGACCCTGACCAACGTCTGGCAACTGGCCTTCGGCGGCCATCTGCACGGCTTGATCAAGCGGCTGTGGCCGATGCTGCTGGCCATTTTCATCGGCACCGGCGCGGGCACGCTGTGGATCGGCATGGCTGGCGGCCACTGGGTGGTGCGCGGATTGGGGGCGGCGTTGCTGCTCTATGCGTTGAGCGGTTTGTGCCTGCCGACCTTGCGAGTAGGGGCTCGCAATGAGCGCTGGCTAGGTCCGCTGTGCGGCGTACTGACGGGCGTCATCACGTCGGCCACCGGCGTGTTCGTGATTCCGGCGGTGCCGTACCTGCAGGCGCTGGGCTTGAGCAAGGATGAACTGGTGCAGGCGCTGGGCCTGTCGTTCACCGTCTCGACCCTGGCCCTGGCCGGCGGCCTGCTATGGCGCGGCGCTCTCGGCGGTGGCGAGTTGAGTGCATCGTTGTTGGCGCTGATCCCGGCGGTGCTCGGCATGTGGCTGGGGCAGTGGCTGCGCCAGCGGATCAGCGCCGTGTTGTTCAAACGCGTGTTCTTCATTGGCCTCGGCTTGCTTGGCGGCCATTTGTTGATCAGCGGCTAGCGGATGACGGGCTGAGCATGTCAATGGCGCGGATCTCGAAATCCCGCTCCAGGTATTCATCGCGCTGTTCGAGAAACTGTTTCATGTGCGGCAGGTTCGAGTGCACGTCGAGGTGTGCCTGGGACTGCCAGATCTCGTAGAAGATAAACAGGGTCGGGTCCTGCTTGTCGCGCAGCATGTGGTACTCGATGCAGCCGGGTTCGGCGCGACTGGCTTCCACATAGCCGCTGAAAAACGCTTCGAAGGCGTCGGATTTTTCCGGGCGGGTCTTGGCGTGCAGGATGAAACCTTGCATTTCACTCATCAGAAAACACTCCTCATTTCAGAATCGGCCCTAGTCTAAGGCAACAATCACCGATTGATTCGTGCGTGTGGGTCAAATGAATTTTGCACAATGGCCGCTTACTCCGCGCGAGCCAGGTCTTTATTCTGCCGCCATCCGATTCCTGACCCTTCCCGAGACCTCCCATGAAAAAAGTCCTGTTGCTCAATGGCGGCAAACAATTCGCCCACTCCGATGGCCGCTACAACACCACCTTGCATGAAGCCGCGCTGAGCGTGCTGGATCGCGGTGGGGTAGATGTCAAAGCCACATTTATCGACGAGGGTTACGACGTCGCCGAAGAAGTCGCCAAATTCCTCTGGGCCGACGTGATCATCTACCAGATGCCCGGCTGGTGGATGGGCGCGCCATGGACCGTCAAGAAGTACATCGACGAAGTCTTCACCGAAGGTCATGGCAGCCTCTACGCCAGCGACGGCCGCACCCGTTCCGACGCCTCGCAGAAATACGGCAGTGGCGGCCTGATCCACGGCAAGCAGTACATGCTGTCGCTGACCTGGAACGCGCCGCAGCAAGCCTTCGACGACCCGACCGACTTCTTCGAGGCCAAGGGCGTGGACGCGGTGTACTTCCCGTTCCACAAGGCCAACGAATTCCTCGGCATGACCGCTTTGCCGACCTTCCTCTGCGTGGACGTGATGAAACGTCCGAACATCGAAGCCGATGTGGCGCGTTATGAGCAGCATTTGAAAGAGGTGTTTGGCCTGAAGGCGTAACGCTCGGCTACTATCGGTCTCAGCGGCTAAAAGATCGCAGCCTTCGGCAGCTCCTACAGGTGTACGCAATACCTTGTAGGAGCTGCCGAAGGCTGCGATCTTTTAGCGATTTTCGTCAAAGAGGACACTCGTGAAAGCCAGATCCGATGAATTGCAGATTTTCGTCTGCGTGATCGAGTGCGGGTCGATTTCCGCGGCGGCCGAGCAGGTCGGGCAAACGCCGTCGGCGGTCAGCCGCACGCTGTCGCGGCTCGAGGCCAAGCTCGATACCACGCTGATCAACCGCACCACGCGACGCATGGACCTGACCGAGGAGGGCAAGTACTTCTTCGAACACGCCAAGCTGATTCTCGATCAGATGGACGAACTCGAGGAGCGCTTGTCCTCACGCCAGCAAACCCCGTCCGGGCGCTTGCGCATCAACGCCGCGTCGCCATTCATGCTGCACGCCATCGTGCCCTACCTCGATGAATTCCGCCGGCTCTATCCGGACATCCAGCTCGAGCTCAACAGCAACGACCTGATCATCGACCTGCTTGAACAAAGCACCGACATCGCCATCCGCATCGGCACCCTGGCCGACTCGACCCTGCACGCACGCTCCCTGGGATGCAGTCCGATACACATCGTCGCCAGCCCGGCGTATCTGGAAAAACACGGCACCCCGACCGCCGTGGCGGATCTGGCCGAACACACCCTGCTGGGCTTCACCCAGAACGAAGGCCTCAACCAATGGCCGCTGCGCTACGTGCACGGCGATCGCTGGCCGATCCAGGCGTCGCTCAGCGCTTCCAGCGGCGAAACCCTCCGCCACCTGGCGCTGGAAGGCCAGGGCATCGCCAGCCTGTCGCACTACATGACCATCGAAGACATTCGTGCCGGACGGTTGAAGGTGTTGCTGGCCGAATTCAACAGCGGCTATCGCCAGCCGATCAACGCGGTGTACTACCGCAACTCGCAGTTGGCCTTGCGCATCCAGTGTTTCCTCGACTTCATCCAGAGCAAACTGGCGGTGTACGCGTCCACGGATTTCAGCGGCTGATTCGTGATTTCTGCGCAAGAGTGAATTGGGTCAGCGGGGATTTTTCGCCAGGGATCGCTGCTGGATACTCGTTGCATCACTTATCCACGCAGGGAGTTTCTCCATGAACGTATTCGTTACCGGCGCTGCCGGTTTTATCGGCGGCTCCATCGCCACCGGCCTGATCAAGGCCGGTCACAAGGTTACCGGCCTGGTGCGCAACGTCGAACAGGCGGATGAGCTCAAAGCGCTGGGCATCATGCCAGTCATCGGTACGCTGGATGACAGCGCACTGTTGGCCGAACAGGCCCGGGCCGCCGACGCTGTGATCAACGCCGCCAGCAGCGACCATCGAGGGGCGGTCGAAGCCTTGCTCGATGCCTTGCGCGGCTCCAACAAAGTGTTCCTGCACACCAGCGGTTCGAGCATCGTCGGCGACGCCTCGGGCGGCAAGTCCAGCGACGTCATCTACCGTGAAGACAACTTGCCGGAACCCACTGTGGACAAGGCCGCACGGGTGGCCATCGACAACCTGATCCTCGCCGCGGCCAAGGATGGCGTGAACTCGGCCGTCATCTGCAACACCCTGATCTACGGCCACAGCCTCGGCGTCAATCGCGACAGCGTGCAGCTGCCGCGCTTGCTGAAACAGGCGCGCAAAAGCGGCGTGGTCCACCATGTCGGCACCGGGCAGAACATCTGGTCCAGCGTGCACATTGAAGACGTGGTGGCGCTGTACCTGCTGGCGCTAACTAAAAACGTCCCTGGCACTTTCTACTTCGTCGAAAGCGGTGAAGCGTCATTCATCGACATGACCACGGCGATCGCCGAGGCGTTGAACCTGGGCCAGCCGCAAGACTGGCCACTGAAGGATGCCGAAGCCGAGTGGGGTTATGAAATGGCCAATTATGGCCTGGGCTCCAATAGCCGGGTGCGCGGTACCCGTGCGCGGGAGATATTGGGTTGGGTGCCGAAGCGTACGTCGGTGCTGGAGTGGATTCGTAACGAGATGGTGTGAGTTCGCTTTAGACCGAGTTGCTGCTTTCGCGAGCAAGCCCGCTCCCACACTTGACCGCATTGTCCAGACGGACGCGGTCTAATGTGGGAGCGGGCTTGCTCGCGAAGGCGTTTCTGAAGTTGCATAAACTGGCCGGAACGCCCTCGATTCCGTAACATCCGCACACTCTTTCTTGCTACTCCCTGCATGCGGTCCCCCATGAAACCAAAACATCTACGCGCCGATGCCCTGGCCGGGCTCACGACGTCTTTCGCCCTGTTGCCCGAATGCATTGCCTTCGCGCTGGTGGCGCATCTCAATCCGCTGATGGGCCTGTATGGTGCGTTCATCATTTGCACCCTGACCGCGCTGTTCGGTGGCCGGCCAGGCATGGTCTCCGGTGCCGCCGGGTCGATGGCGGTGGTGATCGTCGCGCTGGTGGTGCAGCACGGTGTGCAGTACCTGCTGGCGACGGTGCTGCTGGGCGGCTTGATCATGGCGGCGTTCGGCCTGCTGCGGCTGGGCAAGCTGGTGCGCATGGTGCCGCACCCGGTGATGCTCGGTTTCGTCAACGGCCTGGCGATCATCATTGCCCTGGCGCAACTGGAGCACTTCAAGAGTGGCGAGACCTGGCTGAGCGGTACGCCGTTGTACTTCATGATCGGCCTGGTGGCGGTGACGATGGCAATCGTCTATGTGCTGCCACGCCTGACCCGCGCAGTGCCGCCCGCGTTGGTGGCGATCCTCGGGGTAGGACTGGCTGTCTACTTCCTCGGCTTGCCAACCCGCACCCTGGGTGACATGGCACACATCGCCGGTGGCTTGCCGACATTCGCTTTGCCAGACATTCCCTGGAACCTGGAAACCCTGCGCATCATTGCGCCCTACGCGATCCTGATGGCGATGGTCGGCCTGCTGGAAACCTTGCTGACCCTGAACCTCACCGACGAAATCACCGAGAGCCGCGGCTACCCCGATCGCGAATGCGTGGCGCTGGGCGCGGCCAACGTGGTGTCCGGTCTGTTCGGCGGCATGGGCGGTTGCGCGATGATCGGCCAGACCGTGATCAACCTGAGCTCCGGGGGGCGCGGTCGGCTGTCCGGTGTAGTCGCCGGAGTATCGATTCTGCTGTTCATCCTGTTCCTGTCGCCGCTGATCGAGCGTATTCCGTTGGCGGCGTTGGTCGGGGTGATGTTCGTGGTCTCGCAACAGACCTTCGCCTGGGCATCGCTGCGGGTGCTGAACAAGGTGCCGATGAACGACGTACTGGTGATTATCGCGGTGACGGTGATCACGGTGTTTACCGACCTGGCCACGGCGGTGTTGTGCGGCATCATCATCGCGGCGCTCAATTTCGCCTGGCAGCAGGCCCGGCAGCTGTACGCCGACAGTCACCTGGAAAACGATGGCAGCAAGCTTTACCGCGTCCATGGCACGCTGTTCTTCGCCTCGACCACCCCTTTCCTCAATCAATTCGATCCGGCCAACGACCCGGCGCAAGTGACCCTCGATTGCCGCCACTTGAGCTTCGTCGATTACTCGGCCATTGCCGCGCTGGACACCCTGCGCGAGCGCTACAGCAAGGCCGGCAAACACCTGCGGGTGCTGGGCCTGTCCGAGCGCTGCAAGAAACTGCTCAAACGTGCCCGGGTGCAACACGACTGAGACCGACCAGCGCAGGCGTGATGAAAATCCGCCTGCCTGATTTTCATTATTTGCGACACGGCATATCCCTGAGCGACATCCCTTACCTCTGCACGAAAATTACTTTCACCTCGTTTGAAAGTTACTCCTCGAAATGTTTTAAGAGTTTCACAAAACTTTCGACGTGACCCTCTCGAGGAGTACCGCATGACCCCGTCCTTCGGCTATTGGCTGCTGGTGTATGCCGCTGTCGCCATCATCGCGCTGATCGTGCTGATCGCCCGCTACCGGCTCAATCCGTTCATTGTCATCACCCTGATTTCCATCGGCCTGGCGCTGGTGGCGGGCATGCCGCCGTCCGGCGTGGTCGGGGCCTATGAGGCGGGTGTCGGCAAGACCCTGGGGCATATCGCGCTGGTGGTGGCGCTGGGCACCATGCTCGGCAAGATGATGGCCGAATCCGGCGGTGCCGAGCAGGTGGCGCGCACCCTGATTGACCGCTTCGGCGAGAAGAACGCACATTGGGCGATGGTCTGCATCGCCTTCCTGGTGGGGCTGCCGTTGTTCTTCGAGGTCGGTTTCGTGCTGCTGGTGCCGATTGCCTTCACCGTGGCGCGGCGGGTCGGCGTGTCGATCCTGATGGTCGGCCTGCCGATGGTCGCCGGCCTGTCGGTGGTGCATGCGCTGGTGCCACCGCACCCGGCGGCGATGCTGGCGGTGCAGGTGTACCAGGCGTCGGTGGGGCAGACCTTGCTCTATGCGATTGCGATCGGCATTCCGACCGCGATCATCGCCGGCCCCCTGTATGCCAAATTCATCGTACCGCGCATCCAGCTGCCGGCGGAAAACCCGCTGGAACGGCAGTTCCTCGAGCGTGAGCCGCGCGACAGCCTGCCGAGTTTCGGCCTGACCATGGCGACCATCCTGTTGCCGGTGGTGCTGATGCTGATCGGCGGCTGGGCCAACCTGATTTCCACCCCGGGCAGCGGCCTCAACCAGTTCCTGCTGTTCATCGGCAACTCGGTCATCGCGCTGCTGCTGGCGACCTTGCTGAGCTTCTGGACCCTCGGCCTGGCCCAGGGTTTCAATCGCGAGTCGATCCTCAAGTTCACCAACGAATGCCTGGCGCCGACCGCCAGCATCACCTTGCTGGTGGGCGCCGGCGGCGGTCTGAACCGGATCCTGGTGGATGCCGGCGTCACCGATCAGATCGTCGGCCTGGCCCACGAATTTCACCTGTCGCCGTTGCTGATGGGCTGGTTGTTCGCGGCGTTGATGCGCATCGCCACCGGTTCTGCCACCGTGGCCATGACCACCGCCTCGGGCGTGGTCGCACCCGTCGCCATCGCCATGGGGTATCCACATCCAGAGTTGCTGGTGCTGGCGACGGGGGCGGGGTCGGTGATTTTTTCCCACGTCAACGACGGCGGCTTCTGGCTGATCAAGGAATACTTCAATATGACGGTCACCCAGACCTTCAAGACCTGGACGGTGCTGGAGACCCTGATCTCGCTCGTCGCCTTCGGCCTGACCGTGGGCCTTTCCTACCTGATTTAGCCGGAGCCGCCTGCCATGGACATCCTCTACCAGATCCGCGCCCGTCAGGATTCCTTTAGCGCCGGCGAAGGACGCATCGCCCGCCTGATGCTCGACGATGTGGGCTTCGCCGCTTCCGCCAGCCTCGATGAGCTGGCGCTGCGCGCGGAAGTCAGCACCGCCACGCTGTCGCGTTTCGCCCGCACGGTCGGCTGCAAGGATCTGCGCGACCTGCGCTTGCAACTGGCCCAGGCCAGCGGCGTCGGCAGCCGTTTCCTCGACCCGGCGGGCACGCCGGAGCAGTCGGCGTTCTACGGGCAGATCGTCGGCGACATCGAGTCGACCCTGCGCCAGCACCTGTCGGCTTTTGACGAATCGCGGTTCGCCGATGCGGTGAAACTGCTGGGCAAGGCGCGGATGATTCACGCTTTCGGCATGGGTGGCTGCTCGACCTTGTGCAGCGATGAGTTGCAGGTGCGCCTGGTGCGCCTTGGCTACCCGATCGCGGTCTGCCACGACGTGGTGATGATGCGCATCACGGCGGCCAGCCTCAGTCCTGATCAGGTGGTCATCGTCTGCTCACTGACGGGCATCACCCCCGAACTGCTGGAAACCGTGGAACTGGCCCGCAACTACGGTGCGCGCATCCTGGCCATCACCCGAGGAGATTCGCCGCTGGCGCAACTGGCCGACATCGTGCTGCCGCTGCAAAGCGCCGAGACCTCGTTCATCTACAAACCGACGGCGGCACGCTACGGCATGTTGCTCGCCATCGATGTGCTTGCCACCGAGCTGGCACTGGCCAATCCTCAAGACAATCAAGAACGCCTGCGGCGGATCAAACTCGCCCTGGACGATTACCGCGGCGGCGACGATCACCTGCCGCTGGGAGACTGACATGATGTACGACACGCTGATTCGCAATGCCCTGGTCATCGACGGCAGCAACAGTCCTGGCTACCTGGCCGACGTGGCGATCCTGAACGGACGTATCGAGCGCATCGGCGACTTGCAGGATGCCCGTGCCAGCGATGAGATCGACGCCGCCGGCCGCGTGCTGGCGCCCGGCTTCATCGATGTGCACACCCACGACGACACGGTAGTGATCCGTCAGCCGCAGATGCTGCCCAAGCTCAGCCAGGGCGTGACCACGGTGATCGTCGGCAATTGCGGGATCAGCGCGTCGCCGGTGAGCCTGCGCGGCGATCCACCGGATCCGATGAACCTGCTCGGCAGCGCGGCGGCCTTTGTTTATCCGAAGTTCAGCGATTACCGCGCGGCGGTCGAGGCGGCGAACACCACGCTCAACGTCGCCGCATTGGTTGGCCATACAGCGTTGCGCAGCAACCACCTCGACGACCTGTTCCGCACCGCCACGCCGGATGAAATTGCCGCGATGCGCGAGCAACTGCGCGACAGTCTCGAGGCCGGCGCGCTGGGCTTGTCCACCGGTCTTGCCTACGCCAGTGCGTTCTCGGCTTCCACCGACGAAGTCATGCAACTGACCGAAGAGCTGACCGCGTTCGGGGCGGTCTACACCACCCATTTGCGCAGTGAATTCGAGCCGGTGCTGGAGGCCATGGACGAGGCGTTCCAGATCGGCCGCCATGCGAAATCCCCGGTGATCATTTCCCACCTCAAATGTGCCGGTGCCGGCAACTGGGGGCGCAGCCCGCAACTGCTGGCGTCCCTGGAACAGGCGGCGAAGACCCACCCAGTGGGCTGTGATTGCTATCCGTACGCCGCCAGTTCCTCAACCCTGGACCTCAAGCAGGTCACCGATGCCCACCGCATTACCATCACCTGGTCGACGCCGCACCCGCAGATGGGCGGGCGCGACCTGATGGACATCGCCGCCGAGTGGAACCTGTCCCTGCTCGATGCCGCCCGCCGGCTGCAACCGGCTGGCGCGGTGTACTACGGGATGGACGAGAACGATGTACGACGGATTCTCGCACACCCGCTGTCAATGGTCGGCTCCGACGGCCTGCCCGAAGACCCGTTTCCCCATCCACGCCTGTGGGGCGCTTTCCCACGGGTGCTCGGCCATTTCAGCCGTGATGTCGGCCTGTTTCCACTGCACACCGCCGTGCACAAGATGACCGGCTTGTCGGCGGCGCGATTCGGCTTGAAGCAAAGGGGCGAGATCCGCGAAGGCCACTGGGCCGACCTGGTGCTGTTCGACCCGGCGACCATTCGCGATGTGGCTGACTTCAATGATCCGCAACGGGCGGCTGAAGGTATCGATGGCGTGTGGGTCAACGGGGTATTGAGCTACCAGGACGGTCAGGCGAACGGGCGCAGGGAAGGGCGGTTCCTGGCGCGGGAAGGGGATTTGCGTGCAGGTTTCCAGCACCGCTAAAAGATCGCAGCCTGCGGCAGCTCCTACATGGAACTACGATCCCCTGTAGGAGCTGCCGAAGGCTGCGATCTTTTGATCTTGAACGTCAGACGCGGAAGTGGCTGACCATCATCTGCAACTGATTCCCCAACCGCGCCAGCTCAACACTGGACGCCGCCGTCTCATCACTCGCCGCGGCGGTCTGTTCCGACACATCACGCACGTTGACGATGCTGCGGCTGATCTCTTCGGCCACCGCGCTTTGCTGTTCGGCCGCGGCCGCGATCTGCTGGTTCATCGACTGGATGTTGGACACCGTGCGGGTGATGTTTTCCAGTGAAGCACCGGCCTTGCGGGTCAGGGCCACGCTGCTGTCGGTCAGGGTGCGGCTGTTGTTCATCACGGTCGCCACTTGCTGGGTGCCGTTCTGCAGGGCGGCCACCAGGCCTTCGATTTCCTCGGTGGATTTCTGCGTGCGTTGGGCCAGGCCCCGCACTTCGTCGGCCACCACGGCAAAACCACGTCCGGCTTCACCAGCGCGTGCCGCTTCAATGGCGGCGTTGAGTGCAAGCAGGTTGGTTTGTTCGGCCACGGCCTTGATCACGTCCATGACGCTGCCGATCTTGTCGCTTTCCTGTTGCAGCAGGCCCATGGCTTCGGTGGAACGCACCACCTCGCTGGCCAGGCGTTCGATCTGGGTGATGGCTTCAGCGACAACCTTGTCCCCTGCGCGTGCTTCGCCATCCGCCGCGGCGGCGGCCTGGGAGGCTTGCTCGGCATTGCGCGCGACCTCCTGCACAGTGGCGGTCATCTCGTGCATGGCGGTGGCGACCTGGTCGGTCTCGACTTTCTGGCTGTTGACCCCGGCGCTGGTCTGCTCGGTCACGGCCGACAGTTCTTCGGCCGCGCTGGCGATCTGGGTGACGCCGTCGCGGATACCGCTGATCAGGTCGCGCAAGGTCACGCCCATGCGCGCAATGCCTTGTTGCAAGACACCCAGCTCATCGCGACGCGTGACCCTGACGTCCTGGGACAGGTCGCCGCTGGCGATGCGATCGACCACGGCCAGGGTTTCGCGCAACGGACCGGTGATCTGCCGGGTAATGACAACGGCGGCAATAATGCCCACCAGCAATGCCAGCAGCGTGCTGATCAGTTGCAGGGTACGCGCCTGGGCGCTTTCAGCGTCACGACGGTCGAGCTGGATCTGATACAGCTGCTCGCTCAGGCTGACGATGGCCGCGCCCTCGTCGGTCATTTCCTTGCGCGCCTGCACAGCCTCGCTGTTCGCCGCTTTATAGGCCTGCAAGGCGCTGCGGTAGTTGCCCAGCGCGGTCTCCAGTTGGCGCAGGGCCTGGGGCTGGATGTCGCTGAAATGCACGTTGAGCTGTTGCAGGCTGGCAATCGCGGCGTCCAGTTGCGCCACGGCTTTTTGCTCGGTCTCGGCATTGGTGGTGGCGGTGTAGCCACGCACTTCGTAGCGGGCCAGCAGGAACGCTTGCTTGGCCGCGGTGATGGCCTGGAACTGTTCGAAGCGCTGATCACTCGATGGCAGTTGTTGCACGCGGTTGTTCAGATCGTCGATCAGCGTGCTCGCCGTTTCGGCGTTGGCACCCATGACGTCGCGCGCGCTGTTGCCGGTACGGTAGGCGTCGCGCATCTTGGCCAGGGACGTCTTGTAGGCGTCGATGACGCTGCCTTGTTCTTTGAGCAGCTTGAGGTTTTCCGGGCTCTTGAACTTCGCCAGCAGCGCTTGCTGCTGATCGGAAAAGGCCTGCAGCGTGGTCTGTACGTTCTGCGCGGTGGCTTCGTCGCCGTTGGTCAGCATGTACTGCAGGCGCACCACGCGCAGTTTGGTCAGGCCGGCGTTGAGCTGGGTGATGTCGCTCATCCAGTTGCTGCGGTCAATCAGGCTGCCCAGGCTGGTCCAGCCGGTCAGGGCGAGGACGCAGGTCAGGGCCAGGACCAGGCCAAAGCCCAGGCCCAGTTTCAGGTTCACGCTGATGTTGCCGAACCAGCTATTCATCAAAATTCCTCCAGGAACGTGGTGTTTCTTGATCGTCGGTTGGCTGGAAGATTGTTGTTCTTAGGCGCCAGCAAGGTGGGTTGCAGGTCTGTATCGGCAGCAATCGCGAGAGCTGAAAGGATTTTGTCGGACGGATGCTGTAACAAGCTTTTGCTAGGCGCTTAAGCTTTTTTTCACATCGGTTTCACTGGCAGCCGACGCCCGCCTCTTTACTCTCACGGCACCTGATGAAGGGCTGCGAGGCGGCTTGTTGTGGAATTGAGACTGAGTCTGTTCGGAATAAACCGCTCGATCGACCTGAGCCGTTTTACCCGTTATCGCAATCCGCTCGTGGTGCTGGCCACGGCGATGCTGGCGCTGGCCATGACGGTATTGCTGTTACGGCCTGACGCCGTGCCGGACCTGGCGCATGGCAACGTGGAGGGCGCGCGGGCGCTGTTGGCGGGTTGGGCCAGGGGCGACATGATCGTGCTGGTGCGCCATGTCGAGCGTTGCGATCACTCCAGCGCGCCCTGCCTGAGTGGCGACGATGGCATTACCGATCGTTCGCGCAGCGTTGCGGTGGCGGTCGGTGCGCAGTTCGAGCAGCTTGGGCTGGGGAAGGCCGACATCTACAACAGCCCGATGGTGCGTACGGCGCAGACCAGCGGGTACATGTTCAACACGGTCGGCGCTGGCGACGACTGGCTGATCAACTGCAAGGGCACGATGCTGCGCGACGCCCTGACGCACAAGGTCCCCGGGCGCAACCTGATCCTGGTGACCCATAGCGAATGCATGGCGCAACTGCAAAAGGATCTCAAGTTGCCCATCTCGACCCTTGGTTACGGCGCCTCGCTTTTCGTTAGCGCCCAAGCGCAACAAGCGCCCCACATACTCGGGTTCATCGAGGCCTCGGACTGGCACTCGATGACCACCGAATGAATTCACTCTGTTACCAGGACACACCATGCTGACGGCTTCCCGCTCGCGTTTTTACTGGGTGAACTTCGGTATCCCACTGGCCTGCGCGGTCGTGGTGTTCCTGATGTTCGACCTGACCCGGATCGACATCGCCTTCAACGATCTGTTTTATGACCCGGTGACGCAAACATTCCCGCTGGACCATGTTCACCTGTTCGAAAAGATCACCCATAAATGGGCGCGGATCATTCCGAACTGGACCGGCGAGATCGCCATCATCGGTGCCTTGCTGTCGTTTCTCTGGCCGCGCCTGAAGGCGGAAAAACACGCGAAGATCATCGCCATCCTGGAAAAGATCAAGGTCGCGCCGGTACTACGTTTTGCCAGCAAACATCGGCGGGATTTCCTCTACGTGGTGTTTGCGTTCTCCATCAGCACCGGCGTCATCCACTACCTCAAGGGCCATACCAGCGTGTATTGCCCGATCGAGACCACCCAGTACGGCGGGAGGATCGAGCACAAGGAGTGGTACGAGAATTTCGATTTGTTGAAAGTCGCCGGTGTCGGTCGTTGCTGGCCGGGCGGGCATGCCTCCGGTGGTTTCACCATGCTGGCGCTGTACTTTGTTGCCCGCCGTTACCGCTGGCGCTATTCCAAGGCAATCATGTACGGCTCGCTGGCCCTGGGGTTTGTCTATGGCACGACGCGGGTGGTGCAGGGCTGGCACTACATGTCCCACACCTTCTGGGCCGGGATCTTCGTGTGGCTGGCGTGTTTGCTGACGGCGCTGGCGTTTTACGGAAGAGCGCGGTTGGAGATGCCGGTGCTGCAAAAGGATTGTCGCAAATTGCGGGTTGAGCGTAGCCCGCAGTTTGAGTGAGATGTTCTGTTTTTTTATTGCCTGGCAAATTGCTTTCGCGAGCAAGCCCGCTCCCACAATAGTCTTTCGGTGGCCGCAGAATTTGCATACGCCGCAGACTAAATGTGGCGGGCTTGCTCGCGAAGAACGATAACGCGGTCTACTTTCCTAGCCCTGCGGATCGACATTATCCAGCGCCCTGTTCACAGCCAGCTCCGCCAGCATGACGATCTGCGCAATCCCCAGCGCGGTGTTGCGCTGGGGGCCATTAAGGTAAGTGGCGAAGTCATTGAGCATGACGCTGGCTGAAGCCAGTGATTCGCAAGCGTGGGCGAGGAGGTTTTCGGATTTGATGTCGGGGAGGATCGTGAAGAAGGGGCTGGGGCGATAGGGCTTGGTGGTTTCGAAGGGGGGATCGGGGGTTAGCTTATCCAAGATGATTAACCTCTTGCGTGGGTGCCAGTACTTGCCGTTCTCACACAGCAAAGAGGTGGCAGCTATGTGCGAGGTGAGAATCCGGTCATAGCCACCCGGTCAGACAAAAGTCTGCCCGCACACAGCCGCCATTACGCATCTACAGGCAGCGGACAAGCTGCCGGCAATTATGCGGATACTGGTAGTGCATGGCTATTACTTGCCGGGTTCTCACACCCGATCACTGAGTGGTCAGTGGCGACAAAAGATTAATAAGCCCCCTTCCGACCGACAACCTGAAAGACCTGTGGGATTTTTCTCTGCGGTTTGCCCCGGCGTAGGACATTTCGCAAGACAAAAAAAAGCCCGCGGGAGGGCGGGCAAACCGTAGTTTCTTGAATGAGCGAGGGCAAATGTACAGGGAGTTGCCTGAACCCGGGGTGAAGAAAAGTTCATGTGTTGCCCGAGGGTGAAAGGGAAAAGCTCAATACTCCATCACCTTCTGCCTCTGCAAAATCCACCCCGCCTCCCCAGGCATCAACCGATACTGAATCTCGCGCATTTTCCCGGTCCACCCCGCCGAGACGTCCGCACTGTCATACAGCGCAAACCGCTGCACAAAGGTGTTTTCCACCACGGCAAACTCGTCCTCGCCGCGATACCCCTCGGCGACCTTCGAGTCTTCGCTGACCGGTGGCAGATAGATCGCACTGAGGGATTTTTTACGGTTCGCGGCATAGGCAACGAGCTCGCCGGGCAATCCGCGCCCTGGTGACCTGACGAACACGTAAATTTCAGGAGAGCCATCCCGATCGAGGTCCGCGACCTCCGCCCGGGCGATGTCGCCATTCAGTGGGTGAGTCATGGCCGAATTATCGATTTCCAGCCCTTGGGGAGCGATGCGCATTGCCCGGCCGCCATCGACCGACTCATCCGTCACATGAAAAACAATGCCTTGCAGTTCCAGCGTCTGGTCGAAAGGCCGGCTGCCATTGCCGGCATCGAAGGCGTCGACTTCGCTGGCGGCGTGTGCCGGTAGGCAAACCATCGCTGCCAGGAGGGCCAGAATCCGCATATTCATGTTTTGCATTCCTGACTGCTTCTGTTCAGTGGAGGCCCGAGCCTGTAGGGAAGTCATCAGCATAGATCCGCCCACGACCTGCCAGTGACCTATTCTTTTGATTCCGCCCAGCATCGAAAGGGTAAAGACCAATGAACGATTTGCTGAAAAAAGTACTCGACGCCCATGGCGGCCTGGAGCGCTGGAACAGGTTCACCACGCTCAACGCAACCATCGTCACGGGCGGAGAATTATGGGCAATGAAGGGCGTGGCGCAAGACACGATGCCCCGCGAGATGACCGTCAGCCTGCACCAGCAAAGCGCGAGCGTGACGCCGTTCGGCAACCCGCACTGGCGCACGGCATTCCGGGCCGACTACATCGCCATCGAAACCACCGAGGGCGAAATCGTGCGCGAGCGCTCGAACCCGCGAGAGTCATTCGCCGGGCACGACATGAACACACCTTGGGACCCGCTGCACCGTGCGTACTTCAGCGGGTACGCCATGTGGACCTACCTGACGACGCCGTTTTTCATGGCGATGGCGGGTTTCAACGTCACTGAAATCACCCCCTGGCAGGAAGGCCCCGAAGCCTGGCGCGGTCTGCGGGTCGAGTTCCCGGAACACATCGCCAGCCACAGCCGTGTCCAGGATTTTTACTTCGCTGACGACGGCCTGTTGCGTCGACACGACTATCACGTCGACGTGGCCGGCGGCTTCGCAGCCGCCCAATACGTGGGCGAGTACGTTGAAGCCCAGGGCTTTCGCTTTCCCTCCCGGCGCAGAGCCTACCTGCGGGGCGAGGACAGGCAACCCCTGCGCGAGAGGGTGATGGTGTCGATTGACCTGAGTGACTTTCGTTTGAGTTGAAGGGCAAAAGTGATGCCTAGTCCTGAACCAGGTCACCCCAGCGCATCACCTTCTCAAGGTGGCGAGTGTGCTCATCCCGTTGTTCATTTAAAACCACAAAGCCCTGGCTCTCATAGAAATGGATGCTGGGCGCATTCGCCGAATATACAGTCAACCGTAGCGTTGACCTGGAGGCCTTGGCGTCCGCGAGAAGCTGCGTACCTATGCCGTGCCCCTGATGCTCAGGCGATACGAAAAGCGCCGCAAGCGTGTCGCCATACACGGAGCAAAATCCTGCGACGGCCCCATCGGCCTCAAATACTCTGGACATGGCGCCGGGCAGGTAGACCTCACGCATGGCATCAAGCTGGTTGCGCCAGAATTCGGGAGCGATGAAGTGATGCGCCTGGATTGACGCCCGTAGCCAGATGTCCAGTACGGGTTCCAGGTCCAGGTTTCGAAAGTCGCGGATCATTAGGTCTCTCATAATTATCTGGCGGAACAGGGTAAGTAACAGTATGTACATTCCCACCCAATGGTCCCAAACATCCAGTGGTGCACCCATTGAACGACAAACCATCGGCGAGTCAGGCGCCGAGGTTTCTCGCATTCGCTGCATCAGCGGCGAACACCTGTTTGTGAAGTCCGAACCCGTTGGCGTCCATAGTGAGCTGCCGCAAGAGATTGAGCGTCTTCGCTGGATGAACCGGCTCGACCTGCCTGCGCCAACCGTTCTTGATGCCACGACAGAAAACAATCGCCATTGGTTACTCATGAGTGCCGTCCCCGGACAGGATCTGGCCAGTGCCAACGATCTGTCTCCACCCCAAGTCATCAGCATCCTGGCAATGGCACTGCGTACTCTGCACCAGGTGCCAATCGAGACATGTCCCTTTGATCACCCGTTGGAGCAGCGCATAGCCGCCGCCCGGAGTCGAGTGAGTGCCGGGCTCGTTGACGAGGCAGACTTTGACGATGAGCGGCTGGGTCGGACCGCTGTGGATGTTTTCGCAGAGCTGCTGTCGACGCTCCCTGAAACCTATGATCTTGCGGTCACCCACGGCGATGCCTGCCTGCCGAATTTCATGGTCGAAGGAACCCGTTTTACCGGCTACATCGACTGCGGCCGACTAGGCATCAGTGACATTTACCAAGATCTTGCGCTGGCTGCCCGAAGCATAGAGCGCAACCTTGGACAGGCATGGGTAGCGCCATTTTTCCACGCCTATGGTGTGGAACCCGATCAGCAACGGATAGCGTTTTACTGTTTGCTGGACGAGTTCTACTGATGAGCTGCGAACGAGGTTGCTGAACAGCGGCTCCAGTGACAGGCGGGCACGGGCGTAGACCATTATCAACAGAACATTATTCATGCTGACTCCCTTCCCGCAGGCTCTGCGTGAAGTGCATGCCGCCGTTTTTGCGGTGGTTTGGTTGGCCTCTTCGCGGGCAAGCCCGCTCCTACAGGGGGGCGTATCAGCTTTGGATTACCGAACCCCAGATGCAACAAAACCCGCACTGGGCGGGTTTTGTCTTGCTTCGTATTTGGTGGGCCGGGGTAATTTGAATCAGTTAAATAACTTATTGATTTATAACATTAAAGACAATTTTAATTTTTAGTTGGAATACCAATTGGAATACTGCACTCCACTTGGCCATCCGTTTGCATTCGATCTGACCAGCACGCTTCATAACCATGATTGGCAGTGAACTGCCCAAAGCAGTCATTTGTTTGCGGGATGTGAGGCCAGTACTTTTTGTCACGCAGAAAAAACGAGGCCGCATTTGCGGCCTTGTTTTTTAAGGGGGTTACTCGTGTGAATGTCCGTGCTCAGCACTCTCGGAGGTTGCGCCTTTCTCACCACCGCCGCAGGCCGTCATCAGGCCTAGGAAGCAGATCAGGAGCATCGAGCGAATCAGAGTGGTTGGGGTTTTCATGGGAAGACTCTTCAAGAAATGGGTGAAATAAATGGTCTGTGGTCAGGCTCAGCGCCGAATTTTCGGCAGTAGAACAGCCATCGTCGCTTCGGATTACTGTTTGACGCTCAAGTAATCGCCGGTCGTTTTCAGTGCGATGGTCACGTCGTTATTGCTGCGATTACGCCAAAACCAGCCGTGGGTGCCGTCAAAAATGGCGGTGAATTCACCTTTATCACTTTTGACCTGCTTGCCCTTGTTGTAGCTGTGGAAGTAACCCTTTTCACCGTTGTAGGGCTCACCATGGGTGTCGTAGTTCACAGGCCCACCTACCGCAGTCCATTCATAGCTGACAGTCTTGTTCTTGAGCACTTCCAGTTTGATTTCTGTCCCTTCACCTGGCTTGAGCGTGACGCTCATTTGATTCGTCTTCAGAGCTGGGGTAGGTGTTGGCACCGGCTGAGCAACAGGTTTCGCAATAGGTTGGACTTGCGCAACCTGCGGAGCTGGAGCTGCTGGTTGAGGTGGCGCTGCATCCGCCAACGCCTCTTGGGCGAGGATGATCTTCAGTTCGCCCATCTGGGTCAGGCCCAATGCGCGCCCTACACCTGTTGGATCAATGGCGTATTCCGAGGGCATGACCACGGTCACCAGCAAGCCGACCGCAGTCAGCAGTGCAATGACAGTCGAATGCACCAGTTTGCGAGTGCTAGGCAGTTCATTAACAGTTGGAAGCGGAGTATTGAACATAGTCAGAATTCCTTACGCGGAGACAAACAGGCCGGTGATCTGGTAACCCATCAGGAGGAAACCGGCACTCATCATGGCGACGTTGGCGGTATAGGCGTGGCGCCAGAAACTGCCGGTACGTCGCCAATACCCCATCAGAATCAGAATCGCGCTGAGGGCCAGCAATTGGCCGATCTCGACGCCGATGTTGAAGGCGATCAGGTTCGGAATCAGGCCATCAGGTGAGATTTCGTACTCCTGGATCTTGGTCGCCAAACCGAAACCGTGGAGTAGGCCGAAGATCAGCGTGGCCACTTTGGTGTTGGGTTGGAAACCGAACCAACGCTTGAATGCGCCCAGGTTATCGAGCGCCTTGTACACCACCGAGAAACCGATGATGGCGTCGATGATGTAGGAGCTGATGCTGATCTCAGTCAGCACGCCCAGCAGCAGCGTGACCGAGTGGCCTACGGCGAAAAGCGTGACGTAGAGCCCTACGTCTTTCAGGCGATAGAGGAAGAAGATCACCCCGAACAGAAACAGCAGGTGGTCGTAGCCCGTCATCATGTGCTTAGCGCCCATGTAGATGAAGGGCAGCAACATGACGCCGGAGCTTTCCTGGATGAATCCCTTGTCGCCTTCAGCTACGGCATGAGCCATTGCCTCGGGCATTGCGAGGAAAAGTGACGCGACAAATAAAAACAACAGCAGTAGCAGGCGACGCGAAGGCGCAGTAAATGCGTCAACGCCGCTCATCGAGTGCGAATGCATAGATCAATCCTACGTTGCAGGGATCAAAGGCCGCAGGGCGGCCGTGGTCAGGATGCGAACGAAGGACGAGGTGGACGCTCGATCAAGAAAATCGGTGGACGAGGAACGGAATAGCGGGGGGCATCGACTCGCATGGATAGCTTCGGCTGCGCGGCCAAACTCAACGCGGAAGTGAGCTGTGGTGTCTCGTGCTGATGGTCAGGGGTCAACGGCGAGTGATAGTGATCCGAGCAGCTCGCACACGATATCTCGGCTTGCTCGTCATGAGAGTGATGGGCGTCTTGAGCAATCTCCCAGGAGGGCTGCTCCGACATCACCAACAGCGTACGGGTATGCCCGGCCCAAGCCATGAACATGGCGAGAGCAAGCGCGAGTACCACCGTCGTTGTCAGTGTTCTGCTGAACATAGTGATCGTGTTTCGACTCGTTTACTTAGGGCTATGGTGCGTTTGACCATATCCCCCTAGGGGGATAAGATGCCAGCGTAATTCATTGAGGCGCGAGGCTCAAGTCATGAGTGAGCACGAACACAGCCATCCCCATACCCACCAAAGCCACGAGGCGATCATCAAGCGCCTCAAGAGGGCGGACGGCCATCTGCGCAGCATCATCACCATGATCGAAGAGGGGCGTGAGTGCGTGGACATCGCCCAGCAGCTGCATGCTGTCGAGAAAGCGGTGTGCCAGGCCAAGCGCACACTGATCCAGGATCACATTGATCACTGCCTGGAGGGCACCGTTTCGGCGCTGAACAATGGTGAGCGCGCACCGCTGGAAGCCTTCAAACAAATTACCAAGTACCTCTAGGCCTGACATGCAGCATTGCGCTGGAGGAGCGCGACAGGATTGCCGCCTCAATGACGCCACAAAATATTGAAGCTGCGCAGAAGCTGACTCAGGACATGCAGGCAATCCCATCAAGGTCATAGAGGCGTAGCGCCGATAAAAGGCGCTGAACATCGAAAGCGTCGCAGTCGAAAGCCCGATAAGACAGCATTTGATCCTGGTGGGTATTTCCTGCTTTGGGAATGAAGCGTATTGGTGACTGAACGTTATTCGGTCCGGCTCAAATCAAAGTTGATCCAACCACCCGCCAGGGCATCGCTGAGTATCGATGCTGGTGGGTTACCTGTTCGGCCAGCGCCGATGCTGGTCATCGATGACATAGGGATGCTGATGATCGGCGCCACCGTGCTCATTCAGGTGAGTGTGATCGTCCGGCAGGTCCTCATGGGTATGCTTGATTGATTCCTGGTCATGCGCTGGACGCCAGATCACCATGCTGACCAACAATGCACCACCTGCTACCACGGCGAGCCCGACAAACGATGCAGTCAGGCTGATGTCGGCACCCAGCCATCCCGCCAATGGGTAGGTAATCAACCAGCACGCGTGGGACAAGGCAAATTGGGCGGCAAACAGTGCCGGGCGGTCCTCGGCGTGCGCCGAGCGACGCAACAGTCGACCGCTCGGGGTCTGGGCCAGTGAATAGCCCACGCCCAGCACCACCCACAGAGGTAGCAGGAAGTTGTAGGTGGTCAGGTTGATGCCAATGGCCAGGCCGACAACCAGTATCCCCCCGCCAAACAGCATGGCCGTTCGGTCCTTGATGCCTTTCAACAGACGAGGCAACACCAGGGCTGCGATCATGGAGCCACTGCCGAACGCGGCCAGCGCCAGTGCTGTGGAGCTCTGAGGCAACGCGAAGCGCGATTGGACCAGCACCACCGTATTGACGATGACCATGGCACTGGCCGCCGCTACCGTCAGGTTTAACGCCAACAGCCCGCGCAAGCGAGGCGTTGCCAGGAAGATGCGCATGCCGCGGGTAGTTCGCTCGTAAATACTGCGCCGTGGCGTCTGCTTCGCCTTCGGCAGCAGGACTGTCGAGACCAGAGCTGCCGAGGCGAGAAAGCCGATGACCGTGCCGGCGAACAGACTATGGAAGCTGACCACGGTCAGCAACGCGGCGGCGAGCATCGGGCTGGCGACGCTCTCGAGATCGTACGCCAGGCGCGATAGGGACAGGGCCCGAGTGTAGTCGTCCTCATCCGGCAGTATGTCCGGAATGGTCGCTTGAAATGTTGGGGTGAATGCGGCCGAGGCTGATTGCAGGACAAAAATCAGTACGTAGACCTGCCAGACCTCCGTCACGAACGGCAGGGCAAGTGCGACCAGAGCACGTACCAAGTCCAGTGAGACCAGCATAGTCTTACGTGGCAGGCGTTCTGCAAAAGCCGCGGCGATCGGCGCAACGCCGATATAGGCCGTCATTTTGATCGCCAACGCTGTACCGAGGACTGCACCCGCTTGGGCTCCCGCAAGGTCGAAGGCCAGCAGTCCCAATGCGACGGTCGCAAGGCCTGTACCGACCAATGCAATCACTTGGGCGAGGAAGAGATGACGGTAGGTTCGGTTGGCGAGGATTCTCAGCATGGGGCATCTCACAAGGCAGAGCGCGTGAACACTTGGTTGTCGAATGTTGCTTGAAGAAAGAGAGCGGCGAATTCTCCGTTTGCAGGTGATTCTATATCCCCCTAGGGGGGATATGAGGTCATCCTAAACCAGAGGCAGTGGCAGCTCAAGAAATAGGCGCGCAGCCTTTCGTCGAATGGTCGGGAGATGAGTGAGGTAGTTGCTTGCTCGATAAAGGCAATTGGCCATATTCTGCGAGATGTGAGGGATCTCACGTCTATAACAACATGAGCATGGAGCAAGCCCTGATGAAACTGTCTGCCATTCTGATCGCCGCTGTACTCTCGATTACTTCCGTCGCTGCCTTCGCCCATAGCGGTGGCACTGATGCAAAAGGTTGTCATCGCAACCACAAGACCAACGATTACCACTGCCACTAAATGGTAAAAGCCCAGCGTCAGGCTGGGCTTTGGTACGAGCGGGCCTCCTCACATCTGTGGAGGCCAATTATGCGATTCGCCCTGGCAATCCTTGCACCAGGCATAGAGCGCGTCGTACAGGATCAGGCCGTGCGCGAGCATTTCATGGTCGTCGGTAAAACGCTGCGACAGGCCCAGTGAAATCGCGTACAACCCCGCCGATTGTGGTGTCAGATCCAGCCGGGAGGTATCAGCCCCTCGCACGATCCTGGCCAGATGCTGCAAGGCAGGCTCGCTGAGCTGGTACTTTTTCAGGAAGGCATCGAAGCTGCACAACTCGCCGTCGTGGGTCAGCTCGACACCGGGAATGTCGTAGGGCGCCGCGTTTCTCTCTGCTGCAATCCGCAGCACATCAGCGCTGGGCACGTATAGAAACTCGGCCTGAGGATCAATAAAGCGGGTGATCAACCAGGGACAGGCGATACGGTCGATCTTGGGTCGTTCGCGGGTAATCCACCTCATGGAACACCTCCTGCCTAACTCAGTAGGCTGGTGGTCTGGCAGGCCCAGTGCCCGCCAGAGATTGTCAGTCAGTCCGCGTGCTCTAGCGCAGCAGATGCACTGCCAAGCCGATAAGCGCACAGGCCATCAGTACCTGAATCACGCCGCGCTTGAAGCGGAACAAGGCGACTGCCGCGGCGATTGCAATCAGCGCGGAAGGCCAGTCGAGACTGCCGCTGAAACCTGTTGGCCACAGCACGTGGTAGCCAAAGAAACACGCCAGGTTGAGGATCACCCCCACCACGGCGGCGGTAATCCCTGTCAGCGGCGCAGTGAACTTGAGTTCGTTGTGGGTCGACTCCACCAGCGGGCCGCCGGCGAGAATGAACAGGAACGAAGGCAGGAAGGTGAACCAGGTCACCAGGCTGGCCGCGATGGCACCGGCCAGAAACACTTGATCGGCGCCGAACACCTGCGAGACATAAGCCCCAACAAAGCCGACGAAAGCCACCACCATGATCAGTGGCCCGGGCGTGGTTTCCCCCAGGGCCAGGCCATCGATCATCTGGGTCGGAGTCAACCAGCCATAGTGGCCGACTGCGCCCTGATACACGTAGGGCAGCACGGCATAGGCGCCGCCGAACGTCAGCAATGCGGCCTTGGTAAAGAACCAGCCCATCTGGGTCAGGGTGCCGTGCCAGCCATAGAGCGCAGTCAGCGCACCCATCGGCAACGCCCACAGCGCTGCGCCGATGAGCGCCAGCAGCGCCAGTTTCAGCCAGCTAAAGCGGGCATGCTCGGGAGATGGGGTGTCGTCATCGATCAAGGCCGGGCCGAATGACTTTTTGGCGGCGCTATGGCCCCCGGCCCTGAATTTCTCTGGAGCCAGCCTTCCTCCCATATAACCGATCAGTGCTGCACCCAGCACGATCAGCGGGAACGGGACATTGAAGGCGAAGATCGCGGTAAACGACGCCGCCGCCATGGCCCACAGCCAGTTGTTCTTCAGCGCGCGCGAGCCGATTCGATGGGCGGCCTGCACGACGATGGCCGTCACGGCGGGCTTGATGCCATAGAAGAGCCCGGCCACCACCGGTACTTCACCGAAGGCGATGTACATCCAGGACAAGGCAATCAGGATGAACAATGAGGGCAGCACAAACAGCACTCCGGCGATCACCCCGCCCCAGGTTCGATGCATCAGCCAGCCGATATAGGTTGCTAGCTGCTGAGCCTCCGGCCCGGGCAACAGCATGCAATAGTTCAGGGCGTGTAGAAATCGCCGTTCCGAAATCCAGCGCCGCCGCTCGACTAGCTCCTGATGCATGATCGAGATCTGCCCTGCGGGCCCGCCAAAGCTAATGAATCCCAACTTCAGCCAGAACCAAAATGCCTCACGCAAACTGATCGCCTCAGGTCTTGGCAGATCCTCTTCAATGACAGATGGGGAAACCTTACTCATTGGGTTGTTCCTCTTTCACAAACGCTGCGAGCAGGCCGTCGAAGATGGCGCTTGCAGCGGCCAACAGGTGGTCGTCATGAGTAATGGTTTCGCGCAATCCTGCCAGCACGCGCTCGATGCCGGCAGCCTCCACAGGTTGAATGCCCCCGATATCGAGGTAGTGCACCAAGGCCGCGATGCGGTTCAGGCCGGGCTCTTGAAGTTCAAAACTGGCTTGCAGGGTTTCGAAGGTCACCCGGTTGCCGACATGGCTGAAGGTCGCCTCATCGAAATCAAAACCCAAGGCATCGGCTGGACAGTCTATTGGGCTGTTGAGCCAGAGGATCTGGGCTTGGGGATCAATGAAGCGGCTTATCAGCCAGGCACAGGCCAGCCGGTCGACCCAGGGACGCTTGCGTGTTGCCCAGACTCGACCCTGATAATCGCCAAGATTGAGTGCCGTTATTGGTTGGTTGCGGCTGTGTGGCTCATCCGGAGACAGGGCTCTGCTGACCGCCGTCTCTAGCTCCTGCAAAGCCGAATCAATCTGCTGCTTCGGCTTACCTGGAAAGTAATCGATGCTGGCCAGTTGATCGTAGGCTTTGCGCAGCTTGCGGATCTGTTTGGTTGTAGCCAGCGCATTTTCAGCGTTGAGCTGCCCACGGCACTCTTCGATCTCAGTGCGCAGCTTGTTGTAGTTCTCGCTACGGTCGAACAGCTCGACAAAGCGCTCACCGTGAGGATCGACGACAGGCAGGATATAAGCGGTGCCGTTGATGGCAAGGATGTCGCGTTCGACAGACGCCAGCGCTTCACGGCAGACACCGTTATCAGGCAACAGATAGGCCCCATCGCGCAAAACCGCCGCACCTGTAGCTTTCAGCGCGCGCCAGGCTCGCATGCGCTCGGTGGCATTAGCAGTGGGTAAACCGAGAATCAGTGTCAGCCAATTATTCATGTAGAGTAAGCTATTTATTTTGTGGTTATTATTACATTAACTGTGTTTTTAGTGTTTGGAAAGCCATCCTTCAAAACTAGGGTTTTGGCGAGACGAGCTGGGGAGCGCGCGACTAGCGCAAGCAGCGTCAGTAGATGCAGATGTGACCAGTGCCAGCGGTGACTGGCCAATAAACCGCATCCAGATCTAATGACTTGTATCGGCTCATTTTTTTGCTGGTGCAGCGGTGTGCTTCGAGCAGGTTCATTTTGCAAGAGAATGTGCATGCTAAGGTGGAATGAGGGCGGTCAAGTGGGGGGCTGCCTACCTACGACTATTCGAGTGACCGTTCAGCATTTCTCGGTCATTTCCCTAATCGTTTCCAGACCAATAGAGCGGTGAGCCGATAGTAATACCGGGTGGCATCGGAGTGGCCTTTCAGGTGCTGAGTGAGAAACCAGCGCACATGCTTGAGCTGCCAGGTCCAGGGATTGTCTCGCTGCCATCGCTGTTGAATGGCCGCTTGCATGGCTCGGGCTTGCCGTAGGTGTCGTTGCTGCGTGACCTTCGAGCCGGTCAGTACGCCACTCAGGAACAGCGCCATATCGAAGGGTTTGCTCACGCTCGGCCTCCAATGTAGGCCGAAACCACATCGACTCGGTTATGCCCGAGCTCAAGGCTGATCTGTTGGCGCGCCTGTTGATCGAGGTCGTGGTCAATGCGATAGCAGTGGCCACCATTGACCGGGGCGGCATGGCCTGTGAGCTGCTCGTAACGCTCGCAGGCGTAGGCCGCTCGCAGTTCATGAAAGCCCTTCAGCCCTTGTTCATGCAGTATTTCGCGGGCGGGGAGCACGGTCTGTTGCAGGAGCGCGGCGTAGCTTTCGTCGCGGGCCAGCAAGTTGCGGCTATGGGGTGGCGACGCATGGCGAGCCAACTGCAGCGCCGCCTTCACCGCTTCATTGGCCACAACCCACCGCTGCGCTGAAGCCCCTGAGCGGCCGCCTTTGGTGCCGTCCTGGATGTTGATGCGGCCTAAGTGTTCGGCTTCGCGGTGTAGTCGTGGCAGGTCAGCCAGGATCGCTTCGCGCAGGCGCATACCGGTTGTTCGGGCCAACAGGACAATCGCCGCCACCCGTTCGTGTCGCTGTTTGCCTAGCGCCTCGAGTACTCGCCGCACCTGTTGGTGGTCTTGGCCATCCGGCGCGCGGGTGCGAACGCTTGAGCGCTGCTGGCCCAACGCCTGACTCGGGCTTGCGATCCTCACATCCTGATCACCACGCAGTGCGGCGAGGGTGCGGTTGACGCTGCTCAGGCGGTTCTGCGCGGTCGCGATGCAGAGTTCACCTTGCTGGATCTGCTGGCGCAGGTACGCGGCGTAATCTTGCAGCGTCTGTCGATCGATCTGACGCGCATCGTTGTAGCCGGGGCCGTCCTCTGACCGACACCAACGCACGAACGCTTGCCAGCGATCGCTATGCGCTTTGACCGTGGCAAAGTGGCCGCCGGCAAACAGATCTTTGAGCGCTTGTGGGCCGGCGTAGCTCAGCTGGCGTCCGTAGCCAAAGTTGCGACCCTCACGCCGACCGACCAGAGTCATCATCTTCACCGTTTTCGTTTGTTTGCAGAAAGAGCAGCAAGGCTTTCCAGTGGGGGCTGAGCCTGTCCAGTTGCTGCCAGTGTGTTGGGCGGATCAGGAGGGCGTTCTCCTGGTGTTGCAGCAGTGCCCCTTCTTCGCGCAGTTGCTCGATCAGAAGGGCGAGGTTGGCAGGCTCAAATGGTGGTGTGGCGACAGCGGCGACAGTGGCGACAACCCGCGTCGTTTCTGGCCTGGCGCGTGGCGACAGGGTGGCGACAGAGGCGGCGACAGAGGCGGCGACACTCCGCGATTCTGGCTGTGGTCGATGTTGCGTTTGGTAGCGGCGCACCGCGTCATTGAGGCGAAACATGGCGGACCTCGAAAGTTTTCCCGTCGCGGCTGCTCAGCCAGCGATGAGTGATCAGCACGACCAATAAAGAGGCAGTATGGTCAGCGCTCTTGCGGGCAAAACGAGGGCCGTTACGATTGACGTCGCGAATGGTGAAGCGAGTCCAGCCTTTCTGCACCAGCCAGCGCAGCAGTCGATCCGCCTCTTCGCATCGGCTATTGATCGGCGCCTGTTCGGTCAGGCGCTGGATCTCGGCCAGGTAGTAATCCATCAACGTGGAGGCGCGCTGGATGTGTGCTTCGTCCAACACACTGGCCTCTTCAACCATGGCCAGCACGCCCGCGATGCGCAGTACATTCGCCGCGGCCTTGCCCGCGACAGGCTGGACGCCGGCCAGCTCGCCGAACTCGCCAGACTGGCACTCGATGGTGTCGTGAATATCTATCCAGGCACGACGGGCACGGGGAGTCAGCTCCAGCGCGACAGGATTGAGTGACCCATCCTTGTGAAGCGACCAGGGCTTTTGCAGCAGGGCGGTGATTCGCTGTTGGTAGCGCTGGACTTTGGCATCTCGGCTCAGGTCGATCGCCTTGTAAAGTCGCTGGCCGGCCAGGCGCTCGGGCCAACTGATCAGGCATCGGCCGAGGATGCCTTGGCCATTGATCACCGGGTCTTTGAACAGCTGGTTGGCCAGGTAGGGCTGCAGCATCAGATGCAGGCTGAGGCGGCGGTCATAGGCGCGCAGGCTTTCTCCGGCCATAGAGCGGGCCCGGTCGATAGGGCTGCCATCCCACAGTGTCGACAAGGTGGTGATCGCCTTGAGCAGATTCTCTTTGCTCATGGTGCTGCTGCCCAAGAACTGTCCACCTTCATCATTGAACAAGCCCATGCTGGGCAAGCCATGGCACAGACTTTTGACCAGGGCCTCAATGGTGGGCTCGGCAATGATCAGTCTCGGCGGTACCGGCTCGGATAGTTCACCGCCTTCCGCCTCCGCATGCTTCTTTGAGGTTTTGGGTTTGGCCATGATGCTGGTAGCGGCGCGATAGGCTTTAAGCTTTTCCGCATACAGGGTCCACTGTTGCCGCTCCCAGTCGCGCGCTGCCCTTAATGCCAGGTGATCCACCGCGCTTTTGCGATCCCCCGAGGACGCCACCGTTAGTAGGTAGAGGGACAGCGGATAGGTTCGACCGTCGAGTTGGGCATTGGCGTGGCCCTGGCTCACCAAGGCAGTGGTAGCCAGCACCGACTGTGCAGCCATGGCGCAGGGCACGCCGATCACCTCGGCCAGTCGCTCGACCGCAGGGCCCAACAGATCCCCGAGTGCTTCGACCGGGTAGGGCAGTGGCGCCTGCTGGTACTCCAGCAAGGGTTGTGGGGGCTCGAACGCTTCGCACAGTTGCATCGAATTCTCCTGAGATTATCGATTTCGTCCTCACTCATCCCGCCGCGGTTGTTGAGTGTTATCAGGGATCAAGGCCCCTGCGACCTGTGAGGTTTGTCCACTAACGCGGGACTGACGGCTCCTTACGGCCGGGAGCTTGGGCATCTCATGATCTGGCCTCCTGAACACCGATAGCGGTGGGCGGGTGGAGGCTGCACTGGCTGACGAGACCGGTGTCGCGAGATCCTGAGTCGGGTGAAGGCAGTGATGCGATGACTGGGGCATGCCTGACTGTCAGTCAGGTGCAGTCCATTTCATGGGCTGCGGTACCATCATCGGCATCGCTGTGGCGAGTGAGCATTCGGTGTTTGTCACGCCGATTGTCACGAGGGGGAAAGCCGCAAAGGCCCGTGCGAACAGGGCTGCAGCAGTGTGATATGCGCCCGTCTCTTTAGGGGGCAAAGAGACGGGCAAAAGGTTGGCGCAAGAAATAGCCAAGCGGATAAGTTGCTGCAGAGCAGCCAGGAGGGGGCATGAGTTGCCGCAGTGGGCATTCTGGAAGAAGTGGCATCCATCACATCGCTGTGACTGTGCGAGCCGCCGGACGCTAATCGCACTTGGGGTGAACCACCACGATGTGGCGTAGCCTCAAAGGTTCTGGCTACCTGGGTGCTGTCGAGGACAGCGCTTGTACGGTTCTGGTTTAGCGCTCGTTCTGCTCGCGGTCAACAGTATTTTGGGGGCGACTGTTGAGCCAATCGGTAGCGCTGGAAGACCTTGGAGGCCGGTAGCTTTCCATGGTCGGGTTGTCGTTCGTCGGTTTTAATGTGAGCCCGCGCGAGTGGGAATGCGGAGCCTTCCCGCTCGCGTGGGCTTGGCCGAGAAAGCCCCAAGAGGGAGGCTTGCAACGGCGACAGTCGCCACTTCTGTCGCCATGCTGCAAACCAGGTATTACGCGGGTTGTCGCCGGTGTCGCCGCTGTCGCCAAATCAACAATCACTCCATCTGGGGAGTCATTCTCGGTTACTGGTGGCGTCCGGTGAGCGCTCACCGTATCGGCACCACGTTGTGGTCCCTGGTTTGATTGATCGCAGATGCCGACAGGTTGCCAGTGGCCGCTTTCTGGATGTGCTCACTCCACCAAGCCATCATCGGACGCCGGCGCTCGATATAGTCAGCTCGGTTGTAAGCGCTTCGGACTTCGTCCTTGTCGACATGCGCCAGCGCGACTTCGATCAGCTCCGGATCCCACCCATGCTCGTTCAGGATGGTGCTGGCCATGGAGCGCATGCCGTGGCTGACCAAGCGGTCCTGGAAGCCCATGCGTTTCAACGCCATGTTGGCGGTCTGGCTATTGGCGTGGGTGCGCGGGTTTCTATCTGCCGGGAACACGTATTCCCTGTGGCCGCTGTGGGGCTTGAGCGTCTCCAGTAACGCGAGTGCCTGTTCGGTCAGCGGGATGGTGTGCGGACGACGCTTTTTCATACGCTCCGGCGGGATGGTCCAGATGCGTTTGTCAAAGTCGATGTCTACCCATCGGGTGGTAGCCGCTTCGGCAGGACGGGTCATGGTGTGCAGTTGCCATTCGATCAGGCAGCGGGTGATTCGCTTGATGCTGGCGTTCGCGATTTCGATCATGAGCTCGGGTAGCTCTTCGGGTCGTAGCGCGGCCATGTTCTCTTTCTTGGGCTTCTTGAAGACCGCCCGAATGCCGCTGAGAGGGTTAGCGAAAATCAGTCCGGAGTTCACCCCGTAAGTCATGATCTCGTTGAGTCGTTGGCTCAGCCGCTTCACTGTTTCGAGGCTGCCTTTGGCCTCAATCGGGCGAAGGAGCTTGATCACCATAGGAGCACTGACTTCAGAAAGCGGCGTCGATTTCATGCTCGGAAAAACATGCAGCGTGAGTGAACGCCAAATGTCCTCGGCATACGCTGGCGTCACTGAGTCTTTCTTCAGTTCGAACCAGGCGGTGGCTATCTTCTCGAAGGTGTGTTCGGTCTCAGCCAGCCTGGCTTGCCTTTGCTCATCGCGCTGGGCTTTGGGATCAATGCCTTGAGCAAGTAGCTCTCGCGCCTCGACTGCTTTCTTCCGAGCATTCGCTAATGAGAGGTCGGGGTATGGACCGAGCGCCATATTAAGACGGCTTCTGGTCAACGGCTCGCGATAATTGAAATTCCACATCATCGAGCCGCTGGCGCGTACTCGAAGCTGCAGGCCGTCGCCGTCGCTGAGGACGAAGTCTTTACCAGTTGCCTTGACTGCCTTGAGCTGGCGATCGGAGAGGCGGGTTGCGTTAGTAGGCATGGGGGCTACCTCCAGCACCGTTTTGGTATCCTGAAAATAGCATTTGGCCGTCCGGGATACCACCTGGGATACCAAAGCGCCTGGAACTCAGAAACCCTGTAAAGCCCCCATAAGCGCTGAAACCCCTGTATTTACTGGATTTCAGGCACAAAAAAAGACGTCCGTGGACGTCTTTAGATGATGAAGTGGTGGAGCCGGGGGGATTTGAACCCCCGTCCGCCAGTACTCCGCTGTCGGTACTACATGCGTAGCCGTGTCTATTAAGTTAACCCTCAGCGACCCGACGGGCAGGGTGCTTTGGGCGAGTTGTGTAAGTTTTAGCCGCTTCGTCCACAACGTACTGCACGGCGATTCTGTTCTATATGACAATCACTTTGGGTTTACAGACATCCCCTGGTGATTGCTGGACCCGAAGGTACCAGAAGCTCAGGGCTAAGGCTGCTTACGCAGCGAGAGCGAATTCCTGGCCGTAGTTTTCGTCATTGGCAACTATAAGTAGTTGCAACAGTGGATTTACGAGTTCTGTTACCAACTCGGCATGCACCTAAAGTTTCGCAACCGGCGTCGAATCCTAAACGGCCCCGAACTCATTGCTCGTGAATCCGATGAGCAACAAGCCTGTGTAGTCTACGCCAATGTGGCACGGAAGGCCAACCCGAAGGTTGGCCTTGTCTGTGATCACTTTTTCGTAGGGCTGCGCTGCTGAATTTTCTCAAGCATCTGACTGGAGATCTCGATGCAGTCCTTCTCGTTACCGGCTGCCTTGGCCTTTTCCGCATCCTCCAGCGCAGTTTTTGCGTTATCCATGGAGCTCTCGGATACGGCAGGCGCGGTGGTGATGGCGTTCTTCAGTTTGGCAATGTTCCCGTCACAAAGATTTTCGTCCGCTGCGAACACCGGCGATGCCAACAGTGCAGCAGAAATGAACAATCCAGCCATTGCAGAGTGCTTCATGGGTATCTCCTTGCGCATGAGGGCTCGGTGCTGCCGGTGAATCGGGCTGCCAGCCGAGGTGGTTATAAGCCCGATTAGAGGGCCTAGCTAAATGACTATAGCCGCGCGCAGGAATTCGGTTTTTTTTTGCGATTTTGTGGGGTAAGAATTTGTAGGAGCGAGCTCGCGATGGATCTTGGGGTAACGAGTTTATCCAGACAGCACGCGTTATCGTTGACGTCCATCGCGAGCAAGCTTGCTCCTACAGGGTGGGGCGCGCTTGGGTTACGCGGTCTACCAGGTACACCAGGCTGTGATAATCGATTCCGCCATGCTGGCTCAAGCCGATTTCGCAGGTGCGGCTGGTGGAGATGCCTTCGCTGCAATACTGCACGGCATCCTTCAACGTGCGCAGCGAATGGGCGTTCAGCTCGGGGGTGGTGAAGCCCTTGTCGCCGGCAAATCCGCAGCAGTGAATGCCTTCGGGGATGACCACGTGGTTGCTGCATTTGCGCGCCAGATCGATCAGCGCCTGGCTTTCGCCAAGGTGCTGGGTGCTGCAGGTGACATGCACCGCGATGGGCGCTTCCTGCGGCGTGAAGTCCAGTCGATCCATCAGGTGCGTACGAATGAAGCGCACCGGGTCGTACAGGTCCAGGCGCACATCGCCCAGGTCCTGGGTCAGGCGCAAGGTGCAGGGGCTGGTGTCGCAGTAGATCGGGTCGAGTCCGCCACGGCTGGCGTGGAGCAAAGCGCCGATCAGTTCCTGGCGTTTGTGTTCGGCCTGTTCGGCATAACCCTTGGAGGCGAACGGCTGGCCGCAGCAGAGGTTGTCCAGGTTGTCCGGGAAGACCACCTGGTAACCGGCTTTTTCCAGCAGGCCGCGGGTCTTGTCGTACAGCGACATCTGTTCCTTGTCGCCCGCCGCCGGCCCCATCGCGCGTGAGACGCACGCGGCCAGGTACACCACGCGCGGGCGTTCGTCGGTCACCGTCGGGCTGAAGCGAATGGCTTTTTCCGGCTGCGGCATGGCGTTGGTCCATTGCGGGACCTGACCTTTGGACAAGCGCGTCAAGGTCGCTGACAACCTGGCCAGGCGTGGCGCACCCAGCAACATCCGTGCGCCATTGGCCACGTGCAGGGTGAAACGCGCACCTTGCAGCGCCGTGGCGAAATTGCCTTCAAGCCAGTTGGCGGTTTTCGTATGAGATGCGTGTAGGCCGCGAAGCTTTTTCACCAGCTCGCCGGTGTTGATTCCCACAGGGCAACGCTGGGCACAAAGACCGGTGGCCGCGCAGGTATCGATGCCCTGGTATTCGAAGGCCGCTTCAAGTTCGCGGGTATCGACCCCGGCGCGTTTCTTCGCCTGGATGTCCCGCCAGATGACGATGCGCTGGCGCGGGCTCAAGGTCAGTCCTTTGGACGGGCAGACCGGTTCGCAGAAGCCGCATTCGATGCACTTATCCACAATCTCGTCGGCGGCGGGTAAGGGTTTCAAGTGCTTGAGGTGGATCTGCGGGTCTTCGCTGAGAACCACGTCCGGATTGAGTATGCCGTTGGGATCGAGCAGGCGCTTGAGCTGCCACATCAACTGATAGGCGTCGCTGCCCCATTCCAGTTCGACGAAGGGCGCCATGTTGCGCCCGGTGCCGTGCTCGGCCTTCAGTGAACCGCCGAACTCGACCGCCACCAGTTGCGCCACGTCGTCCATGAACGCCTGATAGCGTGCGACTTCTTCCGGGTTGTTGAAGCCTTGGGTGAAGACGAAGTGCAGATTGCCTTCCAGTGCATGTCCGAAAAGGATCGCTTCGTCGTAGTGATGTTTGTCGAACAACTCGATCAGTCGGTTCACGCCGATGGCCAGTTGTTCCACCGGGAAGGTCACGTCCTCGATAATCACCGTGGTCCCGGTTTTGCGCACCGCGCCGACGGCGGGGAAGGTGTCCTTGCGGATCGCCCAGAGCCGGGCGTTTTCCAGCGGGTCTTCGGTGAAGTCGACTTGTTTCTCTACCGGGAACGAGGACAGCGACGCCATGATCTGCGCCAGTTGTTCCTGCAGCAACGAGGACGATGCGGCGCGGGATTCGATCAGCAGGGCGCAGGCATTGTTCGACAGCTGTTGTACGAAAGCGGGCATGCCCGGCTTGTTCTGCACCGAACGCAGGCTGCGCCGGTCCAGCAGCTCTACCGCTGACACCGGTTGGCTTTTCAGCACGGTGACGGCGTTGCAGCAGGTTTCCACATCCGGGAATACGATCAGCGCCGAAGCTTTGTTCGGGTGATCGATGACTGTGTCGTAAGTCACCGCGCTGATGAAACCGAGGGTGCCTTCGGAGCCCACCAGCAAGTGGCTCAAGATATCCACAGGCTCGTCGTAATCCACCAGGGCGTTGAGTGACAGGCCGGTGGTATTTTTCAGACGGTATTTGTGGCGAATTTTCGCAGCCAGATCGGCATTGGCGCGGGTCTCGCGGCCCAAGGTCGCGAGACGCTCCAGCAGGGTGCCATGACTGGCGCGAAACGCCGCGACACTCGCAGCATCTTCGGTATCGAGACGGCTGCCGTCGGCCAGCACCAGGCGAATGCCGGCCAGGGTGTGATAGGTGTTTTGTGCCGTGCCGCAGCACATGCCGCTGGCATTGTTGGCAACGATGCCGCCGATTTTGCAGGCGTTGATCGAGGCCGGGTCCGGGCCGATCTTGCGCCCGAACGGTGCCAGCCAGGCATTGGCCTGCGCGCCGATCACCCCCGGTTGCAGGCGGATTTGTGTGCCCTGGCCACGGATCTCGCGACCGTTCCAGTTATCCCCCAGCACGATCAACACCGAATCGCTGATGGCTTGCCCGGACAGACTGGTGCCGGCGGCGCGGAAGGTCACCGGCACCCGATCGCGTTGCGCCAGTTTGAGCAGCGCCACCACTTCCTCTTCGGACTCGACGCGAATCACCAGTTGTGGAATCAGGCGATAGAAGCTGGCATCGGTGCCGAAGGCCAGCGTCGACAGCGGATCGTCGAAACGTCGTTCCTGGGGAATCAGTTGCTGCGCATCGCGCAGGAAAGCGGCTGGTAGACTCATTGGTCCTCCAGGATCAGCACCACCAGGTCTTTCGGACCGTGGGCGCCGTAGGCCAGGACTTGCTCGATGTCAGCGGTTTTCGACGGGCCGGACACGAGCAAGGCATTGGTCGGCATGCCCTGGGCCCATTCGAATTCCTGTTGTACCTGATAGAAATTGTCGCGGATTTCACTGGCCTTGAGCAGGGCGAAATGCACCGGGGGCGCCAGGCTCATCAGGCGCGGTTCTTCCCGCGTCGGCCAGATAATCAGGCTGCCCGTGGCGGCGATTGCGCCAAGGGTGGTGGTCAGGCTCGCCGGGGTGTCGTTGAACAGTTCGGCTTTCCATTCTTCAACCGGACGGTTGTAGGCCTTGAGTGTTGGCAGCTCGGGATTTGTCGCCCAGTGCTGCGTGACACGTTGCCCATGCGGCGTAGTCGGGGCGATCAACAGGCTGGGCAGTTGGCGCTCCTGCAGCAGTTTCGCCAACAACGCCGGCCAGTCTTCGCCAGACGTCAGATGGATTTCCGTGTGCACCGCTTCCATCAGTTTGCGCAGCTGCGGGATGCGTTGTTCCGGGGTGTAAGTGTAGGGCTGGGTCACCAGATCGACATCGAAGTTGTCAGCCACTGGTGTGGTGCCTGTCAGACTCTTGCGCAATTTGGCGAGGATGTTTTGCTTGGCGCTCATCAACGGTCTCCCTGTTTGGCCAGATGCTCGCGGGCCATGTCATGCAGTGAGCGGGCAGCGGGTTTTGGCGCGCTGTGGTTTTGCGTCCACGGGCCGACATTCCTTGGCGTCAGGGCGCGCAGGCGAGTCGCCGCCAGGACGAACAGGCGATACAGCGTCGGCGAGCTGTTGAGCCTGGCCCAGGCGTTCCAGATGAACCGCTCCTTGCGCGAGTACTTGCTGCCCTGGCCGCGCATCACTTGATGAGGGCTGTCGGGCGCCTTGACGTTTTCTTCCCGCAGGCGACGCAGCAGTGAAGGAATCGGAATCTTTACCGGGCACACCTCACCGCAGGCACCGCACAACGAAGAGGCACTGGGGTGGTCCGGGACTTTCGCCAGGCCAACCATGTGCGGGGTGATGATTTTTCCGATAGGGCCGGGGTAGACCTCGCCGTAGGCATGGCCGCCGATTCGAGTGTAGACCGGGCAATGATTCATGCAGGCGCCGCAACGGATGCAGTTCAGGGTCTGGCGCAGTTCGCTGTCGGCAAAGGCCTGGCTGCGACCATTGTCGAGCAATACCAGGTGAACTTCCTGAGGGCCGTCGAGCTCATGCGCCTTGCGCGGGCCGGAGATCATGTTGACGTAGGTGGTGATCGGGATGCCCAGGGCCGAGCGGGTCAGCAACGACAGCAGCGGCACCACGTCGCGCAGGTTCTCCACGACTTTTTCGATGCCGGTGACGGCGATGTGCACCGGTGGCACCGTGGTGGTCATGCGACCGTTGCCTTCGTTTTCCACCAGCAGCAGGGTGCCGGTCTCGGCCACGGCGAAGTTGACGCCGGAGACGCCGATGTCCGCTTCGAAGAATTTCTGCCGCAGGACCCTGCGACCGATCTGAATGAGTTGGTCAACGTCCTTGGTGTATTCCACGCCAAGTTTGTCGTGGAACAAGGACGCGACCTGACCGGCATTCTTGTGGATCGCCGGCATGATTATGTGTGAAGGCTTCTCGTGGTCGAGCTGGACGATGTACTCGCCCATGTCCGATTCCAGGCATTCAATGCCCTGTTCAGCGAGGACGTGGTTCATCTCCATTTCTTCGCTGACCATCGATTTGCCCTTGATCACTTGCCGCCCCTCGTGAGCGCGGATGATCGAGAGGACGATGCCATTGGCTTCGTCCACCGTTTCCGCCCAGTGCACTGTCACACCGTTGCGGGTCAGGTTTCGTTCAAGTTGCTCGAGCAGGTCGGGCAACTTCGATAAAGCTCGGGCGCGGACAGCATTGCCCAGCGCGCGCAGGTGTTCTCTTTCATGGGCATCGCTGAACGCCGCGGCCCGTTTGGTCATCAGTGAATCCATCGCCTTGCGGAAGTTGCCTCGCAACTGCGCATCACCCAAGGCCTCGTGAGCCCGGTTGCGGAAGTCTTCTTCTACGGCGACCGTAGGAATAATCTCGGCGGCGCTCATTGGGCACCCCCGGTACGCTGCCAGAGGAAACTGGCCAGGTGTTGGCCGCGCAACGCTTCTTTCTGTTTCTCCAGCGAGCCGTTGATATTCATCAGGCAACCGCAATCGGCACTGAGTACCTGGTGCGCGCCGGATTCCTTCAGCGAGCGGGTCTTGTCGGCCACCATCGCCCCGGAAATGTCTGGCATTCGGACGCTGAAAGTCCCACCGAAGCCACAGCATTCGCTTTCGTGACTGTGCTCGACTCGTTCCACGTTGCCCAGTTGCGCCAACAGTTCGCGGCCGTGCAGGTGGGTGTTCATTTCCCGGCGGGCCGAACACGAGGTGTGCAGCGCTACCTTCACCGGCGTGCCACTGTCCTTGAACTGCACTTTGCAGACAAATAACAGGAACTCCGCCAGCTCATAAGTCCTGGCAGCCAGGCCCTGGACCTGTTTCAACGTCTCCGGCTCATCCTTGAACAAGTCGGCATAGTGTTCGCGCAACATGCCCGCGCAGGAACCCGAAGGCACCACCACCGGATAATCCCCGGCGAACAGCGCCAGTTGCGAGCGCGCCACGGTCCTGGCCTGCTCGGTGTAACCCGAGGTGTAGGCCGGTTGCCCGCAGCAGCTTTGCCCTTGCGGGTACTCGACACGGATGCCTTCGCGTTCCAGCAAGTGGATCGCGTCCATTCCGGCTTGCGGGTAGAACAGATCCACTACGCAGGTGCCGAACAGGTACACCCGTTGCGGTTTTTCGCTGGGATATTGCCGAGGCTCGGGCAGTGGCGGGGCGACGCGGGTCGCATTCGGCACAGCGTTGTAAAAAAGCTCGCTCATCAGGCGTGTCTCCGGGTGGGCCCGGTTATCCGTCCGCTGAGGCCGCTGAATATAGACAGAGATTCTTTCAGCAGCCTTGCAGACCGGGTGGTGAATAGCTGACGCCGGGGTTGTGGCCCGGCGTCGGTTTTTTCCTTGTCGCCTGTAGTACTCAGTGCACCAGCATGCCGGTGAGCCAGTAGGCCTGGGCCAGGGTGATCAGGCCGACAATCGTTGCAAAGAACAGGCTGTGCTTGAGGGTGAAGCGGAACAGGTCCGATTCCTTGCCCACCAGGCCAGTCGCGGCGCAGGCCACGGCGATCGATTGTGGCGAGATCATCTTGCCGGTCACGCCGCCGCTGGTGTTCGCTGCCACCAGCAAGGTGTCGTTGACGCCGATCTGGTGGGCGGTGGTTGCCTGCAACGAACTGAACAGCGCGTTGGACGAGGTATCGGAGCCGGTCAGGAACACGCCCAGCCAGCCGAGGAACGGTGAGAAGAACGGGAAGGCAGCGCCCGTGCCGGCGAGGACCAGGGCCATGGTCGAGGACATGCCCGAGTAGTTGGTGACGAACGCAAAGGCCAGCACCATGCCGATGGACAGGATCGGCCAGCGCAGTTCGTAGAAGGTCTCTTTCAAAGTGGTCAGACCAGTTTTGATATTGATCTTCAGGACCAGCATCGAGATCAGCGCCGAGAAGAAGATCGCGGTGCCGGTGGCGGAAATCGGGTCAAGCTTGAACACGGCCGGGAGGGCGGTCGGCGCGGCCACGATCGGCGCGACCTTGATCACCAGCTGATCCAGGTGCGGAATGGCGAAGTTGAACACGAAGCTGTACATCGAGCCACCAGCGGCAAACATCGCCTTGAACGGCTTGAGGGTCCAGATGGTCACCAGCACGGTCAGGATCAGGAACGGCGACCAGGCTTTGAAAATTTCCCCCAGGCTGTAAGGCGAAGCTACGGTAGTGCGTTTCTGGCCGAAGCCACCGGCGCTGGCGCTGACCACGGAAGCCGACACGGCACCGACGATGTGCTGGCCGGCGGCGCGTTTGGGCTGCCAGACCTTGAGGAACAGGGTCAGGGAAATCAGGCTGGCCAGGGCCGACGTGATGTCCGGCAGTTCCGGGCCGATGAAGTTGGAGGTGAAGTATTGGGTCACGGCGAAGCTCAAACCTGCGACTAGCGCTGCCGGCCAGGTTTCACGGACGCCACGCAGGCCATCCATCATGAACACCAGCCAGAACGGCACGAACAGCGACAGCAGCGGCAGCTGGCGACCGGTCATGGCGCCGATCTTGAAGGCGTCGATGCCGGTCACTTGCCCGGCGACGATGATCGGAATACCGAGGGCCCCGAAGGCCACTGGCGCGGTGTTTGCGATCAGGCACAGGCCCGCGGCGTACAGCGGGTTGAAGCCCAGCCCTACGAGCAGCGCCGCGGTGATCGCCACCGGTGCGCCGAAACCGGCCGCGCCTTCGAGGAACGCACCGAAGCAGAAGCCGATCAGCAACACTTGCAGGCGCTGGTCGTCGGTGATCGACAGCACTGAGCTGCGGATCACTTCGAACTGGCCACTCTTGACCGTCAGTTTGTAGAGGAATACCGCCGCCACGATGATCCAGGCGATCGGCCACAGGCCATAGGCAAAGCCATACCCGGCGGCGGCGAGCGCCATGTCCACGGGCATCTTGAAGGCAAGGATCGCCACCAGGATTGACAAGGCGAGGGTGATGCTGCCGGCCACGTGTCCTTTGAGACGGAACACGGCCAGGGCCAGGAAGAAAAACACGATGGGAATGACGGCTGCGAGTGCGGACAGGCCGAGGCTGCCGAGCGGGCTGTAGAGCTGTTGCCAGGTTTGCATATGGGGTGGCCCCTAATTGTTGTTGGTCAGGCACTGATCAGCGTTCTTGGTTAATTGGTAATACCAATTTACAATCGCTGTTGGCTAGGGTAAAAGCCTTGTAGGCGGTGTGTCAATTTGCCGCCCTAAAACTTTTGTCGTAGGCAGGGTTTTGCGCAGGATCTGGCCTGTTCGGGAAATGCTCGCGTGGCAGGTGCCTGCGCCGTATGGATAGGCCAGAATAGAGCCCCGGCGCACCGTCGGGTTGTTGGAGAAAATGAGTTATGGCGTTTGATCAGATTCGGCAGCGCCGTTTGTCTGACGATATTGTCGAGCAGCTCGAGGGGATGATCCTCGAGGGCACGCTGAAGGCGGGTGAGCGCTTGCCGGCCGAACGCGCGTTAGCCGAGCAATTTGGCGTTTCTCGTCCATCGTTACGCGAAGCCATTCAGAAACTGACCGCCAAGGGCCTGTTGGTCAGTCGTCAGGGCGGCGGCAATTACGTGGTCGAATCCCTGGGCACGACCTTCAGTGATCCCCTGTTGCATCTGCTGGAAAGCAACCCCGAAGCCCAGCGCGATCTGCTGGAGTTTCGCCACACGCTGGAGGCGTCTTGCGCCTATTACGCGGCGTTGCGCGCCACCGACGTTGACCGCGAGCGACTGACCGCGGCGTTCAATCAATTGCAGGACTGCTATTCGCGCCACGATGAAGTCAGTCGGGCGGAAGAGGGCGCGGCGGATGCAAGTTTCCATCTGGCGATTGCCGAAGCCAGTCATAACGCGGTGTTGCTGCACACCATTCGTGGCCTGTTCGATCTGCTCAAGCGTAACGTAGTGACGAACATCGGCGGCATGTACAAGCAGCGCTCCGAAACCCGCGACATGCTGATTACCCAGCACCGGGAGTTGTATCAGGCGATTATCGAAGGCAGGGCGGAACAGGCGCGGGAAGTCTCCAGTCGACACATCCTGTATGTGCAGGAGGTGCTGGAGGAGGTGCGTCAGGAAGTACAGCGCGTGGCTCGGGCGGAGCGGCGCAAGGGGATGTAGTCAGACGGTTTTGTGTCGTTTTTGCGATTGCATTCGCGAGCAAGCCCGCTCCCACATTTGTTTTGTGTCGTTCACAAATCCATTGTGGGAGCGGGCTTGCTCGCGAAAGCGGTCTCAGGGCAAAGACTAATCTTCCTTGCCCTTGTTGCGCACCGCACGCTGCAATTCGCGCCCGGCGTCGCGTTCGCGCTCGGTATCGCGCTTGTCGTATTCCTTCTTGCCCTTGCCCAGAGCGATCTCGCACTTGACCATGTGCTTGCTCCAGTACCAGGACAGGCACACGCAGGCGTAGCCTTTTTGCTGCACGGCGGCGGCAAGCTTTTCCAGCTCGCGCCGGTTGAGCAGCAATTTTCGCGTGCGCACCGGATCGGCGATGACGTGGGTGCTGGCGGTCGTCAGGGGCGTGATGTGGCTGCCGAGCAGCCAGGCTTCGCCATCCTTGAGCAGTACGTAACTGTCAACCAGTTGCAACTTGCTTGCCCGCAGACTTTTTACTTCCCAGCCGGCCAGGACCAGACCAGCCTCGAACCGATGTTCGATGAAGTAATCGTGTCGCGCCTTTTTATTTTGCGCGATGGTCCCTGTTGGGTGTTTCTTCTGTTTAGCCATAGGGGCGGCATTATAGGGAGTTGCGCGCGAGTCGGCTACGGGATTGCTGCGTGCTTGAGCAGGTTGATTGAATCCCGGACAATGCGGCCTCTTTTTTGAACGCTTGGTCGTAATAACGATGTCGACAGACAAGGTTTCTGTCCACGGCAGTTGGGCTAGCCGCTGGGTCTTCATACTCGCCGCGACCGGTTCGGCCGTGGGCCTGGGTAGTATCTGGAAATTCCCCTACATGGTCGGGGTCTATGGCGGCGGGGCCTTCGTGCTGATGTTCCTGGCCTGTATCGCATTGATCGGTGTGCCGGTCATGCTCGCCGAAACCCTGATCGGCCGGCGCGCCCGGCAGAGCCCGGCCAACGCCTTGAAGGTGCTGGCGCTGGAAGCGGGGCATTCGGGCAAGTGGTCCTGGGGCGCGTTTGCCGGAATGATCACGGCGTTGCTGATCCTGTCTTTCTATAGTGTGGTCGGCGGCTGGTCGCTGGACTACATCATCGACATGGGGCGTGGCGACTTCCAGGGCGCGACGGCCGATCAGGTGGGGGCGTACTTTGGCAACGTGATCGCCGATCCATGGCGCCTGACACTTTGGCACACGATTTTCATGCTGCTATCGGCGATAGTCATCGCCAAGGGCGTGGTGGCGGGGCTTGAGCGCAGCCTGCGGATCATGATGCCGCTGCTGTTCGTGATGATCCTCGTGTTGCTGGGCTACAGCATGACCACCGGGCATTTCATGGAGGGCGTACATTTCATGTTCGACTTCCACCCGGAAAAAGTCCTCGACGGCTTGCTGCCGGCCATGGGGCACGCGTTCTTTTCCCTGAGTGTCGGGGTCGGTTCGATCATGATCTACGGCGCCTACATGCCCAAGCATTCGTCGATTTCCGGGACCGTCGTCGGTGTGGCGCTGCTGGATACCTTCGTGTCCCTGGTGGCCGGCCTGGCATTGTTTCCGATTGTGTTTGCTGGCGGCTTGAACCCGAGCGAAGGCCCTGGCCTGATGTTTGTCAGCCTGCCATTTGCCTTTGGTAACGTAGCGTTTGGCCAGTTGATGGGCGTAGTGTTCTTCGTGCTGGTCGCGATTGCAGCCTGGAGTTCGGCCATATCCTTGCTCGAACCCATGGTGGCTTATTTGGTCGAGCGCTCGAAGATCAGTCGCGCCTGGGTCACCTTCTGGCTGGCGTTTACCTGCTGGTTTGTCGGTCTGGGCACCGTGTTTTCCTTCAATATCTGGAAGGAGGCCAAGTTTTTCGTGAACGAAGGCGGGCTGTTTCACCTCTATCAATGGGGTGCGGCGGGCGGCCTGGATTTCTTCGGCGTGATCGATTTCTTCACCTCGCGAATCATGCTGCCGCTGGGTGGATTGTGTTTCGTGGTATTTGCAGGCTGGGTAATGGGGCGTGACGCAGTGCGTGATGAACTGTCGATGCGTAACCCGATGTTGTTTGCCCTGTCCTTGTTCTTGATGCGCTATGTGGCGCCCATCGGCATTCTCGTAGTGTTTGCCGCCCAGCTCTGGAAGTGACGCTGACATGACGACACACATTTCACGTTCGGCCTTGCTGCCGTACCCCGCGCAAGCGCTGTATGACCTGGTCAACGACGTGGCGCGGTATCCGGAATTCCTGCCCTGGTGTTCAACGGCCGAAGTCCTGGAAAGCTCCGCCGAGCATATGCGAGCCAGCGTTGGCGTGGCCAAGGGCGGGCTCAGCCAGCATTTCGTGACGCGCAACACCCTGGTGCCCGGCCAATCGATCGAGATGAATCTCGAAGAGGGGCCGTTCACTCAGTTGCATGGTGTGTGGGTGTTCAAGCCGTTGGGCGAGAAAGCCTGCAAGATCAGCCTGGACCTGTCGTTCGATTACGCAGGCCCGATCATTCGCGCGACCCTGGGGCCGTTGTTCAATCAGGCGGCCAATACGCTGGTGGACGCGTTCTGCCAGCGCGCCAAGCAAATGCATGGTTGAGGCGATGATAGAGGTCGAGGTGGTCTATGCCGCCGTTGATCGCCAGGTGCTCTTGCCGGTGAAGGTGCCGGCAGGCACATCCGTTCGCGCCGCATTGCTGAAGTCCGGTATTGCTCAAGCTTTTCCGGAGCTGGAACTGTCGCAGTGCCCGGTGGGGATTTTCGGCAAGGTGGTCGTCCATCCCGACAGTCGCCCGGTGCAACCGGGGGATCGCATCGAGATTTACCGGCCATTGCTGGCGGATCCGAAGGAGGTGCGTCGACTACGTGCGGCCAAGGCTGCCGAGGCTAAAGCGCGAAATCAGTGAGCCGGGTAAATGCCAGGCATTAAAAAACCCGGACATGCCGGGTTTTTTTACGTCGCAAATTATTGCGGCGAGGTTTCCAGAGGTTCTGGAGTCGGAACGGGTACGGTTTCGACACCGTCCACTTCCTTCTGGATCTGATCGAGCAACGAACCTGGCTTGACCGGTTTTTCCGGTTTCGGCTGTTCGACGTTCTCTGCCGGCGCAGTGACGGCAGGGGCGCTGTCCTTGCCCAGAATGGCTTCGTCGCGGCTCATGCCGGGCATGAAGTCGCCAGAAAGGCTGACAAGCTGGTCATTTGGGTTGAAGATAACGCTAATGCGTTCCTGTTGGCGTTCACCGCCACCCGGTTGCAGGCTATACAAGTAATCCCAGCGATCGGCATGGAACGTATCAGTCAGCAGAGGGTTGCCCATGATAAACCGTACTTGCTTTCGGGTCATTCCCGGGCGTAACTGGTCTATCATGTCCTGCGTGACGACATTGCCCTGCTGGATGTCGATTTTGTAAACCCCGGGGAATGAACAACCGGCGAGTGCGAGCAGTCCCACAAAGGTGAAACTGGTTAGCAAGAGCTTGGTGTTTTGCATCGGTGGGCGACTTCCACTATCTTGGCTGGGACAACGTAAACGCCGATCATACCCGCATTAAGAGAAGCTGCGAAGCAGCATCGCGAGAAAGCTGACCATGGTTGAAAATAGCGAACTACGCAAAGCCGGCCTCAAAGTGACCCTGCCACGGGTCAAGATTCTGCAAATGCTCGACTCTGCCGAGCAGCGCCACATGAGTGCCGAGGATGTCTACAAGGCATTGATGGAGGCTGGCGAGGACGTCGGTCTGGCCACGGTTTACCGTGTACTGACCCAGTTCGAGGCAGCTGGACTTGTGGTGCGGCACAACTTCGACGGAGGCCACGCGGTCTTCGAACTGGACGACGGCAAGCATCACGACCATATGGTCAACGTCGAAACCAGCGAAGTGATCGAATTCTTCGACGAAGAAATCGAGCGCCTGCAGAAAGCCATCGTCGACAAGTATGGCTTCGAGATGGTTGATCACAATCTTGTGCTGTACGTGCGCAAGAAAAAGTAAGCATGTCGCGCGAACCCACGGTTCGTGAAACGAACGAAGGCGACCCCAGGGTCGCCTTCGTGCTTTCTGCTGCTTGTGCAGGTTTGGATAGGCCTGTAGGAGCTGCCGCAGGCTGCGATCTTTTGACCTTATAAAAGCAAGATCAAAAGATCGCAGCCTGCAGCAGCTCCTACAGTTCGCTTTAGATTTTTGCGGTGACGACCATTTTCTTGGCGTGAGCCAGGGATTCCTTGGTCAGGTCGATGCCGCCCAGCATCCGGGCCACTTCTTCGACGCGATCGTTCTTGCTCAGTTTGGAGACGGCCGTGCGAGTGGCATCCGCGCCGCGAACTTTGTGCACAAATAAATGCTGATGGCCCTGCGCCGCTACCTGGGGCAAGTGCGTGACGGTCAGGACTTGGCCGCGCTCGCCGAGACGACGCAGCAACTGGCCGACGATTTCCGCGGTGGGGCCACCGATGCCCACGTCCACTTCGTCGAACACCAGGGTCGGAACGCGGGAGGTTTGCGCGGTGATGACCTGGATGGCCAGGCTGATTCGCGACAGTTCGCCGCCCGATGCCACCTTCGCCAGCGCTTTCAAAGGCTGCCCCGGGTTCGCGCTGACCAGCAGTTCTACCTGCTCAAGCCCGTTCGGGAGCAATTCATTGCTGTTGTTCGGTCGCAGCTCGATGGCAAACCGCCCGCCGGGCATGCCCAAGCGCTGGATCTCCTGTTCCACCGCGCTGGCCAGGCTGCTGGAGGCCTGGTGGCGCAGGTCGCTTAACTCCCGAGCCTTCTCCTGATAATGACGGGCATAGGACGCCAGCTCATCGCTCAGTCGCTCGATGGACTCATCGTTGGCGTTCAGGGTTTCGATTTCATCCAGCAAGCGCTGCTGCATCTCGGCGACTTCGGTCGGCTGGATGCGGTGTTTGCGCGCCATGGTATAGATCGCATCGAGGCGTTCTTCCAGGTATTGAAGGCGCGCCGGGTCTGCGTCGAAGTTATCCAGGAAGCGGTTCAGCTCACCCACGGCCTCTTCAACCTGGATCTGCGCGCTGGTCAGCAGGCTGCTGGCTTCGCCCAGCGCGCCAATCGAGCTGTTCACGCTCGACAGGCGGTTCAGGCTTGCCGTCAGGGCGTTGAGGACATTGCCGGAATCGCTCTCGCTGCATTGTTCGACCACTTGCCGGCAGATACCCAGCAAGGTTTCCGCGTTTGTCAGGTTCTTGTGTTCCTGTTCCAGTTCTTCCAGTTCGTTGTCGCCCAGGCCAAGGTTTTCCAGTTCTTCAAGCTGGTAGCTGAGCAACTGATGGCGAGCGCGCTGCTCATCGCCGGAGTTGGACAGTCGCTCAAGCTCCTGGTGAGTCTGGCGCCAGCGCTGGGCCGCCAGATGCACCTGGCGGGCGAGGTCCGTGGCACCGGCGTACTCGTCGAGCAGGCGGCGGTGGGTGTCGGTCTTTAGCAGGGACTGGTGTTCGTGCTGGCTGTGGATATCGATCAGCAGCTCACCCAGGGCCTTGAGATCGCCCAGCGGGCAGGGCGTGCCGTTGATGTAGCCGCGGGAACGCCCTTCGGCGGTGATGACCCGGCGCAAGATGCACGGGCCATCGTTCTCGAGGTCGCGCTCGGCGAGCCAGGCGCTGGCTTCCGGGATGTCGACCAGGTCAAAGGTGGCCAGGATGTCGGCCTTGTCTGCGCCGGGGCGGACCACGCCGCTGTCGGCGCGATCGCCGAGGGTCAGGCCCAGGGCGTCGAGCATGATCGACTTGCCGGCGCCGGTTTCCCCTGTGATCACGCTCATTCCCCGATCCAGTTCAAGATCGAGATGTTCAACGATGGCGTAGTTATGTACGGACAGGTGCACCAGCATGAAGGCCGCTCCCAGGCTTTAGGTCTGGTTATTTATACAGTGTTTTGTTTCTGGCTGACAATGCCCCTCGTTAGCTCGTTTCGCTTGAGCCGACGAAATCCTTAGCGCGCCGGGGAATGACAATGCAGAGCTTTTTGTAGGGTTAATCGCATCCAGCCCCTTGAAGCCGGATTTTGCGGCCCCATATAGCTGGACAGAAGCGCGAGTCGAGCTCGCGGACGATATTGAAAGGAGAATTCTATGGCTGACGAACAGACAGTGGATACGCAAAATCTAGACGCCGACCAGGCTTCCCAGGCTTCGGGTGATGACCTGGCGGCTCGTGTACAAGTGCTCGAAGAGCAACTGGCAGCTGCGCAGGATCAGGCTTTGCGTGTAGCCGCCGATCTGCAGAACGTCCGCCGTCGCGCCGAGCAGGATGTGGAAAAGGCTCACAAATTCGCGCTGGAAAAATTCGCCAGCGACCTGCTGCCGATCATCGACAGCCTGGAGCGCGGCCTGGAGTTGTCCAGCCCGGATGACGAAAGCATCCGTCCGATGCGCGAAGGGATCGAGCTGACCCTGAAAATGTTCCAGGACACCCTGAAACGTTATCAGCTGGAAGCGATCGATCCGCACGGCGAACCGTTCAACGCCGTTCTGCATCAGGCAATGGCCATGCAGGAAAGCGCCGACCTCGAGCCGAACAGTGTTCTGAAGGTGTTCCAGAAGGGTTATCAGCTCAATGGACGCCTGCTGCGCCCGGCCATGGTCGTGGTCAGCAAGGCCCCTGCGCCAGTTTCGCCTTCGATTGACGAGCAGGCTTGAAATTAGCCGCAAGGCCCCCATTTAGAAGTCAAGCGTTTAAGTGCTACCGCAGTTAGCCACCACTGCTGCGGCAACCAAATCCAAAGTTTCGGGAGAGTGAACATGGGCAAAATTATCGGTATCGACCTGGGGACTACCAACTCCTGCGTCTCCGTGCTGGAAAACGGCAAGGCCAAAGTTATTGAAAACGCAGAAGGCGCGCGTACCACGCCGTCGATCATCGCGTACGCCAACGATGGCGAAATCCTGGTTGGCCAGTCCGCCAAGCGTCAGGCTGTGACCAATCCGCACAACACCCTGTATGCGGTGAAGCGTCTGATCGGTCGTCGCTTCGAAGAAGAAGTGGTACAGAAAGACATCCAGATGGTCCCTTACAAGATCGTCAAGGCTGACAACAACGACGCCTGGGTTGAAGTGAACGGCCAGAAAATGGCGCCGCCACAAATCTCGGCTGAAATCCTCAAGAAAATGAAGAAGACCGCCGAAGACTACCTCGGCGAGCCAGTGACCGAAGCGGTGATCACCGTTCCGGCCTACTTCAACGACAGCCAGCGTCAAGCGACCAAGGACGCCGGCCGCATCGCCGGTCTGGACGTGAAACGTATCATCAACGAACCAACCGCAGCCGCTCTGGCTTACGGTATGGACAAGGCCAAGGGCGATCACACCGTGATCGTTTACGACCTGGGTGGCGGTACGTTCGACGTTTCCGTGATCGAGATCGCTGAAGTCGATGGCGAGCACCAGTTCGAAGTATTGGCCACCAACGGCGATACGTTCCTGGGCGGTGAAGACTTCGACATTCGTCTGATCGACTACCTCGTCGACGAATTCAAGAAAGAAAGCGGCATGAACCTCAAGGGTGATCCGCTGGCGATGCAGCGCCTGAAAGAAGCCGCTGAAAAAGCCAAGATCGAGCTGTCTTCCGCTCAGTCGACCGACGTCAACCTGCCGTACATCACTGCAGACGCCACCGGTCCAAAGCACCTGAACGTGAAGATCTCCCGCGCCAAGCTGGAATCGCTGGTTGAAGACCTGGTTCAACGCACCATCGAGCCTTGCCGCATTGCGCTGAAAGACTCCGGTATCGAGATCGGCGCGATCAACGACGTGATCCTGGTCGGTGGTCAGACCCGCATGCCACTGGTTCAGAAACTGGTGACCGAGTTCTTCGGTAAAGAAGCACGTAAAGACGTGAACCCGGACGAAGCTGTAGCCATGGGTGCTGCCATCCAGGGCGCGGTACTGGCCGGTGACGTGAAAGACGTTCTGCTGCTGGACGTCAGCCCGCTGACCCTGGGTATCGAAACCATGGGTGGCGTGATGACCGCGCTGATCGAGAAAAACACCACGATTCCTACCAAGAAATCGCAAGTGTTCTCGACTGCCGACGACAACCAGGGCGCCGTGACCATTCACGTGCTGCAAGGTGAGCGTAAGCAGGCTGCACAGAACAAGTCCCTGGGCAAGTTCGACCTGGCCGAGATTCCACCAGCACCACGTGGCGTGCCACAAATCGAAGTGACCTTCGACATCGACGCCAACGGCATCCTGCACGTAGGCGCCAAGGACAAGGCCACCGGCAAGACTCAGTCGATCGTGATCAAGGCCAACTCCGGCCTGTCCGACGAAGAGATCGAGCGCATGGTGCGTGATGCCGAGGCCAACGCCGAGGAAGACCGCAAGTTCGAAGAGCTGGCCGCTGCCCGTAACCAGGGCGATGCACTGGTTCACTCGACGCGCAAAATGGTTGCCGATGCTGGCGACAAGGTAAGCGCTGAAGAGAAGACTGCGATCGAAGCTGCCGTGGTTGCCCTGGAAGCCGCCGTGAAAGGCGACGACAAGGCTGCTATCGAAGCCAAGGTTGAAGAGCTGTCGAAAGTCTCCGCTCCAGTGGCGCAGAAGATGTACGCCGAACAGGCTCAGCCAGCTGAAGGCGCGGCACCGCAAGGTGAGTCGGCCGAGAAGGCTGATGACGTGGTCGACGCTGAGTTCGAAGAAGTCAAAGACCACAAGTAAGTTGTTGGTCGGCCGGTTGACTGCCTTGCGGCGGTGACTGGTAGGATGTCGCCGCGCGGGAGCTTGCTCCCGCGTTGGCGTATCTGGAATACGCGAATTTTTACAGCATGCGACAACGTTCGGATGTTGGTGGTATGGCCGGAAATGCTCCTGCTTTTCGCGCCGCAAGTACCGCAAGAATCAAAGACCAGGATCGTTGAATTGACGTGAGTTGGGTCCGGGCCTGTATTGGGGCTCAATGAGTTCGGCAGACTCAGGAGGGTTTTGTCGAACGTCCTCAAGAGTGCAGAGACTTATGGCAAAGCGTGACTATTACGAGATATTGGGTGTTGAACGAGGCTCAAGCGAGGCGGACCTGAAAAAGGCTTACCGTCGCCTGGCGATGAAGCACCACCCGGACCGTAATCCTGATGACAAGGCATCGGAAGAGTTGTTCAAGGAGGCCAACGAGGCCTACGAAGTGCTGTCCGACTCCAGCAAGCGTGCGGCGTACGACCAGTACGGCCATGCCGGTGTAGACCCGAGCATGGGTGGCGGCGGTGCCGGTTTCGGCGGTCAGAACTTCTCCGACATCTTCGGCGATGTCTTCAGCGACTTCTTCGGTGGCGGTCGCGGTGGTTCCCGTGGCGGTGCCCAGCGTGGCAGTGACTTGCGCTATACCCTGGAGCTGGACCTGGAAGAGGCGGTGCGCGGTACGACCGTGAATATCCGCGTTCCGACATTGGTCAACTGCAAGCCGTGCGACGGCTCGGGGGCCAAGAAAGGCTCCTCGCCAGTGACTTGCCCGACCTGTGGCGGTATCGGCCAGGTGCGCATGCAGCAAGGCTTCTTCTCGGTGCAGCAAACCTGCCCGCGTTGCCATGGCCAGGGCAAGATCATCTCCGACCCGTGCGACTCCTGTCACGGCGAAGGTCGTGTCGAAGAGTACAAGACCCTGTCGGTGAAAGTGCCGGCCGGTGTCGATACCGGTGACCGCATTCGCCTGTCGGGCGAAGGCGAGGCGGGCGCCATGGGCGGGCCGACCGGCGATCTGTACGTGGTGATCAACGTGCGCGAGCACTCGATCTTCCAGCGTGACGGCAAGCACCTGTTCTGTGAAGTGCCCATCAGCTTCGTCGATGCGGCGCTGGGTGGCGAGCTGGAGATTCCGACCCTCGATGGTCGGGTCAAGCTGAAAATCCCTGAAGGGACCCAGACCGGCAAGCAGTTCCGCGTGCGTGGCAAGGGCGTTGCGCCGGTGCGTGGCGGCGGTGCGGGTGACTTGATGTGCCGTGTGGCGGTCGAGACGCCGGTCAACCTGAGCCGTCGTCAGCGTGAAATGCTCGAAGAGTTCCGCAACTCCCTGGCGGACGACAACAGTCATTCACCGAAAACCACAGGCTGGTTCGAAGGCGTGAAACGCTTCTTCGGCGATTTGTAAGGAGACAGGCATGCGACGTATAGCTGTGATGGGCGCCGCCGGGCGCATGGGCAAAACCCTGATCGAAGCCGTGCAGCAGGCACCGGGTGCCGGCCTGACGGCGGCAGTGGATCGTCCTGACAGCACGCTGGTCGGCGCGGACGCTGGCGAGCTGGCTGCCATCGGTCGCATCGGCGTGCCGCTGTCGGGTGATCTGGATCGTGTGGTCGATGAGTTCGACGTGCTGATCGACTTCACCCACCCGACGGTGACCCTGAAGAACCTCGCCTTCTGCCGTAAGCACAACAAGGCGATGATCATCGGCACGACCGGCTTCAGCGTTGAAGAGAAGCAGTTGCTGGCGGAGGCGGGCAAGGAAATCCCGATCGTCTTCGCGGCCAACTTCAGCGTCGGCGTAAACCTGTGCCTGAAGCTGCTCGACACCGCCGCTCGGGTGCTGGGTGACGATGTCGATATCGAAATCACCGAAGCCCACCATCGGCATAAAGTCGATGCGCCGTCTGGTACCGCCGTGCGCATGGGTGAAGTGATTGCCGACGCCCTGGGTCGCGACCTGAAGAAAGTCGCGGTTTACGGTCGTGAAGGCCAGACGGGTGCTCGCGAGCGCGAGACGATCGGTTTTGCCACTGTTCGTGCTGGCGACATCGTCGGTGATCACACCGTGCTGTTCGCCGCCGATGGCGAGCGTGTCGAGATCACCCACAAGGCCTCCAGCCGCATGACCTTCGCCAAGGGTGCGGTCCGTGCCGCTTTGTGGCTGGATGGGCGCGAGCCTGGTCTTTATGACATGCAAGACGTGCTCGACCTGCGTTAAGATGCACCCGAAACCGGGCTCGCGCACAGCGTTCGAGCCCGGTTTTATCCCGCCAAGCGACGTCCTGTCGCATTCTCCAGCCTTTAAGGCTCATTGGCGGTAGACCAAAAAGGCCTTTTTCTGTAAGCTACAGCTTTAGTGTGTCCACTAAAAGCGCGCAGAATAATTCAGTGAAGAAGCGGGGTGACGTGTCCATACGTCACTCCGCTTTTTTACAACCTGCGATCGCCCTTTCAGGCTTTATTTACGGGAGGTCTTCTTGACTAAGCCAGCCATACTCGCCCTTGCTGATGGCAGCATTTTTCGCGGCGAAGCCATTGGAGCCGACGGTCAAACCGTTGGTGAGGTGGTGTTCAACACCGCAATGACCGGCTATCAGGAAATCCTTACCGATCCTTCCTACGCCCAACAAATCGTTACCCTGACTTACCCGCACATCGGCAACACCGGCACCACGCCGGAAGACGCCGAGTCCAACCGCGTCTGGTCGGCTGGCCTGGTCATCCGTGACCTGCCACTGGTGGCGAGCAACTGGCGTAACACCATGTCCCTGTCCGACTACCTGAAGGCCAACAACGTTGTGGCCATCGCCGGTATCGACACCCGCCGCCTGACGCGCATCCTGCGTGAAAAAGGCGCGCAGAACGGCTGCATCATGGCCGGTGACAACATTTCCGAAGAAGCCGCCATCGCCGCCGCCCAGGGTTTCCCTGGCCTCAAGGGCATGGACCTGGCAAAGGTCGTCAGCACCACCGAGAAGTACGAGTGGCGCTCGACTGTCTGGGATCTGAAAACCGACAGTCACGCGACCATCGAAGCCTCCGAGCTGCCGTACCACGTGGTGGCCTACGACTACGGCGTCAAGGTGAACATCCTGCGCATGCTGGTCGAGCGCGGCTGCCGTGTGACCGTGGTGCCTGCCCAGACGCCTGCCGCCGATGTACTGGCCCTGAAGCCGGACGGCGTGTTCCTGTCCAATGGCCCTGGTGATCCGGAGCCTTGCGACTACGCGATCCAGGCGATCAAGGACGTGCTGGAAACCGAGATCCCGGTATTCGGCATCTGCCTCGGTCACCAGCTGCTGGCCCTGGCCTCCGGCGCCAAGACCCTGAAAATGGGCCACGGCCACCACGGTGCCAACCACCCGGTCCAGGACCTGGACACTGGCGTGGTGATGATCACCAGCCAGAACCACGGTTTCGCGGTAGACGAAGCGACCCTGCCGGCCAACGTTCGTGCGATCCACAAATCGCTGTTCGACGGCACCCTGCAAGGTATCGAGCGTACCGACAAGAGCGCCTTCAGCTTCCAGGGTCACCCGGAAGCGAGCCCTGGCCCGAACGACGTAGCACCCCTGTTCGATCGCTTCATCAACGAGATGGCCAAGCGACGCTGATCGCTCGCCCTGATGTTGCAAAGCCTGAGGGCGGCCCCGACACCGGTGGCCCCCTCGGGTCTTCACAGATTGAACAAGACGGCTTGCCGACTGACCTGCGGATTTGAGTGACAAACCCATGCCAAAACGTACAGACATTAAAAGCATCCTGATTCTCGGCGCTGGCCCGATCGTTATCGGCCAGGCCTGCGAATTCGACTACTCCGGCGCCCAGGCCTGCAAAGCCCTGCGCGAGGAGGGCTACCGCGTCATCCTGGTGAACTCCAACCCGGCCACCATCATGACCGACCCGGCCATGGCCGACGCAACCTACATCGAGCCGATCAAGTGGCAGACCGTTGCCAAGATCATCGAAAAAGAGCGTCCGGACGCGCTGCTGCCAACCATGGGCGGCCAGACTGCACTGAACTGCGCCCTGGACCTGGAGCGTGAAGGCGTTCTGGAGAAGTTCGGCGTAGAAATGATCGGTGCCAACGCCGACACCATCGACAAGGCTGAAGACCGTTCGCGTTTCGACAAGGCGATGAAGTCCATCGGCCTGGCGTGCCCGCGTTCCGGTATCGCCCACAGCATGGAAGAGGCCAATGCGGTCCTCGAGAAGCTCGGCTTCCCGTGCATCATCCGTCCGTCCTTCACCATGGGCGGCACCGGTGGCGGTATCGCTTACAACCGTGAAGAGTTCGAAGAAATCTGCGCCCGCGGCCTGGACCTGTCGCCGACCAAAGAGCTGCTGATCGACGAATCGCTGATCGGCTGGAAAGAATACGAGATGGAGGTTGTCCGCGATAAGAAGGACAACTGCATCATCGTCTGCTCCATCGAAAACTTCGACCCGATGGGCGTGCACACCGGTGACTCGATCACCGTGGCACCGGCACAGACCCTGACCGACAAGGAATACCAGATCCTGCGTAACGCCTCCCTGGCGGTACTGCGTGAGATCGGCGTGGAAACCGGCGGTTCCAACGTTCAGTTCGGCATCTGCCCGAACACCGGCCGCATGGTCGTGATCGAGATGAACCCGCGTGTATCCCGCTCGTCGGCACTGGCTTCGAAAGCCACCGGCTTCCCGATTGCCAAGGTCGCGGCCAAACTGGCTGTGGGCTACACCCTGGACGAGCTGTCGAACGACATCACCGGCGGCAAGACCCCAGCGTCCTTCGAGCCGTCCATCGACTACGTCGTGACCAAGCTGCCACGTTTCGCCTTCGAGAAATTCGCCAAGGCTGACGCGCGCCTCACCACTCAGATGAAGTCGGTGGGTGAAGTCATGGCCATCGGCCGTACTTTCCAGGAATCCCTGCAGAAAGCCCTGCGCGGCCTGGAAGTAGGCGTTTGCGGCCTGGACGAGAAGGTTGACCTGAGCAACCCGGAAAGCATGAGCGTGCTCAAGCGCGAGCTGACCGTGCCGGGCGCCGAGCGTATCTGGTACGTGGCGGACGCCATGCGCGCCGGCATGAGTGTTGAAGACATCTTCGGCATGACCATGATCGATCCGTGGTTCCTGGTACAGATGGAAGACCTGATCAAGGACGAAGAGAAGGTCAAGACCCTGGGTCTGACCAGCATCGATCGCGACCTGATGTTCCGCCTCAAGCGCAAAGGCTTCTCCGACATGCGCCTGGCCAAGCTGCTGGGTGTGACCGAGAAGGCCCTGCGTGCTCACCGCCACAAGCTGGAAATCTTCCCGGTCTACAAGCGCGTCGACACCTGCGCCGCCGAGTTCGCCACCGATACCGCGTACCTGTATTCGACGTACGAAGAAGAGTGCGAAGCCGCGCCATCGGGCCGCGACAAGATCATGATCCTGGGCGGCGGTCCTAACCGTATCGGCCAGGGCATCGAGTTCGACTACTGCTGCGTACACGCGGCACTGGCCCTGCGCGATGACGGGTACGAGACCATCATGGTCAACTGCAACCCGGAAACCGTTTCCACCGACTACGACACCTCCGATCGCCTGTACTTCGAACCAGTGACCCTGGAAGACGTGCTGGAAATCGTCCGCGTCGAGAAGCCAAAAGGCGTAATCGTCCAGTACGGCGGCCAGACCCCGCTGAAACTGGCCCGTGCGCTGGAAGCCGCAGGCGTGCCGATCATCGGCACCAGCCCTGACGCCATCGACCGTGCCGAAGACCGCGAGCGCTTCCAGCAGATGGTCCAGCGCCTGAACCTGCGTCAGCCGCCAAACGCCACCGTGCGCAGCGAAGACGAAGCGATTCGTGCCGCCGCCAAGATCGGTTACCCGCTGGTGGTGCGTCCGTCCTACGTATTGGGCGGTCGTGCGATGGAAATCGTCTACGAAGAAGAAGAACTCAAGCGCTACCTGCGTGAAGCGGTTCAAGTGTCCAACGACAGCCCGGTGCTGCTGGACCACTTCCTCAACTGCGCCATCGAAATGGACGTGGATGCGGTCTGCGACGGTAAAGACGTCGTCATCGGCGCGATCATGCAGCACATCGAGCAGGCCGGCGTTCACTCCGGTGACTCGGCATGCTCGCTGCCACCGTATTCGCTGCCGGCGCACATCCAGGACGAGATGCGCGAACAGGTCAAGAAAATGGCCCTGGAGCTGGGCGTGGTCGGCCTGATGAACGTACAGTTGGCGCTGCAAGGCGAAGACATCTACGTCATCGAAGTCAACCCGCGTGCTTCGCGTACCGTACCGTTCGTGTCCAAGTGCATCGGTGTTTCCCTGGCGATGATCGCCGCACGCGTGATGGCCGGTAAAACCCTGAAAGAGCTGGGTTTCACCAAGGAAATCATCCCGAACTTCTACAGTGTGAAAGAGGCGGTGTTCCCATTCGCCAAATTCCCTGGCGTTGACCCGATCCTCGGCCCGGAGATGAAGTCCACCGGTGAAGTGATGGGCGTGGGCGACACCTTCGGTGAAGCATTCGCCAAGGCCCAGATGGGCGCCAGCGAAGTGCTGCCGACCGGCGGTACTGCGTTCATCAGCGTTCGTGATGACGACAAGCCACTGGTTGCGGGCGTGGCCCGTGATCTGATCAACTTGGGCTTCGAAGTGGTTGCCACTGCCGGTACCGCCAAGCTGATCGAAGCGGCAGGCCTGAAAGTGCGCCGCGTGAACAAGGTGACCGAAGGGCGTCCGCACGTAGTCGACATGATCAAGAATGACGAAGTCACCCTGATCATCAACACCACTGAAGGCCGTCAGTCGATCGCTGACTCCTATTCCATTCGTCGCAACGCGCTGCAGCACAAGATCTACTGCACCACGACCATTGCTGCTGGCGAAGCGATCTGCGAAGCGCTGAAGTTCGGTCCCGAGAAGACCGTACGCCGCTTGCAGGATCTACACGCAGGATTGAAGGCATGAGCATAACCAAGTACCCGATGACCGTTCAGGGCGCTCGCGCCCTGGAAGAAGAACACACTCACCTGACCAAGGTCGTTCGTCCGAAGCTCAGCCAGGACATCGGTACGGCCCGTGAGTTGGGTGACTTGAAGGAAAACGCCGAATACCACGCTGCTCGCGAGCAGCAGGGTATGGTCGAGGCGCGGATCCGTGACATCGAAGGCCGGATCCAGAATCAGGTCATCATCGATGTCACGACCATTCCTCACACCGGCAAAGTGATCTTCGGCACCACCGTTGAAATCGCCAACGTCGAGACGGATGAGCGCGTCACCTACCACATCGTGGGAGAGGACGAGGCAGACTTCAAACTCGGCAAGATTTCGGTGGGCGCACCCCTGGCCCGTGCCTTGATCGGCAAGGAAGAGGGTGATGTGGTTGCAGTAAAAACGCCAAGCGGCGTTATCGAGTACGAGATTGTCGAAGTCCGTCACATCTGAAGCCAGGCGCCCGCTGCATGCGGGCGCCATGCTCTGGCAGCTGGCCCAGATGTTGTGGGTCGGCGGCCTGTGGCTGGTACATCTCGGCTTGCAGCCGGTGTTGGGTCGAATTGGCCTGGCACCGTTGCTGATCGATGAGATCGCCGGCTTGTTCGAAACCATGGTGGTGATGTTTGCCGCCGTGTGCGTGATCTTTCAGGCTTTGGTGCTGGTACAGGCCAATGGCCTTGCCAGTCTATGGCGGGATTTTCGTGGGCAGGTGTTGCTGATCGCGTTGTGCGCGTGTGCGATGTTTGTCGCGGTGCTTGTCGGCTGGCCTGATGCGCAGCGCTGGCAGGTGTTCAGCTATATGGTTCTGGGGTTCTCGGGACTGGTGCTGATCATGCAGCCGGTACCCGGATGGAGTGGCAGGGTGCGCGAAGCACACCCTTGACCCTTGTCATCACTTGAAGCGATGGACGTTCGACAGCTGCTTGTTGACGCTGAAGTTCTTGCGGTAAATCAGTGCCATCTTGCCGATGACCTGTACCAGGTCCGCTTTGCCAACCTTGCACAGCTCGGCAATGGATGCCAGGCGCGATTCGCGATCGAGGATGTTGAGCTTGATCTTGATCAGCTCGTGATCCGCCAATGCGCGTTCGAGTTCGGCTAACACACCTTCAGTCAAACCGTTGTCAGCCACAATCAAAACTGGTTTCAGATGGTGGCCAATGGATTTGTACTGTTTCTTCTGCTCTTGAGTGAGCGGCATAATCTGACCCTTTCGTCTGGATTCTGTAAAATGGCGGCCATTTTACCCGAGGGTTCGTGGATCCGCCCAACTAATCACGACCCTTATCATCGAGGTGCCCGATGGCGCGTTCCAAGACAAGCCTTGAGTGGCTGAAAAGACATGTCAATGACCCCTATGTGAAGCAGGCGCAGAAGGACGGGTACCGCTCGCGTGCGAGTTACAAGCTTCTGGAGATCCAGGAGAAGTACAAGCTGATCCGTCCGGGCATGAGCGTTGTCGACCTGGGTGCGGCGCCCGGTGGCTGGTCGCAGGTGACCAGCCGGCTGATCGGTGGCCAGGGTCGTCTGATCGCCTCGGACATCCTGGAAATGGACGGCATTCCGGACGTGACTTTCATCCAGGGTGACTTCACCCAGGACGAAGTGCTCGCCCGGATCCTTGAGGCCGTCGGTAATTCGCAGGTGGACCTTGTGATTTCCGATATGGCCCCCAATATGAGTGGTACGCCTGAAGTGGACATGCCCAAAGCCATGTTCCTGTGCGAGTTGGCACTTGATTTGGCTGAGCGGATACTCAAACCTGGTGGTAATTTCGTGATCAAGATCTTTCAGGGCGAAGGTTTCGATGTCTACCTGAAGGACGCTCGCAAGAAATTCGACAAGATCCAGATGCTCAAGCCGGACTCTTCGCGTGGCAGCTCTCGCGAGCAATACATGCTGGCTTGGGGCTATCGCGGTCGCAGTGAGTAAAACAAGGTTTTTTGGCGGGGTGATAGGTTTTTCGTATTTCGCCTCGCGTGCATAAGCGAATATTGTGTAGAAAGTGTTTCACAAAGGGTTACAGACGGCGCCTGCCAGAGTTGTAGGTAATGTAGTAAGTTAGGCCGGTGAATATCATGCGAAGCGCGCGCCAACGCGGCGCTTGCTTCAGAGGGTAGTTAATTGAACGATATGGCAAAGAATCTGATCCTGTGGTTGATCATCGCGGCTGTCCTGGTGACGGTGATGAACAACTTCTCCAGCCCTAACGAGCCGCAGACCCTCAACTATTCCGACTTCATCCAGCAGGTCAAGGATGGCAAGGTCGAGCGCGTGGCGGTTGATGGCTACGTGATTACCGGCAAGCGCAACGATGGCGACAGCTTCAAGACCATTCGTCCGGCAATCCAGGACAACGGCCTGATCGGCGACCTGGTGGATAACCACGTCGTGGTCGAAGGCAAACAGCCTGAGCAGCAAAGCATCTGGACTCAACTCCTGGTGGCGAGCTTCCCGATCCTGGTGATCATCGCGGTGTTCATGTTCTTCATGCGCCAGATGCAGGGCGGTGCCGGTGGCAAGGGCGGGCCGATGAGCTTCGGCAAGAGCAAGGCGCGCCTGCTCTCCGAAGACCAGGTGAAAACCACCCTGGCAGACGTTGCAGGTTGCGACGAAGCCAAGGAAGAAGTCGGCGAGCTGGTCGAGTTCCTGCGTGATCCGGGCAAGTTCCAGCGCTTGGGTGGCCGCATTCCTCGCGGCGTGCTGATGGTCGGTCCTCCGGGTACCGGTAAAACCTTGCTGGCCAAGGCGATTGCCGGCGAAGCCAAGGTGCCTTTCTTTACCATTTCCGGTTCCGATTTCGTCGAAATGTTCGTCGGTGTCGGTGCCAGCCGTGTTCGCGACATGTTTGAACAGGCCAAGAAACACGCGCCATGCATCATCTTCATCGATGAAATCGACGCCGTCGGTCGCCACCGTGGTGCCGGCATGGGCGGTGGTCACGATGAGCGCGAGCAGACTCTCAACCAGTTGCTGGTGGAGATGGACGGCTTCGAAATGAACGACGGCATCATCGTGATTGCCGCGACCAACCGTCCCGACGTACTGGACCCTGCGCTGCTGCGCCCGGGCCGTTTCGACCGTCAGGTCGTGGTCGGCCTGCCGGATATCCGTGGTCGCGAACAGATTCTCAAGGTCCACATGCGCAAAGTGCCAATGGGTGACGACGTCGCTCCGGCCGTGATCGCTCGTGGTACCCCTGGCTTCTCCGGTGCCGACCTGGCCAACCTGGTCAACGAGGCGTCGTTGTTCGCTGCCCGTGCCGGCAAGCGCATCGTCGAAATGAAAGAGTTCGAACTGGCCAAAGACAAGATCATGATGGGCGCCGAGCGCAAATCCATGGTCATGTCCGAGAAAGAAAAGCAGAACACCGCTTATCACGAAGCCGGCCATGCCATTGTCGGTCGTGTCGTGCCTGAGCATGATCCGGTGTACAAGGTCTCGATCATTCCGCGCGGTCGTGCGCTGGGTGTGACCATGTTCTTGCCGGAGGAAGATCGCTATAGCCTGTCCAAGCGCGCACTGATCAGCCAGATCTGCTCGCTCTACGGTGGCCGTATCGCTGAAGAAATGACCCTGGGCTTCGATGGCGTCACCACCGGTGCATCGAACGACATCATGCGTGCCAGCCAGATTGCGCGGAACATGGTGACCAAGTGGGGCCTTTCCGAGAAGCTCGGTCCGCTGATGTACGCCGAAGAAGAGGGCGAAGTGTTCCTCGGTCGCGGCGGCGGTGGCCAGAGTGCAAGTTTCTCCGGTGAGACAGCCAAGCTGATCGACTCCGAAGTGCGCAGTATCATCGACCAGTGCTACGGCACGGCCAAGCAGATTCTCACGGACAACCGTGACAAGCTCGACGCCATGGCCGATGCCCTGATGAAGTATGAAACCATCGATGCCGAGCAGATCGACGACATCATGGCTGGACGCACCCCTCGCGAACCTCGCGACTGGTCGGGCGGTACCGGTACATCCGGCACCCCTCCGGCAGTGCAGGGCGAACGTCCGGAAACACCTATCGGCGGTCCCGCTGCTGACGTTTAAGGTTTGAAATGACTTTTGTTCAGTCCTCGACCCGGTTGCCTTGCGGCAACCGGGTTCTTGATTTGGCCCAGACGCATGTCATGGGCATTCTCAATGTCACTCCCGATTCTTTCTCCGATGGTGGTCGATTCAGCCAGCTCGATGCGGCGTTGCGCCATGCCGAAGCCATGGTCGCGGCTGGCGCCACATTGATCGATGTCGGCGGCGAGTCCACTCGTCCGGGCGCCAGGGCGGTTTCTCCGCTCGAAGAGCTGGAGCGCGTGGCGCCGATCGTCGAGCGGATCCACCGTGAGCTGGATGTGATCATCTCGGTTGATACCTCCACACCCGCGGTCATGCGCGAAACAGCGCGACTCGGTGCCGGCTTGATCAATGACGTGCGTTCGTTGCGCCGCGAAGGAGCGCTGGATGCGGCGGCGGCTACCGGCTTGCCCGTGTGCCTGATGCACATGCTCGGTGAGCCGGGTGACATGCAGGACAACCCGCACTACCAGGACGTCACCCAAGAGGTGGGCCAGTTTCTTGCCGAGCGCATGGCTCAATGCGCAGCGGTGGGCATTCCGGCTGAGCGGATCATTCTCGATCCGGGTTTTGGCTTCGCAAAAAACCTGCAGCACAATCTAAGCTTGTTCAAGCACATGGAAGCCTTGCATGCCTTGGGGCGCCCGCTGTTGGTTGGGGTGTCGCGCAAGAGCATGATCGGTCAGGCGTTGAATCGTCCCGTCGGGGAGCGCCTGTACGGCGGTCTTGCCCTCGCGGCGCTGGCATCGCACAAAGGTGCGCGTATATTGCGTGTCCATGACGTAGCTGAAACAGTTGATGTGGTGAAAATGATCACCGCCGTGGAATCAGCCGAATAAGAAAGATGGAGTAATTATGACTAAGAAATATTTTGGCACCGACGGTATTCGTGGTCGGGTCGGCGTTTATCCGATCACTCCTGACTTCATGCTCAAGCTGGGCTGGGCTGCCGGCATGGCGTTCCGCAAGATGGGCGCGTGCAAGGTGCTGGTAGGCAAGGACACGCGGATTTCCGGGTACATGTTCGAATCGGCACTCGAGGCCGGGCTGACGTCGGCGGGTGCCGACGTGATGCTCCTGGGCCCGATGCCGACGCCGGCCATCGCTTACCTGACGCGTACCTTCCATGCTGAAGCCGGCATCGTGATCAGTGCGTCGCACAATCCCCATGACGACAATGGCATCAAGTTTTTCTCCGGGAAGGGCACCAAGCTTCCCGATGAAATCGAGCACATGATCGAAGAGCTGCTCGATACCCCGATGACCGTGGTTGAGTCGAGCAAGATCGGCAAGGTCTCGCGAATCAATGACGCCTCCGGTCGTTATATCGAATTCTGCAAGAGCAGCGTGCCGACCGGCACCAGCTTTGCCGGCCTGAAGGTCGTCATCGACTGCGCCCACGGTGCCACGTACAAGGTGGCGCCGAGCGTATTCCGCGAGCTGGGTGCCGAGGTCGTGGTCCTGTCCGCGCACCCCAATGGCCTGAACATCAACGACAACTGCGGTTCGACCCACATGGGCCAGCTGCAGGCTGCCGTGCTGGCCGAGCATGCCGACCTGGGTATCGCGTTCGACGGTGACGGCGATCGCGTGCTGATGGTCGATCACACCGGTGCCATCGTCGACGGCGACGAACTGCTGTACATCATCGCTCGCGATCTGCATGAGCAGAACAAGCTGCAAGGCGGTGTGGTCGGTACATTGATGAGTAACCTGGGGCTGGAGCTCGCCCTGGCGGACCTGGCGATTCCCTTCGTGCGCGCCAACGTCGGTGACCGTTATGTGATCGCTGATCTGCTGGAACGCAACTGGCTGGTGGGTGGCGAGAACTCGGGGCATATCGTGTGCTTCCATCACACCACCACCGGTGACGCAATCATTGCCGCGCTGCAGGTGCTGATGGCATTGAAGACTCGCTCCCAGGGCCTGGCAGAGGCACGCCAGGCATTGCGCAAGTGTCCTCAGGTGTTGATCAACGTGCGTTTCGGCGGCGGTGCAAACCCGCTCGAGCATGCGTCGGTCAAGGAAGCCAGCGAGCGTGTTACCCAGGCCATGGCGGGTCGCGGGCGGGTTCTGTTGCGCAAGTCCGGGACAGAGCCGCTGGTACGTGTAATGGTCGAAGGCGAAGACGAAACCCTGGTTCGCGGCTACGCCGAAGAGCTGGCAAAACTGGTTACTGAAGTTTCTGCCTGAATTCGGCTTGCCAGCCTCGATTGTGTTGGGTAACATCTGCGCCCACTTTGACCGACGAGGTACAGCATGCGTCGCCCTATGGTAGCTGGTAACTGGAAGATGCACGGTACCCGCGCCAGCGTCGCTGAGCTGATCGACGGCCTATGTGACTTGGCCTTGCCGAGCGGTGTTGAGGTAGCGGTATTCCCGCCTTTGTTGCATATCAGCCAAGTGGTTGATGGCTTGAAAGGAAAGTCGGTTTCGATCGGCGCGCAGAATTCTGCGGTGGAATCCGGACAAGGTGCACTGACCGGTGAGGTCTCGCCAAGTCAGTTGGTGGATGCAGGTTGTTCCCTGGTGCTTGTCGGGCACTCCGAACGCCGCCAGATAATGGGCGAGCAGGACGAAGTGCTGATTCGCAAGTTTGCAGCGGCACAGGCAAGCGGCCTGGTTCCGGTGTTGTGCATAGGGGAAACCCTGGAGCAGCGTGAAGCCGGCAAGACCCTTGAAGTTGTCTCGCAGCAACTGGGCAGCATTATCGACGAGCTGGGTGTCGGTGTGTTTGCCAAGGCAGTAATCGCTTACGAGCCGGTCTGGGCCATTGGCACCGGGCTGACTGCTTCGCCGCAACAGGCGCAGGATGTGCACGCAGCCATTCGCGCACAGTTGGCGGCAGAGAATTCTGAAATCGCACAAGGTGTGCGGCTTCTATACGGCGGCAGCGTGAAGGCGGCCAATGCGGTCGAACTGTTCGGCATGCCGGATATCGATGGGGGTCTCATTGGTGGGGCTTCCCTGAATGCAGATGAGTTCGGTGCGATTTGTCGCGCCGCGGGAAACTGAAAAAATGCTGGAAACAGTCGTAGTCGTTTTTCATCTGCTGGGTGCATTGGGCGTAGTAGCTCTGGTTTTGCTGCAGCAGGGTAAAGGTGCGGACGCTGGCGCGTCTTTCGGAGCAGGTGCTTCAAATACTGTGTTCGGAAGCCAAGGTTCCTCTACCTTTCTTAGTAAGTTTACTGCTATACTTGCCGCAGGTTTCTTCATAACCAGCTTAGGGTTAGGTTACTTTGCTAAAGAGAAAGCTCACCAGCTGACTCAAGTAGGTTTGCCAAACCCGGCAGTGTTGGAAGTTCCAAAGCAACAACCGGCTTCTGATGATGTCCCGGTGCTTCAAGAGCAAAAGTCGGCTACTCCAGCGACTGACGTACCTCCAGCTCAAGAGCAGAAGTAAGAAGGGTTTCAAACGTAGTATTGCCGAGGTGGTGGAATTGGTAGACACGCAACCTTGAGGTGGTTGTGCCCATAGGGTGTAGGGGTTCGAGTCCCCTTCTCGGTACCAATTAGTCAGGAGAGCCCGCTGTTGCGGGCTTTCTTGCAGGTGGAAGGTTACATTGACCCTGTAGGGGATCGGTCGTATACTTCCGCCCCAGCTTTGTCGCGGGGTGGAGCAGTCTGGTAGCTCGTCGGGCTCATAACCCGAAGGTCGTCGGTTCAAATCCGGCCCCCGCAACCAGTTTAAGGAGCCCCTTTTAAGGGGCTTTTTGTTAGCTGGACACTTCCAGCGCCGCTGTTCGACGGCGTTTCAAGGATGGGCGTTTCGCCCATTTTTTTATTTTGCACAGCATGCACATACATGCACGAGGGGGTTCAGGTGTCGAGCAAGCTAGAAGAGTTGCAGGCCTTGCTGGCCCCGGTGGTCGTGGCCCTAGGCTATGAATGCTGGGGTATCGAGTTTTCGGCTCAGGGTCGTCACTCGATGTTGCGCGTTTATATCGATAAAGAGGGCGGTGTGCTGGTGGACGATTGTGCCATCGTCAGCCGTCAGATCAGCGGTGTACTGGATGTTGAAGATCCGATCTCCGTTGAATACACCCTCGAAGTTTCCTCGCCAGGCATGGAACGCCCGCTGTTCACTCTTGAGCAGTTTGCAAAATTTGCCGGTGAACAAGTGAAGATCAAGCTGCGCTCGCCTTTTGAAGGACGACGCAACTTTCAGGGCCTTCTGCGCGGTGTAGAAGAGCAGGACGTCGTGGTGCAGGTAGATGACCATGAGTTCCTGTTGCCGATCGATATGATCGACAAGGCCAACATTATTCCCAGTTTTGACTGAGGCGTGCCAGATACTGCGGATCCCGCGGATCCAATGGCTTGCGAAAGGCGAGGCGTACGATGAGCAAAGAAGTACTGCTGGTTGTTGAGTCGGTATCCAATGAAAAGGGTGTACCGGCAAGCGTAATTTTTGAAGCGCTGGAGCTGGCTCTGGCCACGGCTACCAAAAAGCGTTTTGAAGACGAAGTTGATCTGCGTGTGGAAATCAACCGCCACACCGGTGCTTACGAAACCTTCCGTCGCTGGACGGTCGTCGAAGAAGAAAACCTGGACGATCCGGCCATCGAAACCTGGCCGAGCAAGGTTGCTGAAACGCACCCTGGCGCCAAGGTCGGTGACGTTGTAGAAGAGAAGATCGAATCGATCGAGTTCGGCCGCATCGCTGCACAGACTGCCAAGCAAGTCATCGTGCAGAAGGTTCGCGAAGCCGAGCGCGCCCAGGTTGTTGACGCTTACCGCGAGCGCCTGGGTGAAATCATCTCCGGCACCGTGAAAAAAGTCACCCGCGACAACGTGATCGTCGACCTGGGTAACAACGCTGAAGCGTTGCTGGCCCGTGAAGACATCATTTCTCGCGAAACTTTCCGGGTTGGCGTGCGCTTGCGTGCGCTGCTCAAGGAAATCCGCACCGAGAACCGCGGCCCACAGTTGATCCTGTCGCGTACCGCGCCGGAAATGCTGATCGAGTTGTTCCGCATCGAAGTGCCGGAAATTGCCGAAGGCCTGATCGAAGTAATGGCTGCGTCCCGTGATCCGGGTTCGCGCGCCAAGATCGCCGTGCGCTCCAAGGACAAACGCATCGACCCGCAGGGCGCTTGCATCGGTATGCGCGGTTCGCGCGTCCAGGCAGTGTCGGGCGAGTTGGGCGGTGAGCGTGTGGACATCGTCCTGTGGGACGATAACCCGGCTCAGTTCGTGATCAACGCCATGTCCCCGGCCGAGGTTGCGGCAATTATCGTTGACGAAGATGCCCATGCAATGGACATCGCCGTTGGCGCAGACAATCTGGCTCAGGCCATCGGTCGTGGTGGTCAGAACGTGCGTCTGGCCAGCCAGTTGACTGGCTGGACCCTGAACGTGATGACCGAATCGGACATCCAGGCTAAACAGCAAGCAGAAACCGGCGACATCCTGCGCAACTTCATCGACGAGCTGGAAGTCGACGAAGAGCTGGCACAGGTGCTGGTCGATGAAGGCTTCACCAGCCTGGAAGAGATTGCCTACGTACCGTTGGAAGAAATGCTCAACATCGACGGCTTTGACGAAGAAATCGTCAACGAGCTTCGCGCTCGTGCCAAGGATCGTTTGTTGACCAAAGCCATCGCTACTGAGGAAAAGCTGGCAGACGCCCATCCGGCCGAAGACCTGCTCTCGCTTGAGGGTATGGACAAGGATTTGGCGATGGAACTGGCGGTGCGCGGCGTAATTACCCGCGAAGACCTGGCCGAGCAGTCTATTGACGACCTGCTCGACATCGACGGCATTGACGATGATCGTGCCGGCAAGTTGATCATGGCCGCCCGAGCCCACTGGTTCGAGTAATTAGGCGCGGCCTGAGGAGAGAAGTGCATGACGCAAGTCACGGTGAAACAACTGGCCGATGAGGTCAAAACACCGGTAGAGCGCCTGTTGCAGCAGATGCGTGAGGCAGGTCTGCCGCACACCGCCGCCGAAGAAAGTGTGACTGACAGTGAGAAGCAATCGTTGCTGACTCACTTGAAAAGCAGCCACAAGGCGAAAGTGGAAGAACCACGCAAGATTACGCTGCAGCGTAAAACCACCAGCACCCTGCGTGTTGCTGGCAGCAAAAGCATCAGCGTTGAAGTACGCAAGAAGAAAGTCTTCGTACAGCGCAGCCCGGAAGAAATCGAAGCCGAGCGCAAGCGTGAACTGGATGAACGTCGCGCAGTAGAAAATGCTGCACGTCAGAAGGCTGAAGAAGAAGCCAAGCGCCGCGCCGAAGAAGAAGCGCGTCGCCAGCCTGCTGCTGCGCCGACCGCTCCAGCCCAACCCGTTGCAGCGCCCGCTGCGGTGGCCGAGCCTGTGCGCGAAAGTGCACCGGTCGTGGCAGCCGCTCCGGCACCTGCAGCCGATGCCCGCAAGCGTGACGAACAGCGTCGTCCGGACAAACCACGTGCCGACGACAGCAATCGTCGCGGTAGTGGCGATGGCGAGCGCAAAAACGCTCCGCATCGTGCTTCGGTCAAGGAAAAGGCGCCAGCGCCACGTGTTGCCCCACGTACTACCGACGAAGAAAGCGATGGCTTCCGTCGTGGTGGTCGCGGCAAGGCCAAGCTGAAGAAACGCAACGCCCACGGTTTCCAGAGCCCAACCGGCCCTGTCGTGCGCGAAGTGAAGATCGGCGAAACCATCACTGTTGGCGATCTCGCCCAACAGATGTCGGTGAAGGCTGCTGAAATCATCAAGTTCATGTTCAAACTGGGTACCCCAGCGACCATCAACCAGGTACTGGACCAGGAAACTGCCCAGCTGGTTGCCGAAGAGCTGGGCCACAAAGTGACCCTGGTCAGCGACACCGCCCTGGAAGATTCCCTGGCCGAGTCCCTGAAGTTTGAAGGCGAGGCTGTTTCCCGTGCACCAGTCGTGACCGTAATGGGCCACGTTGACCACGGTAAGACTTCCCTGCTCGACTACATCCGTCGTGCCAAGGTAGCTGCTGGCGAAGCCGGTGGTATCACCCAGCACATCGGTGCCTACCACGTTGAAACCGACCGTGGCATGGTGACGTTCCTCGACACCCCTGGTCACGCCGCGTTTACCGCCATGCGTGCCCGTGGTGCCAAGGCGACCGACATCGTGATCCTGGTGGTTGCAGCGGACGACGGCGTGATGCCGCAGACCATCGAAGCTGTTCAGCACGCCAAGGCTGCTGGCGTTCCGCTGGTTGTCGCGGTGAACAAGATCGACAAGCCAGGTGCTGACCTCGATCGCATCCGTAGCGAACTGTCGGTACACGGCGTGACCTCGGAAGAGTGGGGTGGTGACACTCCATTCGTACCGGTTTCGGCGAAGATGGGTACTGGCGTCGACGAACTGCTCGAAGCCGTTCTGTTGCAGGCCGAAGTCCTGGAACTGACCGCTACCCCATCGGCTCCTGGCCGTGGTGTCGTGGTTGAGTCCCGCCTGGACAAGGGCCGTGGCCCGGTGGCTACCGTGCTGGTTCAAGACGGTACCCTGCGTCAAGGCGACATGGTCCTGGTCGGTTCGAACTACGGCCGTGTACGTGCCATGCTCGACGAGAACGGCAAGCCAATCAAGGAAGCCGGTCCGGCCATCCCTGTCGAGATCCTCGGCCTGGACGGTACCCCGGACGCTGGCGACGAGATGAGCGTGGTTGCCGACGAGAAGAAAGCCCGTGAAGTGGCTCTGTTCCGTCAAGGCAAGTTCCGCGAAGTCAAGCTGGCCCGTGCTCACGCCGGCAAGCTGGAAAACATCTTCGAAAACATGGGCCAGGAAGAGAAGAAGACGCTCAACATCGTCCTCAAATCCGACGTCCGTGGTTCGTTGGAAGCGTTGAACGGTGCCTTGAACGGCCTGGGTAACGACGAAGTGCAAGTGCGCGTGGTCGGTGGCGGTGTCGGTGGTATCACCGAATCCGACGCCAACCTGGCACTGGCCTCCAACGCTGTACTGTTCGGCTTCAACGTGCGTGCCGATGCTGGCGCGCGCAAGATCGTCGAGCAGGAAGGTCTGGATATGCGTTACTACAACGTGATCTACGACATCATCGAAGACGTCAAGAAAGCCCTGACCGGCATGCTCGGCAGCGATGTTCGCGAGAACATCCTGGGTATCGCCGAAGTGCGTGACGTGTTCCGTTCGCCGAAGTTTGGCGCGATCGCCGGTTGCATGGTGATCGAAGGTGTCGTTCACCGTAACCGTCCAATCCGTGTACTGCGTGAAGACATCGTTATCTTCGAAGGCGAGCTGGAATCCCTGCGCCGCTTCAAGGATGACGCGTCGGAAGTACGTGCCGGCATGGAATGCGGTATCGGCGTGAAGAGCTACAACGACGTCAAGGTCGGTGACAAGATCGAAGTCTTCGAGAAGGTTCAGGTTGCTCGCAGCCTCTAACTCGCGCACTTCAAGAGCCGTGATGGCCAGCCGCATGCAATTGCGCGGCGCATCGCCCGGACTCTAAACGCAACGCCCGGTCTGGCTTTTGTCAGGCCGGGCGTTTGCCGCTTTCAGACCACACGGGTTTCACCGTGGGGCAGTAACAGGTAACAAGACATGGCAAAAGAATACAGCCGTACCCAACGTATCGGCGATCAGATGCAGCGCGAGCTGGCACAACTGATCCGTCGTGAAGTCAAAGACCCGCGCGTCGGCCTGGTCACCATTACCGCTGTGGAAGTCAGCCGTGACGTCGGTCACGCGAAGATCTTCATCACTGTAATGGGCCAGGACAGCCACGAAGACATCGCGCAAAGCATCAAGGTGCTCAACTCCGCCGCCGGTTTCCTGCGCATGCAGCTGGCTCGCGAGATGAAGCTGCGCAGCGTTCCGCAGTTGCACTTCCACTACGATGAAAGCGTCGTGCGCGGTGCGCATCTGTCGGCCTTGATCGAGCGTGCAGTAGCCGAAGACAACCAGCACTCGGTTGCGGCACAAGCCGAAGACACCAAGGAGTAATCGGTGGCTCAGGTCAAACGTATCCGTCGTAACGTCAGTGGCATCATCCTGCTCGATAAACCGCTGGGGTTCACCTCCAACGCGGCCTTGCAGAAGGTCCGCTGGTTGCTCAACGCCGAGAAGGCCGGGCACACCGGCAGTCTCGATCCGCTGGCCACTGGCGTGTTGCCGCTGTGCTTCGGTGAGGCCACCAAGTTCTCGCAGTACCTGCTCGATTCCGACAAGGGTTACGAAACCCTGGCGCAGCTGGGCAAGACCACCACCACGGCCGATGCCGAGGGTGAGGTTTTGCAGGAGCGCCCGGTGACCGTTGGTCAGGCCGATATCGAAGCCGTACTGCCGCAATTTCGTGGGCAAATCAGTCAGATACCGCCGATGTACTCGGCCCTCAAGCGTGACGGGCAGCCCCTGTACAAGCTGGCCCGTGCAGGTGAAGTAGTGGAGCGCGAAGCGCGTTCTGTTACTATTACGCGCTTGGAATTGCTGGCCTTCGAAGGGGATACTGCGCGGCTTGCGGTGGATTGCACCAAAGGCACCTATATCCGCACCCTGGTGGAGGATATCGGTGAGCAACTCGGTTGTGGCGCTTACGTTGCAGAACTGCGACGTACCCAGGCCGGGCCTTTCACCCTGGCGCAAACCGTTACCCTCGAAGAGCTGGAAGCGGTACATGCCGAAGGCGGCAACGAGGCGGTCGACCGCTTCCTGATGCCATCGGACAGCGGCCTGCTGGATTGGCCACTGTTGCAGTTCTCGGAAGCGAGTGCGTTCTACTGGCTCAACGGCCAGCCGGTACGCGCCCCGGATGCCCCGAAGTTCGGCATGGTACGGGTACAGGATCACAATGGTCGCTTCATCGGTATCGGTGAAGTGAGCGAAGACGGGCGCATCGCGCCGCGTCGACTGATTCGGTCAGAATGACCGAACGAGTGTGGCTGTTAGCAGGCACGGTCACTACTCATTTTTAGATACAGGGATTTGTCCCTGGCCTGTTGAAACTGTTTTTGAAACAGTTTCCTGATAAAAGGATTGCCACATGGCTCTCGACGTTCAAGAAAAAGCTCAAATCGTAGCTGACTACCAGCAAGCTGTTGGTGACACTGGTTCGCCAGAAGTGCAAGTTGCACTGCTGACCGCCAACATCAACAAACTGCAAGGTCACTTCAAGGCCAACGGTAAAGACCACCACTCCCGTCGTGGTCTGATCCGCATGGTTAACCAGCGTCGTAAGCTGCTGGACTACCTGAAAGGCAAAGACGTGAGCCGTTACAGCGCTCTGATCGGTCGCCTGGGTCTGCGTCGCTAATAAGCGATTGCGCTAGAGGTTGGTTGTCTGTCGTGCGTCAGCGGTTTTCCGCCGGCGCGTGGCAGGCTCCCAGCCTCAAGTTTTATCTGGATATCCGTTTTGCCTGTGTGACACCCAGGACAACCGGTCGGGCCGATTCCCGGCGTTGCCCAAGAATTTCGCAAGAACCCAGTTTCCCCAAGAGCCACAAAAGAAGGTAGGACACCGTGAACCCGGTAATCAAAAAGTTCCAGTTCGGTCAGTCGACCGTCACCCTCGAGACCGGCCGTATCGCCCGTCAGGCCTCCGGCGCAGTATTGGTCACCGTTGACGACGACGTCAGCGTATTGGTGACCGTCGTTGGTGCCAAGCAAGCCGATCCAGGCAAGGGCTTCTTCCCTCTGTCTGTTCATTACCAGGAAAAGACTTACGCTGCCGGTAAGATCCCTGGCGGTTTCTTCAAGCGCGAAGGCCGTCCTTCCGAGAAAGAAACCCTGACTTCCCGACTGATCGACCGTCCGATCCGTCCGCTGTTCCCTGAAGGCTTCATGAACGAAGTGCAGGTTGTCTGCACCGTCGTGTCCACCAGCAAGAAGACCGATCCGGACATCGCTGCGATGATCGGTACCTCGGCTGCCCTGGCCATCTCCGGCATTCCTTTCGATGGCCCGATCGGCGCAGCCCGCGTTGCTTTCCACGAAAGCACCGGCTACCTGCTGAACCCGACTTACGAACAGCAGGCTGCTTCGAGCCTGGACATGGTCGTTGCCGGTACTTCGGACGCCGTGCTGATGGTTGAATCGGAAGCCAAAGAGCTGACCGAAGACCAGATGCTGGGCGCGGTACTGTTTGCTCACGACGAATTCCAGGTTGTGATCAACGCTGTTAAAGAATTGGCCGCTGAAGCTGCCAAGCCAACCTGGACCTGGGCTCCTGCGCCAGAAGCCACCGAACTGCTGGGCGCTATCCGTGCCGAGTTCGGCGAAGCGATCTCCCAGGCTTACACCATCACCGTCAAGGCCGACCGTTACGCTCGCCTGGGCGAGTTGAAGGACCAGGTCGTTGCCAAGCTGTCCGGTGAAGAAGGCCAGCCTTCCTCCAGCGAAGTCAAAGCGGCTTTCGGCGAGATCGAATACCGCACCGTTCGCGAAAACATCGTAAACGGCAAGCCACGTATCGACGGTCGCGACACCAAGACTGTACGTCCGTTGAACATCGAAGTCGGCGTTCTGCCAAAGACCCACGGTTCGGCTCTGTTCACCCGTGGCGAAACCCAGGCCCTGGTAGTCGCGACCCTGGGCACCGCCCGTGACGCACAACTGCTGGACACCCTGGAAGGCGAGAAAAAAGACCCGTTCATGCTGCACTACAACTTCCCTCCGTTCTCGGTGGGCGAGTGTGGTCGCATGGGTGGCGCTGGTCGTCGCGAAATCGGTCACGGCCGTCTGGCCCGTCGTTCGGTTTCGGCCATGCTGCCTGCCGCTGACGTGTTCCCGTACACCATCCGTGTAGTGTCGGAAATCACCGAATCCAACGGCTCGAGCTCGATGGCTTCCGTTTGCGGCGCTTCCCTGGCCCTGATGGACGCTGGTGTGCCGATGAAGGCACCGGTTGCCGGTATCGCCATGGGCCTGGTTAAAGAAGGTGAGAAATTCGCCGTCCTGACCGACATCCTGGGTGACGAAGACCACCTGGGCGACATGGACTTCAAGGTAGCCGGTACCGCCAAAGGCGTCACCGCGCTGCAGATGGACATCAAGATCAAGGGCATCACCGAAGAGATCATGGAGATCGCTCTGGGCCAAGCCCTGGAAGCGCGCCTGAACATCCTCGGCCAGATGAACCAGATCATTGGCCAGTCGCGTACCGAACTGTCGGCCAACGCTCCGACCATGATCGCGATGAAAATCGACACCGACAAGATCCGTGACGTCATCGGTAAAGGCGGCGCGACCATTCGTGCGATCTGTGAAGAGACCAAGGCTTCGATCGACATCGAAGACGACGGCTCGATCAAGATCTTCGGCGAAACCAAGGAAGCTGCAGAAGCTGCTCGTCAGCGCGTCCTGGGTATCACCGCTGAAGCCGAAATCGGCAAGATCTACGTCGGTAAGGTTGAGCGCATCGTCGACTTCGGCGCATTCGTCAACATCCTGCCTGGCAAGGACGGTCTGGTTCACATCTCCATGCTGAGCGATGCTCGCGTTGAGAAAGTGACCGACATCCTGAAAGAAGGTCAGGAAGTGGAAGTACTGGTACTGGACGTGGACAACCGCGGCCGTATCAAGCTGTCCATCAAGGACGTAGCAGCAGCGAAGGCTTCGGGCGTTTAATTACTCCCGCGTCTGACCGCTGAACAACAAAACGCCCCGACTGGTTCGGGGCGTTTTGCTGTGCGCAGATCGCAGCTTATGCAGGAGCTGCCGCAGGCTGCGATCTTTTGATTTTAAACGTGTTCGAAGTTGCCTGACTCCATGGTCAGTGCTAGGTTTAGCCCACTGCCCGTGTAGCTCAGCCGGTAGAGCAGCGCACTCGTAACGCGAAGGTCGCAGGTTCGATTCCTGTCTCGGGCACCAGCGACACGTTGTTTTCAGATGATCCCGAATGGTTCTGAAGGCCAGAAAAACCGGGTTTTAAGCGGTTTTTTTGCGTCAGAGAGATCCTTGATGATCCAGATCCATCTTCCATTCCCCCGATCTAAGAGAACGCCATGACCGTTAAAGAGATGTCCCAGGAAGCAAGGCACGTAGAAGCACTGAAGAAATACGTGTTGGATGCGCCAGAATTGATGGACGAGATCAAGGACCTGCCCGCCGACGATCAGAAAGACCAGATCCAGTGGGCGTTCGAGGATGAAGCCGAAGCCCAGGGCTTGCAGCCGTGGGAACTGACGCTCAAATACACATCAACCCCCGAAGAGTACGAGGCCGAGCGCCTGAAACTGCATAAGGAAGCGGCTGAAGTGTTGGGTGTCGAGTGGGATGAGTACTGCGAGATGAACAATCTCGTCGTTTGACGAGAGCTACTAGCTCCAAGCCGCAAGCTACAAGTCAAAGCGGGACCGCTTTAAGCTTGTAACTTGCCGCTTGTGGCTCGCAGCTCCTCAGAGGCTCAGTCGCATCGACAGATCCACAGCCTTCACATCCTTGGTCATCGCCCCAATCGAAATGTAATCCACCCCGGTTTCGGCAATCGGCAGCAATGTGCTTTCGTTGATCCCGCCGCTGGCCTCCAGCTTTGCCTTGCCATCGTTCAGGCGCACGGCTTCGCGCATGTCATCCAGGCTCAGTTCGTCGAGCATGATGATGTCGGCCCCGGCCGCCAGGGCTTCCTTGAGTTCATCAAGGCTTTCCACTTCGATCTCTACCGGCTTGCCCGGTGCAATCTTGTGCGCGGCAGCGATGGCCTGGGGGATGCCTCCGCTGGCGGCGATGTGGTTTTCCTTGATCAGGAAGGCGTCATACAGGCCGATGCGGTGGTTGTGGCAACCGCCGCAGGTGACCGCGTACTTTTGCGCCAGACGCAGCCCCGGCAAGGTCTTGCGGGTGTCGAGCAGTTTCACCCGGGTTTCGGCAACGAAGTCTGCCAGTTGCTGCGCGCGAGTGGCGACACCAGAGAGCATTTGCAGGAAGTTCAGCGCGCTACGTTCGCCCGTCAGCAGCGAGCGGGCCGGCCCTTCGAGGTGGAACAACACCTGGTTGGGCTTTACGCGCTCGCCATCGGCGACCTGCCAATGCACCGCCACCCGTGGGTCCAACTGCCGGAACACAGTATCGACCCAGGCAGTGCCACAGATGACGGCGGCGTCGCGGGTGATGATGGTGGCTTTGGCCAGGCGTTCGGCCGGGATCAGCTGCGCGGTGATGTCGCCGCTGCCGATGTCTTCGAGCAGCGCGCGGCGCACGTTGGCTTCGATTTCGGCGTTCAAATCGGCGAGACGTAGATTCGGCATAAGCAACTCCACAAACAAAGTGGTCCGATTATAGGGCCATGCTACCGGGCAACCCAAGGCATCCGCATTGTTCCCGGTCGATTCCGCGCCTGATCGACATCCGTGAGACTGTTCTTTTCATGCGCAACGAGCGTCGGGGTGGCGTTAGGGCTACCTTTGTCCGATAATTCGCCTTGGATTTGACGTCACGACTTTGACGGCTGCAGGTTTCAGGAGGCTGGATGCACAACGACGGGAATGTGGTGCCTTTGCGCAGGGTCGCTACCGACCAGACGACGCACCCGCCACTCGCCCGCCTGCCTGTCATCGTCCTGCAGGTTCGCGACAAGGCTACTCAACAGCTCAGGCAGGGCTTGCAGGCGCTGTTCGATAATGCCGACGATAGCCTCTTCGAAATGGCTGACCGGGCACTCGATGATGTTGAGCAGAACCTGTTGTTTGAGGCGACGCGCGATTTGCGCTTGAAGCGCAAAAGCATCGAGCGGTTGTTTTTCGAGCAATTCTTCGAGGCGTTCATCAGCCTCGGTCACTGCGACCTCGCTTACAGGGCCCTGCCTCGGTCATTGTCTGCCGATACCCGTGGGGCGCTGCCGGATGACGGGCTGGGGCGTAACCAGGCTTTGGATGCGATGGTCAATCAGGTGCTCTATCGCGACGGATTTGCCCTTGACCAACTCACCGCCCGCCTCAGCACGTTGCTGGGCAGGACGCTGATCGAGCAGAACAATCCCCTGGGGCCGACGATGCTCTGCCAGTGCTTCCTTGGGGCCGGACGCCACCTGGGCGTGGACATCAAGGTCAAGCTGATTATCCTCAAGCTGTTTGATCGCTATGTGCTCAGTGGCGCCGGCCAGCTTTACGCCCAGGCCAACCAACTGCTGGTCGCCACCGGTGTGCTACCTGGCCTCACGCCCGCCCCGACCATCTCCACAACGGATAACGCCAGCGCCGGTACGGTTGCCACGTCAGCAGATCCGCAGGCTGATGAGATCGTGCCCGCGGTACTGGCGGCGCTGCAGGACCTGTTGTTGCAGGTGCGCGCGAGCATTGCCAATTCTCCTGAGGCCGAGGCCGGTGATCATGAGCGCGACAGTCTGTACCGGCGCATCGAGCAAGTGGCGCAGCGTTTTTTGGACGAGTTTGTCGACGACCCGGCGATATTTTCTGAACTGCTGAATGAATTCCTTGCGTTCGCCCGTGACGAACGCCGTCGCAGGGAATTGCTTGAGCAGCGGATTCGTGATGCCGAGGAAAGTCGCGGCAGAACCGCTTTGGCCCGCCAGCGAGTCGAGCAGGCTTTGAATCAGGCGCTGCTGGGCAAGAAATTGCCACAAAGTGTGCTGGCGTTCGTGCAAGACGCCTGGAGCAACGTTTTGCTGATGACCTGCCTCAAGCATGGCCATCTGTCGCTGCCGTGGCAGGCTGATGTGCAGACCATGGTGCAATTGATCTGGAGCGTCCAGCGTCATGACCTGCCCGATGCACGAGAGCATTTGTTGACGCTGGTCCCGGGGTTGCTCAAGTCATTGCGCGAGGGACTGAGCAGTTCGGCGTTCGATCCGTTTGCCACGAGCAAGTTTTTCAGCGAGCTGGAGCGCTTGCACGTTCAATTGTTCGAGCATCCAGGGCATTCACCAGGTGCGACGGCGATGGTCGAGGTGTTGGAGCCATTCACTCTGCCTACGGCTGGGGAAAGTCCCGCCGACACTGCTCGCGTGCTCGAGGATAGCGCATTGTTTGAACGCGCCCTGGCGTCGGTGATCGCAAAACTGCAGCGCCTCAATCGCGTCTAGTGATCGCCCCCGGTGGGCTATCGCGGCATACTGGGTGCCAACACAGTCGTCGTGAAGGAATCTGTATGCAGCTGGACCCCGCGAGCGGTTGGTGCAAGGGTGTGCATTTATGCCCCTCGCCCAACTTCAATGCGCGCCCCGAGGGCGAAATTTCCCTGCTGGTGATTCATAACATCAGCCTGCCGCCAGCGCAGTTCAAGACTGGCAAGGTGCAGGAGTTTTTCCAGAATCGTCTGGATGTCACGGAGCATCCCTACTTTCAAGGGATTGCCGACCTGCGGGTGTCTGCGCATTTTCTGATCGAGCGTGACGGGACCGTCACTCAGTTTGTCTCTTGCCTTGAGCGTGCCTGGCATGCGGGTGTTTCGAGTTTCGAGGGGCGGGAAACCTGTAACGATTTTTCCGTAGGCATCGAACTCGAAGGCACGGATGATCTGCCATTCGACGATGCGCAATACCGAGCGTTGACGACCCTGACCCGCCAGCTGCAGTCGGCGTTTCCGGCAATCACCACGCAACGTATCTGCGGGCACAGCGACATCGCCCCCGGGCGCAAGACTGATCCGGGGCCCGCGTTCGACTGGGCACGCTATCGGGCAGCCCTGGCACAAGAGGAAGGATAATGAGTTTTCTGGTGTTGCTGTTGGCGGTGTGGATCGAGAAATTTTCGGCCCTGCGCCATCGGGTTCAACGCGACGCTGGCTGGATTCGCGAGCTGCACAAGCTTGAACTCGGCCCGCGCCTGGTGAACCGTCCGTGGCTGGTCCTGGCGGTGCTGGTGTTGTTTCCGGTGGCGTTGCTGGGCTTGCTGCTGGTGGTGCTCGACCCAGTCGCCTACGGCCTGTTGGCGCTGCCGGTGCATTTGCTGGTGGTGATCTACAGCCTGGGTCGCGGTGATCTGCTGGCCGGTCTCGGTCCCTTCCGCGATGCCTGGCGTCGCGAAGACCTGCAAGCGGCGGCCCATGTGGCCAAGCGTGACCTGGACATCTGCGCCGACAATGCCGAGCAACTGCTGGAGCGGGTCGAAGGGCATTTGCTGTGGGAGGCCTACCAGAGCTTTTTCGCGATCATTTTCTGGTACTTCCTGCTGGGGCCGGTCGCCGCGCTGAGCTATCGATTGCTGGCCCTGGCCGAAGAACACGGGCAAAACCCCGCCGTGGTCGAGCGCGCCGCGCAACTGCGCCATGCATTCGACTGGGTGCCAGTGCGTCTGTTGGCCGCCAGCCTTGCCCTGGTCGGCAACTTTGTCGCGGTCAGCCGGGTGATGCTGCACGAACTGCTGAACTGGAACATCAGCGCCGCCCAACTGATCGAAAGGGTCGGACTGGTGGCCGGTGAAATTCCAGCGCCGGTGGTCGGGCCTGAGGGTATCCACAATCTTGACCGTATCTGGGAGTTGCTGCTGCGGGCGGCAGTGCTCTGGTATGCGGGGTTTGCGTTGTGGACTGTGTTGCCGTAGGAGCCGGCTTACCGAGTCGCCGCATGCTCGCGGATGCACCCGACCCACTGTAGGAGCTGGCTTGCCAGCGATGGAGGTCAACGATGACGCGTGGAGCCTGACACCCTGCGGTGTTCTCAGGTTTTTCGCGAGCAAGCTCGCTCCTACAGGGTTAACCGGGTTGCCCACAGCGCAGAACCTGGTACACGGTTCCCTGCCTGCGCCAGCAAGAATTTGTGCGCACCGTTAACCTTAAGTTACAAAACATCCCCCTGATTTACGCTATACAGAGATAGCGCCGAATAGTGGCTATCTGCTGTCTCGCTGCGCCCACCCATAAAAATAAGAAATCCAAGGGAGACTTCCAGTGAAGAGCTTGCTCTATCCCGCCGTCGCGCTGATGAACCGCCTGAGTTTTGGCATGAAGTTCAGCCTGATCAGCGTACTGTTCCTGGTGCCAATGCTGGTCACCAACTTCTACCTGGTGCGTGACTCCTATCGCGAATTCCAGGGCACCCGGGTCGAACTGCAGAGCCTGGACCTGTTGGGCAGCAGCCTCGCATTACGGCGTGATCTGGAGACCCTGAACAATCTTGTGCAGATCAACGTCGCCCTGGGCCAATCCGGCAAGGCGGCGAATCTCGAGGCGCAGATCAATACGCTGGAACAAGGCGTTCTGGCACGCTTGCAGGGGTTGACGGCGATGGCCACCGATCCCGAGCAGATCGCATTGTTCGATGGCAAGCGCGATGAAATGATCAGCGCGTTCAAGGCCCAGCAGACGGAAAAATCCCTGCAAAGCAAAAGTGCACTGATCGGCAAACTGGTCGGCAATGCCCAGGTCTTCGGCCAGATTATCGCCAGCCAGGCCGGCCTGAGTCACGACAGCCAGAGTGACATGCGCCAGCTGAGCGAACTCGTCACCAGCATCACCCCGCGCATCACCCAGATGCTCGGCGAAGGCCGTGCATTGGGCTCCGCTTCGCTGGGCCAGGGGTTTCTAAATTCGTCGTCGAGTACGCGTTTTGATGAATTGCTCGCGCAAATCGAAAAGCTCCAGGCCGAGTATGGCCTGAAGCTGCAGGATGCCACGGGCTCCAGCAATGCCGCGCGTGAAGCCCTGGCTACCCCGGCTGACAGCAGCAAGGCCTCGTTGAAAAAGGCCAGTGAACTGTTCGAAGAGCAAGTGGTGATGGCCGACACGCTCGATGCACCGTGGCTAGCCTTTTACGATCAGGTCTCGACGCTGATGGGCCAGACCTACCAGCTCAATGAAGCCACCTTGAAATTTCTCGGTACCCAGTTGCAACAGCGCCTGGACCAGAACCGCACGCACATGATCCTGCAGGCCGTTGCGCTGTCGGTGGTGTTCGTACTGATCTTTTATCTTTACGGCGCCTTCTACGCCTCCACCCGCACCACCCTCAAGCGTCTTGGCGCGGTCATGGACAAGGTGGCGGCTGGCGACATGACGGTCACCTTCAATGCCCACAGCCGTGATGAACTGGGTGAGTTGGGCGAGGTGTTCAACGGCACCGTGAAAAAGATCCATGACTTGATCGAGCGTGTCGGGCAGACGGTCGGCGAAGTCGAGCGCCAGGCTGGGCAAGTCGAGAGTGTCTCGGCGCAAAGCAACCAGGCCGTGGCCGGGCAGCGCTCGCAGATCGAGCAGGTCGCCACGGCGATGAACCAGATGTCGGCCACTTCCCTGGAGGTGGCGCGCAGCGCGGCCGCCGCCGTCAGCAGCGCCCACAGCGTCAACGACGAAACGGTGAGCGGTCGTGGGCTGGTGCAGTCGCAGCAGGGCAGCATCGCGGCACTGGCCAGCGAAATCGACCAATCGGTGCAGGTGATCAACCAGTTGGCCAGCGACAGTCAGTCCATCAGCCGTGTGCTGGAGGTGATAAAGAGCATCGCCGAACAGACCAACCTGCTGGCGCTCAATGCCGCTATCGAGGCTGCCAGGGCGGGTGAGCAGGGTCGCGGGTTTGCGGTGGTGGCGGATGAAGTCCGCACGCTGGCCAAGCGCACCCAGCAATCGACCGAAGAGATCGAACAGATGATCGCCAAGCTGCACGGCGGTGTCGGGGCCGCGGTCAAGGCGATGGGCGTCAGCCATGAGATGGCCAGCGGCACGGTGGGGCAGTCGGAAAAGGTCCAGCAGGCCCTGGAAAATATCCTTGGGGCGGTCGGCATGATCGTCGACCAGAACCAGCAGATCGCCGCGGCTGTGGAACAGCAGACCGCAGTCGCCCATGACATTGACCAGAACATCGTCGAGATCAATCGTGCCGGAGAGCGCACGGCCGAAGGTGCGCACCAGACCGAGGATGCCAGTCGAGCGCTTTCGGCGCAGGTGGTCGAGCTCAAACAGCTGATCAGCGCGTTCCGGGTCTGAAAGCTCTGTAGTACCTCTTCCCAATGCCTGGAGGAAACCTCCTGTTTTCCTCCGGGCTCTGGTTTTTCGGCTTCAATGAAGGAGTATCCACTTCACTGACCGCTTGGAGGAGGCACGGTTATGGCTGTTGCAACACTTGGAATCCAGGGTCGCTGTGCACATTGCCAGCGCACGCTGTTGCTTAAACCCTGGCAACTCCCATTGCAATCAACGAAGCATTCACCTGTTCGCACTGCCAGAAAACCCTGCAACTGTGCGACCCGAAACAGATCAGGCGCTTCAAGTCCCTGGACTCGATAGCCATGTTGAAGGCAAGCCTGTTGGTCACGATTTGCACCACATTGCTGGTGGTGCTGGTACTGGAATGGATCGGTATATTCAGCGTCGTGGAACAGCTGAATTTTTCGCTGGGCGCGATTTTCGTCTACTTCGTTGCCCTTCGATTTGCCCGTCAGCGTCAGCACATGACGCTGATTCTCGAGGCCGCCAAGGCCCACGTCGACTGATCACCAGTTGAACAGTTCACGGGCATTGGCGGTGCTGGCGGCGGCCAGTTGTTCGGGGGCGAGCGACATGATTTGCGCCAGCGCCGTGCAGATCGCCGGCAAGTGCGCCGGGCTGTTGCGCTGGCCGGGGAACATCGCCGGTGCCATGTCCGGCGAGTCGGTTTCCAGCACCACCGATTCCAGCGGCAACCGCGCGAGCACCCGGTGCATGCGCAGTGCCTGGGGCCAGGTCGCCGCACCTCCGAGACCGAGCTTGAAACCGAGCTTGATGTATTCGCGGGCTTCTTCCTGGCTGCCGGCGAAGGCATGAATGATCCCGGCGCGTTTCAATTTGAAGCGTTTAAGCGTGGCAATCACGGCCGCATGACTGCGGCGCACATGAATCAGCGCGGGCAGGTGGAAATCCACCGCCAGTTGCAGTTGCGCGTCGAACAGCGCTTGCTGACGTTCGCGATCCAGGGTTTCGATGAAGTAGTCCAGGCCGATCTCGCCCACCGCACACAGCTGGCGATGGCCAGCCAATCGCGTCAGCCAGTCGCCCAGCTCGGTAAGGTGCTCAGGAAGATGATCCTCCAGATACACCGGGTGCAAACCCAAGGCCGCATGCAGGTCCGGATCGTTTTGCACCAGGTCCCAGACACGTTGCCAATTGCCCTGATAAACCCCCAGCACCACCATCTGCCGCACCCCGAGTGCGCGGCTTTCGGCCATCAGCGCCTGACGATCCGCGTCGAAGTCGGGGAAGTCCAGGTGAGTGTGGGTGTCGATCAGGTCCATGGCTCAGTCCTGGCGAATACGTTGTTTGAACGTCCGCGCGATGGCCTGCACACCGGGTTGGTAATCGGATTGCTCGATGGCGGCCAGAGCCAGTGCGAGAGCCTTGTCGGCAATCAACTGGTGTTGCTGTGCCATGGCATTCACCGGCAGCGGCAGGAAATCCAGCAACTGGGTGTCACCAAATGTGCCGAGGCGCAGCGGACGGGTTTTCAGCGGGAAGTCGTGCAATGCATCGAACACGCCCTGCAGCAGGACATAGGACGTGGTCACCAGGGCTTCTGGCAAATGCCCTACGCGCTGGAGCAATTCTTCCATCAACTGTTTGCCGCATTCACGGCTGAACGAATCACCGTGTTCGATCAGGACCTCGCCGTCGTACCCGATCAAGGCCTCCTTGAAGCCGGCGGCCCGTTCCTGGCTGATGCTCAACTCGGGGCGGGCACCGATCAAGGCGATCTGTTTGGGCAGCGGATCAAGCAGGCTCCGGGTCAGATGCAGGCTGGCCTCGCGGTCGTCGCTGATCACCGAGCAGAAATACTCGGGCTCCATGACCCGGTCGATGGCGATGATCGGAATGCCTTTGGTTTGCAGCAGGCGATAGCTGTCGTCGCCCGGCGGCAGGCAACTGGCGACAATCAGGGCATCACAGCGACGGGCGCGGAACAGTTGCAGCAGTTGCCGTTCACTGTCGGGTGCATCGTCGGAGCTGGCGATCAACAGCTGATAGCCACGCGCCCGGGCACCTTGTTCCAGGAGCTTGGCGATCCGCGCGTAACTGGGGTTTTCCAGGTCCGGCAGAATGAAGCCCAAGGTTCGGGTGTGGCGACTGCGCAGGCCGGCCGCCTGGGGATTAGGCGTGAAGCCATGTTCTTCGACCACCGCGCGCACGCGCTCGACGGTAGCGCTGCTGATGCGTTGCTGTTCGGCCTTGCCATTGATGACGTAGCTGGCGGTGGTGACAGACACACCGGCCAGCTGGGCTATATCACTGAGTTTCAACCCGCTATTCCTTGTTTTCTCGAGGTTGCCTCGACATTTTCACCAATCCTACCCGATTCAGGCAGGCGACCTTTGTCACAACGCATCCGACAAGTTGGGCTTCAACGATGCAACATTATCGAGTAACGTGCCAATCACTCTAGATTAAACGATTCAGCAAGCGTATTTTCTACATTAATGGCTGCTTTGGCCGGTTCTGCCGCGAAACCACCAAAGATTGTTTAAAGACAAAGGCCTAAGCTGAATCATTCAAAAACAATACCTGGCGCCCCAAGGGTGCCAACAGGAGAAAGCATGCTCGAGCTCACCATAGAGCAGATATCCATGGGCCAGTCGGCTGTGGATAAGTCCGCCGCGCTGCAACTGCTGGCCCGGCACCTGGTTGCCGATGGCCTGGTTGACGAGGGCTACCTCGCCGGCTTGCAGGCACGCGAAGCGCAGGGCTCGACCTTTCTCGGACAAGGTATTGCCATCCCCCACGGTACGCCCGAAACCCGCGATCAGGTGTTTTCCACAGGCGTACGCCTGATGCAATTCCCCGACGGCGTGGACTGGGGCGACGGACAGATTGTCTACCTGGCGATTGGTATTGCCGCCAAGTCCGACGAACACCTGCGCCTGTTGCAACTGCTGACCCGTGCCCTCGGTGAAACTGATCTGGGCCAGGCCTTGCGCCGCGCCGGTTCCGCCGAGGCCCTGCTGAAATTGCTGCAAGGGGCGCCGCAGGAGCTGGCGCTGGATGCGCAGATGATCGGCCTGGGCGTTGCCGCCGAAGATTTCGAGGAGTTGGTCTGGCGCGGCGCGCGTTTGCTGCGTCAGGCCGACTGCGTCAGCAACGGTTTCTCCGCCGTGTTGCAGCAGGTTGAAGCGCTGCCGCTGGGCGATGGCCTGTGGTGGCTGCACAGTGAGCAAACGGTCAAGCGCCCGGGCCTGGCGTTCGTCACCCCGGACAAACCGCTGCGTTACCTCGGCCAACCGCTGAACGGTTTATTTTGTCTGGCCAGTCTTGGCGAGGCCCATCAAGCGTTGCTCGAACGGCTGTGTGCGTTGCTGATAGAAGGTCGCGGCCATGAGTTAGGCCGCGCCACCAGTTGCCGCGCCGTGCTGGAAGTGCTGGGTGGTGAGCTGCCAGCCGATTGGCCGAGCGCGCGCATAACGCTGGCCAACGCCCACGGCCTGCATGCCCGTCCGGCGAAAATCCTCGCGCAACTGGCGAAGAGTTTTGAGGGTGAGATTCGTATCCGCATCGTCGATGGCCAGGACAGCGCGGTGTCGGTCAAGAGCCTGAGCAAACTGCTCAGCCTCGGCGCCCGTCGTGGCCAGGTGCTGGAAATCATCGCCGAGCCAGGCATTGCTGCCGACGCCTTGCCCGCCTTGTTGGCCGCCATCGAAGAAGGCCTTGGTGAAGAAGTCGAGCCGCTGCCACCGATGAGTCAGCCGCGTGAAGAGATTGTCGAGGTGGCCCAGGTGCTGCTCGCCCCGGCGTCCGGCAGTCTGGTGCAGGCCATCGCGGCCGCCCCGGGAATCGCCATCGGCCCGGCGCATATCCAGGTGCTGCAAACCATCGATTACCCGCTGCGCGGAGAATCCGCCGGCATCGAGCGTGAGCGTCTCAAGCAAGCGTTGGCGCACGTTCGCCAGGACATCGGCGGCTTGATCGAGCGCAGCAAGGCCAAGGCTATCCGCGAGATTTTCATCACCCACCAGGAAATGCTCGACGATCCGGAATTGACCGATGAAGTCGACACCCGTCTCAAGCAGGGCGAAAGCGCGGAAGCGGCGTGGATGTCGGTGATCGAAGCCGCCGCCCGGCAACAGGAATCCTTGCAGGACGCCCTGCTCGCCGAGCGCGCCGCCGACCTGCGTGATATCGGTCGACGGGTGCTGGCGCAACTCAGTGGTGTCGAAACCCTGAGTGAACCTGAACAACCGTACATTCTGGTGATGGACGAAGTCGGCCCGTCCGACGTGGCGCGGCTTGATCCGATCCGGGTCGCCGGCATTCTCACCGCCCGGGGTGGTGCCACCGCCCACAGCGCGATTGTGGCGCGGGCCCTGGGGATTCCAGCGCTGGTCGGCGCCGGCGCGGCGGTGTTACTGCTGGCGCCGGGTACGCCGTTGTTGATCGATGGCCAGCGCGGTCGCCTGCATGTAGACGCTGATGCCGCCACGTTGCAACGCGCCACCGTAGAGCGCGACACCCGCGAACAACGCCTGAAAGCCGCCGCCGAGCAACGCCATCAACCGGCGTTGACCACCGACGGTCACGCCGTTGAAGTGTTCGCCAACATCGGCGAAAGCGCCGGCGTCACCAGCGCGGTGGAGCAGGGCGCCGAAGGCATCGGTCTGCTGCGCACCGAGCTTATTTTCATGGCCCACCCGCAAGCGCCGGACGAGGCGACCCAGGAAGCCGAATACCGCCGCGTGCTCGATGGCCTGGCCGGTCGGCCGCTGGTGGTGCGCACTCTGGATGTGGGCGGCGATAAACCGCTGCCGTATTGGCCGATCGCCAAGGAAGAAAACCCGTTCCTCGGCGTGCGCGGCATTCGCTTGACCCTGCAACGGCCGCAGATCATGGAAGCGCAGTTGCGCGCCTTGCTGCGCGCCGCCGACAACCGTCCGCTGCGGATCATGTTCCCGATGGTCGGCAGCGTCGACGAGTGGCGCCAGGCCCGGGACATGACCGAGCGCCTGCGCCTGGAAATACCGGTGGCGGACCTGCAATTGGGGATCATGATCGAAGTGCCATCGGCCGCCTTGCTGGCGCCGGTGCTGGCCAGGGAAGTCGATTTTTTCAGCGTCGGCACCAATGACCTGACGCAATACACCCTGGCCATCGACCGTGGCCATCCGACCTTGTCGGCCCAGGCGGATGGCTTGCATCCGGCGGTGCTGCAACTGATCGACATCACCGTGCGCGCGGCCCATGCCCATGGCAAGTGGGTGGGCGTGTGCGGCGAGCTGGCGGCCGATCCGCTGGCGGTGCCGGTGCTGGTCGGCCTGGGTGTGGATGAGCTCAGTGTCGGCGGGCGCAGCATTGCCGAGGTCAAGGCGCGAATTCGCGAGCTCAGTCTCGCCCAGGCCCGCACGCTGGCCCAACAAGCCCTGCTCGTGGGCAGCGCCAATGAAGTACGTGAATTAGTGGAGGCCCTGTAATGGCCAAGATTCTGACCCTGACCCTGAACCCTGCGCTGGACCTTACGGTCGAGTTGTCGCGCCTGGAGGCCGGTCAGGTCAACCGCAGCGACGCCATGCACACCCACGCCGCCGGCAAAGGGGTGAACGTGGCGCAAGTGCTGGCAGACCTGGGGCATCAACTGACGGTCAGCGGCTTCCTCGGCGAAGACAATCCGCAGGCGTTCGAAACCCTGTTCGCCAAACGCGGTTTTGTCGATGCCTTTATCCGGGTTCCCGGTGAGACTCGCAGCAATATCAAACTGGCGGAAAGCGATGGGCGCATCACCGACCTCAATGGTCCGGGTCCGCTGGTCAGTGCTGAGGCGCAGCAGGCCTTGCTCGAGCGACTCGAGCGGATTGCACCTGGGCATGACGCGGTCGTGGTGGCCGGCAGCCTGCCCCAGGGCATCAGCCCGCAGTGGTTGCAGGCGTTGATCGTGCGCTTGAAAGGCCTGGGCCTGAAGGTGGCCCTCGACACCAGTGGGCCGGCCTTGCGTGCCGCGCTCAAGGCCGGTCCATGGTTGATCAAGCCCAATGCCGAGGAGCTGGCTGAAGTGCTCGGTGGCGAGGTGGTGTCGGTGATGGCCCAGGCGCAAGCCGCCAGCCGTCTGCACGGCCAAGGCATTGAACATGTGGTGATCTCCCACGGCGCTGAAGGCGTGAACTGGTTCAGTGTCGGTTCGGCGCTGCACGCCACGCCCCCCAAGGTCAGTGTCGCCAGCACGGTCGGAGCGGGTGATTCGCTGCTGGCCGGCATGCTGCATGGCCTGGTCAGCGCCGACACGCCGGAGCAGACGTTGCGCACCGCCACGGCGATCGCCGCGATGGCGGTCACCCAGATCGGTTTCGGTATCAGCGATGCGGCGCAACTGGCGCAGCTCGAACAGGGTGTGCGCGTGCGCCCCCTGACAGAACAATAAGAGGGTTGGTCATGAAGTTAGCCATTGTTACTGCCTGCCCGAACGGCATGGTCACCAGTGTGCTGTGTGCCCGCTTGCTCGATGCGGCGGCCCAGCGTCAGGGCTGGAGCACCAGTGTCGAGATCAGCGATGCGGCGCACCCCGAACGGCAATTGTCGGCGGCCACGATCGACGCGGCCGAATGGGTGTTGCTGGTGACCAGCGCGCCTGTGGATATGTCGCGCTTCGTCGGCAAGCGCTTGTTCCAGAGCACCCCGGCCCAGGCGCTGCAAGATGTCGAAGCGGTGCTGCGTCGTGGCGCTGAAGAGGCTCAGGTGTATGTCGCACCTCAAGCCGTGGTCGAGCCGGTGGCCGTGGTCAAGAACGCGCCGCGACTGGTTGCCGTGACGGCCTGTCCGACCGGTGTCGCCCACACCTTCATGGCGGCCGAAGCCTTGCAGCAAGCGGCCAAGCGCCTGGGCTATGACTTGCAGGTGGAAACCCAGGGCTCGGTCGGCGCACGCAACCCGCTGAGCAGCGACGCGATTGCCGACGCCGATGTGGTACTGCTGGCGGCGGACATCGAAGTCGCCACCGATCGTTTTGCCGGCAAGAAGATTTACCGTTGCGGCACCGGCATTGCTCTCAAGCAGGCTGAGGCAACGCTGAATAAAGCGCTGGCCGAAGGCAAGCAGGAAACCGCCTCGACCGGTGCCAAGGGGCCAGCCAGGCAAGAGAAGACCGGCGTCTACAAACACCTGCTGACCGGCGTGTCGTTCATGTTGCCGATGGTGGTGGCGGGCGGCTTGATGATCGCCTTGTCGTTCGTGTTCGGCATTACCGCGTTCAAGGAAGAGGGGACGCTGGCGGCGGCGCTGATGCAGATCGGCGGCGAGACTGCGTTCAAGCTGATGGTGCCGTTGTTGGCGGGTTATATCGCCTACTCGATTGCCGACCGTCCGGGCCTGGCGCCGGGGATGATTGGCGGGTTGCTGGCGAGTACCCTGGGCGCCGGGTTCATCGGCGGGATCATCGCCGGTTTTATCGCCGGTTACGCGGCGCAGGCGATCAATCGTTATGCACGGTTGCCGCAGAGTCTTGAGGCACTGAAACCGATCCTGATCATCCCGTTGCTGGCGAGCCTGTTCACCGGCCTGGTGATGATCTACGTGGTCGGCAAACCGGTGGCGGGCATGCTCGCCGGGCTTACGCACTTCCTCGACAGCATGGGCACCACCAACGCGATTCTGCTCGGCGTGTTGCTGGGCGGCATGATGTGCGTCGACCTCGGCGGGCCGATCAACAAGGCTGCCTATGCGTTTTCGGTCGGGTTGCTGGCGTCGTCGAGTTATGCACCGATGGCGGCGACAATGGCCGCCGGCATGGTGCCGCCGATCGGCCTGGGCATCGCCACTTTCATCGCCCGGCGCAAGTTCGCCCAGACTGAACGCGAGGCGGGTAAGGCGGCGCTGGTGCTGGGGCTGTGCTTCATCTCCGAAGGCGCAATTCCGTTTGCCGCGAAGGACCCGCTGCGGGTGATCCCGGCGAGCATTGCCGGCGGTGCGCTGACCGGTGCGTTGTCGATGTACTTCGGCTGCAAGCTGATGGCGCCCCATGGCGGGTTGTTCGTGTTGGCGATTCCGAATGCGATCAACCATGCGCTGCTGTATCTGCTGGCGATTGTTGCCGGGAGTTTGTTGACGGCGGTGGTGTATGCGCTGGTCAAGCGGCCGGAGGGGGTGGAGTTGGCGTTGGAGCCCGTCAAGGCATAGATCAAAAGATCGCAGCCTTCGGCAGCTCCTACATTGGAATGCATTCCCCTGTAGGAGCTGCCGAAGGCTGCGATCTTTTTTCCGGGAGAACACCATGAGCGAATTCGACTCCGGTCGGCGGCGTGTCATCCAGGCGCTCGGTGCCGGTTTGTTGATGCCGAGCCTGGCACCGGCGGTGATCGCGTCGGTCAAGGATCGTCCGCAACTCACCGATGGCTTGCAGTCCGGCGACTTGCAGGGCGATAAAGCGATCGTCTGGAGCCGCTGCGATCGCCCCGCACGCATGGTGGTGGAGTGGGACACCCGCAGTCTTTTTCCCAACCCCCGGCGCTTCGTCTCGGCGCTGACAGACGCCCGCAGCGACTTCACGGCGCGGGTCGATCTCACCGGCCTGCCCGCCGACCAGGCGATTTTCTATCGCGTGCAATTCGAAGACGCCCAGAGCGGCGTCGCCAGCGAGCCGTGGTTCGGCCACCTGCGCAGCGTGCCCCAGACCCGGCGCGACATTCGTTTCGTCTGGAGCGGCGACACTGCTGGCCAGGGCTACGGTATCAATCCAGACATCGGCGGCATGCGCATCTACGAAGCGATGCGCCTGCGCCTGCCGGACTTTTTTATCCACAGCGGCGACACCATCTATGCTGACGGCCCGATACCGGCGCAGCTCCTCACCGAGGGCGGCCGGGTGTGGCGCAACATTACCAGCGAGGCGAAGAGCAGGGTCGCCAAAAGCCTCGACGATTTCCGTGGCAATTACCGCTACAACCTGATGGACGAAAACATCCGCCGCTTCAACGCCGAAGTCCCGCAGATCTGGCAATGGGATGACCACGAAGTGGTGAACAACTGGTCTCCGGGCATAGCGCTGGGTGTGCGCTACGCCAACAAAGATATCCACAGCCTGGTCAGTCGTGGACGTCAGGCCTGGCTTGAATATGCACCGATGCGATGGCAGTCCGCCGAGGGTGGCAAACGGATTTATCGTCAACTGAGTTACGGCCCGTTGCTCGATGTGTTCGTGCTCGACATGCGCAGTTATCGCGGGGCCAATGACGCCAACCTGGGCGATGCCAAACCGTTTCTTGGGCGCGAACAACTGGACTGGTTGAAGGCTTCGTTGAAAGCGTCCAAGGCCCAATGGAAAGTCATCGCCGCCGACATGTCGATTGGCCTCGGCGCACCGGATGGCAAGGTCAGCCCCGGCGTAACGCGCTGGGAAGCGGTGGCCAACGGTGACCCCGGACCGGCTCAGGGGCGGGAGCTGGAAATCGCCGAGCTGCTGGGTTTTCTGCGGGCGCAGCAGGTGCGCAATTTTGTCTGGCTGACGGCGGAGGTGCACTATTGCGCGGCGCATCACTATCACCCGGACCGTGCCGCGTTCCAGGACTTCGAACCGTTCTGGGAGTTTGTCGCGGGGCCGCTGAATGCGGGGAGCTTCGGCCCGGATACGCTGGACAGAACCTTCGGTCCTGAAGTGGTGTTCGAGAAAGCGCCACCGGTGCACAACATGTCGCCGTTTGGCGGATTCCAGTTTTTTGGCGAGGTGAACATCGACGGGCAGAGCGGGGAGTTGAGTGTGGTGTTGCGGGATCTGGAGGGGGTGGCGGTGTTCGAGCAGAAGTTGCAACCTCTGTAACAACACCAATCCCATCCTCCTGTAGGAGCTGCCGCAGGCTGCGATCTTTTGATGTTGAAAAAAAATCAAAAGATCGCAGCCTGCGGCAGCTCCTACAAGGACGTGCGGGGTCAGTAGACGTCGCGGCGGTAGCGGCCCTGTTCGATCAGGCGCTCGACCTCGGCAGCGCCGAGTACATCGTTGAGCACTTGATCGACGCCTGAGGCCATGCCCTGCAGGCTGCCGCAGATGTAGATCACCGCACCGTCCGCCAGCCATTTCTTCAGCTCATTGGCCGATTCGCGCAGGCGATCCTGCACGTAGATCTTCTCGGCCTGGTCCCGGGAAAACGCCAGGTCCAGGCGCTCGAGATCGCCGGCAATCAACCACTCTTGCAGCTCATCGCGACACAGGTAGTCGTGCTCACGATTGCGCTCGCCGAACAACAGCCAGTGACGCTGTTGGCCATCGGCAATGCGCGCCTTGAGCAGGCTGCGCAAGCCGGCGAGGCCGGTGCCGTTGCCCAGCAGGATCATCGGCACCGGTTCATTGGGCAGGTGAAAGCCGCTGTTGCGCCGCACCCGCAGGCTGATGCTGCCGCCCACAGGGGCGTGTTCGGTCAGCCAGCCGGAACCGACGCCAAGGCTGCCATCGGGATGCAGCTCCTGGCGCACGATCAGCTCCAGGACACCATCGGCGGCAATCGAGGCGATGGAGTATTCGCGCATCGCCAACGGCACCAGCGCATCCACCAGCGCCTGGGCATGCAAGCCGACCAGGTGCGTACGGTTCTCGGGCAGTTGGCGACCGGCGAGGGCCTGCTCCAGGGTTTGCGCCAAGCCATCGAGTTCAATCGTGGCGCGGCCGTCGATCCCCAGGCCGTCGAGGAAGTGTTCGATGGCCCAAGGGCAATTGCGTGGCAGCACTTCCACCAGGTCACCGGCCAGCCAACTGCTGGTGGTGGGGGCGGCCAGGCCAATCAGGTACACCGGGGCACCGCAGCTGTCCGGGTTGAGCAGCTCGCGACGGGTCAGGGTCCAGTTGTCGTATCGCGGGGCCTGCCAGGAGTCGATCGGCGCCTGGCCGGTCAGCTGGCCGAGTTGCTGCTGCCAGTGACGCAAGGCATAGGGGTCGCCACTGTCGACTTCCACCGGCGCGAACAAGGTCTTGCCGCCGTGCTCGCCCAGCCAGTTGTGCAGGCGGTGGGCGAACCCGCAGAAGTGTTGATACTGCCGGTCGCCGAGCCCAAGCACGGCGTAGTTCAGGCTGTCGAGGCTCAACGCACGGCCCAGCACCTTGCGTTCGAAACCGCGGGCGCTGTCCGGGGCCTCGCCGTCGCCAAAGGTACTGACCACGAACAGCGCATTGCTTGAGCCCTGCAGATCCTGCTCGCTGACAGTGGCCAACGGCTGCACGTTGACTGGCAGGCCAGCAGCCTGCAACTGGCCGGCAGTCTGCCAGGCCAGTTGCTCGGCAAAGCCACTCTGGCTGGCGAAACCGATCAGCCATGCCGGGGTGTCGCCGGCGGGTTGGGCCAGGCCTTTGCGGGCGTCCTTGATCTGGCGTTTCTTGCGTCGACGATCCAGGTACAGCAGCCAGCCGGTGATGAAGAACAGCGGCATGCTCAAGGCCGTGAGCGTCAGGATGATGCGTCCGACGATGCCGAAGTAGCTGCCCACGTGCAGCGCATAGATGCTGGTCAGCAGTTGCGCTTTGACGCTCTTGTCGCTGTAGCGGTCATGGCGTTTGATCGCGCCGGTCACCGGGTCGAGGCTTATCTGGTTCAGCGCACGGTCGTGGGGCGAGTTTTTCAACAGGTAGAAAACGGTCGCCGGTTGCCCGGCCACGGGGGGCATGCGCGTGTTGTAGAAGCTCAGGTCGGGACCGGCGGCGCTGTAGATGCTGCTCCACATCGCCGAATAATCGGCCGTCGGCGCCGGACCGCTTGGCCCAGGGCCGCGTCCGCCGCGCACGCGTTCGTTCTGCGGCGAATCGGAGAGCAATCGGGTCAGGCCCTTGTTGTACCACTCGTAGGACCAGGACAGCCCGGTCAACGCGGCCAGGAGGTAAAACACCAGGCACCAGGTGCCGGCAATCGAGTGCAGGTCCCAGTTGAAGCTGCGGCCTTTTTTCTTCCAGTCGAGGGTCAGCCAGGCGCGCCAGCTTTTCCACTGGCGAGGCCAGCGCAGGTACAGGCCGGACAGGCAGAAGAACACCAGGATCAGGGTGCAGGCACCGGTGATCTGCCGACCGGTATCGCCCATGGCAAGGAAGCGGTGCAGTTGCAGCATCAGGCCGAAGAAGCCCTGGCCGGTGGCGTCGCCCAGCAGTTCACCGGTGTAGGGGTCGAAGTAGCGCATGGGGCCGCGCCGCTCGCCCGCTGGCGGAGTGAAGAACACTTTGGCGGCAGTGTCGCTGTCGATGCCCACCGAGAGCATTGCGACTTTCATGCCCGTCGTCGCTTCGATCTTTTCCACCAGATCGGCGGGTGGCAGCACGCCAGCGACTTGCTTCTGGACTTGCAACACGGAAGGGTTCAGCGCGGACAGGATCTCATCCTGAAACGAGACCGTCGCACCGGTGATGCCCATCAGGGCCAGGACCAGTCCGGCAGTGATGCCAAAAAACCAGTGCAACTGGAACAGGGTTTTCTTCAACACGTCGCTCGCCTTGTTCGTTCAAAAGTAATCATCACGGCGCGCATTATGCCGTGGGTTGTCGAGAAACATTCCCTTTGCACACAAAAGCCCCGTTCACCTGGATGAACGGGGCTGGCCCCCTGTGAGCTGCCGAAGGCTGCGATCCTTTGATCTTGAAAAACAAAATCAAAAGATCGCAGCCTGCGGCAGCTCCTACAGGTGAGTACGCATTGCCCTGTAGGAGCTGTCGAGTGCAACGAGGCTGCGATCTTTTAAAAGGCAGCGCCTACAGGTTTGAGTCATCAGAAGTGGAAGTTGGTGCTCAGCAACGCAGTCCGGCCCGCCGCCTGGTTGGCGAAGTGCGTGGAGAACGCCTTGTCGTAGTAGGTGACGTCGGTCAGGTTCTGCACGTTCAGTTGCAGGTCGATGTTCTTGGTCAGCTTGTAGGCGGCCATCGCGTCGTAACGCACATAGTCGTTGACCATGGTGGTGTTGGCCACGCTGCCGAACACGTCGTCGACATAGAACGCACCGCCACCGATGGTCAGCTTCGGCGTGACCTGGTAGGTCGTCCATAGGCTGGCGCTGTTTTTCGGGGTGTTAGGCAGTTCGTTGCCATCGTTGGTCGCACCCAGCGGACCACCGTCAACTTGCTCGCTGTCCATGTAGGCGTAACCGGCGAAGACTTGCCATTTGTCGGTGAGCTTGCCGGTGGCCGACAGCTCGACACCCTGCACGCGGGTCTTGCCGGCGTTTTCGTACGAGGTGGTATCGACCTGCACACGGGCGTTGTCTTTCTCGGTGCGGAAGATATCCGCGGTCAAGGACAGACGATCGTTCAGCAGATCCCACTTGGTACCGATTTCGTAGTTCTTGGTGGTTTCCGGCTCCATGTCGCTGCTCAGCAGGTTGCCGTTACGATCCGGAGTGCCGCCCAGCGGGTTGCCGTCCTGACCTTCGCCAAGCGTGGAGCCCGGAGGCGTCGCGGACGTTGCGTAGGACGCATAGATGCTGCCGTTTTCCGCGGGTTTGTAGACCACACCGAACTGACCGGTAACGAACTCGCTGACGTCATCGCCCTTGGAAGTCGTGGTGCCGGCGGCGTTGTAGGTCTTGTAGTCGGTGTCGAAATGGTCGTAGCGCAGGCCCATGTTCACCAGCCACTGATCGGACAACGTCAAGGTGTCGAACACGTAAAGCGCGTAGGTTTTACCCGTGGTGTCGGTGCCGGCGTAGTTGCGGCTGATCGAACCGTTCCATGGATCGTTCGGGTTCGGGTTCGCCAGCGAGGTGCAGTTGTAGCCACTTGGTGTGCCGATGATTGCCGGGTTGCAAGTGGTGGTGGCTGCGGGTGTCCCCGGCGTGGTGTCGGTGTTGACGGTGTATGAGGACTTCTTGCTTTCCTCGCGGCTCAACTCGATACCGGTGGCGAAGCTGTTCTTGAAGCCGGCGATGTAGACATCACCAAACAGGTCGGTCTGGTTGGTCGTCGTATCGGTGTTGCTGACACGGGTGTTGGCCCGACGCCAGACGGTGCCGTTGTTGACGTTGCCCTTGCTGTCGTCCGGCTGGGTCAGGATGTAGTCCTGCATGCTGCTGCCGTGGCGCAGGGTGTTCTTGACGGTCAGTGCGTCGTTCAGGTCGTGCTCGACGGCGATGGTCGCGGTGTCGGTACGGCCCTTGCGGAAGTCACGATCGGTCAGGCCGTAGAAGTTGCTGCTGTCGCCGCCGGCGTAAGGCTTGTCCGGATTGGACTTGGTACGGGCAGCGGAGCCACCGGCCGGGATGGTGTAGGGAATACCCGAATCCGGCGTGTCGTTGCTTTCCAGGTGGTAGTAGTCAAGGTTGACGCGGGTGTCGGTGCCCAGGCCGAAGGCCAGCGATGGCGCGACGCCCCAGCGATCGTAGTCGACGCTTTCACGGCCGGCGACGTTGCTTTCGTGGCTCATCAGGTTCAGACGACCGGCAGCGGTGTCGGAGAACTGGTAGTTGCCGTCCATGGTGTAGCGCTGGGTCTGGTCTGAACCCCAGGTAAAACCACCGTCGAACGAGTCGCCCAGGTGCGCTTTCTTGCTCACCAGGTTGATGCTGCCGCCGGCAGCGCCGCGACCGCCAATGGCCGAGTTCGGGCCCTTGCTCACTTCGATCGATTCAACGGCGAAGATTTCGCGGCTCTGCGAACCGGTATCGCGCACGCCGTCCAGGTAGGTGTCCCCCTGGGCATCGAAGCCACGGATGAAAGGACGGTCGCCCTGTGGGTTGCCGCCTTCGCCAGCACCGAAGGTGATGCCTGGAACGGTACGCAGTGCGTCCTGCATGTTCAGGGCGCCGGTGTCCTTGAGGACCTGCTGCGGGATGACGGTGATCGAGCGCGGAGTGTCTACCAGCGGCGCGGTGTACTTGGGCGAGGAGGCTTTCTCGACGTTGTAGGAGGTCTCGTCCTGGGCTTCGCCGGTGATCGCGGTAGCGCCAAGGGAAATGGTGTTGCTCGGCGCTTTCTCGTCGGTTTTTTCGGCGGCGAAAGCCATGTGGCCCGCAGAGCCGGCCGTGATTGCCACGCCAATGGCGCAAGTGAGCAGACGCGGTGAACTGACCGGTAGTTGTGGGTGCTGACGTGACATTTTTTATTCCCCTCCCCAAGGATTTGAGGCGGCGGAATATAGGGTAAACACGTATTCGTATCAATTGCGAAACATTACTATTCGCACTGAATTTACATTCTTTACAATTTAACCTTACGGTTTTTGCTGTTTCATTCGTCTGGCGGGTTTTACACAGGCAATAAGAATCAATACCATTGGCACCCTTTTGCTTTCAGGTGCTTGCCCCATGCTGCTGCACATTCCCGGCTTGTTCGAAAAAGAAGAAGTGCAGCGCATTCGCGAGGCCTTGCAACGGGCCGATTGGGCCGATGGCAAGATCACCGCCGGCTATCAATCGGCCAAGGCCAAGCACAACCTGCAGCTGCCGGAAGGTCATCCGCTGGCCAAGGAAATCGGCGCGGCCATGCTGGAGCGGCTGTGGAAGAATCCGCAGTTCATGTCGGCGGCATTGCCGCACAAGGTGTTTCCGCCGTTGCTGAACTGTTACACGGCCGGCGGCAGTTTCGACTTCCACATCGACAACGCCGTGCGCCAGCCCAAGGGCAGTATCGAACGGGTGCGCACCGACCTTTCTGCCACGCTGTTCTTCAGCGAACCCGAGGACTACGACGGCGGCGAACTGGAAATCCAGGACACCTACGGCACCCAGCGCGTGAAGTTGCCGGCTGGGGACATGGTGCTGTACCCCGGCACCAGCCTGCACAAGGTCAATGCGGTTACCCGAGGTACACGTTACGCCTCGTTCTTCTGGACCCAGAGCCTGGTGCGCGAAGACAGCCAGCGTGCCCTGTTATTCGAGATGGACGGGGCGATCCGGCAGTTGACCGAGGACGTGCCGGATCACCCTTCGCTGATTCGCCTGACCGGTACCTATCACAACCTGTTGCGTCGCTGGGTCGAGGTATGAGTTTTCAATTGCGTCGCGAGGAAGTCTTCGACGGCGATGCGCTCAAATCCATGCTTGATGAAAGCCCGGCCCGTGCTGCCCAAGCCATTTTGATGGCTGCCCGCGAAAACCTCCTCGATGCCCAGGCGTTGCTCGGGCAGATTCTGCTGGACGGGCAGGGGATCGCCCAGGATCAGCCGCTGGCCGTGCGCTGGTTTGACATCGCCGCCCGGCGTGGACATCTGATGGCGCGCAACATGCTCGGGCGTTGTCATGAGCATGGTTGGGGCTGCGAGGCCGATGCTGCGAAGGCCGCCAAGCACTATCGAATTGCAGCTGAAGCCGGACTGGATTGGGCGATGTACAACTACGCCAACCTGTTGGCGACCGGGCGTGGGGTGGTCGAGGATCAGCTGCAGGCGCTCAATCTCTATCGCCGCGCGGCTGAACTGGGCCACGCGAAATCGATGAATCTGCTGGGGCGATATCTGGAAGAAGGGCAGGTCTGCCCGGCGGATCCGGCAGCAGCCCGTGACTGGTATCGGCGTTCGGCCGAGGGTGGGGATTTTCGCGGGCAGTTCAGCTTTGCGGCGGTGTTGGCTGATGAAGGGAATGTCGATCAAGCGCTGGTTTGGCTACGTAAGGCGCTGATCACCGGGAATCTGAATTTTCTGCGGGTGGCGAGCGGGGCGCTGATGAGCGCCACGGATCCGCGCATCCAGATGCTGGCGAACGATTACCGCCGCCGCTGCACCGAACTCGCCTCGGTCCTGTAGGAGCCGGCTTGCTGGCGATTAACGGTCACGCGGTATATCTGGTTAACCGCGGTGCCTGGATCGCCAGCAAGCCGGCTCCTACAGGGTTGTGGTGGGTCGATATTTTGTAATCACCCACAAAAAAGCCCATGACACGTCATGGGCTTTTTGATTTCTGCGAGCGGTACTTACACGTAGAACGACTTCAGCGGCGGGAAGCCATTGAACTCGACGGCGCTGTAGCTGGTGGTGTACGCACCGGTCGACAGCCAGTACAGGCGATCACCGATGGCCAGGTTCAGCGGCAGGCCGTACTTGTAGTTCTCGTACATGATGTCGGCGCTGTCGCAGGTAGGACCGGCGATGACGACTTCTTCCATCTCGCCTTTCTTTTCGGTCCAGATCGGGAACTTGATGGCTTCGTCCATGGTTTCGATCAGGCCGGAGAACTTGCCCACGTCCGTGTACACCCAACGCTCGACGGCGGTACGGGATTTACGCGCGACCAGCACCACTTCGCTGACCAGGATGCCGGCGTTGGCGATCAGCGAACGGCCCGGCTCCAGGATGATTTCCGGCAGGTCGTCGCCGAAGTCTTCCTTGAGGAAGCGAATGATTTCTTCAGCGTAGGTTTCCAGGCTGTTGGTGCGGGTGATGTAGTTGGCCGGGAAGCCACCGCCCATGTTGATCAGCTTCAGGACGATGCCGTCTTCTTCCTTCAGGCGCTCGAAGATCACCTTGACCTTGGCGATCGCGGCGTCCCAGACGCTGATGTCGCGCTGCTGCGAGCCAACGTGGAAGGAGATGCCGTACGGCACCAGGCCCAGGTCACGGGCGAGGATCAGCAGGTCCATGGCCATGTCGGTCTGGCAGCCGAATTTGCGCGACAAAGGCCAGTCGGCGGTGGTCGAGCCTTCGGTCAGGATACGTACGTAGACTTTCGAGCCCGGTGCGGCCTTGGCGATGTTGCGCAGGTCGGCTTCGGAGTCGGTGGCATACAGGCGCACGCCCTTCTCGTAGAAGTAGCGGATGTCCTTGGATTTCTTGATGGTGTTGCCGTAGCTGATCTGGTCGGCGCTGACGCCGCGGCTCAGCACTTTGTCCAGCTCGTAGATCGAGGCGATGTCGAAGCTCGAGCCTTTCTCTTTGAGCAGGTCGATGATTTCCACGGCCGGGTTGGCCTTGACCGCGTAGTAGACCTTGGCGAATTCGAAACCGGCGCGCAGGTCATCGTAGGCCTGGCTGATCATCGCGGTGTCGATCACCACGAACGGGGTTTCTTGCTTGTCGGCGAACGCCTTCATTTTCTGAAAGGTTTCGCGCGCGAAATAATCTTCGACCTGGATCGACATGCTGGGAACTCCTACTGGCAAACTGAAATTATCAATGGGTGCAAATGAACGTCCTCCGTATCCCCACTTTGGTTCGCCTACTTCCCAAGGCATGTCGCCGAAAGCAAAAAGGCCATGGGGAAGCGCTGCTTTCCCTTGGCCTTGCTGTCTCGTCGTCAGTACTTGAGCCGGATGGATCGTTTCCAGCATGGACGTTCGGCGCGAACTTTAGGGCGTGAGGGGCTTGAGATCAACAAAAAATGTCGCGTTTGTGCACGCTTCTGACGTGCGTCACGGATATCACTCTTTGTAGCGGACCGAGATGACGAACAGATGTTCCCCAAGAATTTTCAAGTGTTAAAAATACCTGCACGTTCGACGCTGTTGTGCGCCAATTTGCTGGAAGTATGAAGGCGTCAACATCGGCGACGTTGGCGGCGAGAGAAGGGGTGAAAGGGGATTTTGGTTGATAAGGAAGGTCTGACAAGGCAAGAATTTCAAACATTGCTGTTGATATTTCTTGCCGCCCTGCAGATCACTGAACAATCACACTGAACCTGTGGGAGCCAGCCTGCTGGCGATGACAATTTCATCATCAAAACAGAGTTGACTGAGATTGACCTATCGCCAGCAGGCTGGCTCCCACAGTTTTTCATGTTTACCGGGCGGTTCGAGTTATCAGGCGACCACTGCTTCAGCCGGCGAGACGATGCTGGTCTTCATCCCACGGGAACGACCGGAACTCAAATAAGCCGCAATCGACTCCTGAGTCACCTCACCCAAAAACACCCGCTCGGCATCCATCACCGGCAACCACGAGCGATTGAACTCATACATGCGCGACAACAGGATGCGCAAATGCTCGTCATACGCCGCCGTGGCGTTGAACTCACGCAGATACTGCCCGCAAGTGCCGCTCTGACGGTGCAGGTCGCGGCGGCGCACATAACCCAGCGCCTTGTTCTCGGCACAGGTGACCACCACGTAGCGACGGTCATGCTCGTCCATCAATTCCAGCGCATCGGCCACCGGCGTTTCCGGGCTTACCGACGGCGCGTTGTCCGCCGCATCTTCGGCTTTCACCAGCAACAGACGCTTGAGGGTGCTGTCCTGGCCGACGAAATTGCTGACGAAATCGTCCGCCGGGTGCGCCAGCAGGGTGTCCGGATGGTCGATCTGCAGCAGTTTGCCGGCGCGGAAGATCGCGATCTTGTCGCCCAGCTTGATGGCTTCGTCGATGTCGTGGCTGACCATGATCACGGTCTTGTTCAGCGCCCGCTGCATCTCGAAGAACTCGTTCTGGATCATCTCGCGGTTGATCGGGTCGACCGCGCCGAACGGTTCGTCCATCAGCAACAGCGGTGCATCGGCGGCCAGTGCGCGAATCACGCCGATCCGCTGTTGCTGGCCACCGGACAGTTCCCGAGGGTAGCGATGCAGGTATTGCTTGGGTTCCAGCTTGATCATGCTCATCAACTCGCGGGCGCGGTCGTGGCATTTCTGTTTGTCCCAGCCGAGCAGCTTGGGCACCACCACGATGTTTTCTTCGATGGTCATGTTGGGGAACAGGCCGATCTGCTGGATCACATAACCGATGTTGCGGCGCAGGGTCACTTCGTCGAGGCCGGTGGTGTCTTCGCCATTGATCAGGATCTTGCCCGAGGTCGGTTTGATCAGGCGGTTGATCATCTTCAGCGTGGTGCTCTTGCCGCAACCCGATGGCCCGAGGAATACGCAGATTTCGCCTTCATTGACGGTCAGGCTCACCGAGTCCACGGCTTTCACGTCTTTGCCGTTGCTTTGGAAGGTCTTGCTGAGGTTTTGAAGTTCAATCATTTGAGCAGTCCTTTTGGAGTCAGCGAGCGTTGCAGCCATTGCAGAAGCAGGTCGGCGAAGATGGCCAGGAGGCTGACCAGCACGGCGCCGACGATCAGCATCGACATGTCGCTGCGGCTGATGGAAGCGAGGATGAGTACGCCGAGGCCGCCGGCGCCGATGGTGGCGGCGATGGTCATGACGCCGATGTTCATGACCACGGCGGTGCGCACACCGGCGAGGATCACCGGCACGGCAATCGGCAGTTCGACCATGCGCAGGCGTTGGCCGAAGGTCATGCCGATGCCGCGCGCGGCTTCGCGGATGCCCGGTTCGACGTTGGTCAGGGCCAGGTAGGTGTTACGCATGATCGGCAGCAGCGAATACAGGAATACCGCGGTGATGGCCGGCATCGGGCCCAGGCCTTGGCCGAACTTGGAGTAGAACGGCAGCAGCAGGCCGAACAGGGCAATCGACGGCACGGTCAGCAGCACCGTGGCGCTGGCCTGGAGCGGGCCGGCGAGCGTCGGGAAACGCGTCATCAACACGCCCAGCGGCACACCGACCACGATCGCCAGGGTCACGGCGATGCCCACCAGGGTGATGTGTTGTCCGGTCAGGTGCAGTACCTGTGCCCAGTCGAGGTGGGAAAAGGCGTTGAGAAATTCCATGGCTTTTCCTCCTTATTTGATTGGATGCTGGCGCAGGAAATCTGCGGCAACGGACGAAGGACTTTGGTGATCCACGTCGACCCGTGCATTGAGCTCGCGCATGGTGTTGTCGTCGAACAGTTCAGCCAGCGGCTTGAGCTGTTCGGCCAATTGCGGGTGCGCATCGAGGTAGGCCTGGCGCACCACGGGCGCGGCGGTGTAGTCGGGGAAGTAGTGCTTGTCGTCTTCCAGCAGCTTGAGCTTGAAGGCGTTCAAGCGACCGTCGGTGGTGTAGACCAGGCCGGCAAACACCTGGCCGTTGCGCAGGGCGGTGTAGACCAGGCCGGCGTCCATCTGGCGGATGTTCTTGCGGGTCAGGCTCATGTCGTACAGCTTGACCATGCCATCCAGACCGTCGGAACGGTTGGCGAACTCGGTGTCCAGCGCCACCAGATTGTTGGTCCTGGCTTCATCGCGCAGCACCTTGTTCAGATCGCTGATGCTGTGGATCTGCGGGTATTTATCCGCGACGTTTTTCGGCAGGGCGAGGGCATAGGTGTTGCTGAATTTCGACGGTGTCAGCCAGACCAGGCCTTTTTTCCCGTCGAGTTCTTTCACCCGGGCGTAGGACTGTACGCTGTCGAGTTTTTCCGTCACATGGTTGTAGGCCACCAGCGACACGCCGGTGTATTCCCAAAGCATGTCCAGCTGCCCACTTTCGTGGGCGCTGCGGGCCAGATTGCTGCCCAGGCCGCCGGTCACCTGCACGTCATAACCCTTGGTGCGCAGGTACTGGGAGGTGATCTCCGCCAGCAGCGTCTGTTCGGTGAACACCCGGGCGCCGATGCGGATCAACGGTTTTTCCGCGGCTTGGGCAAATCCTGCGAACAGCAGGACGCAGCCCAGTAAAAAGCTTGAAGTCTTCATGATGATTCCTTTGCCGAGGCTTAAGACGGGCGCAAACCGCGTTCGAGCCAGAGACGGCTGGCGATTGTCACCAGGCCATCGAGCAGCAACGCCAGCAGGGCGGTGCAGGCCGCGCCCAGCAGCAGTTGCGGCTGGTTGTTCAGGGCGATGCCGGGGAAGATCAGGCTGCCCAGGCTGTTGGCGCCGATCAGGAACGCCAGTGGCGCGGTACCCACGTTGATCGCCAGCGCCACGCGCACGCCACCGATGATGATCGGCACGGCATTTGGCAGTTCGACCCGCCACAGCACTTGAGACGGGGTCATGCCGATGCCGACGGCGGCTTCCTTGAGCGAACCCTGGACGTTTTTCAGGCCTTCGTAGGTGTTGCGCACGATGGGCAACAGTGAAGCGAGGAACAGGGCGAAGATCGCGGGGCCGCTGCCGATGCCGAGGATGCCCAGGGCGATGGCCAGTACGGCGAGAGGCGGCACGGTGTTGCCGATGTTGAAGATCTGCATGAAGCGCTCGGCGCGGCCCACCATGCTCGGGCGGCTGAGGAAGATGCCGGCGGGGATGCCCACAACGAGGGCGGCCAGCATGGAAGCGAGGACGAGAATCAGATGAGCTTGCAGGTAAAACAACAAATCGTCGCGGTAGTGTTCGATCGTGTTGATGCCGATCCAGTGGATCAGCAGGGCCAGAAGGGCGATTACCAGCGCGCCTCCTATCAGCCCTTTGCCATAGCGAATAGCCACAGGCGGACTCCTTTTTTTCAGTCGGCGAACACTTCCCCGTGTGGCAACGCCATTCCTGGCTGCCGAAAAAGTGATCGCGAGATGCAGCTCATGCCAAGCGCTTTCCACTGTAGGAGCGAGCTCGCTCCTACAGAGGATCGGCGCACGGCTATCGAGCCATGAGCACAGCCTCGTCAGGCTGAAATGCGGGTGTTTCAGGCCCCCGACGAGTGGTCGTTACGGGGGAGTGGACGTCTCCGTGCTTTAAAAGGTTCCCATCTACGGCAGCATTTGGCCACCCCTGATGTGCTCAACGGTTCGGTTATTGCCTCAACTTGGGCTATAATCTGCGCCCTTTTTTGAATCACCTGCCAGGCGATTTCCCATGACCAAACAGGCCGCCGAAGTCGCGAAACGCCGCACTTTCGCCATTATTTCCCACCCCGATGCCGGTAAGACCACCATCACCGAGAAGCTCTTGCTGATGGGCAAGGCGATTGCGGTAGCCGGTACGGTGAAATCTCGTAAATCCGACCGCCATGCCACCTCCGACTGGATGGAAATGGAAAAACAACGGGGTATTTCCATTACCACGTCGGTCATGCAGTTCCCGTATCGCGAGCACATGATCAACCTGCTCGACACCCCGGGCCACGAAGACTTTTCCGAAGACACCTACCGCACCCTGACGGCAGTGGACTCGGCCTTGATGGTCCTCGACGGCGGTAAGGGCGTTGAGCCACGGACCATCGCCCTGATGGACGTCTGCCGTCTGCGCGACACGCCGATCGTCAGCTTCATCAACAAACTCGACCGTGACATCCGCGACCCGATCGAACTGCTCGACGAAATCGAAGCGGTCCTCAAGATCAAGGCCGCGCCGATCACCTGGCCGATCGGCTGCTACCGTGACTTTAAAGGCGTGTATCACCTCGCCGACGACTACATCATCGTCTACACCGCCGGTCACGGCCACGAACGTACCGAAACCAAGATCATCGAGAAGCTCGATTCCGATGAAGCCCGCGCGCACCTGGGTGACGAATACGAGCGTTTCATCGAGCAGCTGGAGCTGGTGCAGGGTGCCTGCCACGAGTTCAACCAGCAGGAATTCCTCGATGGCCAGCTGACCCCGGTGTTCTTCGGTACCGCACTGGGCAACTTCGGTGTCGACCACGTCCTCGACGCTGTCGTTGACTGGGCGCCGCGCCCACTGGCCCGGGTGGCCAACGAGCGCACCGTGGAGCCGGTGGAAGAGAAGTTCTCGGGCTTCATCTTCAAGATCCAGGCGAACATGGACCCGAAACACCGCGACCGTATCGCCTTCATGCGCATCTGCTCCGGCAAGTACGAAAAAGGCATGAAGATGCGCCACGTGCGCACCGGCAAGGACGTGCGCATCGGCGACGCGCTGACCTTCTTCTCCTCCGAGCGTGAGCAACTGGAAGAAGCGTTTGCCGGGGACATCATTGGCCTGCACAACCACGGCACCATCCAGATCGGCGACACCTTCAGCGAAGGCGAAGTCCTGGGTTTCACCGGCATCCCGCACTTCGCGCCGGAACTGTTCCGCCGCGTACGCCTGAAGGACCCGCTGAAATCCAAGCAACTGCGCCAAGGCCTGCAACAGCTGGCCGAAGAAGGCGCGACCCAGGTGTTCTTCCCGGAACGCAGCAACGACATCATCCTCGGCGCCGTCGGTGTGCTGCAGTTCGACGTGGTCGCCAGCCGCCTGAAGGAGGAATACAAGGTCGAGTGCTCCTACGAGCCAATCACCGTTTATTCCGCGCGCTGGATCGAATGCAGCGACAAGAAGAAGCTTGAGGAATTTTCCAACAAGGCCGTGGAAAACCTGGCACTGGACGGCGGCGGTCACCTGACCTACCTCGCGCCTACCCGGGTCAACCTGGCCCTGATGGAAGAGCGCTGGCCGGACGTGAAATTCCGCGCGACGCGCGAGCATCACTAAGCGCTACAGCAAAGGCGAAGCTTTCTGGCTTCGCCTTTTTTACAATCAAAAGATCGCAGCCTCCGGCAGCTCCTACATTGATCCGTGTAGGAGCTGCCGAAGGCTGCGATCTTTTGATCTTTTCGGCATAACTATTATTCAAAACCAGTCTGCCAATTACGGGCAATTTCCCTTAAGCGTTAGCGTCCTATTATGGAGAACGAGGCTGATCGCGACTAGATTTAATCAGCGCCAGACAGGCACTCTACGAAAGGATGGACTCGGCTATGAACAGGTTGCTACGCGTTGTGTTGCTGTTGAAGGTGTTGGTGATGCTGGCCCTCGGCAGTTCGGCGGTCTGGGCCGAGTGCGAGGATCATGAAACCCAGGCGGCGAGCGGGCAGGGGACCCAAGGTGAGCTGATGATCGCCAAGTCCGAATCGGAACCGGGCGACAAGGGGCAGGGTGGTGCCGACAACGATGATGACTCGACCACCGATGAACCGGACTCCGACGATTCGGACGAAGGCGATAGCCAGACGTAAATGGCAGACAAAACAACCCCCCTGTAGGAGCGAGCTTGCTCGCGATGGACGTCAACGATGACACGTGCTTTCAGGAAGAACGCGGCGTATTTGAGTGCATCGCGAGCAAGCTCGCTCCTACAGGAGTTCTGGTCTCAGGCTTGAAGCCCGTAGACCACCGGCCCGTGATGACCGAAGTCGATGAATGCCTCGGCGCCAATGATAATGCGAGCGGCGCCCTGCACCTTCACGTCCCACGCCAGTCCCCCTGAAGGACCAAAGGAAACCCACCCGTCCCCGTTCCTGCCGAATCGGGTGTCAGGGTCGCCATTGGGCAACAACCTGCCAGCGATGATATGCAGTGCCCGATTGTGACCGACCACGACAATCTTGCCATCCGGCTGCTGGGCCAAGGATCTCCAGAATGTTTCAGGACCGGTGTCGGTCAATACCGGACGCCCGCCATTCCACTCCTTGTCGGGGAGACCGTCTGCGGTAAATCTCATCACCATGCCGATGGTATCCAGCAGACCGCCAGCACACACCAGCTTGCCATCAGCTTGTGCGATGAGTTGACGCATTCTGAGTGAGCCATCCGTTATTGCGAAGAAAGCAAAGCCATCGACACCAAATTGGCTATCGATCTTCCCTTGCAGGTCATAACGTGCAAGAAAGAGCTGACCGGATAGGGTGGTCCCGCCAACAACTATTTTTCCGCCTTGAATCACAACGCCATTAACACGGATGAAGTCATCCCCGTTTTCGATCTCGATAAAACCCCTCGTGCCGAAACCGGTATCGAGTTCACCATTACTGTGCAGGCGCACCAGCAGTGACCCTTGGGATTCACTGATGTAATAGGTGAACGACACAAGCACTTTTCCATCAGCCTGCAGACAACCGTCGATCAACTCCACTTGGGAATAATCATGCTGTGCCACAGGAACAACGACACTGCCAAAGACCAGGTCAGGGCTGCCGTTGGCATTAAAGCGTCTCAGTGCTGCCCGGCGGATACCGTCGGGTTCCCGGGTCTCGCCGATCACCAGGATCTTGCGATCGTCCTGCAGTAGCAAGCGCACCGGCGTTGCCTGTTTACCGCTGACAAACTGCCACTCACCGGTGTTGCCGTCATGACCAAAGTTCGTGTCCTTGATACCGTCAAAATCAGTGCGGTACAGAGTGAAACCCTTTCCCTGCTGGGTAGCGTAGGTCAGGGCACCTTCAGCCGATAACACGACGGCCCTGACCGAGCCGGCCAGAAAGTCGGGGCGGATCTGGCCAAAATCACCAAATCCCGGGTCTAGCTGACCAGCGTTTTCGATTGTTGTTTGAATTTCCATGATGCTTGCACCTGTCCCTGTCGTTTGAATGTTTCCGGGTCTACGCCTTGTGTCGCGTGACTCTCCGACGGGATTCAAACAAAACGGCTGGGCGTGCGTAACTGTCAGAAAAGACAGTGCACTTGTGCAAACAAAAGAAAAACCCCTCCTCCCTCGATTGATGGCAATCGAAAGAGAAGGGGTTTGCCTGATTAAAGCGCCTCAGTGACCGAGGCGTTATTTACGCCGCGCCGTCGAGGAATTGCTCGGCGTAATGGCAAGCCACCTGGCGACTGTCGAGCAGGCGCAAGGCCGGCTCTTCAGTGCTGCAACGCTCGGTGGCGTAAGGGCAGCGCTTGTGGAAAGCGCAGCCGGCGGGCGGGTTCAGCGGGTTGGGCAACTCGCCGACGATCTTGATTTTCGGTTTGTCCGGGTCCGGGTGGATGGTCGGCGTGGCCGACAACAGCGCCTGGGTGTACGGGTGCAGGGGACGGGTGTAGATGTCTTCCTTGGGACCCATTTCCACCGGGCGGCCGAGGTACATCACCATCACGTGGTCGGCGACGTGACGCACCACCGCCAGGTTGTGGGAGATGAACACGTAGGCGGTGTTGAACTCTTGCTGCAGGTCCATGAACAGGTTGAGCACCTGCGCCTGGATCGACACGTCCAGCGCCGAGGTCGGTTCGTCCGCCACCAGCACTTTCGGTTGCAGCATCATGGCGCGGGCCAGGGCGATCCGCTGACGCTGACCGCCGGAGAACATGTGCGGATAGCGCTGGTAGTGCTCGGGACGCAAGCCCACCTGCTTCATCATCGCCTGGACTTTTTCGCGACGTTCGGTGGCCGACAGGTTGGTGTTGATCAGCAAGGGTTCTGCCAGCTGGTCACCGATTTTCTGCCGTGGGTTCAACGAGGCGTATGGGCTCTGGAACACCATCTGCACGTCTTTGCGCAGTTGCTTGCGCTGGGCCTTGTCGGCACCGGCGACTTCCTGGCCGGCGATTTTCAGGGAGCCGGAGGACGGCTCCTCGATCAGGGTGAGGGCACGGGCCAGGGTGGACTTGCCACAGCCCGACTCACCCACGACAGCGAGGGTCTTGCCGGCTTCCAGTTCGAACGACACCCCGTTGAGGGCGCGCACGGTAGCGTGACCCTTGAACAGGCCACGGGACACTTCGTAGTGACGGGTCAGGTCGCGGGCGGTAAGTACGACGGCCATTACGCCACCTCCTGGTTCAGCGGGTAGAAGCAGCGGGCGAGGCTGTTGCTTTTCGGGTCAAGGGCCGGACGCTGCACACGGCAGTTGTCCTGCACGTACGGGCAGCGCGGCGACAGCAGGCAGCCCTGCGGACGGTCGTAGCGACCGGGAACGATGCCCGGCAGGGTCGACAGGCGCGAGGCGCCCAGGCTGTGTTCCGGAATCGCCTTGAGCAGCGCTTCGCTGTACGGGTGCGCCGGGATGTCGAACAGCTGCGGCACCTGGCCGACTTCGACGGCTTGGCCGGCGTACATCACGCACACGCGCTGGGCGGTTTCGGCCACGACCGCGAGGTCGTGGGTGATCAGCACCAGGCCCATGTTCTGCTCTTTCTGCAACGCCAGCAGCAGGTCCATGATCTGCGCCTGGATCGTTACGTCCAGCGCCGTGGTCGGTTCGTCGGCGATCAGCAGTTTCGGCTCGCCGGCAATCGCCATGGCGATCGCGACGCGCTGGCTCATGCCACCGGACAGTTGGTGCGGGTAGGCGTCCATGCGGCTGGCCGCGCCCGGGATTTCCACTTTTTCCAGCAGCTCGATGGCGCGCTTGCGGGCGGCCTTGCCGGACATTTTCAGGTGCAGGCGCAGCACTTCTTCGATCTGGAAACCGACGGTGTAGCTCGGGTTCAGCGCGGTCATCGGGTCCTGGAAGACCATCGACAGGTCCTTGCCGACGATCTGCCGACGCTGACGGTTGCTGAGCTTGAGCATGTCCTTGCCGTCGAAGCTGAGCGAGTCGGCGGTGACGATGCCGGGATGCTCGATCAGGCCCATCAGCGCCATCATGGTCACGGATTTACCCGAACCCGACTCGCCAACGATGGCCAGCACTTCTCCCTTGTCCACTTTCAGGTCGAGGCCATCGACCACGGGCGTGGCGTTCTTGTCGCCGAAGCGAACGTTGAGATTCTTGATTTCTAACAGTGACATTGGAATCTCCTCAGGCGGCGTTCTTGAGTTTCGGGTCCAGCGCGTCGCGCAGGCCGTCACCCATCAAGTTGATTGCCAGCACGCTGAGCAAAATGGTCAAACCAGGCAGACTCACGACCCACCAGGCGCGTTCGATGTAGTCGCGGGCCGAGGCCAGCATGGTGCCCCACTCAGGGGTTGGCGGCTGAACGCCAAGGCCGAGGAAGCCCAGTGCGGCGGCATCGAGAATCGCCGAGGAGAAGCTCAGGGTGGCCTGGACGATCAGCGGCGCCATGCAGTTGGGCAGCACGGTGACGAACATCAGGCGTGGCAGGCCGGCACCGGCCAGGCGCGCGGCGGTCACGTAGTCGCGGTTCAGTTCACCCATCACCGCGGCGCGGGTCAAACGAACGTAGGACGGCAGGGACACCACGGCGATGGCGATCACGGTGTTGATCAGGCCAGGGCCGAGGATGGCGACGATCGCCACGGCCAGCAGCAGGGACGGCAGGGCCAGCATGATGTCCATCAGGCGCATGATGGTCGGGCCGACCGCTTTCGGGAAGAAGCCGGCGAACAGCCCCAGCAGGATCCCCGGTATCAGCGACATCACCACCGACGACAAGCCGATCAGCAGCGACAGGCGCGAACCCTGGATCAGGCGCGACAGCAGGTCGCGACCCAGTTCATCGGTCCCCAGCAGGAACTGGATCTGCCCGCCTTCCAGCCAGGCTGGCGGGGTGAGCAGGAAGTCGCGGTACTGCTCGCTCGGGTCATGGGGGGCAACCCACGGGGCGAAGATGGCGCAGAAAATCACCAGCAGCATGAACATCAGGCCGGCAACGGCACCTTTGTTCCTGGAAAACGCTTGCCAGAATTCCTTGTATGGAGACGGGTACAGCAGGCTTTGATCCACGGCGGAAGCGGCGGTGGCTACTGAGGATGTTGGAGTGCTCATGGTATTGACCTCAGCGCTGATGACGGATGCGTGGGTTGGCAAAGCCGTAGAGGATGTCCACTACGAAGTTGACCAGAATCACCAGGCAGGCGATTAACAGGATGCCGTTTTGTACGACGGGGTAGTCACGGGCGCCAATGGCTTCGATCAGCCATTTGCCGATGCCCGGCCAGGAGAAGATGGTCTCGGTCAGGACCGCACCGGCCAGCAGGGTGCCGACTTGCAGGCCGACCACGGTCAGCACCGGAATCAGCGCGTTGCGCAGGCCGTGCACGAACACTACGCGCGACGGCGACAGGCCTTTGGCGCGGGCGGTACGGATGTAGTCTTCACGCAGCACTTCGAGCATCGACGAACGGGTCATGCGCGCGATCACCGCCAGCGGGATGGTGCCCAGCACGATGGCCGGCAGGATCAGGTGATGCAGGGCATCGAAGAACGCGCCGACGTCATCGGCCAGCAGCGTATCGATTAGCATGAAGCCGGTGCGCGGCTCGATGTCATAGAGCAGGTCGATCCGCCCGGACACCGGGGTCCAGCCCAGGGACACCGAGAAGAACATGATCAGGATCAGGCCCCACCAGAAGATCGGCATCGAGTATCCCGCCAGGGAGATGCCCATCACCCCATGGTCGAACAGGGACCCTCGCTTGAGGGCCGCGATCACCCCGGCCAGCAGGCCCAGGATGCCGGCGAACAGCAGGGCGGCCATGGACAGTTCCAGGGTCGCAGGGAAGAGGGAGGTGAACTCGTTCCAGACGCTTTCACGGGTACGCAGGGATTCCCCGAGATCGCCGTGGGCCAGTTTGCCGATGTAATCCAGGTACTGGGCATACAGGGGTTTGTTCAGACCTAGGCGTTCCATTGCCTGAGCGTGCATTTCCGGGTCGACTCTGCGTTCGCCCATCATGACTTCCACGGGGTCGCCAGGGATCATGCGAATCAACGCGAATGTCAGCAAGGTGATGCCGAAGAACGTGGGGATCAGTAACCCCAGTCGGCGGGCAATAAAACTAAACATCGTAAGGTGTACCTCATCAGCCGGTTAGGCGTGCCCGGCATGCCAGGGTGCGGCAATGCCGGGAGTTTCTTATCTACTTCACCTGGGTGGTGGCGAAGTTATTGGTGGTGAGCGGGCTAATCTGGTAGCCCTCTACGTTGTTGCGCATTGCGGTAAACATTCTAGTGTGTGCGAGGCTGATCCATGGCTGGTCCTGGTTAAAGATAACCTGAGCCTGTTCGTACAGCGCTGCACGCTCGGCCGGGTCGGTTTTTTCACGGGCCTGGTCAAGCAGGGCCTGGAATTTTTCATTGCACCAGCGAGCGTAGTTTTCGCCGTTCTTCGCGGCCTCGCAACTGAGCATAGGCGTCAGGAAGTTATCCGGGTCGCCGTTATCGCCCGCCCATCCGGCGGAAACCATGTCGTGCTCGCCGTTTTTCGCGCGCTTGAGCATCTCGCCCCATTCCATTACGCGGATGTCGATCTTGATCCCGACCTTGGCCAGGTCGGCCTGCATCATCTGCGCGGCAAGCATCGGGTTCGGGTTGGTTGCGCCGCCACCGTTGCGGGTGAACAGGGTGAAGGTGGTGCCTTCCGGTACGCCGGCTTCCTTGAGCAGGGCGCGCGCCTTGTCCAGGTCGCGGGTCGGGTTTTTCAGCGTGTGGTTGTAGCCCAGCAGGGTGTCCGGATACGGGTTGACCGCCACGGTGGCATTGCCCTTGCCGAACAGCGCGTTGACCGCGGCTTCCTTGTCGAACGCGATGTCGATGGCCTTGCGCACGCGCGCATCGCTCAAGTACTTGTGCGTGGTGTTGATGGCGATGTAGGCGACGGTCATCGCGTTCATTTCCTCGACCTTCAGGTTCGAGTCTTTCTTGATGCTCGGGATGTCATCCGGCTTCGGATACAGCGCGACCTGGCATTCGTTGGCCTTGAGCTTCTGCAGGCGCACGTTGTTGTCGGTGGCGATGGCCAGGATCAGCGAATCGGCCGGCGGCTTGCCACGGAAGTAGTCCGGGTTGGCCTTGAAGCGAACCTGGGCGTCCTTGTTGTAGCGCTGGAAGACGAACGGCCCGGTGCCGATCGGCTTGCTGTTGAGGTCGCCGGTCTTGTTGGCCTTGAGCAGCTGGTCGGCGTACTCGGCAGGGTAGATCGAAGAGAACGCCATGGCGATGTCGGCCAGGAACGGCGCTTCGCGGCGGGTCAGGGTGAACTTGACCGTGTTGTCGTCGACCTTCTCGACGCTCTTGAGCAGCTCTTTGAAGCCCATGCTTTCAAAGTACGGGAAACCGACGCTCGAGAGCTTGTGCCACGGATGGTTCGGGTCCAGCTGGCGCTGGAAGCTCCAGACCACGTCGTCGGCATTCATGTCGCGGGTCGGCTTGAAGTAGTCGGTGGTGTGGAACTTGACGCCTTTGCGCAAGTGGAAGGTGTAGGTCAGGCCGTCTTCACTGATGTCCCAGGATTCGGCCAGGGCCGGAATCACCTCGGTGGTCCCTGGTTTGAAGTCCGCCAGGCGATTGAAGATGGTTTCGGCCGCCGCATCGGCTGTGACTGCAGTCGTGTACTGGACCATGTCGAAGCCTTCGGGGCTGTTTTCGGTACAGACCACCAGCGGCTTGGCCGATACACCCACCGCGACGCTCAGCAAGGCGGCCGCGATGGCCGCGCGTAGGGGAAGCATTTTCATCAAGAACCCTCTGCAATCGGTTTAAGGACAATAGTCGGACGGCTGATTCGTCGCTGAATCAGCCATCCGGCGGGTGCATTTACAGGATGTTGAACGGAACCGTGGTCACCAGACGGAACTCGTTGATGCTGCCATCAGCCTGGTTTTCACTGGCGCGGTGAGCGGTGTAGGTGCCACGGATAGTGGTGGCCTTGAACGGACCGCTCTGCACGGCGTAGGTTGCACCGATGCCATATTCGTAGTGGTGTTCGCCGTCTTGCGACTGGATACCGTCGTAGCCCTTGTCCGCCACGCCCTTGTTGCCGGTGTAGTGGGTACCGTCGATGCCCCAGCCACGTGCCTGGTAGATGTTGAACTTCAGGCCGGGTACGCCGTACTCGGCCATGTTCAGGCCGTAGGCGATCTGGAAGGACTTCTCGTTCGGGCCGTTGAAGTCCGACAGCAGGGAGTTGGCCAGGTAGATGCCGTTGGTTTCGTGCAGGTAGTCGAAGTACTCGTTACCGTTCACTTCCTGGTACGAGAAGGTCAGGGTGTGCGCCTGGTGGGTCAGGCCGAACGACAGGGAGTAGGTGTCGTTGTCGATGTCGCCGATCAGTGCTTTGCCTTCTTCCTGGGTCTTGTAGTAGTTCAGGCCGGTGGTCAGGCTCAGGACCTGGCTGTCACCCAGTACGTGGGTGGCGCCGAAGTAGTACTGGTTCCAGATGTCTTCGGCCTGGGTGGCCCAGAGGCTGGTGGTCAGGCTGGCGAACGGGGTGTAGGTGATGCCGCCGGTGTAGACGTGATCGGTTTCAACGATGCCGTTGGCGTATTCGGTGCGGAACTTGCGCTGGCTTTCTTCGGTACGCGGAGAGTTGCGATCGAAGGTGGCCAGGTCGAATTGCAGGTTGTTCAGCTCTTCACTGTGGATCGCCACACCCTGGAAGCTCGAAGGCAGCGCACGGTTACCGATGACGTCGACCATCGGGCTGCTGAAGTTCTGGCGACCGGCAGTCAGGGTGGTGTTGGAAATACGCGCCTTGACGTTGGCCAGGCCCAGCTTGCTCCACTGGCCAACGGCGTCGCCGCCTTCTTCGGTCAGGGTACGGTTGTTGCCCGCGCCTGGGCGAGTGCCCGGTGCGCCACCGTTGTTGGACGCCAGGTCCTTGCGGTCCTGGTCCAGGGCGATGGCGTTGTAGGCCGCGACTTCAGTGCTGAAACCGAGGGCACCTTCGGTGAAGCCCGAGTTGTACTTGACGATCGTGCCTTGAACCCAGTTGATACGGCGGTCAGTCGGGGTCGAAACGCCGTCTTTCTTGTAGGAAAATTTGGCCCCACGTTTCAGTTGTTCGTTGGCGTACCAGTTACGGGTCGTGCCGCTGATCGACTGGCCTTCCAGGAAGCCGGTTGCTTCGCTCTGGGCGCTTTTTTCATTCAGGGTAACCGGGGTATACGCCTGGCTTTGGGTTTCAGCGTATGCCGTGGCGGTTACGCTGCTAATGGCCAGGGCCAGTATCGCAGTGCTGCTCAGTTTCATGGGTGAAGCTCCTTACTTTCTATTATTAATGCCGGTCTTTTTTGGTGATCCGGCTATTTGCTTTGGAACACTTGCACACATCGCAAACGTTTGCTGTGGACCAGAATGGCGAATGACGGCAATACGCTTGCGTGGAGGCGCAATGCGCCCCCAGCGTTTTCAGCTACACGGTTTTATTTTTCGATGCCGACACCCGAGAACACGTTGCGACCGAAGGGGCTGACCTTGAACCCTTCGACTTTAGCGCTCAACGGCTGGTTGACCGTCGAGTGGGCGACCGGCGTGATCGGTACCTGCTGCTTGAGGTACTGCTGCGCCTGTTTGTAGAGCAGGGTGCGCTGGTCGCGGTCGGTCACGACCTTGGCCTGCTTGATCAGCTTGTCGTAAGCCGGATCACACCACATGGAGTAGTTGTTGCCGCCAATGGCGTCGCAGCTGTACAGCGTGCCGAGCCAGTTGTCCGGGTCACCGTTGTCGCCGGTCCAGCCGATCAGGCTGATATCGTGCTCGCCATTCTTGGTGCGCTTGATGTACTCGCCCCATTCGTAGCTGACGATCTTGACCTTGAGGCCGATCTTCGCCCAGTCAGCCTGGAGCATCTCGGCCATCAACTTGGCGTTGGGGTTGTAGGGGCGCTGTACGGGCATGGCCCACAGGGTGATTTCGGTGCCTTCCTTGACGCCGGCAGCCTTGAGCAGTTCCTTGGCTTTTTCCGGGTTGTAGGCGGCGTCCTTGATGCTGTCGTCGTAGGACCATTGGGTCGGCGGCATGGCGTTGACCGCCAGTTGACCCGCACCCTGGTAAACGGCGTTGAGGATGCTTTGCTTGTTCACCGCCATGTCCAGCGCCTGGCGCACTTCGAGCTGGTCGAACGGCTTGTGCCGTACGTTGTAGGCGATGTAACCCAGGTTGAAGCCGGGCTTTTCGATCAACTGCAGCGCGGGGTCGTTTTTCAGAGCGGTCACGTCGGCGGGGCGCGGGTGCAGGGTGACCTGGCACTCGTTGGCCTTGAGCTTCTGCACGCGCACCGAGGCGTCGGTGTTGATGGCGAAAATCAGGTTGTCGAGCTTGACCCGGTCAGGGGCCCAGTAATGCTTGTTGCCGGTGTAACGGATGTTCGAGTCTTTCTGGTAGCTCTTGAACACGAACGGCCCGGTGCCGATCGGCTTCTGGTTGATGTCGCTCGGCTTGCCTTCCGCCAGCAGCTTGTCGGCGTACTCGGCGGAGAGAATCGCGGCGAAGCTCATGGCGATGTTCTGGATGAACGCGGCATCCACGCTGTTGAGCGTCATGACCACGGTCAGCGGCCCGGTCTTTTCGACCTTGGCGATATTCTTGTTCAGGCTCATCCCGTTGAAATAGGGGAATTCGGTCGGATAGGCCTTACGGAACGGTTGCTGCGGATCGAGCATGCGATTGAAGGTGAACAGCACGTCGTCAGCGTTGAAGTCGCGGGTCGGCGTGAAGTACTTGGTCGTGTGAAATTTCACCCCGGGACGCAGGTGAAAAGTGTACTTGAGGCCGTCCTCGGAAATATCCCAACTCGTGGCCAGGCCCGGTACGACATTGGTCGAGCCTTTTTCGAACTCGGCCAGGCGGTTGTACAGCGGTTCGGCGGCGTCGTTATCGGTCGCGGTGGTGTATTGCGCGGTGTCGAAGCCGGCGGGGCTACCTTCGGAACAGAACACCAGGCTATTGGAGGCAGCCTGGCTCATGGACGTGGCGGCCAACAGGCCCGCGCCCAGCAGTGCGGATAAAACCAAGGTATGGCGCATGACGCTCTCTCTTGTTCAGTGTTTGACAATGAGAACTCCGGGTATAGGGAGGCCTCATCGGTCTCAATCCATGACGTGCAGCAAAACCGATGACCCACGCATGAACTGGTCGAATCCCGACGGTATGAAGCGTGGGTCCGGCAGTAAATACGAAGAGTCCTAAAGACTCGTAGGAAAAGGCGACGCGTCCTAATGCTCTGCTGTAGGCAGCAGGCGATTTGGAGGTGGGCGGATTCCTGCTTTCTCGGACGATAACGTAACGGCGACGTCAAGAAACGTCGCCGTTACCGAACCTTATTTGCTGACGCTGACGCCGTAGAAGGAGTTCAAGCCAAACGGGCTGATCTTGAAGTCCTGCACATTGGCGCGCATGGGTTGGAACACCGTCGAGTGAGCGATAGGTGTCATTGGAACAGCATCTTTGAGGACGTGTTGCGCCTGTTTGTACAGTTCGGTGCGCTTGCCCTGGTCCGAAGTACGCTTGGCTTGTTTGACGATGTCGTCGAACTTCTTGTCGCACCACTTGGAGAAGTTGTTGCCTTCCAGCGAGTCGCAGCCGAACAGCACGTTCAGCCAGTTGTCGGGATCACCATTGTCACCGCTCCAGCCAATCAGCATCGCCTGGTTCTCGCCACCTTTGGAGCGCTTGATGTACTCGCCCCACTCGTAGCTCTGGATCTTGACCTTGAGGCCGACCTTCGCCCAGTCGGACTGCAGCATTTCTGCCATCAGCTTGGCGTTCGGGTTGTATGGACGCTGGACCGGCATCGCCCACAGAACGATTTCGGTGCCTTCTTTCACACCGGCTTCCTTGAGCAGCTCCTTGGCTTTCTCAGGGTTGTACGGCGCATCCTTGATGGTGGTGTCGTAGGACCACTGGGTCGGCGGCATGGCGTTGACGGCCAGTTGGCCGGCGCCCTGGTACACGGAGTCGATGATCTGTTGCTTGTTGACGGCCATGTCCAGTGCCTGACGCACTTTCAGTTGGGCCAACGGGTTTGGCTCGTTGCTGCCCTTGACCTTGTCCATCACGTTGTAGGCGATGTAACCCAGGTTGAAACCAGCCTGGTCAGGCAGCTTCAGGGTCTTGTCTTCGCGCAGCGCTTTCAGGTCGGCTGGACGAGGGAACAGGGTGACCTGGCACTCGTTTTTCTTCAGCTTCTGGATGCGTACCGAGGGGTCGGTGGTGATGGCGAAGATCAGGTTGTCGATCTTGACGTCGTCCGGCTTCCAGTAGTCCTTGTTCCCGGTGTAGCGGATGTTGGAGTCTTTCTGGTAGCTCTTGAACACGAACGGACCAGTGCCGACCGGCTTCTGGTTGATGTCAGCGGCCTTGCCTTCTTTGAGCAGCTGGGCGGCGTACTCGGCGGACTGGATCGAGGCGAAGCTCATGGCCATGTTCTGGATGAACGCGGCATCGACGTCTTTCAGGGTGAACTTGACGGTTTTGTCGTCGACTTTATCGATCTTGGTGATGTTGGTGTCCATCCCCATGTCGGTGAAGTACGGGAATTCGGTCGGGTACGCTTTGCGGAACGGGTCATCCTTGTTAATCATGCGATTGAAGGTGAACAGCACGTCGTCCGCGTTGAACTCACGAGTCGGCTTGAAATACGGGGTGGTGTGGAACTTGACGCCTTCGCGCAGGTGGAAGGTGTAGGTCAGGCCGTCATCGGAGACGTCCCAGCTGGTCGCCAGGCCAGGAATGACGGCGGTACCGCCGCGCTCGAACTGGGTCAGGCGGTTGAACATGGTTTCGGCAGAGGCGTCGAAGTCGGTTCCGGTGGTGTATTGACCTGGATCGAAACCGGCCGGGCTCCCTTCGGAGCAGAACACCAGGTTAGTCGCAGCTTGGGCGAACGGTGCGCTAGCTAGCAAGCTGGCACCTAATAAAAACGGAATGACCGCTTGTTTAAGCATGGTGGCCTCATGATTTGTTGTCATTTTTTGATTTTGAGGACGACCTCGTGAGTCGTGCCTGCGGATACTTATGCAGGGGCCATACCCAATGCAAGATCCAGAGCGACTACAGGCATTAAACAGTGGCACGAACGTACCTTAATGTCGCATTAGTATAAAACCTGGCGCATTTGAACGTTTGCGCGGTGTTTTTGTAGTGCAATTGGCGCACCTTTATGGTGCGTTAAAGCCTTGGGCTGCCCGTGGGTGGGGCGGGGTGTTACCTATTTATACCCAGTCCTTGAGAGGGGTGTGGGGCTTAATGGGAGTGGTTATCGTTGCACTGGTATTGGTCGCGGGTTGCGAGTTGTACAAGGTGCAACTTTTCATTCCAATTTGTACGACATCTCTGTAGGAGCGGCCGCAGGCTGCGATCTTTTCGGTCGCCGCTGAAATGTCTTTGAGAGCATAGAACAAGATCAAAAGATCGCAGCCTGCGGCAGCTCCTACAGTTTGAATTCGAAAAAAAACGGCGGTCACCTGAGTGATCGCCGTTTTTTGTATTCAGTTATCGAATCAAGGCATCAGCACTTCAATCGAGCCATCGGCCGTCATGCTGACCTGGCTGGTGCCGGCTTCCACTTCCGGGGTCACCGGAGCGGCGTCCATGCTGGCTGCTTTCATCATCATCGGGGCGCGCATGTACGGTTGCGGGTAACCATTGCTGTTGAAGTTCAGGTTGACGATTTTGTAACCCTTGCCGCCCAGGGCGTCAGTGGCCAGTTGGGCGCGGGCCTTGAAGGCCGTCACGGCCTCCTTCAGCAAGGCATCTTCGCTGGCCTTGCGGGTGGGGGTGGCGATCGCGAAATCCATGCCGCCCATTTTCAGGTCGCCGAGCAGTTCGCCGGTCAGCTTGGACAGGGCCGCGAAGTCCGGGCTTTCCAGACGCAGTTCGGCACGCTCACGCCAGCCGGTGATTTTCTGGCCCTTGGCGTCGTAGATCGGGTAGCTGTTGCGGCTGCCCTGGCGCAGGGTGATGTCCTTCACTTGCTTGGCCTGGGCCAGGGCCTTGTTCATGGTGGTGCTGACGTCCGCGGCGAGTTTGGCCGGGTCGGTGTTCTGATCTTCGGTGTAGAGGGTCACGATCATCAGGTCGCGAGCCACTTCCTGGCTGACTTCGGCGCGCAGGGAAATCTGGTTGTAGTGAAGCTCGTCGGCGGCCATGGCCGGGAGGGCGGCGAGGGTGCCGGCACTCAGGGCGAGGAGGGCGGCGCTGCGGCGGAATGTGTGCATGAAGGCTCCTGGGTGGGTGCGCAGGTTGTTGGTGCGTGCCTGCGTGAAACCATCAGACTCTAGCTTTGATGATCCGGTTCGCGCACTTACAACTTTTGTACAGACGATTGCAGGTGGCTGCTTCGCAGCCAATCGCGGGCAAGCCACGCTCCTGCAGGGGTATGCGTTTGAATGTGGGAGTGTGGCCGTTTGCCGCACTTTCGCCTGCCAGCCCCCGCGCTTGGTTATACTCCCGTCGATCCGCCTGGAGCGCTCATCAGGAGAGCTCATGCTCGCCCCCGTTCAAATCACTTCCGCCACACGCCAGAATCTCTGGCGGCTGACGTTCATCCGCACCCTGGTATTGGCCGCTCAAGCTGGTTCCGTGGGCCTGGCCTACTGGTTCGAGCTGCTGCCACTGCCCTGGTTCCAATTGGCCGCGACCCTCGGCTGCTCGATGTTGCTGTGTGCTTTCACGGCCATCCGGCTGCGCACCACCTGGCCGGTCACCGAGCTCGAATACGCGGTGCAACTGGCCTGCGACCTGTTTATCCACAGTGCGTTGCTGTATTTCTCGGGTGGCTCGACCAACCCGTTCGTTTCTTATTACCTGGTGCCGCTGACCATCGCGGCAGTGACCTTGCCATGGCGATATTCGGTGATTCTGTCGGGCATCGCCCTGACCATGTACACCTTGCTGCTGGCGCGCTTCTACCCGCTGCAAACCTTCCCGATTGCCCGGGAAAACCTGCAGGTGTACGGGATGTGGTTGAGCTTCGCGCTGGCGGCGGCAGTGATCACGTTCTTTGCCGCGCGCATGGCCGAAGAGCTGCGTCGCCAGGAAGAGCTGCGGGCCATTCGCCGGGAAGAAGGCCTGCGCGACCAGCAGCTGCTGGCCGTCGCCACCCAGGCGGCGGGCGCTGCCCATGAACTGGGCACGCCGCTGGCGACCATGAGCGTGTTGCTCAAGGAGATGCAACAGGATCATCCTGACCCGATGCTGCAGGATGACCTGAAAGTGCTGCAGGATCAGGTCAAGTTGTGCAAAGAGACCTTGCAGCAGCTGGTACGGGCGGCGGAGGCCAATCGCCGGCTGGCCGTGCAGATGCAGGACGTCACCGACTGGCTCGACGAAGCGCTCAATCGCTGGCACCTGATGCGTCCGGAAGCCAGTTATCGCTTCCAGCGCCTGGGCCAGGGCTCGGTGCCGCGCATGGCACCACCGCCGGACCTGACCCAGGCGTTGCTCAATTTACTCAACAACGCGGCGGATGCCTGTCCCGAAGGGCTGCAAGTGACCCTGGACTGGAATGCCGAAGACTTGACCATCAGCATCCGCGACCACGGTGCGGGCGTGCCGCTGGCCATCGCCGAGCAGATCGGCAAGCCATTTTTTACCACCAAGGGCAAAGGTTTCGGCCTGGGCCTGTTTTTGAGCAAGGCCAGCGTGACACGCGCCGGCGGCTCAGTGAAACTCTACAGTCATGAGGAAGGCGGCACGCTCACCGAGCTGCGCCTGCCCCATGGCGCCCGAGGAGACGAACATGAGTGACGAAATCCAAGTTGAAGGCGAAGAACTGCCGCATTTGCTGCTGGTCGACGACGACGCGACCTTTACCCGGGTGATGGCCCGCGCCATGGCCCGCCGTGGCTTTCGCGTCAGCACCGCCGGTTCCGCCGAAGAAGGGCTGACCATCGCCCAGGCCGATCTGCCGGACTATGCCGCGCTGGACCTGAAAATGGATGGCGACTCGGGCCTGGTGCTGCTGCCCAAGTTGCTGGAAATGGACCCGGAAATGCGCGTGGTGATCCTCACCGGTTATTCGAGCATCGCCACGGCCGTCGAGGCGATCAAGCGCGGCGCCTGCAACTACCTGTGCAAGCCGGCCGACGCCGACGACGTGCTGGCGGCGCTGCTGTCCGAACACGCCGACCTCGACAGCCTGGTGCCGGAAAACCCGATGTCCGTGGACCGCCTGCAGTGGGAACACATCCAGCGCGTGTTGACCGAGCACGAAGGCAACATCTCCGCCACCGCCCGCGCCCTGGGCATGCACCGCCGCACGCTGCAGCGCAAACTGCAGAAGCGTCCCGTTCGACGCTGAATCAACGCTGAACGAATGCGGGCCGCTCCTCGCGACAAACCGAACCGATCATCTATGATCGGTTCGTGCATGTATTTTTTCTTATCGAGCCTTATCCATGAATCAGAACGCTGAATATTCCGCGGTCAATGATGCTGTGCGCGGGCAGTTTTTTCGAAAAGTCTGGGCGATGATCACGCCTTACTGGCAGAGCGAAGAAAAGGTCAAGGCCTGGACATTGCTGATCGCCGTGATTGCGTTGTCGCTGATGAGCGTGGGCATCTCGGTGTGGTTCAACACCTGGTACAAGGATTTCTACAACGCCCTGCAGCAAAAGGACGAGGAAGCGTTCTGGCGGCTGATCCTGTACTTCTGCGCGATTGCGGCGGTGGCGATCGTCGGTGCGGTGTACCGGCTCTACCTGACGCAGATGCTGACGATTCGCTGGCGGGCCTGGCTCACCGAAAAACATTTCGCCCGCTGGCTGGGCAACAAGAATTACTACCAGCTGGAGCAGGGCGGCTACACCGATAACCCGGACCAGCGCATTTCTGAAGACCTCAACAATTTCACCTCCGACACCTTGAGCCTGGGCGTTGGGCTGTTGCGCAATGTCGTCAGCCTGGTGTCGTTCTCGATCATCCTCTGGGGTGTGTCAGGGAGCATCGAGGTATTCGGGGTGACCATTCCCGGCTACATGTTCTGGTGCGTACTGGTCTACGCCGTGGTGGGTAGCTGGCTGACGCATTTGATCGGTCGCCGCCTGATCGGCCTGAACAACCGGCAACAACGCTTCGAAGCCGACCTGCGTTTCTCCATGGTGCGGATTCGCGAAAATGCCGAAAGCATCGCGCTGTACAACGGCGAGCCCAATGAGAACCGCCGCCTGACCCAGCGTTTCTCGATGGTCTGGCACAACTTCTGGGACATCATGAAGGTGTCCAAGCGCCTGACCTTCTTCACTTCCGGCTACGAGCAGGCCGCCATCATCTTCCCGTTCATGGTGGCCGCGCCACGTTATCTCTCCGGCAAGATCGAACTGGGTGAGCTGATGCAGATCAGCTCGGCGTTCGGCAATGTCCAGGACAGCTTCAGTTGGTTCATCACCGCGTACCAGAGCCTCGCCTCATGGCGCGCCACCTGCGATCGTCTGCTCAGCTTCCGTCAGGCCATGACCGACAACGAGCAACGGGCGCCAGCCATTGACGTGCAGAACTCAGGCTCGGCCTTGAAGGTGCACAACCTCGGCCTCGACCTGGCCGACGGTCGCCACCTGTTGACCAGTGCCGACATGACTGTGGAGGAGGGCGAGCGCGTCATGCTCAGCGGCCGTTCCGGCAGCGGCAAGTCGACCTTGCTGCGGGCGATGGGGCACCTGTGGCCAGCGGGGCATGGCAGTATCCGGCTGCCGTCGGCGCGCTATCTGTTCCTGCCGCAAAAGCCTTACTTGCCGATTGGCACGCTGCGCGAAGCGCTGAGTTATCCACAGGCCGGCGATACCTACCCCAACGAGCGCTACGTGCACGTTCTGGAAACCTGCCGTTTGCCGCATCTGGTGGCGCGACTCGACGAAGCCAATCACTGGCAGCGCATGCTGTCGCCGGGCGAGCAGCAACGCCTGGCCTTCGCCCGTGCACTGCTTTATGCACCGCAATGGCTGTACATGGACGAAGCGACTTCGGCGATGGATGAAGAAGACGAGGCGTCGCTGTACCAGGCACTGATCGATGAGTTGCCGGGCCTGAGTATCGTCAGCGTCGGCCATCGCAGCAGCCTCAAGCGTTTCCACCCACGGCACGTTCGTATCGAGAACGGGCATTTGGTGGACCAGACCGTGACCGCCTGATGGGTGATCGTACAACCGCGTTGCGCTATGATGCGGTTTCAGCAGCCGAATTTTTCGAGACAGATGTTCACCATGGAAAACCCGAACGCCGCACCACGCCTCCCTCGCAAGCGCCGCAGCCTCGCTCAGGAACTGGTGACGGTGCTGTCCGAGCAGATCCGCGACGGTCACCTCAAGCGTGGCGACAAGTTGCCCACCGAGTCGGCGATCATGGATGCCCATGGCGTCAGCCGCACCGTGGTGCGTGAAGCGATTTCCCGTTTGCAGGCGGCGGGGCAGGTGGAAACCCGTCACGGCATAGGCACCTTCGTGCTCGACACCCCGAGCCCGAGCGGTTTTCGCATCGACCCGGCGACTGTGGTCACCCTGCGTGACGTGCTGGCGATTCTGGAACTGCGCATCAGCCTTGAAGTGGAATCCGCCGGCCTCGCCGCGCAACGCCGCAGCCCCGAGCAGTTGGCGCTGATGCGCGCGGCACTGGATGCGCTGAACGAAAGTGTTTCCCACGCCAGCGATGCCGTGGCCTCGGACTTCCAGTTCCACCTGCAGATTGCCCTGGCAACCGGCAACCGCTACTTCACCGACATCATGACTCACCTGGGTACCAGCATCATTCCGCGTACCCGCCTGAACTCCGCGCGCCTGGCCCATGACGATCAGCAGCACTACATGAATCGCCTGAGCCGCGAGCACGAAGAGATCTACGACGCCATCGCCCGCCAGGACTCCGACGCGGCGCGCGCCGCCATGCGCCTGCACCTGACCAACAGCCGCGAGCGGTTGCGTCATGCCCATGAAGAGGCTGAGGCGCAGCGCGGGTAAGCGATCTACCTCGTGTCATCCATCGTCTGGGTTATCGCTATCGCCGGCAGGCTGGCTCCCACAGGAGTACGCGTTCCAATGTGGGAGCCAGCCTGCTGGCGATAGGGCCAGCGGCCATCCCACAGATCTTTCGGTTGTCTGGGCTAATCTTCCGACAACGTATCTCCTACGAACCCGCTAGACGCCACATTCCTCTCCGCTTTCCCTATCGCTGCAGCCTTTGAAAAACTGAGCTGGCGCTCTTTTTGTCGAACAATTTTCACCCGCAGCGATGAAATGCAGTTGACGGTTATTTTTTAAGTTGTACGATGACCTACAACTTCGGCGCAGGCTGAACGGTTTTCTCACACACAAACGTCGCTACCCAGGGTGTTCGAATAATGAATCCACAAGAACTGAAGTCCATCCTCTCTTCCGGTCTGCTGTCTTTCCCGGTCACCGATTTCAATGCCCAGGGCGATTTCAACCGCGCTGGCTACATCAAGCGTCTGGAATGGCTGGCCCCATACGGCGCCTCGGCTCTGTTCGCCGCAGGCGGCACCGGTGAGTTCTTCTCCCTGGCGGCCAGCGAATATTCGGAAATCATCAAGACTGCCGTCGACACCTGCGCCACCAGCGTGCCAATCCTCGCCGGCGTCGGCGGTTCGACCCGCCAGGCTATCGAGTACGCACAGGAAGCCGAGCGTCTTGGCGCCAAAGGCCTGTTGCTGCTGCCGCACTACCTGACCGAAGCCAGCCAGGACGGCGTCGCCGCCCACGTTGAAGCCGTGTGCAAGTCGGTCAACATCGGCGTGGTGGTCTACAACCGTAACGTCTGCCGCCTGAACGCGCCCCTGCTGGAACGTCTGGCCGAGCGCTGCCCGAACCTGATCGGCTACAAGGATGGCCTGGGTGATATCGAGTTGATGGTGTCGATCCGTCGCCGCCTCGGTGATCGCTTCAGCTACCTGGGTGGCCTGCCGACCGCCGAAGTCTATGCCGCGGCCTACAAGGCGCTGGGCGTGCCGGTCTACTCCTCGGCGGTGTTCAACTTCATCCCGAAAACCGCGATGGATTTCTACCACGCGATCGCTCGCGAAGATCACGCCACCGTCGGCAAGATCATCGATGACTTCTTCTTGCCGTACCTGGACATCCGTAACCGCAAGGCCGGTTACGCAGTGAGCATTGTCAAGGCCGGGGCAAAAATTGCCGGCTACGACGCAGGTCCTGTGCGTGCGCCGCTGACCGACCTGACCGGCGAAGAGTACGAAATGCTCGCCGCGCTGATCGACAAGCAGGGTGCGCAGTAATACATCCGATTTAGTAAGGCCGCTGAGCGATCAGCGGCCTTTTGCGTGAGGAGATCTTAAAGTGGCAGATGCAAAGCGTTTCGATAACTACATCAATGGCGAATGGGTTGCCGGTGGCGATTACTCGGCCAACATCAACCCGTCCGAACTGACCGATGCCATCGGCGATTACGCCAAGGCTGACCTGGCCCAGGTCAACGCCGCCATCGACGCTGCCCGTGCCGCGTTCCCGGCATGGTCCACGTCCGGTATCCAGGCGCGTCACGACTCGCTGGATAAAGTCGGCACTGAAATCCTCGCCCGTCGCGAAGAGCTCGGCACCCTGCTGGCCCGGGAAGAGGGCAAGACCCTGCCCGAAGCCATCGGCGAAGTGACCCGCGCCGGCAACATCTTCAAGTTCTTCGCCGGTGAATGCCTGCGCCTGTCCGGCGACTACCTGCCGTCAGTGCGTCCTGGCGTCAACGTGGAAGTCACCCGCGAAGCCCTGGGCGTGGTCGGTCTGATCACCCCGTGGAACTTCCCGATTGCCATCCCTGCGTGGAAAATCGCCCCGGCCCTGGCCTATGGTAACTGCGTGGTACTCAAGCCTGCCGACCTGGTGCCGGGTTGTGCCTGGGCCCTGGCTGAAATCATCTCCCGTGCGGGCTTCCCGGCCGGTGTGTTCAACCTGGTGATGGGCAGCGGTCGTGTGGTTGGCGATGCACTGGTGCACAGCCCTAAAGTCGATGGCATCAGCTTCACCGGTTCCGTGGGCGTCGGTCGGCAGATCGCCGTCAGCTGCGTGTCGCGCCAGGCCAAAGTACAGCTGGAAATGGGCGGCAAGAACCCGCAGATCATTCTCGACGACGCCGACCTCAAGCAAGCGGTCGAGCTGTCGGTGCAGAGCGCGTTCTACTCCACCGGCCAGCGTTGCACGGCATCGAGCCGCTTTATCGTCACCGCCGGGATCCACGACCAGTTCGTCGAAGCCATGGCCGAGCGCATGAAGTCGATCAAGGTCGGCCACGCGTTGAAAGCCGGCACCGACATCGGTCCGGTGGTCTCGCAAGCCCAGCTCGAACAGGACATTAAATACATCGACATCGGCCAGTCCGAAGGTGCGCGCCTGGTCAGCGGCGGGGGTCTGGTGACCTGCGACACCGAGGGCTACTTCCTCGCGCCAACGCTGTTTGCCGACAGTGAAGCGTCGATGCGCATCAGCCGCGAAGAGATCTTCGGCCCGGTGGCCAACATCGTTCGCGTGGCCGATTACGAAGCCGCACTGGCCATGGCCAACGACACCGAATTCGGCTTGTCCGCGGGCATCGCCACGACTTCGTTGAAATACGCCAACCACTTCAAGCGCCACTCCCAGGCCGGGATGGTGATGGTCAACCTGCCGACCGCCGGCGTGGATTACCACGTTCCGTTCGGTGGGCGTAAAGGTTCATCCTATGGATCACGTGAGCAAGGTCGCTATGCGCAAGAGTTCTACACGGTCGTGAAAACGTCCTACGTCGGCTCCTGATACACCGCAATACCCCTGTAGGAGCTACCGCAGGCTGCGATCTTTGCTTTTAAAGATCAAAAGATCGCAGCCTCGTTTCACTCGTCAGCTCCTACAGGGTGAACCAAAGATTCACCCCGCATAAAAATAATCAGTGGGAGTACATCTACATGCAATCGACCAAGAAGCCGACTCACGTCCGCTATCTGATCCTGCTCATGCTGTTTCTGGTGACCACGATCAACTACGCCGACCGCGCCACCATCGCCATCGCCGGCTCCAGCCTGCAGAAAGATCTCGGCATCGACGCAGTCACCCTCGGCTACATCTTCTCCGCATTCGGTTGGGCCTACGTGGCCGGGCAAATTCCCGGTGGCTGGCTGCTGGACCGTTTCGGTTCGAAAAAAATCTATGCACTGAGCATCTTCACCTGGTCGCTGTTCACCGTGTTGCAGGGTTATGTCGGCGAGTTCGGCATGTCCACGGCGGTGGTCGCGCTGTTCATGCTGCGCTTCCTGGTGGGCCTGGCCGAAGCGCCATCCTTCCCCGGCAACGCACGCATCGTCGCGGCCTGGTTCCCGACGGCTGAACGCGGCACCGCTTCGGCAATCTTCAACTCGGCGCAATACTTCGCCACCGTGTTGTTCGCGCCACTGATGGGCTGGATCGTCTACAGCTTCGGCTGGCAGCACGTGTTCATCGTAATGGGCGTGATCGGCATCATCTTTTCGGGCATCTGGCTGAAAGTGATCTACAGCCCACGCCAGCACCCGATGATCAATGACGCCGAGTTCAAGCACATCGCCGACAACGGCGGCATGGTCGACATGGACCAGGACAAAGGCAAAGGCAAAAAGGGCGATGGTCCGAAGTGGGACTACATCCGTCAGCTGCTGACCAACCGCATGATGCTCGGCGTGTACCTGGGCCAATACTGCATCAACGGCATCACCTACTTCTTCCTGACCTGGTTCCCGGTGTACCTGGTGCAGGAGCGCGGCATGACCATCCTCAAGGCTGGTTTCATCGCCTCATTGCCGGCGATCTGCGGCTTCATCGGCGGTGTGCTCGGCGGGGTGATTTCCGACTATCTGCTGCGCAAGGGCCATTCCCTGACCTTCGCCCGCAAGGCGCCGATCATCGCCGGCCTGCTGGTGTCCAGCAGCATCGTCGCCTGCAACTACGTGGACGTTGAATGGATGGTCGTGGGCTTCATGGCCCTGGCGTTCTTCGGCAAAGGCGTGGGTGCATTGGGTTGGGCCGTGGTGTCCGATACTTCTCCGAAGCAGATCGCCGGTTTGAGCGGTGGCCTGTTCAACACCTTCGGTAACCTGGCCTCGATCACCACGCCAATCGTCATCGGTTACATCATCAGCTCCACCGGTTCGTTCAAGTGGGCGTTGGTGTTTGTCGGTTGCAACGCACTGGTCGCGGTGTTCAGCTATCTGGTCATCGTCGGTCCGATCAAGCGAGTGGTGCTCAAGGAGCCGCCGGTAAACGGTCCTGAAGCATCCGGTAAATTGTCTCAAGCGCATTCCTGAGGAGCGGCGTCATGCAGTTGATTGAACATTCCGACTCGCCGCGTTACATCCGCCTGCACGAGCGGGACAACGTGGTGATCGTGGTCAATGACCAGGGTGTACCGGCCGGTACCGAGTTCCCGGATGGCCTGGTCACCGTGGACTTCGTGCCACAGAGCCACAAGGTCACCCTTGAAGACATTCCCGAGGGTGGCCAGGTGATTCGCTACGGCCAGGTCATCGGCTACGCCCTGCAGCCGATTCCCCGTGGCAGTTGGGTCAAGGAAGATCAACTGCGCATGCCGACTGCGCCGCCGCTGGACAGCCTGCCGCTGTCCACCGAAGTGCCGGCCGCGCAGGCACCGCTGGAAGGTTATACGTTCGAGGGTTATCGCAACGCCGACGGTACGGTCGGCACGCGCAACATCCTGGGTATCACCACCACGGTGCAGTGCGTGACGGGTGTGCTGGATCATGCGGTCAAGCGCATCAAGGACGAGTTGCTGCCCAAGTACCCGCACGTCGATGACGTGGTGGCGCTGACCCACAGCTACGGCTGTGGGGTGGCAATCACCGCCACCGACGCGTACATCCCGATCCGCACCGTGCGCAACCTGGCGCGCAACCCGAACCTGGGCGGCGAAGCCCTGGTGATCAGTCTGGGCTGCGAGAAATTGCAGGCCGGGCAGGTGATGCACGAGGACGATGCCTCGGTGGACTTGAGTGAGCCGTGGCTGTATCGCCTGCAGGATTCCAGCCACGGTTTTACCGAGATGATCGAGCAGATCATGGAACTGGCTGAAGCCCGCCTGAAGAAGCTCGACCAGCGCCGCCGGGAAACCGTGCCGGCGTCGGAGCTGATCCTCGGCATGCAGTGTGGCGGCAGTGATGCGTTTTCCGGGATCACTGCCAACCCGGCCCTGGGTTATGCCTCGGACCTGTTGCTGCGTGCCGGTGCGACGGTGATGTTCTCCGAAGTGACCGAAGTGCGCGACGCGATCTACCTGCTGACCTCCCGCGCGAAAACCGAGGGCGTCGCGCAGGAGCTGGTGCGGGAAATGGATTGGTACGACCGTTATCTGGCCAAGGGTGAGGCGGACCGCAGCGCCAACACCACGCCGGGTAACAAGAAGGGCGGGTTGTCGAACATTGTCGAGAAGTCCCTGGGCTCGATCGTCAAGTCCGGCAGCAGTGCTATCACGGGTGTTCTCGGCCCTGGCGAGCGGTTCAAGGAAAAAGGCCTGATCTTCTGCGCGACCCCGGCCAGTGACTTTGTCTGCGGTACGTTGCAACTGGCGGCGGGGATGAACCTGCATGTGTTCACCACGGGGCGCGGTACGCCTTATGGACTGGCCATGGCACCGGTGGTGAAAGTGTCGACCCGGACCGAACTGGCGCAGCGCTGGCCGGACCTGATCGACATCGACGCCGGGCGCATTGCCACCGGGCGCGCGTCCATTGAGGAGCTTGGCTGGGAGTTGTTCCACTACTACCTGGATGTGGCCAGCGGCAAACAGCAGACCTGGGCTGAAAAGCACAAGCTGCATAACGACATCACCTTGTTCAACCCGGCGCCGATTACCTGATACCGCGTTATCGTTCATCGCCAGCAGGCTGGCTCCCACAGTGATCTTCGGTGATTGCACATTTTGTGCAACAAAGAAGATCCCCTGTGGGAGCCAGCCTGCTGGCGATAGCGATCTACCAGACGCCATTGTCCCTGGTGGCTTATCATTAGCCAACTAACGACACCATCTAGGTTCCCACCGGCATGCTGGCAATTTTCCTCGAAACCCTGAACATCACCGCACCGGTGTTCGCCATGCTGTTTCTCGGGGTGTTGCTCAAGCGCATCGACTGGATCAACGACAACTTCATCCATACCGCCTCGTCCCTGGTGTTCAACGTCACCATGCCGGCGCTGCTGTTCCTGGGCATCCTGCATGCCGATCTGCATGCCGCGTTGCAACCGGCACTGCTGATCTACTTCTCCCTCGCCACCTTGGTGTGCTTCGCCATTGCCTGGGGCTGGGCGATCTTCAGGTGCCCGCGCGAAGACCGGGGGATTTATACCCAGGGTGCGTTTCGCGGTAATAACGGCGTGATCGGCCTGGCACTGGCCGCGAGCATGTATGGCGACTACGGGATTTCCCTGGGGGCGATCCTGGCGGCGCTGGTGATCCTGTTCTACAACACGCTGTCGACCATCGTGCTGGCGGTCTACAGCCCGGTGATCAAGTCCGATCCGTGGAGCATCTGCAAAAGCGTGATGGTCAATCCGCTGATCATCAGCGTAATTGCCGCGGCGCCCTTTGCCTATTTCAAGATCAGCCTGCCGGGCTGGCTGGAGACCTCCGGCCAGTACCTGGCACAAACCACCTTGCCGCTGGCGTTGATCTGCATTGGCGGCACGCTGTCGCTGGCGGCCATGCGCAAAAGCGGCTCTATGGCGCTCAGTTCAAGCCTGGTGAAAATGCTCGGCCTGCCGATCCTGGCGACGCTCGGCGCGTGGCTCTGGGGTTTTCGTGGTGCGGAGCTGGGCATTCTGTTCCTGTACTTCGGCAGCCCGACCGCCGCCGCCAGTTTTGTCATGGCCCGGGCAGCCAATGGCAATCATGAACTGGCGGCGGCGATCATCGTGATCACCACGCTGATGGCGGCGGTGACCACCAACATCGGGATCTTTTTGTTGCAGTGGGGTGGGTGGATCTAGCGGCTGGCCATCTCGGGCAGGGTTTTGCACAGTGGCCCGGTCTCTGGAGGTGCTGCGGTCGGGTAGCGATCAGGCAGGACCTGTACCGGTGTGGTGACGACAAAACCATCGGCGAAGGTCGCCTCGACAAATGTTGCTGTCCAGCCCTGTTCGGGTGTTTCTATCTGTACCTGTGCATGCAATGGGGTGGAAGGGGTGACATGCCGTGGCTGATAACGAACTCCGCAAGCATCCCGGAAGTCTCGCGCCGTCGGGTTCACGGCCGTCCATTGAGTCACCTGAACCGGCGCCTCGGTAAAGTGCAGCGAAACGGCTTTGCCCGTTCCATGGGTTGTTGCGCTTGTCGTCACGGAGGGTAACGGGCGATCTTGCTGCCACCGGTTGACCACAGGAATCAGTGAGCTTTCAACGAATTGCCGGATGCCGTTGTGGCTGGAATTGGGGGCAACCCGCAGGCTCTTCGGCCCAGGCAGTCGATCGAAATAGATATCCGAATTGTCAGGGGTGAAAAAGTCGTCACTGCTGGCGTTGACGATGTATTTCGCAATGGCCAATCGCTCGGCATAGGCACTGTCCAGATAAGCCAGGGGGTCGACGATTTTCAGCAGTTTCTCGAAGTTTTCGGTGTGGCGCAGACGGAGCACCCCTTCGCTGTAATAGTCATAGAAGGCCAGCGGCCAGTTTTTGCCATAGGTTTGAAAGGTATGTTCGAACACTTTGGCTGTGCCGAGTCCATCAATGACAAATGGCACGACGGCGTTGACGCGCTCATCGGCAATAGCGGCCAGCCAGGCTGCCCAGGCGCGTTTCGACACCCCACTGGCAATAAATCGTTCAACGTTCCATGGCTTCAGTTCTTTCTGGGCAAGGTCCATCGCCTTGACCAGAGACGCCATCATCGGAACATGAGCAGACATGTAAGGGCGCGTTTCAGGACTTTCGAGAAATAATTTCCAACTATGGGCGACGCTTGAGTCTTCTGTGCGGGGAACTCCGTCATCGGCGTAAGTGAGATATTGATTGGGGATGTTGCTGAGCGAGATGACGATTGTATTGGTTTGGCGTGCAACTTCCAGGGCCATGGCTTGAGTGAAATCTGTAGGTTCAGATTTAGCCTTGTTGCCGGCGGGTATGTTGGTTCCGTTGTTCGCCACCAGTAGTGCCTGTCCATGAAGGGCATTGTGCGGGATATAAATATCGACGCTATGTTTCCATTGTTCCGGGCTGACCAGTCCTTCAGGCGACCACTGTTGAGATGACAGATCAAAGCTGCGCTTCTCTACGCCAGGAAAGACCTGGGTGCCTTTTGCTACGTAGAGTAATGGTTTGGAGGCTTCCTGGTTTTTATAGCAGTTCAGTATTTCGCTGAAGTCGTTGGGGGAAGAGCATTTGTCGACCAGCGTTTCGGCTTGTGCCGTGAAGCTTGCCAATCCAAGAGTTAATAACATGTTTGGTAAAATGACACGAAGTGTGGATCGCATTGGACTAGTCTCGCTTGTTTCAATTTGTTTTATGATTGTTATCGCGAATTTTTTTTGCGGCGGGAAAATATTGTCTTCGTGTCATTGATATTGGAAGTTTTTTTGGAGGTGTTGTTTTTCGGGATATATGTAATGGAAAGTGACTTATATAAGTAGGCTTGGAGTTTTGGCGGTCGAATGCATTCGACGGGACGGCGAAATCAATCACCGTCCCCTCGAACGAAGTTTTAACAGGTAGGGGGGGTTACTGATATTGCTCGATCACTTCCTGCGCCGCGCGAAACGCATCGATGGCCGCCGGCACGCCGGCATACACCGCACAATGCAGCAGTGCCTCGCGAATCTCCTCCACGGTGCAGCCGTTGTTCAGCGCGCCGCGCACATGACCTTTCAATTCCTGCGGGCACTTCAGCGCGGTCAACGCGGCCAGGGTGATCAGGCTGCGGGTTTTCAACGGCAGGCCTTCGCGATTCCACACCCCGCCCCAGGCATGTTCGTTGACGAAGTCCTGCAGCGGCTGGGTGAACTCGGTGGCGTTGCCCAAGGCGCGGTCGACGAAGCTGTCGCCCATCACTTGGCGACGTACTTCGACGCCGGATTTTTTATTCTCGGTCATGGCAATTCCCTCTTGTGGTGTTGGCGACGCCAGGCGCGCAGTGACGTGAACAACAGGAACGCCAACAGTGCCGGCAGGACAAAAAACAGCATCAGGTGTTCAAGCTTGCCGGCCAGCGGCATGCCGGTGGTGAACGACACCACGTGCAGGCCGTAGGCCAGGTACAGGCCCAGAAACAGCAGGCCTTCGGCGCGGGTCACCCGGTAACCGGAATAGAATACCGGCAGGCACAACGCCGCGACGCCGAGCATCACCGGCAGGTCGAATTCCAGCGCGTTAGGCGATACCGACAAGGGCGACGGCGCGATCAGCGCCGTCAAGCCAAGCACGCCCAGGAGGTTGAACAGATTGCTGCCGATCACGTTGCCCACGGCAATTTCCCGTTCACCGCGCAAGGCGGCGATCAGGGAAGTGGCCAGCTCCGGGAGTGAGGTGCCGACGGCGACGATGGTCAGGCCGATGATCCGCTCCGACAGCCCCAGGTCGGTGGCGACCGCGACCGCCGCACCCAGCAGCAGATGCCCGGCGTACACCAGCATCGCAAGGCCGGCGACGATCATCAGCAGGCTGGTGAACCATGGCGCTTCCCCTGTATGGCCATGAGTCGACACCGGGCGCACCGAATGTCGCGACTGGCGCAGCAACAAGGCCAGGTACAACAACAGTGCCACCAGCAGCATGACGCCGTCGGTACGGGTCAGCTCTTCATTCCACGCCAGGAAGAACACCAGCAGGCTGGCGCCGATCATCAGCGGGATGTCCAGGCGCACCAGTTGCCGGGAAACCCGCAACGGTATGATCAGGGCGGAGAGCCCGAGGGTCACGAGGATGTTGAAGATGCTGCTGCCGATCACGCTGCCGACGGCAATGTCGGCGTTATGTGCCAGGGTGGCTTGCAGGCTGACCGCCATCTGCGGTGCGCTGCTGCCAAGGGCGACGATGGTCAGGCCGATGATCAGCGGGCGTACATGCAGGCGTGCCGCCAGGCGCACCGCAGCGCGCACCATCAGTTCGGCGCCGGCAATCAGCAGCACCAGCCCGCTGAGCAATTCGATCACGCTGATCAGGGGTAAATCGGCTAGTCCGAAAATGGTCGGGGCTCCGTCGGTCAGTCGAGGGCTTGCACGCGAACCCGCGCGGTGCCGCTCTTGAGCATGCCCAGGCGCTCGGCGGCTTCGTGGGACAGGTCGATCAGGCGGCCACGGGTATGCGGGCCACGGTCGTTGATGCGCACCACGCAGGATCTGTCGTTGTTCAGGTTGGTGACCTTCACCCGTGTACCGAAGGGTAGCTGGCGATGGGCGGCGGTCAGGGAATTCTTGTTGAAGCGCTCGCCACTGGCGGTGCGTTTGCCTTGGTGTTTGGCGCCGTAGTAAGAGGCAACGCCGGTTTTGTCGTAGCCGTGGGGGTCGACAACATCGTTGCTGGCGCAACCGGCGAGTAGAGACAGGAGGGCGCAAAGGCTGAGCAGACGATTCATTGAAGGTTTCCCAAAAACAAATGTGGGAGCCAGCCTGCTGGCGATTGCGGAGTGTCAGACACGGATAAGTTGAATGTCAGACCGCTATCGCCAGCAGGCTGGCTCCCACAAGGAGTGGAGCCAGATTTGAAGGCTGGCTCCATTTGCATCAGCCTTCGAGCTTGCTTTTCAGCAATTCGTTCACCTGTTGCGGGTTGGCCTTGCCTTTGGAGGCTTTCATGGCCTGGCCGACGAAGAAGCCGAACATCTTGCCGCGCTTGGCTTCGTCCGCCGCGCGGTATTGCTCGACCTGCTCGGCGTTGGCCGCGAGCATTTCGTCCAGCACCGCCGAAATGGCGCCGGTGTCGGTCACTTGCTTCAAGCCGCGCTTGTCGATGATCTCGTCCGCGCTGCCTTCGCCGTTGGCCATGGCTTCGAACACCACCTTGGCGATCTTGCCGGAGATGGTGTTGTCCTTGATGCGCTGCAACATGCCGCCCAGTTGCTCGGCGGAAACCGGCGACTGATCGATGTCCAGGCCTTGCTTGTTGAGCAGGCTGCCCAACTCGACCATCACCCAGTTGGCCGCCAGCTTGGCGTCGCCACCAATGCTCGCGACTTTCTCGAAGTAGTCGGCTTGTTCGCGGCTGGTGGCCAGGACGCTGGCGTCGTACACCGACAGGCCGAACTGCTCCTGGAAACGCTCGCGTTTCTGCGGTGGCAATTCCGGCAGGGTGGCGCGCACGTCATCGAGGAAGGTGTTTTCGATCACGACTGGCAGCAGGTCTGGATCGGGGAAGTAACGGTAGTCGTTGGCTTCCTCTTTGCTGCGCATCGGACGGGTCTCGTCCTTGTTCGGGTCGTACAGGCGAGTCTGCTGGATCACCTTGCCGCCGTCTTCGATCAGCTCGATCTGACGCTGGATTTCGCTGTTGATCGCCTTCTCGATGAAACGGAACGAGTTGACGTTCTTGATCTCGCAGCGGGTACCGAACTCGACCTGGCCTTTCGGGCGGATCGACACGTTGCAGTCGCAACGCAGCGAGCCTTCGGCCATGTTGCCGTCGCAGATGCCCAGGTAGCGCACCAGTGCGTGGATCGCCTTGACGTAGGCCACGGCTTCCTTGGCGCTGCGCATGTCCGGCTCGGAAACGATTTCCAGCAGCGGAGTGCCGGCACGGTTCAGGTCGATGCCGCTGGCGCCGCTGAATTCTTCGTGCAGGCTCTTGCCGGCGTCTTCTTCCAGGTGCGCGCGGGTGATGCCGACGCGTTTGACCGTGCCGTCCTCAAGGGCGATGTCCAGGTGGCCCTTGCCGACGATCGGCAGTTCCATCTGGCTGATCTGGTAGCCCTTGGGCAGGTCAGGGTAGAAGTAGTTTTTACGGGCGAACACGTTGTGCTGGCCGATCTCGGCGTCAATCGCCAGACCGAACATCACCGCCATGCGCACCGCTTCCTGGTTCAACACCGGCAACACGCCGGGCATGCCCAGGTCGATCAGGCTGGCCTGGGTGTTCGGCTCGGAACCAAATGTGGTGGAACTACCGGAAAAGATTTTCGACCGGGTGGTGAGCTGGGTGTGAATCTCCAGCCCGATCACGACTTCCCATTGCATGTGTGTCTCCTCAGAAGCCGGTTGGGGTGCGGGTGTGCCAGTCAGTGTTCAACTGATACTGGTGGGCAACGTTCAACAGGCGACCTTCCTGGAAATACGGAGCGAGCAGTTGCACGCCGACCGGCAGGCCGTCGACAAAACCGGCCGGCATCGACAGGCCTGGCAGGCCGGCGAGGTTGGCGGTGATGGTGTAGACGTCTTCCAGGTAGGCAGCGACCGGGTCGCTGTTCTTGGCGCCGAGCTTCCAGGCCGGGTTCGGCGTGGTTGGGCCGAGGATGATGTCGACCTCGTTGAAGGCGGCCATGAAGTCGTTCTTGATCAGGCGACGGATCTTCTGCGCCTTCAGGTAGTAGGCGTTGTAGTAACCGGCGGACAGCGCGTAGGCACCGACCATGATCCGGCGCTGCACTTCCGGGCCGAAGCCTTCGCCACGGGAGCGCTTGTACAGGTCGATCAGGTTGACCGGGTTTTCGCAGCGGTAGCCGAAACGCACGCCGTCGAAACGCGACAGGTTGGACGAGGCTTCCGCCGGGGCGATCACGTAGTACGCAGGGATCGCGTGCTGCATGTTCGGCAGGCTGATTTCCTTGACCACGGCACCGAGCTTTTCCAGCTCCTTGACGCTGTTGTGGATCAGCTCGGCGATGCGCGGGTCGAGACCGGCGCTGAAATACTCTTTAGGCACGCCGATGCGCAGGCCTTGCAGCGAACCGTTGAGGCTGGCGCTGTAGTCCGGCACGGGCTCGTCGATGCTGGTGGAGTCGTTCGGATCGAAGCCGGCCATACCTTGCAACAATATTGCGCAGTCTTCGGCCGTGCGCGCCAACGGACCGCCCTGATCGAGGCTGGAGGCGTAAGCGATCATACCCCAGCGCGAAACACGACCGTACGTCGGTTTCAGGCCCGTCAGGTTGGTCAGCGCAGCGGGCTGACGAATGGAGCCACCGGTGTCGGTACCGGTAGCGGCTGGCAACAGACGAGCGGCCACCGCAGCGGCCGAGCCACCGGACGAACCGCCGGGCACGTGTTCCAGGTTCCACGGGTTTTTCACCGCGCCGTAGTAGCTCGACTCGTTGGCCGAACCCATGGCGAATTCGTCCATGTTGGTCTTGCCCAGGGTCACGGCCCCGGCAGCGGCCAGCTTGGCGACAACGGTGGCGTCGTACGGCGCCTTGAAGTTGTCGAGCATCTTCGAGCCGCAGCTGGTGCGGATGCCCTGGGTGCAGAACAGGTCCTTGTGGGCGATCGGCGCGCCGAGCAGGGCGCCGCTCTCACCGTTGGCCCGGCGTGCGTCAGCGGCTTTCGCCTGCGTGAGCGCCAGGTCTTCGGTGAGGCTGATGAAACTGTTGAGCTGCGGGTCGAGCTGGGCGATGCGCGCCAGCAGGACTTTGGTCAGCTCTTCGGAGGAAAACTTTTTATCGGCGAGTCCGCGGGCGATCTCGGCCAGAGTCAATTGATGCATTGCAGGCTCTTTCCCTTTAGTCGATGACTTTCGGAACCAGGTACAGGCCGTTTTCGACCGCTGGTGCGATGGACTGGTAGGCCTCGCGGTGATTGGTCTCGGTCACGACGTCCGCACGCAGGCGCTGGCTGGCTTCCAGTGGGTGGGCCAGCGGCTCGATACCGTCGGTATCGACTGCCTGCATTTCGTCGACCAGCCCGAGAATGCTGTTGAGGGCCGAAGTGATGTGTGGAAGATCGGCATCATTGAGGCCCAGACAGGCCAGATGAGCGATTTTTTCCACGTCGGAGCGTTCAAGCGCCATTGGGATTCTCCAGTGGAAAACAAAACGGACGGCGTCCGTGTGTTAGATTGTCGGAACACTACCGCACTTCTACGGTCATATGGCCGCGATTGTGGGGTTTGGTGCACATAAAAGCGGTCAATTTAACATATTGGCGCCTTGCCCAAAATCCCTGTCGTTGTTAGAGTTTGCCGCACTTTTTTACCCACGCGTTGCCTAGGGTCCCTTTCCCATGTTCAAGAAACTGCGTGGCATGTTTTCCAGCGATCTTTCCATTGACCTGGGCACTGCCAACACCCTTATTTACGTGCGTGAGCGCGGTATCGTCCTGAATGAGCCATCGGTTGTGGCCATTCGGACGCACGGTAACCAGAAAAGTGTCGTTGCTGTCGGCACCGAAGCGAAGCGCATGTTGGGCCGTACGCCGGGCAACATTGCTGCCATTCGTCCGATGAAAGACGGCGTGATCGCCGACTTCAGCGTCTGCGAAAAGATGCTGCAGTACTTTATCAACAAGGTTCATGAAAACAGCTTCCTGCAGCCCAGCCCTCGTGTGTTGATCTGCGTTCCGTGCAAATCCACCCAGGTTGAGCGTCGTGCCATCCGTGAATCGGCACTCGGTGCCGGTGCCCGTGAAGTATTCCTGATCGAAGAGCCGATGGCTGCCGCGATCGGTGCCGGCCTGCCGGTTGAAGAAGCCCGCGGTTCGATGGTCGTGGATATCGGTGGTGGTACCACCGAAATCGCGCTGATCTCCCTGAACGGTGTGGTGTATGCCGAATCCGTACGCGTTGGCGGCGACCGCTTCGACGAAGCGATCATCACCTACGTGCGCCGCAACTACGGCAGCCTGATCGGTGAATCGACGGCCGAGCGCATCAAGCAGGAAATCGGTACCGCCTACCCGGGCGGCGAAGTTCGCGAAGTCGACGTTCGTGGCCGCAACCTGGCCGAAGGCGTTCCACGGGCATTCACCCTGAACTCCAACGAAGTGCTCGAAGCGCTGCAAGAGTCGCTGGCGACCATCGTCCAGGCCGTGAAAAGCGCCCTGGAGCAATCGCCGCCGGAACTGGCTTCCGACATCGCCGAGCGTGGCCTGGTGCTGACCGGTGGTGGCGCCTTGCTGCGTGACCTCGACAAGTTGCTGGCCCAGGAAACCGGCCTGCCGGTGATCGTCGCCGAAGACCCGTTGACCTGCGTTGCTCGCGGCGGTGGCCGTGCATTGGAAATGATGGATAAACACACCATGGACCTGCTCTCCAGCGAATAAATGCCGGATCGCCTCTATGCTGTTGAGCGCGCAGGCGGCACTTTGCAGTGCTGCCTGTTCGCGTTTATCTTCTGTCGTCTGCATCCAGGCCGGTTTGATGCCGTATGAATAAAGAGAACATTTGCCTGGGAGGAGCGGCTTATTAAACCGCTTTTCACCAAGGGTCCCTCACTGGGCGTGCGCTTGTTGGTGCTGGTCGTGCTGTCGGTCGCGCTGATGGTGGTCGATGCCCGCTTCACACTGTTCAAGCCAGTGCGTAGCCAGATGTCGCTGGTGCTGATGCAGTCTTACTGGATCACCGACCTGCCGCAGCGGCTATGGCAGGGTGTGGCCAGCCAGTTTGGCAGCCGCACCGAGCTCGTCGCCGAAAACGAAAAACTCAAGAGCGAAAACCTGCTGTTGCAGGGGCGCATGCAAAAGCTTGCCTCCCTCACCGAGCAGAACGTTCGGCTGCGCGAGTTGCTCAACTCTTCGGCACTGGTCAACGAAAAGGTCGAAGTGGCCGAACTGATCGGCATGGACCCCAACCCGTTCACCCATCGCATCATCATCAACAAGGGTGAGCGCGACGGCGTGGTGCTCGGTCAGCCGGTACTCGATGCCCGTGGCCTGATGGGCCAGGTGGTCGAGTTGATGCCCTACACGTCCCGGGTCCTGCTGCTGACCGATTCCACCCACAGTATTCCGGTGCAGGTCAACCGCAACGGCCTGCGCGCCATTGCCAGCGGCACTGGCAACCCGGAGCGCCTGGAGCTGCGTCATGTGGCCGATACCGCCGATATCAAGGAAGGCGACCTGCTGGTCAGCTCCGGCCTCGGCCAGCGTTTCCCGGCCGGTTACCCGGTGGCGACGGTCAAGGAAGTGATCCACGATTCCGGCCAGCCGTTCGCCATCGTTCGCGCCGTACCGACTGCCGCCTTGAACCGCAGCCGTTACCTGCTGCTGGTGTTCAGCGACACCCGCACCGCCGAAGAGCGCGCCAACGACGCTGCCCAGGCCCAGGAAAGCCTGGATGCGCAGGGTGGTGGGCCGATCATTCCGGCGACTGTGCCGAGGCCGGCGATTGTTCCGGCGGCTGTTGCCGCTCCCGCTGCTCCAGCCGCCCCGACTGCTGCCACCACCCCGGCCAAGCCTGCCGCCGCGACTGCACCCGCCAAGCCACCGGCGGCGCAACCCGCCGCCGCCAAGCCTGCGGCCAAACCGCCTGTCTCCGCGCCGGCTACCACCAGGGGACGAGAATAATGGTTGGTGTTACTGCTTCCCGAAACGGCTGGATCGTCTGGCTGACATTCGCCATCGGCATGTTGCTCAGCGTATCGCCGCTGCCGCAATTCATGGAGATCCTGCGCCCCCTGTGGCTGGCCTTGCTGCTGGCGTTCTGGGCGCTGGCGCTGCCGCAGAAAGTCGGGATGGTCACCGCGTGGTGCCTGGGCCTGGCGGAGGATGTGCTGTACGGCACGCTGCTGGGCCAGAATGCGTTGATCCTGACGCTCATCACCTACCTGGTGCTGGCGCTGCAACAACGCCTGCGCATGTTCCCGATGTGGCAACAGAGCCTGGTGATCCTGGTGATCTTCGGCCTGGCCCAGCTGGTACAACTCTGGCTCAGCGCCCTGACCGGCAACCGTCAACCGACCCTGGCGCTGGTATTGCCGGCACTGGTCAGCGCGTTGCTCTGGCCCTGGATCAGCTTCGGTTTGCGCGGATTGCGTCGACGCTACAAAATCAATTAATTCGCCTCGGCATTCAGACAGGGAGAGGTCTTGATGAAACAGCTGTACCTCGCCTCTGGCTCACCGCGTCGGCGTGAGCTGCTCACGCAGATCGGCGTGCCATTCACCGCCGTCAGTGCGGACATCGATGAAACCCCTTTGACCCATGAAAGCCCGTCGGCCTATGTCGAGCGCCTGGCGCGCGGCAAGGCCGAGGCCGGACGCGGCGCGATCTCGCCTGCAGCCTCGTGCTGCGTGCTCGGTGCCGACACCGCCGTGGTGCTCGACGGAAAAATTCTTGGCAAACCAGTTGATGAAGCCGACGCGTGCGCCATGCTGAAGATGTTGTCCGGGCGCGAGCATCAGGTCCTGACCGCGATTGCGCTGCTCGACGGCGAGCGCTGTGAGTCTCGGGTGGTCATCAGCCAGGTCCGCTTTCGGGCTATCAGCCCTGATGAAGCGACCGCCTACTGGGCCAGTGGCGAACCCCGGGACAAGGCCGGTGGATACGGTATTCAAGGACTGGGCGCGGTGTTTGTCGCCGGGCTCACTGGAAGTTACTCGGCGGTGGTTGGACTGCCGTTGTGCGAAACCGCGGAACTGCTCGGCCATTTCGGCATACCCTGTTGGCAACCCCATAACGCGCGCTAAGCGTTGTATCCGGCCATTATCGTGAACATGCCTGAACGAGACCCTGCCATGAGTGAAGAGATCCTGATCAACATCACGCCGATGGAATCGCGCGTGGCGGTGGTCGAAAACGGTGTCCTGCAAGAAGTTCATGTCGAGCGCACGCAAAAGCGCGGGATCGTCGGCAACATCTACAAGGGCAAGGTGGTGCGGGTATTGCCGGGCATGCAGGCGGCGTTCGTCGATATCGGCCTGGACCGCGCCGCGTTCATTCATGCGTCGGAAATCTCCCTGCGTGAAGGGCCGGCGGTCGAGAGCATCAGTGCGCTGGTGCACGAAGGCCAGAGCCTGGTGGTGCAAGTCACCAAGGACCCGATCGGCTCCAAAGGCGCGCGCCTGACGACGCAGCTGTCGATCCCTTCGCGTTACCTGGTGTACATGCCGCGCACCGCGCACGTCGGTATTTCGCTGAAGATCGAAGACGAAGCCGAACGTGATCGCCTCAAGCAAGTGGTGACCGATTGCGTGGCGAAGGAAGGCATCAAGGAAGCCGGCGGTTTCATCCTGCGCACGGCGGCCGAGGGCGCCGGCGCCGATGAGATCCTCATGGACATCCGCTATCTGCGCCGGTTGTGGGACCAGATCAGCGAGCAAATCAAGACCATCAGTGCCCCCAGCGTTATTTACGAAGACCTTGGCCTGGCGCTACGCACGCTGCGGGACCTGGTGAGCCCGAAGATCGAGAAAATTCGCATCGATTCCCGGGAAACCTTCCAGAAAACCACGCAGTTCGTCGCCGAACTGATGCCGGAGATCGCCGATCGCCTGGAACATTATCCGGGCGAGCGACCGATTTTCGACCTGTACGGCGTCGAAGATGAAATCCAGAAGGCCCTTGAGCGCAAAGTCCCGCTGAAGTCCGGCGGATACCTGGTGGTCGACCCGGCGGAAGCCATGAGCACCATCGACGTCAACACCGGGGCGTTCGTCGGGCATCGCAACCTTGAAGAAACCATCTTCAAGACCAACCTCGAAGCGGCGACCGCCATTGCACGCCAGCTGAGGCTGCGTAACCTGGGTGGCATCATCATCATCGACTTCATCGACATGGAAGATGAAGAGCACCAGCGCCAGGTGCTGCGCACGCTGGAGAAGCAACTGGAGCGTGACCACGCCAAGACCAACATCATCGGCATCACCGAGTTGGGCCTGGTGCAAATGACCCGCAAGCGCACCCGCGAAAGCCTCGAGCAGGTCCTGTGCGAGCCGTGCACGAGTTGCCAGGGGCGCGGCAAGCTGAAAACGCCGGAAACCATTTGCTATGAAATCTTCCGCGAAATCCTCCGTGAGGCTCGCGCCTATCAGGCGGAAGGCTATCGTGTATTAGCGAACCAGAGAGTCGTCGACCGCCTGCTCGATGAAGAGTCGGGCAACGTCGCCGAACTTGAAGTGTTCATCGGGCGCACCATCAGGTTCCAGGTCGAAACCATGTATTCCCAGGAACAATACGACGTCGTGCTGCTCTGAACTGCTGCGTCTTGAATTTTCCTGAACGGCTGGCCTCAGCTTTCTGCAAGACTTTTGCCATGGGAGCCAACTGACATGGAGCGTCTGACACGCATATTGGCCGCACTGACCCGCTGGGGTCTGGGCCTGTGCGCGTTGGTTTTGGTGTTGATGGCGTTGTACGTCAGCCTTGGCCGGGAACTGGCGCCGTTGGTAGCCGAGTACCGTGCCGAAGTCGAAACCAAGGCCAGCGAAGCCTTGGGCATGCCCCTGCAAATCGGTGAGTTGAAAGGCAGTTGGAGCGGCTTCGCGCCTGTTTTGTCCGCTCACGACGTGACGGTGGGCGAGGGTGCCAACGCCTTGCACCTGGAGCAGGTGCGGGCGATCCCGGACCTGTGGGCCAGTCTGCTGGCTCGCGATGTGCGCATCGCCAATCTGGAACTCAATGGCCTGAAGATCAGCCTCAAGCAAGGCGATGATGGCAAGTGGGCGCTGGAAGGTTTGCCGGTAAAGGACGATCAGCCCCTCGACCCGGAGCAGTTGCTCAATCGCATGCAGATGATCCAGCAGCTGTCGGTGCTCGACAGCCAGGTCACTTTGCAGCCGTGGGGGGAATCGCCGCTGACCCTGACGTACGTCGGCTTGAGTCTCAAAACCGGCGCCTACCGCCAGCGCCTCGATGCCCGCTTGACCCTGCCCGATGGCCAGCCGATGGCCATGAGTTTGCGTAGCCGCATTCGCGCCAGCGAGTGGAAGGACGGCGAGGTGGAAGCCTATGCGAGCCTGCCGCAAAGCGACTGGGCGAAATGGTTGCCCGAAACCCTGACCCAGAATTGGAATTTCTCCGAGATCAAGGCCGGTGGCGAGCTGTGGGTTACCTGGGGCAAGGGCGCCCTGCAAAGTGCCGCCATCCGTTTGAATGCCCCGCAACTCAAGGGTGCCTATGCCGAGCGCAAGCCGATCCAGATCAACAACCTGGCGCTTAACGGTTATTTCCAGCGCAGCGCCGAGGGCATGCTGGTCACGGTAGATTCCCTGGCCATGAACCTTGCAGAGACGCGTTGGGAGTCACGCCTGCAATTGAAGCAGACCACGGCCGCGGACAGCACCCAGAATCTCTGGCACCTGCAAGCCGACCGTCTCGACCTGACGCCGCTCACACCGCTGCTCAATGCCCTGGCGCCCTTGCCGGAAGGTGTTGCCAAGGTGGTCGAACGGCTCAAGGTCACCGGTGGACTGCGCAACGTGCTGATCGACGTGAAACCCAATGCCACAGACGACAGCCGATTCAGCTTCGCGGCCAACCTTGATCGGGTCGGCTTTGACGCGTATCACGGCGCGCCGGCGGCGCGTAATGTCTCGGGCAGCATCAGCGGGGACCTTGGCCATGGCGAGTTGCGCATGGACAGCAAGGATTTCATGCTGCACCTGGACCCGATTTTCGCCAAGCCATGGCAATACATCCAGGCCAACGCCACCTTGACCTGGAAGCTCGACAAGGAAAGTTTCACCCTGATCGCGCCGTACCTGAAGGTGTTGGGCGAAGAGGGCAAGATTGCCGGCGATTTCCTGATCCGCCTGTTCTTCGATGACACGAAGGAAGACTACATGGACCTGCGGGTCGGCATGGTGGAGGGCGACGGTCGCTACACCGCGAAATACCTGCCGACCGTTCTCAGCCCGGCGCTGGACGAATGGCTGCGTACGGCGATTCTCAAAGGTGCGGTGGACGAGGGTTTCTTCCAGTACCAGGGCTCGTTGAACCATGGCGCGGCGGAAACGGCCCGCAGCATCAGCCTGTTTTTCAAGGTCCACGATGCCGAACTGGCGTTTCAGCCTGGCTGGCCGCATGTCAGCAAGGTCACCGGTGATGTGTTCGTAGAAGACAGCGGCGTGCGGGTTCTGGCCAGCCAGGGGCAGTTGCTCGACACCAAGGTCCGCGACATCTACGTCAATATTCCCCACGTGCCTGACGGGCAGAACAGTCATCTGTTTCTCGATGGCGCGTTCGCTGGCGGCTTGGGCGATGGCCTGAAAATTCTCAAGGAAGCGCCGATTGGCACGGCCGAAACGTTCGCTGGCTGGGAAGGCGAAGGCGACCTGCAAGGCAAGCTCAAGCTGGATATTCCACTGGCCAAGGGCGAGCAGCCGAAGATCCTGGTCGACTTCAAGACGGCCAAGGCCCGCCTGAAACTGCCCGAGCCGCCCCTTGAGCTGACTCAGCTCAAAGGTGATTTCCGCTTTGACAGCAGCAAAGGCTTGAGTGGGCAGAACATCAGCGCGCGCGCCTTCGACAAGCCGGTGACTGCGCAAATTTTCGCCGAGGGTCGCGAGGGCAAGCTCAACACCCGGGTCACCGCTTCCGGGCAGGTCGAAGTGAAGAAACTCACGGACTGGCTGAGTGTCACCCAGCCGTTGCCGGTGAGCGGCGTGATCCCCTATCAATTGCAACTGACCCTCAATGGCGCCGATAGCCAGTTGCTGGTCAATTCCAATCTCAGGGGTGTGGCCGTCGATCTGCCGGCGCCCTTTGGCCTGGCGCCGGATGCCGGGCGCGACACCTCATTCCGCATGACCCTGCAAGGCGAGGAGCGGCGCTACTGGGTGAACTACGGTGAACTGGCGAACTTCACGTTTGCTGCACCGGCCAGCAACTTTGCCAACGGCCGTGGCGAGTTGTTCCTCGGCAATGGCAATGCCGTGTTGCCCGACACAAAGGGCCTGCGCATTCGTGGCACGCTGTCGGAGCTGGATATCGGCCCGTGGCAGGACCTGATGAACAAGTATGCCGGGCAAGACCCAGGCGGTAATGCCAAGCAGTTGCTCAGTGGATTGGACGTCAAGGTCGGCAAGCTCCGCGCTTTCGGCACAACGTTGGACCAGGCAGCGGTGCAGCTGACACGCAAACCTTCCGCCTGGGCCTTGCAGCTCGACAGCCAGCAGGTCAAGGGCAACGCCAGCCTCCCCGATGCCAAGGCCGCGCCGATGGTGATCAACCTGCAGACCGTGCGGCTGCCGGCACCTGACCCGACGGTGCTGGCCGATGAAAACTCGCCGGACCCCCTGGCCTCGGTGGACCCGAAAAAGATCCCGGCGCTGGATATCACCATCAACCAGCTGTACCAGGGCAACGACCTGGTCGGTGCCTGGTCGCTGAAAGTGCGTCCGACGGCCAAGGGTATAGCGCTCAACTCGCTGGACATGGGCCTCAAGGGCATCCTCCTGCAAGGCAGCGGCGGCTGGGAAGGTGCGCCGGGCGCCAGCACCAGCTGGTACAAGGGGCGGATCAGCGGCAAGAATCTTGCGGATGTGCTCAAGGGCTGGGGCTTTGCGCCGAGCGTCACCAGCCAGGAATTCCACATGGATGTCGACGGCCGCTGGCCCGGCTCGCCGGCATGGCTGGCCACCAAGCGCTTCTCCGGCACCCTCGATGCATCGCTCAATGAAGGCCAGTTTGTCGAGGTTGAAGGCAGTGCCCAGGCGTTGCGGGTGTTTGGCCTGCTCAACTTCAACTCGATTGGCCGCCGCTTGCGCCTGGACTTTTCCGACCTGTTCGGCAAAGGCCTGAGCTATGACCGGGTCAAGGGCCTGCTGGTGGCGACCAACGGTGTGTACGTGACCCGCGAACCTATCCGCCTGACGGGCCCGTCGAGCACCATCGAGCTCAACGGTACCCTGAACATGGTGGCCGATCAGATCGATGCCAAATTGATGGTGACCTTGCCGGTGACCAACAACCTGCCCATTGCCGCACTGATCGTCGGCGCGCCGGCCATCGGCGGGGCGCTGTTCCTGATCGACAAGTTGATCGGTGACCGTGTGTCGCGTTTTGCCAGCGTGAAATACACGGTCAAGGGGCCGTGGAAAGAACCGAAAATCACCTTCGACAAGGCTTTTTGAGAAACCACTGCCCTGGCCTATGGAGTAGCATGGCCGTACCCCCCCTGCGTTGATATCCGAACAGGAAAAGGCCATGTCTGTAGCGGTAATTCAAATGGTCAGCCAAAGCGAAGTGCCGGCCAATCTGGCCCGGGCGCGCCAATTGCTGGAACAGGCGGCCGCCGGCGGTGCGAAACTGGCCGTGTTGCCGGAAAACTTCGCCGCCATGGGCCGGCGCGACGTCGCCGACATCGGTCGCGCCGAGGCGCTGGGCGAAGGCCCGATCCTGCCGTGGTTGAAACAGACGGCCCGCGACCTCAAGTTATGGATAGTGGCCGGTACCTTGCCGCTGCCGCCGGTGGATCAACCGACGGCCAAGGTGCATGCCTGCTCGTTGTTGGTAAATGATCACGGCGAGACGGTGGCGCGCTACGACAAGCTGCACCTGTTTGACGTGGACGTGGCGGACAATCGCGGCCGTTATCGCGAATCCGATGACTATGCTTATGGCAGTGGCGTGGTGGTTGCGGACACACCGGTGGGGCGAGTCGGCCTGACGGTCTGTTATGACCTGCGCTTCCCGGAGCTGTATAGCGAATTACGCGCTGCCGGGGCGGAGTTGATTACCGTGCCATCGGCGTTTACCGCGGTGACCGGCGCGGCGCATTGGGAGGTGCTGATTCGTGCGCGAGCCATCGAAACCCAGTGTTATGTGCTCGCGGCCGCCCAGGGTGGAACGCATCCGGGGCCCAGGGAAACCTGGGGGCACGCGGCCATTGTCGACCCCTGGGGGCGGGTACTGGCACAACAGGATCAAGGCGAGGCCGTGCTGCTGGCCGAACGCGATAGCAGCGAACAGGCGTCCATCCGGGCGCGGATGCCGGTGTCCAGTCACCGGCGCTTTTTCTCGCAGGGCGCCCAGCGACCTGCCTCAGAACGATGAATTTAAGGCGTAAAGCATATGAGCGAGTTGTTGTCCTCAGTCAGTGAACACCTCCTGGCACCGGGTGGCGTAACGATCGAAAGTCTGCAAGGTGTGCTTGGCGACCTGGCCGGCCCGGGCATCGATGCCGCCGACCTGTATTTCCAGGGGCAGATTTCCGAGTCCTGGGCGCTGGAAGACGGCATCGTCAAGGAAGGCAGCTTCAACCTCGACCAAGGGGTTGGCGTGCGCGCGCAATCCGGTGAGAAGACCGGTTTTGCCTACAGCAACGCCATCACCCTGGAAGCCCTGGGCGCGGCGGCCCGTGCTGCCCGGTCGATCTCCCGAGCCGGGCAGAATGGCACCGTGCAAGCGTTTACCAGCCAGGACGTGGCGCAGTTGTACGGGCCGGACAATCCTCTGGAAGTGCTGACCCGTGCCGAGAAAGTCGATCTGCTCAAGCGCATCGATGCGGCCACCCGAGCCCTCGATCCGCGCATCCAGCAGGTCACCGTGAGCATGGCCGGTGTCTGGGAGCGGATCCTTGTGGCGTCCACCGACGGCGGCCTGGCGGCGGATGTACGGCCGCTGGTGCGCTTCAACGTCAGCGTGATCGTCGAGCAGAACGGCCGCCGCGAGCGCGGTGGCCACGGCGGTGGCGGGCGTACCGACTACCGTTATTTCCTCGCTGAAGACCGGGCCATGAGCTATGCCCGTGAGGCGCTGCGCCAGGCCTTGGTCAACCTGGAAGCCATCCCGGCGCCGGCCGGTACCTTGCCGGTGGTGCTGGGTTCGGGCTGGTCGGGCGTGTTGCTGCACGAAGCGGTCGGCCACGGCCTGGAAGGCGACTTCAACCGCAAAGGCAGTTCGGCCTACAGCGGGCGCATGGGCGAAATGGTTGCGTCCAAGCTGTGCACCATTGTCGATGACGGCACCCTGGCCGGGCGTCGCGGCTCCTTGAGCGTCGACGACGAAGGGACGCCGACCGAGTGCACCACGCTGATCGAAAACGGCGTACTCAAAGGCTACATGCAGGACAAGCTCAACGCCCGCCTGATGGGCGTGGCCCGCACCGGTAACGGTCGTCGCGAATCCTACGCGCACCTGCCGATGCCACGCATGACCAACACCTACATGCTGGCCGGCGAAAGCGATCCGGAAGAAATCATCGCCTCGGTGAAACGCGGCATCTACTGCGCCAACCTCGGCGGTGGCCAGGTGGACATCACCAGCGGCAAGTTCGTGTTCTCCACCAGCGAGGCGTACCTGATCGAGGACGGCAAGATCACCGCCCCGGTCAAAGGCGCGACGTTGATCGGCAACGGCCCTGAAGCCATGAGCAAGGTGTCGATGGTCGGTAACGACCTGGCACTGGACAGCGGCGTGGGGACGTGTGGCAAGGATGGGCAATCGGTGCCGGTGGGTGTCGGCCAGCCAACGCTGAAGATTGATGCGATCACCGTGGGTGGCACGGGCGCATAGGGATTGATACATCCCCTGTAGGAGCTGCCGAAGGCTGCGATCTTTTGCTTTTTAGAAGATCAAAAGATCGCAGCCTTCGGCAGCTCCTACAGGAGTTGCGATGGCTTAACGCAGACCGCGTTGAGTCTCGTCCAGCTCACGGATGTACTTGAAGATTTTACGGCTGGAAGCAGGAGGCTTGTTTTGCGCAACCTCGTGCTGGGCCTGACGGATCAGGGAACGCAATTGCTGGCGGTCCGCGTCCGGGTAGTCGACGACGAATTTTTCCAGTACGGCATCGTCGCCGGCGATCAGGCGATCGCGCCAACGTTCCAGGTTATGGAAGCGTTCGTTGTACTGGCGAGTGGAGGCATCGAGTTGATCGAGCAAGACCAGAATCGCGTCAGTGTCCTGATCGCGCATCAGCTTGCCGATGAACTGAAGGTGCCGTTTACGCGCGATGTTCGCGGTGTGCTTGGGCGCATCGGCCAGGGCCCGACGCATGGCGTCGGTCAATGGCAGTTTTGCCAGCAAGTCAGGCTTGAGCGTTGTAAGGCGCTCGCCGAGGTCAACCAGAGCATGCAGCTCGCGTTTAACCTGGGATTTGCTTTTTTCTCCCGTATCGAGGGAGTCGTCGTAAGAATCAACCATGGTGGCCGTCCGCAAAGAAACGCCGCCATGATAACCAGTCGGGGGCCGCTTGTCCGGCCCGGTCGCTCGATGACCGTTACCGAAAGCAGAATTTGAGTGGAGAACAGCATGAGTGCAGTTGAGAGCGTCGGCCCACAAGCGTTGCCGGCACTGCAAGAACAGGTCGAGCAGATCATCGCTGAAGCCAAGCGCCAGGGCGCCAGTGCCTGTGAAGTGGCGGTGTCGCTGGAACAAGGCCTGTCGACCACGGTTCGTCAGCGTGAAGTCGAAACCGTCGAATTCAATCGCGACCAGGGTTTTGGCATCACGCTGTACGTCGGTCAGCGCAAGGGCTCGGCCAGCACCTCGGCCAGTGGCCCTGAGGCGATTCGCGAAACCGTTGCCGCTGCCCTGGCGATTGCCAAACACACCTCGGAAGACGAAGCCTCGGGCCTGGCGGATGCCGCGCTGATGGCCAAGGACGTGCAGGACTTCGACCTGTTCCACCAATGGGATATCACCCCGGAACAGGCGATCGAGCAGGCTCTGGCCTGTGAAGCTGCAGCCTTTGCTGCTGACAGCCGGATCAAGAACGCCGATGGTACGACCCTGAGTACCCATCAGGGCTGCCGTGTCTATGGCAATAGCCACGGGTTTGTTGGCGGTTATGCGTCGACCCGGCATAGCTTGAGCTGCGTCATGATCGCCGAGGCCGATGGCCAGATGCAGCGCGATTACTGGTACGACGTGAACCGCCAGGGCAACCTGCTGGCCGATCCGGTGAGCATCGGTCAACGTGCTGCCCAGCGCGCGGCGAGCCGTCTGGGCGCGCGTCCGGTGCCGACCTGCGAAGTGCCGGTGCTGTTTTCCGCGGAGCTGGCCGGTGGTTTGTTCGGCAGTTTCCTGTCGGCGATTTCCGGCGGCAGCCTGTATCGCAAATCGTCGTTCCTCGAAGGTACCCTGGGGCAGAAGCTGTTCCCGGAATGGCTGACCATCGACGAGCGTCCGCACCTGATGCGGGCCATGGGCAGTGCGGCATTTGACGGCGATGGCCTGGCAACCTACGCCAAACCGTTCGTCGAAAAGGGCGAGCTGGTGTCCTACATCCTCGGCACCTACTCCGGCCGCAAGCTTGGCATGCCGAGCACCGCCAACGCGGGCGGCGTGCACAACCTGTTCGTCACCCACGGTGATGAGGACCAGGCTGCGTTGCTGCGTCGCATGGGCCGCGGCCTGCTGGTGACCGAACTGATGGGCCAGGGCCTGAACATGGTGACCGGCGATTACTCCCGTGGCGCGGCGGGTTACTGGGTCGAGAACGGCGAAATCCAGTTCGCGGTCCAGGAAGTAACCATCGCCGGCAACATGCGCGACATGTTCAAGCAGATCGTTGCCGTGGGTAATGACCTGGAGCTGCGCAGTAACATTCGCACCGGTTCGGTGTTGATCGAGCGGATGACGGTGGCGGGCAGCTAAGCCTCGCCGTTACACAAAAAGGCGCGCCACCCCTCAGGTGGCGCGCCTTTTTTTATATGCCTTACACAGATCCCATGTGGGAGCGGGCTTGCTCGCGAAGGCGGCACGCCAGTCAACGAAGATGTTGAATGTGCAGGCCTCTTCGCGAGCAAGCCCGCTCCCACAGTGAGTTCTACGTGCGCTATCGAGCTTGTGTTGGTTCTCATTATCATCTAATAATAAATCTCATTACCGAATGAGCCCCGGATCATGAGTTCTGCCTTGCACGAGCAGCCTTACCTCGAAAGCTGGCGCTGGATGAGTCGCCAGATCCGTTGCGCGATGGATCCCGACGAGCCGCGCCTGATCGATCATTACCTGGCCGAAGGCCGGTATCTGGCCTGTTGCACGGCAACCTCGCCCTGGACCATTGCCCAAACCTCCTTCCGTTTGCTGCTCGACACCGCTGCGGATGTCGCGCTGCCCTGGCACTGGCGCACTTACTGCCTCGACCAGGCCTGGCGCCCTTTGCGCGAACTCGAACGCCTCGCCTTGTGCAAATGCCGACTCAAGCGCTGGCAGAGCTACACCTGGCAACTGGCGACCTGCGAGCTGCAACCCTCGATTCCCTTAACTGAACTGGTGCAAGGATTTTCAGATGACCAAGACACGTATTGAGCGCGACAGCATGGGCGAGCTTCAGGTCCCGCATGACGCCCTCTATGGCGCACAGACTCAGCGTGCAGTGGATAACTTCCCGATCAGCGGCAAGCCAATGCCGGTGCAGTTCATTCGCGCGTTGATCCTGGCCAAGGCTGCGGCAGCGCGCGCCAACATCGAGCTCAAGCAGATCAGCGAGTCCCAGGGCATCGCCATCGTCGAGGCTGCGCAAGGCTTGCTGGAAGGCGATTTCATGCAGCACTTCCCGGTGGATGTGTTCCAGACCGGTTCCGGCACCAGCTCCAACATGAACGCCAACGAAGTGATCGCCACCCTGGCCAGCCGCCTGCTCGGCGAGCCGGTGAACCCCAACGATCACGTCAATTGCGGGCAGAGCAGCAACGACATCATCCCGACCACTATCCACGTCAGTGCCGCGCTGGCCTTGCACGAACAGTTGTTGCCGGCCCTGAACGGGCTGGTTCAGGTGATCGAACGCAAGGCGCAAGAGGTGCATCACCACGTCAAGACCGGGCGCACCCACCTGATGGATGCCATGCCGGTGCGCATGAGCCAGGTGCTCAATGGTTGGGCGCAACAACTCAAGGCCAACATCGGCCATTTGCAAGGCCTGCAGCCAAGCCTGCAATCCCTGGCCCAGGGCGGTACGGCAGTGGGTACCGGGGTCAATGCGCATCCCGAATTCGCTGCGCGCTTCAGCCAACAACTGAGCAAGCTGACCCAGGTGCAATTTACGCCGGGCGTGGATCTGTTTGCCTTGATCGGCTCCCAGGACACCGCCGTGGCCGTTTCCGGCCAGCTCAAGGCGACCGCGGTGTCGCTGATGAAAATCGCCAACGACCTGCGCTGGATGAACTCCGGTCCTCTGGCTGGCCTGGGTGAGATAGAGCTCGAAGCCTTGCAGCCGGGGTCTTCGATCATGCCCGGCAAGGTCAACCCGGTGATCCCGGAGGCCACCGCCATGGTCGCCGCCCAGGTAATCGGCAACGACACGGTGATCACCGTCGCCGGTCAGTCGGGCAATTTCGAGCTCAACGTGATGCTGCCCATCGTCGCCCAGAACCTGCTGGGCAGCATCGAATTGCTGGCCAACTCCAGCCGTCTGCTGGGGGAAAAGGCCATCGCCAGCTTCAAGGTCAACGAAGACCGGATCAAGCAAGCGCTGTCGCGCAACCCGATCCTGGTGACGGCACTCAACCCGATCATTGGCTACCAGAAAGCCGCTGAAATCGCCAAGAAGGCTTATCAGCAGGGCCGCCCGGTGATCGATGTCGCACTGGAGCACACCGAACTTCCGCGTAGCCAGCTGGAAACGTTGCTCAACCCGGAAAAACTCACCGCTGGCGGCGTGTAACCACCACCACCGCTTTGGAGGCTCACCATGGAACACTGGAAACGCACGATCGAAAGGGCAAATCGCTGTTTCATGTTGGGCGAGCTGGTCGATGCCCGCGAGGCTTACTTGCAGGCATTGGCCCTGGCCCAGGTGCTGTTCGAGCGCTGGGCAAATGCCGATGAAGCGGTGGCGGCCTGCGTGATCTCCCATCACAACCTGGCGGACCTGCATTTGCGCCTGAACCAGCCGGAGGAGAGCGCCGAGTACCTGTGCGCCATCCACCAGCGCCTGCTACAGACCGTGCAGGACCCGCGACTGACGCCAGCGCTGCGTGAAGCGGCGCTGCGCCAGAGCAACAAGACCTACGTCGAACTGCTGAATTTCATCAGCGAGCACGGTGAATATCCACGCACCCATCGGTTGCTGCACATCGAGACTGCCTCACCGTCGCATCGCCCTGCGCCTCACCATCATGGAGTCCACTGAACATGGCTTTTACCCTGCCTGCCTTGCCGTATGCCTACGACGCCCTGGAACCGCACATCGATGCGCAGACCATGGAAATCCACTACACCAAACACCACCAGACCTATATCAACAACCTCAACGCTGCGGTCGAGGGCACCGAGTTCGCCGAGTGGCCAGTGGAAAAGCTGGTGGCCGCCGTGCAGCAACTGCCGGAGAAGCTCCGTGCGGCAGTGATCAACCAGGGCGGCGGCCACGCCAACCATTCATTGTTCTGGGAAGTCATGGCGCCGCACGGCGGCGGCAAGCCTGAAGGCGCGCTGGCCAAGGCGATCGATGAGCAGCTGGGTGGCCTCGACAGTTTCAAGGACGCTTTCACCAAGGCGGCGTTGACCCGTTTCGGCAGTGGCTGGGCGTGGCTGAGCGTAACCCCACAAAAGACCCTGGTCGTGGAAAGCAGCGGCAACCAGGACAGCCCGTTGATGAACGGCAATACGCCGATCCTCGGCCTGGATGTGTGGGAACACGCCTATTACCTGCGGTATCAGAATTGCCGTCCGGAATACATCAGCGCGTTCTACAACGTGATCAATTGGCCGGAAGTTGCGGCGCGCTATCAAGCGGCACTGGCCTGAGTCCTTTATAAAAACAACCCAAGGCTGATTATGGGCACTGAAACGCTGGCGATCGGAAGTGGACGAATGTTTCGTTACGCATTCGGATCGCTGTTACTGCTGGCGGGCATGAGCTTGCTGGTTGCACATGGGCTGGCCTGGCTGGACCTTGAACCGCGGCTGTCGCGGGCGTTGCAGGGCGGTGCGATCTGCGCCCTGGGCACGGCGCTCGGGGCTGTGCCGGTGCTGGTGATCCGGCGCATGCCCCAGGCACTCAGCGATTCGCTGCTGGGCTTTGGTGCTGGCGTCATGCTCGCGGCGACAGCGTTTTCGCTGATCATGCCGGGCATTGCCGCGGCAGAAAACCTGGGCATGAGTCCGTGGGCTGCCAGCGGCCTGATGTGTCTTGGCATCCTGCTCGGCGCCTTCGGTCTGTTCCTGGTGGATTGCCAGGTCTCGGGTGCTTCACCGCAAATGCTCGTCGGCACCGTGGAGCATCCGGTCATTGCGCCACGGATCTGGCTGTTCGTGTTTGCCATCATTGCCCATAACATCCCCGAAGGCATGGCGGTCGGCGTGTCGGCCGGTGGCGGCATGCCTGACGCCGACAGCCTGGCGATGGGCATTGCCCTGCAGGATGTGCCGGAGGGGTTGGTGATCGCGCTGGTGCTGGCGGGAGCCGGGATGTCGCGGTTCAAGGCTTTCCTGATCGGTGCTGCTTCAGGGTTGGTGGAGCCAGTGTTCGCGCTGTTGTGCGCATGGCTGGTGAGCCTGGCCGAACTGTTGTTGCCTTTGGGGTTGGCGCTGGCGGCGGGGGCGATGCTGTTGGTGGTCACCCACGAAGTGATTCCCGAGTCGCGCCGCAATGGTCACGACAAATTGGCAAGCCTTGGGCTGCTGATCGGGTTTTGCCTGATGATGGTGATGGATACGGCGTTGGCCTAAAAAGATCGCAGCCTGCGGCATCTCCTACAGGTAAACACGATCCCATGTAGGAGCTGCCGCAGGCTGCGATCTTTTGATCTTGACCTTTATTCGCCTTCGTCGAAGTAGTTGTTGATCAACTTCACCAGCGCATCCAGCGCTTCCTGTTCCTGCTCGCCTTCCGTGCTCAGGTAAATCCTGGTGCCCTTGCCGGCGGCCAGCATCATCATCGCCATGATGCTTTTACCGTCGACGGTGGTCTCTGGCGTGCGTCCTACCCTGATCGTGCAATCCTTGAATTGACCGGCGATTCCAACGAATTTTGCCGAAGCGCGGGCATGCAGGCCCAGCTTGTTGATGATTTCGATTTCCAGAGCAGGCATCGCGGTGTGAATCCTTTAGCTGAGGTCGCGGTGGCGAACCTGGACGTTCTTCAGGGATTGCTGCAGGACCTGGCCAAGACGTTCAGTCAGGTAGACGGAGCGGTGATGGCCGCCGGTGCAGCCAATGGCAATAGTGACATAGGCGCGGTTGCTGGCGGCAAAGCGTGGCAGCCATTTGAGCAGGTACGTAGAAATGTCCTGGAACATCTCCTCGACATCGGGTTGCGCCGCCAGGTAATCGGCCACCGGTTGGTCGAGCCCGGACTGCTCGCGCAGTTCCGGCTTCCAGTAAGGATTGGGCAGGCAGCGCACATCGAATACCAGGTCGGCGTCGACCGGCATGCCACGCTTGAACCCGAACGACTCCACGAGGAATGCCGTGCCGGGTTCCGGCTGGTTCAGCAGGCGCAGCTTGATGGTATCGCGCAGTTGGTACAGGTTCAGGCTGGTGGTGTTGAGCTTGAGGTCGGCCAGGTCGGCAATCGGCCCGAGCAGGGTGGTCTCGTCGTTGATCGCCTCGGCCAGTGAGCGATTGGCATTGCTCAGCGGGTGACGGCGGCGGGTTTCCGAGAAACGCTTGAGCAGGGTTTCCTCGTCGGCATCCAGGTACAGGACATCGCACTGGATGTGGCGGCTGCGCACTTCGGCCAGCAGTTCGGGGAAACGCGACAGGTGACTTGGCAGGTTGCGCGCATCGATGGATACGGCAACCAGCGGTTGCGCCAGCTCGGTGTGAATCAGCGCGCGCTCGGCCAGTTCGGGCAGCAAACCGGCAGGCAGGTTGTCGATGCAGTAGTAGCCGTTGTCCTCGAGGACGTCGAGGGCGGTACTTTTACCTGAGCCGGAACGACCGCTGACGATGATCAAGCGCATGATTAGTGACCGTTTTGCTCGTCCAGGACAACCTGATACAAGGCTTCATTGCTCGCGGCGCTGCGCAGTTTTTCGCGCACTTCCTTGCGGTCGAGCATGCTGGCGATCTGGCGCAAAAGCTCCAGGTGCGCATCGGTAGCGGCTTCCGGGACCAGTAGCACGAACAACAGGTCAACCGGGGCGCCATCGATGGCGTCGAAATCGATAGGGGCGTCGAGGTGCATCAAGGCGCTGATGGGCGATGTGCAGCCCTTCAGGCGACAGTGGGGAATGGCGATGCCGTTGCCAAAACCGGTCGAACCGAGTTTTTCACGGGCGATCAAAGCCTCGAAGACATCTTGCATCTCCAGATCCGGCACTTCCCGGGCGATCAGGTTGGCAATTTGCTCGAGGGCTTTCTTTTTACTGCCGCCCGGCACGTTCACCAGGGAACGGCCGGGGGTCAGGATGCTTTCAAGTCGGATCATGGGTTGGGAGTGTTAACGACCCGTAGCGCCCTGGAGGAGGCTCTGGGTCTTTTCCTTATGCTTTTTGAGTTGTTTATCCAGCTTGTCGGTCAGTAAGTCGATAGCTGCGTACATATCAGTATGTTCCGCGTTTGCGACGACCTCATTGCCGGGAATATGCAGCGTGGCTTCGATTTTTTGCTTCAGCTTTTCGACGCACATCGTGACTTGCACGTTGGTGATCTTGTCGAAATGTCGCTCCAATCGTTCGAGTTTTTCGCCGATGTAGGTGCGAAGAGGTTCGGTCACTTCCAGTTGGTGTCCACTGATGTTGACTTGCATACAGCTTCTCCTTCGTTGCCAGTGCATAAAGCGGCAGATCCAGATGATCTGCCACTGGAACGCTGTGGCGTGGCCCTACATCAACCGCTTGCGTTCGCTCGAAGGCGCGATCCCGAGGGATTCGCGGTACTTGGCGACGGTGCGGCGAGCCACCTGAATGCCTTGTGCCTCCAGTAAACCAGCGATCTTGCTGTCACTCAACGGCTTTTTCTGATTTTCCGCCGCCACCAGTTTTTTGATGATCGCGCGAATCGCCGTGGACGAGCATTCTCCGCCCTCGGAGGTGCTGACGTGGCTGGAGAAAAAGTATTTCAGTTCATAGATGCCCCGAGGGGTATGCATGAATTTCTGCGTGGTCACCCGCGAAATCGTCGACTCGTGCATGCCGACCGCTTCGGCGATGTCATGCAGCACCAGCGGTTTCATGGCCTCGTCGCCGTACTCCAGGAAGCCGCGCTGATGCTCGACAATCTGCGTGGCCACTTTCATCAGGGTTTCGTTGCGGCTCTGCAGGCTCTTGATGAACCAGCGGGCTTCCTGCAGCTGATTGCGCATGAAGGTGTTGTCGGCGCTGGTGTCGGCACGGCGCACGAAGCCTGCGTACTGGGCGTTGACCCGCAGGCGCGGCACCGACTCCTGGTTCAACTCCACCAACCAGCGCTCGTTGTCCTTGCGCACGATCACGTCGGGCACCACATATTCGGCTTCGGTCGACTCGATTTGCGAGCCAGGGCGCGGGTTGAGGCTCTGCACCAGTTCGATCACCTGGCGCAGTTCGTCTTCCTTGAGTTTCATGCGGCGCATCAGCTGGCTGTAGTCGCGGCTGCCGAGCAAGTCGATGTAGTCGGTGACCAGGCGCTTGGCCTCGGCCAGCCAAGGCGTCTTGGCGGGTAGCTGGCGCAATTGCAGCAGCAGGCATTCGCCCAGGTTGCGGGCAGCGATACCGGCGGGTTCGAATTGCTGGATGCGGTGCAGGACGGCTTCGATTTCGTCCAGTTCGATGTCCAGTTCCGGATCGAAGGCTTCGAGGATCTCCTCCAGCGTCTCGTCCAGATAACCCTGGTTGTTGATGCAGTCGATCAGGGTCACGGCGATCAGGCGATCGGTGTCGGACATCGGTGCCAGGTTCAATTGCCACAGCAGGTGGCTTTGCAGGCTCTCGCCCGCCGATGTGCGGGTGGTGAAATCCCACTCGTCGTCATCGTTGCTCGGCAGGCTGCTGGCACTGGTCTGGTACACGTCTTCCCAGGCGGTGTCGACCGGCAGTTCGTTAGGAATGCGCTCGTTCCAGTCGCCTTCCTCGAGGTTATCGACCGTCGGGGCGGTTTCCTGGTAAGAGGGTTCCTGGATGTCGGTACTGGGCTTGTGTTCGGCGTTGTCGGCCAGCGGGTCGGAATTGTCGAAGTCGTCGCCTTCTTCCTGGCGCTCGAGCATCGGATTGGACTCCAGGGCCTCCTGGATTTCCTGTTGCAGGTCCAGGGTCGACAATTGGAGCAGGCGGATGGCCTGTTGCAGCTGCGGTGTCATCGTCAGCTGCTGGCCCATTCTCAAGACTAGCGATGGTTTCATGGCAGGGGCTTAACACCTTATTCGCCGGCGCACATGCGCCATCCACTACAGGGCGCCGGAGCGCCAAACATAAGCAAATTATATGCCCGAAACCGCGGCGTTTGCCTAGAGCGCTGTAACAATAAAAAAAGGTTGATTTTTTATTGCGCCGAGCGCTCGGTCGACCCGCCGGACACCTCGACGCTTACAGACGGAATTCGTGCCCCAGGTACACTTCCTTGACCAGGTCATTGGCCAGGATGGTTTCAGCGTCACCTTCGGCGATCAGTTGGCCATCGTTGACGATGTAGGCGGTTTCGCAGATATCCAGGGTTTCACGGACGTTGTGGTCGGTGATCAGCACGCCGATGCCCTTGGCCTTGAGGTGATGGATGATCTGCTTGATGTCGCCCACTGAAATCGGGTCGACGCCGGCGAACGGTTCGTCGAGCAGGATGAATTTCGGGTTGGTGGCCAGTGCCCGGGCGATTTCCACGCGGCGGCGTTCGCCGCCGGACAGGCTCATGCCGAGGTTGTCGCGGATGTGGCTGATGTGGAATTCCTGCAGCAGGCTTTCCAGTTCCTTGCGGCGGCCGGCCTTGTCGAGTTCCTTGCGGGTCTCGAGGATGGCCATGATGTTGTCGGCCACCGACAGTTTGCGGAAGATCGACGCTTCCTGTGGCAGATAGCCGATACCCGCCTTGGCGCGACCGTGCATCGGCTGGTGGCTGACGTCGAGGTCATCGATCAGCACGCGGCCCTGATCGGCCTGTACCAGGCCGACGATCATGTAGAAGCAGGTGGTCTTGCCGGCGCCGTTGGGGCCGAGCAGGCCGACGATCTGGCCGCTGTCGATGGACAGGCTGACGTCACGCACGACCTGGCGGCTCTTGTAGCTCTTGGCCAGGTGCTGGGCTTTCAGAGTTGCCATTACGGGGCCTTTTGCTCGTCGGTTTTCTTTTTCGGCTGGATCACCATGTCGATGCGCGGACGCGACTCGGTCACCTTGCTGCCTGTGGCGCGACCGGCGCTGGCCAGTTTCTTCTCGGTGTCATAGACGATTTTCTCGCCTTGGGTGACGTTGTTGTCCTTGTCGATGACTTTGGCCTTGTCGATCAGCACGACGCGGTTTTGCGGAGCGAGGTACTGGATGGTCACGCCCCAGCCCTGCACCGGCTTGGAGTCGCCAGCCGTCTGCATTTGCTCGAAGTAGGCCAGGTTGCCCACCGAGGTCACCACGTCGATGTCGCCGTTCGGCGCGCGGGTCATGGTCACCTTGTTGCCGGTGACCTTCATCGAGCCCTGGGTGATGATGACGTCGCCGGTGTACGTGGCGATGCCTTGCTTGTCGTCCAGCTGGGCATCGTCGGCCTGAATGCGAATAGGCTGCTGTTGATCGTCCGGCAGAGCCCAGGCGCTCACGCTTCCCAGTGCAGCGCCCAGACTGAGCAAAATAGGGAGGGTTTTAACGAGCCTCATACTGTCCTCTTACGTTCGATAGCAGGTGTATCCTGCTTTCTTTCAAATACGCCTTCATTCCCTTGCCAGTCGATACACCGCCAGCGCCGTCGATTCTAACGTCTCGCTCGGTCTGCGCATATTGCTGCTGCGGGAACACGGTCATGCGAGTGGTGGTGATCAGCGTCCTGCGATTTTTCTCGTCAAAACGTGTAATGCGTACCGAATCGATCAACTCGACCTCAGTGCCGTCGGGATTGACCTCGCCTTTTTCGCTCTGCACGTGCCACGGAAACTCGGTGCCGCGGAACATGTTCAGGTCGGGGTTTGTCAGCAGCGTCACCTCGGTGGCCTTGAGGTGCTCGACCTTGTCCGACGTCATCTCGTACTGCAGCCTGCCGTCCGGCAGGAACTGTACGCTGTGGGCGTTGGTGGCGTAATAGTCGATCGCACTCTCATCGACTTGCACGACCGGCTTGTCGAGGAAGCGTTCCGGGCTGATGTTCCAGTAGCCGACCGCAGCGAAAATCGCCGTGATGCTACCGAACACCAGTATGTTGCGAAACTTTTTACTTAGCATTATCTGGCTCACAGGTACGCGGCGTTAGCCTCATCGAGACGGCCTTGGGCGCGCAGGATCAATTCGCAGAATTCACGGGCGGCACCTTCGCCACCTCGGGCCTGGGTGATGCCGTGAGCGTGCTCGCGCACGAAGCTGGCGGCATTGGCCACGGCCATGCCCAGGCCGACGCGGCGGATCACTGGCAGGTCCGGCAAATCGTCACCGAGGTAGGCGACCTGCTCATAGCTTAGGCCGAGTTGGCCAAGAAGCTCGTCGAGCACCACCAGTTTGTCCTCGCGGCCCTGATACAGGTGGGGGATGCCGAGGTTCTTCGCCCGTCGCTCGACCACCGGGGTCTTTCGCCCGCTGATGATGGCGGTTTGCACGCCGGCCGCCGTCAGCATCTTGATGCCCTGGCCGTCGAGCGTGTTGAAGGTCTTGAATTCGCTGCCGTCTTCGAGGAAGTACAGGCGCCCGTCGGTCAGGACGCCGTCGACATCGAACACCGCCAGCTTGATCTGTTTGCCGCGTTGCAGCAGGTCAGCGCTCATTACATTACTCCCGCACGCAGCAAGTCGTGCATGTTCAAGGCGCCGACCGGGCGATCTTCGCTGTCGACCACGACCAGCGCGTTGATTTTGTGATCTTCCATTATTTTCAGGGCCTCGGCGGCGAGCATTTCGGCGCGGGCCGTCTTGCCGTGGGCTGTCATGACCTGATCGATGGTGGCGCTGTGGATGTCGATACTGCGGTCCAGCGTGCGTCGCAAATCGCCGTCGGTGAAGATCCCGGCCAGCTTGCCATCGGCCTCGAGCACCACGGTCATGCCCAGGCCTTTGCGGGTCATTTCCATCAGCGCATCCTTGAGCAGGGTGCCGCGTTGTACTTGCGGCAGCTCCTGCCCGGCGTGCATGACGTTTTCGACTTTCAGCAGCAGGCGACGACCCAATGCACCGCCCGGGTGGGAAAAGGCGAAATCCTCGGCGGTAAAACCTCGGGCTTCCAGCAGTGCAACGGCCAGGGCATCGCCCATGACCAGCGCGGCGGTCGTCGACGAGGTGGGCGCGAGGTTCAGCGGGCAGGCTTCATGCTCGACATGCACATTCAAGTTGACCTCGGCGGCCTTGGCCAGCGGTGAGTCGGGCTTGCCGGTCATGCTGATCAACTGGATGCCCAGGCGCTTGATCAGTGGCAACAGGGTGACGATTTCATTGGTTGAGCCGGAATTCGACAGCGCCAGGATGATGTCGTCGCGGGTGATCATGCCCATGTCGCCATGGCTGGCCTCGGCGGGGTGAACGAAAAAGGCCGTGGTGCCAGTACTGGCCAGGGTCGCGGCGATCTTGTTGCCGATATGCCCCGATTTGCCCATGCCGACCACGACGACACGGCCTTTGCTGGCCAGAATCATTTCGCAGGCGCGCACGAAATCCGCGTCGATACGGGGCAGCAAGCCTTTTACGGCTTCCACTTCGAGGCGGATGGTGCGTTGTGCTGACTTGATCAGGTCGCTGGATTGGCTCATTTCGAAAATGTTTAGCCTGATGAAAAGGCGGCGATTATAGCCGGTATGGTTCAAACCCTCACGCAAGTTCGTTGCCCATTGTCATTCATTGTTACCTAATCCCCTCTGGATTGAGCCTTCCTGGCTGTCATGTTGCTGAACATGGCCCGGCATTGGCCTTGGGCGCGTGCCGCTTGCAGTGATATAGTTCGCCGCCAGTTCGGCCCGCCCAGGAGGTAGTGTGCTTTTGTCAGGAAGCCAGGCGTCCGAGTGTGAGGCTGCATCGCAAGGAGTTTAGATGAGCGCCGATAACGCCTACGCGGTCGAGCTGAAGGGACTGACCTTCAAGCGCGGTACGCGCAGCATTTTCAATAACATTGATATCCGCATCCCGCGCGGCAAGGTCACCGGCATCATGGGGCCTTCCGGATGTGGCAAGACCACGCTGTTGCGCCTGATGGGCGCGCAGTTGCGGCCTGCCAGTGGCGAAGTCTGGGTCAATGGCCAGAACCTGCCGACGTTGTCGCGCAGTGATCTGTTCGATGCACGCAAGCACATGGGTGTGCTGTTTCAGAGTGGCGCACTGTTTACCGACCTCGATGTCTTCGAGAACGTCGCCTTCCCGTTGCGCGTTCATACCGGGCTGCCCGAAGAAATGATCCGCGACATCGTCCTGCTCAAATTGCAGGCCGTGGGGTTGCGTGGCGCCATCGACCTGATGCCCGACGAGCTGTCCGGCGGCATGAAACGTCGCGTCGCACTGGCGCGGGCGATTGCGCTCGATCCACAGATTCTCATGTATGACGAGCCTTTTGTCGGCCAGGACCCCATTGCCATGGGCGTGCTGGTGCGTCTGATCCGCTTGCTCAACGATGCGCTGGGCATTACCAGTATCGTGGTGTCCCATGACCTGGCCGAAACCGCCAGCATTGCCGACTACATCTATGTGGTCGGCGATGGCCAGGTATTGGGGCAGGGCACGCCCGACGAACTGATGAACTCGGACGAGCCGCGTATCCGTCAATTCATGACAGGCGAGCCCGACGGTCCGGTCGCCTATCACTTTCCAGCGACGGATTACCGCGCAGATCTTCTGGGGAAGCGTTGATGCGCAAGATTTCACTGTTGGAAAGGGTGCGCCGGTTCGGCCACGCGGGCATCGATGTGCTGGCGGTGTTCGGGCGCTCCTCGATTTTCCTGTTTCATGCACTGCTGGGACGCGGCGGTATCGGTGGCGGGTTTGGCCTGCTGGTCAAGCAACTGCATTCGGTGGGGGTGATGTCCCTGGTGATCATCGTGGTCTCCGGGATATTCATCGGCATGGTGCTGGCGCTCCAGGGCTTCAACATCCTGTCCAGCTACGGTTCGGAGCAGGCGGTGGGGCAGATGGTGGCGCTGACGCTGCTGCGTGAACTGGGGCCGGTGGTCACCGCATTGCTGTTCGCCGGGCGTGCCGGTTCGGCGCTGACGGCGGAAATCGGCAACATGAAGTCCACCGAACAGCTCTCCAGCCTGGAAATGATCGGGGTGGACCCGCTCAAGTACATCATTGCCCCGCGCCTGTGGGCCGGCTTCATTTCCTTGCCGGTGCTGGCGATGATTTTCAGCGTGGTGGGTATCTGGGGCGGTTCCTGGGTGGCCGTCGACTGGCTGGGTGTCTATGACGGCTCCTACTGGGCGAACATGCAGAACAGCGTGACGTTTGCCGACGATGTGCTCAACGGCATCATCAAAAGCATGGTTTTTGCCTTTGTCGTGACCTGGATCGCCGTATTCCAAGGCTATGACTGTGAGCCCACTTCAGAAGGGATCAGTCGTGCCACTACCAAGACCGTGGTGTATGCCTCTTTGGCTGTGCTCGGCCTGGACTTTATTCTGACCGCCTTGATGTTTGGAGATTTCTGATGCAAAACCGCACCCTGGAAATCGGTGTCGGCCTTTTCTTGCTGGCTGGCATCCTGGCTTTGCTGTTGCTGGCGTTGCGGGTCAGTGGCCTGTCCCCGAGCCCGAACACCGAAACCTATAAACTTTATGCGTATTTCGACAATATCGCCGGATTGACTGTCAGAGCCAAGGTGACCATGGCCGGTGTGACCATCGGCAAGGTCACGGCAATCGATCTGGACCGCGACAGTTTCACTGGTCGGGTGACCATGCAGCTGGAGAAGCGTGTAGATAATCTACCGGCAGACTCCACTGCATCTATCCTGACCGCTGGCCTGTTGGGCGAGAAGTACATCGGTATCAGCGTGGGTGGGGAAGAAGCCCTGCTCAAGGATGGCGGGACCATCCATGACACCCAGTCGTCGCTGGTGCTCGAGGACCTGATCGGTAAATTCCTGCTCAATACCGTTAGCAAAGACGCCAAATGAGGAGCTTTTGAATGATCTCTACCTTGCGACGTGGCCTGTTGGTTTTGCTCGCGGCCTTGCCGTTGGTGGCTAACGCCGTGGCGGCGCCTTCCGCGCACGAACTGGTCCAGGACACCACCAACCGGTTGCTGGCCGACCTGGCCGCCAACAAAGAGAAATACAAGCAGGACCCGCAGGACTTCTATGCGGCGCTCAACAGCATTGTCGGCCCGGTGGTGGATGCCGAGGGCATTTCCAAGAGCATCATGACGGTCAAGTACTCGCGCAAAGCCACACCTGCGCAAATGAAGACCTTTGAAGAAAACTTCAAGAAAGGTCTGTTCCAGTTCTATGGCAATGCCCTGCTCGAGTACAACAACCAGGGCATCACCGTTGATCCTGCCAAGGACGAGTCGGGCGAACGTACCAGCGTCGGCATGACGGTCAAGGGCAGCAACGGCGCGATCTATCCTGTGTCCTACACGCTGGAGAAGGTCGGCGGCGAGTGGAAGCTGCGTAACGTCATCATCAACGGCATCAACATTGGCAAGCTGTTCCGTGATCAGTTCGCTGATGCGATGCAGCGCAATGGCAACGACCTGGACAAAACCATCAATGGTTGGGCAGGGGAAGTCGCCAAGGCCAAGGAATCCACCGAGAAACAGACCCAATGAGTGAGTCGGCGGTCCGCATGGACGAGGCCGGCGAGCTGCGGCTCAGCGGTGTGCTGGATTATCGAACCGGTCCGGAACTGCGCCGGCAGGGGCAGTCGCTGATTAACTCCAGCAAGGCCGCGGCCGTGGTGGTCGATTGTTCAGCGGTGGAGAAGTCCAGCAGCGTCGGTCTGTCGTTGCTGTTGTGTTTCATGCGTGATGCCCAGGCGGCCGGCAAGGCGCTGAGCATCCGCGGGATGCCAGAAGATATGCGCGAAATAGCCCAGGTCAGTGAGCTGACCGAGCTGTTGGCGCATCCCTAACCCGCATCTATAAGGAAGCCCCCCGTCAGAGTCCTGCTTCCCGGGGTTCGCAGGCGCGGGGCTTTTTTGTATGATGTCCGACCCGCGCGCACAGGGCGCCGATTGAGGTTGAGCATGCAGGCCAACGAAGTTAAGAGCTTTCTTGAAGGAAAGCTGCCCGGAACGAATGTAGAAGTCGAGGGCGAAGGCTGCAATTTCCAGCTGAACGTGATTAGCGATGAACTGGCGGCGTTGAGCCCGGTGAAGCGTCAGCAGCAGATCTATGCCCATTTGAACCCATGGATCACCGATGGCAGCATCCATGCGGTCACTATGAAATTTTTCAGCAGCGCGGCCTGGGCCGAGCGCACCTGAGCCCAAGGGCGTCGAGATTCTTATGGATAAATTGATTATTACTGGCGGTGCTCGTCTCGATGGCGAAATCCGTATCTCCGGGGCAAAGAACTCGGCACTGCCGATTCTCGCTGCCACCCTGCTGTGCGACGGTCCCGTGACCGTGGCCAACCTGCCGCACCTGCACGACATCACCACCATGATCGAGTTGTTCGGTCGCATGGGCATCGAGCCGGTGATCGACGAGAAGCTGGCCGTTGAAATCGACCCGCGCACCATCAAGACCCTGATCGCTCCGTACGAACTGGTTAAAACCATGCGTGCGTCGATCCTGGTGCTGGGCCCGATGGTTGCCCGCTTCGGTGAAGCCGAAGTCGCGCTGCCTGGCGGTTGCGCCATCGGCTCGCGTCCGGTTGACCTGCACATCCGTGGCCTGGAAGCCATGGGCGCGATCATCGACGTCGAAGGCGGCTACATCAAGGCCAAGGCCCCTGAAGGCGGTCTGCGTGGCGCGCACTTCTTCTTCGACACCGTCAGTGTGACCGGTACCGAAAACATCATGATGGCGGCCGCTTTGGCCAAGGGTCGCAGCGTTCTGGCTAACGCCGCGCGCGAGCCGGAAGTGGTCGACCTGGCGAACTTCCTGAACGCCATGGGTGCCAAGGTTTCCGGTGCTGGCACCGACACCATCACCATCGATGGCGTCGAGCGTCTGCACACCACCACCTACAAGGTGATGCCGGACCGTATCGAAACCGGCACCTACCTGGTGGCCGCGGCCGTGACCGGCGGGCGTGTGAAGGTCAAGGACACCGATCCGACCATCCTCGAAGCCGTGCTGGAAAAACTCCGCGAAGCCGGTGCCGAAATCACCTGCGGCGAAGACTGGATCGAGCTGAACATGCACGGCAAGCGGCCTAAAGCCGTCAACGTGCGCACCGCTCCGTACCCGGCGTTCCCGACCGACATGCAGGCGCAGTTCATCTCCCTCAACGCCATTGCCGAAGGCACGGGCGCCGTGATCGAGACAATCTTCGAAAACCGCTTCATGCACGTGTACGAACTGCACCGCATGGGCGCCAAGATCCAGGTCGAAGGCAACACCGCCATCGTTACCGGTACCGAGAAGCTCAAGGGCGCGCCAGTGATGGCCACCGACCTGCGTGCCTCGGCCAGCCTGGTGATCTCGGCGCTGATCGCCGACGGCGACACCCTGATCGACCGCATCTACCACATAGACCGTGGTTACGAGTGCATCGAAGAGAAACTGCAGATGCTGGGCGCCAAGATCCGCCGCGTTCCGGGCTAGTACCTGCTGCATGGGCACAGGGAAGTGCCCGTTGAATTGTTCAAAGTCGAGGGTGGTCTACACCCTCGATGTATGTCCGGCGCCATTTGCGACCGGGCATGAGTACCTTGATAAGGACTGACGTTTCCCATGTTGACCATCGCACTGTCCAAGGGCCGCATCCTTGACGACACCCTGCCGCTTCTGGCTGAAGCGGGCATCGTGCCGACCGAGAATCCGGACAAGAGCCGCAAGCTGATCATTCCCACGACCCAGGAAGATGTACGCCTGTTGATCGTGCGTGCCACCGACGTGCCGACTTATGTCGAGCATGGTGCCGCCGACCTCGGTGTCGCCGGTAAAGACGTGCTGATGGAATACGGCGGCCAGGGCCTGTACGAGCCGCTGGACCTGCAGATTGCCCAGTGCAAGTTGATGACCGCCGGCAAGGTCGGCGCAGTCGAGCCCAAGGGCCGCCTGCGTATCGCCACCAAGTTCGTCAACGTTGCCAAGCGCTACTACGCCGAGCAGGGCCGTCAGGTCGACATCATCAAGCTCTACGGCTCGATGGAGCTGGCGCCGCTGATCGGCCTGGCCGACAAGATCATCGACGTGGTCGACACCGGTAACACGCTGCGGGCCAACGGCCTGGAGCCACAGGATTTCATCGCGGCCATCAGCTCCCGACTGATCGTCAACAAGGCTTCGATGAAAATGCAGCACGCCCGTATCCAGGCGTTGATCGACACCCTGCGCAAGGCAGTGGAGTCTCGACACCGCGGCTGATTCACCTGCGCGGCCTTGAGTCGCGCCCGTCTATCCGCCTCATAGCCAGAATTCTCAGGTGCCCAAGCGGAAACGACTGCTAAGTTAGGGCGCCTGAGTTTTTTGCCAATCCTATGAGGCTCTCGCTATGACCGCACCGACTGCAATTCGCCGACTCAACGCTGCTGACCCGGATTTCGCGCATCATCTGGATCATCTGCTGAGCTGGGAAAGTGTGTCTGACGACTCGGTCAATCAGCGAGTGCTGGACATCATCAAGGCCGTGCGCGAGCGCGGTGACGCGGCGCTGGTGGACTTCACCCGTCAGTTCGACGGCCTGGACGTGAAGTCCATGGCGGACCTGATCCTGCCGCGAGAGCGTCTGGAACTGGCACTGACGCGCATTACCGTGCCCCAGCGCGAAGCCCTGGAAAAAGCCGCGGCCCGGGTACGCAGCTATCACGAAAAGCAGAAGCAGGACTCCTGGAGCTACACCGAGGCCGATGGCACCGTGCTGGGCCAGAAGGTCACGCCGCTGGATCGCGCCGGCCTGTATGTGCCGGGTGGCAAGGCGTCCTACCCGTCGTCGGTGCTGATGAACGCGATTCCGGCCAAGGTCGCCGGCGTGACCGAAGTGGTCATGGTGGTGCCGACTCCCCGCGGTGAGATCAACGAGCTTGTGCTGGCTGCCGCCTGCATCGCCGGTGTCGACCGTGTATTCACCATCGGTGGTGCCCAGGCGGTGGCCGCGTTGGCCTACGGTACCGAAAGCGTGCCGATGGTCGATAAAGTGGTCGGCCCGGGCAACATCTACGTTGCCACTGCCAAGCGCCACGTATTCGGCCAGGTCGGTATCGACATGATCGCCGGTCCGTCGGAGATCCTCGTGGTGTGTGACGGCAAGACCGATCCGGACTGGATCGCCATGGACCTGTTCTCCCAGGCCGAGCACGATGAAGACGCCCAGGCGATCCTGGTCAGCCCGGATGCCGAGTTCCTCGACCAGGTTGCCGCGAGCATCGCCAAGCTGATGCCGACCATGGAACGCGCCCAGATCATCGAAACCTCGATCAACGGCCGTGGTGCGCTGATCAAGGTGCGCGACATGGAGCAAGCCATCGAAGTGGCCAACCGCATCGCGCCGGAGCACCTGGAGCTGTCGGTTGCCGATCCACAGGCCTGGCTGCCGCAGATTCGCCATGCCGGTGCCATCTTCATGGGCCGTCACACCAGCGAAGCGCTGGGCGACTACTGCGCAGGCCCGAACCATGTGTTGCCGACTTCCGGCACGGCGCGATTCTCGTCGCCGCTGGGTGTGTACGACTTCCAGAAGCGTTCGTCGATCATTTTTTGCTCGGAGCAGGGCGCGTCCGACCTGGGCAAAACCGCTTCCGTGCTGGCCCGTGGCGAGTCGCTGACCGCCCACGCCCGCAGTGCCGAATACCGCATCATCGACGACAAGCAGGGGAACTGAGATGAATAAATTCTGGAGCCCGTTCGTCAAGAACCTGGTGCCGTACGTACCGGGCGAACAGCCAAAACTGGCGAAACTGGTGAAGCTCAACACCAATGAAAACCCGTACGGTCCATCGCCCAAAGCCCTGGCTGCGATGCAGACTGAACTGAATGACAACCTGCGCCTGTACCCGGACCCGAACAGCGATCGGCTGAAAAATGCCGTGGCCCAGTACTACGGCGTGCAGAGCAACCAGGTGTTTCTCGGCAACGGTTCCGACGAAGTCCTGGCGCACATCTTCCACGGCTTGCTGCAGCACGATCAGCCGTTGCTGTTCCCGGATATCAGCTACAGCTTCTACCCGGTCTACTGCGGCTTGTATGGCATCCAGTTCGATGCGGTGCCGCTGGACGAGCAGTTCCAGATCAACCCGGCGGACTACGCCAAACCGAACGGCGGGATTATTTTCCCCAACCCGAACGCACCGACCGGTTGCCTGTTGGCACTCGATGCCATCGAGCAGATCCTCAAGGCCAGCCCGGATTCGGTGGTGGTGGTCGATGAGGCCTACATCGATTTCGGCGGTGAGACGGCGATCAGCCTGGTGGATCGTTACCCGAACCTGCTGGTGACCCAGACCCTGTCCAAGTCGCGCTCGCTGGCCGGTCTGCGGGTCGGCTTGGCGGTGGGGCATCCGGACCTGATCGAGGCGCTGGAGCGGATCAAGAACAGCTTCAACTCCTATCCGCTGGATCGGATGGCGAATGTCGGGGCCGCGGCGGCGTTCGAGGATCGTGAATACTTCGACAAGACTTGCCGCCTGGTGATCGAGAGTCGCGAGAAGGTCGTTGCACAGTTGAAAGCGAAGGGCTTTGAAGTACTGCCATCGGCGGCGAACTTCATTTTCGCCCGTCACCCCCAGCACGATGCAGCAGGCCTGGCGGCCAAACTGCGCGAGCAAGGCGTGATCGTCCGGCACTTCAAGCAGGAGCGGATTGCCCAGTTCCTGCGGATCTCGATCGGTACACCTGAGCAGAATCAGGCACTGATCGACGGCCTCGGCGACCTATAAACCCTGTGGGAGCGAGCTTGCTCGCGAAGGTGTGTCAGCGACATGGGTGTCGACTGACACACCTTCGCGAGCAAGCCCGCTCCCACATTGGTTTTTGTATACGGCTTAGTTTTCTTCTTTCTCTTTGACCGGCGCAGGCGGCGGACGCAAGCCAATCTCAGCCGTTAGCTTCAGTTCCTTGCCATTGCGCATCACCTGGATCGCGACCTTGTCGGTCGGCTTGATCCGCGCCACCTGATTCATCGAGCGACGGCCATCGCCAGCCGGCTCGCCGTCGATGCTGAGGATCACATCGCCCAATTGCAGGCCGGCCTTTTGCGCCGGACCGTCACGGAAAATCCCCGCGACCACGATGCCCGGGCGCCCCGACAGGCCAAACGACTCCGCCAGTTCCTGGGACAACGGCTGCACTTCGATACCGAGCCAGCCGCGAATCACCTGGCCGTGTTCGATGATCGACTTCATCACTTCCATGGCCAGCTTTACCGGAATCGCGAAGCCGATGCCCTGGGAGCCGCCGGACTTGGAGAAAATCGCCGTGTTGATGCCGGTCAGGTTGCCGTTGGCGTCCACCAGCGCACCGCCTGAGTTGCCGGGGTTGATCGCGGCGTCGGTCTGGATGAAGTCTTCGTAGTTGTTCAGGCCCAGCTGATTGCGCCCGGTGGCGCTGATGATGCCCATGGTCACGGTCTGGCCGACGCCGAACGGGTTACCGATGGCCAGGGTCACGTCGCCGATGCGGATGTTGTCGGAGCGGCCCACGGTGATCGACGGCAGGTTCTTCAGGTCGATCTTGAGGACCGCCAGGTCGGTTTCCGGATCGCTGCCGATCACCCTTGCCAGGGTTTCACGGCCGTCCTTGAGCGCCACCACGATCTGATCGGCACCGCTGGTCACGTGGTTGTTGGTGAGGATGTAGCCTTGCGGGCTCATGATCACGCCGGAACCGAGGCTCGACTCCATGCGTTTCTGCTTGGGCGAGTTGTCGCCGAAGAAACGGCGAAACTGCGGGTCCTCGAACAGCGGGTGATTGGGTTTGTTGATGACTTTGGTGGTGTACAGGTTCACCACCGACGGCGCGGCGGTGGTCACCGCGTCGGCATAGGACACCGGACCTTGCTGCATACTGGTGGTTTGCGGGGCTTGTTGCAGGTTGACGTCGAGGCTTGGAAGCCCGACCCACTGCGGGTAACGCTGGATGATTAACAGAGCGACAAGCACGCCGGCCAACAGCGGCCAGCCGGAAAAACGCAGCGCCTTGAGCATTAAGCACGTCCTGAGAGAGTTGCAGGCGGTATGAGACCGCTCATAATGACGCGCATTATACGAGGCCGCGCGTGCCTCTGAACGGGATATTTAGGAGTCTTTTATGGCCGTCGCCCTGAGCACCCTGGTCGAAGAAGCCGACCGTTACCTCGGCAGTTCGAAAATTGCCGATTACTGCCCCAACGGCCTGCAGGTCGAGGGCCGGCCGCAGGTGATGCGCATCGTCAGCGGCGTCACCGCCAGCCAGGCCTTGCTCGATGCTGCGGTGGAGGCCAACGCCGACCTGGTGCTGGTGCATCACGGCTACTTCTGGAAAGGCGAAAACCCGTGCATCACCGGCATGAAGCAGCGCCGCCTGAAGACGCTGCTCAAGCACGATATCAGCCTGCTGTCCTATCACCTGCCGCTGGACCTGCACCCTGACGTTGGCAACAACGTGCAGTTGGCGCGGCAGCTGGACATCACTGTCGAAGGTCCGCTGGACCCGGACAACCTGAAGATCGTCGGCCTGGTCGGTTCGTTGAACGAACCCGTGACGCCCCGGGACTTCGCCCGCCGCGTGCGCGAGGTGATGGGCCGCGAACCTTTGCTGATCGAAGGCGGCAACATGATACGCCGGGTCGGCTGGTGCACCGGTGGCGGTCAGGGCTACATCGATCAGGCGGTGCTGGCGGGTGTCGATCTGTACCTGAGCGGGGAAGCGTCCGAGCAGACCTTCCACAGTGCCCGTGAGAACGACATCAGCTTCATCGCCGCCGGTCACCATGCCACCGAGCGGTATGGCGTGCAGGCGCTGGGTGACTACTTGGCGCGCAGGTTCGCCCTCGAACACATCTTCATCGATTGCCCCAACCCGATCTAAATGTGGGAGCGAGCAAGCCCGCTCCCACAAAGGTCCGAGGCGCCCAAACGGGCGGGCATATTCATATGCTCTTTCGATCTAGTTGGCGTCCTCATTAGAAGGGGGCGCTGTGCTAGGATTCCCCGCTCGAACACGGCCCGCTGGCCGTTCATAAGAAAGATTTCGTGAGTAGCCATGGTCGACAAACTGACGCATCTGAAACAGCTGGAGGCGGAAAGCATCCACATCATCCGCGAGGTGGCCGCCGAGTTCGATAACCCGGTGATGCTGTACTCCATCGGTAAAGACTCCGCCGTGATGCTGCACCTGGCACGCAAGGCCTTCTTCCCAGGCAAGCTGCCGTTCCCGGTGATGCACGTCGACACTCGCTGGAAATTCCAGGAGATGTACGCTTTCCGCGACAAGATGGTTGCCGAGCTGGGCCTGGACCTGATCACCCACGTCAACCCGGATGGCGTGGCGCAGAACATCAACCCGTTCACCCACGGCAGCGCCAAGCACACCGACATCATGAAGACCGAGGGCCTGAAGCAGGCACTGGACAAGCATGGTTTCGACGCCGCCTTCGGTGGTGCCCGTCGCGATGAAGAGAAATCCCGTGCCAAGGAGCGCGTGTATTCGTTCCGCGACAGCAAGCACCGCTGGGACCCGAAGAACCAGCGTCCGGAGCTTTGGAACGTCTACAACGGCAAGGTTAACAAGGGTGAATCCATCCGCGTATTCCCGTTGTCGAACTGGACCGAGCTGGACATCTGGCAGTACATCTACCTGGAAGGCATCCCGATCGTCCCGCTGTACTTCGCCGCCGAGCGTGAAGTCATCGAGAAGAACGGCACCCTGATCATGATCGACGACGAGCGCATCCTCGAACACCTGAGCGATGAAGACAAAGCCCGCATCGTCAAAAAGAAAGTGCGTTTCCGTACCCTAGGTTGCTACCCGTTGACGGGCGCGGTGGAGTCCGAGGCCGAAAGCCTCACGGACATCATTCAGGAAATGCTCCTGACGCGAACTTCCGAGCGCCAGGGCCGTGTCATCGACCACGATGGCGCAGGCTCCATGGAAGACAAAAAACGTCAGGGTTATTTCTAAGGGGTTGTCATGTCGCACGCATCTGATTTGATCAGCGAGGACATCCTCGCTTACCTGGGCCAGCACGAACGTAAAGAGCTGCTGCGCTTTTTGACCTGCGGTAACGTCGACGACGGCAAGAGCACCCTGATCGGGCGCCTGCTGCACGACTCCAAGATGATCTACGAAGATCACCTGGAAGCCATTACCCGCGACTCGAAAAAAGTCGGCACCACCGGTGAAGACATCGACCTGGCGCTGCTGGTCGATGGCCTGCAGGCCGAGCGCGAGCAAGGCATCACCATCGATGTCGCATACCGCTACTTCTCCACCGCCAAGCGCAAATTCATCATCGCCGACACCCCCGGCCATGAGCAGTACACCCGCAACATGGCCACCGGTGCCTCCACCTGTGACCTGGCGATCATCCTGGTCGATGCCCGCTACGGCGTGCAGACCCAGACCCGCCGCCACAGCTTCATCGCCTCGTTGCTGGGCATCAAGCACATCGTCGTCGCCATCAACAAGATGGACCTCAAGGACTTCGACCAGGGCGTGTTCGAGTCGATCAAGGCCGACTACCTGCAGTTCGCCGAAGGCCTGAAGCTCAAGCCGACCAGCATGCACTTCGTGCCGATGTCCGCCTTGAAGGGCGACAACGTGGTGAACAAGTCCGAGCGCTCGCCGTGGTACACCGGCCAGTCGCTGATGGAAATCCTCGAGACCGTGGAAGTGGCGGGCGACCGCAACTTCACCGACCTGCGTTTCCCGGTGCAGTACGTCAACCGTCCGAACCTGAACTTCCGCGGTTTCGCCGGCACCCTGGCCAGCGGCATCGTCAAGAAAGGCGACGAAGTCGTGGTGCTGCCGTCGGGCAAGAGCAGCCGCGTGAAATCCATCGTCACCTTCGAAGGTGAGCTGGAACACGCAGGTCCAGGTCAGGCAGTCACCCTGACCATGGAAGACGAAATCGACATCTCCCGTGGCGACCTGTTGGTTCACGCCGACAACGTGCCGCCGGTGACCGACAGCTTCGAAGCCATGCTCGTATGGATGGCCGAAGAGCCGATGCTGCCGGGCAAGAAATACGACATCAAGCGCGCCACCAGTTACGTGCCGGGCTCCATCGCCAGCATCGTCAACAAGGTCGACGTCAACACCCTGGAAGAAGGCCCGGCCAGCGCGTTGCAGCTGAACGAAATCGGCAAGGTCAAGATCGCGCTCGACGCGCCGATTGCCCTCGACGGTTACGACAGCAACCGCACCACCGGCGCGTTCATCATCATCGACCGCCTGACCAACGGCACTGTCGGCGCCGGCATGATCGTCGCCCAGCCGTTGGCCCATGGCACCAGCACCCACCACGGCAAACTGGCCCACGTTGCCACCGAAGAACGCGCCCAGCGCTTCGGCCAGCAACCGGCCACCGTGTTGTTCAGCGGCTTGTCGGGCGCTGGCAAGAGCACCCTGGCCTATGCGGTTGAGCGCAAGCTGTTCGACCTGGGTCGTGCGGTGTTCGTGCTCGATGGCCAGAACCTGCGTCACGACCTGAACAAAGGTCTGCCACAGGATCGCGCCGGGCGCACCGAGAACTGGCGTCGTGCCGCGCATGTGGCGCGTCAGTTCAACGAAGCCGGCCTGCTGACCCTGGCGGCGTTCGTTGCACCGAGTGCCGAAGGTCGTGAACAGGCGCGGGAACTGATCGGCAAGGAACGTCTGCTGACGGTCTACGTCCAGGCTTCGCCGACGGTCTGCGCCGAGCGTGACCCGCAAGGCCTGTACGCGGCGGCCGGGGATAACATCCCGGGCGAATCCTTCCCGTACGACGTGCCGCTGGATGCCGACCTGGTGATCGACACCCAGTCCGTGTCGCTGGAAGAGGGCGTGAAGCAAGTGCTGGATCTGCTGCGTAAACGCGGCGCGATCTAAGCCTTAGCCAGAAATGAAAAACCCGCCGATGAGTGATCATCGGCGGGTTTTTTATTGAGACCTACTCGGTCAACTGTGGGAGCTAGCCTGCTGGCGATTACGGTGAATCAGTCAACAGATCTGCTGAATGTGAAACCGCTATCGCCAGCAGGCTAGCTCCCACAGGAGATCAGTGTCGGTTCGGATATTCGTGGTGCATCTGCCCCAGGAGCACATCCTTGTCTTCCCACAACTGGTTGATCCAGCCTTGGAACTGCAACCGATACTCACCATCCTGGTCATAGTTCTTGCCAATGAACTGCGGCGGAATCTTCAGCTCCTCAAAGTGCACCACCACATCCGTCACATTCCCGCACAACAAATCCCAAAAACCGGGACGCCCGGCCGGGTAGTGGATGGTCACGTTGACGATGGATTCCAGTTGCTCACCCATCGCGTCCAGCACGAACGCAATGCCACCAGCCTTGGGTTTGAGCAAATAACGGAACGGCGATTTCTGCTGGGCATGCTTGCCTTCGGTGAAGCGCGTGCCCTCGACGAAATTGAAGATGCCCACCGGGTTATCGCGAAATTTCGCGCAGGTCTTGCGCGTGGTTTCCAGGTCCTTGCCTTTCTTCTCAGGGTGCTTTTCCAGATAGGCCTTGGAGTAGCGCTTCATGAACGGAAAGCCCAGCGCCCACCACGCCAGGCCAATCACCGGTACCCAGATCAGCTCTTGCTTGAGAAAGAACTTCAGCGGCTGGATACGCCGATTGAGCACGTATTGCAGCACGAGGATGTCGACCCAGCTCTGGTGGTTGCTGGTGACCAGGTACGAGTGCTGATAGTCGAGGCCCTGCAGGCCGCTGACGTGCCAGCGGGTGCGCCGGACCAGGTTCATCCAGCCCTTGTTGACGCTGATCCAGGCCTCATGGGTATGGCTCATCAGCCATTGGGCAATGCGTTGGGTGAGCGCGAACGGCAACACCTTGAACAGCGCCACACAGAACAGGAACGAGCACAGCAAAATCGTGTTCAACGCCAACAGCAGCGCGGCGATTACTCCGCGTAAGAACGCGGGCAGGAAATCCAGCATTTACACATCCATAGGTCGGTTGGCAGCTTGAATCGCCGTCAGGGCGATGGTGTAGACGATGTCGTCGACCTGCGCGCCGCGCGGCAAATCGTTCACCGGTTTGCGCAGGCCTTGCAGCATCGGCCCGAGGCTGACGCAGTCGGCGCTGCGCTGCACGGCTTTGTGCGTGGTGTTGCCGGTGTTCAGGTCGGGGAACACGAACACCGTGGCGCGACCGGCCACCTGGCTGTTCGGCGCCAGTTGCCGGGCCACGGTTTCGTTGGCGGCGGCGTCATACTGCAATGGACCGTCGATCAGCAGCGAGTGTTGCTGTTCATGGGCGAGCAATGTCGCTTCGCGTACCTTCTCGACTTCCTCGCCGCTGGCCGACTCACCGCTGGAATAGCTGATCATCGCCACCCGCGGGGTGATGCCGAACGCGGCCGCCGAGTCGGCGCTTTGCAGGGCAATCTCGGCCAGTTCGCTGGCGCTCGGGTGCGGGTTCATCACGCAGTCGCCGTAGACCAGCACTTCTTCGGGAAACAGCATGAAGAACACCGACGACACCAGGGTGCAGCCCGGCGCGGTCTTGATCAGCTGCAGGGCCGGGCGAATGGTATTGGCGGTGGAGTGAATGACCCCGGACACCAGGCCGTCCACTTCATCCAGCGCCAGCATCATGGTGCCGATCACCACGGTGTCTTCCAGCTGCTGCTCGGCCATCGGTGCGTTGAGGCTTTTGCTTTTGCGCAGGGCCACCATCGGCTCGATGTAGCGCTCGCGGATCAGGTCCGGGTCGAGGATTTCCAGGCCTGGCGGCAGCTCGATGCCTTGGGCGCGGGCCACGGCTTCGACGTCTGCCGGTTTAGCCAGCAGCACGCAACGGGCAATGCCACGGGCCTGGCAGATGGCGGCGGCCTGGACGGTCAGCGGTTCGCTGCCTTCCGGCAGGACGATGCGCTTGTTGGCGGACTGGGCGCGCTGGATCAATTGGTAACGGAACACTGCTGGGGACAGGCGCATCTCCCGTGGCGTGCCACAGCGCTGGTGCAGCCAGTTGGCGTCGAGGTGGCTGGCGACGAAATCGGTGATGATCTCCGCGCGCTCGCGGTCGTCGATCGGGATTTCCTTGTTCAGGCCATTGAGCTGGTTGGCGGTGTCGTAGGAGCCGGTGCTCACTGACAACACCGGCAAGCCCGCCTGCAGGGCGCCACGGCACAGGTCCATGATGCGAGGGTCGGGCAGGGTATCACTGGTCAGCAACAGGCCGGCCAGGGGCACGCCATTCATGGCCGCAAGGCTCACGGCGAGGATGATGTCGTCACGATCGCCGGGGGTCACCACCAGTACGCCGGGCTTGAGCAGCTCCACGGTGTTGCGCATGGTGCGCGCGCAAATGATGATCTTGGTCATGCGCCGGGTTTCGTAATCGCCGGCGTTGAGCACCTGGGCGCCCATCAGGTCCGCCACGTCTCGCGTGCGCGGCGCATTCAGCTCCGGCTGGTACGGGATGCAACCAAGCAGACGGAAGTCGCCACTGCGCAACAGCGGCGAGTGTTCGTTCAGGCGTGCGGCGAAGGCTTCCATGCTTTCGTCGGTCTTGACCTTGTTGAGGATCACGCCGAGGACTTTCGGGTCCTTGGGGCCGCCGAACAATTGCGCCTGCAGTTCGACGCGACCGGACAGTTCGGTCAGTACTTCGTTTTCCGGTGCCGAAACCAGGATCACTTCGGCATCGAGGCTCTTGGCCAGGTGCAGGTTGACCCGCGCGGCATAGCTGGCGCTGCGGGTCGGGACCATGCCCTCGACGATCAACACGTCCTTTCCGATGGCGGCCTGCTGATAAAGGGTGATGATTTCTTCGAGCAGCTCATCGAGCTGGCCATCGCCAAGCATGCGCTCGACATGGGCCAGGCCCAAGGGTTGCGGCGGCTTCAGGCCGTGGGTGCGCGCCACCAGTTCGGTGGAGCGCTCGGGTCCGGTGTCGCCCGGATGGGGCTGGGCAATCGGCTTGAAAAAGCCGACCTTGAGGCCGGCCCGCTCGAGGGTGCGTACCAGCCCGAGGCTGATGGAGGTCAGGCCCACGCCAAAATCGGTGGGTGCGATAAAAAAAGTTTGCATGCGGATTCTCTAGAGGTGCATGGCAGTGGTGATCATCTATATCTGACGATCTACCGAAATTCAGTCGCCAAGGTTATCGCTAACCGAGCCCTGTGCGCACCAACCGCAGTCAAAGCGCTGGCCTATTTTTTCAAGGCGTTGCGCAGGGTCCAGGACCCAGGCCCGGGATTGCCAGGGTGGCTGGTGCCGCAGGTGCTGGGTGTGGCCGCAGGAAAGCTCGACCACCCAGTGGCCGTCTTCGTCCTGATGAAAGCCCGTGATCGTCGAATCCCGTCTGTCCGGGTTGTGTTCGCTTTCGGGCGATTGCTTCGCTAAACTGGGTCTTTCAATATTCTTATGCAAAAGGTCTCGCCCCATGCTGATCGCCGCCAATAAGGCTGTCTCCATCGACTATACCCTGACCAACGACGCTGGTGAGGTCATCGACAGCTCAGCCGGCGGCGCGCCGCTGGTCTACCTGCAAGGCGCAGGCAACATCATCCCGGGCCTGGAAAAAGCCCTGGAAGGCAAAGCAGTCGGCGACGAGCTGACCGTGGCCGTTGAACCGGAAGATGCCTACGGCGAGTACGCTGCCGAACTGGTCAGCACCCTGAGCCGCAGCATGTTCGAAGGCGTTGATGAGCTGGAAGTGGGCATGCAGTTCCACGCTTCCGCTCCGGACGGCCAGATGCAGATCGTGACCATCCGCGATCTGGACGGCGACGACGTCACCGTAGACGGCAACCACCCGTTGGCTGGTCAGCGCCTGAACTTCCAGGTCAAGATCATCAACATCCGTGATGCCAGCCAGGAAGAAATCGCCCATGGTCACGTCCATGGCGAAGGTGGCCATCACCACTGATTTCTGCGCTAAGCTCAGATAGCTGGAGAGGCGCCCCGAGGGCGCCTTTTTAGTCTGCGGCTGTTCCAGGCGACACCACCAAGTGGCTGTTTCGAGAAGAACACGGGAATCTGGAGTACGTCATGAGTGCTTTTCACGAACTTAATTTGACAGCCCTGGATGGTCAGGCGCTCCCTCTGGCCCCTTTCAAGGGGCACGTCGTGCTGGTGGTCAACGTGGCCTCCAAATGCGGCTTGACCCCGCAGTACGCGGCGCTGGAAAACCTCTACCAGCAATACAAAGGCAAGGGTTTCAGCGTGCTGGGCCTGCCGTGCAACCAGTTTGCCGGGCAGGAACCAGGTACCGAGCAGGAAATAAAGGACTTCTGCAACCTCAACTATGGCGTGACCTTTCCGTTGTCCAGCAAGCTGGAAGTCAACGGTCACGAGCGTCATCAGTTGTACAAGCTGCTGGCGGGCGAGGGCGCGGAGTTCCCCGGCGACATTACCTGGAACTTCGAGAAATTCCTGCTGGGTAAAGACGGTCGTGTGCTGGCGCGGTTCTCGCCACGTACGGCGCCGGATGATCCGAGTGTGGTTCAGGCGATCGAAAAAGCCCTGGCCTGATACCCCCCCTGTAGGAGCGAGCTTGCTCGCGATGGTCGTTAACGATAACGCTGCCAGCCTGACACCCCGCAGCGTTCTCAGGTTCATCGCGAGCAAGCTCGCTCCTACAGTGTTCCCTCCTTCTGACCCTTAATCACGCTGATCAATAATGCTGTTCAAGGCGTCGGACTCTCCATATTATCGCCGTCATAAAGTCATTCTTCCGTGGAGCGTCCAAATGCCCGTTAAAGCCCTGTTCAAACCGTTCCACCTCGGCAGCCTCGAATTGCCGACCCGTGTGGTCATGGCGCCGATGACCCGTTCGTTTTCGCCGGGCGGCGTACCCAATTCCAAAGTGATCGAGTACTACCGTCGTCGCGCCGCCGCCGGCGTGGGCTTGATCATCACCGAAGGCACCACAGTCGGGCACAAGGCTTCGAACGGCTACCCGAACGTTCCGCATTTCTACGGTGAAGCGGCCCTGGCCGGCTGGAAGAAAGTTGTCGATGCGGTTCACGCCGAGGGCGGCAAGATCGTTCCGCAACTGTGGCATGTCGGCAGCGTGCGTCGCATCGGCACCGAGCCGGACGCCAGCGTGCCAGGTTACGGTCCATCGGAAAAAGTGAAGGACGGCCAGGTCGTGGTTCACGGCATGACCAAGCAGGACATTCAGGACGTGATTGCCGCGTTCGCCCAAGCGGCGAAGGATGCCCAGAGCATTGGCATGGACGGCGTGGAAATCCACGGTGCCCACGGTTACCTGGTCGACCAGTTCTTCTGGGAAGGCAGCAACCAGCGCTCCGACGAATACGGCGGCAGCCTGGCCAACCGCTCGCGTTTCGCCATCGAATTGATCCAGGCGGTACGTGCCGCGGTTGGCGAAGGCTTCCCGATCATCTTCCGCTTCTCCCAGTGGAAGCAGCAGGACTACACCGCGCGCCTGGTGCAGACGCCAGAGGCCTTGGGCGATTTCCTCAAGCCCTTGGCCGACGCTGGCGTGGATATTTTCCACTGCTCGACACGCCGTTTCTGGGAGCCGGAGTTCGACGGTTCCGAACTGAACCTGGCAGGCTGGACGCGCAAACTCACCGGCAAGCCGACCATCACCGTGGGCAGCGTTGGCCTGGATGGCGAGTTCCTGCAGTTCATGGTCAACACCGACAAGGTAGCGCAGCCGGCCAGCCTGGAAAAACTGCTGGAGCGTCTGAATAACGACGAGTTCGATCTGGTGGCGGTGGGGCGTGCGCTGTTGGTGGACCCGGACTGGGCGCAGAAAGTGCGTGACGGTCGCGAGGAAGACATCCTGCCGTTCAGCCGTGAAGCGTTGATGACGCTGGTTTAAGTCGAGTCCGTAAGGGCCCCATCGCCAGCAGGCTGGCTCCCACATGGTTTCTGTGGTGTACACAGAACCTGTGGGAGCCAGCCTGCTGGCGATGACTGACCCAATGTCACCCTAGGCTCAGGGCAAGGTCGGTGCATTCGGCACCACCACCTCCCCAACACAAGCCCCTCGCAACTGCCCCTCGAACTGTTCAATGATCGCCGCCCAACCCTGGCGACTCGCATGCTGGCGCGCATTGAGCCGCAGACAACGCAAGTTTTCGCGCTTCTCCAGCAACCACACCGCGGCATCGCAAAACGCCTCCTCATCCCCCGGCATCGCCAGCACACCGTTGTAGCCATGGCGAATATGCTGCGCCGCTGCTGCCTGGTCGTAAGCCACCACCCCCAGCCCCGAGGCCAGCGCCTCAAGCACTACATTGCCGAAGGTTTCGGTCAGGCTCGGAAACACAAACACATCCCCCGACGCATAATGACTGGCCAGGGCTTCGCCTCGTTGTGCCCCACAGAAAATCGCTTCCGGTAATTCGCTTTCCATCTGCAGACGCTGCGGGCCATCGCCCACCACAATCAGCTTCAAGGTGCGCTGTGGATAAGTAACCTTGAGCGTGTCGAAACAGCGTTTGAGCAACCCGAGGTTTTTCTCCGCAGCCAACCGTCCTACATGGATGACGGCGATGTCTTTTTCCCCCAGCCCCCATTGATCTCGCAGCGCATTCAAGCGTTTGGCCGGGTGAAACAACTGGCTGTCGACCCCGCGGGACAGCAACGCCAGGCGCTCGAAATGCCGACGTTCCAGCTCCATGCGCTGGCTGACACTGGGCACCAGCGTCAGGTTCGAGCGATTGTGGAACCAGCGCAAATAGTGGGTCAGCAGGCGAGACAGCAAGCTGAAGCCGTACTGGCTGGAGTACTGCTGGAAGTTGGTGTGAAAGCCGCTGACCACCGAGATGCCCAGGCGTCGTGCGGCGCGCAAGGCCGACAGGCCGAGCGGTCCTTCGGTGGCGATATACAGCACATCCGGGCGATGGCGCTTCCAGCGCCGCAGCAGCTTGTGCATCGACGACTGCCCCCATTGCAGCCCGGGATAGCCCGGCAGTGGCCAGCCTCGGCACAGCAGCAACTCATCGTCGCTGCTCGCCGATTGATCGCAACCCTGGCGAGGTCGCACCAGTTCCACCTGATGCCCGCGCGCGCGCAAACCGTCGCACAGGCGCCCAAGGGTGTTGGCCACGCCATTGATTTCCGGGGGGAAGGTTTCGGTGATCAGGGTGATATGCAGAGCTGTCGTCATGACCTCAGTGTGGCCTGAGGCCATGTCGGCATTGTGACGACAGGATGATGGATTTGTGACCGACTCAGCGCTGGGTCACCAGATTCTCCGCCCCACGCTCACGCACCCAGAACAAGGTCGCGCCGGCCACGGCCGCCGGCATCATCAGGATGTTCACCACCGGAATCAGCAGCACCAGGTAGACGATGCCGCCAAAGCTCATGCTCTGCCAGCGCTTCTGGCGCAGCCAGGCGAGCATCTCGTTCCAGCCCAGCTTGTGGTTGTCCGCCGGGTAGTCGATGTACTGGATCGCCATCATCCACACCCCGAACAGCAGCCACAGCGGCGCCGCAATGATGTTCACCACCGGGATGAACGACAGGATGAACAGCCCGAGCGCCCGGGGCAGGAAGTAACCGAGCTTGCGCATTTCCCGGGCCAGGGTGCGCGGGATCATGGCGATCAGCTCGCCCCAGCTGAAGGCCGGGAAGTCGTCGGTGCCGCGCACCACCACCTCGACCTTTTCCGCCAGGAAGCCGTTGAACGGCGCGGCGATAACGTTGGCGAGCATGGTGAAGGTGAAGAACACCATCAACACCACCAGCACCACGAACAACGGCCACAGCACATAGTTGAGGAAGCTTAGCCAGTCGGGCAGGGATGGCATCAGCGTATCGACCCACAGGCTGAACTGATGGCCGGCCAGATAGATCAATCCGACGAACAGCACCAGGTTGATCACCAGTGGCAGTAATACAAAAAGGCGCAGGCTGGGGCTGAGCACCAGTTTCAGGCCTTCACGCAGGTATTGCGGGCCGGACAGTACAGGGGCGGGCATAGGGTGCTCCGAACAAAGGAAAACGCGCCGACCTTACCGGCTTTGCCTGACCGGCGAAAGCGCGACAGCGACATCGACATTAACTGTAACAAAGGCGTCCCGATCATCACTCAGTAGGGATAGAGACCACCTATGAGCTGGATTGTTAAACGGTATTTCCTTAATCTTCGCCCCCTCGATACGCTGCACCCAACTTTTTACAGGACTGTCGAGTTCAAGCCTTCCCCAAGTGCTTTCAATGGTCCTTTTTTATTCCCGCCGGTCATCCGGCGTTCCGCGCCAGGTATTCCGGGCCGGTCAACAGGAGCAGGTCATGTCTGAAGTCCGTCATTCGCGAGTGATTATTCTCGGTTCCGGCCCTGCCGGTTACAGCGCCGCCGTCTATGCCGCCCGTGCCAACCTCAAGCCACTCTTGATCACCGGCATGCAGGCCGGCGGTCAATTGACCACCACCACCGAAGTCGACAACTGGCCGGGCGACGTCCATGGCCTGACCGGCCCGGCGCTGATGGAGCGGATGCGCGAGCACGCCGAGCGCTTTGAAACCGAGATCGTGTTCGATCACATCAATGCCGTGGATTTCGCTGCCAAGCCGTACACCCTGACCGGCGACAGCGCGACCTACACCTGCGACGCCCTGATCATCGCCACCGGCGCCAGCGCTCGTTACCTGGGCCTGCCATCGGAAGAAGCATTCATGGGCAAAGGCGTTTCGGCCTGCGCGACCTGCGACGGTTTCTTCTACCGCAACAAGCCAGTGGCCGTGGTCGGTGGCGGCAACACCGCTGTCGAAGAGGCACTGTACCTGGCCAACATCGCCAGCACCGTGACCCTGATCCACCGTCGCGAAACCTTCCGCGCCGAGAAGATCCTGATCGACAAGCTCAATGCCCGCGTGGCTGAAGGCAAGATCATCCTGAAGTTGAACGCGAACCTGGACGAAGTCCTGGGCGACAACATGGGCGTGACCGGTGCCCGCCTGAAGAACAACGACGGCAGCTTCGACGAGATCAAAGTCGACGGCGTGTTCATCGCCATCGGCCACACCCCGAACACTTCGTTGTTCGAAGGCCAGTTGACCCTGAAAGACGGTTACCTGGTGGTGCATGGCGGCCGTGACGGCAACGCCACTGCGACCAACCTCGAAGGCATCTTCGCCGCCGGCGACGTGGCCGACCACGTCTACCGCCAGGCGATCACCTCCGCTGGCGCCGGTTGCATGGCGGCACTGGATGCCGAGCGTTACCTGGACAATCTGCAGAACGCTTGATTCTGCGTTGGTAAAAAAACCGGCTTCGGCCGGTTTTTTTCTGTCTGCAATTCATGCCTGAATGCTATCCCCTGTGGGAGCGGGCTTGCTCGCGAAGGCGGTGTGACAGTTGATATAGATGTTGCCTGACACGACGCCTTCGTCGGAACGCCGCCCGGACCAAGCCCGCTCCCACATTGGTTTTGTGTTCAGGTCAGTTTGGTGAGGCACGCCTCAAGGATGTCCAGGCCTTCCTCCAGCACCGAAGATTCGGTGGTCAATGGCGCCAGCAAGCGAATGATGTGGCGCGACTTGCCGCTGGGCATCAGCAACAAACCGGCGTCCCGCGCCAGGGCCAGCAGTTGCGTCAACTGAGCTGAAGCCGGTGTGCCGTCAGCGTTGGCCAGTTCAATGCCGCGCATCGCTCCAACGCCGGTCAGGCGGCCAAGGAACGGTGACAGATTACGATCGCGCCAGCTTTCGTAGCGACTGACAATCGCTTCTTCCTGTTGCGAACCCCAGGCCTGCAGATTGGCGTCAGTCATTTCGTCCAGGGTCGCCAGCGCAGCAGCGCAAGCGATAGGGTTGCCGGAATAGGTGCCGCCGAGCCCGCCCTTGGGCAAGTTATCCAGCAGCGCCTTGCGCCCGACCACCGCACCCAGCGGCACGCCGCCGGCGATGCTCTTGCCCAGCAGGATCAGGTCCGGTTCGATGCCCAGTCGCGAGAATGCAAAGCGCTGGCCAGTGCGGCCGAAGCCGGACTGGATTTCATCGGCAATCAGCACAATGCCTTTTTCGTCGCAGAACTTGCGCAATGCCTGGGCGAACTCGACATCCATGGCCAGGAAGCCCGCTTCGCCCTGCACCGGTTCGACGATGAAGCAGGCCACGTCCGCAACATCGATCTCGACGCTGAACAGGCGCTCCATGGCTTTCAGGGCCTCGGCACAGGTCACGCCGTTGTCCCGGCTGGGGAACGGCAGGTGATACACCGGCCCGGGCAACACCCCGACTTTCTGTTTGTAGGGCGCCACCTTGCCGTTGAGGTTGAGGGTGGCCAGCGTTCTGCCGTGGAATGCCCCATCAAAGGCAATCACGCCCGTACGCCCGGTCGCGCCACGGACGATCTTCAGCGCATTCTCCGCCGCTTCGGCGCCACTGTTGGTGAGCATGCCGCTGACCGGGTAATCGACCGGGATAAAGGCGCTGAGGCGGTCCATCAGGTCGATGTAGGGCGTATGGGGCGCGGCGTTGAAGGCGTAGTGGGTCAGTCGGGTGGCCTGTTCGCGGATGGCATCGACGATGCGCGGATGGCAATGGCCGAGGTTCAACACGCCGATGCCGCCGACGAAGTCGATGTAGCGCTTGCCATCGGTGTCCCAGACCTCGGCGTTTTTGCCGTGGCTGAGGGTGACAGGGTGAACGATGTTGATCGACTGGCTGATTGTTTCACTGCGCATGGGGGACCGGCTCGGAAGAAGGAGGACTTCTTTTTATCTAAGCCGTGAGCAGCGGTGGCGGGCAAACGAAATAAAGTGAGCGGGTTAATCTTAAAAGTCGGGATGTGTTGAACATTCCAAAAACAGACGCAGAACCTGTAGGAGCTGGCTTGCCAGCGAAGGGACCCTTGAATTTTGCATCACCCCTCAGGACGCCTTCGCCGGCAAGCCGGCTCCTACAAGGATCAGCGGCGGGTCAGGGGCTGCTGGGTGAATTTCACCCCGGCCAGGCCATGCACCATCAACGCACGAATATTGCCGTGATCGCTGCCCTCGGGCGTCGCCAGCACCGAACGGTAATGCTCGCCGAACGCCAGCAGTGCTTCGTCATCGCTCAGGCCTTCCAGCAATGCAAGGCCCAGGGTCTTGCACGAGCCTTCGTTCTGCCCGGCGGCGTTTTCCACGCCGCCATTATTGAAGGCCTGGGGCTGGTAGTCGTAACCGGCGGCAATGAATGCCAGGGTGTCGGCGAAGACGTGTTCGCCGCTCTTGAGGCTGGCGCGCAGGGTGTTCAAATCACTCATTGGGTTTTCCTTTGGCGAACGCCGCTTGTTGTTCGGCGCTGGCTTCTTGCTGAAATTTGGCTTTCCACTCGGCGTACGGCATGCCGTAGACCACTTCGCGGGCGTCATCGAGGCTGACCTCGATCTGGCGCTCGTCGGCCGCGGCCTTGTACCACTTGGACAGGCAGTTGCGGCAGAAACCGGAAAGGTTCATCAGGTCGATGTTCTGCACATCCTTGCGGCTGTCCAGGTGGGCCACCAGCCGGCGGAAGGCGGCGGCTTCGAGCTCAAGGCGTTCTTGATCGGTCATGGGGGGCTCTGTGAGACAGCTTCAAGCGGCAAGCTTCAAGCTGCAAGATGGTTGGCGGTGAGGTGAAGTTTACAGCTTGCGGCTTGAAGCTTGAAGCTAGCGGCTCGCTGCAAGCGTTATCGACACCGACTCGGCGAATCGCAGGGCGTGGGGCTTGTCGACTTCGACTTCGGCGTACAGCACCGACTCGTTGGCCATGACCAGGTCCAGCAACTCCTGGGTCAGGCGTTCGAGCAGGGCGAAGCGATTGCCTTCCACGTGGGCGATGATCGCCTTGGTGATGGTGCGGTAGTTCAGCGCGTGATCGATATCGTTGTCGCGCACCGCTTCCTGGGCTGCGTACAGAATGGTGAGGTTGATCAGCACATCCTGCTTGTTGAGGATTTCATCCTCGTTGATGCCGATGTAGGTGCGCAGGCACAGGTCCTTGACCCGGATGCGCGCCATGCCTGGTTGAAGTTGTGGCATTGCTACTTGCTCCGTCCAATCAATTGCAGGAACTCCTGGCGGGTGTTGCTCGACTCGCGAAAGGCGCCGAGCATCACCGAGGTGTTCATGGTCGAATTCTGTTTTTCGACGCCGCGCATCATCATGCACATGTGCTGCGCTTCGATGACCACGGCGACGCCGGCCGCGCCGGTCACCTGTTGCACGGCGTCGGCGATTTGCCGGGTGAGGTTTTCCTGGATCTGCAGGCGACGGGCGAACATGTCCACCAGCCGCGCAATCTTCGACAGCCCCAGCACCTTGCCCGTTGGAATATAAGCCACATGCGCCTTGCCGATGAAGGGCAGCATGTGATGTTCGCACAGCGAATACAGCTCGATGTTGTCGACGATCACCATTTCATCGTTGTCGGACGCGAACAAGGCGCCGTTGATGATTTCCTCGACACTTTGCTCGTAACCATGACACAGGTACTGCATGGCTTTGGCCGCGCGCAGCGGCGTATCACGCAGGCCTTCGCGATCTGGGTTCTCTCCGAGCCCGATGAGGATCTCGCGATAACTCTGTGACAGGCGATTATGGGGTAGCGAAAGCGTCATGGAAGTTCCTCAGGGACACTTATTTGATGTGCCTTCCGCCGTTGACGGTCAGGGTGGTGCCGGTGACATAAGGGTTGTCGAGCAGATAACGCAGGCTCTGATAGATCACTTCGCTGCCAGGTTCGATGCCCAGCGCGGATTTGGCCAGTGCCTTGGCGCGATAGGCCGCATCATCGTCGGGATTGAACAGTAGCAGGGCGGGGGCGATTCCGTTGACCTTGATGCCGGGCGCATATTTGGCGGCGAAGGACAGGGTCAGGCTGTCGAGCCCGGCTTTGCTGGCGCAGTAGCCGATGTGCTTGCTGCTGCCCTTGCGGGTCACGTCATCGCTGATGTGTACGATGTCGGCGGGGCTCGAGCGTTCGAGCAGTTCGGCGCAATGCAGGTTGATCAGGTAAGGCGCCAGCATGTGCACGCTGAACATGCGGCCGAATGCCGTGGCATCGGTGTCCGGTGTTTCGGCCAGCCATTCGGAGGCGTTGTGGATTATCGCTCGCAGGCTGTCGGTATGGGTTTTCAGTTCACTGATGAAGGAGACGATCCCGGCTTCGCTGGAGAAGTCCGCGAACAGCCCGATCGCCCCCAGGTCACGCAAGGTTTGCACGCCGGGACGTTCACTGCGGTAACTGAAAATCACCCGATGACCGTCTTCGAGCAAGCGCTGCGCGCAATGCAGGCCGACACGTTGGCCGGCACCGGTGATGAGAATGGGGGCTGCGGTAGAGGTCATGAACGGCTCGCATCGCGGTAAGAGCAAAACTATACCAGCGACGCGGGCGGTCTACCTATTTCAGCGGTTCTGGGTGGACGGTCGAACAGGCAACGGTCGTGCAGATGTGCCATTCAACCAATTGGCCAACAAACGGGTCGACAACGGAATGAAGAAATAGACCATCAACGGCGTCAGGCACAGGGTGCTGATCAGCACGCGAGGCAACAGCGTCATCTCACTCAGCAACGGCCCAAGTACAAAATTGAACAACAGCGACACCGGAAAAAACGCCAGCCAGATCGCGACAGCCTGTTTCCAGCGCGGCGGGCGTTGTCCTGCCGCGCCGAACCAGCCTTCGATGCCACTGACCCGATGTTCCTTCGGGTGAGCGAACAGATCGCTGCCACGGGCCAGCCAGGCGGTACGCGAAGCCGAGAGCTCCCAGGCGTGCAGCGTCGGCTCGTCGGCGAAACGGAAGATGATCTGGAATTCGTTATCGTCGGGCGGCGGAGCGAGCACGCCGGAGCCCAGGTAACCGGGGAAGTCGGTGGCCAGTTGTTCGCCTTCGCGCAACCAGACCATCAGGTCCTGATAACGCCCATCGGCGACGCGGCGCGCCACCATCAGCGTGACGGGGGAGGTAGACATCATGTATCTCCGTAAACAAATGCGTCGCTCCGGGTAGGAGTTTCGCCAGGCGCAGCGCCGGGGTGGTGGGCTGCATCTTGGGACAAGCAAAAATTATTCCTGATTCTACCCGCGACGTCAGTGGCTCGGTAACAATCTATGCCTTGAACCATAGAGGTGCAGCGGAGGTACAATGGGATTTGAACCACACATGGATGTAGGCCGATAAATGCCTGTCTTGACCGACGTTGACCTGGATGTGTCACCGGCGCTCTCCCTGGAACGGGAAGAGCTTTTTCCGATTCGCGAGGTGGCGCGCCTTACCGGTGTTAACCCGGTCACGCTTCGCGCATGGGAGCGACGGCATGGCCTGATCGTGCCCACTCGCACCGAAAGCGGGCACCGCCTGTATTCGATGACCGATATCGAGCGGGTGCGCAGCATCCTCAACTGGATCGAGCGCGGGGTAGCGGTCAGCAAGATCAGCAAGATCCTGGCCAAGACCGCGCCGTTACAGGCACTGGCCCACATCATTCCCAACAATCTGGTGCAGGCCGATTACGCACAATGGCAGCAACAGATTGCGGCTGCCGTCAGCGCTTTTGACGACGCCCGGCTGGAGCAGGTCTATGGGCAGATTTTTTCCAGCTACTCCCAGCCGGTTGTTTTCCAGGACATCCTTCTTCCGCTGTGGCGGCAATTGCTGCAGCGCCAGGACACGTTTGGCCGGGCCAGCGAGTGGTTGTTCCTCGATGGTTTCCTGCGCTCACGGGTGGTGCAGCGCCTGCTGTTGATCCGTGACAGGCACCCCAGGCGCGTCATCGTGAGCGCCTTGGCAGGCCAGTGTCGCGAGCTTGAATTGCTGATCGCCGCGTTGTTCCTCGCAAACGATCAAATGGGGGTGCGGGTGCTGACCACCGGCCAACCGTTCGACGAACTGACCCTGGTCTGCGAAAGGATCAAGCCCCGGGCGCTGGTGCTGTTTTCCAACCACGTCCCCAGCCCCGACTTGCCCCGGCGCCTGAATCGTCTGGCGATGAGCCTGGATTGCCCTTTGCTGCTGGCCGGTGATGCGTGCGACCTGGCGCAGGAAAACCTCGCCGGGTCATCGATCGGATGCCTGGGAAATGAGGGAACGGTGATGCGTCAGCGCCTCAACCAGTTTCTGGCGGGCAACCTGGATACCTGATGTTCAGAGGGGCAGGGTTCAGAAGGGCAGGATTCAGAAGGGTAGGGCTCAGAGGTGCAGGGTAGGATGGGTCAAGCGATGTTGTTGCAGAATGAACTGGCGCAGGCGCTCGGTTTCATCCAGATCGTTCTGGCTCAGTTGGTAGGCTAAGAAACCCCGCTCGGTTTCTTTTTCCAGCGTGCCACGCAAGGCGATCCGCTCATAACCTGATGGGCTGAACCACAAGGCGAAATGCTTGGGTGCCTTGGTCTTGTTGCGAATCTCCAGCAACACCCCTTTGAACGATACTTCGTGCACCCACAGGGTGCCGGGTTGGCCCTTGGCGTTTTCCAGCGCCACCGGTTCGTCGAGTACCAGCCGCCATGGCCGGACCGATGGCCCGCCTTCATAAATGCTCGGCACGCCCAGGCGCAGGTGCATGGCATGAAATTCGTCTTCCACCAAATGCAGGGGGAAGGTCATTTGCTGGTTTTCGAAATTGGCTTGCAGGGTGACCTGCTCATGCGCGGCCAAGCGCGTGAGCAGGTCACGGATCTGCGACCCACCATTGACGAGCAGGCTCGACGTCGCATCCCGCACATTCAGCTGCGGGTTGTGTTGCATGGTCTGGATAAAATCCAGCTCGTCCTGGGTGAGGAGCGCGTCGCGTTGCATGATGGGCTCGAAAAATTTAGTTACAGAGGCACTGGTGATTGTAGTTAATGACAATTAATTCGCGGTTTTGTTTTTGCCGTTCGTCGCTTTGAGCGCATCAAGCTCGGCCTGGACCTCGGCCAATTGAGCTTCAAGCTGCACCACTCGCTGCTGCGCCTTGACCTGGATGGTCACGTCCTTCTGTACGCCAATGAAATAAACCTGCCCGTCACTCGAACTTTTCACCGTCGAAAGCGACAGTTCGTTCCAGAACGGCGTGCCATCCTTGCGGTAGTTGCGCAGGATTTCCCGGCAGGAGCCTTCACTGGCCAGCGCGTCACGAATCTTCGGCAAGGCGTCCTGGTCGCGGTCCCCTGACTGCAGGAAGCGGCAATCCTGGTAGAGGATTTCTTCGCTGGTATAGCCGGTGAGGCGTTCGAAAGCCGGGTTGACGTAGATCAGGATCTTGTCCTGATCGCCTTCCTTTTCGGCAATCACGATACCGTCGTTGGAGGCATTGATCGCCAGCTGCAGCAGCTTCGCGTTGATCATCGGTAAAACCCTTCCTTGTTGGTCGTCTGTGGGATTCTAAAAGAACAATCCAGACCGTGCTGTTAATATCCCGGTCTTTTATTCAGCTTCAGGATCAGATTGATGAAAGTCGCCATCATTTCCGGCTCGGTGTACGGCACGGCCGAAGAAGTTGCCCGCCATGCCGCCAATATTTTGAAAGACGCCGGTTTCGAAACCTTCCACAACCCCCGTGCCAGCCTCGCCGATCTTCAGGCCTTCGCGCCCGAAGCCTTGCTGGCGGTGACGTCGACCACCGGCATGGGCGAGCTGCCGGACAACCTGCAGCCCCTGTACTCGATGATTCGCGACCTGCTGCCCAGTGCCTGGCGAGGCTTGCCGGGGGCCGTGATCGGCCTGGGCGATGCGAGCTATGGCGATACCTTTTGCGGCGGTGGTGAGCTGATGCGCGAGCTGTTCGGTGAGTTGGGCATTGTCGAAGTCCTGCCGATGCTGCGCCTGGACGCCAGTGAAAGCGTGACCCCGGAAACGGACGCCGAGCCTTGGCTGGCGGAACTGGTCGACGCCCTGCGGGGCTGATCGACACCGCTGACTCGCTCGGCCATCAAGCTGGCTGCCAATGCAACTACGCGAACCTCGGAGGGTGACTAGACTCGGTAGTCATTGGAAACACTCCATAATAAAAACCGAGGTTCCTTTTCGTGAGCGTAGCCCCCGTCCAATCCGCTTCCAGCGTCAAAGACCAAGTCAGCGCTGCCGAGTGGCAGGCCCGCGTCGACCTCGCTGCCTGCTACCGCCTGGTCGCCCAGCATGGCTGGGATGATCTGATTTTCACCCACATCTCCGCCAAGGTGCCCGGCACCGAAGACTTCCTGATCAACCCCTATGGGCTGATGTTTCACGAAATTACCGCCTCGAGCCTGGTCAAGGTCGATCAGGCAGGCAACAAGTTGATGGACAGCCCCTACGAGATCAACCCGGCGGGGTACACCATCCATAGTGCGGTGCATGAAGTTCGCCACGATGTCGTGTGCGTGCTGCACACCCATACGGCTTCGGGCGTGGCGGTGTCGGCGCAGCGCCAGGGCATTCTGCCGATCAGCCAGCAGTCGCTGTTTGTCCTGTCCAGCCTGGCGTATCACGGCTACGAAGGCGTTGCCCTCAACCACGAGGAAAAGGCGCGACTGCAAGCCGACCTCGGTGAAAACAATTTCCTGATGCTGCACAACCACGGTCTGCTGACTTGTGGCAGCACCATCGCCGACACCTTCCTGGCGATGTTTATCTTTCAGCGCGCCTGCGATATCCAGGTCATGGCGCAGAACGGCGGGGCAGAACTGATTGCCATCGAACCGCAGATTCTCGCGGGGGCCAAGGCGATGATCGCCGGTGTCACCAAAAGTGCTCAAGGAATGGGCGGAGCGCTGGCCTGGCCGGCGCTGCTGCGCAAGCTCGATAAACTCGACCCGGGATATAAACTCTAATGCAACTTGCCGAGATCCCCCTGAGTGTCTGGCGCAAGCGCGGCCAGACTTTCGTGTTTCGTGGTCACGCCATCCGTTACTGGACGGCGGGGCAGGGTGAGCCGCTGTTGCTCATCCATGGTTTCCCGAGCGCCAGTTGGGACTGGCATTACCTTTGGCAACCCTTGGCTCAGCGTTATCGGGTGATTGCCTGTGACATGCTCGGTTTCGGCGACTCGGCCAAACCGCTGAATCACGAGTACAGCCTGCTGGAGCAGGCCGACCTGCAACAGGCGCTGCTGGCCCACCTGGGCATCGAGCAACCGCTGCACCTGCTGGCCCACGACTACGGCGACAGCGTGGCCCAGGAACTGCTGGCCCGGCACTACGAAGCGGGCATCGACCTCGCCAGTTGCGTGTTCCTCAATGGCGGGCTATTCCCCGAAACCCATCGCCCGGTGCTGGTGCAAAAACTCCTGCTCAGCCCGCTGGGTTGGATGATCGGCCGTGCGTTCAGTCGCGATGGCCTGGTGAAGAGTTTCCGCCAGATCTTCGGCCCGCAGACCCGTCCCAGCGAGAGCCAGATGGATGATTTCTGGAGCCTCGTTGAGAGTAATCACGGGCCACGAGTCATGCACAAATTGATTGCCTACATCCCCGAGCGGCGAGTCCAACGCGAGCGTTGGGTCGGGGCGATGCAGCGCGGCGACGTGCCGCTGCGGGTGATCGATGGCGAGGTCGATCCGATTTCCGGTGCGCACATGGTGGCGCGCTACCGTGAACTGATCCCCAGCCCGGACGCGGTCCTGCTCAGCGACATTGGTCATTACCCACAAATCGAAGCGCCATGCCAGGTGCTCAAGCACTACCTGGCGTTTCGCGACCGTTTGATCGCAATGCCGCTCAAGGTGGCTTGCTCCTAGTAGCCCTGTGGAAACCGGCCCTCGCGACCACACCCGATCCCCTGTAGGAGCTGGCTTGCCAGCGATGGAGGTCAACGATGACGCGGGGAGCCTGACACCCCGCGGTGCTCTCAGTTTTTTCGCGAGCAAGCTCGCTCCTACAGGGTTCATGTTCATCATCCCCCTGCCTTATCGCACACCATTCAGCCTCCCCCGTATTCATTGTGACCCGCAGCCCCGTGCCTGACACTCCAATCCATTGTCCCTGGCCTGCTGGAGTTCCCCATGAATGAGTCTGTGCGTTTCGAAGATAAAGTCGTGATCATCACCGGCGCGGGTGGCGGCCTGGGACGGGCGCACGCACTGCTGTTCGCCAAACAGGGCGCCAAGGTGCTGGTCAACGACCTCGGCGGCTCGACCCAGGGCGAAGGCGCCAATGCCTCGGCGGCAGACCGCGTGGTCAGCGAAATTCGTGAGGCGGGCGGCACCGCCGTCGCCAACCACGACTCGGTCACCGACGGCGACAAACTCGTCCAGCACGCCCTTGACGTCTTCGGTCGCGTCGACGTGGTGGTCAATAACGCCGGCATTCTGCGCGACAAGACCTTCCACAAAATGGAGGATGGCGACTGGGACCTGGTGTATCGCGTCCACGTCGAAGGCGCCTACAAAGTCACCCGCGCCGCGTGGCCGCACCTGCGCGAGCAAAACTATGGCCGGGTCATCTTCACCGCGTCCACCTCAGGCATCTACGGAAATTTCGGCCAGTCCAACTACGGCATGGCCAAGCTCGGCCTCTACGGCCTGACCCGCACCCTGGCCATCGAAGGCCGCAAGAACAACATCCTGGTCAATGCCATCGCCCCCACCGGCGGCACCCGCATGACCGAAGGCCTGATCCCGCCGCAAGTGTTCGAGCAACTCAAGCCGGAACTGGTCAGCCCGCTGGTGGTGTACCTGGCCAGCGAAAACTGCCAGGAAACTTCCGGGCTGTTCGAAGTCGGCGGCGGCTGGATGGGCAAGGTGCGCTGGGAACGCAGCCTCGGCGCCGGGTTCGATCCGCGGGTCGGTTTCTCGCCGGAAGACGTCGCGGCGCACTGGCAGCAGATTTGTGATTTCGAAGGCGCGGCGCATCCGAAGGACAATATTGAGGCGCTGAAGGAAATGATGGGGAATTTGCAGAAGTATTCGATTTAAGGGTTTAGATACCCCAAGCCGCAAGGTGCGGCTTGGGGTGTGATTTTTTACTCGACGTAGCGTTTTTCTATGACGAACTGGGGGGCTTTCCAGTTGGGCCCTTTGTTTGATAGTCCCTTTTCCCCCTTCACTAAAACACCCTTTTCAAACAGTCGCGCATAGGAGATTCGAAGTTCTCCGTGCCGGATGGCTTCAGGCTTATAGCGACATATCATCATGTCTAAATGCGGGTGAGCTTTAATTAGAGCGAAAACTGTAACGATATCGTCTAAGGATTCATTGTTAACGATTTGTTGAATATCGCTCATTTCCATATCTCCTTCAGGAATCGTTGATAGTCACGCTCATCTTGTTTCTCCGCAGCGGCTAGCGCTTCCGGCGTGTACAGCAGTGAGGGATCATCTTTCAGTTTGAAATCTTCCAAAGTGGCAGTATGAACATTGTTCCATGCGGGGGACTCAGTACGCCTAATTCCCGTGCGATTGATTGCAATGGTGGCACCGGGTCCGTGGGGCCTTCATTTCGGGTCGCTGTAAGTTCTGCTTCCAGGGTTGCCGGTAGCTGAGCGGATCTGGTTTGATACTCCTGTTCCAGCGCTCGAGTGGTGTTTATTACGGTTCCACGATTTTGATTATAAGTTGATACCCCAGGTCCAAAAGGTCCCGCTTGCAAACGCGTTCCCGATTGGGGAGGGGGAATAAAGTGATCGGGTGCTACCCCGATTGTTACCAGCGGCGTGTCTATTTCAAGAAAGCCGGGTCTTGAATTTTTGTCCTTGGGGCGCGCTGGTGGCCTTTGCATATTAAAATCCTTTTAGTAGGAGCGTGTTTGGGACGCAAACATGTTGGCGCGGTTACGCTACCAACCGTCTTGTCTGGCCACTAAAAAGTTACAGCTAAATGACAAGTAAGGGGTCTGAGAAGTGCGTAGGCTTTTACAGAGGAAATTGAGAGAGGTTTCGATCCGGCAGGAATATATGCTGGATTATCTTTCTGTGTGAAAAGCTATTTCTTATAGTGTTATAGGAAATTTCTTGTAGGACGTACGTTTTAACTTTAGTGGTTGGGAAATTCCGCACAAACCACCGCCCATAAAAAAGGCCGCTGCAAACGCAGCGGCCAAAGAAGACGTTGGATCCAGGAGCTACAAATCAACGTCGATGTACACGGGGCGATGACTCGATACGTTCAAATCATCTGAAATCTGTCGCGAACCGCGAGGGCGCTTTGCGGCTGCTTTTTCCGAAAGCGCAGGGCAAGAATAAGTCTTTGCCGGCCAAGGAAAAATAGCGATCGCGGAGATGCACCGTTACGGTTGGTGCAACAGTCCTGCCTGCCAGCAGCGTAGACCATGTTTCTGAATGATGCCTTCACATCCAGTGTGTCTATGCCCCGCGCAATCCCCCCGTGCCACGCAGTCATTCATCCTTTCGAGCGACACCACGAATACCTCCTTGGTGCGCTTATCGCTCCCGGCGCTCGGCAGTAGGGTGTGGCCTTCTGTCACTCACCGGGGAAGACGCATGACAAAAACAACAATGCGCGCCATCTTCACACCGCAGGCGCTGGCCGTTGCGGTGGCCTTGGGGTGCTGTGCCCAGGCGCAGGCGCTTTCATTCAACATTGGCGAAATCGAGGGCACGTTCGACTCTTCGCTGTCGGTCGGTGCGAGCTGGGGCATGCGCGATGCCGATGATGCCCTGGTCGGCATCGTCAACGGTGGCAGCGGGCAGGCGTCGACGGGTGATGACGGGCGGCAGAATTTCAGCAAGGGTGAAACTTTCTCGAAGATCTTCAAGGGTATTCACGACCTTGAACTCAAGTACGGCGACACCGGTGTGTTCGTCCGTGGAAAGTACTGGTACGACTTCGAATTGAAGGACGAAGACCGGCCGTTCAAGCCGATCAGCGATCACAATCGCAAAGAGGGCTCCAAGTCGTCCGGTGGGCAGATCCTCGACGCCTTCGTCTATCACAACTATTCCATCGCCGATCTGCCAGGCACGGTGCGCGCCGGCAAGCAGGTGGTCAGTTGGGGCGAAAGCACCTTCATCGGCAACTCGATCAACAGCATCAACCCGGTCGACGTCTCGGCTTTCCGCCGTCCCGGTGCAGAGATCAAGGAGGGCCTGATTCCGGTCAACATGCTGTTCGCCTCCCAGGGCCTGACGGACAAGTTGACGGTGGAAGGCTTCTATCAGCTGGAGTGGGACCAGACCGTCGTCGATAACTGCGGCACCTTCTTCGGCGCCGACGTGGTGGCCGATGGGTGTGACAAGGGCTACACCGTGGCCAGCCCGGCCATTGCGCCACTGCAGCCGATTGCCGCTGCGTTTGGCCAGGGTTTCGAGGTCACCCGCGAAGGCGTGGTCGTTCCTCGTGGTCAAGACCGCGATGCCCGGGATTCCGGGCAGTGGGGTACTGCGCTGCGCTGGCTGGGGGATGACACCGAGTACGGTCTGTATTTCATGAACTACCACAGTCGTACGCCCAACGTCGGTACCACGACGGCCGGCCTGTCCACACTGGCGAGCATTCCCGGAATTGTCGCGGCCGCCAACCGTATCGCTCCCGGTAGCGGCTCAGGCCTGGCGCAAAGCGTAATGCTCGGTCGCGGCCAGTATTACCTTGAATACCCGGAAGACATTCGCCTGTATGGCGCGAGCTTCTCCACCACCTTGCCCACCGGCACGGCGTGGACCGGCGAGATCAGCTATCGCCCCAACCTGCCGGTCCAGATCAACAGCACCGACCTGACCCTGGCGATGCTCAACCCGATTGCCGGTGGCGCCGCGTCGCCGATCCAGACTTCACCGGGTGCCGACAACAAAGGCTACCGGCGCAAGGAAGTGACCCAGGTCCAGAGCACCCTGACGCACTTCGTCGACCAGGTCGCGGGCGCGGATCGCCTGACCCTGGTGGGTGAAGCGGCCGTGGTCCGGGTCGGTGGCCTGGAGGCGCGCAGCAAGTTGCGCTACGGCCGCGACTCGGTGTACGGCCAATACGGCTTCGGCGGTGACACCGATGGTTTCGTCACGTCGACCTCCTGGGGTTATCGCGCCCGCGCCATCCTCGATTACAACAACGTCATCGCCGGGATCAATTTCCGTCCCAACCTGTCGTGGTCCCACGACGTCGCCGGCTACGGCCCCAACGGGCTGTTCAATGAAGGGGCCAAGGCGGTCAGCCTCGGCGTCGATGCGGACTACCGCAACACCTACACCGCAAGCCTCAGTTACACCGACTTCTTCGGCGGTGACTACAACGTGCTCGAAGACCGCGATTTCGTCGCGTTGAGCTTTGGCGTGAACTTCTGACCTGGCTGAAAAAGGATGAATTCAATGCGCAAGATGATTCTGCAATTGGGCACCGCCCTGGCCCTGAGCCTGCTGGCCGTCAACGTGATGGCGGCGGTATCGGCCGAAGAAGCCAACAAGCTCGGCACCAGCCTCACGCCCCTGGGCGCCGAGAAGGCCGGCAATGCCGCCGGAACGATTCCAGCCTGGACCGGTGGTATTCCCAAGAATGCGGGTGCGGTGGACAGCAAGGGCTTTTTGGCCGATCCGTTCGCCAATGAAAAACCCTTGTTCATCATCACCGCCGCGAACGTCGACCAGTACAAGGACAAGCTGTCCGATGGCCAGGTCGCAATGTTCAAGCGTTATCCCGAGACCTACAAAATACCGGTCTATCCGAGCCATCGCACGGCGGCACTGCCGCCGGAGGTTTACGAGGCGGCCAAGCGCAGCGCACTGAATGTGACGCCGACCAACGACGGCAACGGCCTGGCCAATTTCACCGGCAATCGCTACTACGCCTTTCCGATTCCGAAGAACGGGGTCGAGGTGATCTGGAACCACATCACCCGTTATCACGGTGGCAACCTGCGTCGCACCATCACCCAGGCCACGCCCCAGTCCAATGGCGATTTCACGGTCATCCGCTTCAAGGACGAAGTGGCGGTGCCGTCACTGCTGGGAGACCTGAAGCCAGGCAGCGATGAAAACGTCCTCAACTATTTCAAGCAGGAAGTCACCGCGCCGGCGCGCCTGGCGGGCAACGTGCTGCTGGTCCACGAAACCCTCGACCAGGTCCAGGAACCCCGCAAGGCCTGGATCTACAACGCCGGTCAGCGCCGTGTGCGCCGGGCACCGCAAGTGGCCTATGACGGCGTGGGCACTTCGTCCGACGGGTTGCGCACCACGGACAACTTCGACATGTTTTCCGGCGCGCCGGATCGCTATGACTGGAAGCTGATCGGCAAGAAGGAAATGTACATCCCCTACAACAGCTACAAGCTCGACTCGCCTAACCTGAAGTACACCGATGTGATCAAGGCCGGGCACATCAACCAGGACTTGACCCGCTATGAGCTGCATCGGGTCTGGGAGGTGGTTGCCACGGTCAAGCCCAATGAGCGGCATGTGTATGCCAAGCGTCACATGTACATCGACGAAGACACCTGGCAGGTGGCCCTGGCCGATCATTACGACGGTCGTGGCCAGCTCTGGCGGGTGGCTGAAGGGCACGCGCAGTTCTACTACGATCATCAGGTCCCGGCCTACACCGTTGAAGCGCTGTACGACCTGATTGCCGGTCGTTACATCGCCTTGGGGATGAAGAACGAGGAGAAGCGCAGCTTCGAATTCAACATCGCCGCCAAAGCCGGGGACTACACGCCTGCAGCATTGCGGAGTACAGGTGTGAGGTAGATTTCCTACAGCGTTTGCACAAAAAGGTGACCTCGTGGTCACCTTTTTTATAGGGCTCGATAAGTGTGTTGAATACTTCTTCAATAAGCGCTCGACAGGGGGCTAGGGTGGCGCCACAAAAATAAAAAGGCGCACCACTATGACTGCCATGACGACGTGTCTGGACCGTCCTGGACACCTGCCCCGATTGTCTCCACATCACTTGTATCGCGCGCGCCTGGTCGAGCCGTTGCTGGCCTCGACGGCGCGGGTGAAATTGCTCTGCGCGCCGGCCGGCAGTGGCAAGAGTGCGCTGCTGGTCGAGTGCATGCTCAATGCGCCTGCAACCTGCCAGGTCCGCTGGCTGCCAATGGCGGGGGAGGCGCTCAGTGTCGATGGCTTTTGCCAGCGCCTGGCGCAGGCGCTGGGACTGGCAACGGCGGATGAGTCGGTATTGTTGGAGTACCTGGCTCGATTACCGACCGCAACCTGGCTGTTTATCGATGACTACTGTCGTGTTCCTCACCCGGCGCTGGACCTGTTGCTCGATCGCTTGCTGGCCGGCAGCAGCCCGATGATCACCTGGTGGTTGAGTGGGCGGCGACGTGCGCAATGCAACTGGCCACGGCTGCTGCTCGGTGACGAGCTGTACGATGCCGAGCCTGCCGCACTGGCGTTCAATCAGGATGAAATCGAAAAACTCTTGCATCACCTGGAGCCGGCCCTGGCCGCGAAAGGTGCCGAGAGAATTTTCCGGAACAGTGGTGGCTGGTGCGCCGGGGTGCGGATAGCGCTGCTGCAAAAATGCGACTGGACCCGCCACGACACCCCGAACGGTCGACCGGATACCCTGCACGACTACCTGGAGCATGAGCTCTTCGCCCATCTGGCGCCGGAGCTTGCCGAGGCCTGGCGGGTGCTGGCGCAGTTGCCACGGTTCAACGCTCGGCTCAGCGATCACCTGTTCGGCGCTGGCGAGGGCGCGCAATACCTGAGTGCGTTGCAGGAGCGGGGCTGTTTCATCGAGCCCTGGCAAGACTCCACAGACTGGTTGCAGGTCTTCGCTCCCCTGAGCCGTTTGATGCGCGATGAACAATGGCCGGCCGCACGCTTCTGGCATCGTCGTGCCTGCCAGTGGTTCGTCGCCGAGCAGGACTGGAAGGCCGCGTTTGAACAGGCCTTGCTGGCGCAGGAGTTCGAGGTCGCCGTCAGCTTGTTGCAGCATTTCGGTTTCGAGCAGTTGTTCGAAGAGCAGACCGTCGTTTTGCTCCTGCGTTTGCACGAGCAACGCGGCGAGGAGTTGCTGTTTGGCTCGCCGCAACTGGTCGGCTTGATCACCGCGGCCTTGTTGTTCGCCGGGCGCTTCGAACAGGCAGCCGAGTGCATCGAACAATTGTCGCGATTCAGCCCCCAGCCGTCGGCATTTCTGCAACGGCAATTGATCGCACGCTGGCAGGCTCAACAGGGTTGGCTCCTGCATTTGTTGGGGCGCATGGATGCGTCCCGGGCGCACTTGCTCGAGGCGCTCGACGAGCTCGACCTGGAGTGTTGGCCTGCCCGGCTGATGTGCCTGTCCGGGTTGACCCAACAGGCCTTGCTGCGGGGCGAACTCGACGTCGCACAGGCGCTCAGCCGGGAGGCGTTGTGTCTCGCCCGGGCGCAAGGCTCACTGGTATTCGAAGGCTTGCTGGAGCTCGATCACGCGCAATTGCTCGAGCAGCGCGGAGCGTCCGGCAGGGCCGATGACCTGCTCGCCCACATGCACGGCCTGCTCTGCAGCCAGCATGGCAATGCCGGACCCTTGTTGGGGCGGATCGCCCTGCGTCGCGGCCGCTTGAACCTGAGCCTGGGCCGCGAGCAACAGGCGGCCATGTACTTCGAGACCGGTCTGCAGATCTGCTTGCGCAGCCAGGACAAACGCGCGCTGTATGGCTTCCTCGGGCTGGCCCAGCTGGCGGCGAATCGCCTCGATTACGCCCAGGCATTCGACCAGCTGCGCGACGCCGAACGGCTGATGCAGCAACGGCGGATTCCCGAGACCGTGTATCGCGGAGTCTTGCTGCACACCAGTATCCATTTCTGGTTGCAACAAGGGCGACCGCAACTGGCGTACCAGGCCCTGACCCGGGTGTTGCGTCACTATCATGGCCCCTGTGCACGCCAAGCCCCTCCGGCCACGCTGGAGCTGATTGACGGCCTGGAATTCCTGCTGGTCCTGACCGAGGTTTACCTGGGGCAGGCGCAAACGCCTCTGGAGCGGCTTGAAGGGCAACTGCAACGGGCCAGGCAGCGGGGGATGACGGCGCTGCAAGGGCAATTGCATCTGGCGCTGGCTGAAGTCGCCTGGCTTGCAGGCGATGCGGACGCTGCCCGGCAAGCACTGGCGCAAGGACTGGCACTGGTCGAGCGGTGCAACCTGCAACAGGCCCTGCGCGATCTGCAGTTGCGCCAGGCGCAGCTGCCGCAAGCCATTGGCCTGACCGAGTCGCGCGATGATCCCCAGGCGCCGGGTGCGGACCAGAACCGCTTGAGCCAACGTGAAATACAGGTTCTGCGGCTAGTGGCGCAGGGCAACTCCAATCAACAGATTGCCGATCTGTTGTTCATTTCCTTGCATACGGTCAAGACCCACGCGCGACGCATCAACGGCAAGTTGGGTGTGGAGCGCCGGACGCAAGCCGTGGCCAGGGCGAAAGTATTGGGTATTGTTACTTGATGTTTGAATTGGCAGGTACTTTGTCTGTTCATGAATGCACACAAGTTTCGGGGTGTACTTCGCTGGCTGGAGTGTTTATAAAATTTGAATCGCCCCGGTAGTGACAGTCATTCAGTTTGAGTTTTTGAACAGGTTGGGGCGTTCGCAGTAACAAACTGCATAATGATGGATGCAAAAAGGACAGTGCATGAATATTAATGGATTAACCAATGAGGCCAAGTACAGGCTTCAAGAAGAAGTGTTACGCCCGACCAGGCAAACACAACAGCTGCCGGATTGGCTGCAGCGTGCAAGTGAGGAGGATCGCCAATACTACTTTGATGCCGAGCAGTCCCTGACAGAAAGTGAACAGGCGCTGGACAAACTGCTGGGTGAAACAAAATCCTTCAAGGCGTTCGCCCGATTTTATGCGCAGGAAGTTGTACGGATTCTCACCGGTGAAGTTCTCGAGCCGGAACATGTTTTCGTCAACGCTCGCCACACATTCTTTGTCGGCAAGCAAAAGGTCGTGCAGGGCAATCGCGTAACGCTTCCCGAATTCATGCTCAACGGATTGTACGGATCCACCGCAATCCCGCTGGAGATCAAACTGGAAGGGGAGGCGCTGCCGTCCGGCATGGATGAGGAAGATCTTTTGGAGCTGATGCTCGACGCAAGCATGCGCAAGCTCTATGCGGAAAAATTCGAAAAGAAATACGCGGACGAAGCCGTGCTTCAGGCCCTACAGCTTCTTTTGGGGTGTCGTATAGCCCTGAGTTCGTTCAGTGCGAAACTGCAGAGACAAATTAATGACGAGAGCCTGAAGATCGTCGCTATTGCCACGCAGGGTGACGAGCAATATTCAATGGGAGCACTCTCGATCGTTGATTCGAAAAGCGGTTTCGAGGGGATGATTGTCTATTGCGGGCCACAGGGTGAAGAAGGCCCTTGTGTACTTTATGCTCCGCAGGGTCCGGGTGGCCGGAGCTGGTATGAGTTCCCGAGCTTCAGGCAGTTGACTTTCCATCTGGCTGACTGGATCGCTCAAGCCGAAGGGCGCAGTTACCTGAGCCGCCAGACCCTCGCCAGTGAACGCGCCAGCATCGACGCGTACATGAGACTCGTACAAGACCTGCCGACTCAGTGGCGTGGCATCCAGCGCAGCCCTTGGTCGAATAGTGCAGAGGGTGCATTGCACAAGGCAGTTATGCAGCATGTCGATTGGCTGCGGGGAGAAATGGACGCGGTTGTGCCCGCAGGCTATCGCTCGGCTACCGCAGCCCAGCGCCAATGTTATGCCCGGCTGAACACCGAGCTCAAAGGTTTAACCCGACTTGCAAGCCGCGAGGCAGCGCTGATCAGTTACGAAGAATTCGCCCATGGGCTGATCAAGAAGTGTGCAGAGGAGGTCCTGGCGCAAAACGGCGAAACAGTCGACATCGATCCTGACCTGATTGTGGTAAGGCTTGATGCCTCGAAAGAGATGACCTTGTCCCGGATGATCATCGAGGAACATCACATTACCGAAGCCAGTGGTCCCGCCCACAACCCCGGAATCTACCCGTCCATTCGTCTATCTCCCGGTCATCCGCCTGTTTCCGACCTGCTGATCGAGTATTTGCCGGGCTGGTCAAGAACGTTGCGCCCAGGTGAGCAGTACATCGCCATGTTGAGGCGCGACTATCTGGATCAGGGCGCCCCGGGTTATGCCTTGAAGCGCGACGTCTTCCTGGATCTGCGGCGACATGAAATGCATCGATCAGCGTTGGAAGAATTGTTCAGAGGTCATCTTGAACACCAACAATTTGAGCAGCTCGAACGGCTCATTGATCAGCTGCGCGAAGCGGAACCTGGCGCAAGTCCGGATTCTGAAGATCCTGATTCCCCTCAACGCGAGGGTGTCTACACGTTTTATCTGCAAGATCGCCAGGTCGACGGCGTTTATATTTTCCGCCTCATGCGCAATGGCGTCGCCGAGGATCTGCTGTATACCCCCTATGCACCGGATTGCAGATCGTTCAGACCCTTGGCCGAGTTTGCCAAATCGGTAAAAACGGCGGGCCTTGGCAGTTATTACAGCAAGCGAGTCAAGTACACGCAGCAGAAAGTCGTCGATGCATACCTCGAGAAAGTGAAGCGCAGCAGCATCGAGGACATCCCTCATTTGCAGTTCGATAGTCGAGTCCGCGATTTCTCCCGTTGCTACACCGATGCAATCGCTCAAATCATTGACGACGTTGATGCCAAGACTACCAGCCTTGGGGAGATCGTCGGCAAGCTGATCTACGATACTGCCGTCGCGGCGGTCGCCATTGCCAGCATTCCTTTTGCACCCATCGGACTCGCATTGAGTGCAGTCGTGATGACGAAAGCGGTGTTTGAGGGGGCTAAGGCGTATCAGGAAGGGGACTACGAGAAGTTGTTCTCAAGTTACCTCGATTGCATGATGGAACTGGCCACCATGCGCATCGGCAAATTGGGGTTCTCGGTGGCGCAGAAGGCCATTGCCAAACAGCTCGGGAATGTTAATACCTGCATGGGGGCAATCTCTGCGTGCACCGGCACAACGGTGGATCTGGCCGTTGTCAGCGAACTGATGAAGCAGTCGCTCGCCGAGCCTGATTCCAGCGAGCGAACGATCTTGATGTAATCCGGCTAGCCGATGACGGTGGACGGTTCATACCCCATCCGCCAACTGACGGCCCGGGTCGCCGCCAGCAAGCGCTGGGCCGCCGGGCCGTTTTCGTCGGCATGGAACAACGAGGCCGGGCCGACAATGGTCATCACGGCAGCCACCTGCCCGACGGCGTTGAACACTGGCGCGGACAGGGCATCGACGCCGGGCATCAACAAGCCGTGCACATGATGCAAGCCGCGGTCGCGGATCTGCCCGCAGAGCGTTTCATAGGCCTGATCATCGCCGAGGGGATGGGCGCTGACGGATTGCAGTTCCTGCTCGCGCAACTCGACGGTTTCGCGCTTGGGCAGGTAGGCGCCGAAGACCAGGCCGGTCGATGAACTGAGCAACGGCAATACCGAGCCCAATTGGGTCACCACCGTCACCGCGCGCACCGCCGGTTCGATATGCACCACGGTCGCGCCCTGGTTGCCCCACACCGCGACAAAACAGGTTTCGTTCAAGTCGTCGCGCAGTTCGGCCAATGGCAGGGCAGCGACTTTCAGCACGTCCATACTGTTGAGTGCCGCCAAACCGACGCGCAACGCTTCGCGGCCGAGCCCGTAATGGTTGGTCGCGGCATTCTGTTCGGCAAAACCACTGGCGATCAGCGCCTGCAGATAGCGATGAACCTTGCTCGCCGGCATTTGCACGTGCTCGGCCAGGCGCGACAGCGAAGTCGAGGGCGACAGCTCGGCGAGCGCCTTGAGGATGTCGGTACCCACCTCGGCGGAGCGGACTTTCTGTTTACCGTTGCTTTCAGGCTTTTCCATGGAGGGATCCCGGGACGAATGGGCGTCTTTATAGCTTGACGGTCAATACCAATCAAATTACGTTATGCGTAATCAGATTACGATAAAAACAACCCCGGCGTGCCATGATCGCTGTCATAGCGTGAAGGGCCATTGCCGACTCCCTGTTCAGGAGGCTCCATGAACTCCGATTCAAACGTCCAGGCGCTGGCCTATCAGTCAGGCTTTGGCAACGAATTCAGCAGTGAGGCATTGCCCGGCGCACTGCCCGTCGGCCAGAACTCCCCGCAAAAAGCGCCGTACGGTCTCTACACCGAACTGTTCTCCGGCACCGCCTTCACCATGGCCCGCAGCGAAGCGCGGCGGACCTGGATGTACCGCATTCAGCCTTCGGCCAATCACCCGGCGTTCGCCAAGCTCGATCGGCAACTGGCCGGCGGTCCGTTGGGCGAAGTGACGCCCAATCGCCTGCGCTGGAACGCGCTGGATATGCCAGACGAGCCGACCGATTTCATCGACGGCCTGGTGAGCATGGCGGCCAACTCTGGCGCGGATAAACCGGCGGGGATCAGCATCTACCAGTACTGCGCCAACCGCTCCATGGAGCGCGTGTTCTTCAACGCCGACGGCGAGCTGCTGCTGGTGCCGCAACAGGGCCGTCTGCGCATCGCCACCGAACTGGGTGTGCTGGAAGTGGCGCCGCTGGAAATTGCCGTATTGCCTCGCGGGTTGAAATTCCGTGTCGAACTGCTCGACCCGCAAGCGCGCGGCTACATCGCCGAGAACCACGGCGCGCCATTGCGCCTGCCGGACCTGGGGCCGATCGGCAGCAACGGCCTGGCCAATTCGCGGGACTTCCTGACCCCGGTGGCGGCCTACGAAAACCTGCAACAACCCACGACCCTGGTGCAGAAATTCCTCGGTCAGTTGTGGGCTTGCGAGCTCAATCACTCGCCGTTGAACGTGGTTGCCTGGCACGGTAACAACGTGCCGTACAAATATGACCTGCGCCGTTTCAACACCATCGGCACGGTCAGCTTCGATCACCCGGACCCGTCGATCTTCACGGTGCTGACCTCGCCGACCAGCGTCCACGGCCTGGCCAACCTCGACTTCGTGATCTTTCCGCCGCGCTGGATGGTGGCCGAGAACACCTTCCGTCCACCGTGGTTCCACCGCAACCTGATGAACGAGTTCATGGGGCTGATCCAGGGCGAGTACGATGCCAAGGCCGAAGGTTTCGTGCCCGGCGGCGCGTCGCTGCACAGCTGCATGAGCGCCCACGGGCCTGACGGCGAGACCTGCACCAAGGCGGTCAACGCCGACCTCAAACCGGCGAAAATCGACAACACCATGGCCTTCATGTTCGAGACCAGCCAGGTGTTGCGCCCGAGCCGCCATGCCCTCGATTGCCCGCAACTGCAAACCAACTACGATGCTTGCTGGGCCACGCTGCCCGCCACTTTCGACCCGACCCGGAGATAACCCATGACGCAAACTTCCATCACTCGCAGCTGGGTTGCTTCGGCCAACGATCATGCGAATTTCCCGCTGCAGAACCTGCCGCTGGGCGTGTTCAGCGTGAAAGGTTCGGCGCCGCGCAGTGGCGTGGCCATCGGCGACCATATCTTCGATCTGCAAGCGGCACTCGAGGCCGGCCTGTTCGAAGGCGCTGCAAAAGTTGCGGTCGAAGCCACCCGTGGCGGCCAGTTGAATGCGTTCTTCGAGCTGGGCCGCGAGGCTCGCGTGGCCTTGCGTGAACGCTTGATCGAACTGCTCAAGGACGGCAGCACCCTGCACGGCAAGATCGAAGCCCAGGGCGCAAAACTGCTGCCTCTGGCCGCGGATTGCGACATGCACCTGCCGGCGAAAATCAACGACTACACCGACTTCTACGTCGGCATCGAGCACGCGCAGAACGTCGGCAAACTGTTCCGCCCGGACAACCCATTGCTGCCGAACTACAAGTACGTGCCCATCGGCTACCACGGCCGCGCCTCGACCATTCGCCCGTCGGGCACCGACGTTCGCCGTCCGAAAGGCCAGACGCTGCCGGCCGGCCAGACCGAGCCGACCTTCGGCCCGTGCGCGCGCCTGGACTATGAACTGGAGCTGGGCATCTGGATCGGCCAGGGCAATGACATGGGCGATTCCATCGCCATTGGTGATGCCGCCGATCACATCGCCGGTTTCTGCCTGCTCAACGACTGGTCGGCACGCGACATCCAGGCGTGGGAATACCAGCCGCTGGGGCCGTTCCTGTCGAAGAGCTTCATCACCAGCATTTCACCCTGGGTCGTCACCGCCGAAGCGCTGGAGCCGTTCCGCCGCGCCCAGCCTGCACGCCCGGAAGGCGATCCGCAGCCGCTGCCGTACTTGTTCGACCAGCGCGACCAAGCCGCCGGCGCTTTTGACATCGAGCTGGAAGTGCTGTTGCTGACCGAAGCCATGCGCGAACAGAACCTGCCTGCCCATCGCCTGACCCTGAGCAACTCGAAACACATGTACTGGACCGTGGCGCAAATGGTCGCGCACCACAGCGTCAACGGCTGCCAGTTGCAGGCCGGTGACCTGTTCGGTTCGGGCACCTTGTCCGGGCCGGAAAACGGTCAGTTCGGCAGCCTGCTGGAGATCACCGAGGGCGGTAAAAAACCGATCGAACTGGCCTCGGGCGAGGTGCGCAAATTCCTTGAAGACGGCGACGAAATCATCTTGCGTGGCCGTTGCAGCCGCGAAGGTTTTGCCTCCATCGGTTTCGGCGAATGTCGTGGCACAGTCGTGTCGGCGCGTTAAGAGGATCGGGTCATGGAGCTCTTTACCTACTACCGCTCGACTTCGTCCTATCGGGTGCGGATTGCGTTGGCGTTGAAGGGCCTGGATTACCAGGCCCTTCCGGTCAACCTGATCGCGCCGCCAGGTGGTGAGCATCGGCAGCCACCGTACCTGGCCGTCAATCCCCAAGGCCGAGTGCCGGCCTTGCGCACCGATGAAGGCGACCTGCTGATCCAGTCACCGGCGATCATCGAGTACCTGGAGGAACGTTATCCACAGCTGCCGCTGCTGTCCACGGACCTCGCTGCCCGCGCCCGTGAGCGTGGTGTGGCGGCGGTGATTGGCTGCGATGTGCATCCGCTGCACAACGTCAGCGTGCTCAACCGGCTGCGCCAGTTGGGTCACGATGAACCGCAGGTGGTGGAGTGGATCGGGCACTGGATCACTCAAGGCCTCGCGACCGTGGAACAATTGATTGGGGAGGAGGGTTACTGCTTCGGGCCTGAGCCAGGTCTGGCGGATGTCTACCTGATCCCGCAGCTGTACGCGGCTGAGCGCTTCAACATCGCCCTTGAGGCGTATCCACGGATTCGTCGAGTGGCGGGGTTGGCGGCAGCGCATCCGGCGTTCATCAAGGCGCATCCGGCTAACCAGCCAGACACCCCATAAAGCCTCGCATGTACCTGTAGGAGCCCGGCTTGCCGGCGAAGAACGATGACGCGGTATGACAGGTACACCGCAGCGCCGGGTACACCCGCATGTTCAATGAACGATGGAATTGGGCGGCAGGTGCCCCAGCCGCTCAGTCAGGCGAATCCGCTGGATCGGGTCGTCGCTGAGCAACAGCGCATGTTCCAGGTCGAAGCGCTCGGCATTCGGGCAGTCCAGCCGTTGGTAGAGGCTGGCCCGGGCCAGGTAGTCGGAGGCGCTGGCGTTGCCCAGTTCCAGCACGCGTTCGGCGTCGACCAGCGCGCCAATGTAATCGTCGTGGGAAAGGTGCAGCTGGCGCAAATTACGTGACAGGCGCTGGAGCATTTGCGCGGGGTCGGCGGTGAGCAGGTGCTCAGCGTTGAGTTTCAGGTTCGGGCCGTACTGGCGGTGCAGCAGTTCCCGGCAATCGTTGGGGTACAGGCGCCGGCCGCCGCAGGGGTCGAGCAGATGATCGGCGCCTGGCACCCGCAGCAGGAAATGCCCGGGGAAGTTGACGCCGACCAGGGGAATCTCCAGGCCTCGGGCCAGTTCCAGGGCGATCAGCCCCAGGGCCAGCGGTTGCCCGCGGCGACGCTCCAGGACCTTGTCGAGTAATGCCACTTGCGGTCGCAAGGGCGCGAAGTCATCCTGGGCGAACCCCAGCTCGACCATGCGCCTGAGCAGGGGTTGCGCCAACTCGCTCACCGGTAGCATTGGCAAGCCGCCACTGATTCGCTGTTGCAGCTCCTTGAAGTGCGCCAATACCGACTCGGGTTTCACCTGGTTGTCATGTTCGACGGCAATCCACAGCGCCGCCTCGAACAGCGCAGGCGGTGATCGTTGCAAGCAGGCGAAAAACGATTGGCGCGGCGTCATCACAATCTCCGGGCTATGCCTCGTTTTAGACCGGTCTATGCCTTTCGTCCAGTACCGCACAGGCGCAATTGCGGTTATTTCCTAAAGCTTGTCTGGCGCCCTCGCTTATTCCGGTGCGCTTCTGCAATTTTTGGGCGCAAGCCTATACTGGCGTCTACAAGAAGTGATTCGGGAGCCCTACGATGTTCGCTCTCATGCAAAGCACTCGCCTTGAATCGCTGCATCTGAGCGTCGACCCGGCCACCGGGTTGAAGGCGGTCATTGCCATTCATAACAGCCGTCTCGGGCCTGCCCTGGGTGGCTGTCGATACCTTGCCTATCCCAGCGACGAGTCCGCGGTCGAGGATGCGGTGCGCCTTGCCCAAGGCATGAGCTATAAGGCGGCGCTGGCCGGGCTGGCCCAGGGCGGCGGCGTGGCGGTGATTATTCGCCCCGTCCATGTGGCCAATCGCGCTGCGCTCTTTGAGGCCTTCGGACGTTGTATCAATCAGCTCGACGGGCGCTACATCACCGCCATTGACAGTGGCACCTCGGTGGCGGACATGGATTGCATCGCCCAACAGACCCAACACGTCACCAGCACCACGTCTGCCGGCGACCCCGCCCCTCACGCGGCGATGGGCGTGTTTACCGGCATTCGCGCGACGGCGATGGCCCGGCTGGGCAGCGATAATCTCGAAGGCCTGCGCGTCGCCATCCAGGGCCTGGGCAACGTCGGTTTTGCCCTGGCCGAACAGTTGCACGCCGCCGGTGCCGAGCTGCTGGTCAGCGACATCGACCACGGCAAGGTCCAACTGGCGATGGAGCAGCTCGGTGCGCACCCGATAGCCAACGATGCATTGCTTAGCACGCCTTGCGACATTCTGGCGCCGTGCGGCCTGGGTGGGGTGCTTAACAGCCACAGCGTGACGCAACTACGCTGCTCGGCGGTGGCCGGTTCGGCGAACAACCAACTGACCCATCTGGACGTCGCCGATCAGCTGGAACGGCGAGGCATCCTGTATGCGCCGGATTACGTAATCAACGCCGGTGGATTGATCTATGTTTCGCTCAAGCATCGTGGCGAAGAGTTGGGAACCATCACCGCGCATTTATCGAAAATAAGCTCGCGACTCACTGAAGTCTTCGCTCATGCCCAGGCGGAAAAACGTTCGCCGGCTCGAGTGGCGGATGAGCTGGCGGAGAAAGTGTTGTATCGATAAGAAGACCAAAAAGATCGCAGCCTGCGGCAGCTCCTACAAAGGCTGCGATCTTTTGATTTTTACGACGTTGACTTCGCTGCTTTTGCAGCCTTGGCAGGCTTGGCCGGTGCCGTTTGTTCGGCAGCTTCAACCACTTCAGGTACTTCAGGCACTTCAACCTGCGGCGCAGCTTCCGCTGGCGCCGTGAGCAGTTCGGACAAGGCGTCCGGCTGGCTCTTGAATGCCTTGGCGAACACATCGCGGTTCTTCGCCATGTAGATCCCGGCTTCTTCCACTTGCTGTTCGGTCAGGGACGGTACGGCTTTTTGCAACACTTCAGCCAGCAATTCGGCCAGCTCGAGCATTTTGTCATGACGGTCAGCTTCGGCTTTATCCATGAACAAGCGCTCCAGATCTCGGCTGCTGCGGTATACCACTTCGACGGCCATTCACCACCTCACATGCCTTCACATTTGTCAGTCTGATTCGACTACTGTATCTATATACAGCTAAGGATAAGCGAATCCTTTGGGTTTGGGTAGTGGCTTTTCAATGTAGGCCGGTTTCGGGATTTGTCAGGCCTCAGGTATGGGTAGCTGCGACCAAACGCCACGGAGCGCAGTTAACAGCGACTCGCCATCATGGTCGTGGCCTTGTTTCTGCATGCAGAACAACCGTCACGTCCAACTTGCATTATCCGGTCGAGTCGACCTAAGGAAGCATCATCGTGAAAATCAACTGGGCCGAAAAGCTGCGGCAGAACGTGCATGAACTGGCCGAGTCGCTGGGCAACCTGTTCGTCGAAACCTTCCACTACCTGGCGCTGTTCGCCATTGGTGCGGTGACCGCGTGGGCCGCGGTGATGGAATTTCTCGGAATGCTCGAGAAGGGGGATATCAAGATCGATGACATCCTGCTCCTGTTCATCTACCTGGAACTGGGTGCGATGGTCGGGATTTACTTCAAGACCAACCACATGCCGGTGCGTTTCCTGATCTACGTGGCGATCACAGCGCTTACGCGACTGCTGATTTCCAACGTGTCCCATCACAGTCCACCGGACCTGGGGATCATTTACCTGTGCGGCGGGATTCTGCTGCTGGCGTTTGCGATCCTGGTGGTGCGCTATGCCTCCTCGCAATTTCCGTCGGTGAAGATCGAGCATCCGCACCGTAAGACGGGTGCGGGTTCGGGTGAACATCCGGAAGTGGAGAAGGGCGAACTTTAGAGCCTGATGGACGGGCGCGGACGGTTTTTTACAGAGGGTGGCGGCAGGCTGCGCGTGCCGTCATCGGTCATGGCTTCGAGGATGGCCACCGCGCTGTGGCCCTGTTCGATCGCAATGCCGAACTGAATGCTTTGTACCAGTCGTTTGAGGCGTTGGGGATCGTTGCGTTGCTCGGCACTGATCATGCGTTTGGCTACTACGCGGCCACTGTTGGAGAGGGTCAGCATGATGCTGCCGTCCAGACCCTGAATGCTCAGGTTGATCTGATAATCCGCTGCAAAAGCATCGGTAATGAGCTGAAAAGGGTTGTCCATGATGCGTCACCGCTTGATTGAACGTGCAGTTGTTGACCGGCCATGATCGGGTTGGTTCGCAAACCCGGACCATCGGCCATTTCTCGTCAAATCGCCATCATTGTTCCAAGCGGGATGTAGCAAGGGGCATGCCGGAAAGATTGTCGGACAACAAACGGGGGCAAAAACACGGCGGACACTGTGGTCCGCCTTGTTTTTGCCTACCCTTTTCAGGGCACTGACTGCCCGCATGCCACCAAACCGGTCAGCATTCCACCCAGTTCACCGCCAGGCCGCCACGGGATGTCTCTTTATACTTGTCGTGCATGTCGGCACCGGTGTCGCGCATGGTGCGGATCACCCGATCCAGGGAAATGAAGTGTTTGCCGTCGCCGCGCAGGGCCATCTGCGTGGCGTTGATGGCCTTGACCGCAGCAATCGCGTTGCGCTCGATGCACGGCACTTGCACCAACCCGCCGACCGGGTCGCAGGTCAGGCCGAGGTTGTGTTCCAGGCCGATCTCGGCGGCGTTTTCCAATTGCTCTGGCGTGGCGCCGAGCACTTCTGCGAGACCGGCGGCGGCCATGGCGCAGGCTGAGCCGACCTCGCCCTGGCAGCCGACTTCGGCGCCGGAGATCGAGGCGTTTTTCTTGCAGAGAATGCCGACGGCGGCCGCGCCCAGGAAGAACGCCACGACGTCATCGTCCGACGCATCAGGGTTGAACTTCATGTAGTAGTGCAGCACCGCCGGAATGATCCCCGCTGCGCCGTTGGTCGGCGCGGTCACCATGCGCCCGCCGGCGGCGTTTTCTTCGTTGACGGCGAGGGCGAACAGGTTCACCCATTCCATGGCCGACAGGGTCGAAGTGATGACGTTCGGCTTGCCGATTTCCAACAGGCTGCGGTGCAACTTCGCCGCGCGTCGCGGCACATTCAGGCCGCCAGGGAGGATGCCTTCGTGCTCCAGCCCCTGCTCGACACATTCGCGCATCACCGACCAGATGTGCAGCAAGCCCTGACGTATTTCTTCGTCACTGCGCCAGGCCCGTTCGTTGGCCATCATCAGCTCACCAACCCGCAGACCGTGCTGGTTGCAAAGCTTTAGCAGTTCGGCAGCGCTGGAGAAATCGTACGGCAACACCACATCGTTGGCAGGCGCCACACCGGATTCGGCTTCCGCCGCCTCGATGATGAAACCGCCGCCGATCGAGTAGTACGTTTGCTCGAACAGTTCGCCAGTCTCGCCAAACGCGGTCAGGGACATGGCGTTGGGATGGTAGGGCAGGCTCTCGTCGAGCAGCAGCAGATCGCGGGACCAGTCGAACGCGATGCTCGCCTGGCCGGCCAGGGACAACTCGCCGGTTTCCCGCAGGGTATGGATGCGGCTGTCGATGGTGGTGGGATCGATACGGTCTGGCCATTCGCCCATCAGGCCCATTACGCAGGCACGGTCGGTGGCGTGACCGACGCCGGTGGCCGACAAGGAGCCGTAGAGGCGAATCTCCACTCGCCGCACATCGTTCAGCAGCGCCTGGTCGACCAGCGCTTGGGCGAAGGTCGCCGCGGCGCGCATCGGACCGACGGTATGGGAACTGGACGGGCCGATGCCGACTTTGAAGAGATCGAAAACACTGATAGCCATGCTAAAGCCTATTCCTGCAATGGGAGATGAATCGCTGCCATTTTTGTAGGACAAGCGCAATTTCAGCGATACTGCCTCCCTAGGTCCTACGTGACCAACGAAACTTCCTAAGAGAGCCTTTAGCAGGACTAAACGATGAGCCGTCAATTACACGCCCAGACTTATGTCTGGCTGCAGGTGTTTTCCTGTGCCGCACGGCACTTGTCGTTCACCCGTTGCGCCGAAGAACTGCACATAACGCCGGGGGCGGTCAGTCAGCAGATCAGGCAACTGGAGGAGCGCCTGGGTTTTCGCCTGTTTCACCGGCGTGCCCGGGGCGTGGAACTGAGCGCCGAAGGCCAGCGATTGGCCATAACCGTCAACGAGGCCTACGGCAGCATCGATGCGGAATTGCGCCGGCTGGACGCGGGCATGATCAGCGGCACGCTGCGGGTGCGTTCGATCCCTTCCTTCCTGAGCAAATGGCTGACGCCGCGCCTGCCGCGCTTGCAGCAGCGCTTTCCGGACATTCAGTTGCGCCTGGTGGCCGAAGACAGCAGCGTGCCGTTGCACGAAGGCGATTTCGACCTGGCCATCGACCTCAACGACGGCAGCTATCCGGGCCTGTTATCCACAGCCTTGCTCGACGAGCAGATTTTCCCGGTCTGCGCCCCGAGCCTGTTGCGCGGGCGTCCGCCGTTGCATGGCCCGGCGGACCTGCTGCATTTTCCGTTGCTGCATGACATCACTGCCTGGCGCGGCAGTTACGAATATGCGGAATGGGAGTTTTATCTGGATGCCATCGGCTTTGAAGGCGCGGATGTGCGGCGCGGCCACACCTTCAATCGCAATCACCTGACCATCGAAGCGGCCATCGCCGGAATGGGCGTGGCCATCGCCCGACGCACGCTGCTCAATGACGAGCTGGAGCGGGGCGCATTGATCGTTCCGTTCGGCCTGGCGGTGCCCAATCACAAGCGCTACATGGTGCTCTACGCGCCAGGGGCGCTGAGCCATCCGGGGGTGCGGGCGGTGCACGACTGGCTGGTGGAGGAAGCGGGGATTTTTCGCGGCCTGCACCCGCTGTCGGAGGGGCAGATGTGAGAATTCGTGACGAAGGAGCGGGTCGACCCAACTCCCGACCTTAACAGCGCATTTACCGGTTGTCCGGCTTTTTTTGCGAATAGATATTTATCTTTTTCTAGGGGTTGAAATGTTCATCGTACAGACCGATTGTGTAACCAAGAGGTCACGGTGATGACGCCCAAGGGCTTAGCTGACCGGCCTCTCGCGAGCTAGCTGAAATAAGGGATGAACTATGCAAATCCAAGTCAATAGCGATAACCATATTCAAGGCAGTAAACGACTGGAGGAGTGGGTACGTACTACCATTGAGAGCACGCTCGAACGCTACGAAGAGGACCTGACACGCGTCGAGGTCCACCTGCGGGACGAGAACGGCGACAAGCCTGGTCCCCACGATATGCGCTGCCAGCTGGAAGCGCGGCCAAAAGGCCACCAACCGATTTCTGTCACCCATAAAGCCGCCAGCCTGGAACTGGCGATCGACGGAGCCGCCGAGAAACTCGAGCATGCGCTGGAACACCTGTTCGGCAAATTGCGAGGCAAACCACGCGCCGCGGTAGTGCCGTTCGAGCCGAGGGCTCGCGCTGATGTGCTCCTGGAAGAAGAGTTTCTTGAAAACGAACAGGCTGCGCAAAACGCCTGACGCCTGATTCACTTTTTACCTTCCCACCGAAAACGGGCCTGCATTGCAGGCCCGTTTTGTTTTTTGTACCTGCTGGAACCTGATCTCATCCGACAGTTTTGCGTATGAGAATATTTATCATTAATATTGCGTCTTGCTGGCCCCGTGACGTTCATGGGGCCTCACCCGGTTTCAAGGTCGCGACATGAAAGCCAAGACACTCCCTGTTTCCTATCGCCTGGCGGTCACTTCGCGGGTGCTGGCTGCCGTGTTCGGCGGCTATCTGGTGACCACGTTGGCCAGCGTGTGCCTGACGCTTTGGGCCCCCATGGCCCGCACCGAAGCGGTAGTGACCGGGATGATGAGCTCGTTCGTGGTTTATCTGCTGGCGGTGATCTGGTGTTTTGCCTGTCGCTCAGCGTGGCGGGCCTGGTTCGGATTGATCGTGACGGGCCTGGTTTTGGCAGCGGCAGCGGGGATGGGGTACTGGATGGAGCGGTCATGAAAGAGGGCTTTCGCCAGGCCATGGCCTGGCTGCACACCTGGGCCGGCCTGATTTTCGGCTGGCTGCTGTTTGCGATTTTCCTGACCGGCACCCTCGCTTATTTCAAGGACGAGACCAACCACTGGATGCAGCCGGAAATCCCCGCCCGTCCAGTGTCCACCGAGGCCAGCCTGGCGCTGGCCCAGGCCTATCTTGGGCAGCACGCCCCGGGCGCTGCGCGCTGGATCATCGATTTACCCAGTGCCCGCGATCCCCGCCTGTCGGTGCGCTGGCAGCAGACGCCGGCCAAGCCCGGCGAGCGCGGCCAGCTCACGGAGAAACTCCTCGACCCGCAAACCGGCAACCAAGTGCAGGGCCGCGAGACTCGGGGTGGCGAGTTCTTCTACCGCTTCCACTTTCAACTGCAAATGCCTTATCCGTGGGGCCGCTGGTTGTCGACCCTTGCGGCCATGGTGATGTTTGTCGCGCTGATCAGCGGCATCATCACCCACAAGAAAATCTTCAAGGACTTCTTCACCTTCCGTCCGCGCAAGGGCCAGCGTTCCTGGCTCGACGGGCATAACGCGGTGGGTGTGCTGGTGTTGCCGTTCCACCTGATGATCACCTATAGCAGCCTGGTGATTTTCATGGCGATGGTGATGCCGGCGAGCATCGTTGCCGCCTATAAGGGCGATGCCCAGGCGTTTTACAGCGAAGTTTTTCCGGCGGCCAATACGCCGCCATCGGCTGGCAAACCTGCGCCGTTGGTGGCGTTGGCGCCCTTGCTGGAGCAGGCTCGAGGGCAGTGGTCGGGCGGTCGGGCCGCACGCGTGACGGTGAGCAATCCTGGCGATGCGAATGCCGCGGTGATCCTGGCCCGGGAAAGCGCGGACCGGGTGGTCTACGACTATGGCAGCGCCGTGACCTTCAATGGCGTGACCGGTGAACTGCTCGACTCGACACCACCACGAACCCTGCCCATGGCGATAGCCGGCGGATTCTATGGCTTGCACATGGGGCATTTCGCCGGCCCGATGTTGCGCTGGCTGTATTTCATCTGCGGACTGGCGGGCACGGCAATGATCGGCACCGGGCTGGTGATCTGGCTCGGCAAGCGTCAGCTCAAGCATGCCAAAAGCGGCGTGCTGCCATTTGAATTGCAGCTGGTGGAGGTCCTTAACATCGCCAGCATGTCGGGGTTGCTGGTCGCCGTCGCCATATACTTCTGGGCCAACCGGCTGCTGCCGGTCGGCATGGTCGGGCGAGCGGATTGGGAGGTCGACAGCTTCTTTATCGTGTGGGGCTTGAGCCTGCTGCATGCCCTGGTCCGCCGGGGTCGCGCCGCGTGGGTGGAGCAGTTGACGCTGGCGGCGGCGCTGTTTGCCGCGGTGCCGTTGCTCAACGCCTTGACCACGCCCTGGCACCTGGGCGTCTCGCTTGTTGAGGGTGATTGGGCCATGGCCGGTTTCGATCTGGCGTGCCTGGCCAGCGGCCTGCTCCTCGGATGGGCCGCCTGGAAAATGCAGCGCGCAGAGCTGGCAAAAGCCCGTGGACAGCAACGCGCCCGATCGACCCATCTTGAGCAAGAGGCGAACTGAATGTTGCTGGTCTCGTTGCTCTGCTACGCCGGTTTCACGGCACTGTGTTTGTCCATGGATCGGCACCATGCCGACTTGCTGGGGCGCAAACCGTCGCAGCGCTTATGCCTGGGATTGAAGCTGGCTGGCGGGCTGTTGCTTGTGCTGTCGCTCTGGATCGCGGTGTCGGTCCCAGGCTGGGCGTTGGGGCTGGTGGAGTGGTTCGCGGTGCTGATGCTCAGTGCCTTGCTGCTGGTGTTGCTGCTGCCGTATCGCCCGCGCCTGGCGTTGGCGCTGGCCGGACTGAGCCTGTTGGCCAGCCCGATGGCCGCCATGGCGCAGTACTGAATCGATGACGCCCCCCGAATCCCCTGAGATCGAGCACGCCGAACCACGCTGCGCCCGTGCGCATTTTCTCCAGGTGTTTCTCTCCCAGCGTTCGCAAATGGAAGCGCTGGTGAATCGTCGCGTCGGTTGCCGGGCAACGGCGGCGGACCTGGTGCAGGACCTGTTCGTCCGTTTCTGGCGCCGCCCCCTGGTGCAGGTTGAAGAGCTCAGTACCTACCTGTTGCGCTGCGCCGGCAACATCGCCATCGACCATTTGCGCAGTGAAGGCACGCGGGTGCGGGCCAACGAAGGCTTGATGGCGCAACCGTCGGACAGCGTGGGCGGCGAACCGCAAGCGGCGCTGGAGGCGGGCAACGATCTGCGCCATGTCGAAGCGGCATTACGCGCGTTGCCCGAGCGCACGCGGCAGATCTTCCTGCTCAACCGCATCCATGGCCGCAAGTACGCCGAGATCGCCAAGGCCATGGGCCTGTCCCAAAGTGCCGTGGAAAAACATATGATGCGCGCGCTCGAGGCCTGCAAGGCCAGCCTGCGGGAGCCCGACCCGCGCACGCCAGGGAAAGCACCGTGAATAGCATCGAACGCGTCATGCCGACGCCCGCTCAGGAACAGCAAGCGCTGGCCTGGCTGAGTCTGTTGCATGACCAGCCCAGCAGTGGTGATCAGGTCACCTTCAGCCAGTGGTTGCAGGCCGACCCGGCCCATGCCGAGGCGTATGCCCGTGCCCAAGTGCTGTGGGAGTTGAGTGAAGTGCCGGCGCGCACGCTTGCCGATGAGGATGCGCTGGCCTTGCAGGGTTACCTCAACGCGATGAATCGCTCACGCCGCAGCAGCGTCCGGCGTTGGTCGGGTGCGCTGGCCATGGCGGCTTGCCTGCTGCTGATGATCAGCCTTGGCAGCGGTTGGCAGCCGTTGCGCTGGATCGATGACCTGGGCGCCGATTATGTCTCGGCACCGGGGCAAATCCGCACCGTCACCCTGGCCGACCATTCGCAAGTCACTCTCGATGCCGACAGTGCGATTGCCGTGGATTTCAGCGGTGGCGAGCGGCATGTGCAGGTGCGGCGCGGCGCCGGATTTTTCAGCGTGGTCCACACCGGAGAGCCCTTTGTGGTCGACGCCGAGAAGGGGCAGGCGCGGGTGCTTGGCACAGAGTTCGAGGTGCGCCTGCAACCCAAGAGGGCGCAGGTGACAGTGTTGTCGGGTCGGGTTGGCGTGACGGCGGACAGGAACGCGGAGCAGCAGATCCTGACGGCTGGCCAGCAGGTGGTCTATGGCGAAGGTTCGGCGCAGAAGCTCCACGCGGTGGACAGCGAGGCTCAGTTGGCGTGGCGCCAAGGTTGGCTCAATTACTACAAGGCGACGCTGGCCGATGTGGTTGAGGATTTGCAGCGGTATTACCCCGGGCGGATCGTGTTGCTCAATGATGAGCTGGCCAAGCGAACGGTTAGTGGCAGTTTTCCGAGCAAGAATCCGCAGGCGGTTTTGAGTTCCTTGCAGGGGGTGTTGGGGTTTGAGCAGCATCAGGTTCTGGGGCGTCTGATCATTTTGCGGTGAGGCCACTGGCCCTTTCGCTGGCTAGCCAGCTTCTACAGGTTGAACGCGGTCCCCTGTAGGAGCTGGCTTGCCAGCGAAGGCGTCAGATCAAACACCTCAACGTCCAAAAAAAAATATTTCAACTTTCTGCTGAGGTAAACCCGAATGCCATCCGTGTAGTGATTGAAACTGCGAGTCATTCGCATCCGTTGCGGTTCTACACAGGTCATGAGTCATGAAGTCCAGGGCAATATCGGGTTCGGTCAAACAGTGGTTGGGTGTGTCTGCGTTGAGCTTCGCGGCGTTGGCGCTGCTGCCGTTGAATGGGGTGATGGCCGCGCAGGCCAACGCCCGGCAAAGTTCGCTGTTCAGCTTTTCGATGGCCGCCAAACCACTGCCCCAGGCCTTGAGCGACTTCAGCCAGGTCACCGGCATCAGCGTGGTCTACACCGATGAAGCGCCTTACGCCCTCAATGCCCCGGCGCTCAACGGCCAGTTGAGTGCCGAACAGGCCCTGCAGCGTTTGCTCAGCGGTTCTGGCCTGACCTTCCGCCGCATCGATGGCCACACCATGGCCCTGGAGCCGCTACCGACCGAGGGCGCGCTGAACCTGGGTGCCACCACCATTACCTCGGTGATGGATCAGTCCACCAGCTACCAGCCGCCACCCACCAGTTCGGTGATGCGCACCTCGACGCCGCTTCAGGAAACTCCCCAGACGGTCAACATCGTCCCGGCCCAGGTCATTCGCGACCAGGCGCCGCGCAACCTCGATGACGCGCTGGCGAACGTCAGCGGCATCACCCAGGGCAACACGCTGGGCAGCACCCAGGATTCGGTGATGACCCGCGGTTTCGGCGATAACCGCAACGGCTCGATCATGCGCGACGGCATGCCGCTGGTGCAGGGGCGGGGCATGAACGCCACGGTGGACCGGGTTGAAGTGCTCAAGGGCCCGGCCTCGTTGCTCTACGGCATCCAGGATCCCGGCGGGGTGGTCAACATGGTCAGCAAGCAGCCGCAGCTTGATCCGTACAACGCCCTGACCTTGCGGGGCTCGACCTATGGTGAAGGCAAGAACGGCAGTGGTGGCACCTTTGACAGCACGGGCGCCCTGGGCGATTCCGGCTTCGCCTACCGCATGGTGCTGGACCACGAAGACGAAGATTACTGGCGCAACTACGGCGTGCACCGCGAGACCCTGGTGGCGCCGTCGCTGGCCTGGTTCGGGGAAAGCACCAAGCTGTTGTTCGCCTATGAACACCGGGAGTTCCTGACCCCGTTCGACCGTGGCACGGTGATCGATCCCCGGGACAACCATCCGCTGGACATCCCCCGGGATCGCCGGCTCGACGAACCCTTCAACAACATGGAAGGGCGCTCTGACCTGTATCACTTCCAGGCCGATCACGAACTCAACGACAACTGGACAGCCCATTTCGGCTACAGCTGGAACCGCGAAACCTATGACGCCAGCCAGGTGCGCGTGACCGCCATCGACACCAACAAGGGCACGCTGACACGCAGCATGGACGGCACGCAGAATGCAATCAGCACCGACCGTTTCACCACCGCCAGCCTCGAAGGCAAGGTCAATGTCGCGGGCATGCAACACGACCTGGTGTTCGGGATCGATGACGAATACCGCAAGATCTACCGCGCCGACCTGATCCGCCAGAAAAGCCTGACCACCTTCAGCTACCTCGACCCGGTGTACGGCCGTGAAGTGCCAGGCACCACGGTCAGCCCGGCCGACAGTGCCCAGACCGACAAACTGCGCAGCGATTCGGTGTTCATGCAGGACTCGATCCACCTCACCGACCAATGGATCCTGGTGGCGGGCGCACGCTTCCAGGAGTACGACCAGTACGCCGGCAAAGGCGTGCCATTCAAGGCCAACACCGACAGCAACGGGCAGAAATGGGTGCCGCGCGCCGGTCTGGTCTACCGCTACACCGATGAGCTGTCGTTCTATGGCAGCTACACCGAATCGTTCAAGCCCAACTCGACCATCGCGCCGTTGAGCGGCAGCAGCACAGTGCTCGATGGCAGCATTGCGCCGGAAGAAGCCAAGTCCTGGGAAGTCGGGGCCAGGCTGGAAATGCCGGGCCGTGTAACGGGCAACATCGCGCTGTTCGACATCAACAAACGCAACGTCCTGGTGGCCAATTCCGAAGGCCCGGTGACCCTCTACAGCGCGGCGGGCGAAGTGCGTTCCCGCGGCCTGGAAGTGGATTTGAGCGGCCAGCTCAGCGACCGTTGGAGCATGATCGGCAGCTATGCCTACACCGATGCCGAAGTGACCGAAGACCCGGTCTACAAAGGCAAGCAGCTGCAGAACGTGGCCAGGAACAGCGGCTCGCTGTCGGCGGTGTACGACTTTGGCAGCCTCATCGGTGGCGATCAGCTGCGGGTGGGCGCAGGCGCGCGTTATGTCGGGGAGCGAGCGGGTAATGCCGTGAATGATTTCGACCTGCCGAGCTATACCGTCGCCGATGCGTTCGCCACGTACGACACCCAGCTCGATGGGCAGCGGGTCAAGTTTCAGCTCAACGTGAAGAACCTGTTTGACCGCACCTACTACACCTCGGCGGCGAGCCGGTTCTTCGTGTCGATGGGGGATTCGCGGCAGGTGACGTTGTCGAGTACGTTGGAGTTTTGATGAGGGTTGGCACTACCCTTGCCGTGTTATCGGCAAGGGTAGTGAATTGAGCAGACGTTATTCGCCTTGAATGTTGATTTTTCCGGTCGCCCACAATTTTGGAGCGCTGGATCCGCTTTGTAAGTGACCTTGGAAGTAAATGTCGCAACTATGCTTTACTTTATCAATTGACTTGATGGTAATCCGGAAATCGTCGCTGTGGACGAGTGAATAAACCTTGTGTCCCCCATCATATGCTTCCCGGAACCAAAACTTGTCTACTTCCGAGAAATGGATATCGCCCTCTTTGATAGAGTTGTGAAACCTAAGCCACATGTCGTAACTATTGTCAGGCATGGTGGCCCGCATTGTAATTAGGTCCGGGCTTAAATATTTCATGTTGGCGTTGGAAAGGATAAAGATCTCAGGAAAACTTTCAAGGCGAATCTTCATGGTATTTGATTCGCTGCTAACGATTTCTTCTTTAGTTTTGGGCATGGGATAGAACTCCTTGGGTTGAGTGGGGAGTGTTATCTATCCGGGTGTGGATGGATACTGTCAGAAATACTAGTATTTAATCGTATTCAATAGTGTTTAGAAATAAACAATTAGTTATTGTGTTGGGGATGAATATGAGGTTTCGATTTATTGTAAAAAAGCCTGTCGATACTCTCCAGGCGTTCCCCCCAATACCTGCCGAAATCGATTGGTGAAGTGACTAGCGCTGGCAAACCCGCACGCCAACGCAATCTCCCCCAACGGCTGCGAAGTTGAGCGCAACAATTCCCGCGCCCGGCTCAGTCGCCGCGCGAGCACATACTGATGCGGCGGCAACCCAAAGCTCTCACGAAACATCCGCGCAAAGTGATACTCCGACAGCGCACACAACGCAGCCAACTGCCCCAGGCTGATGGCCTCGGCCAACTGACTGTCGATGAACTCCACCAACTGCCGGCGCTGATGCGCAGCCAATCCGCCCTTGAGGCGCAAACCTTGACGAGTACCGACCTGGCTGAGCAGCGCATGGGCGAGCATCTCGTGGGCCAGGCTGCTGGTGAGCAGGCGTTCGCCCGGTTCGTGCCAATTGAGGGTGATCAACCGTCGAAAGCGCGCCGCCTGCTGCGGGTCATCGAGAAAGGTTTGCTCGCGCAACTGCATTTGCCGGGGCTCGCGATCAAGCAGGGTGACGCAGCCCAGGGCAAATTGCTCGGGGCTGAAATACAGGTGTGCCAGGCGAATGTCGCCGTTGATCACCCAGCCTGACTGATGCTCGGCCGGCAGGATGCACAGTTTGTCCGGGCCGCCCTTGGTGCCGGGCTGGTCACGGCGGAAGGTGCCGGTGCCGCCGGCGATGTAGCAGGACAAGGTGTGGTGACTCGGCGCTGCGTAGTCCTGGGCGTCGTGATGGTTGCTCCACAGGGCCGCAGCCATGCCGTCACCGAGCTCGGCGCTGTGCTCCAGGCGAGCATTGGGCGAGCGGTTGAGGGCTTGAAAGACTTGCAGGGTTTCCAGTGCGGGCATGATCGTTCTCTCCAACGCCTTGCATCCTACTCCGTAAGCGTTCGCCTGCCAGCCCGTCGCCGGACAAAAGCGCAAGATTATGCAAGTGCGGCGCATCGTGGCGCAGGACACTGGGCACCTAGCCGAGGAGCCTTTGTCATGAACCTTTCGTTGTACCTGCTGACTGTGTTGATCTGGGGCACCACCTGGATTGCCCTGAAATGGCAACTGGGCGTGGTGGCGATTCCCGTGTCCATTGTCTATCGCTTTGGTTTGGCGGCGCTGGTGCTGTTCGTGATCCTGTTGCTCAGCCGCCGCCTGCAAGTGATGAACCGCCGCGGGCATCTGATTTGCCTGGCGCAGGGGTTGTGCCTGTTCTGTGTCAACTTCATGTGTTTCCTCACCGCCAGCCAGTGGATCCCCAGCGGCCTGGTCGCCGTGGTGTTTTCCACGGCTACGCTGTGGAATGCGCTGAATGCACGGGTGTTCTTCGGCCAGAAAATCGCCCGCAATGTGCTGATGGGCGGCGCCTTGGGCTTGCTCGGCCTGGGCCTGTTGTTCTGGCCCGAGCTGGTCGGGCACACGGCCAGCCCGCAAACCTTGCTCGGCCTGGGCCTGGCCCTGTGCGGCACCTTGTGTTTCTCGGCGGGGAACATGCTGTCGAGCCTGCAGCAAAAAGCCGGGCTCAAGCCGCTGACGACCAATGCCTGGGGCATGGCCTACGGCGCGGCGATGTTGTGTGCCTGGTGCCTGGCCAAGGGCATTGCCTTCGACATGGAATGGAACGCACGCTACATCGGCTCGCTGTTGTACCTGGTGATCCCCGGTTCGGTCATTGGGTTCACCGCTTACCTGACCCTGGTCGGGCGCATGGGCCCCGAGCGCGCCGCCTATTGCACCGTACTGTTTCCGGTGGTGGCGCTGAATGTCTCGGCGTTTGCCGAAGGCTACCAATGGACCCCTCCGGCGCTCGTGGGCCTGATGATGGTCATGCTGGGCAACGTGCTGGTGTTTCGCAAGCCCAGGGCGAGCGCCAGCGCCGTGCCGGGAAAGCTGGCTTGAGCAGGCTGTTCAATTGTCTTTTACGGCGGTGAGATAAATCAGGGCAAGAAACATGTATTCAATGTTTCTTTGTGCCCAATCATTGGCATTACGTTGAGTAGAGTACTCCAGGTCAAACCACTCATTGAGTATGGTGACGTATAGAAGTTGGTAAACAATGATGCCTGTCACGAGGCCAGCGATCGCGAATTTTTTTGCTTCGTGAAACTCTTGGCGTGGAGCATCGACTTTTCGGTAAAGCTGATAAGTTCCCGCCATGCAGCTGAAAGTGAAAATGGTCTCCAGCGAAATGATCGCCCAGTAAAATCGATGATGAAACATGTTGGAGGTGATTGCCCTGTAGCGTCGGGAATCGTTGCCCTCGGTATTGCTCATGCTGATGATGTGCCCGATATAGTCGGCGTATGCCGCATAGTCGGTGACATTGTTGATGAGCGTCATCAGTCCGAACAATGCCGCTGTCAAAACAATCAGTATTTTGCTCCGCCTTATCACACAGATGGTGGTTAGTTTATTCATGGGGGTATTCTCCGAGTGCACGTTTGGTGCTCTTTTAATCGCTCGGAGTTTATAACTGTTCAGACAAGTTCGGCCGGAGACTGCATTGCAAGTTATGTCGTCTTTCAATAGCAATTCAGCGTTTTTTAATGTTGCGCAAAGTGGCACGTCCAGCCAGAGACGTGCCATCGTTCAATCAGCCTTTCCAAACCTGCGGGTTGACCAGATCTTGTGGGCGCTCGCCCAGCAAGGCACTGCGCAGGTTCGCCAGGGCACGGTTGGCCATGGCGTCGCGGGTTTCATGGGTGGCCGAACCGATATGCGGCAAGGTCACGGCGTTTTTCAGTTGAAACAGTGGTGATTCGGCCAGCGGTTCTTTTTCATACACATCCAGCCCGGCGCCGCGGATGCGGTTGTTTTGCAGCGCCTCGATCAGTGCCGGTTCATCTACCACCGGACCACGGGCAATGTTCACCAGGATCGCGCTCGGCTTCATCAGGGCCAGTTCGCGATGGCTGATGAGGTGCCTGGTTTTCTCGCTGAGCGGGACCACCAGGACGACGAAGTCGGCTTCAGCCAACAGCTCGTCCAGGCTGCGCATCTGCGCGCCGAGCTCCTGTTCCAGCGAAGTCTTGCGGCTGTTGCCGCTGTAGATGACCGGCATGTTGAAGCCCAGGCGACCCCGGCGCGCGATGGCCGCGCCGATATTGCCCATGCCGACGATGCCCAGGGTCTTGCCGTGGACGTCGCAGCCGAACAGCGGGGTACCGACGCTGGCTTGCCATTGACCTGCCTTGGTCCAGGCGTCGAGTTCGGCGACGCGGCGCGCACTGCTCATCAACAAGGCGAAGGCCAGGTCGGCGGTGCTTTCAGTGAGCACGTCCGGCGTGTTGGTGAGCATGATCCCGCGCTCGTTGAAATAGGCCACGTCATAATTGTCATAGCCCACCGAGACGCTGGACACGACTTCCAGCCGGGCGGCGTTTTCCAGTTGTGCGCGACCCAGCTTGCGACCGACCCCGATCAAGCCGTGGGCATGGGGCAGGGCTTCGTTGAACTGGGCGTTGATGTCGCCCTTTTTCGGGTTCGGCACGATGACGTCGAAGTCTTGTTGCAGGCGTTCAACCATTTCTGGCGTGACGCGGCTGAAGGCGAGGACGGTCTTTTTCATGGGCAAAGGGCTCTTCGGGCGCAGGAGAATGGGTGGAAAGCTACAAGCTTCAAGCGCCAGGCCGCAAGTTAAAAGCTACCCGCAGCGCTTTTAACTTGACGCTTGCAGCTTGGAGCTTGCAGCTGCCATTCCGCTATACTGTCGTCTTTCGCGGCCCGCTGACCGGGCCCGACACAGTGTGCATCACCCGGAGCTTTTCATGACTTCCCCGAAACAACCGCCGGTAGCCGACGCCTTGGGCGCCGAACAGGCAGAGCTGCCAGGCAGCGTCGACTCCAGCGCTGACAGCGAGACCAAACCCGCTATCCCGGCGTTCAAGTTCCCATTCAAGCCGGGTGAGCTGCAGGCCAACAAGGACGCCAGCCAGCCGTGGTACAAGAATGGCGCCAAGAATGGCCACACCAAGACGCCGGGGATGGCGCCTCCGGGTACACGCCGTTCGATGGGCAAGCGTTAGGTTTCAGGTTTATCCAGCGGGCCTTCGTGGCATCAAGCCGCCCGCAATGAAATAAACGCGTAGTCGGCGGGTGGCTCAGTCACCACCTGCGCACCCGCCGCCATTACGCGCCCCGCGATATCGTCCCCCGACACATGAAACTGCCACTCACTTTCCCAGACCGGTAACGTCTGCCCGGCCAATTCGTCGATGATCGTTGCAAACTCGGTCATGTCCGGCAGGTAAGCGGTAAACCCGTCGCCCTTGAGGGCCGTCGTACGAATCCCCAATAACGCGCAAATCGCATCCTTGATGTGGATGTCGTCGCGATCCGCCTGGCGGGAGCGCTGGATAAGTTGCGCCAGTTCCGGGTCCACCAGTTGGCCACCCACAATCAGCTGCGGCCCTGTTTCCCACGATTGCGGCGGGCATTCCTTGGCGGCGATGTTCAGGGGAATGTGCGGATTGATCTCCATCGGATAGATGCGGCACACCAGCGGCCGGCGCTCATAGATGCGGCACAGGTTGTCCTGGTCCAGATGGCGGCAGGCACCGGTGCTATAGGCGGCAAAAGTGATGGCAACGTAAACCTCGCAGGCGCCGCTGCGCACCAGCGCCGAGCGCGCTTCGGCATGCTCGCGTTGCTGCGCCGACAGGCCCAGGCCATTACTCAGGAAGGCTTCCACCAGCACGATCACCTGGCCACCGTCAGCCGCCCACATCCGGGCTTCGGGCAGGGTCAGGGGTACGTGGTGGTCATTGCAGCATTTGCCACAGCCTACACAGGAAAACGTCGTATTCATTGAGCGGTCAGTCGCATCCGAGGGCAGTCAGCGGCGTCGGAATGTCGCCGCGAAGGTTGCTGTGGAAGCAAGTTATGCGCCACGGTGCTATTTCATCCCCAGGCGCTTGGCCATCCGCCCGAGATTGGCCCGGTCCAGGCCCAGCTCCCGGGCAGCGCTCGCCCAGTTGTGATGGTGGCGCTCCAGGCAGGCGCCGATCAATTGGCGCTGGTAACGCTCGGTGGCTTCGCGCAAATCTCCCGTCACCGATTCGACGTCGACAACAGCGGGTTGCTCGGCGCTGACTTCGACGCCGGCTTCGACACGGGCATGGGGCAGGTCGAGGTCGGCGGCACTCAAACTGAGGATCTTCGGGCGATCCTTGCAGTTACCCAACGCCTTCAATGCACTGCGGCCGATCAGGTGTTCCAGCTCGCGCACATTGCCGGGCCAGTCGTAGGCCAGCAACGCCGCTTGAGCGTCGGTGCTCAGGCGCAGGCTGTTGAGGCCCATGCGCGAGCGGTTCTGCTCGAGGAAAAAACCGCTGAGCAGCAACACATCCCGCCCGCGATCCCGCAGCGCCGGGACCAGCAGGGGATAGACACTGAGGCGGTGATAGAAGTCGGCGCGGTAACGGCCACTGCGCACTTCCTCGGCCAGGTCGCGGTTGGTCGCCGCGATCAGTCGCACGTCGACCTGATGCTCCTTGTCCGAACCCAGTCGCTGCAGCTGGCCGCTTTGCAGCACCCGCAGCAGTTTGGCCTGCACCGTCAGCGACAGTTCGCCGACTTCATCGAGAAACAGCGTGCCGCCGTTGGCCAGTTCAAACTTGCCACGGCGATCATTCAGCGCCCCGGTAAAGGCGCCGCGGACATGCCCGAACAGTTCGCTCTCCACCAGCGTATCGGGCAACGCCGCGCAGTTGAGGCTGATGATCGGTTTGTCGGCGCGAGGCGAGGCGGCATGGATGGCCTGGGCCACCAGCTCCTTGCCGACCCCGGTTTCCCCGGTGATCAGCACCGTCAGATCGCTACCGCCCACCAGGTCGATCTCTTCCACCAGGCGTTTGTGCGCCTTGCTCTGGCCGATCATCTCGCGGTGTTGCTGGCCGCTGGCCTGGCGGTAGACCTCGGCGCGCTGGTGTTCGTCTTCGACTCGGTTGTTCAACCGCTCGATGCGTTCGGCGGCGTTGACGGTGGCCGCGGCGAGGCTGGCGAAGGCTTCCAGGGCATCCAGCTCGACCGGTTCGAACTGTTCCGGATTGAGCGCGTCGAGGGTCAGCAGGCCCCACGGCCGCTCGTCGATGAACAGCGGGCAGCCCATGCAATCGTGGACTTCCAGGTGATCATCGAGACCATCGACCAAGCCGTCATAGGGGTCAGGCAGGTCGCTGTCAGCGGCGAACCGGGTGGGACCGGTGCTGCCGAGCAGGGCCTGGAAACGCGGGTGCTCGCTGACTTTGAAGCGCCGACCGAGGGTGTCGGTGCTCAACCCGTCGACGGCCAGCGGCACCAGCCATTCGCCATCGAGGCGCAGCAGGGCGGCCGCGTCGCACGGGAGCAGGGCACGCATGGCTTCCAGCAGGCGCCGATAGCGCTCGCCTTCGGGGAGTTCACGGGACAGGTCGGAGACCAGGGGCAGCAGGGCGGTTAACAGGGATTTTGCAGTCATAGTGACTCCATGTAGTCGATGTGACTATAGATCACGCTGTGTCGATATGACTACTGTGTCATTAACTCATTGATTTATATGGTTTTAATTCTTGGCACGGAAACTGATAAGCATAGGGCAACTGTTAAGAAACCCTCGTTGCCCAGGAGTCACTCTATGCTCAGCGTTCAAGACCGTGCCATCGTCAAATCCACTGTGCCGCTGCTGGAAAGCGGTGGTGAAGCGTTGATCACCCACTTCTATCGCATGATGTTGTCCGAGTATCCAGAAGTGCGTCCGTTGTTCAACCAGGCCCACCAGGCTTCCGGCGACCAGCCGCGCGCCCTGGCCAATGGTGTGTTGATGTACGCCCGCCACATCGATCAGCTCGACCAGCTGGGCGACCTGGTGGCCAAGATCATCAACAAGCACGTGGCCCTGCAGATTCTGCCGGAACACTACCCGATTGTCGGCAAGTGCCTGTTGCGTGCAATCGCCGAAGTGCTGGGCGAAGAGATCGCCACCCCGGAGGTGATCGCGGCATGGGCGGCGGCCTACGGGCAACTGGCGGACATTCTGATCGGTGCCGAAAAAAGCATCTACGACCAGAAAGAGCAGGCACCGGGTGGCTGGCGCGGGGCGCGGGAATTCATCGTGGTGGCCAAGGTCGAGGAGAGTGCGGAAATCACCTCCTTCTATTTCGAACCGGCCGACAAAGGCCAGATTCTGGCGGCCGAACCCGGTCAGTACATCGGCATGAAACTGATCCTCGATGGCGAAGAGATCCGTCGCAACTATTCGTTGTCGGCCTTGGCGAACAAGGGCCAGTACCGCATCAGCGTCAAGCGTGAAACCGGTGGTCGGGCCTCCAATCATTTGCACGATCAACTGCAGGTAGGGGCGAGCATCCAGTTGTTCCCGCCATCGGGCGAGTTCACCCTGAGCGCCAGCGACAAGCCGCTGGTGCTGATCAGCGGCGGTGTCGGCATCACCCCGACCCTGGCGATGCTGGAAGCAGCGTTGCAAACCGAGCGGCCGGTGCACTTTATCCACTGCGCGCGCAATGGCAGCGTCCACGCCTTCCGCGACTGGATCGACGGGCTGGCCGAGCGTCATCCGCAACTCAAGCGTTTCTACTGCTATGCCGAGGATGACGGCGTCAGCCCGGCGGCGCACAAGGTCGGGATGTTGAGCCAGGAACAACTGGCCGCCTGGTTGCCCGAAGAGCGCGACCTGGACGCTTACTTCCTCGGGCCGAAGGGCTTCATGGCGGCGGTCAAGCGTCACCTCAAGGCGTTGGGTGTGCCAGAGAAGCAGAGCCGTTACGAGTTCTTCGGCCCGGCTTCCGCCTTGGAGTAAACATCGCTCTCTCTGTAGGAGCCGGCTTGCTGGCGATGCAGGCACCGCGGACTGTCAGGAACCGTGGTGATGCGATCGCCAGCAAGCCGGCTCCTACAGGCGATGCGGGCGCCGCGGTCTATCAGGAAAACCCGGGTGATGCGATCGCCGGCAAGGTATGGTTTCAGCCTTTGAGTTCCTTCAGGTGCTTGTACACCGTCGCCCGCCCCATGTTCAGCACATTGGCCACATAGTTGGAGGCGCTTTTGCCCTTGAAGGCGCCTTCGGCGTGCAGGGCCAGCACCAGTTCGCGTTTGTGATCGCGGGTCAACAGGTTCAGGCTCAGCTGGCGTTCGCGCAGCCAGGCGTGGAGGAAGGTATTGATCCGCTCCTGCCAGTCATCGCGGAATAGTGAATCCGGCTGAGGAATCAGCTTGGTCGGCGACAGGAACAGGTCCAGCGCGGCCTTGGCATTCTCGAACAGCGAAATATTCAGGTTGATGCACAGCACTGCCAGCGGGAGTCCCTCACGGTCGCGCAGCACGGTGCTGAGGCTGCGGATCTTCTGACCATCCCAATTGAGCTTTTCGTACGGCCCGATGTTGCGTTCGCCGACATCGTCGCCGAGCATGTCATCCAGCGCCGAATCGTCACCGATTTCCCGTTTCGACAGGTTGTTGGCGATGTAGTCGACCTTTTGCGTGCGCAGGTCGTGCAGCACTACTTCGGCGTGGGGAAAAAACAGCGTGGCGATGGCATCGGCAATCGCCCGGAAGTTATCCAGGGACGTGTCGTTCAGGGCAGGATCTTGTGCAGGTGCGTTCATACAATGGGGCTCCGGGGCAGCTTCAGCGCCCCGTGATTCAGGACGCTGAAAGTGTGCCGCAATCGAGTCGGCGCGTCACCTGAGGACAATAGTCAGCCCAGGCGGGCAGGGGACAGCATGCCGGCGTTCAGACCGAAACGGCTGAGGGTTTCGGGCAGGGCTTCACCGCGCACGAGCGCAGCACTGGCCTGGCCCATGGCCGGTGAGGTCTGGATGCCGTAACCGCCTTGTGCCGCCACCCAGAACAGCCCCGGCACCTGCGGATCGAAACCGGACAGCAAGTCGCCGTCGCTGACGAAACTGCGCAGGCCGGCCCAGGTTCGGGTCGGGCGGCGGATGGTCAGGGTGGTGGCTTCCTCGATCTGGTAGATGCCCATGGCGATGTCCAGTTCTTCGGGCTGCACGTCGTGAGGTTCCACCGGGTCGGCGTTGGCCGGCGAGCCGAGGAACATGCCGGCGTCGGGTTTCATGTAGAAGGATTCGTCGAGGCTGACCAGCATCGGCCAATGGTGGATGTCCACGCCTTCGGGGCCGGCAAAGATGAAGGCCGCGCGGCGCTTGGGTTGCAGGCCCAGCGGCCGGGCGCCGGCCATTTCGCCGATCTTGTCGGCCCAGGCGCCGGCGGCGTTGATGATCACCGGCGCGCTGAAGGTCTGGTCCTTGGTTTGCACCTGCCACAGGCCTGCGCCATCACGGGTCAGGCTCAGGACTTCGCTGTCGGTATGGACTTCGCCCTGGTTACGGCGGATTCCCCGCAGGTAACCCTGATGCAGGGCATCGGTGTCGATGTCGCTGGCGGTCGGATCGTAGATCGCACCGTGGACTTTTTCCCGGCGCAGGATCGGCACGAGCGCGCAGGCTTCGTCGGCGCTGAGTAACTGCATTTGCGGCACAGTGGCTTTGGCACTCAGGTATTGGTTGTTCAGTTCGGCCGGGTCACCGGTCAAGTCCACGGTCATTTCGCCGCGTGGGGTCAGCAGCGGGTGTTCGCAGAAACCGGTCGGAGGGGCGTCGAAGAAATCCCGGCTGGCCTGGGTCAGCGCCCGCACTTGCGGGGTGCCGTAGGCGGCGGTGTACAGCGCGGCCGAACGGCCGGTGGAGTGATAGGCCGGATGGGATTCGCGTTCGAGCACGATGACGCGTGCGTGCTGCGACAGCCAGAAACCGGTGGAAGCGCCGGCTATCCCGCCGCCGATGATGATGAAGTCTGCCTGGCTCATGAATGTCTCCTGTGAAACACAAATGCCGAAGGTTCGATGATCCCTGTAGGAGCCGGCTTGCTGGCGATGCAGGCGCCGCGGTCTGTCAGGAAAACCGAGGTGATGCGATCGCCAGCAAGCCGGCTCCTACAGGGATGTGTGGTGTCAGGGGTGCAGGCGGTAGATGGCATTGGCCAGCGCAATGTCTTCCAGGCCCAGGCCGATGGAGCGGAAAAACACATGACGGTCGTAGCCGGGGCGCTGCACTTTCTCGCTGAGCAGGTCGGGCAAGTCGCCGACAATCGCCTTGTTATCCCAGCCATGCTGTTCGCCGGCAATCAGCATTTCACCCGCCGAGCCCGGGGTGGTCACACGGTAGTCGCAGAATACCTGCATGTCGTTGAGGCTCAGCGGCGGTACTTCGTGGGCGCGCGGGGCGTTGGTGCTGATCGAGGTGATCAGCGCCGGTTTGCGCAAGCTCGACGGATCGATCACGGGCCCTGCGGACGAGGTGCACAGCATGATCACGTCGGCGTCCTGAACGGCAGTCTCGCGATTGTCGACGATGTTCAGGCGTGGCTCGATGTTTTTCAGCAGGCTCACCGTTTCAGCATCTTCGCTCAGGCTTGGCGAGTACAGGCTGATGTTCTGCCATTCGCGCAGACCTTTAACGTAATGCAGGTGCGCCTGGGCCACTTTGCCGCTGCCGATGATTGCCAGGCGACTCGCTGTGAGCGGCGCGAGGGCATCGACCGCCACCGCCGTGGTCGCGGCCGTACGGGCAGTGGTCAGTTCGCCAGCATCACACAACAACAGCGGCTGGCCGGTCTGCATCGACATCAGCAAGGTCCACGCGGTCACCAGCGGCCCTTGCTCGCCCACGATGTAGGGCGAGGTCTTGACCCCGTACACGCCCTCTTCGGCCAGCACGCCCAGGTAGTTGATGAAGTCGCCGGCACCCCGGGGAAATTCCACCAGTTGCTGTGCCGGTTGCACGGCTTGCCCGGCAGCCAGGTCGCGGAACAGTTTGCGCAGGATCTGCGGCACGTCGACCTGGGCCAGCAACTCGCGGGCCTGGGATTGGTTGATCACGTAGGGGGTGCTGGCCATGGTGGCTCCGTGAGTGGCGAGTAAACTATTTTGTCCATTATGGACTTTTAGTTATCGCGAGCAAGCGCCTGTTGAAAAAACCAGACGAAAAAAAAGCGCAGTCCGTTTCCGGCTGCGCCTTTTCCTGCAAGTCGCCCGTTACGGCCGCTTGCGCTCAACCGCCCGCAATAGATGCGTCGGTGGGGTTTCACAGCTGATCTTGCGACCGAGTTTTTCTTCGATGGCCGGCAGCTGGTAGGAGTCGTCTTCACCGGCAAAACTGATGGACACTCCATCGGCGCCAGCGCGACCGGTACGGCCGATGCGGTGCACGTAGTCGTCCGGGACTTCCGGCAACGTGAAGTTGATCACGTGGCTGATGCCGTCGATGTGGATGCCGCGACCGGCCACGTCGGTGGCGACCAGCACGCGGATCTTGCCTTCACGAAAGCCTTCCAGGGTCTTGATGCGCTTGTGCTGCGGCACGTCGCCGGACAGCTGCGCGGCGTTGACGCCATCGCGCACCAGGCGTTCTTCGATGCGCCGCACTTCATCCTTGCGGTTGGCGAAGACGATGACCCGCTCCCAGCCGTTGTCGCTGACCAGGTTGTAGAGCAGTTTGTATTTGTCGGCACCGGCTACGGCGTAGATGTGCTGTTCGACGTTTTCGCTGGCCACGTTCTGCGACTCGATCTCGACGATGGCCGGGTCGGTGGTCCATTGCTTGGCCAGGTTCATCACGTCTTCGGTGAAGGTCGCCGAGAACAGCAGGGTTTGACGCTCGTTCTTCGGCGGCGTCTGGCGAATGATCTGGCGTACCTGGGGGATGAAGCCCATGTCGAGCATGCGGTCGGCTTCGTCCAGCACCATGACTTCGACCATGTCCAGATGCACGTCGCCGCGCTGGTTGAAGTCCAGCAGGCGGCCCGGCGTGGCCACGAGGATGTCGCAGTGGCGGGCTTCGAGGTGCTTGAGTTGCTTGTCGAAGTCCATGCCGCCGACGAACGTCATGACGTTGAGGCCGGTGTACTTGGTCAGGTCAGCGGCGTCCTTGGCGATCTGCACCACCAGTTCGCGAGTCGGGGCGATGATCAGTGCGCGCGGCTCACCCATGTAGCGCTCTTTCGGCGGCGGGGTCTGCAGCAGCTGGGTGATGATCGAGATCAGGAACGCCGCGGTCTTGCCGGTACCGGTCTGCGCCCGGCCGATGGCGTCTTTGCCGGCGAGGGTGAAGCCCAGCACCTGGGCCTGGATCGGCGTGCAATACGGGAAGCCCAGGTCCTGGATGGCGTGCATCAGTTCGGGGGCGAGTTTGAAGTCGTGGAAGCGGGTCTTGCCTTCCTGGGGTTCGACGACGAAGTCTTCGAGTTTCCAGGGAATCACCGGCGCCTTGGGCTTGGGTTCGCGGCGTGGTTTGGCGGGTTTTGGCGCTTCGCTGCGCGGTTGCTCGGCGGCGGTTTGCACAACGGGCTCGGCGACCGCTGCGCTCTTTGGCTCGTGTTTCGGTGCCGCTACCGGGGCGGCCCGACCAGACTGATGACCGTCGGTGCGGTGGCTGGATGTGTGAGACGGAGCGCTGGGGACTGGCGCGAGTTGCTCAGTCTCGCTTTTACCGAACATTTTCTTGAGTGCTTTGAGCACGGTCATCTCATCAATTGGTTAAGGAATGTACGCCGGCCAGTGTAATGCAAGAATCGGGCGCGGCGTAGAGGGATGGATCAAAGGGCGTTTTTAAACATCGATGTTTAGCGCAAACGCTCGGTCAGCCACACGCCGATGTCGCGAATCTCCTCGGGTAACACTTCGTGCCCCATTGGGTATTCCTGCCATGTCACGGTGACACCACGCTGCTTCAGATGCTCGTAGGCGCTACGGCCCATCGAGTTCTGCACCACGTCATCGTACTGGCCATGCAACGACAGCACCGGAATGCGCTGCTGGCTGGCGGACAGTTCCAGGTCATCGCTGAAGGTCGGTGCATAGGTAGAGAGGGCAAGTACGCCACCCAGGGGGCCCTGCCATTTCAGAAACGCGGTGTGTAGAACCACGGCGCCGCCCTGGGAAAAGCCGGCCAGGAAAATTCGCGAGGCGTCTATTCCGATGGCTCGCTGCACGTCGATCAAATTAACGATCCTCTGCGAGGACTCTTCCAGCTGTTCGCGATTGATCGCGCGCGCCGGGCTCATGGCCAATATGTCGTACCAGCTCGGCATCTCGTAGCCACCATTGATGGTGACGGCACAGGTCGGTGCCTGAGGGAAAACGAAGCGCGTGGTCAGCAGGTTTTCCTGCAACGCTTCGGCCACCGGCAGGAAGTCGTAGCGGTCGGCGCCAAGGCCGTGGAGCCAGATGACGCAGGCATCTGCGGGCTTGATAGGTTCAAGAATCAAGGGCTCGGTCATGGTTGCTCCAATTTTGTGCGGGCGCTCTCATTGAGTGCGAGGTCTGAGGGCGCCTCTGGTTGATCAGTTACGAAGATGTCGCAAGGTTACAAGTTTTGCTATTGACCTGTCGCTTAACCGCTTTAGCAGCCGGTGTGGTACGGGCTTTGCTATGGGGAAGCGGTGCAACTCATCTCGCGCCTGGCGGTAACACTATCAGTGTACGACTGGCCGCGGGATAGCAAAAATCCGGTAATGGATGTTCGCCAGTGGCCGCTACGGGCTTCGCGAACGAGAAAGGGCTACAGCCCGTTCGGCCGATTGGTGAGAAGTGAGTTGTCCATTATGTGGATTTTCTCCTACTAGACTCATGGCTACGGTCCTACGTCGGTTGACCCTAAAAAAAGCCAACACGGGTCACCACCGCCTCAAAAGGGTGCGACTGGACTCACGCTCCGACACAACAAGAGCAAAACTGGAGGTTTGAATGAAGATGTTGAAATCCACCCTGGCAGTCGTGACTGCAGCCGCGGTACTCGGTGTCAGTGGGTTCGCTCAGGCGGGCGCGACCCTGGATGCAGTGCAGAAAAAAGGTTTCGTACAGTGCGGCGTCAGCGATGGCCTGCCTGGCTTCTCGGTTCCGGATGCTACCGGCAAGATCGTCGGCATCGACGCTGATTACTGCCGTGCCGTGGCCGCTGCCGTGTTCGGCGACGCGACCAAGGTCAAGTTCAGTCAGTTGAACGCCAAGGAGCGCTTCACTGCGCTGCAGTCCGGCGAAATCGACATCCTGTCGCGCAACACCACCATGACCAGCTCCCGTGACGCGGGCATGGGCCTGAAATTCCCGGGTTTCATTACCTACTACGACGGCATCGGCTTCCTGGTCAACAATAAGCTCGGCGTCAAGAGCGCCAAGGAACTGGACGGTGCAACCATCTGCATCCAGGCCGGTACCACCACCGAACTGAACGTTTCCGACTACTTCCGCGGCAACGGCCTGAAATACACCCCGATCACTTTCGACACCTCCGACGAGAGCGCCAAGTCGCTGGAATCCGGTCGTTGCGACGTACTGACCTCCGACAAGTCCCAACTGTTCGCCCAGCGCAGCAAGCTGGCTGCGCCTGCGGACTATGTGGTTCTGCCGGAAACCATTTCCAAGGAACCTCTGGGCCCGGTCGTGCGTAATGGCGACGACGAGTGGCTGGCCATCGTGCGCTGGGTTGGCTACGCCATGCTCAACGCTGAAGAAGCCGGCATCACTTCGAAGAACGTCGAAGCCGAAGCCAAGGGCACCAAGAACCCTGACGTTGCCCGTCTGCTGGGTACCGACGGCGAATACGGCAAAGACCTGAAAGTGAAGAAAGACTGGGTCGTGCAGGTCGTCAAGCAAGTGGGTAACTACGGCGAAGTGTTCGAGAAAAACCTCGGCAAGAGCACTCCACTGGAAATCGACCGCGGGCTGAACGCCCTGTGGAACGCTGGCGGCATTCAATACGCACCACCAGTGCGCTGATGGTTCTATCACCCGGCGGGCCAACCGCCGGGTGATGTTCTGTTCCATTCTTTGCGGGGCACTTCATGCAAAATTCAATCGGCGCACCAAAGCAGAGGCTCAGCCTCAGCGATCCACGAGTGCGTGCGTGGGTATTCCAGATCATCACCATTATCGGTGTGGTCTCGCTAGGCTGGTTTCTGTTCGACAACACGCAAACCAACCTGCAACACCGGGGCATCACCTCCGGTTTCGACTTTCTCGAGCGCAGTGCCGGCTTCGGCATCGCCCAGCACCTGATCGACTACACCGAAGCGGACAGCTACGCCCGGGTGTTTGTCATCGGCCTGCTCAACACCTTGCTGGTGACCTTCATCGGCGTGATCCTGGCGACGATCCTCGGCTTCATCGTCGGTGTGGCACGGCTGTCGAAGAACTGGATCATCGCCAAAGTGGCGACGGTGTACGTGGAAGTCTTCCGTAACATTCCGCCGCTGCTGCAGATCCTGTTCTGGTACTTCGCGGTGTTCCTGACCATGCCGGGGCCGCGCAACAGCCACAACTTCGGCGACACCTTCTTTGTCAGCAGCCGCGGCCTGAACATGCCGGCGGCGCTGATGGCCGATGGTTTCTGGGCGTTCGTGATCAGTGTCGTGGTGGCCATCGTCGCCATCGTGCTGATGTGCCGCTGGGCCAACAAACGCTTCGAAGCCACCGGCGTTCCGTTCCACAAGTTCTGGGTCGGCCTGGCCTTGTTACTGGTCATCCCGGCGCTGTGCGCACTGATTTTTGGCGCGCCCGTGCATTGGGAAATGCCGCAGCTCAAGGGCTTCAACTTCGTCGGCGGCTGGGTGCTGATCCCGGAACTGCTGGCCTTGACCCTGGCGCTGACGGTGTACACCGCGGCGTTCATCGCCGAGATCGTGCGTTCGGGCATCAAGTCGGTCAGCCACGGCCAGACCGAGGCGGCGCACTCGTTGGGCCTGCGCAACGGGCCGACCCTGCGCAAGGTGATCATCCCGCAAGCCCTGCGCGTGATCATTCCACCGCTGACCAGCCAATACCTGAACCTGGCGAAGAACTCCTCGCTGGCGGCCGGTATCGGTTATCCGGAGATGGTCTCGCTGTTCGCAGGCACGGTGCTGAACCAGACCGGCCAGGCGATCGAGGTGATTGCGATCACCATGAGCGTGTACCTGGCGATCAGTATCAGCATTTCCCTGCTGATGAACTGGTACAACAAGCGCATTGCGCTGATCGAGCGGTAAGGAAAAGCGCATGAGCACTCATACTTTCAAACCTGACATGCCGCCACCGAGTCGCAGCATCGGCGTAGTGGCGTGGATGCGCGCGAACATGTTCTCCAGCTGGCTCAACACCCTGCTGACCCTGTTCGCGTTCTACCTGATTTACCTGGTGGTACCGCCGATCCTGCAGTGGGCGATCCTCGATGCCAACTGGGTGGGCACCAGCCAGGCCGACTGCACCAAGGAGGGCGCCTGCTGGGTGTTCATCCAGCAGCGCTTCGGCCAGTTCATGTACGGCTACTACCCGCCGGAACTGCGCTGGCGCGTGGACCTGACGGTGTGGCTGGCGGTCATCGGCGTGGCACCTTTGTTCATCTCGCGCTTTCACCATAAAGCGGTGTATGGCCTGAGCTTCCTGGTGCTGTACCCGATCATTGCCTGGTGCCTGCTGCACGGCGGCGTCTTCGGCCTGACCCAAGTGGCGACCAGCCAATGGGGCGGCCTGATGCTGACCCTGGTGATCGCCACCGTCGGTATTGCCGGTGCCTTGCCGCTGGGGATTGTCCTGGCGTTGGGGCGTCGTTCGAACATGCCGGCGATTCGGGTGGTCTGCGTGACCTTCATCGAATTCTGGCGCGGCGTGCCGTTGATCACGGTGCTGTTCATGTCATCGGTGATGCTGCCGTTGTTCCTGCCCGAAGGCATGAACTTCGACAAGCTGCTGCGGGCGCTGATCGGCGTGATCCTGTTCCAGTCGGCCTACGTGGCTGAAGTGGTACGTGGCGGTCTGCAGGCGATTCCCAAGGGTCAGTACGAAGCCGCCGCAGCGATGGGCCTCGGCTACTGGCGCAGCATGGGCCTGGTGATTCTGCCGCAAGCCCTGAAGCTGGTGATCCCTGGCATCGTCAACACCTTCATCGCGCTGTTCAAGGACACCAGCCTGGTGATCATCATCGGCCTGTTCGACCTGCTCAACAGCGTCAAGCAAGCCGCCGCCGACCCGAAATGGCTGGGCATGGCCACCGAAGGCTATGTGTTCGCCGCCCTGGTGTTCTGGATTTTCTGTTTTGGTATGTCGCGCTATTCCATGCATCTGGAACGCAAGCTCGACACTGGCCACAAGCGTTAGGAGTTCTCTTCAAATGAGCGAAGCAATCAAACAGCCTGTGAGCCCTGAAGGCATTATTCAGATGCAGGGCGTCAACAAGTGGTACGGCCAGTTCCACGTACTCAAAGACATCAACCTCAACGTCAAGCAGGGCGAGCGTATCGTCCTGTGCGGCCCGTCTGGTTCCGGCAAGTCCACCACCATCCGCTGCCTCAATCGCCTGGAAGAACACCAGCAGGGCCGCATCGTGGTCGACGGCGTGGAGCTGACCAACGACCTCAAGCAGATCGAAGCGATCCGCCGCGAAGTCGGCATGGTGTTCCAGCACTTCAACCTGTTCCCGCACCTGACCATCCTGCAGAACTGCACGCTGGCGCCGATGTGGGTGCGCAAGATGCCCAAGCGCAAGGCCGAGGAAATCGCCATGCACTACCTGGAACGCGTACGCATTCCGGAGCAGGCGCATAAATTCCCGGGGCAACTGTCCGGTGGCCAGCAACAGCGTGTGGCGATTGCCCGGGCGCTGTGCATGAAGCCGAAAATCATGTTGTTCGACGAACCGACTTCGGCACTCGACCCCGAGATGGTGAAAGAGGTACTGGACACCATGATCGGCCTGGCTGAAGACGGCATGACCATGCTCTGCGTGACCCACGAAATGGGCTTCGCCCGTACAGTGGCCAACCGCGTGATCTTCATGGACAAGGGCGAAATCGTCGAACAGGCCGCGCCGAACGACTTCTTCGACAACCCGCAGAACGACCGCACCAAGCTGTTCCTGAGTCAGATCCTGCATTGATCGAACCCAGGCGATGAAAAAACCCGGACATGGTGTCCGGGTTTTTTTTTACCTGTCGTTCAGCTATGTCTCAGGTCGCCATCCGTGCCCCGGCGAGGCTGCCGCTCAATTCATACGCGGCCAGTTCCGCCTGGTGCGCCGCCAGCAACTCCGGCAATGACCCGCGCAGGTATTCCACCCAGGTCTTGATCTTTGCATCCAGGTACTGCCGCGACGGGTAGATCGCGTATAGGTTCAGCTCCTGGGAGCGGTAATTGGGCATCACCCGCACCAGCGTACCGTTGCGCAGCCCGTCGATCGCGGCGTATAGCGGCAGGACACCGACGCCCATGCCGCTGGTGATCGCGGTTTTCATCGCATCGGCCGAGTTCACCAGGAACGGCGAGCTGTTGATGGTGACCATTTCCTGGCCGTCAGGCCCGTCGAAGGCCCATTTATCCAGGGGGATGACCGGGCTCACCAGGCGCAGGCAGGCGTGGTTGAGCAGGTCGCCGGGTTTTTGCGCGCAGCCGTTGGCTTTGACATAGGCGGGCGAGGCGCAAACGATGCTGTAGGTAATCCCCAGGCGCTGGGAGACGAAACCCGAGTCCGGCAGTTCGCTGGCGAGCACGATGGACACGTCGTAGCCCTCGTCCAGCAGGTCCGGCACGCGGTTGGCCAGGGTCAGGTCGAAGGTCACGTCCGGGTGGGTCTTGCGATAGCGGGCGATGGCGTCGATCACGAAGTGCTGGCCGATGCCGGTCATGGTGTGCACCTTGAGCTGCCCGGCCGGGCGCGCGTGGGCGTCACTGGCCTCGGCTTCGGCTTCTTCGACGTAGTTCAGGATCTGCTCGCAACGCAGTAAATAGCGCTTGCCGGCTTCGGTCAGGGCGATGCGGCGCGTGGTTCGGTTGAGCAGACGGGTTTGCAGGTGGGCTTCCAGGTTGGAGACCGCGCGCGAGACGTTGGCCGTGGTGGTGTCCAGTTGCACGGCGGCGGCGGTGAAGCTGCCGGCCTCGGCCACGTAGCTGAAGGCGCGCATGTTTTGCAATGTGTCCATGGGGTGCTCTCGGGTTCGATGGCAAATTGTGACACGAAGTTTCAGGGTCTGAGACCCCGACCAAGGGATTATCGCGTTAACGGTAACAAAGATTCACAGGAATCCCAGCTTATCGCCATCCAGACCGCCCCATAGAATTGCCCCGGTCCCACGGGACCCGTATGCCTCCTCCCAAATTCAGGAAATCGCAGCAGTGCCGCGTCGCATCAGCAGAGCGCTTCAGCCGCTCAGTGTTTTGGTTTTAACCCTGGCAATCAGCGGCTGCATCGGAACCGGAGGTATTGCCCCACAGGGCAAGGCACTGGAGGCCAATTCACTGGCCACGGACGAAGCGATCCAGAGCGCCGCCCAGGACGCGCACTGGCCCACCGCTCAATGGTGGCAGGCCTATGGCGATCCGCAACTGAATCGCTGGATCGACCTCGCCGTGCAAGGCAGCCCGACCATGGCCATGGCGGCGGCGCGGGTGCGCCAGGCCAGGTCCATGGCCGGTGTTGCCGAAGCGGCGGAGTCGTTGCAGATCAACGGCGAGTCCACCCTCAAGCGCCACAACTGGCCCACCGATCAATTCTATGGTCCCGGTGAGCTGGCCAACACAACCACCTGGGACAACAACGCCGCACTGGGCTTCAGTTATGCCCTCGACCTGTGGGCCCGCGAAAGCAATGCCACCGAGCGCGCCGTGGACATGGCCCACATGATGGTCGCCGAAGCGCGCCAGGCGCAGCTCGAATTGCAGAACAACATCGTGCGCGTCTACATCGAACTCTCGTTGCACTATGCACAACGGGACATCGTCGAAGCGACATTGCAGCAGCAAGAGCAGATCCTTGAGCTGGCGCAGAAGCGCTTGAACGGCGGCATCGGCACCCATTTCGAAGTCAGCCAGGCCCAGACGCCGCTGCCGGAAACCCACCGTCAGATTGACGCCCTGGACGAAGAAATCGCCCTCAGTCGAAATCAACTGGCTGCGCTGGGAGGCAAGGGGCCGGGGGAGGGCGCGCAGTTGCAGCGGCCGACGCTGGCGCTGGGTGCCGCGTTGAAATTGCCATCGTCGTTGCCGGCGCAACTGCTCGGGCAACGCCCGGACGTGGTCGCCAGTCGCTGGCAAGTGGCGGCGCAGGCGCGGGGCATTGACGTGGCGCATGCCGGTTTCTACCCCAACGTCGACCTGGTCGGCAGCCTGGGCTACATGGCCACCGGTGGCGGCGCCCTGGAGTTCCTCACCGGCAAGAAGCTCAACTACAGCGTCGGCCCGGCCATTTCGCTGCCGATCTTCGACGGCGGGCGTTTGCGCTCGGAGCTGGGCGAAGCTTCGGCCGGTTATGACATCGCCGTGGCCAAATACAACCAGACGCTGGTCAACGCGCTGAAAAACATCTCCGACCAGTTGATCCGCCGCGAGTCCATGGACAATCAGCAAACCTTCGCCGCCGAGTCGGTGGCCACCGCGCAGAAGACCTACGACATCGCGATGATCGCCTACCAGCGCGGGCTGACCGATTACCTCAATGTGCTTAATGCGCAGACGCTGTTGTTCAAACAGCAGCAGGTGCAGCAGCAGGTGCAGGCGGCGCGATTGAGTGCGCATGCCGAACTGGTAACGGCGTTGGGCGGTGGGCTGGGTGCCGGCAACGATGTACCGAAAGACAGCCAGACCCAGGCACCGAAAACCCCGAGCCTTTTGCGTTGAACACAATACCTGTGGGAGCCAGCCTGCTGGCGATGAGGGCAGCACATTCAACATTGATGTCAACTGATACTCCGTTATCGCCAGCAGGCTGGCTCCCACAGGTTTCACAGAGCAGGAATCCATGACCCCCTTGCCCGCACCCTTGCGCTGGCTGTACTCCCTTGAATGGCGCCGGGGCTTCTTCGACTGGGCACGCAGCGATGGCGTGACCTGGGTCTACATTTTCAAGGTGCTGTTCGCCGCGTTCCTGACCCTGTGGCTGGCCATGCGCCTGGAATTGCCGCAGCCGCGCACGGCGATGATCACCGTGTTCATCGTCATGCAGCCGCAAAGCGGCCAGGTGTTCGCCAAGAGTTTCTACCGCTTTCTGGGCACCCTGACCGGCTCGGCAGTGATGGTGGCGTTGATCGCCCTGTTTGCGCAGAACACCGAATTGTTCCTCGGCGCGCTGGCGATCTGGGTCGGTATCTGCTCGGCCGGCGCGGCGCGTTGCCGCAACTTCCGCGCCTACGGTTTTGTCCTGGCCGGCTACACCGCCGCGATGGTCGGGTTGCCTGCGCTGGCCCATCCGGACGGCGCGTTCATGGCGGCGGTCTGGCGGGTGCTGGAAATCTCCCTGGGGATTCTCTGCGCGACCCTGGTCAGCGCCGCGATCCTGCCGCAAACCGCCAGTGCCGCGATGCGCAATGCCCTGTATCAGCGCTTCGGAGTCTTCGCCTTGTTTGTCACCGACGGCTTGCGCGGGCGCAGCCAGCGTGAGGCTTTCGAGGCCGGCAACGTGCGCTTCATTGCCGAAGCGGTTGGCCTGGAGGGGCTGCGCAGCGTCACCGTGTTCGAAGACCCGCACATGCGTCGACGCAACGGTCGGCTCAGTCGCCTGAACAGCGAGTTCATGGGCATCACCACGCGATTCAACGCCTTGCACCAGTTGCTCGAACGCCTGCGCAGCAGTGACACCGATCACGCCGTGGCAGCCATCAAGCCCGGTTTGCAGGACCTCGCCGAATTGCTCGACGGCTTCAGCGGCCGCGCGCTGACCAGTGCCGATGCAGCGCGTCTGGTCTCGGCGCTGACCGCCTACAAGGCCAGTTTGCCAGCGCGGGTGCGCAGCCTGCGGGCGGTGTTCCAGGAGAGCGAGCCGAGCGATGCCGAGCTGCTGGATTTCCACACCGCCTACGAATTGCTCTATCGCTTCGTTGACGATTTGCACAGTTATGCACAGACCCACGCTTCATTGGCCGATCACAGCCACGAGCGCGAACGCTGGGACGAGCCCTTCACCCCGCAAACCAACTGGCTGGTGTCGGCAGCCTCAGGGATTCGCGCTGCGTTCATCCTGGTGGTGCTGGGCAGCTATTGGGTGGCGACGGCGTGGCCGAGCGGGGCGACCATGACGCTCATCGCGGCGGCCACCGTGGGCCTGTCCGCCGCCACGCCGAACCCGAAACGCATGGCATTCCAGATGGCCTGCGGGACGTTTCTCGGCGCGCTGATCGGCTTCGTCGAGATGTTTTTCATCTTCCCTTGGATCGACGGTTTCCCCTTGCTGTGCGTGATGCTCGCGCCGGTGATCGTGCTCGGTTCATTCCTGGCCTCGCGCCCGCAGTACGCCGGCGTCGGCCTCGGCTTGCTGATCTTCTTCAGCACCGGTTCGGTGCCGGACAACCTCACGGTCTACAACCCCTACAGCTTCATCAACGACTACATCGCCATGGTGCTTGGCATGCTGGTGTGTGCGGCGGCCGGGGCGATCATTCTGCCGCCGAACAGCCGCTGGTTGTGGCAGCGCCTGGAGCAGGACCTGCGCGGCCAGGTGGTCTACGCCATCAGCGGCAAACTCAAGGGCCTGGCGTCGAGTTTCGAAAGCCGCACCCGCGACCTGGTGCATCAGGCCTACGGTTTCGCGACGGGCCAGCCGCAGGTGCAGCGGCAGCTGTTGCGCTGGATGTTCGTTGTGCTGGAAGTCGGGCACGCGATCATCGAATTGCGCAAGGAGCAGGCGATCCTGCCGGTGCATCCGGCCTATGCCGAGTCCCAGCCGTGGCGCCAGTCCATCCGCGTGATGGGGCGTGCGCTGGTGCGGCTGTTCCTGCAACCGGGCCAGAGCAATCTGGAGCGCGCGTTGATCGCCGTCGATCATGCGATCAGCCGCGTGCAAGCCACCGACGAACCCTTCGCCCCGCACTTCGACACCTCGGCGCTGCGCCGGGTGAAGAGCTACCTGCACTTTATCCGCACCTCGCTACTCGACCCGCAATCGCCGCTCGCTTCCTACACGAACACCAAGCCCCAAGGACTTGACCATGCCCCGTGAAATCGCCTTCCACGGCGTTTACATGCCGACCATGACCCTGATGTTTTTCATTGCGGCGGCGTTGGCCTGGGCACTGGACCGCTTCCTGTCCGGGTTCGACCTGTACCGCTTCTTCTGGCACCCGGCGCTGCTGCGCCTGAGCCTGTTTACCTGTCTGTTCGGCGCCATGGCGCTGACTGTTTATCGTTGAGAATGCTCTGATGAAAAAGCTCTTCAGCCTGCTCGCCACCCTGCTGGTTCTGGCCCTGGCGATATGGATCGGCCGCACACTCTGGGTGCATTACATGGAGACCCCGTGGACCCGCGACGGCCGGGTGCGCGCCGACATCATCAACGTTGCTGCGGACGTCACCGGCGAAGTGGTGGACGTGCCGGTGCGCGACAACCAATTGGTGAAGAAGGGCGACCTGCTGATGCGCATCGACCCCGAGCACTACCGCCTCGCGGTCAAACAGGCGCAGTCGCTGGTGGCGTCACGCAAGGCGACCTGGGAGATGCGCAAGGTCAACGCCCATCGCCGTGCCGACATGGACAACCTGGTGATCTCCCGGGAAAACCGCGACGACGCCAGCAACCTCGCCGACTCGGCCCTGGCCGATTACCAACAGGCCCAGGCGCAACTCGAAGCCGCCGAACTGAACCTCAAGCGCACCGAAGTGCGTGCGGCGGTGGATGGCTACGTGACCAACCTGAATGTCCATCGCGGCGACTACGCGCGCATTGGCGAAGCGAAAATGGCCGTGGTCGACATGAACTCGTTCTGGGTCTACGGCTTCTTCGAGGAAACGAAATTGCCCCACGTGCGCGTGGGCGATAAGGCCGACATGCAACTGATGAGCGGCGAAGTGCTCAAGGGCCACGTGGAAAGCATCTCCCGCGGCATCTACGACCGCGACAATCCGGAGAGTCGGGAGCTGATCGCCGACGTGAACCCGACCTTCAACTGGGTGCGCCTGGCGCAACGGGTACCGGTGCGCATTCACATCGATGAAGTGCCGGAGGGGGTGCTGCTGGCGGCGGGGATTACCTGCACGGTAGTGGTCAACGCACTGTAGGAGCGAGCTTGCTCGCGAAGGCGTCGACTGGGGCTCAGAGCTGCCCACGCAACCCGAACCGCCTCATCAACGCCGACTCCAGCAAGCCCTTGGGCAACAACCCTGCCATCAACGGCAACGCCCGGCTGCCATTGCCAAGACGAATCAGCCGCGGCGGTTTGCTTTGCTGCACGGCCTTGAGCAACCCCGCGGCAAACTCACTGGCCGGCGTCGGATTGTCCTGGGACGCCTTGGCCCGTGCCCGAATACCTTCGCGCAACGGAAACCACGGCGATTGTTCGGTGATCAATTGCTCCGCCTCATGCCCGGCATTCCTGGCAAAACTGGAAGCGATCGCCCCCGGCTGCACCTCCATCACCCGCACGCCAAACGGCGCCAGTTCCATGCGCAAGGCATCGCTCAAGGCATGCACCGCGGCTTTCGAGGCGCAATAAGCCCCTGCGAAAGGGGTGACCAGAACCCCGGAAACGCTACCGATATTGACGACAATCCCTTTGGCCCGACGCAACACACCAAACATCGCCCGGGTCACGCCGACGATGGCGAACACGTTGGTTTCAAACTGGCGCTGCATCGCCTGCACGCCGCCATCGAGCAAAGGCCCCATCGCACCGTAGCCGGCATTGTTGATCAGCACATCGAGGCTGCCGTGTTGCTGGTTGATCCGTTCGCTCAATTGTTCGAGTGCCGGGCCATCGTTGACGTCCAGTTGCACGGCAATAAAACCGGCAGTGGTCAGCGCTGCGACATCTTCAGTCTTGCGGGCACTGGCCCAGACGGTATAACCAGCAGATTTGAAGGCATCGGCCAGGGCGCGGCCGATGCCACTGGAACATCCGGTAATCAACGCAACGGGCATGGCGCGGTCCTTGTGCAAAAAAGTGGGGGAGAGGTCAGTCGGAGAAAGTGCCGTGCAAACGCTCGGCGCGAAACTCCAGGGTTTCCGGGCGATAGCCGGGGCGCAACGGCGGCATGGGCAGGCAATCTTCCCAGCTACCCCCAGCCTGCAATTCGCCAGGCCCGCGATAGCGAGGGGCGGTGTACTGATTGTCGGCCAGGTTGACGGTGTCGCCCGGCGCATAAGCGGCGACGCGCCAGCGCAACTCGGTCAGCGGCACGTCGTTACCGTTGCTCATGGTCAATTGCAGCGGCCGGTCGGCAGGGCAATGTTGCGGTGCGTAGCTGATGCGCAGTTCCAGGCGTTCAAGCTGTTTGAGTTCGCGGTGGTCCATCCAGATGACCCAGGTGGCGACGATGCCCAGGCCTACGGCGGCGGCCATGGACACGGGCAAGGCTTTGGTCGGATAGCGCAGGAGCAGGATCAGCCAGGTGATGACCAGCAGGACACCGATGAACATGACGTGAAAACCTTGGGGGATGGAGAGACCATCCTACCTAAGCGTAGGGGAGGTTGGCGATGGGCGAGATTTTGTGGCGGATGTGCTGGCCTATTCGCGAGCAAGCCCGCTCCCACATTCGATCGCATTTCTCCTGGAAAAACTCGGGCTTGCTCGCGAAGAGGCCAGCCTGGGCAACACAAAACCCGGACAAAAAAAGCCCCCGGTCAACCCGCTGCGGATAGGGGACGCAGCGGGTTGAGCGGGGGCTTAAGGTAAACAATGCTTACTGCGCGATGGTTTTCACCGACACGCCACGCTCAATCGGGGTCGAACGCCCGTAGATGTCTTCGAACCGCTCGATATCGTCCTCACCCAGATAACTGCCCGATTGCACTTCGATGATCTCGAGTGGAATCTTGCCCGGGTTGCGCAGGCGGTGCACCGAAGCAATCGGAATGTAGGTCGACTGGTTTTCAGTCAGCAGGAACACGTTCTCGTCGCAGGTCACTTCAGCCGTGCCGCTGACCACGATCCAGTGCTCGGCGCGGTGGTGGTGCATCTGCAGCGACAGGCACGCGCCCGGTTTCACCGAGATGTGCTTGACCTGGAAACGCCCGCCCATGTCGACCGAGTCGTAGGAGCCCCACGGACGATAGACTTCGCAGTGGTTCTGGGTTTCGCTGCGGCCCTGTTCGTTGAGGGTGTTGACCATCTGCTTCACGCCCTGGACCTTGTCCTTGTGCGCGATCATCATGGCGTCCTTGGTTTCGACCACCACGATGTTTTCCAGGCCGATCACCGACACCAGTTTGCCGTTGCCGTGGATCATGCAGTTCTTGCTGTCCTGGATCACCACGTCGCCTTTGGTGACGTTGCCATTGGCATCTTTGGCATTCACTTCCCACAACGACGACCAGCAGCCGACATCGCTCCAGCCCGCAGTCAGCGGTACGACGCAGGCGCGCTGGGTTTTTTCCATGACCGAGTAGTCGATGGAGTTGTCCGGGCAGCAGGCGAAAGTGGCTTCGTCGATGCTCACGGTGTCGGCGTCCTGGGCGCTGCGCTCGAGGGTCAGCAGGCAGGTGTCGTAGATGTCCGGATCGTGCTTTTTCAGCTCTTCGAGGAAGCGGCTGGCGCGGAACAGGAACATGCCGCTGTTCCAGAAGTAACCGCCGGACTGGACGTACTCGGTGGCGCGTTTCACGTCCGGTTTTTCGACGAAGTGCGAAACGCGGCTGACGCCTTCGGGCAGCAGTGAATCGTTGGTCGACTTGATGTAGCCGTAGCCGGTTTCCGGTTTGGTGGCCGGGACGCCGAACAGCACCATTTCGCCGTTTTCGGCGGCGACGGTGGCCAGGGCCAGGGCGCGTTGCAGGGCTTTCTGGTCTTCCAGCACGTGGTCGGCCGGCAGGACCAGCATCAGTTCGTCACGACCTTCGTTGACCAGCATCATCGCGGTCAGGGCCACGGCCGGCGCGGTGTTGCGGCCGAACGGTTCCATCAGGATGCGCTGGGTTTCGAGTTTGCGCGCGGCCAACTGCTCGTTGACGATGAAACGGTGGTCCTTGTTGCAGACCACGATCGGCGTGTCCATGCCGTCGAACACCAGGCGTTCCAGGGTTTGCTGGAACAGGGTGTGCTCGCCGGTCAGGGCCAGGAACTGTTTAGGGAACTGCTTACGGGAAAGCGGCCAAAGACGTGAGCCGCTACCACCTGACAAGATCACCGGAATCATGTTGTTACTCCTTGAAAATCGTTTGGTTAGGCTTTTGTGGGAGCCAGCCTGCTGGCGATGGCATCACCTCGGTACATCGACAAAACCGAGTGGCCTGCATCGCCGGCAGGCCGGCTCCCACGGAGCCGGGTCAATTCGGGAAAATGATTAGCGCGTCGATACCGGGCGTTTTACCCAGACCGGCGACAGGCTGCTGCCGCTGCCGGTGACGTACAGCACGGCGGCTTCACCGCGTTCCAGGGCGACCGGTTTCACGTCGCCGACTTTCGTTGCGCCATCGTATAGCGCCAGGCTGACTTTGACCGGGTTGATTTCACGCTCGCCACGGCCCTTGGCGGCCACGTTCGGGACCACGTCGGTCTTGCCGTCGGCGGTTTTCAGGGTCAGCGCCTTGTCGCTGAGGTTCTGCACGCGCACCAGGGATTTCTGCTTGTTCTTGAACGGCGGCTCTTCGATCAGTTGCGGTGCGCCGCTGGCGTTGTTGACCAGGGTGTAATAGTGGTCGCCGGCCAGTTTCACCGGCAGGGTCTGGCTGCCGACCTTGGCGCTGTAGTCACCGCCCGGCATGAAGCTGAAGTCGCTGCTCGACAGCGGCGCGACATCGCTCAGGTTGGTGCTGCCGACGGTGGCGCTGACTTCGGCGTTGCTGGCGTTGTAGATCCTCACGAAGGACGAGCCTTTCGGTGCGGTCGGGCCGTACAGTGCGGCATCGCCACCGGCGAAGGCCTGCATCGAAAGCACACTCATACCAGCAACCAGTGCAAAGGTCTTGGCGAGACGACGAGGAGTAGTCTTGAAAGTCATGGTAGTACCTCTCTCTTTCAGTTTTGCGCCCGGTCGGGCGTCTCGGATTTAGTGTTGATGGCTACGTTTTGTTGGCGGGCGCCGGCTTGTTTAAGCTCTGCGACCCACTGCGGGTCGGCGTCGCCGATTTCGTTGTTCACAGGCAGATAGCGTTCAGGAAACTCCCAGATCAGCACTTGTGGCGGGCTGTTCTTGAAAGCGTCGCTTTTGAGGTAGCTGAGCATCGGCAGGATCGGGCCGTGGCCGTCTTCGGCGTAATTGACCACGTCGCTGCGCAGCGCTTGTTTCAACGCGCCGACGAAGTTCCAGTTAGGGTTGGCGCTGTAGCTGGTGCCGATCAGTGCCACGGGCACTTCGGTGTTGGCGAACAGGGCGTCTTCAGCGGCTGGCTGGTCATCAGCGGCAACGGTGTTGCGCTTCTGCAGAGGCTCTTGCGCCGGCATCAGGTTTTCGAACAGCGGGTCCAGTGGCAGGAACAGACGCAGGTCGCCCTTGTGGGTGATTTTCTCCGCAGGCTCGGTGACGAAGTTTTGCGGTTCGCCGCTCAGCGGGTACTTGTCGGCAATGGTCCTGGCCAGGCGGTTGGCGGCGATCTCGGCGCCTTCCGGAGTCCAGTGGGTGTCGGTGCGCAGGAACACTTGCTTGCCGTCGCGCTTGGCCGCTTGCAGCGGGCCCAGCAAATCAGGGGCAAGGATGTGGTCGGCGGCCAGACGCTTGTGGAAGTCCTGGTAGAGGTTGGCGTGGATGCTGGCCGGTTTCACCTCACCGAGGTGTTCCGGGTACAGGCGCACCTTGGCCGGAACCACCGCCATCACCAGTTTCACACCCTTGTCTTTCAGGGTCTGGCGCACGCCTTCGACCAGCGCGTAGTTGCCTTGCAGGTTCAGCTCTTCGTTGACCGTCGGATGGAATTCTTCATCGCTGTACAGCCACTGGTCGCGACCGAGCACGACGCCCGGACGACCCTCGTTGAACAGCTTGAAGTCCAGCGCGGCCCAGAGGTTGGTGCCCAGGCGCTTGATCGGGAACTCGTCGTCGTAGTGCGTCTCCACGGCCTTGGTCCAGCGGCCGTTGAGCACCGTCGCATCGGCGTTGGTGCTGAAGCCGAGGAAGCTGCGGACCGACCACAGGCCCAGGGCCAGCAGCGTCACCAGGAACAGGGCGATGTAGAAGATGCGTAATGAGCGGGTCATGGTCAGATCCCTCAGAACTGGAAGTAAAGGAACGGCGAGAAGCTTTGCGCCGAGAGTTTGAGAATCGAGGCGATGAACAGCAGCAGTACCAATGCGCGCATTGCGTAGCGCGACCAGTCAGCGGTCCAGTAGGCCGGTTGCACCTGGGCATCGACGCCGACGGTGTAGCCAGGCTGGTGGATGCTCGCCGGGTTATCCCCAGGCGCTGCCTTGATCAGGCCGGGTTCGCTGGCGGCCGGGCCATCGGCATCGACATTCACTTCAGGCTTGGTCTTCACTGGCGGCTGGTTGCTGTAGAAATCACGCAGGCCGAAGAACGCCAGGGTCACGTAGGCCACTACCAACGTTGCGATTTGCAGGCCGGTGAGGCTGGCCTGGTTGAGTTCCGACAGCGACCACTCGCCGAAGCTGAACATCGCGCCGTACATGCGACCGGCCACGTGCAGGTTTTCCGCCCGGAAGATCACCCAGCCCATCACTACCAGCAGGAAGGTCAGTGCCCAGCGAATCGGGTTGAAGCTGCGTGGCGAAGTGTTCAGGCCGAGGGCTTTCTCGATCGCCAGCCACATGCCGTGCCATGCACCCCAAACGATGTAGGTGATGTTCGCACCGTGCCACAGGCCACCGAGCAGCATGGTCAGGAACAGGTTGCGATAGGTGGTCAGGGTGCCTTTGCGGTTACCGCCCAGGGTGATGTACAGGTAGTCACGCAGCCAGGTCGACAGGCTGATGTGCCAGCGGCGCCAGAACTCGGTGATCGACTGGCTGATGTACGGTTGCTTGAAGTTTTCCATGAAGCGGAAACCCATCATCAAGCCCAGGCCGATGGCCATGTCGCTGTAGCCGGAGAAGTCGAAGTACAGCTGCGCGGTGTAGGCCAGGGCGCCGAGCCAGGCGTCACCCGTGGTCGGGTTTTGCAGGGCGAAGCAATGGTCGGCCACTACCGCGAGGGTGTCGGCGATGAACACCTTCTTGATGAAACCCTGCATGAACCGCGTGCAGCCCTCGGAGAATTTGTCGAGGGTATGGGTGCGGTTGTTGAACTGGTCGGCGAGGTCGCGAAAACGCAACACGGGACCTGCGATCAGGTGCGGGAAGATCGCCACGAACGCCGCGAAGTCGATCAGGTTGCGGGTCGCCGGGGTATCGCCACGATAGACGTCGATGATGTAGCTGATGGACTCGAAGATGTAGAACGAGATGCCGATCGGCAGCAGCACATGGGTCAGGATAAACGGCTCCAGGCCCACGGAGGTCATCATGGCGTTGATGCTGTCGACGCCGAAGTTGGCGTACTTGAAGTAGCCGAGGATGCACAGGTCGACCGCCACGCCGAGCAGCAGCCAGCGCTGCGCCGGTTTGGTCCGAACGCCAGCGGCGCCGACTTTCAGGCCGATCCAGTAGTTCCACAGCGTGACCGCCGCGAACAGTGCGAGGAAGTCCACACGCCACCAGGCGTAGAACACGTAGCTGGCGATCAGCAGTAGCAGATTGCGATAGCGTTGCCCGCTCAAGTAGTACAAGCCGAGAAAGATCGGCAAGAACAAAAACAGGAACACGTTGGACGAAAAAACCATCCCGATCTCTCCTTGTTTGAAGCTACATTCAAGGGCCAACGGCCCCCCCAAACCCCCCACGAAAAACCGGGGGCACATTGCATTCAAAAACCACCGCGATCCCTGTAGGAGCTGGCTTGCCAGCGATTCGGTCTGACATCCAACATTGATGTCGACTGACACACCGCATCGCTGGCAAGCCAGCTCCTACAGGGGGAATGCGTCGTTCTAGGAACCCTTGCCCTTTTCGTTGGCCGGGTCGTAGACCTTGGTCAAATCCCCGCCCAGGCGGAAGGTCTTGAACGGTTGCATGTCATGCTTCTTCTCCAGCACCTCCGGCGCGCAGGTGTAGAGGGTGCAGAACGGTTCGAGCCAGGCGAATTTCGAGTCGACTTTCAGGTCGGTCATGTCCTGTTTCTTGCCGTTCTTTTCCTCGAACTCATCCGGGTCTTCTACCCCGGCGAGTACGCGATCACCCAGGCGTTTCAAGGCGCCATTGTTTTCCTGACGCAAATCCACACCATTGACCTGGGCGAAACTGGCGATCATCGCCAGCGGCGGCAGGGCATAGTTGTGATAGGCAAGGGCGCGTTGCTGGCGCTTGAGTTCGTTCGGCAGATAACCGTCCGCATCAACCTGATTGGCGCCGACCTTGTATTCCTTCACGGCCCAGTCGAACAGGTCGCGGCGGTTGGTGGCGACCGAGGTCGCCATCACCGACCAGGCGGCCCAGTACGAGTGGTTGTTGGTTTTTTCCAGCGGCAGGTTGTCCCAGTCGCTGACCACCTGGTCGGCCATGCGGTTGAACCAGGCTTCGATCAACTGCGACTCCTGCTGATGGTTGGCCAGCGGGTGGGAGTCGGAAAACTTCAGGCGAATGTAGGACGACGCCATGCTGCCCAGCGCCCATTTGCGCATCGACTTGCCGGTGTGGTTGAAGTCCTTGGACATCAACGCATCGGCCTTGGCCCACGCCGTCAACCAGTTCAGGGTGCATTCCAGCTGTTCCGGGCGACCGTCACGCATGAACTGCATGACGCGCTTGCTGGTGCCGCGCTCGAGCTTGGTGATGTCGGCGGTGCTGTCGCGGAAGGCTTTTTCCGACTGCACGTTCAGTGTTGAACGGGCCTTGTCCGAACCTTCGTACTTGCTGCGAAATTGCAGCGAGCCGGTGTAGGGCGTCGGCATGGCATCGCAGCCGTCGCTCTTGTCGCCGGTTTTGACTTTCTCGATCGGCGCAAAATAGCCCTGTGGCGGGCGCAGTGGCGCCGCGGCCTGGGTCGCACCGGCGAACATCGCCAGGCTCAACAGCGTCAATGTTGCAAGTTTCGGATTTCGCATAGCAGACCTCATTGCCCGGCTGAAGCAGTACGTTGCTCAGCGTTCGGGAATACGTTGCGTTTGCAGATTTTCGCTTCGACTTTCTGTGGCGCGGTGCCCGCTTTTTCAGGGCCCTGGATTTCGACGGCCAGCAGGTTCTGCGAGGCCCAGTCTTCGTCCGTGCGCAACTCGAAGGCGAAACGTCCGTCAGTGTCGGAGGTTTCCGGTTTGTCAATCTTGATGTCCTCGTGGCGCCCGTTCATGTACCAGAGGGTGGCTTGCAAGGTTTTCACCGAGGTGTCGGCGAAGCGGATGTCGACCTGGTGACTGCTGTTTTGCAGGTTCAGGTTTTTGCTGTTGACCATAAGCTCGTTCTTGCCCGGCTTCAGCGTGGTGCTGGCGGACATCTGTGCATCCTTGCCTTCGCAACCGTTGTCCAGCAGCGCCATCATCTGGCGGTAGATGGTTTCCTGGTCGAGGCGATAGAGCGGCGAGAATTCCCAGATGAGAATCTTCGGCGGGTTCTTCTGGAACTCTTCGCTGCCCAGGTACTGCAGCATCGAACCTTCCAGGCCACCGCCGGGGAACGCCACGTTGAGAATGTCGGCGCCGATGGCCTCTTCGAGGAAACCGGCGAAGTTGTAGTTCTTGCCACTGTGGCTGGTGCCGACCAAGGTGATTTCCGGATTGCCGGAATCGCCGAACAGATCGCCATCGCCTGCTTCGCCTTTCGGCTCGGTGGTGAATTGATCCATGTACTGGATCGCGTAGCTGGTGCCACAGAGTTGACCAGCCATGTTGTGCAATGTTCCGGTCTTGCCCATGCGACCCGACTTGTGGGTCTCGAATTCACGCTTGGGAATGTCGGCGAAGGCCGGGATCTGCTTGACCTTTTCGGCCACGATTTTTGCCGTGCGCTGGGCGCCATACGGCGTCCAGTGCTGGTCGCCGCGGAAGTAGAAATCGTGGGCGGGCAGGGTGTCGGGCAGCGACTCGTTGGTCAGCGGCGACAGGTCCGGTACCACGTAACCCATCTGCGCGAAACGGCCGAGCATGGTCTTGTAGTTCTTCAGCGCCTTGTCGAAATCGAAGCTGGCTTTTTCTGCCGGGTTCAACTTGTTGCGGTTCACCAGGCCACGGGTCGGCTGGTAAACCACCACCAGCTCCACGCCTTTGCTCTTGAACGCATCGTGCAGTTGCTTCATGCGCTTGTAGCCGGCAGGTGTGGTGTCGAATTCGGTGCGCAAGTCTTCTTGCGTACGGAACAACCAGTCGCCCTGGGCCTGTACCAGCGTGGTGAAGTTCTGCTGGTAACGCGTGGTGTAGTTCTTCGCGTCGTGGGCGGCGGGGCACAGGCTGCAGCACGGCTCGGCGCTGAATTTCGGTGCTTGCACTTCATCGGCGCGAACACCACCGCTGGCGGCGAGAATGCCGGCGGTCAGGGCCGACAGGCTGAGTAATTTGATCAAGTGTGGGTGCATAAAATTATCCTCAGTCCCGCATTTCGGTCTGGCGTTCGACAGGGTCGATCAGCACGGCTTTCTGCTGGCGCACCAGCAGGTCGAGAATTTCATCCTGGCGCTCGCCGAGAATCCCCGAGAAGCTGATGCCGCTGGATTTGGTCGGGGCGAGCATGGACACGCGATACAACTCGACGCTCAGCGGCGAGTCGATGGACAGTGGGCCACTGCCATTGGCCGCCAGTTCACCGCCGACCACGATCAGCGACACCTGGGCGTCGAACGGGTCGAGCTTGATGTCACGGTCGGTGTTGGTCAGGTCCTTGATGTGGCCGTAGACGCCGGTCAGGCCGTTGGCCATGGCGACGTTTTCGTACAGGCGAATGTTCACGCTGTTACGAATGCGGATGCCGTGACGACGGTTGCTGATCACCTTGTTGCCCCACAGCAGGTTGTCGGCACTCTCGTAGAGGGTGATGCCGTCGGTGTGGTTCTGGTAGATCTCGTTATGGGCGATCAGGTTGTTCACGCTGTTACGGTCGATCACCAGGCCCGACAACTTGTTGTCGTAGCTGCGGTTGTTGAAGATGAAGCTGTCGTTGACCTCACGGGAAATGATGATCCCGTGCTTCTTCTTGGTCCCGAACACCGTGTTGTCGGCAATGATCAGGCCGTGGGAACGGTCGTGGGGGTCGATGCCGTAGACGATGTTGTCTTTGTAGGTGTTGCCCTTGACCACGAAGTCGCGGGTTTCGTAGCAGTAGAAGCCGTACCACATGTCCGAGAACTCGGAACCGACGATCCAGCCGGTCGGCTCAGGACGCTTGAGTACCTTGGCCATGTTCGGCGTGTACTGGGAAATACTCACGCCGTAGGACTTACTGTTGGCGTAGCCGAAACTGGCGATCTTGCTGTTGGCGATGTAGGTCTCGGTGCCGCCCCAGGACAGCAGGAACGGACGGAATTCCTTGGGCGACTTGAAGGCCGCCGGGCCGTTGGCCTTCTCACTCCAGCCAGTGATTTTGGTATCACGCACGAACAACTGGCCGTCGTTGACCAGGAACGAGCCGGCCTCCTGGGACAGGCGCAGTTCCTGGGTCTGCTTGTCGATTTCCAGGATGCCCTTGTTGCCCACCACGATCGGCAACTTGGCCAGGAATACGCCCGGCGAGGTTTCGCTGAAGTACTGCTTGGGCAGCTTCTTCGCCAGGTCCTTGAGGTTCATGTAGCCGTCGTCAACGAAGATCGCCTGGGGGATGCCGTGCTGGCGCACGACCCACTCGGCCATCTTGTTGTCGCCGCCGATGAAGTCCTTCAGGGCGTCTTCCTGCATCATGCGGCGCACGCTGATCTTGCCGGCCTTGCTGCGCACGACTTTTGCGGCGATGGCTTCGGCGGTGTAGCCCGAGGTGTCCGGCAGTTTCGGCGTGGCCAGCTCCAGCGGCGCGGTCGGTGCGCTGCTGACGGTATAGGTCTTGGCCTGTTGCAGTTCCTTGGCCATGGTGGCCGGCTTGGCGGCCGGCTCCACATTGGCGAAGGCAGTCGCGCTGGCCAGCAGCAGGGCGCCGGCGAGCAAGGTCAAGGACCCTTTCTTGGCACTGTTCATGTCGGGGACTCCCTTCGCAATGTGCATCAGAAGCGCCAGATCACGTCGACGAACGCGCGGTGCATGTACGAATCGACTTCCTTGCCGTAGGCGTCGCCCGGCTTGAACACACCGCCACGGAAGCGCACCAGGGCCGAAGGCTCATCGATCTTCTGGCTCAATGCCGCCGGCAGCAGGCCTTGCTTGAAGTACTTGGTGACCACCAGATCCATTTCCTGGCCGAGGTCTTTATCACCATCGTTCAGTGGCAGGGACGTGCTGGACAGCACCGCGCCGGTGACGTCGTCGGTGTTGTTCTGCACGGCGTCGATGCCGTTGCTGGTGATCGGCTTGTTGCCGTCGACGCGCCAGAACTTGTGGTAGATCAGGCTGGCGTCGTACTCGTCGTTGAGCATCCACGAACCGAACAGGGTGGCCGATTGCATGTTGTTCATTTCGCCACGGAAGGCTTCGCCGAAACGGTGCACACGCGAGCGGGTACCGGTGTAGCTCGAGCGGTTGCTTTCCAGGCCGTTCTGTTCGTAATCGGCGCTGGCACGGGCGTAGGCCGCACCGACTTGCCATTGCGGATCGAGGCGCAGACGTACGCCCAGGTCGGTGGCCCAGCCATCGACATCGCCGCTGTGCTTGGCTTGCGCCGGTGCGGTGCCATCGGCGTTCAGCGGGTTGACCGTGTCGCGGTCGCCGCTCATGCCGGTGATGCTGCCCCAGTAGTTGACCGTGTTGGTGTTGCGCCAGTTGTAGGCGTCGCTGTTGGCCTGCAGGCCCAGCCAGCTGATATCGCCGTTCTGTTTCTTGTCCAGCGAATCGCCGGCCACACCCGGCTCTGGATAATCGAGCTTGCCGTCATCGTGGGTGTGATGACCGCGAATGCCGGCCCAGTGGCCCGGTGTCCATTGGTATTCGGCATCGGCGTAGGCGTGCAGGCGATCCTTGTCCTTCGGCGCCAGTTCCTTCAGGTCAGTGCGGTACTCGCTGAAGCGTTCGGCGATACCGGCGTTGGCGCGCAACAGGGTGGTGTCGAAGGTCCAGTTCAGGGCTTCGATGTTGGTGTCGCGCCATTGACCGTCGTCGTTGTGCAGACGCTGGCGGCCGAATTTCAGGATTTCGCCAGGGTAGGGCGTGAAGCCGCTGTAGCCGACCCAGAACTCGCGCATCGCCAGGTAGTTCTTCTTGGTCTTGCGGTCATTGTTGACGGTGTTTTCGGTGCCTTCGGATTGCTGCAGGGTATCGGTCTCGATGATGTCGGTGGACGTCACGGCTTGACCCATTGCATACGCGCTCCACGCGCCGCTCTCGCCATACACCCACGGGCGCAGGTCGAGGCCCAGGCCATTGACGTCGCCGCCACTCTGGGTGCCCAGGTCTCGGTCGTCTTCGGACTGGCCGGTGATTTTCACGTCCAGGCCGTAGTTCTTGGTTTCTTCAGTCATCGCCGCCAGTGTCGGGCACGACCAGATCAGCGCGAATGTCAGGCCGATTCCGGCCTTCATGAATGGATTCAACTTCATAGGGATTCCTCGCCGTCTTCTTCTTGCAGGGCGTGCAGTTGCAGCGTGTTCTGGCTCAAGTTGCCGCGAACCGCCTGTTCCTGTTTCAACAGGCGCTGGGCCTCGGCCAGCTGCGCAGGCGGCAGTTGGGCTTCGAGGGTTTGCGCAAGCTCGGTGGCTTGCGGGGTGTTCTGGGTCTTGGCCAACTGGCTGAAGACGTATGCATTGAGCGGGTCAGGCTTGGTGCCTTTGCCTTGGGAAAACAGTTGGGCGATGGCGAAGTCGGCGCTGTTCTGGCCGTTACGCGCAGCGGTCAGCAGATGATCCAGGGCCTTCTGCGGATAGACCTTGCCCAGGTAGCCACGGCGATAGATCTGGCCAAGGTAGTAATCGGCGGCGACTTCACGGCCGACGGCTTTCTGGAAGTGTTCCTCGGCGACCTTGGCGTCGGCCGGGACCATCTTGCCTTCGTAGTAGAGCTTGCCCAGCAACAGCTCGGCGCGCGGTTGGTCGGCGGCGCGGCCGTTGTCCAGGTACTTCATCATCTGGTCGACATCGCCGAGTTCCGGGAAGTCGTAGATCAGTTGCGCGAGGGTGACCCACGAGGCCGGGTAGCCTGGAGCGATGGGTTCAAGCAGCGACTGCGCGGTTTTTTCGTCGGGCGTGCCCAGGGTCCGATCGGCGAGCACGCGGGCGACGCTGTCGACACGCTGGGCGGAAACGGCGCCGCGACTGTGAGCGGCCTGCATCTGCTTGATCAGCTCGGCCTGTTGCTCCGGCTTGGCCTGTTTCTGGTAGACCGTGGCCAGTTCGACGTAGCAGATGTCGGTGGTGTTGAGCGCCGCCTTGCAGACCTTTTCCACTTCGTCGAGGTGCTGGTCGTAGGTGCCCTGGGTGCGATACAGCAGCACTTGCGCCAGGCCCGCTTCCGGCTTGCCTTCGGCGCGCCATTGGCTGATCTGCTGCTGGGCGTCGACGTTGGGGAAGCTGTGCGGGTATTGCAGGTACAGCATCGCCAACGGGATCAGGGTGTTGCCTTCGCCGGCGGCCGAGGCTTTTTTCAACAGGCCTTCGGCTTCGTGCTGTTCGGCTTCGGTGGAGCCGGGCTTGGCCACCAGCAGGCGACCCAGGCGTGCCTGGGCCCGCGGTGAAACGCTGGCCGCGGCGCGGTAAGTCGCTTCGGCCTGTTTCATCTGCGCCGGGTCGCGGCTGTCGACCTGGAGATCGGCCAGGCCAACCTGGGCTTCGCTGTAGCCCAGGTCTGCCAGTTGCTGGTAGTTCGCCGCGGCAGTGGCGGTATCGCCGCGCTTGAGCGCTTCGTTGGCCAGGCGCTGGTCGGGCAGGCCGGCGCAACCGGCGAGGCTGACTGCCAATGCCAGCGAGCACACCATCAATCCTATGTGGGAGCCAGCCTGCTGGCGATGCATTCGACTCGGTGTTCCAGCGGTACCGCATTGATCCAATCGCTGGCAGGCCAGCTCCCACAGGGACTGCGGTGTTCTTGGAATTGGTGGCGTCGTCACGTGCATGTCCTCCGGTTACAGACCAGCAGCCATGGCTTTGTCGATCAGCCAGTTCAGGTTCGGGCCACGGTCGCTGTTCACTTCCACCGGACGGCCGGCGAGGCTGCTGTCCAGGGCTTCGTCAGGCTGGATCAGGACGCGGATGTCGGATGACAGGTCGGCGCTTTTCAGGCTGGTGCTGCTGACGATCTTGCCGGTGCGGGTCTTGTCTTCGCCGGCGATCTGGAAGCGCACCGGGGTGCCTGGCAGAACGTCGCCGAACTGGCGATAGGAGAAGCGCGCCTCGACGTTGGCTTCGGTATTGCGTGGCACCAGTTGGAAGATCACGTCGCCTTTGCTGGCGTACTGACCGTCGGCGACCATTTGCTGGGCCACGGTGCAATCGCACGGCGAGGTCAGGGTGCCGGTCATCTGCTTGCCGAACAGCTCTTCAACCTTGGCCGGGGCCAGTTGATCGTCTTCCAGGTGACCCTTGAGCACGTCGAGCATGCTGGTGCTGAAGGTCGCCAGCGGTGCGCCTTTGGCAGCGACGCCATCGCCTTTCACCAGGCTCTGCACGGTGCCGTCGCGGGGCATGGTGATGTTCACGCCCGGCACGCTGACCAGGCCGGCCTGGGCGTGGCTGACGAAGTACATGCCGTACACCGATTTGAAGATGAAGCCGAACGCCGCCAGGCCGACGACGAAAACCCCCAGGCTCAGTGTCACTGCTTTCATGCGCCCGAACGCGCTCATGCCGTGGCCGCCGTCCTTGATCTTGCGCGCCTTGGTGAAGTTGTCGCGCTGCAGGGTCGCCAGCACTTCACCGATGGTGACGATGTCGCCCGCCAGGTGCGAAGTGATCAGGTGGCGCAAGGTCGAGATGTCCTGCGGTTCCAGGTTCTGGAACTGGCAGCCGGTACGACCGGTCTCGCGATCATGGGAGCGCACCTGCAATTCCACGTCCATGGCCAGGCCGAGGTTGTCGATGACGAACTGCAGGCGGGCCTTGTACTTGTCGCCGATCTTCAGTGGCAGTTGCCCGGCATTGAAGGCCAGGCCACCGGCGGACAGGTCGATCACTCGCGCTTCGACCGGCGTACGGTCAGGGCCGAAGAAACGCAGCTTGGCCGGGATTTTCACTCGGGCGTGTTGGCGCTGGGCTTCGGATTCATGCACTACGTTGGCGTTGACGGCGGTATTCATATGGGCGATTTCCTGGTTAATTCAATAAGGGGGCGGTCAGACCATCATCAGCAGCACGGCGACAAAAATGCTGCCGGCGGAGAAGGTCATGGTCCGAGACGACCAGGTGTTGAACCAACGTTGAAAGCTGGCGAGATCACGGGTCAGGGAAGTGGGCTGGCGAGTCCAGGACTGTTGGTCGAGGCGGAAGAACACGTAGATCTTCACCAGCGCGCCGACGATCTGGTTGTAATAGAGAATCGCCGGGTATGCCGGGCCGATCCGGTGGCCGGAGCAGGACAGCAACAGGGTCAGGATCAGGCGGGTGATGCCGATCCACAGCAGGTACACCAGGATGAACGCGGTGCCGTACTTGAAGCTGGCGATCAGCGCCACGGTCAAGCCCAGCAGGGAGGTCCACATCGACACGCGCTGATCGAACAGCACCACCGAGGTGAACGCACCGAGGCGTTTGACCCCAAGGCCGAGGGCCCGGGAGTTCTGGCGCAGGTTGTTGCCGTACCAGCGGAACATCAGCTTGCGGCTGGCCTTGATGAAGCTCTTCTCAGGCGGATGCTCGACGGTGTTGATCGCCGCGTCCGGCACGTAGAAGGTGTCGTAGCCCAGGCGCATCAGGCTGAACCAGCTCGACTTGTCGTCGCCGGTGAGGAACTTGAAACGACCCAGGCGCCAGTGTTGCAGCGAGTCGCTTTCCACGTCGGCGATGAATTCCGGGTTGGTCACCACGGTGGCACGGAACACCGACATGCGCCCGGTCATGGTCAGCACGCGCTTGGACAGGGCCATCGAGCACATGTTGATGTGGCGCTGGGCGAAACGCAGCTTGTGCCATTCGCTCATGATGTAGCCGCCGCGCACTTCGCAGAACTCGTTGGTGGTCAGGCCGCCGACGTTGCCGAACAGCTGGAACCACGGCACGGTCTTGCGCACTGTGCCCTCGCCGAGCACGGTGTCGCCATCGATCACGGCCACCACGGCGCGGTCATCCGGCAGGTGGCGGGAGATGGCGCGGAAACCGTAGGCCAGGCCGTCGCGCTTGCCGGTGCCGGGAATGCGCACGAAGTCGAGCTTGACCCGGGCAGGCGGGTTCATCCGGTTCCACAGGCTCTTGACCAGCAGTTCATCGGACATTTCAACGATGGAGCAGACCACGGTGGTTGGCAGCTCGCAGTCGATCGCTTCACGGATCACCGAGCTGTAGACCTGCGCGGTGGTCAGCGCATCGATACGAAAACTGGTGACCATCAAAAAGACATGGGACGGGTCCGCCGCCTTGCCCAGCTTGCGCACTTTGCGCCGCAGGTGCGGGTAGACCACGTACAGGAACAGCATGCCGCGCAGAAAGTGCGTGGCACCCATCGAGTAGCGCCAGATACCGACGATACCGATCAGGAAAATGAAGTCCTTCGACTCGGAGTCGAACGTGGACACAGGCAGCGCCATGGCGATGCCCATCAATAAACTCAGGTAGAACAGCCAACCGGCGGCCTGGAGTAGGCCGTGCTTTAGCCTGTGCATAATCTGCATCCGTCTCGATCTCGGGCGAGCCTGTGGGGTGGCCCGATGGGGTTAAGGCAGGCTTGTGAAAACTGGCGGCACCCGTTCTGGATGACGCCAGAGTCCCTGTAGGAGCTGGCGAAGCCTGCGATCTTTTGATCTTTAGCCATCGCCTGCGCCAAAAGATCGCAGCCTGCGGCAGCTCCTACAGATACCGCGTTACCAGCAGATGCCTTCAGTCCGGCCAGTCACGCTGGTGGCCTTGGACATGAAGCCGACCAGGTCGATCACCTGCTTGCCGTGTGGAACGTTCTGCACCAGGGCGCGGAATTTCTCGTCACGGTTGCCGAGGATGATCACGTCGGAGTTGTTGATCACTTCGTCGAAGTCGGCGTTGAGCAAGGACGAGACGTGGGGGATCTTCGACTCGATGTAGTCCTTGTTCGCGCCGTGAACGCGGGCGTATTCGACGTTGCTGTCGTAGATGCTCAGGTCGTAGCCCTTGCCGATCAGCATTTCCGCCAGATCCACCAGCGGGCTTTCGCGCAGGTCGTCGGTGCCGGCCTTGAAGCTCAGGCCCAGCAGGGCGACTTTGCGTTTGTCGTGGCTGGAAACGATGTCGAAGGCGTTCTGCACCTGGGACTCGTTACTGCGCATCAGCGAGTTGAGCAGCGGTGCTTCCACATCCAGGGACCCGGCGCGGTAGGTCAGGGCGCGCACGTCTTTGGGCAGGCAGGAACCGCCGAAGGCGAAGCCCGGGCGCATGTAGTACTGGGACAGGTTCAGGGTCTTGTCCTGGCAGACCACGTCCATCACTTCACGACCATCGACGCCGACGGCCTTGGCGATGTTGCCGATCTCGTTGGCGAAGGTCACCTTGGTGGCGTGCCACACGTTGCAGGTGTACTTGATCATTTCGGCAACGGCGATGTCCTTGCGGATGATCGGTGCGTCGAGTTCTTCGTACAGCGATTGCAGAACGTCGCCCGAGGCCTTGTCGAACTCGCCGATGACGGTCATTGGCGGCTGGTCGTAGTCGGCGATGGCGGTGCTTTCGCGCAGGAACTCAGGGTTCACGGCAACACCGAAATCGACGCCGGCCTTCTTGCCGGAGCAGTCTTCGAGAATCGGGATCACCACGTTGGCCACGGTACCTGGCAGCACGGTGCTGCGAACCACGATGGTGTGGCGGGTGGTCTTGTCACGCAGGACAAAACCGATCTCGCGGCACACGGCTTCGATGTAGTTCAGTTCCAGATCGCCGTTCTTCTTGCTCGGCGTACCGACGCAGATCATCGACAGGTCGGTGTCGCGAATCGCCTCGGCGAAGTTGGTGGTGCCACGCAGGCGACCGGTCTGGATACCCTGGGCCAGAAGTTCGCCCAGGCCTGGTTCAACAATCGGCGATTTGCCGGCATTGATCATATCGATCTTGTCTTTGGCAACATCGACGCCAACGACGTCATGGCCCCGTGCAGACAGGCAGCCGGCACAGACAGCGCCTACGTAACCCAAACCAAATATGCTGATGCGCATCGCATTTACCTCAGTGTTGATCAAGCCGTTAGATGGCCGGAGTTAATGGTGTTCAGCGGTTATAGTGCACGCGGAAGTTACGCCTGGCAGGCGCGACAATACCGCGTGCTGGCATAAAAGTTCCGAGTGTCTAAATAAGTGCACTCAAGGTGTGCGCAACTAGGCCTTGTTGTTATGACTTGCCCTGTTATGCAGCGCGTCCTCTGTTCAGAAGAAGTTCGTGCAATGTTCCTGCACGCTCGATGTCAGGCCGAAAGCCCGTAGATCAAGCGTTTTGGTGCCCGGGTGAGCACGTTTATAGGGACGCGGCCTTGGCCTTGCAGGGGATATTAATGGTGCGTATCTCCTGTGCGTTCTGGTGTTGCCCAAATCAGGGGGTTAGTCAGTGGAAGTTAGTATTGCAACTTCACTACATGGTTCCCTGATCTGCGTAAGTTATCTCGTACATCCACGGCGAGAATCGTTACCGGTGGTATGAGCGGTGCATCTGGACATAGTTCCGGCCCGCTCATCACGAAATCTGAAATTTCTTGAAATATTGTCGAAGATGGCACTGCTCTCAAATTGATAGCACTTGCCGTTTCGCCCTTTATATATAGGCGGATTATTGGAGGGGATAGTTTTTTGCCACTATCGATAATTTTTTTCGGTGCCACTACTGAAAAAAATGATCGAAGTCGAGTGAAACTAAAGTTAGAAAATTGACAGGTGGTATTTTGGCGTCATAAAAATGACGAAAAAAGCGAGGGATTTCGAGGAGATCAGTGGGGGCGCACGAGGGGAGTTGGAAGGTCGTGCGCCGACCCGTTGATTTACTCTGGTGCGTGGTCGCGCAGGAACACCAGGTTGTCCGGTTTAGACTGTTCGGCGCTGTAGCGATAGCCCTGAACATCGAACTGCTTGAGGGCTTGCGGGTCGTTGATGCGTTCTTCGATGACGAAGCGGCTCATCATGCCCCGGGCCTTTTTCGCGTAGAAGCTGATGATCTTGTACTGACCGTTCTTCAGGTCCTTGAACTCGGTGTTGATGATGCGTGCGTTCAAGGCGCTGCGCTTGACCGCCGAGAAATACTCGTTGGACGCCAGGTTGAGCAGCACGTCATCGCCCTGGTCGGCCAGGGCTTCGTTCAGCCATTCGCTGATCCGCGTACCCCAGAAGGCATACAGGTCCTTGCCCCGGGCATTGGCCAGTTTGGTGCCCATTTCCAGACGGTACGGCTGCATCAGGTCGAGGGGACGCAGCAGGCCATACAGGCCGGAGAGCATGCGCAGATGTTGCTGGGCGTAGTCGAAGTCGGCTTCGCTGAAAGTTTGCGCATTGAGCCCGGTGTAGACGTCGCCCTTGAACGCCAGCAAGGCCTGCTTGGCGTTGGCCGGGGTGAAGGCGGGTGTCCAGCTGCCGAAGCGGGCGGCGTTGAGCCCGCCGATCTTGTCGGAAACGTGCATCAGTTCGCTGATCTGCGCCGGGGTCAGCTCGCGCAGCTGCAGGATCAGCTCCTGGGAATGGTCGAGGTATTGCGGCTGGGTAAAGCGCTGGGTCGCCGGCGGCGTTTCGTAATCGAGGGTCTTGGCGGGGGAAATCACCGTCAGCATGAAGTCGTCTCCTTTAATCGTGGCGGCGATTCTAGGGGGTTGACCGTGTTGACTCCAGCTATCGGTGCGATAGGTGATCGGTGGCGTCATGGGACAAGATCGCAGCCTCGCTTCGCGAGACAGCTCCTACGGGACCGGGTTGGCTTGAAAATGGACCGTACCCGGGAGCGGGTTGGCTTGAACTCGGAACAGCCCCCCCTGTAGGAGCTGTCTCGCGGAGCGAGGCTGCGATCTTTTGATCTCCCCGCGATATAGTGCCGCCCGGGCCCGGTTATGGAGACTTCCCATTGCGCATCGTTTTTCTCATCTCGATCTGGCTATTTAGCTTCGGCGCCATCGCGGCACCCGGTGAAGTAGCAACGCTGGATCGCAGCACCTGGCCGGAAAAACTCGACAACCCGACCCTGTTCGATGTCGCCTCGCGGGCCGAAATCCTCATGTTCGCCCGGGTGCTGCTGGCCAGTGAAGCCCTGGACGAGGCGGCGCTGGCGCAACGCCTTGGCTTGCGCACCATCAACCTGGAGTCGGTCAATCGGGTTCGCCAGCGCCTGTGGCAACGCCTGCTGGCCAACTACAACTTCGCTCAGCAGAGTTGCGACCAGGACGCCTCCTTCTGTTTCCTGGTCGAGGACATGGCCACCTTGCGCGAGCAGGCCGGCAAGTTCCAGCTCAGCGAGGACAGCTACTACACCCGATGGTCCGAGCCGAGTCGCCTGTTCCACACCCAGTACCTGGATGAGCAACTGCGCAAGGCGGCGCTGTTCCCGCAAACCAGCAGCGAAGTCGATCGTTTTGGCGACTATGAACGCAATGGCGACGGCATGCATGATCGGCTGTTTCTAATGACCTTCGACAGCGCCGCCAATGCCACGCCGGACAATACCGACTGGATTGCCGAGTACCTGCGCAAGGCGAACCTCAGTGGCACCTTCTTCGTGCTCGGCAAGGACCTCCAGGCCCGTTTAAACGAGCGCTCGGTGGCCAGCCTGCAGTCGACCTGGTCAACCCAGTGCATCGGCGTGCAGGGCTGGGAATTTCGCTCCCACAGCCACTGGCAGGACTGGCAGGACTCGGTACGCCGCAGCGTCGAGCTGGCCAAAAGCAAGCTGCCGGAGAACTTCGTGCCGCTGTTTCGCCCGCCCGATGGCCAGCGCCGCGCCGACGCCGCCGCTTTCTTCAAGGCCCAGGGCTTGCAGGTCGCCCTGTGGGATATCGATGCCCAGGACGGTGCGGGCAAGCTCAAGGGCAGCCAGAGTGCGCAACGGGTGCTGACCCTGATGCTGCTGTGGCGCCACGGGGTGATCAATTTCAATGTGAAGCAGGAGGGGGTGAAAACGGCGTTGCCCTGGCTGATCACACAAACGGCGCAGAGCGGGATCGGGTGGGAAGACTGTCAGGAGGGATTTCGCTGAAAACCGCCAAAGCCCGTAAACATTGGGTGAAAGGCGATTTTAGAGGTGATTTTGCTGCAGGTTGACTTCCGACTGTAAACGGGTGATGGCAGTCCGCCAAGTGTTATTGGTCATTCTGAAAAATAAACTTCAAAAAAGCGTCAAAGTACTTTTTTCTGTCATGGGTTTTGGAGTATTACGAAGACAGACCGCCGAAACCTGCAACACAGGTGGCGTCTCCCAAGACCCGCATGTATGCAGAACACTTGAGTCCCCGCAGGTGTATTCGGTAGTCACTTCGAGGCGCAGCACCGCCAAGGTATTGCGTCGACTGGCTCCCACAAAGGTGACCGAGTATGGATGATCACGGACGTAGCTCTTCTTCCAACCAGCCAATCCTTTATGTACTCGATACCAACGTATTGATTCACGATCCAAACGCGCTGCTTAACTTCGAAGAACACCACGTCGCGATCCCGATGACCGTGCTTGAGGAACTCGACAAGCTCAAGAGCGGGCATCACAGCGTTGCCGCCGAATGCCGCCAGGCCATCCGGCTGATCGACAAGACCCTGGGCGATGCCTCACCCGAGGACGTCGAGCAGGGTGTGCCGATCCAGCGGGGCAAGAGCGGACCCAAGGGTTTGCTGTCAATTCTGATGAGCAAGCACGCCGAGCCGAACCTGATTCTGCCCGAGCACCTGAACGACAACAAAATCATCAACCAATTGATCGACCTGCACGCGCGGGACCCACAGAAGCCCGTGGTGCTGGTTACCAAAGACATCAACATGCGCCTCAAGGCCCGCGCCTGCGGGATCGCGGCCGAGGACTACAGCACCGACCAACTGGTCGACGACGTATCGCTGCTACCTAATGGCTACCACAACATGACCGGCTCCTTCTGGGACCGCGTGAGCAAGGTCGAAACCCGCCAGGACCACGGCCGCACCTGGCATCAGGTACAGCTGATCGACAACCTGCCCGCAGTGCACATCAACGAGTTCATCATCGACGAGCAGGGGTTCGTCGGCTGGATCAAGGAGATCGAGGAAGACAAACTGCTGATCCTGGACCTGCACCAGGAACCGCTGCTGCACCAGGAAGCCTGGGGCCTCAAGCCGCGGGACATCTATCAGAGCCTGGCGCTGTATGCCTTGCTCGATCCGGACATCCACCTGGTCAACCTGTCCGGTGCCGCAGGCTCCGGTAAAACCATCCTCGCGCTGGCCGCGGCCATTGAACAGACGATGGTCAGCAAGCGCTACCGCCGCATCATCGCCACCCGCAGCGTGCAAGGCCTGGACCAGGAGATCGGCTTCCTGCCCGGCACCGAAGCGGAAAAAATGGAGCCTTGGCTGGGCGCCATCACCGACAACCTCGAAGCCTTGCACATGGATGACGAAAGCACCCATGGCAGCGTCGACTACATCCTCAGCAAAGTGCCGTTGCAGTTCAAATCCCTCAACTACATCCGGGGCCGCAGCTTCCAACAGAGCCTGATCCTGATCGATGAATGCCAGAACCTCACGCCGCACCAGATGAAAACCATCATCACCCGTGCCGGCGCCGGTTCAAAAGTAGTGTGCCTGGGCAACCTGGCACAGATCGACACCCCTTACCTGTCCGCGACCAGCTCCGGGCTGACCTACCTGACTGAACGCTTCAAGGACTTCCCGAACGGGGTGCACATCACCCTGCAAGGGGTGCCACGTTCAATCCTGGCCGAATACGCCGAATCGCATCTGTAACCTTCACCCAAAACCGGGCGGCCCCAAAGCCGCCCGGTTTTTTATGGCCGACAAAAACCTTGTAGGAGCTGGCTTGCCAGCGAAGGGGGCCTTGAAGCTTGCATTGAATTCAAGGCCCTCATCGCTGGCAAGCCAGCTCCTACAGGAATGCGGCCATCCGATAATCTGGCGTGCGGAAATCTGACCCACAGGTTTACAATCGAAACTCCTGATCAGGAGTAACCCCGTGCTGACTCATCTCGATTCCCAAGGCCGCGCCAACATGGTCGACGTCACCGAAAAAGACGTGACCTTCCGTGAAGCGACGGCCCAGGCGCTGGTGCGCATGCTGCCCGAAACCTTGCAAATGATCGTCAGTGGCGGTCACCCCAAGGGCGATGTGTTCGCCGTGGCCCGCATTGCCGGCATCCAGGCGGCGAAAAAGACCAGCGACCTGATTCCCCTGTGCCATCCGCTGATGCTGACCGGGGTCAAGGTCGAACTCAGTGCCGAAGGCGAGGACAGCGTGCGCATCGTGGCGTGCTGCAAGTTGTCCGGGCAGACCGGTGTCGAGATGGAGGCCCTGACCGCCGCCAGCGTCGCCGCCCTGACCATCTATGACATGTGCAAGGCCGTGGATCGCGGCATGACCATCGAAAGCGTGCGCCTGCTGGAGAAGGTCGGCGGCAAGAGCGGGCATTTCCAGGCGGAGCAGCCATGAACGTCACCGTGAAATTTTTTGCCCGTTACCGCGAAGCGCTGGGCGTCGATGCGGTAAAGGTCGAGGGCGACTTCGCCACCGTCGACGACGTACGCGCATTGCTGGCCCAGCGCGACGGCGCCGAAGTCTTGAGCGAGCAGAACCTGATGTGCGCGCGCAACGAAGACCTGTGCCAGCTCGACGAACCGGTCAGCGATGGCGATGAAGTGGCGTTTTTCCCCACCGTGACCGGGGGCTGAGCCATGGCCATTCGCGTGCAATCGACCGCGTTCGACCCCGGCGCCGAAGTCAACGCCATGCACGATGCCAATGTCGGCGTCGGCGCGGTGGTGAGTTTCGTCGGCTATGTTCGCGACTTCAATGACGGCCTGGATGTCGCCGGGATGTTCCTCGAACACTATCCGGGCATGACCGAAAAAGCCCTCGGCAAGATCGCCACCGAGGCCGAGCAGCGCTGGCCCTTGCTCAAGCTGGAAGTGCTGCATCGCATCGGGGCCCTGGAGCCCGGCGAGCCCATCGTCTTCGTCGGCGCCGCCAGCGCCCACCGCCAGGCGGCCTTCGACGCCTGCGCCTTTGTCATGGACTACCTGAAAACCCGCGCCCCGTTCTGGAAAAAGGAAAACACCAGCGATGGGCCGCGTTGGGTCGAGGGGCGTGACAGCGATCATGCGGCGGCGGATCGCTGGAAGCGGTAATTCCTGCGGCGTTCTTTAGTCAGTCTTCGCGAGCAAGCCCGCTCCCACAGTGATCTTCTGTGAACACAAACTCTGTGTACGACACAGACCCCTGTGGGAGCGGGCTTGCTCGCGAAGAGGCCATCCGCTTCACCCAAGAACCGCTTGATTGACCACCCGACCATCGGCCGGCACGCCACCCATTTACCGGATTGACGCCAAATACATAAAAGTCCAGTATGGAATTCCAAGTATAAAAACAGCTTCAAGCTCCGAGCTTCAAGCTTGGAACTGCTCTTCTTCGTCTTGCCAAACCAACAACAACCCGCGAGAGAACGAACATGAAGAAACTCCCCCTCATCACCGGTCTGGCCCTGAGCCTGTTGGCGTGCAGCACCCTGTTTGCCGCCGAGAAAACCCTGCGCATCGGTATCGAAGCGGCCTACCCACCATTCGCCTCCAAGACCGACAAAGGCGAGATCGCGGGCTTCGACTACGACATCGGCAATGCCCTGTGTGCGCAGATGAAGGTCAAGTGTGTGTGGGTCGAGGGCGAGTTCGACGGCCTGATTCCTTCCCTTAAGGTGAAGAAGATCGACATGGCCCTGTCGTCGATGACCATCAACGAAGACCGCAAGAAGTCGGTGGATTTCACCCACAAGTACTACTTCACCTCGTCGCGCCTGGTCATGAAGGAAGGCGCGGTCGTCGATGACCAATACGCCAGCCTCAAGGGCAAGACCGTGGGCGTGCAACGGGCGACCACCACCGACCGCTACGCGACCGAAGTCTTCGAACCCATGGGCGTCAACGTCAAGCGCTACAGCAACAACGAAGAGATCTACATGGACCTGGCGGCGGGCCGCCTCGATGCCATCTTCGCCGACACCATTCCCCTCAACGACTTCCTGTCGATGCCCCGTGGCAAGGGTTACGCCTTTGTCGGCCCAGAGCTCAAGGACCCGAAATACGTGGGCGAGGGCGCCGGGATCGCGGTTCGCAAGGGCAACACCGAGCTGGTCTCGGAGCTGAACACCGCGATCGACGGCATCCGCGCCAGTGGCGAGTACCAGAAGATCTCTCAGCACTACTTCAAGTCTGATATCTACGGCGAGTGATCAATTGTTCTCGGGGCTTTCTCGCGAAGGCCCCACTGCATTGCAGCCTCTCGATGGCTGCAGATTGAGCGCCAGCACGCTCGCCAGCACGATGACCATCCCACTGATGACCATGATCGACGGGCGCTCAGCCAGAACCACCGAGGCCATCAGCATGGCGGTGGGCGGTATCAGGTAAAGCGAAATGGAAGCGCGACTCACGTTACTGTGAGTCAGTACGTAGGCCCAGGCGAGGTACGCAAGGGCACTGGGGAAAATACCCAGGATAAGCACCGCCAGGTTGGCCGACGCCGAGGCGTTCTGCACTTCGCTCCACAAGCCCGGTGCATACACCAGTAATAATGTGGTGCCCGACCAGATGGTGTAACACACCATCGTCAGCCCGTCGTAGCGATGGGAATGGCGTTTTTGCAGGGCGAAATAGAGGCTCCAGGACAAGGCCGCCAGCAGGATCAGCAGCCCGTGCGCATCCAGTTCTCCAAAGCCACGATCACCCGTCACCACGACCCCCGCACCGAGCAAGCCGCACAGCACACAGATCCACTGCCAACCATTGACCCGGTCCTTGAGCACGAAATGCGCCAGTATCGTGCTGAACAGCGGCGTGGATTGCGCAAGCACACTGGCCGCGCCGGCGCTGACGCCTCGTTGGCCGAAGTTGAGGGCGATGTGGTGCAGGCTGACAGCAAAAAATCCCAGCAAAACCAACAGTGGCAGATCTTTCAGGCGAGGCAGGGAAATACCCTTTACTAACGCCACCCCGGCCATGAACGTTGAGGCAATGAGAAAGCGGATCAGCGCCAGATGACCCGGCTCGTAAGCACCCAGGCCGATGCGGATGCCAATGGGGGAGTAGGCCCAGCAGAGGATCACGAAAACCGTCGCCAGGGCGATTTTTACGCCAGGCCTTTCGGCGAGGCGGCGTTGAACAAAATCCATAAGGCGATCCTCTGTGTCCGGCGGAAAAAGGCGTAGTGCAATGCCGACACTCGAATTATCAAAACCCTATGAATTCACTACAAGTGACTTAAACTGACTTAAGCATTCACTTTGGGTGACCTATGGAGCTGTCCCAGCTGCGCATGTTCAACACGGTTCATCACCTGGGCAGCATCGCGCGCGCGGCCGAGGCGCTGCACTGTGTGCCGTCCAATATCACCGCGCGCCTCAAGTCCCTGGAGCGTGAACTCGGTACGCCGCTGTTTTCTCGCGACGGCCGAGGATTGCGAATCACCCCCGCCGGGGAGGTGTTTCTTGAGTACACGACGAAAATCCTCGGCCTGGCCGAAGAGGCGCGCAGGGCGTTGGCACCCGGCAGTGCGCCGAGCGGTCCTCTGCGCATTGGTGCCATCGAATCCAGTGCCACGGGGCGATTGCCCAGGTTACTGGCCAAGTACCACGAGCTTTATCCACAGGTGATGCTGGAGTTGAGCACCGGAACCTGGGCTCAATTACTCGACGACACCCAGCATCGTCGGCTGGATGGGGCGTTCGTGGCGGTCAACGTTGATCGCCCGGGACTGCAGCGGGAAGTGATGTACCGCGAAGACCTGATTCTCATCGCATCCGCCTCCCATGGGCCTTTGCGCAAGGCGGCGGACCTGCAGGGCAAGGCGATTTTCATGTGGCCCCCGGGTTGCCCGTACCGCTTCGCGCTGGAACAGTGGCTGTTGCGCCATGACCAGGTGCAGCCGATTGTCAGCATCGCCAGCTATGGCACCATCGTTGGCTGTGTCAGCGCTGGTGCCGGCGTCGCGCTGGTGCCCCGGGGTATCTACGAGCAGTATGGTCTTAGCGCAGGTTGCCAGGGCTATGAGTTCCCGGAACTGACGAGCATCGACAACCTCTTTTACTGGCACGAAAGCGCGGGCCGGCACCCGGCTCGCGAGGCCTTTGTGAAGTTGTTGCAGGCCGAGTTCGAGGGGCCGGGGTCGTCAGGGTTAATCCCGTCTTAACCGGCCTGTCGTCTATTTCCCCACAATCCGCCAGTGCGCTCCAGCCCTCTCAAAGGTCAAGGCCAGCGTGTAAACTGGCGGGCAATCGATAGTCAAAAGGGAAACACGATGAGCGAGGAAACGATGCGTCTGGGCCGTGAACGGCGCTACCTGGTGCTGTTGGGCATCATCTGCCTGGCGCTGATCGGCGGTGCGCTGTACATGCAGGTGGTGTTGGGCGAGGCGCCGTGCCCGTTGTGCATCCTGCAGCGTTATGCACTGTTGTTGATCGCGCTCTTCGCGTTCATCGGTGCGGCCATGCGCACCCGCCGCAGCATCACGGTGCTGGAGACCCTGGTGGTGATTTGTGCCCTGGCCGGCGTCGGGGTGGCGGGGCATCACGTCTATACGCAGTTCTATCCGGCCGTCAGTTGTGGCATCGATGTGCTGCAACCGATAGTCGATGGCTTGCCGCTGGCGAAGATCTTCCCGCTGGGCTTCCAGGTCGACGGTTTCTGCTCCACGCCGTACCCGCCGATCCTGGGCTTGTCCCTGGCGCAGTGGGCGCTGGTGGCCTTCGTGCTGGTGGTGGTACTGGTGCCGTTGCTGACGCTGCGCAATCGCAAGTCGCTGCGCTGATAGACCCGAAACGCCCCGGTCCTCGATGAGAGGGCCGGGGCGTTTTTGCATTTCCGGGGCCAGGTGAAAAGACCGTGACGAGCGGCAACGAGGGGTGCGACAAATGTGCGACATGTTGTCACATCGCGAGTGTCGCACGGCGCTTTCGAGGGTTGGATTGGTGTGGCGTCCTGCAATGAAATTGGCGTGTATGAGCGTCGCCTGATATTTGCGGGGGCAAACGGGAACAGACAGTTTTAACAGGTTGTGGCGATTTGCCAGAGCCCTTGTCATACCGGGGCTAGGGCGGGGTTTCGGACCCTGTTCGAGCGTCTAAGGCTGTCTGAATCGAGGGTGGTAGCCCTACTATTTTTGGTGTTTTTGTTGAGAATCAATTTCGATAAGATGCGCCACTTTTACACAATTGAGTCAGGATTGTTGCGGTCAGGGATAAAAATTATTTCGGGATAAGACATGGTTTATAAAACGCTACATATCTACAATCGCCCGCACTGAATTCCCGGCACTGCTCACCCAGGCTCTGGTGCATGAGTGGCACGAGGGTGTCGAGAGGCCTTTTGGCCTCATGTGACGCCCAGGTGTCGGTGCCTCCAACTATCCGCACCAAATGGAATTGGGCTGTAACAAGGCCTTTGACCACGAATTCGAATAAGAACTCACCGCTGGCCCAGGATTTGTCGAAACGCCTCTGACGCTCGACGGGCAAGCCCTTATTCAATCCAAGAAAAATGCCAACCCTTGGCAGGGTGAAGTGTTGGCGATCAAAACCCAACTGCATTGCGCAAGCTGCTTTAGAGGTCGTGAGATGAGTAAAAACAGGTACCCCAGACTACTAGGCTTATTGCCGCTGCTCGGCACGTTGTTGCTGGGAGGCTGCAACATGACCTTGCTCAATCCCACGGGCCAGGTTGGCCTGGAACAGCGAAACCTGATCATCACCGCCACGCTGCTGATGCTGTTGGTCGTGGTGCCGGTCATCGTGATGACCTTCCTGTTCGCCTGGAAATACCGCGCGTCCAACACCAAGGCGACCTACACGCCTAAATGGAACCACTCCACCAAGATCGAGATCGCGGTGTGGACTGTTCCGGTGTTGATCATCATTGCCCTGGGTTACATCACCTACAAGTCGACCCACGAGCTGGACCCGTACCGTCCGATCGAATCCGACGTGAAGCCTGTGACCATCGAAGTGGTCGCGCTGGACTGGAAGTGGCTGTTCATCTACCCGGAACAAGGCATTGCCACGGTCAACAAGATCGTGTTCCCGGCGCACACGCCAATCAACTTCAAGATCACCTCCGACGCCGTGATGAACTCGTTCTTCATCCCGGGCCTGGGCGGCCAGATCTACGCGATGGCGGGCATGCAGACCAGAATGCACCTGATCGCCGACCGCAACGCTGAAATGGACGGCATCTCTGCCAACTACAGCGGTGCCGGTTTCACCGGTATGAAATTCAAAGCGATCGCAACTTCCCAGGAAGATTTCGACGCCTGGGTAAGTGAAGTCAAAAAGGCACCTAAACAGCTTGAACAAGCTGAATACGCAGCCCTTTCCAAGCAGAGCCAGAACAACCCAGTCGAGCTCTACTCCTCGGTGACGCCGAACCTGTTCCAGATCATCGTCGACAAGTACGAAGGCATGAAACCTGGTCCTAAGGTCAAGCACGAGAAGAAAGAGAAAGAAGTGGCCGCTACGGACATGAACTCGCATTCAGCTGCCGGGGCAGAGGAGTAAACGATGTTTGGTAAATTAAGTTGGGAAGCGGTGCCGTTCCACGAGCCGATCGTGATGGTGACCATCGCCATGATCGCGCTCGGTGGTCTGGCACTGTTCGCGGGTATCACTTATTTCAAGAAGTGGACCTATCTGTGGACCGAGTGGCTGACTTCGGTCGACCACAAGAAAATCGGCGTGATGTACATCATCGTCGCCATGGTCATGCTGCTGCGCGGCTTTGCCGACGCCATCATGATGCGTACCCAGCTGGCCATGGCCACCGAGGGTTCGCCTGGCTACCTGCCACCTGAACACTATGACCAGATCTTCACCGCCCACGGTGTGATCATGATCATCTTCATGGCGATGCCATTCTTCACCGGCCTGATGAACCTTGCAGTGCCGCTGCAGATCGGCGCGCGTGACGTTGCCTTCCCGTTCCTGAACTCCCTGAGCTTCTGGCTGCTGGTTTCCGGCGTGGTGCTGATCAACCTGTCCCTGGGCGTCGGCGAATTCGCCAAGACCGGTTGGGTTGCCTATCCGCCGCTGTCGGGCCTGCAGTACAGCCCTGGCGTGGGGATGGACTACTACATCTGGGCGCTACAGCTATCCGGGTTAGGTACGACGCTGACGGGGGTTAACTTCCTCGCCACCGTGCTGAAAATGCGTACCCCTGGCATGAAGCTGATGGACATGCCGATCTTCACCTGGACCTGCACCTGGGCCAACGTGCTGATCGTGGCTTCGTTCCCGATCCTGACCGCTACCCTGGCACTGCTGACCCTCGACCGTTACATGGATTTCCACATTTTCACCAATGAACTTGGTGGCAATCCAATGATGTACGTCAACCTGTTCTGGGCCTGGGGCCACCCTGAGGTTTACATCCTGATCCTGCCGGCATTCGGCATCTTCTCGGAAGTGATCTCGGCGTTCACCGGCAAGAAACTGTTCGGCCACCACTCGATGATCTACGCCTCGGGCGCGATCTCGGTACTGGGCTTCATGGTTTGGCTGCACCACTTCTTCACCATGGGTTCGGGTGCCAGCGTCAACGCCTTCTTCGGTCTGGCGACGATGCTGATTTCCATCCCGACGGGTGTGAAACTGTTCAACTGGCTGTTCACCATCTACCAGGGTCGTCTGCGTTTCACCAGCCAGGTGCTGTGGACCCTGGGCTTCATGGTGACCTTCGCCATCGGCGGCATGACCGGCGTACTGCTGGCCATCCCGGGTGCTGACTTCGTCCTGCACAACAGCCTGTTCGTGATCGCGCACTTCCACAACGTGATCATCGGCGGCGCGGTATTCGGCTACATCGCAGGTTTCGCGTTCTACTTCCCGAAAGCGTTCGGCTTCAAGCTGCACGAAGGCTGGGGTAAAGCAGCGTTCTGGTTCTGGATCTCGGGCTTCTTCGTCGCGTTCATGCCGCTCTATGCACTGGGCTTCATGGGCATGACCCGTCGTCTGAACGCCACCACCAACCCTGAGTGGGTGCCGTACCTGTACGTCGCCATGTTCGGTGCGGTGATGATCGCCTTCGGTATCGCCTGCCAACTGATCCAGCTGTACGTCAGTGTGCGTGACCGCAACAAGCCAGAGAACATGTGCGAACACGGTGACCCGTGGAATGCCCACACTCTGGAATGGTCGACCTCGTCGCCACCTCCGTTCTACAACTTTGCCGTGCTGCCCAAGGCTGACTGCATCGACCCGTTCACCGAAGCCAAGGAAAACGGCACCGCGTACAAGGCTCCGGCCAGGTACGAGCCGATCCACATGCCAAACAACACCGCTACCGGTGTGGTCATGGGCGCTCTGCTGACCGTGTTCGGTTTCGCGATGATCTGGCACATCTGGTGGCTGGCAATCGCGAGCCTGGTAGGCACTGTCGCCTACTTCGTGATCCACGCTGCACGTGACGACCAGGGCTATATGGTCCCGGTTGAAACGATCGAGCGCATCGAAGCCGAGCAGCACAAGCGTCTGGTAGCGGCAGGGAAAATCCCGGCCACCGCCACCCGTGTTGAAACCTCGTTGGAACAGGCTTAAACCATGTCGAACTTAGTGACCAATGTTGGACACGCCCATGGTGACCATGGGCACGATGACCACCACCACGACTCGGGCGAGATGACCGTATACGGTTTCTGGCTCTACCTGATGACCGACTGCATTCTGTTTGCGTCGATCTTCGCGGTATACGCGGTACTGGTTAACAACGTAGCGGGTGGCCCGTCGGGCCACGACATCTTCGAACTGCCATACGTACTGGGCGAAACAGCTCTGCTGCTGTTCAGTTCGATCACCTACGGCTTCGCCATGCTGGCGTTGTACAAGGGCAACAAGAAGGCGGTGCTGACCTGGCTGGGCATGACCTTCCTGTTGGGCGCAGGCTTTATCGCGATGGAGATCAACGAGTTCCACATCTTGATCTCCGAAGGCTACGGCCCTAGCCGTTCAGGCTTCCTGTCCGCGTTCTTTACCCTGGTCGGTACTCACGGTCTGCACGTGTCCGCCGGTTTGATCTGGATGGCGATCATGATGTATCAGGTGCAGAAAAAGGGCCTGACGTCGACCAACAAGACTCGCCTGAGTTGCCTGAGCCTGTTCTGGCACTTCCTGGACGTGGTCTGGATCTGCGTCTTCACCGTTGTCTACCTGATGGGGACCCTGTAATGGCTAATGCACACTCCCATGACAGCCATGATGCTGGCCACGGCAGCGTAAAGTCGTACGCCATCGGCTTCATCCTGTCGGTGATCCTGACCGTCATCCCGTTCGGTCTGGTGATGTACCCGAGCCTGCCGAAGGCCACCACGCTGGCAATCGTTCTGCTGTTCGCAGTGATCCAGGTGATCGTTCACCTGTATTACTTCCTGCACCTGGACCGTTCCATCGCTCAGCGTAACAACGTGATCGCTTTCGTCTTTACGGCCATCGTGATCGTGCTGCTGGTTGGCCTGTCGCTGTGGATCATGTTCAGCATCCACACGTACATGATGGCGAAGTGAGGTAGACCCGATGTCGCTCAAGCACTTTATCCAAATCACCAAACCGGGGATCATTTTCGGTAACGTGCTTTCTGTGGCAGGCGGGTTCTTCCTGGCCTCGAAAGGGCATGTCGATCTGGCCGTGTTTCTGGCAGCCATGATCGGCACTTCTCTGGTCGTCGCCTCCGGTTGCGTGTTCAACAACTGCATCGACCGCGACATCGACATCAAGATGGAACGCACCAAGAACCGGGTGCTGGTCCAGGGCCTCATCTCCCTGAAACTGGCCCTGATCTATGCGACCGTCCTGGGTGTTCTCGGCGTTGCGTTGTTGTACAAGGTGGCCAACCCGTTGGCCGCTTTGTTCGCCGTGATCGGCTTCGTGATCTACGTCGGCTTCTACAGCCTGTACCTCAAGCGCAAGTCGGTTCACGGCACGCTGGTGGGCAGTCTGTCGGGCGCCATGCCGCCGGTAATTGGCTATGTCGCAGTCAGCAACACCTTCGACATGGCCGCGCTGACCCTGCTGGTGATGTTCAGCCTGTGGCAGATGCCGCATTCCTACGCCATCGCGATCTTCCGCTTCAACGATTACCTGGCCGCATCGATTCCGGTGCTGCCAGTGAAGCGCGGCATCCAGGTGGCCAAGAAGCACATCCTGCTCTACATCCTGGCCTTCCTCGTGGCGACCTTGATGCTGACCTTCAGCGGCTACGCCGGCATGAGCTACCTCGCCGTCGCCGCGGCCATGGGCATGTACTGGTTGTACATGGCCTGGACCGGCTACAAGGCAGTGGATGACACGGTCTGGGCACGCAAGCTGTTCGTGTTCTCGATCTTCACCATTACCGCGTTGAGCGTGATGATGTCCCTGGACTTCAAAGTGCCGACCGAGCTGCTGCTGACGTACGCGCCTTAAGATTCAGAGCTGCACCGAAAAGCCCCGCCTTCGAGAGAAGAGCGGGGCTTTTTGTTGGATCTGGGAATAGGGATTCGAAAAGACGGTTCGTCAGGAAGATGATCCGCTGCTTGCCTGACTATAGGCAACTTGCCTATAGTTTGCGCATGCGAACCGTATTCTTCGAAACCACATCCTTCACAGCGACCGTTGGAAACTATCTGACGGACGATGAGTATCGAGCGCTGCAAACCCATATGCAGCTCTATCCGCAAGCGGGGGACGTGATGCCTCGAACAGGCGGTTTCCGGAAACTGCGTTGGGCGGATGGGCGTCGAGGTAAAGGCAAGCGAGGTGGCTTGCGGGTTATCTATTATTGGCTTATGAATGATGGTCAGTTCTGGATGTTTGCAATTTATGACAAAGATGAGCTTGAGAATTTGACTGCCGAGCAAGAGAAGGCGCTCAAGAAAGCCATAGAAGCAGAGTTGAAAAAACGAGGTACCCCATGAAAAAACGCGACCTGTTTGCAGAGTTGATGCAGGGCGTTGATGAGATGGCGGCTCAACGCGAAGGCAAGATTACGTTGCGCAATACGACGGTGGAGGATATTCCGGCCCCCGAGGTAGGGGCGCAAGAAATCGTTGCGTTACGGGAAAAGTTACACATGTCCCAAGCCGTTTTTGCCAAGCGAATTCGAACCAGCCCCAGTACTTTGAGAAACTGGGAACAGGAAAAGTCGAAGCCTAATGCACAGGCAGCCTTGTTGATCAGATTGGTGGAGAAATTCCCGGATATGGTTGATCGACTGGCAGTGGTTTGATCGAGCTTAGCGAACACTTGAAAAGCCCCGAGTTTCGAAAGAAACCCGGGGCTTTTTCATTTACGCGCGGTTGTTACACGGTGCTTCGAGCACCTTCACCACGTCATCGATGATCGCCTTGCTCATGTCCTGCAGGAAATGCGAGGCCCAGGCATGTCGGTCGGAGTCGCGAACCATGGCGGCTTCTGAGGCGATCAGTTTGGCGAGGTGGAGCAGGTCGCAGGCGTGGGAGAGGGCAGAGATGACCGGACACCAGGGTTGATGCGCAACAGTGGTTCGTTGGTGTGGTAGCAGAAGGGGTGAGGCCGATGGTTTTCAGGTCTTGGGGAATTCGAGTTATCAGGCCCGGTCGCTGAATTGGCAGCGACCGGTCGAAGTTAGCGTGTGGATATCGGAAGGCACAATCGTGGCCTTGTGTTGGCCGGGATGGGATTGAGCCCCGCAGGACCCTTGTGGGAGCGGGCTTGCTCGCGAAAGCGTTGTTTCAGGCGACATTGATGCTGGATATAACGTCCTCTTCGCGAGCAAGCCCGCTCCCACAGGGATTGGGGGTGGTCAGTTATTTGTGTGGCTTGTCCAGCAAGCGGAAGAACCGTTCCCGCACCTGCACATGATCACTGTGCGCCACGTTGAACCGCAGAAACTGGTTGCCATCCGCGGCCTTGCTGAGCATGGTCCCCGGCGCCAGCACCAGGTCGATTTCCAGGCCCTTGCGTGCCAGGGTTTCGGCATCGTATCCATCCGGCAATCGCGTCCAGATGTATAACCCTTCACCGGGCAGTGAGGATACTGAACACCCGGCTTCACCTAGCCACGCCGCCACCCGGCTGTTCGACTCATAAAGCCGGTCCACGGTGCGGCGCATGTGCTTGGAGTAACTGCCGTCGCTGAGCATGGTGCAGATGATCTGCTCGGCCATTTCCGAGGTCATGCCGCCGCAGGCCATTTTCAGGGTCACCATCCGCGCCGCCAGTTGCGGTGACAGCACCGCAAAGCTGACGCGGCTGTTGGCGGTCAGGGTCTTGGAGAAGCCCGAGACATAGGACACGTTGTCCAGCCCGCTCGCAGCCAGGCGCGGCGTTCGGCGTTGCTGCATGTCGCAGTACAGGTCGTCCTCGAGGATGTGGAAATGGTAGCGATGGCTCAGTTCCACCAGGCGGTAGACCTGCGCCGAGGTGAACGAGTGGCCGGTCGGGTTGTGCAGGGCGTTGTTGGTCATGTAGAGCACAGGACGGTGGGCGATCAGCAGTTGCTCGAACGCTTCCAGGTCCATGCCGTCGCAATCGCGGCGGATGGTGATGACCTTGGCGCCGTGCCAGGCCAGGTTGGTGTGCATCGTGAAGTAGCACGGGTCGTCGAGCAGCACCGTGTCGCCGGGTTTGACCAGCAGGCGCATCAGCATGTCGATGGCTTGTACGGTGTTGGCGGTGGTGATGATCTGCTCCACCGGCGCTTCGATGCCCAGGGTCGCCATCTTCACCCGCAAGGCCTGGCGCAGTGGCAGGTAACCGCTGGCATTACCGTATTCACCCATGCGCAGCGTGGTGGCGCGAAGGGTGCCGCGCACGGCTTTGAGCAATTCTTCGGCAGGCAACCACGAGGACGGCAGGAAACCGGCCCCCGGGCGCAGCGCGCCATTGTCCAGGAGCACCGCGCGGCGGACCACGCTGAGGGTGTCCTGGGGCAGCAGGTCGGGGCCGGCGCTGGCCTGGAGGGTAGTGCTGGAACGGTGCACGTAATGCCCCGAGCCCTGGCGTGACACCACCAGGCCCTTGGCGCGCAAGCGGTCGAGGGCGTCGACCACCGTGGACTTGCCCACATGCATCAGGTCGGAGAGTTCGCGGATCGGTGGCAGCCTTGAGCCGTGGGGCAGGCCGCCCTTGGTGATTGCCACCGACAACTGATCGACGATCTGCTGCACCAGCGGCACACCCGGCTGGAACTCGATAGCGGCGATCACTGCGCGCTGAGCCTGCATTTTACTGGTCTCTCTGGCAGTAAAGTTCGTTTGATTCTATACGAACTTGCTCTGACCAAGACAAGCATCTCTTTCTACCATCGCCTTACAGAGTTTCTGGAGGGTCGACCTATGCCGGTTGATCGATGCCAGGTTCGTGAGGTGTTGCATGAGTGTCGAAACAACGGTCGTCGCGGCCAAGCCGGTCATCAACCTGCGCTTGTTCACCATCCGGATCATCACCGCCGTGTCGCTGTTTGCGGTGCTGGGCAAGGCCAACGTCTGGCTCGATACCGCCACCAACAGCATCCTGGCCCTGGGGTATCGGGCCCTGTTGCTGCTGTTGCCGTTGACCCTGCTGGTACTCGGCCGCCGCTCCTTGAGCGTTACGCTGCTGTGCGCCGCCATGGGGCTGGTGCTGCTGGCGATCACAAACAACCAAGGCGTGGTCATGTTTGCCGCGGCGTTGTTCGCCTATGGCATTGCGATTGCCGGTTACCTGATCAAGAGCGAAGCGGCGCAGACCAAGGAGGGCGCCGCCTACAACCGTGTCGCCATGAACATGGGCAGCCTGCTGGCAGGGCTGATCCTGCTGTCGCCGCTGCTGACCCCGACCCTGTTCTTCCTGGGCGCCGCCGGTTTCGTCCTGTTGTGCCTGCCGATCGCCATGGGCGCGACCTTCACCTGTGACCCCGTGGTGGCCCGTCCCGCCAGCCAGGACGGCAGCGGCTGGCGCAACAAACTGCCGTGGGTCATCGCCGGCGTCATCATGGGCATAAAGCTGTTCGGCGTGTTCTCGATCCTGCCACAGGCGATCCTGCTCAAGACCGGCGAGCTGCCGGCCTGGTATGGGCTGATGCTGATCCTCAACAGCGCCGTGGTGGTCTTCGCGCAAGTGCCGGTCATGAAGCTGATCGAGAGCACCGGGCGCTTCAAGGTGCTGACGGTGATCGGCATCATTGTCGGCGGTTTTGCCGTGCTGTCGTCGCCTGCCGCGTTCCACGTCGACACCCTGGTCGGCGCGCTCATCTGGGTGGCGCTGCTGTCCATCGCCGAATGCGCCTTCAGCCACCTCGATTATTTCTCGGTCAAGCAGAACAACATGTTCGTCAAGGAAGTGTCCCTGGGCGTCGGCGCCGGGTTGACCGTGTTGATCATGCGGGTCGCGCCACCGCCCTATAACGCGTTGGTGCTGGCTGCCATCGGCGCTGGCGGGATCCTGGTCTGGTACTGGCTCAACCGGCAATCCATCGCGTCGTTGCACGACTGAGTCATCGCTGTTTCGGTTTTCACTTTGCAAGTCGGGGGCTCTATGAATACGACTTCATGCGTAGTAGTGGTGGGGTACAACGGCAGTCGGGTTCACGATATCCAGAAGCTGCGCGATCTGTGCAAGTCGCTGTACAACGCCAGGCTGATCCTGCTGGTCGAGCAGGTCCAGCCCTATGACGATCAGGTGGCGGACCATGTCTGCAGCACTTCGCTGGCCGAGCAGGACGTAGCGGCCTCCCTCGAGCTGGTGGTGGGGTGCCTGAACGCCGATCGCTGGAAGCTGATCGGCGTGCTGCCGTTTTCCGACCGTGGCGTGCTGCTCGGTGCGGCGCTGGCCAGTCATTTCGGCTTGCCCGGTATTTCTCCCGCCGAGGCCCGGGCGGGGTTGGACAAACAGATTTTCCGCCAGCTCGAAGCTTGCGCCAGCACGGCTCCCGAAGATTACCGGCCGGTGGTTTCCAGCCGTATCGAGAGCCTGCCGGACCTGCGTCAGCGCGTGATCGAGCTGGGCGGCAAGGCGTTCATCAAGCCCGCCTGCGAAGGTGCCAGCCGAGGCTGTCGGGTCATCCGACACCCGTCCGAATGCGACGACGCGTGGCAGGCACTCAAGCCTTATCGCGAGGGCGGAATCGTACTCGAAGAGCTGATCCAGAACGCCCGGGAATACAGCTGGGATTATGTCGCCGGAAGTACCTGGATCACCGAAAAAACCACCACCGAAGGCGCCTACCGCGCCGAGATCCAGCAAGTGGTGCCCGCTCCCTTGGCGCCTGAGGTACAGGCTCGACTGAAGGCTGCCGGCCAGCACATGGCGGGGTTGGTTTCCCAGGACAACGGTGCCTGGCACAACGAGGTGTTCTACCGGGCCAACCATCGCACCTCGGCCGTTGAAACCAACATGCGCCCCGGGGGCATGCACATCTGGGACCTGGCACGTCAGGCATTCGTCGATTTCGACCCGTGGGAGCGCTGGGTGCGCTGGGCCGTGGAAGGCCAGGTCGATAACCGGGAACCGGTGCCGCGCGGCTACTGCGGCATACGCCTGCTGCGGGCGAGCACGGGCGGCATCCTGCGCGATGTACCGGACATCCAGGCCCTGGCCCGCTCGCTGGACATCGACCTGGTGGAGGCGGTGGTAACCAAGCGCATTGGCGATGCGGTCAGCGCGCTGGTGAAAGACAACTTCTCGTTCATCGGCCACATCGTGTTGTTCAACGAAGACTACACACAGCTCAGCAATGACCTGCTTCGCCTGGCCGAGGCCGCTGAGTCGAGCATCGGGATCAACAGCCTGGCGCCACCTGCACGGATGCTGTGTTGAGCATCAGGGATCAATGTTTTTTGCAGTACTGATCAAGAGGTTTGTTAAATGATTGAGCACATGACCTGTGATGAGCGCTTCATCGCGCTGGCGAAGGAATTCGACTACGACATCTACGGCGAAAACAGCGTGGGCGGGCATTACGCTCCGCTGATTCGTCACCACGACGAGTTGCATATCAGCGGCATGGTGCCGCGGGTGAACGGCAAGATCCAATACCCCGGCCGGGTCGGCCTGGACCTCGACATGGCGGATGCGCAAGCGGCCGCTAGCCTCTGCGCGATGCGCGGGTTGGCGTTGATTGTCGATGCCATCGGTTCGCTGGACAAGATCAAATCGCTGATCAGGGTCTCGGTGTATGTTAAATCCACCGCGGATTTTGTAGACCTCAGCGAAGTGGCCAACGGCGCCTCGGATGTTTTCAGTCACGTACTGGGCGATGCGGGCAAACATACTCGCACGACCGTCGGCGTTTATCAGTTGCCAAAAAACGCGGCAGTGGAAGTGGACATGATCGTGGCGTTGCGACCTTCTGCGTTATAAGTCTGAGTTGTTCGACTTTACAGCGATTAAATGTTCGCCTAAGGTCGGATAACTCAACTCGGCAGAATAGGTTGGAACCCGAACATGAACAGCGTTCAAGGTGCGTTCTTTTCATATAAGGACTTTCGCCAAAGTCTGGTTCAACAACCGCTAAAACCACGGGTGTGGAAGGATGTTGAACTAACGGCTATGCGCAAAAGCCTTGAGGCGAGCGATGTCGATATTGTCGCGCTGGCCCACCACAGTAGCCTCGACGGCTGCTCGCTGACCCCCGGAATGGCCGTGTCCATGCAATGGTTGATACCGGGCGCGGAACTCATCGGCCATGTTCATGCCTGGTGGCACCTGTTCATCATCCAGAGCGGCAACGGCACCTTGACCCTGGGCGATGCCGAGGCCGTGGGCGTAGGCAGTGGAGACGTGCTGCTGGTGCCGGCCTGGACCCGCCACGGCTTCGTCAACACCAGCGCCACCGAGCCGCTGGCCATGCTCAACATCAGCAACATGCCCCAGGCGCTGCTGCTCGCCAACTACAACGACAACGTTGGCCTGATCCCCCGCTCGCTGTAATTTCCCCTCCGTTGCCCACCAGGGAGTCCGCATTCGCCGACTCCCTTTTTCATTTCTGCTGTACCCGCGTTGCCCCGTGGCAATTTGCCATCTGTATCGATGCAAACGGACAATTTCTGTATCTATTCAGCGCCCGGTCAACTTACTACGATCGCCTGGAATGCAACGGATTTATGTGTTTAGTTCAAGGGAGCGTTCTATGGAAAGCAACAAGCTTAAACTCTATGTGGGTGCGGATTTTGTCAGTGCTTTTGCCATGTCGGCGTTTGTGGCGCTCAGGGAAAAGCAACTTTCATTTGAGTTTGTTACCCTGGATTTAAAAGCGCGCGAGAACTATCAGGATAAATATCGTGATATTTCCCTGACCTGCAAGATTCCCACCTTAGTTCACGCAGGTTTTGCGCTGTCGGAGTCTTCCGCCATCGCCGAGTACCTGGAGGAACTCGCCCCGGGACATACCAGACTCTTCCCGCAAGACATCCAGCAGCGCGCCCGGGCCCGCCAACTTCAGGCCTGGCTGCGCAGCGATTTGCTGGTGGTTCGCAAGGAGCGTCCCTTCGACCTGGTGTACTTCGGCAAGCAACTCGCGCCGCTCTCCGACGATGCCAAGGCCGCGGTCGAACGCCTGTTTTTCGTCGCCGACCGCTTGCTGGAGGAGGGCGCCGAGCACCTCTTCGGCGACTGGAGCATTGCCGACACGGACCTGGCGATCATGCTCAACCGGCTGGTCGCCCATGGCGATCAAGTCCCGGCGCGGCTCGCGGCCTATGTCCGCCGCCAGTGGGATCGCGACAGCGTTCGGGCCTGGATGGACATCGAGCGCAAAGCGCCGGCCATCGCACCCGCTGTTGTTTGAGGCGACTGTCAGGGCAATCACCAGGAGCGCTGCCATGCAAGGACTGTCGGAGCACGAACGCTACAAACCCTATAACGCCCGCACCATTCGCGACACACCCTATTGGCACAAGCTGACGCCTGCGTTGCAGGAAGCCATGACGGTCGTGGCCCGGGTCATGCCGTTTCGCACCAATGAATACGTGCTGGGCACGCTGATCGACTGGAACAACATCCCGGACGATCCGATTTTCCGCATGACCTTTCCCCACAAGGACATGTTGCTGGCGGAGGAATATGCCTCGCTCAAGCAACTGATCGAACAGGATGACGCCGCCGCGATCAAGCGGCGGATCGAGGCGATCTGGCTGCGCATGAACCCCCATCCGGCCGGGCAACTGACGCACAATGGCGTGACTCTCGAGGGCAAAGTCCTGCCGGGCATCCAGCACAAGTACCGCGAGACCGTGCTGTTTTTCCCCGGTGCCGGCCAGACCTGTCACGCCTACTGCACCTTCTGTTTTCGCTGGGCGCAGTTCATCGGTGAGGAAGAGCTCAAGTTCAACGCACGGGAATCCCAGGAGCTGGTCAGTTACCTCAAGGTACACACAGACGTCACGGATGTGCTGATTACCGGGGGCGACCCGATGATCATGAACACCCGCTCGCTGGCAGGGTACATCGAACCGCTGCTGGATCTGCCGCACATCCAGAACATCCGCATCGGCACCAAGTCGGTGGCGTACTGGCCGCAGCGGTTCGTCAGCGACAAGGATGCGCCCGAGTTGCTGGCGCTGTTTCGGCGGATCGTCGCGGCGGGGAAAAACCTCTCGATCATGGGCCACTACAACCACCCGGTGGAGATCCGCCCGGCCATCGCCCGGCAGGCCATCGAGTGCATTCGTTCCACGGGGGCGACCCTGCGCATGCAGGCACCGGTGATCCGCCATATCAACGAAAATCCCGCCGATTGGGCCCATCTCTGGACCGAAGGCGTACGGCTCGGGGCGGTGCCCTATTACATGTTCGTCGAGCGCGACACCGGCCCCAGCCACTACTTCGCGATGCCGCTGGCACGGGCGTTCGAGATCTTCCAGGCGGCCTATCGCACAGTGTCGGGGCTGGCACGTACGGTGCGCGGGCCGTCGATGAGCACCTTCTACGGCAAGGTCCTGATCAACGGCATCGAGACCGTCGCCGGGGAAAAGGTCTTCGTGTTGCAGTTCCTCCAGGCCCGGGATCCGTTGTGGGTACTGCGCACCTTCTATGCGCGCTTCGATCCGCAGGCGACCTGGTTCGACGAGCTGCGCCCGGCTTTCGGCGAACGGGCTTTTTTCTTTCAGACCGAGGCCGAGTTGTTGCTGGCGCCTGCGCCGCAGTTGATACCGGTCCTGCTGCAAACGGCGTAAGCCGACGCTTAATTACTGGGGAGACAAGGACATGAGCGGTATCCCGTTTGATCAGCGCGAAGGATGGATCTGGCTCGATGGCGAGTTCGTCGAGTGGTCCCAGGCGCGCCTGCATGTGCTCAGCCACGGCCTGCATTACGCAAGCACGGTGTATGAGGGCGAGCGCGTGTACAACGGCAAGGTCTTCAAGCTGCGCGAACACACTGAGCGGCTGTATCGCTCGGCGCAGCTGATGGATTTTGCCATTCCCTTCGAACCCGCCGAGCTGGAAGCGGCCAGCCATCAATTGCTGCAACGCAACCAGGTGGGCGACGGCTATCTGCGCCCGGTGGCCTGGCGCGGCAGCGAGATGATTTCCACGTCGGCGCGTTTCAATCGTGTGCATGTGGCGATCGCCTGCTGGCAATGGCCGAGCTATTTCGACCCGGCGGCGCGCATGGCCGGCATCCGCCTGAAGACCGCCGCGTGGCGCCGTCCACCGCCCAGCAGCAGCCCCTTCGAAGCCAAGGCGTCGGGGCATTACCAGATCGCCACCTTGAGCAAGCATGACGCCGAAAACCACGGCTATCACGATGCCTTGATGCTCGACTGGCGCGGCCACGTCGCCGAAGCCACCAGCGCCAATGTGTTCTTCGCCAAAGGGCGGACCTTGCATACGCCAGTGCCGGATTGCTTCCTCGACGGCATTACCCGCCAGACCGTCATCGAGCTGGCTCGGGCCCTGGATTACCAGGTCATCGAACGCACGATCCTGCCCACGGAACTGGGCGACTTCGACGAGTGTTTTCTCACCGGCACCGCCGCCGAAATCACCCCGGTACAGAGCATCGATGAACAGCGCTACCGACCGGGCAACGCCTGCAGTGCATTGATTGCCGCTTACACCTCAACCGTCAACGCCTGATAAACCGCCAGGAAACTCACCATGTCAGACCAAGGGATTGTTGCGTGCACACCTTATGTTTCACTGGGCCATCGCCATGAAGAATTGTCGAGTCGTGGCTGGACGGTGCTCACCCCAGGGGAATTCGCCCACGACGTTACGGGAACACTGCATGAGTTCGGCCCGATCATTCCGCAGTTCAATGGCCAGGTGGCGTTCGCCATCACCCGCAAGCCGGGCTACGAGGACTTGCCGTACTCCCAGAGCATGAACGGCATCGGCCCGCACACCGAAGCGCCGGTGTACGGCCCGCCGCCACGTTACCTGGCGCTGCATTGCCATACACAGGCGACTTGCGGTGGCGGGCATACGGGGCTAGTGGACGGCTACGAATTCCTCAAGTCGCTCGAGCAAACCGAGCCGGAACTGCGCGAGTGGCTCGATGACACGCCGGTGGAATTCGTCGCCACCGCCAAGCCCGGCGAACCGGCGCAAACCCGTGTCAGGGAATACATCCTGACCCCCACCGAGGACGGCGACATCTTTCGCTTCAGCTACAACCAGTTTCACTACGGCGATGTGAATCCGTCGAAGGAGGCGTTGCAGCAATCGCAGGTGGCCAACAGCACGGCGCCGCTGGCAAGATTTGCCGCGCTGGGCGAAGCGTACTTTGTCGAGCACAACATCCCGGTGCTGATTCCCGACGGGTGCCTGCTGATTTGGGACAACTGGCGGATGATCCATGCCCGCAGTCGATACACTGACCCGGCGCGCAACCTGACCCGCTACTGGCTGGCCTGATTTTTCCGTCGCCCTTCTTTTTTCCGCGTACCCCTGACGGGTACGCGTTCTACAGGTATTGCGTCATGCAAACAGCAATCGAGATTGCCCAGGTCGATCACCAACTGATCGTGCGGCTCAATCAGGCCTGGACCAAACGCGCCGGGGTCTGTGCGCCGGACAGGGGCCAGGTCAACGAAGTGTTCGACCCGGCACGCCCGGATTACCCGGAGTGCATGGTGCCGTTTTTCCATCACCCGACATTCCAGGCCTTGAGCGACGAGCTCAAGAGCAAGGTGATGACCTGGGGCTGGATCGGCTACAACCTGCGCACCGTCACCGCCGAGGAGCACGTGGTGAACCCGGCGCTGAGCGTCATCGCCCAGCAGTACCTGGGCAAGGACGACTGGCATTTTCGCGAGGCGATGCAGCAGACCCTGATCGACGAGCACTACCACACGCTCATGCACCTGCGCGCCATCGAGCGGACCAAGCTCGATCGCGCCCTCGACCAGGACCTGGATTTGCCGCCCTCGGTGACCTACCTGCGCCTCAAGGCCCTGCGTGAGGAACTGCCCGAACAATGGCAGCGCGACCTGGCGGCGATCACCTTCGCGGTGGTGGCCGAGATCAGCGTCAATGCCTACCTCGACCTGCTGGCGGACGACCAGACCATCCAGCCGCAGAACCGCCGCGTGGCCGAACTGCACAACCGCGACGAATACGCCCACAGCAAGGTGCTGGCCGAAGTCGCCAAGGTGATGTACGCCAACATGCAGCCCGAACAGCGGGAGTTTTTCGCCCGTCACCTTTCGGTGGCGCTGAGTGCATTCATCGCCCAGGACTACTCGATGTGGGAGGCGATCCTCACGCAGCTTGGGGTCACGGATGCCAGGTCGATCATCGCCGACACTCGCGAGAGCAACAAAAACGCCACGATCATGCGCGACTACAGTGGCCTGCATAAGCTGGCGCAGGACCTGGGCATCAGCGAGCAGATCGATTTCGATTTCCGTCCGACCCTCAAAGCCACCGCAGCCGCCTGAACCCGGAGGTGATCATGTCCGTTCCCCTGTACGAAGTGTTCGCCATCCGGGTCGGCGCCAACGCGCAGCGCACCGCCCGGGAGAACTTTCTCTACGATGCCTGCTGCGGCGACCCCAATGCGCCGATGCCCCTGGATTACTACTTCTGGGTGATTCGCAACGAGCATCAGGTGATTGTGGTCGACACCTGTTTTCAACCGGCCACGGCGGACCGCCGCAACCGTCAGATGTATCGCCTGCCGGAGGATTCCCTGCGGCAACTGGACATCGATCCGGCGCAGGTCGAGCACCTGATCCTCACGCACCTGCACTGGGATCATGCCGGCAACCTGGGGTTGTTTCCCAAGGCCACGGTGCATCTGCAGGAAGCGGAACTGCGCTTCTGCACCGGGCCGAAGATGGCCCATCACACCGTGAACAAGACCTACGAGGTGGAGGACGTGATGTCGGCGCTGCCGCCGCTGTTCGAGGGGCGCATGCGTTTGCACAACGGCACGGTCGAGGTGCTGCCGGGCGTGACGCTGCACGCGGTGGGCGGACACACGCCGGGCAGCCAGGTGGTGCGGGTAAACACCGAGCGCGGCTGGATCGTGCTGGCTTCGGACGCGGCGCACCTGTGGGTCAATATTCGCGAGCGCAGCCCGTTTCCAATCATCGATGACCTGGCGCAAAGCCTGGAGGCGTTCAGCGAGATCAATCGCCTGGCCGACAGCGAAGACCACGTCATCCCCGGCCACGACCCGCTGATCGCCGAGCGCTTCCCGCATTGGAATGATGACCCGCATATCATCTGCCTACACCAAAATCCCCTGTAACCCGACCCCCCTGTAGGAGCTGGCTTGCCAGCGAAGGCGGTGTGTCAGGCACATCAATGCTGGATGTGCTGACACACCGCAAACCTGTAGGAGCTGGCTTGCCAGCGAAGGCGGTGTGTCAGGCACATCAATGCTGGATGTGCTGACGCTTTCGCTGGCAAGCCAGCTCCTACAGGGGGCGTGTTAAGCCTGGTTTTTGAGGAGGCGGGCCAGGGTTTGCAGCGCCTCATCAATCCTTGGCGAATACGGCGCTCCGCAACCTATGCGCATAAAGTGATGGAAACGCCGGGTGTTGGAAAAGATATCCCCAGGTGAAATCTGTATACCGACGTTCAACGCGTCATGAAAAAGCATCATGGACGAATACTGCGCCGGCAGCTCTACCCACAGCAACGTCCCGCCCCGGGGATTGGTCACCCGTGTGCCCTCGGGAAAGTAGCGCAAGATCGCCGCGCTCATCTGCTGGCGCTGCTGGGTCAGGGTTTTGCGCAGGCGCCGCAGGTAGCGTTCATAGGAAGGCGTGGCCATGAACGCACTGACCGCCAGCTGCGACAACTTCTCGCAGCCACGGGTCTGGGTGTGCTTGAGCATTTCCACGCGGTCGTGCCATTTGCCGGCGCTGATCCAGCCCAGGCGCAGGCCCGGGGCCAGGGTTTTGTTAAGCGAAGCGCAATAGATCACGCTGTCGGTGCGGTCCCAGTGCTTGAGGGTGGACAGCGGTTGCTCGGTGTCCACCAGGTCGCCGTAGGTATCGTCCTCGATCAGCACCGTATCGTGCTCGGCACAGAGTTTCACCAGCCGCGCCTTGTGAGCGTCGGGCATGATGCTGCCCAGTGGATTGTGCAGGTTGGGCATGACGATCAGCGCCTTGATGGGTTCCGGCCCTTGTAGCAGCTGTTCCAGGGCCGGCAGGTGAATCCCCGCAGGGGTCGAGGCCGGGACTTCCAGCACCCGCAGGTTGAGGCTTTCGAGAATCTGCAACAGGCCGTAGAAGGTCGGCGACTCCACGGCCACGGTATCGCCGGGGCGGGTTACGGCGCGCAAGGCCAGGTTGATCGCCTCGGTGGCGCCGTGGGTGATCACGATGCGTTCGGCGCTCAGGTGAGTCTTGGCGGTCAGCATCCGCCGGGCCAGGACGTTGCGCAGGTCACTGTGGCCGCTGGTCGAACTGCTGGTATCGAGCAGATGCGGGTCCTGGCGCAAGGCCTTGATCATGTTGTCCTGCAAGACCTTCAGCGGATAGAGCGGCGGAGCGCAGTAGGCACTGGCGAAGTTGACCTTGACCGTCGCGCGCTGGCTGGCCTTGAGCACCGCTGACACTTGCTCGTGGATGCCGACATAGACGCCCGTATCCAGTGGCGGCGGCAGGCTGATCGCGACGGCTTTGCCCGGCGTGTCGGGCTGGCGGATGTAATTGCCCGAGCGCGGTCGGGCTTCCAGTACGCCATAGTCCTCGAGCTCGCGGCAGACCTGCACGGCGGTGGACAGGCTGACGGCGTGTTTTTCCATCATCAGGCGAATCGACGGCAGGCGCTCGCCGGTTTTCAGGGTGCCGCTGCGGATCGCGTCCAGGTAGTGGTTGGCCAACTGACGGTACAAGGGAAGCGTGTTCATGATGACCTCAGCAGTCGCACCACTGAGGTCTGGGCTGGAAAGTGAGTTGACGCTCCCTGCAGGCGGACCCGTGGTGCAGATGGGTGAAGGGAAGTGTTTTTCTGGCCTTGATACTGGAACACTAAACGCGGTTTCGCTGGAATCGCGGGCAATAAAAAGCCCCGCACGGTGGCGGGGCTCTGGTGAAGCGCTGGCGGGTGTTACTGGGCGGCGATGCTGTAGCCGTCGAAGGCGGTCTGCTGTTGCAGGGCGGTGATGATGTTCTTGCGGTTGACCGCTTGTTCGGCGCCCTGGTTGTCCAGGAACGTCTCGCTTTGCAGCTCGGCCTCGTCGCCTTCGCCGACGAAGGTGAAACCGAGGAATTCCAGGGCTTCACGGTCGACGCTCAGGCGCGAGCGCGGGGTGCGCAGCGGCAAGGTGACGCTGATGCCGTCCTTGCTGATGGTGAACACTTCGACTTCTTTTTTCGCCTTGGCGGCCTTGCTCTTGCCGCCGCTCGGGTTGCTGATGGCCTGGTGGGTCTGGTTCAGCACCTTGAGGGCCAGGCCGTAGACGATTTCCTGGAACGCCGGATCGTCCTTGAAGCTGGACAGGATGCGGCTGATCGGGAACTTGCTGCTCAGGTCTTCGAGGGCGGCGATGTCGGCGGCCTCGTCGTCCTTGAGCTGCTTGAGCTGACCCATCAATTCGTAGGCCTTGTCGTCGTCGAAGCTGTCGTGGGCCTGGCGGATCGCGGCGCGCAGCTCGCGGATCTGCTCGCTTTCGCGGGTGGATTGAAACGCGTCCAGGACCATCTCGCTGATGGTCTTGGCCTGGGATACGTGCTGTGAAAGATTGATGGAGTTTTCGTATTCCGCTTTGGACGACAGGGTGACTACGGATTCAGCGGTGTTGGAATCTGACATTGAAATTTCACTACTTCTTTGAACTTGAATAGGGGCGAGAAAGCCCGAGGGCTTTTCAGGCCGCCTAATCTATTGGACCGGGGCGGCGTTGTCACGGCCCAACAGGCCAACGGACAAAATCACGACACACACACCCTGTAGGAGCTGGCTTGCCAGCGAAGGCGTCCTTGAACATTGCCCCTGTCTTTCGGGCGCCTTCGCCGGCAAGCCGGCTCCTACAGGGGAATTGGGTGTACGCTAAATCTGTGGCCGACCCAAAACACTGTGGGAGCCAGCCTGCTGGCGATGCAGTCACCACGGTCTGTCAGGCCTGCCCCGGTGTATTCAGGTTCATCGATCGCACCGCCAGTGCCGACGCGGTCTGTTCATCCATCGGCAATGAAAACCGAAACGTCGCCCCACGCCCCGGCCTGTCGATCAACTGAATCTCAAGCCCATGCAATTGCAGGATGCGATGCACAATCCGCAACCCCAACCCACCATCACGCCGTGCCCCACCGATATTGAACGGCCGCAAAAACAGCCCTTCGCGCAACTCCGGAGCAATACCCGGCCCGGTATCGCTGACCGTCACTTCAATGAACGCCCCCTGCGGACGCAACCCCAGTTCAATCTCGCCCCCTGGCGGCGTATGGCGCAAGGCGTTGTCGAACAGGTTGGTCAACACCCGCTCGATCAATCCCAGGTCCGCACAGGCCGCAGACACGTTGGGGGCGAACGTGGCCTTCAATTCGACCTGGCGCGCCTCGGCGGTCAATTCGAATTTCTGGAAGATGTCCTGGGCCAGGTCGGTCAGGGAAAACCGCTCCAGCACCGGCTGCACGAAGCCATGCTCCAGCCGCACCAGCTCAAGCAGCGACTGCGCCAGACCGCCAACCTTGCGACTTTGATCCAGGGCGATGCCGAGATAGCGACGACGGTCGTCGGGTGACAGTGTGGCGTCCTTGAGCGACAGGGTTTCCAGGTAGCCATGCAGCGACGCCAGCGGCGTGCGCAGGTCGTGGGAGATGTTCGCCACCAGTTCGCGGCGCTCCTGGTCCTGGCGGGTCAGGGAGCGCCATTGTTCGCCCAGGCGCGCCTGCATCTGCCGGAACGTGGCGTCGAGTATGGCGATCTCGTCATGGCTGGCGGTTTTGTCCACAGTGACGGGCAGGGCCGGCGAGACCGGGACGCCGTCGATGTCGAACTGGCTGACGGTGTCGGTGAGACGGCGCAAGGGTCGGGTGATCAACGCAAACGCAGTGAGGCCGGCAATCAGGCACAGCAGCGCGACCAGGCCGATGGACAGCAGGGCAGTATTCAGTGCCGCACTGGTGGCGCCGCGCTCGGCCAGGCGATCGTGGTCTTCACCCAACAGCACCACGTAGAGATAACCGACCGGCTTGCCGTCGACCTTCAACGGCGCGGCGCTGAACACCTTGCACCCATCGACACTGCGCGGATCATCGCCGGCAATCGGCAAGGCATCGCCCCGCAGCAGGCGCTGGATCGGCGCCAGGTCGACGCGCTCACGGCGGATCCGGCCTTCGGGCGCGGCGCTGCCGACGATCTTGCCCTCGGTGTCCAGCAGGTAAACCTCGACGCTGGGGTTGACCTGCATCAGCTTGCTGAACAGATCGCGCACGGCATTGGGCATCAGGCCCTGGGTGTCCATCAGCACCGTGTCACTGGCGATGTGCTGCGCCAGGTCCCGGGACAAGCCTTGCACCACTTCCTGTTCATGCATCTGGTTGGAACGCACCTGCAGCCACGCCGAGGTGCCGCAGCACACCAGCAGCAGCACGGCGAACACCAGGGACAGGCGCTGCGTCAGGGTCAGCCTCATGGCTGCGGCTCCTCACCGGTGGCGAATTTGTAACCGCGACCCCAGACCGTGAGGATGCGTACCGGTTGCGCCGGGTCGGCCTCGATCTTGGCGCGCAGGCGATTGATGTGGGTGTTGACGGTGTGCTCATAGCCTTCGTGGCTGTAGCCCCACACGGCATTGAGCAGGTCCATGCGCGAAAATACCTTGCCCGGCTGGCGGGCGAAAAAGTACAGCAGGTCGAACTCCCGGGGCGTGAGGTCCAGGCGCCGGCCGTCGAGGGCCACTTCGCGGGTGATCGGGTCGATGGCCAGGCCGTCGATGAGCAGGCTGCCGGCGTCCATCTTCAGGTTGCGTGCCATGGCCTCCACCCGACGCAGCAACGCCTTGACCCGGGCCACCAGTTCGAGCATGGAAAACGGCTTGGCCAGGTAGTCGTCGGCACCCAGTTCCAGGCCGAGAATCCGGTGCACTTCGCTGGAACGCGCACTGGTGATGATGATCGGCGTATAGCGGGCCATGGCGCGGGCGCGCCGGCAGATTTCCAGGCCGTCGACACCGGGCAGCATCAGGTCGAGGATCAGCGCATCCCAGTTGCCCTGTTGCAGCAGGCGCATGCCTTCAGTGCCATCGGCGCTGTGCACCACCTCGAACTGCTCGTCCCGCAGGTGCAGGCAGATGAGGTCGGCGATATGCAGGTCATCCTCGACCACGAGGATGCGTTTGGTCTGTTCCATCCAGCTCAATCCTTCTGCGCAGGGTGCGTAATGCCACTCACTGTAGGAGCTGCCGCAGGCTGCGATCTTTTGATCTTGTTTTTAAAGATCAAGATCAAAAGATCGCAGCCTGCGGCAGCTCCTACAGTTAAATCAGTCAAGTCAGTGAAGTCCGTCAAGGGCCCATTGTGCGGTTTTTTCGGCGCCCGAGTTATCACGAATTGTTTAACTTCCCGTGAGGATTTGGCGATCACCCAAAGCCTAGGCTGTGTTCCATGAAACACCCCTGGATTTCTGGAGACGAGCATGTTTTCACGACGGCAATTTCTGCTAACGAGCGGCGGGCTGGGGGTGGCAGCCCTGGCAATCGGCCTGTTGCCGAAGTTTTCCACAGGCACGGCCTTGATCAGCGATGCCAGCGCCGCCGAGGCCTTCGAAGTGACCCACAGCGACAGCGAATGGCACGCCATCCTCAGCGACGAACGGTATGAAATTCTCCGCGAAGAAGGCACCGAACGCGCCTACAGCAGCCCACTGAACAACGAGCACCGCGACGGCACGTTCGCCTGTGCCGGTTGCCAGTTGCCGCTGTTCTCCTCGGCGACCAAGTTCGACAGCCACACCGGCTGGCCAAGCTTTTGGGCGCCGCTGGACAAGGCCGTGGCCACCCGCCAGGACCGTTCCTACGGGGTGCTGCGCGAAGAGGTGCACTGCCGGCGTTGCGGCGGGCATCTGGGCCATGTCTTCGACGACGGGCCGAAACCCACCGGCCTGCGCTACTGCATGAACGGTCTGGCGCTGAAGTTCGAGCCCGGCACCGTCTGAATTTATCTGCATCCTTCTGGAGTCTGTGACATGAAAAGTCTGTTCACCTGGCGCCGTACCCTGTTGGGGCTGGCCGCTGTCGGCATCATCGGCCAATGCTCGGCGTTTTCCCTCGGTGGGGCTGAAGAAGGGGTGCTGCTGCCGCCACCGGCCATCGACGAAACCACCCAGGCCCGCAGCGAAACCGCGGTATTCGCCGGGGGCTGCTTCTGGGGCGTCCAAGGGGTGTTCCAGCATGTCAAAGGCGTGAAAAATGCCGTGTCCGGTTACGCCGGTGGTGCAGCCAATACCGCCCAGTACGACCGCGTCAGCGGTGGCGATACCGGGCATGCGGAATCGGTGGAAGTGACCTTCGACCCGAGCCAGGTCAGCTACGGCACCTTGCTGCAGATCTACTTTTCCGTGGCGCACAACCCCACCGAACTCAACCGCCAGGGGCCGGACACCGGCACCCAGTATCGCTCGGCAATTTTTACCAAGAGCGGCGAACAGCAACGGGTCGCCCAGGCCTACATCGCACAGCTCGACGCCGCGCGTGCGTTCGACAAGCCGATCGTGACCAAGCTGGAAAGCTTCAACGGTTTTTACCCGGCGGAAGAAGAACACCAGGACTTCCTGACCGAGCACCCGACCTATCCCTACATCGTGATCAACGACTTGCCGAAAGTGGCGCAGCTCAAGCAGCTGTACCCGGAGCGTTATCAGGACAAACCGGTGCTGGTGAAGGCGGGGATGTGACGGCGGTTATCCGCTGATCACATTCTTGCCGGCGATTTTCGACCGATACAGTGCCTGATCGGCCCTGGCCATCAGGCCGGTCTTTTGTTCTTCGTCGAAGCGCTGGACCACGCCGAAACTCATGGTCACCCGAAAGTCGCCTACGGCGGGCAAGTCCGCCAGGCCCTCGCGGATTTTTTCGGCCAGGGTTATGGCTTCGGCCAGCGGGGTGTCGGGCAAGATCACGATGAATTCGTCGCCGCCCCAACGGGCCAGCAGGTCACCGTCACGCACAAAGCGCTGCACACGTTCGACCACCTGCACCAAGGCGGCGTCGCCCAGGGCATGGCCGTAGTGATCGTTGATGGTCTTGAAGTCGTCGATGTCCATGGCGATCAGCGACAGCGGCTGTCGAAAGCGCTGGGCCCGCTCACATTCCTGGGGCAGGGTCTGTTCCAGGCGATAGCGATTGGCGATCGACGTCAGGGCATCGGTTTGCGCCAGCTTGCGGTTTTCTTCGAGTTGTACCTGCAGTTGCTGATTGACCCTGGACAGCTCACGGGTGCGTTCTTCGACGATGGCTTCAAGGGACTGATTGCGCCGTTCGAGCGCTTCGAGCAGGCGTTTCCTGTCTTCGATGCTGCGGTGGGCGCCGACCATCCGCGCCACCGAACCGTCGGCATTGCGGGCCAGGACGTGGCCGCGGTCTTCGATCCAGATATAACTGCCGTCGTGGGCGCGGCAGCGGTACTCGGCCTGATACACCGGCGTGTGCTGTTTCAGGTAGTCATCGAACAGGGCCATTACCTGCGGGAAATCATCGGGGTGGATGATGTTTTCCCAGGTCAATGCGTTGTTGTCCAGGGAGTGTGGCGTGTAGCCGAGCATTTCGTACCAGCGGCTGTTGCGGTAGACGAAGCCGGTGTTGGCATTCCAGTCCCAGATGCCGTCGCTGACCAACTCCATGATGGTGTGCAGCATGCCTTCGTTCATGTCAGAGACATTGAACTTCAAGGGCTCGATACTCGATGCCTCTCCCATCGCTGCTCCCCCTGACGCCTGCCTGATAGCAAATGTCCTGCCTAGTCAGGGAGAGTAGTTCAAGGCCCGGTGGACCTGCTAGTGCTTGCCCCACATCTGCAGGGCGAAGTCGACGAAGCGTCGCAATTTCGGCAGGCGGTAGCGGTCCTGGGCATACATCAGGTTCATCGGCCGGCTCGGCGGGGTGAAGCCGGGCATCAAGCCCAGCAGCTTGCCGTCCTGGATGTCCCGCTCGACCAGGACATCGGGCAACATCACGATGCCCATGCCGGTGCGCGCGGCCTGATGCAGCCCGGCCGAGCTGTTGATCAGCATCGGGCCGCTGACCGCCACCGAGACTTCACCTTCGGGGCCGGCCAGGCGCCATTCCTTTTCCACCGAGTGCCAGTCATCCCCGGCCGGATAAGCGAACGACAGGCAGTCGTGGTGGCGCAGGTCTTCCGGTTTCAGCGGCGCGCCGCGCCGGGCCACGTACGCCGGGGAGGCGCACATGGTCAGGGTGTAGTTGATGAGCGGGCGGGCAATCAGGGTGGTCGCCTCCAGGGCTCCCAGGCGAAAGGCCACGTCCAGACCGTGTTCGAGCATGTCCGGGCGACGGTTGGTGAGCATCACGTCGAGTTTTACCCGCGGGTAGAGCAGGGCAAATTCGCTCAGGGCCGGCGCCAGTTTTTCCGTGCCGAAGGTCAGGGGCGCCGAGATGCGCAGGGTGCCACTGGGCTCATCGACCGCTTGCTCGGCCAGGCGTTCAGAGTCTGCCACCAGCCCCAACACTTCGAGGCAGCGCTGGTAATACGCGGTGCCGAATTCGGTCAGCCGCTGGCGCCGGGTCGTGCGGTTGAGCAAGCGCACACCGAGGCGCTGCTCGAGGGCCTTGAGGTGATTGCCGACCATGGTGGTGGACATTTTGCACTGCGCAGCCGCGCCGGTCATGCTGCCGGATTCCACCACCTTGACGTAGACGGTCATTGCCTGGAACAGGTCCATTATCAAGCTCGACTTTAAAATGATTGAAGTATTGCAGTATTTATCCAGTTCAGGTGGCTAACCATACTGCAAAAACACCGACCCTTGATGGAGCCTGATGCCATGACCGCCGCCTGCCTGATGAGCACTTACCAACCCTTGGCCCTGAGTTTCAACAAGGGCCTGGGCACGCGCCTGTGGGACCAGGCCGGTCGTGAGTACCTGGACGCGGTGGCCGGGGTGGCGGTGACCAACGTCGGCCACTCGCACCCGAAAATCGTCGCGGCCATCAGCGAACAGGCCGGCCTGTTGCTGCATACCTCCAACCTCTACAGCATCGACTGGCAGCAACAGCTGGCGCGCAAGCTGACCGGGCTGGCCGGCATGGACCGGGCGTTCTTCAACAACTCCGGTGCCGAGGCCAACGAAACGGCATTGAAAATCGCCCGGCTGCATGGCTGGAGCAAAGGCATCGAGCAACCCTTGGTGGTGGTCATGCACAACGCTTTCCATGGCCGCACCCTCGGCACCCTGTCCGCCAGCGATGGCCCGGCGGTGCGCCTGGGCTTCAACAAGTTGCCGGGGGATTTCGTCAAGGTGCCCTTCGGCGACCTCACGGCGCTGGACAAGGTGCAGCAGGAACACGGCTCGCGCATCGTGGCGATCCTGATGGAGCCGATCCAGGGCGAAGGCGGCGTGCAACTGGCGCCACCCGGTTACCTGAAAGCCGTGCGCGAACTGTGCAACCAGCGCGCCTGGTTGTTGATGCTCGACGAAATCCAGACCGGCATCGGCCGTACCGGGCAGTGGTTCGCGTTCCAGCACGAAGGCATCGTCCCGGACGTCATGACCCTGGCCAAAGGCCTGGGCAACGGCGTGCCCATCGGCGCCTGCCTGGCCCGTGGCAAAGCCGCGGAACTCTTCACCCCCGGCAGCCACGGCAGCACGTTCGGCGGCAACCCGCTGGCCTGTCGGGTCGGTTGTACGGTGCTGGACATCATCGAGGAACAAGGCCTGCTGGAAAACGCCCGGCGCCAGGGCGAACGCCTGTTGGCCAGGTTGCGCATGGAGTTGGCCGACAATCCAAACGTCCTGGCGATCCGCGGCCAGGGCCTGATGATCGGCATCGAACTCAAGCAACCGATCCGCGACCTGAGCCTGATCGCCGCCCGGGATCATGCGTTGCTGATCAACGTGACGCGGGGGCAGACCATTCGCTTGTTGCCGCCTTTGACGATTGATGAGCGGGAGGTGGAGATGATTGTCAGGGGGGTGAGTTCAGTAGTGGTATCTGCACATCACAACGCGTAACTCACCGTCTTCGATGGTGTAGACCAAGCGATGTTCAGCCGTGATCCGGCGCGACCAGAAGCCGCTTAAATTGTGTTTGAGCGGTTCCGGTTTTCCGAGGCCCTCGAAAGGTTCACGCTGGATGGCTTTGATCAGCAGGTTGATGCGCTTGAGTCCCGCCTTGTCGTTTTGCTGAAACCACAGGTAGTCATCCCAAGCTTCAGGAGTGAACTCGATGTTCATTCTTCAATGAGTTGCCGTGACTTGGTTTTCCCGGCGCGCAGGTTGCCGATCGATTTGATCAAGCGTTCGGCATTGGCGGGGGAGCGGAGCAGGTAGGCGGTCTCTTCGAGGGCGTTGTATTCGGCTAGCGACATCATCACCACCGGCTCGCCTTTCTGGCGCGTGACCAGCAGCGGGGTGCGGTCTTCATTGACGCGATCCATGGTCTCGGCCAAGTGCGCGCGTGCGGTGGTGTAATTGATGGTGTGCATGGTGAAATCCTCGCTCGATGCAAGGACTGTACAGAAATGAGTACAGGTCGACAAGGCGATATCTCCGAATGGTCATTGCGCAATGAGCGCATCAACGTGTCTTCCGAGTATCGCCGAAAGCTCCTCGGGACGTTTCCGAGAACGCTGTAGTCCTTATCTGATAAAGGCGAAATCTGCGATTTCAGTCCGGTCCATCAATTGAATTCTGCAACCGGTAAACCCGTCGAATAGCCGCTGATGGGCCGTGTATCCGCTGGAACCGTCACGCTGACGATAACTGCCCGCCCACTCCAGCAACGCGATCAGACGTTCATCGTCATTGACTTCACGCTGACGAATATTGGCGACGCATACCTCGTCGGCAATGCTCAACCAGATCAGCGCAGTCGTGCGGGGCAGGAGTTCGCTGGCGATCCAGCCATACACGCCTTCGATTACCCAGCGCTCCTGCTCGGCCGCGATTCGCGCCATGGCCAAGGCTTCGGCGCGGGGGCGGGCGATGCTGTGTTCGTCGGACAGCCAGTGAAGGTGGTCGAGATCGATCCAGGGCACCTGCAATCGCTCAGCCAGCCGCTGCGCCAGCCAGCTCTTGCCGGAGCCGGAGTTACCGATGATCAGGGTTCGGGTTAAATCCATGAGTGACACCGATCAAACTGTGGTTTTTTGTTCCAGTCCCTCAGATATCACCCTCGGGCGCCACCATCCGCGTCTTCGGCGAGCCATTGGCGTTGTGCTGGAATATATCCCGTGGCTGCCCTTGTTCATTGAAGTACACCTGGCCGATCCCCGCCGAATTCCACAGGCGCTCACCTGCTTCAGCATGCTCCGGAACGTGAGGCACGATGCGCATGCGCCGACGCTTGGTCAGCCAGTTCAGCGGCGAACGCGGGGAATACAGCCAGCGATTGAGACGGTCGAACCACTCCAGCAGGGCCGGCGGGAACTCGTTCTTGATGCCGCTGCTGGTGATCTGCCAGATGCGTGGGCCGGCCTTGCGGTGGCGGATCAGCACTTCGTAGACGAAGGAATAATGCACATCGCCGGACAGCACCACGTAGTTACCCGGCGTGCGCGAGTGGCGGAAAATGTTCAGGATCACCTGGGCCGCGCCGCGATGGGCCATCCAGTTCTCGGCGTCTACCAGCAGTGGATAACCCAGCCAGCTGAACACCCGTTGCACGGTTTCGATCAGCTTGACGCCGAAGATCGGCGCCGGCGACACGATGATCGCCGAAGGGTGATCGAGCAGTTCCTGCTGCAGTTCGCTGAGGGCTTCCCAGTCCAGCAGGCCCGACGGTTGCTTGAGGTTCATCTCGCTGCGCCAGCGCCGCGTGCGGGTATCGAGCACCACCATGGCCGGCGTGGTGGGCAGCACGTAGTGCCAGTGCTGGAAGCGCAGCAGCTCATCGATCAGCGCGTCCTGGACATCGCTGTCCAGGTAATGGTCATCGCCGGTGGCGCTGAGTGAACGGGTTTTTTCCAGCACATCAACGAACGCATCCGGGTTGTTGCCCCAGCCCTGGCACAGCATGTAGGCCAGCAGTGCATTGCCGATGATGCGCCGGGAAAACGGATGGCCGTAGGCCGTTTCCTCCCATTGCGCGGAAAGATTCCAGTCGTCGGTGATGTCGTGATCATCGAAAATCATCAGCGTCGGCACGTGTGCCAGCGCTCGCGCGACCTTGTCCAGGCCAGCCTTGAACGCGTCGATGCGCGTCTGTTCCAGGGCATAACGCTCGCGTCGTTCCTTGATCAACTTCGGCGGTTTGGGCGCGATCAGGGTCCAGGGCGTCGGCGACCAGACCAGCAGGTACATGGCCATGACTTCGGCGAAGGTCACCAGGTGATTGTCGGCACTGCTGCTGGTGAAAATCGGCTTGCGCGCACCCCCGAAAAACCGCTCGCGCAGGGTTTCGTTGCTTTGCAGCGCCGGCAGCAGATCCGCCCGGTGGTAATAACAGGCGGCGTGCCCGTACAGCTCGGCGCTGTCGCTGACGATGGCGCCAGCCAGATGCTCACCGAAAAGCCCCAGCCGTTCGATCAAGGCATGGATCGCCCGCAGGGTCGGCCCGGCGACATCGTCGGCGTAGACCTGGTCGCCGCTCATCATCAGCAGCGCCGGACGCTCGCTGGCCAGGTGCTCTTGCGCCAACAGCTGATCGACGCACAGCAGGCCGTCGGGCGCCGGGTGATGGGGTTTGCGGCAGGAACCGTGCAGCAACTGCTCGATGCGCGCATGCAGGACGAAGTTCGGCGCAGCCGCATCGCCATACAACAGATGCGGCGCCCAGGTGGCGATGCCCGTGCCGTCATCGATCAACAGGTCGTACTCGATCACCTCATCGCAGGGCAGGGCGGCGTCCAGCGCCACATCGATCAGGTGCACAAACGCATGGGTACCCACGGCAACGACCGTGCATTGCCCGGCATCGAGGCGAATATCGCCCACGCCCTGCAAGCGCAGCGTCAACTCCAGCGCCCGCGAACCCACCAGCCACAGCACCAGCCGCGTCGGTTCCAGGCGCCGCAACAGCGGGCCCGCCAGCACGGGTGGCAGCGATTGAGGGTCTTCAGGCAATGGCAGAGTATCGGACATCCGGGGGCAGGGCTCTTGGGAAACAGGGCAGCGATGATAACGCAGGTGGGCGCTGCTGCCCTTGTGTACTGACAGACTCAAATGCGTGCGCAGGCTAAAGTGAGTCATTCATGCTATATGCAGGCATTCGCGAAGAAGAGGGTAAACATGAACAGAATCATCCTGCCAGCGCTGGTTATCCTGCTGACCGCGCAATCCCCGGCGTACGCCATCAACGACAAATACCGCAAGCAACTCGAGCCCCAGACAGGAGCGGGAAATGATTGATTTCAACAACAAGGGATTCTTCAAGCTCAAGCAGAACGACGAATACGCCGAGCGTGTAGCCGACCTTTTGCTCAACGGGGAACAGGTCATCGACTCGTACAAATCCATGCGCGACGGCGTGGTCTTCACCAACAAACGCATCATCGCGGTGAACGTGCAGGGCATCACCGGCAGCAAAAAAGACTTCACCTCGTTGCCGTACAAAAACATCGTGGCGTATTCGGTGGAAACGTCGGGGACGTTTGATCTGGATTCTGAGCTGGAGATTTATTTTTCATCGTTGGGGAGAGTGAAATTCGAATTCACCGGCAGGACGTCGATGGTGGCAATTTCCAAACTGATTTCTCAGCATCTGCTTTGAGCTGAACAGGGCACGCACCAAAAATAACGAGGTGCGCACCCTGTAGGAGCCGGCTTGCTGCGGGCGGAGTTCCGACGATCGCGGACGTACAGTCGACACAGATGTCGCCTGACGAACCGCGATCGCCAGCAAGCCGGCTCCTACAGGAATTGCGTTTCTCCAGTCGCTACCATTACGTCCCACAAAAAGGGTCTGCAAATGCAGGCCCTTTTTACTTTTTCGAACATACATCTTCGGACAAAGACTACAGCACTCAAGGAAGTATCTGACTTACACCCACTGGCATTTCGACTCTCATAAACACGCACTGAAACAGCGTGAAAAACAATAAAAATAGGTCACCCGAAATGAGCGAGCCAACAAGCCCTGTGCGTGTAGCAGTCGTGCAATTCGATCCACAAGTCGGCATCGAAAATTGCGATGCAAATCTGTGTCGTAGCCTGGAACTGGCGCTGGAGGCGGTCACCGGTGGTGCGAACCTCATCGTGCTGCCTGAGCTATGCAGCACCGGTTATTTCTTCAGCAATCGGCAGGATGCCTTTGAACATGCGCAGTTGATACCCGGCGGGCCAAGCGCGCAACTCTGGATCGACTTTGCTTCCAAACACAGCGTCTACATCGTGGCCGGCCTGGCCGAGCGCGACGGCATGCGGCTCTTCAACACCTCAATACTCGTTGGCCCTGACGGTTTCATCGGCAAATATCGAAAAGCCCATTTGTGGAATCTGGAGAAACTCTGGTTCACACCGGGCGATCTTGGTTTTCCGGTTTTTGATACGCCCATTGGCCGCATCGGGATGTTGATTTGTTGGGACATCTGGTTCCCGGAGGTACCGCGCATCCTGAGTCAGCAAGGCGCCGACATCATTTGCAGCGTCAATAACTGGGTCTGGACCCCTCCGCCGCTGTTCGATGAAGCCGGCAAGTGCATGGCGTCGTACCTGACGATGACGGCGGCACACGTCAACAATGTGTTTATTGCCGCTGCCAGCCGGATTGGTGAGGAGCGAGGTGCCCGCTACCTCGGCTGCTCGCTGATTGCCGGGACCAATGGCTGGCCGATTGGCGCCGTAGCATCGGCAGACCAGCAGGAAATCCTGTTTGCCGATATCGACCTGACCAGCTCCCGCAGCGCCCTCATCTGGAACAACCTGAACGATCTGCACCGTGATCGTCGAGCCGATCTCTACGATCAAATGCTCGGCTACACCCAGCACCCATGTCTCCCACGTTGATAAGGGGGACCTGACTGATGGAAACCACAACCGATAAAAACCGGTTTGCCCACAGATCGCCATTCGATGTGGCGGTCATCCTGCTGATGATCGGCGCGATACTGCTGATTATCTGGCTTTCACTCACCAATCGTTCGTTCTGGTCTGCCCATTGGCCGAGTTACAGCGACATGGTGTCGAGTCTTCCCCAGCCGAGTGCCTGGTTACGTTGGCTGCTCGGCGACATCAGCGAGGTGGCATTCTACAAACACGAGTTCGCATCGATCGGACTGTTGGCGGGCGCCTATCTGGCCTACTGGGCGAATCGAACGGGGAGATCCTGGCAAGGCTTCAGCATTTCTTATGGCACCGGGCTATGGCCGTGGCTGATCACCAGTTCGCTGCTCGGGCTGCTGCTGAGTAACGTGCTGTGGGGTTGGACGGTGACCGCCACCAGCTGGCAACCGACATTTGCCGCGTTCGTTTCGCTGCCAGCGGCGATGGTGCTGATGTTTGGCGGTGGCTGGAAGGTCACCATCAACGGCGCGATCATGGGCGCCTTACTCGTCACGCCCATGTGCCTGCTGATCGTCAATTACCTGTGTAACCCGTTGGGATTGCCGGCGGTGATCGGCAATGTCCTGGGCATGGCGGTCGCCAGTGTCGTGGCCTTTCTGCTGTGCCGCTACCGGCCCAGCCTGATGAAGTCCGAACAATCCGCGACACGATCCTCCAAGCCTCCCGCGCCCGTCACCAAGGCGCCCGACTACGGGGTGATCTGGAGCATGCGCCGGGTCTTGGCAGACTTTTCCGAAGCGCCATTCTTCGGCAATGAACTGGCCAGCCTCGGCTTGTTACTCGGGGTATTGCTCGCCTACAGCATGAACCCGATGAGCCCGGCGTACGGTTCAGGTCTGCTGCTGCACATCATCGCTGCACAAGCGCTGACCTCGGCCATCGGGGTGGTGATCTGGCGTCGGCAATGGATGTTGCGCGGCTGGTACCCCACTTACGTGCCTCTGGTGTCGGTGGTGCCCGCGGCGATTCTGACCCATGGCGGCAGTTGGCTGGTGATCGGTTCGAGTGCATTGCTGGGGGCATTGATCGCACCGCCTCTGGCCTGTGCGATTGCCAAGCGTTTGCCGGCCGACATGCATGCCTACATCGGCAATGTCCTGTCCATGGCCATCAGCACGTTGCTGATCGTGCCGCTGATCGGCGTCCTTATCGCGGGGTAAATGCCACCGACCTTTGGGCTGTACCCCGTCCTTAACCGGGTACAGCCACCTCTCTTCCCGAACACATGAGGTATCACATGGAACTGCCCAAACTCGCCATCGCGGCACTCGGCGGCACGGTGAGCATGCAAGCCAGGAATGCCGGCGAAGGCGTTATCCCGACCGTCAGCGGCGAGACTCAACTGGCGTCCGTACCGCATTTGGCGACGTTTGCCCGGGTGACCGTTGAAACCCTTGGACTGCTGCCCAGCGCTTCATTGGATTTCGGATTTTTACTGACTGTATTGTCGTGGGCGCAACTTCAAATCAAGCAAGGCGCCGTGGGTGTCGTGTTGACCCAAGGCACCGACACACTCGAAGAAACGGCAACGTTTCTCGATTACCTTTGGCCCCACGACGCACCACTGGTGCTGACCGGTGCGATGCGCTCGGCAGCACAGCCCGGGGCCGAGGGACCGGCGAATCTGCTGGATGCATGCCACGTCGCCCTGGCCAGGAACAGCCAAAAGCGTGGTGTTCAGGTGGTGATGAACGGGGAGATTCATCAAGCGAGCAGCGTGCGTAAAACTGATTCGATGGCGTTGCAGGCGTTTACCTCTCCGGTCGTGGGGCCTGCAGGCCTGATAATGGAAGACCGCGTTCACTACCTGCGCGCGCCGGTTCAGCGTAGGGTTTTGCCCCTGCCGCACCAGACAACGCAGAAGGTTGCGATGTTGGAGGCATCCCTCTCGGCTGACACGCTGATTCTGGAAAACATCCTTGCGCTCGGTTATGACGGGCTGGTGATCGCCGGTTTCGGCGCCGGACATGTCTCGCAGAGCTGGGCGACGGTGATTGAGCACATCGCCGAAAGAATCCCGGTCATCGTCGCGACCCGCACCGGTTCCGGCTCTACCGCACAAGCCAGTTATGGTTTTCACGGCGGAGAGATGGATCTGATGCGCAAGGGTGCATCGATGGCGGGATTTCTATGTCCGCGTAAAGCCAGGGTTCTGCTTTGGCTGTTGCTTGGATGTCAGCGGCAACATGAGTTGTCGCTCTACCTGAAAAGTGAAAGCCGCATTCAAAATTGATACATAACCCTGTAGGAGCCGGCTTGCTGGCGATGGCGGACATCCAGACGACACACATGTCGCCTGACGAACCGCGATCGCCAGCAAGCCGGCTCCTACAGGGATAGCGTTTTTCCAGGCGCTACCAACCCGCGCCACTCACCGCCTCTTGCACCAACGGATGCAAATCCGCCCCCTGATGCTCCGTCTGCCAGGCCAGCAATTCCTTGCGCATGCTCGGCGCCCAGAACATCTGCAGATGATTACGCACACTGAGCACCGCCTGTTGCTGGTCCGGTTGGCTGGCGAAGTACTGGGCGATCTGGTTGGCCATCTTGATCAGGTTTTCAGTGCTCATCGGCGCACCTCCGCCTTATCACCACGGGCGTGGCGGCGATCCTTGAGCAAGCGGTCCTGTTCCTCGCTGAACTCCTGGAAGCGCTTTTGCCACTCCGAAGGGTGATACACGCGGCTGACTTCCACGGCCGTAACCTTGTACTCCGGACAGTTGGTGGCCCAGTCGGAGTTGTCGGTGGTGATCACGTTGGCGCCTGATTCAGGGAAGTGAAAGGTGGTGTACACCACGCCCGGCGCAACCCGTTCGGTGATCCGCGCCCGCAGTACGGTCTGCCCGGCACGGCTGCCGATGCCGACCCAGTCATTTTCGTTGATGCCTCGGCTTTCGGCGTCAGTCGGGTGGATTTCCAGGCGGTCTTCATCGTGCCAGGCGACGTTCTCGGTACGCCGGGTTTGCGCGCCGACGTTGTACTGGCTGAGGATGCGCCCGGTGGTCAGCAGCAGCGGATAACGGGTGTTGACCTTCTCCTCGGTCGGCACATAGCCGGTGAGCATGAAACGCCCCTTGCCGCGCACGAATTCCTCGATGTGCATGGTCGGCGTGCCATCCGGTGCCGCGGCGTTGCACGGCCATTGCAGGCTGCCGTGGCGATCGAGTTCGGCGTAGCTGACGTTGGTAAAGGTCGGCGTCAGGCTGGCGATTTCATCCATGATTTCCGATGGGTGTTTGTAGTTCATCGGGTAACCCAGGGCGTTGGCCAGCGCCACCGTACCTTCCCAGTCAGCCTTGCCGCCCAGAGGGTCCATGACCTTGCGCACCCGGGAGATGCGCCGTTCGGCGTTGGTAAAAGTACCGTCCTTCTCCAGGAACGAACTGCCCGGCAAAAACACATGGGCGAACTTGGCGGTTTCGTTGAGGAAAATATCCTGTACTACCACGCACTCCATGGCCGACAGCGCCGCAGTGACGTGCTGGGTATTCGGATCGCTCTGGGCGATGTCCTCGCCCTGGCAATACAGGCCCTTGAAACTGCCGGCCAGGGCCGACTCGAACATGTTGGGAATACGCAGGCCCGGGTCGGGTTGCAGGGTGACGTTCCACGCCTGTTCGAACTGCGCCCGCACCACCTCGTTGGAGATGTGCCGGTAGCCAGGCAACTCGTGGGGGAACGAGCCCATGTCACAGGAACCTTGAACGTTGTTCTGCCCCCGCAGCGGGTTCACGCCGACGCCTTCGCGGCCGATGTTGCCGGTGGCCATGGCCAGGTTGGCAATGCCCATGACGGCGGTGCTGCCTTGGCTGTGCTCGGTGACACCCAGGCCATAGTAAATCGCCGCATTGCCGCCAGTGGCATACAGGCGCGCGGCGGCACGAATGTCGGCAGCGGGCACGCCGCAGATCGCGCCAAGCACTTCCGGCGAGTTTTCCGGCCGGCTGACAAACTCACTCCAGTTGGCGAAATCGCCGCCCTCGCAACGGGCGTCGATAAAGGCCTGGTTGAGCAGCCCTTCGGTGACGATCACATGGGCCAGGGCGTTGAGCATGGCGACGTTGGTGCCGGGGCGCAGGGCCAGGTGATATTCAGCGCGGGCGTGCACCGAATCCACCAGGTCGATGCGTCGTGGGTCAATGACGATCAGCCGCGCGCCCTCACGTAGACGGCGCTTGAGCTGGGAAGCGAACACCGGGTGCGCGTCGCTGGGGTTGGCGCCCATCACCAGGATCACGTCGGCCTGCATCACCGAGTCGAAGCTCTGGGTGCCGGCTGACTCGCCCAGGGTCTGTTTCAAACCATAGCCGGTGGGCGAGTGGCAGACCCGCGCACAGGTGTCGACGTTGTTGTTGCCGAACGCGGCGCGCACCAGTTTTTGCACCAGGTAAGTTTCTTCGTTGGTGCAGCGGCTGGAGGTGATGCCGCCAATGGAATCGCGACCATATTTCTGCTGCAACCGGCGGAATTCGCTGGCGGCGTAGGTCACCGCCTCATCCCAGCTCACTTCCTGCCAAGGGTCGTTGATGTGCTTACGGATCATCGGTTTGGTGATTCGATCCGGGTGGGTGGCGTAGCCCCAGGCAAAGCGCCCCTTGACGCAGGAGTGGCCATGGTTGGCCTGGCCGTTCTTGTCCGGAACCATGCGCACCAGCTGGTCGCCTTTCATCTCGGCGCGGAACGAGCAACCCACGCCGCAATAGGCGCAGGTGGTGATCACACTGCGCTCGGGCTGGCCCAGTTCGACCACGCTTTTTTCCATCAGCGTCGCAGTAGGGCAGGCCTGCACACAGGCGCCGCAGGACACGCATTCCGAATCGAGGAAGTTATCCCCACCCGCAGCCGCCACCCGGGATTCAAAACCGCGCCCGGTAATGGTCAGGGCAAAGGTGCCTTGGGTTTCCTCGCAAGCGCGCACACAGCGGTTGCAGACGATGCACTTGCTCGGGTCGTAGTCGAAGTAGGGGTTGGAAGTGTCCTTCACATCGGCCAGATGGTTGTCGCCTTCATAGCCGTAACGCACCTCCCGAAGGCCGACCTGACCGGCCACGGTTTGCAGCTCGCAGTTGCCGTTGGCCGAGCAGGTCAGGCAGTCCAGCGGGTGATCGGAGATGTACAACTCCATGACATTGCGCCGCAGGGTCGCGAGCTTCGGCGTCTGGGTGTGCACGCTCATGCCTTCAGTAACCGGCGTGGTGCAGGACGCCGGATAACCGCGCATGCCGTCGATCTCCACCAGGCACATGCGGCAGGAACCGAAGGCTTCCAGGCTGTCGGTGGCACAGAGTTTGGGAATGGTGGTGCCGAGCAGCGCGGCGGCACGCATCACCGAAGTGCCTTCTGGCACGCTGATGCTGCGGCCGTCGATGTTCAGGGTGACCTGCACCTGGCTGTCGCGGGCAGGAGTACCCAGGTCAATGTCGGTGTTCGGGTCGAAGAGAGTGATCATTGCTCGGCCTCCGAGGGCAACAAGCCGAAGTCGGCGGGGAAGTGCTTGAGGGCGCTGGCGACCGGAAAGGACACCATGCCGCCCAACGCACACAGCGAACCGTATTGCAGGGTGTCGCACAGGTCCTTGAGGATGATCACTTGCTCATCGCGACCGCTCGGGTCTTGCGCGGCCAGCAAGCGGTCGATCACCTCCACGCCCCGGGTCGAGCCGATGCGGCACGGCGTGCATTTGCCACAGGACTCCTCGGCGCAGAACTCCATGGCGAATCGCGCCATGTGAGCCATGTCCAGCGTGTCGTCCGCCACCACCACACCGCCGTGACCGAGCATCGCGCCGATGCCGGCAAAGGCCTCGTAATCCAGCGGCGTATCGAATTGCGACGGCGGCACCCAGGCGCCGAGCGGGCCACCCACCTGCGCAGCCTTCAGCGGCCTGCCACTGGCGGTGCCTCCGCCGTAGTCTTCCACCAGTTCGCGCAGGGTCAGGCCAAAGGCCCGTTCCACCAGCCCGCCGCGACGCACATTGCCCGCCAACTGGAAGGGCATGGTGCCCAGGGAACGGCCCATGCCGTAATCGCGATAGAACTGCGCGCCCTTGGCCAGAATCAGCGGCACCGAGGCCAAGGTCAGCACGTTGTGCACAAGCGTCGGCTGGCCGAACAAGCCCTTCAAGGCGGGGATCGGCGGCTTGGCGCGAACGATCCCGCGTTTGCCTTCAAGAGAGTCCAGCAGCGCGGTTTCTTCACCGCAGATGTAGGCACCGGCACCGACCCGCACTTCCATATCGAAGGCCTGACCGCTGCCGCCGACATTGGCGCCGAGGTAACCATTCTTCCGGGCAATCTCCAGCGCGTTGCGCAGGATGGCCACGGCATCCGGATACTCCGAGCGCACATAGATGTAGCCGTAGGTAGCGCCGACGCAGAGGCCGGCAATGGCCATGCCTTCGATCAGCAGGAAGGGGTCGCCTTCCATCAGCATGCGATCGGCAAAGGTGCCGGAGTCGCCTTCGTCGGCGTTGCACACAATGTACTTTTGCGCCGCTTCGGTCGCGCGCACCGTGCGCCATTTGATCCCGGCGGGGAAGGCCGCGCCGCCACGGCCACGCAGGCCTGAGTCGAACACTTCAGTCGCAGTCCGTTCGCCACCGAGGATGACGGCTCTTTTCAAACCCTCGAAACCGCCATGATCCAGGTAATCGTCGATGTACAGCGGCTGTGTGATGCCGGCGCGGGCAAACAGCAGGCGTTGTTGAGTCTTCAGATAGGGCAACTCTTCCACCAGACCCAGGGCCAAAGGATGAGCAGACGGCTCGCCTTTCAGGGCTTCGAGCACTGACGGTACATCGTCAGCAGTCAGTGGGCCGAAGCCGAAACGACCTTGCGGCGTGTCCACTTCCAGCAATGGTTCCAGCCAGTACAGGCCACGCGAGCTGGTGCGGTTTATCACCAGCGGCACGACGCGCCCCCGGCCATGGATGATAAGGGCCTCCACAACCTCTTCGGCACCCACGGCACGGGCTACCGAATCACGAGACACATAGAAAGCGGGCATTATGCGTCCTCCCGGCAAGCATCGAGCAATGCATCCAGCCGCTCGGCACTCAGCCGCGCATGCACCCGGCCATCCAGCTCCAGCGCCGGCGAACAGGCGCAAGCGCCCAGGCAATACACCGGCCGCAAACTGATGCTCCCATCCGCGCTACTGCCGTGATCATCCAGTTGCAGACGCTCGCGCAACTGCGCGGCCAACTGCTCGGCACCACGACTCTTGCACGACTCTGCTCGGCACAGCCGCAGGATATGTCGCGCGGGCGGCGCGGTACGGAAATCGTGGTAAAAACTGATCACCCCACGAACCTCGGCCTGACTCTGGTTCAGCGCATGGGCAATCTCGGGGACGGCGGCATCGGGGATGTACCCAATGCGCTCCTGAATATCATGAAGAATGGGCAACAGCGCACCCGCAGAGCCCTTGTGGCGCTCCAGCAGGCTGTTGACCAAAGGCAAGTGCAACTCAACATCAGGCATTCAGCAATCCTCACGGTCACGGACAAACCAGATGGTTGTCGGTCGTCCGAAAGTGTCGGCTGCGGCACTCACACCACGTCACGGCATCGTGGCAATTTCAGGCCGTTGGCCAGGGCACCCTGAGCGGGCATCTTGTTGTGCCCGGCACGGTCTTCGCCGCGCCTCTACTGGGCATAAAGGGCAGCTTGCCACGCCGCTATTGATCCAACTGCACCAAAGCGACGTGCTCGGTTCTGCCTACGACTATCCATTAAGTCTAGATGAGTGGTGCACGGGGCGTTCACGCACTGGCCTAATGCCCAAAGGGCCTGTCGATGGCTGATATATAGCAAGCATTGCAGGGGAGAAGAAGTATCAGAACCTTAGGTATTTTCAGGGAGCAGATGCGTTGATCCACTACGCTGTCCTTTGTAGGAGCGAGCTTGCTCGCGAATAACGCAAGGTATCCACTTTCCTTGTTGAATGCCCCCGCTTGGAGGTCGACGCAGAAGTCCGAGCCCGCGTCAGCACTTCATAGCATCATCAAACAGCGCCTCAATCATCGCCTTCAAACAATCAGCAGCCCCCTGCTTTTTCGCAATGGCCTGACAACAACCGCAGTGCTCTGTTCAGGCCGCTGTAAGAGGTGGATGTAACCTGTAACAAACCGCCGAATCACGAATGAACCCTGACGTTTGCCGCGTTTAATGTGATGTCGACATTGACATAGTCATTAGGCTACGGCAGCATGGATCCCAATCGCGCCCGATCCTCTGGTGCTGGCTCAGTCCGGCATTACGTTCGGGCCTTCTTGTTTATGGAACATGGACGTTGCCTAATCCAGCCCCTCCGAAGCCTTTCCTTACGTATCCAGACATGGTTGCGCTCCTGACCAGCAAATCGATGACCCGTCACGTGCAGAACGCAAACTCGCGCAGCTAGGGTATTACCGCCTCAGCGGATTCTGGTACCCGGCGCGGGAATTCAAAATGAACGGCCTTCAGCAAGAAGTCTGCCCGGTCGCGGGCAAGCCTCTTCGTCTGGACACTTTCCAAGCGGCCACCTCTTTCGATGCGATCGTAGACCTTTACCAGTTCGATAAACGATTGCGAATGCTCATGCTGGATGCGGTCGAGCGCCTGGAGGTCCACCTCAAGACCATAACGGCTCACGAGGTTGGGTATCACGACCCGATGGCCTACACCAATGTGAAATTCATTCTGTACAAATGGACCCAGCCATACACGGACAGCCGTGGTAAAGCGCGGAACAAGTGGACAGAGTGGAGTCTGAAACAGCAGTCGCATATTGCGCGGAGCAAGGAAGACTGCATTCAGTGGCACTTGCGAGCCGGTAAGTCCATTCCTGTTTGGGTCGCCGTGGAAGCTTGGGACTTCGGGGATCTTTCGGAGTTCTTCGAGCTGCTCACCAGCAAATATCAGAATCTAATACTCGCACGCCTCGGTTTGAACAACGCCAAGATGCTCAGCCGGTGGATGCAGCAGATCAGCCATTTGCGCAACCGCTGTGCTCACCATACCCGCATCTGGAATCAGGCTTCGGGTAACCCGTTATCGGTCCCCTTGGAGCCGTATTTCCAAGTATTGGGGCTGGATCAGCATGCGCTGAAGCGGCTGTACGGGTTAATTGCGGTCACATGGTTTCTACTACAGAAGATCGCCCCCGCTTCGACCTGGATCAACGACGTTGCGGATCTGATCGATCGCAAGCCTGCTATGCCCGGCTGCACTTTCAAAGCGATGGGGTTTCCAGATGAAACTGGCTTTCCTCGAAAACTGTTCGGGATCTAACTGGCTTCGATACAAATCCCGAAACTCGGGGGGGCTATTACCCTCGCTTTTAGTCCCGCCCACCCCTTCAAGTCTAAACATACAAGCTAGCCCTGCTGGCGATAGCGCCAGCCCAACCGCCCTCAATGCTGAGATGCACCGCAAACCTGCTCACACACCAGGGCCAACCGATGCCTCCCACTGACCACAACCCTTGTGGGAGCGGGCTTGCCCGCGATAGCGCCAGCCCCAGCCAACACAAATGCTGAATCAGCGACCACCATCGCAAACAACCCACCACCCACAACCCACAGGCCCAAACACTAAGCCTCAGCATTCTCTCCCGCCTTCTTGGACACCGGCACACAAACCCGATCCCGCGTTAGCACCTTCACCGCATCATCCACCAACGCCTTACTCATCGAAGTCAGATAATGCGCAGCCCAGGCATGGCGGTCGGTGTCTCTGGCGTAGGCAGCATCTTCAGTGAGCGTCTTGGCCAGGAACAGAAAATCGGAGGCCATGGACAATGCATCGCCGAGAGGAACGCCGCGAGTGACGTGGAACAGTGGTTGATCCGCGCAGTAGATCGCGGGTGTCAGGCCGATGGTCTTGAGTTCGGGTTGTTCGCTCATTGGCCACCTCCGAGGAGGGAGAGGCAATGGGGGAGGGCGTTACGCGATTGGGGATTGCGTAGAGGGGAAAGCCAAATTTCAAACGGATTTGTCCTGGTCATGGTCAACATCCTTGATTTGAGGAGCTGCCACGAGCCTTCTCACGGGCTTGGGTGACAGCCGTGCGCGGGGTGAGAAACCGGCAATCAAGGCAACCGGTAGACCCGAAGGTCTCCCACGCACAGCCGCCATAAAGCCATATCGCAGACGAAAAAAAACGCCACGACAGGTTTTGGGGCGCTTTGCGCCTTGATTGTTTCGGGCTCTCACACCCGGTCGCTGAATTGGCAGCGACGGTGGGAGGGTATCGTGCAGAAGTCTTACCTGCAACCTCGAGGGATTTATCTAAAATCCATCCGAGACGAAAGAATGTGGTCTGTCCTCTCTCCTTCTTGGATCGACACAACACGTCGGTGGGCTGTTTTGGGTCCGATTTCAGCCAATCGCGCCAGGCACCTCTCGGCCAGAAGCGGACGCTTGACCAAGTGCTGCATGCGACACTTATAGGGGACAGAGCAGCGTGAGTTTCTGACCTGTTTCCGCTGGTTCTTACGGCATTCAGTCTCGCGTTTCCACCTGTGGATACTCCTGATTTCGACGCAGTGTCGGCCAATCGTTGTCTGTCGCAAAGGCTTGAGCTAACCTCAATCTACCTTTTCGCTGATATTGAAGTTCATCTGAGCTTCATAAACGCAAAGCAACCTCAAAACTAGCTATCGGATGGCGTTATGAAGGCATTGTTAGTAAAACACGGAATTGATGGGATTTGGCACTTCACTGACCAATCTAATCTACAGAGTATTATTGATAATAAGGGTTTGTTTTCATTGGCTGAGGCAAAAAGTCGGGGAATAAAAATTCCCGCTCCAGGTGGAAATGAATGGAGTCACACTGCCGATAAAATAAACAACGTAGATAATTATGTACATCTTGCTTTTCTAGACGATCATCCAATGCTTTTTCATACTAGGAATGATGGCAGAACACCCAATCCAATTTGGTTGAAAGTCAGTATTGATATTTTGGATGTCCCAGGTGTTCATTATACGAGCGATGTTTCAAATAAAGCGGGCATCCCCCTGCTTTCACCTGAAACGGCTCGGGATGAAATTGATCTCGAAGCCATGTTTACCTACATGGACTGGAAAGATCCGGAAGTACGTCAGCGTAGAAACCTTGCGCTCAGAAGTGAAATTCTTATACCTCGATTAATCCCACTTGAAATGATACTTGGAAAAAAAAATGGCTAGTCGTCCAGTGTTCTCAGCCCTAGGAAAGCCTGATCATCTAGTTTCTGAGACAATGGTGAGCTTTTCATGGAATCCCGGGTTTGCCCCCGTTCAGAAAAAGAAAAATGTAGCGGCCCTTCATGAAGCTGCTGTAGCTCGAGGGCTTTACCCCCTATTAGAAATATCAACAAAGTCTGAGCTGGAACTTGGTCGTCGCCTTAGCGCATTTAGTCTTAGAATAGATACCGAAATTGGTGAGATCAGCCTCGAGTCAGCATTTCAAGGCAGTAAGGTTTTTAAAGATGGAGGCCCGTACGTTGATATATATGAGAAAGATGCTTGGGCAGCCAAAAAAGACGAACGACTAAAGTCCTCTGGCCCGCTTGTTGGTTTTGATTTCTTCGGGCAGAAATGGCCGCTCGTACCTAAAACTGCCTTCTATGATTGGTTATACCTTTCTGCACTACAGCCGCATCAAGATTTTTTAAAGCGTCTAGATAGTTATAAGGGGTTTACAGATATAGAGTTTAATCCTCAACATTCCATCAACTGCCAAGCAAGAACCTGTGCGCTTTTAGTTTCCCTAATCAAGCTCAATGCTTTAGATAGCGCTTTAAGGTCGCAGGGTGACTTTATCGCAATGGTTGCGTCCGATTCTTTTAAGCAAGGTCACTCAACTGATCTTAAACAACGACTATTGTTATAAGCTTTTTTGCCTGCCTGTGTGGCATTTTGTTGATAAAGTCCGGCATTAAATCGAAGGGGAGATCATTGGCGGTCAAGTCTAATAGGACGAAAGCCGAAAAAAGGGGACGGATTTATTTACTTGAAAATAAATCAGTCCCCATTTTTTCTGTTTGGAACTTGTAATTAACAAAAAGTCGCAGGCGTTTAGTTTTCGTAAATAAGTAAGTTGGTTTTGATTTGGTTGTCGATATTTTCTAGAAAATTTTTCACAAGGTTGATAAGCGAGGTGACGTCATCTGACTTGAAGTTTCTTTCGATGCCCTTGAAGGTTTTTCCGTTTCTGTGAACAATGTCGTGACGTATATGTACGCATCCTTTGAGGCTTGACGTGGAATCCTCAGGGAAATCTACAATCAGTACGTCTTGGAAAAGCTTGGCGGCTTCAGGTAAATTGTGAAAGCTTGTTTTGTCTAACTCTGCACTTACTTCTTTTTCAAGCTTTTCTAGTCTGTTGAAAATGTCAGATATTTTCATGTTTTTGTTGAAGTTTTCGCTGGACTCTACAAATCGCTGCATCACAGCTTGATGGTTCAAAACAAGCTTCCGCATAGTGTCGGATAAGTAAGTCTCCATCGCGGTGATCACCCCGGCATACAGGAGCTTGGCAAGTGTCGAGTTTTCTGCAGTGGTGTGCAATATATTTTCAATTTCCAAAGTGGAAGTCTGAAAAACTTTGTATAGGTCGGTGTGCTCTTGCAAGTGCTCGATATAGTTGTCAAATACGTCGGTGGTTTGCGCTCTAACGAGATCGGTGCAGTTCATCACCACTTCAGCGTCAGGCGCGGCAAACTGTAATACCGCGACCGCATATCCATCGGGAGTCATGCATGGGAAGCTAGTGTACCTTGTTTCGGTAGGCCACCTGTTGACGCAGAGTAAATAGTCGATTACTGGGTCATTATGAATGCGCTGACCATCAAATAAGTAAGGTTCCATGTTGTTTTCAACTATTAGCTGTAGCTTATCGAGCCAGAAATCTAAATTCATTCCATGAATCGCTGCCCTGAGCTCAGCTGTTTCAGCTGGTATAATTTCCTCAGCATACTCCAGCTCAAGATTAAGTGTCTCAATCGCTTCTTCGAACTCCCTCTCTAACATGTTCCTGTCGCAGCCTCTAAGAGTTAATCTTCTCTTAAGCGTAGCTGCATCGGTCAAGTAAAGGTATTCTTTAGTTCCAAGTTCATCCTCTCTTATTACTTGGTCGGACTTTTGGAATAGCCATTCTTCAAAGTGCCTGCTACTGTTTTCAAATACATTGTGGTCTTGGATTTTAATATCGTACCAGCTTGACATTTGTCTAGTCCTTTTAGATTGTGTTGGAGCGCCATAGGTATCTTAACGGTCAAGAGAAAACCACATTCAGAACTAGCGAATATTTACGCTTACTTAATCTGTCGAATCTGCAGGACGCCAGTTATTAAGTGCGTCAAGGCCGATGGCCAAGCGTTCCTCGCGTGTTTTGGACCGCAAGTCGGCACCGAACCATCTATTCACATCTACGGCCTGAAATCCCTCTGTATCCTCATGAGGCAGGTTGGCAGCTATATACCAGAGCTGGAATACCTGGGCTTCAAATGTTAGAGGCGCACCCAAGGCGGTGGCATTCATCACCGCCACAAAACCAGTAGCTTCGGTATCGGATGGGTCAAGATCGAACACACCGTCTGGATCGCTTGCGGCGTGTTTGAAGAAATTTTGGGCTGTTCTGATGATCCTGAGATATTCAGTGAGCTCCAAGCCGTTCGCCTGGTGTGCCATCTGGTCCCACGATTCCGAAGCGTTACGCTTACGCGCCAAGTCCCCAAACAGCGTTGCAGATGCTCCAAAGAGCGTATGCGTAGACACCGCATCCTGGTTGGTAAACAACATGCGTACACCCGTTGCGAGCTGTCGATGCGCTGCCTCGATCTTTGTTATCTGATGAACGACGGACATTCTGCGTGCGCTCCAAGCCTTGGGATCTACCCGAGTGTAATCGGCTGTGGGTAAATCGGGAAACGAGAGGCATAAAGAAAAAAACATCTGAAAAAGCACTTATCCCCCTCCCTCCGACGGGCCTTGCGTCCTTTTTGTGCAATTTCGAATTTAGTGCAAACGAACCTGCAGCTCAGGCGGGTCGTGGGGCTCTGCAGCGGATCGGCAATTCACAGAGTGTAAAGTTTTGAAAGGAAATGCAGCGCGGTTGCACAGCAACGCTGGGGGACGTTATGGAAGGGGAGGCGCTGCTCGCGAAAAACGCAAGCATCCCCGCGTCCCGCTAAATACCCCGGCCATAGCAATCAAGCCCGCGTTCATATCGCCAGGCGGTAAGCGTATAGCCAACACACATTCACATGACCGACGGTGTGTGGTTGAGCCCATCGACTGCATCCAGTATTTGCCGAACCCGATCTGTAACGGACATGTCCCCCTCAAGCTTTAAGACAATACAAGTAAGCACAGACATCCATTCCTGATGCCTGGTCAAGCTCCGACCAGGGGCGCTTCCCTCATCATACTGAGCTGCCCAAGCCAGAAACTCCGGCTTTACTAGACCAAAGCGTTTTATCTCTCGACGTTTTAGTCTCTCTAACCTGAGTTCAACAGGAAGATAAAGGAACACCACAAGATCAAATTCATTCTCAAGCGGTTGACCCCAGCCCATTACTGATCCGGCAACCACGGCACGGCCATGGGAGCGCATTTCTTGTAGCAAGCGCGCTCCTCGCTGGGTTTTGTCTGCCAGATGCTGATATGGCGGGTTACTCGGCAACCACAAAAAATCATCGGCTTCCAGGTGAGTTGTACTCAGCTCCTTTGCTAAAGCATCCGCCAAGGTCGTGGTGCCGGTACCTGCCGCGCCTGTTATCAAGATGTAACGTGCCGTCTCTTTTATCATTTCGCGTTCAACCGCTCTAAAACGAGTTTGCCATCTCCGATAAATTAACAGTGCCACTGATGCGGCAGTAGTCGAGCGATCTCACTCGCGCGCTGTGTTGGTAGGCGAGTAAGAACGTACTTCAGCAAAAAGGGGGGGGAGCCTGTTCGCCAAAGCCGTCAGGCCGGTTCCCCGATACACCATCAGTCATGCTCTTGCTTACGCAATCGATCAATCACTGAATGTCTTTCAAATAATCCTTAAGCGCAACGAGCGGCGCATCAAGCCCCTCCATCCCCCGAATCCCTGCAAACTCCCCCGCCAACCTCCACAACTCCCGCCCCAACGGCTTATCCACACCCCCAACCGCCTCCAGCGCCAACCCCACACACTCACCCACCTTCACCTGAATCCCCTCAACATCCCCCCGCCGCACCAGCAACTCAAACACATCCCGCTGGTAATCACCCATGACCAGGTCATCCCGCAAAATCGGGCTTGAATCTTCCGATTCGTAAGCCAGTTTCAGGGAGAAGAGGGCGACGGTTTCCAGGTGCAATTCCATGGGGGGAATCCTTGTGAAATGTTCCGGCGGTGCGGGTGGTGTGGAAGGGCAAGGGGCGAAAGCATCGCCAGCAGGCTGGCTCCCACAGGGTGTGTGGGGTGTCAGGCACATTATCGCAGGCGAAAAAAAAGGCCTTGCTAAGCAAGACCTTTCTTAATTTTGGTGCCCCGAGGGGGCAACGGTCGCTTTGCGGCGGTAACGTACCATATGCGGCAATTCCCTGCGATGCCCGGCTATGCTGGGTATTGGCGATGTCAGGTTAAGACAGTGGACGGCAGGATCGTGCATCTGCGTGTTAGCCTTTACGCCATTTTTACGCCAGGAGGGTGTGATGGCCTCGTATAGGAAACGAAGTGGTGGTTGGCGGGCCGAGGTTGCGAAGCAGGGGGTGCGTGACTCCCAAACCTTCGACACCAAGTCTGCGGCGGTGGCTTGGGCAACTGCTCGTGAAGCTGAAATCCTCATGCAAAGCGGGAAGTCCCGTACAAGCGTGTCTATGACTCTGTCGGAAGCCTTGCGCCGATACAAGCGTGATGTGTCCCCTACCAAGGCGGGACAGCGCTGGGAGGAGTTGCGGTTGGATAAGTTCGACCGGGAACTTGAGTGGGTCGGGGAACTGATGGACAGCATAACGTCGGAGCAGGTTGCTCAATGGCGTGATGCAAGACTCAAGAAGGTGAAGACCGCGACCGTCCGACGTGAAATGACACTTCTTTCATCCGTGTTTGAGCTCGCTAGACGAGAATGGAAGACGTGCATGGTCAACCCGGTACGTGATGCCAAGCGCCCGAGTAATGGGGCACCCCGCGATCGTCGTGTTGCACCAGGTGAAATCAATGCGCTGCTGAATAGGCTTGGCTTTGTCGAGGGACAGCCGCCGGTGACGCTGCTTCAAGAGTTGGCATATGCATTCCTCATCGCGATCGAGACCGCCATGAGGCAAGGGGAAATATTAGGTCTGACCGCGAAGTGGGTGAATCTGCGTGAGCGCTTCGTCCACCTGCCCATGACAAAAAACGGCACCAGTCGGAATGTCCCCCTGAGCAAGCGTGCGGGGGAGTTGTTGGAGCCGCTCTATAAAGGGAAGGGATCTGGCGATCGACTATTCAAACTAGAGTCAGCATCGGCGGACAGTATGTTCCGAAGGATTCGCGACGAGCTGGGGATTGATGGTCTGACTTTCCATGACACGCGGCATGAAGCCATTACTCGGCTTGCCCGCAAGGTTGATGTGCTCGACCTTGCACGTATCACCGGCCACAAGGATCTGAAGTCTTTGATGATTTACTACAACGCCACGGCATCAGAACTGGCGCAGCGGCTGGGATAAAAAAAGCCTGCGGAGTACGCAGGCTTGTTTCGTCACGCTGTTTGTCTCGACCGCCTTGCTACGGGCAATCTGGCGCGATGTTGGCGCAACCAGGTGATCACTTCTCCCGCAAACCATCGTTTCGCGGCCTTCGCTCCAGTGGCGCAGGGCTGCACGCTCGATGGAAAACCGGGCTGAACCACCACTCTACGTTCAACGGTGTAGGTGGATAGCTTCAGGTAAGCCGCGATGTCTTGTGAGGTCCACAGTTCGTGCTCAGCGGCGACCGCTGGGCGCTGCAACTGTCGAATTAATTCGTGTAGCGAACTGAGTAGGTCTGGCGATGCGATTGACATGTCAGCGGGCATAGCGGCGCTCCTTCGCTAATCTCGCAGCTAGTTTCTCTGCCATGAAATTGTCCCATTCCTCTGTCTTACGTTGTTGACGTAGCTTGCTGCAGGCCTGGTGTCGGCGTGTCGAACGAGCAAAGCCACAGATGTCGCACACACTGGGCAAATCAAGCCGCTTGCTGGCCATCGTTGGCCGAATTCTTTCTGATCGCGACATCGTCAGTCTTCCTTCGCGTCAGGTAGTTCAGTCAGTTCGACTTCGAAGAATCCGGGAACATCGACTTCGGCGCCGATCACCCGAATACCGCACCAGCCGTATGGCTGTTCGTCCGCCTCACAGCCACCAAAACCCTCCGTGCTGTGCAGGTCATGGGTCCAGCTCGGGCCTGGGTTAGTGCCGAACACGTTTTTGAAGGTCGGGGTAAAACCTGCTCCGCCTTGCTCGAGCATGATCCTGATCATGGTGGATCCGGCCAGTCGGATCGCCACGCGTAGGACGTCGTCGCTTTCATCCATTAGCCTGGCTTTATCATCGGAAAGGTAGTTGTTGATCATTGTTGCCCGATCAAGCGTCAAGACATCGAGATTCACCTCGAGCAACACCTCGTAGTCTTTCCAGGAGTCTTTCACTTTGTATCGCTTGAGGTTGGTTTGCTCAGACATGATTTAGCTCCTGCAGCTGGTGGACGCGGTGTTTGTGGGTGGCAAGAACTTGAGCGACAACGTGCGCTTCGGTGTCGGTCAGGTCTCCTTGGGCTTGGGCCATGGTTGCCAGTGATTCAAGGCGGATTCGGGCATCGGTGGTTTTGCGCACCTGGTACTCAAATAACGCGGTACCGACGAGGCGGATCGTTACCAGATGGCGGGTGGCTTGCGCGCTTTGTTCGGGCGATGTGGTAGCCTTCACTTCGCTGCTGAATTGGGTGTTTCCTCGCATGAAATTGCTCCTTTCAGTGGTTGGTGTCGGGGAGGTGCAACTCCTCGACATCCCTTCATTTCCGGCTTAGCCGGCGCTCTGTTCGGTCGGCAGCTTTCGCACCAGGTGCAGCACCAGGTTCTCCAGCTCCACGACTTCGTCTGTCTCTGATTGCCACTCCAAAGCGGCCTGGATCTGTTCCACGCTGCACTCCAGCACCAGAATTTCCTGCTGCCCGTCTGCCGCATGTACCTCAAGGATCTCGATCAGGCCTGCAGCGCCGTATGCTTCTGCATGTACGGTGGAATGTTTGCCTGCCGTCTCGTCAAGCCACTGCTGTAGCTCTTTCACGTGTCGCAGCTGGTTCGTTATCCCGTGAGGACCGGCCCCAGTGATGACTTGGATATGCATGGGTATTTGCTCCGCTTGTGTTGTTGGGTTGGTCAGGCCTTGAAAACCCAGCAGCGAACTGACTGGGGGATGGGATTGAGAGGGGTGCGCATCTGCAAGTTGGCCCGAACAGCGCTTTCGGTTGGGCGGCTGGCGTCGATGAACTTGTGGGTGCGACCTTCCTTCAACATCCGTCGCAGGACGCTCAAGTCTGGAATCCGCTGGCGGTGTTCCATGGCGACTTCGGCGAACTGGTTGAGGTTGATGGCGATCACCCCAGGGGTTTTGCTGTGGTTGACCAGGGGCTCGCTGCTGAGCGATTCCAGGTAGTCGTACACCTGCCAGAACTCGTTCAGCTCCTGCGGATCGGTCGTGATTGCTGATTGGCGCTCGCCGGCCATGCCGAGGATGTATTTGCGCGTGTCGCTGACCATCCGATCGGACAAGGGGAGAACCAGCTGCAGGCAATCCACCAATGCGAGCAGCATGCTGTGGTTGCGAATGACGCGGTCGGAGCCGAGCTTTTTGCTCGCCCACAATTCGGCCCGGTACTTGGGGTATACCTCGGCAAAGCGGGCCATGACCTGTTGCTCTGCCTTCATGGCCTTGACCATGAAGTGGCTCACTTCTTCAACCTCTGTCTGCACCAGGGAGTCTGCTGCTGCGCGGCTTTCCTCGGTGATGTTGGGCTTAGGGAAGTACAGCTTGGCGATACGGCTCAGGATCGCCTCGTGGCCGACCACCGGGGCGTTCTGAGCGATCACGATGGAAGCGCGAAAGGGTGGCTCATAGGTGTCGTTGCTGTTGGTTTTGATGCCACGCGTGCGCAGCAGACCGCCGCCGTAGAAGTCTTTGAACTCATCCCATTCGAATGACTTCGCGTTGTCGGCGTTGGAGTTGCGGTCAGCCTCAAGCAGCACCAGGGGGAGGTTGGCCACCTGGCCCATCGCACGGCTACGGCCAGATGTGGAACCCTTGGCAGGGTCGAAGCCTTCATACAGGCGTCCGAACAGCTTCCAGATGAACTTGATCAGGGTGGTTTTCCCTGAGTCCGGTTCGCCCGACATTTCCAGGAAGGGAAAGCTCTCGTACTCGGCGCGGATCTGCTCAGCGAACAGTGAACCGAACCAATAGGTCAGGGCCACCAAGCCTTTTTCACCAAAGCACAGCCAGAGTTTGGGTAGCCAGTCGTCGCGGTAACCCTTCGCGTCCATCGACAAATTCATCTTTACCGTTTTCATCAGGCACTTGACCCGCTTTTTGCTGAGGTCGAAGTAGTCCTCAGCGTTGGCCTTGATGACGTTGCCGCCCTGGACGGCGATGTCGTTGAAGATGTAGGCCTTGTGATCCTTGCTGTAACCGATGAAATCGATGGTCTCGACGGATTTCAGGCCTTCGGTCTGCCGAATGATGATCTGGTCCAGATGCTTTTGAGTGCCCAGCCAGGTCGCCCCGGAGTACATCAGGCGCGCCTTGAACTCGCTGCTCGAGGAGATCTGCTTTGGAGTGAAGGTGAATTTTTCCGGGGCGTTATCGCTGGGCGTGTCAACACGGAAGTAGAACCAGGCCTCACTGGTCACTTCGTTTACCTGCTTGTACAACGCTTCGAAGTTGCAATTGGTGATCAGCTTGAGTGCGCAGACCGACTCCAGCACCTTGCGCCGTGCGTCTCGCTCGCTCAGCAGCTGGTCGTCGTGGTCGTCGCTGTTAAGAATCTGGCGTTGCTCTTCCTCGAGCTTGGACAGGTCGAACTTTGCCCAGTACATCCGGTTGCCGAACTCCAGGCAGAACTCCGAAGTGGCGTCCTCCCAGGTGTACATCAGCATGGCCTTTTCGCGGGGTGAGGCTGCCAGCAGGAGATCACCTTCATGACGAGCCACCTCCAGATCCCGCTTGCGCCGCTGATCGCGCTTCTCGCCTTCTTCAAACTGCCAACGCTGGTGCAGATCATTCCAATCGACCTTGCGCCCGTCCCTTTGTGGGATCAGGGCGGCAACACATTTAAAACCCAGCTCACGCGATTGTTTGGCCCAGCGCTGCAGGTACTTGCGTGCTGTGGGCTCGTTGTCCAGCGCCCATACCAACTTGGGGAGATTGCCCTTGCGCAGCGCCACCAACTCCTCAAGAGCGTGAGCCGGATAGACATTGCTGGACATGGCCGATACAGCTGCGATGTTGTTCTGATTCAGGCTGATGGCGTCGAAAATCCCCTCGACAATCCAGAGTTCTTCAACGGTGGCCAAGTCGACGGTGGGCGGACACCACCAGTACCCTTGGGCGCTGTATTTCGGCTTGAAACGGGCCTTCATCTTGCCGAAGCGTGACGGGCGATCGATCAGGCGCTCCCAGTACCCCCCGTTGGGCAGTGCAAAGCGTACGGTGGCACTGGCTTCGTTCAGGTCCTGGTTTAAGTAGTTTTCTTGGGTGTACCAGCCAGTCATCAGGCCCGTATTCAAGCCGCGGGCGAACTCCAGGTATGCACGAGCCGTGGCAACAGGGTCGCTATCCGTCGAAGGGGCTCGCTTGCTCCAATCTTCGAACAGATCCTCGTAGAGCTCTTTGACGTGTGCAATATGGCCGCAGCGCTCGGGCCGGCCGCAGCGGATTTGCCAAGGTTTGTCGAAGCGAGCGTACAGCTCCTTTTTCCCACACGCAGGGCACTCACCGCCCCGCATGTAGTCGGTCCCGACGCGATGTTTAAGATTGAAATCGTGTTCCAACCGTTGAAGGACGCTTGCGCGGAGATCTTCTTTCATCATGACTGCTACTTCGCTGCTTTAAGGCTGAGGGACAGCGCGGCCATCAGGCGTTTTTGGGCTGCCATCGCTGGTTTTTTCTTGAGAATCGAGCTGTGCCGTTCATCCTTCGGGACGTACCGGAATTCATCTGCGTACCAGTAGTCATTCAGGCTCACCTGGTACTGCGCACGGATAGCAGTCAGCAGTGCTTCGGCCTCGATCGAGAGCAGTTCTGTCTTGATAGTTACGGCGTTTCCCATAGTGAAACCTCGGTATTGGGCAAAGCTCACCCAAACCCACGGCTAGTAGGCTCAGGACATTGGTAATGAGGTGTTAGGTAGCGGGGGTGAGGCGTGTGCCGCGACCGGCAGCAATCAGGTGTTCGTAGATCAAGTAAGCGGGCAGTGACCAGGTGCAACCACGAATGGGGTCAGTAATCACGATGTGGTGGTCACTGCTCGCCTGCAGGTCGATCCGTTGACGTGTGTTGATCGACATAAGGTCGGTGTAGGCGTGGTGCACCAGGTGCGTAGCAAGAGCCTCTTTTACTTCGAGGCTTTCGACCAGGTGATTGATTGTCCGGGAAAGGAACTGACCCAAATCGCCCAGGTGTTCGCCCTGGTGGCGTTCGAGGAACGCCAGCGCGGCAGCACGAATAGTTTCCTGATAATCCATATCTGCGACGTTATTCATTGAGCACCCCCTGATTTGTTGCGGTACAAGTCGATCGCTGCCAGCACTTCTGCGTGACGTGCTGCCATATGCAGGTTGTGGGCATTGAGTATGTGTTCCGCTTCGATTTCGGAAATGCAGCCGTCCGCCAACGCCTTTGCAATTTCTTGATCAACACACCCGCGCTTGGCTGCGACGTTTACCGAGAGGGTGTACATCTCCACGTTGTCCAGGCTCTCAGGGTCTGCCACCGGCACGAACAAACCGCCATACATTGACGCGATGTAGGTGGGAAGATGTTGAGTGCCAGTTTCCTGCTCCAGTTGGTAGAGCTGGGCATCTGATAACGGGCGACTGTTGTTGTTTTCGTAAGCGTGGTTGTCGAATTTTTTAAGCGCCAAACCAATACGCGCTGCAGCGCATTCCCGGCCACCTGGGTAACTACAGATAATGGCGCTGACAACTTCCCGGCGAGTCTTTAGAACTGAACTTTTCATGTTCTGTTTTTCCCTGTGGCTTCGTGCCATTACTCTTCAATAACGCCGTCTTTGATACCGAGCAACACGGCGGCGCGATGTGCCTCCCCTCGGCGACCTTTTCGACGACCATTGAGAAGGTCGCTGACCAAATTCTTGTTCAGATCATGAAGCCGACAAAATTCCGCAATGCTCATCCCCTTTCGATCAAGCGCTGCGCGGGCTTGCTCCGGCGTAACTGGCACGGGCATAGTGTGTTGCCTCCTGTTGATACGGGTTGTTTTGTGTTCATTGGTGGTGATTATGCACGTTATTTTGGTCTTGTACAGGGTGAGTGCTTGAAAAATTGTGCGTCTGAATCCGTATCAGAGAGATCGGTTGGGGATCGCTTACGTGACGAACGAGTCAGGTTGGGTCTCAATCAAGAGGATTTGGCCCAAGCGGGAGCGGTGAACCGCAATACTCAAGGCAGCTATGAGCGTGGCGCCAGGCACCCTGATACGGCCTATTTGAGGGCTATCGCAGGGCTGGGAGTGGATATTGTTTATGTGCTTACTGGGCAAAAAGCACTGGGGGAAGGTTTGAATGCGACGGAGGCTCGAATTATTGAGCAATTCAGAAGCATCACTCCATTCGACCAGGAAGCGATCACTCGTTTCCTGCAAGCCATGGCGGACGATGCTGCCCGACAGTCGAAGTAACATGTAACAACGCGTGTTCGACATTCGTCGCCCCTTTGTACTAAAGCGAGGTCCAGCCCCGTCAACTTCGGTTCAGCAATGCACTTTAAGGAGTAGTACGCATGTTGGATCGCAAGAAGAACGACCTTGGCAATACAGGAACTACCGAGTTCGAATGGTCTGGACTGACCAAAATTGAACGGCGCCTTATCGACCTATACCGTCGACTGAGTGAGCAGGAACAACTTCAATTGCGTCGTGTTTCCGAGGTCTTGGCTACCAAGCCGGAGGAGACTCCCGTCAGCTGATAGCCAAGCCATGTAATCGGTCGCCGGCACTTTGGGTCGGCGATTTGCATTACGCCACTGCCTGTGATCCCAACTGATCAAATAGCTCTCGCTGTTTAGCCCTGGGCAGATCCCTCAAACGATCAAACAACATCCTTTCGAATGACTGAGCTGATGGGCTCAACGTGTGTGAAAACGTTAGGTTCGCAACCCATGTGTGCCCGCACTTTGCGTTCAGGCACTGGCAATACAGCTTCGCGAAATCCACCGAAAGCTCCTCTCTCGAAGCGATCCGACCTTTGTGTCCGCATTTGCATACAACTCGCATTGTGTCCCTCCCCAGGGCATCCAATCGCCACTATATTGCCACAATATGTAGTGGCAATCTCTTAGCTATGCACTCGATGTAGTGGAATCAGCTGCCTTGGGCGGTTCTCTCCAGGTGAATCGCCTGTCGCCCCGTAATGCGTCGTTCAATTGATTGAACAGCTGACAGATGGGTCTGATCTCGTTACTGGTATACACGCGATCGATCTTTTCGATATCGCCAAAGCCAGCGTTGTTTTCCGGGATGATGCCGGCCAGTGCCGGGTTCATTCGCCATGCAGCGATCACGTCATTGCGCGTGATGTTCTTCACCTTCTCCAGTTCGTCCTTGGCTTGGAAATCCCCCACGGGGATGATCTGAATGGCGTTCTCTTTGCCGTTCGGGATGTTGACGAACATCGAGCGAAAGTTGCCCACACCCTTGCTGGCGCTGATCTGGGCGCGCAGGTTCTCCTCGTCCTCTTCGGTCAGGTCGGGATCGTTGGTGTAGAAGATGTAACCGGCGTGCGCACCGTTGCTGTAGTAGCGCCGGCGAAACAATGTCGCGGCTTCGTTGAGCAACAGCGCCTGCAGGCCGCCCAGATAGTCCGGAATGCCGTAGATGGTTTGCTCGACGTCGTAGTCCATGACGTGTTCGATCTCCTCCTGGTCGAAGTCCATAAATTTGTTATCCGGGAGCAGCATCCGGAAGCCACCGTCTACTTTCACCCGCATGTTGATGGCCGGCAGGTGCTGCAGCTCCAGGACCTGGCCGAAGGCGTTGATGTCGCGATAGAAGAACGCATCGCCGAATACCATGTAGTCCAGACCCGCGCAGCCCATTGTTCGGGCGCTGCAGCCGTCGGAGGGGATGAACTCACGCAGCAACAGGTTGCGTTTGAACTTCGGAATTGCGCCGTGGTGCGCATTGGCGCGCAGCAGCTTGGCCAGGCCGGTACGCGACACTGGTGGCTTGTAGATCTCGCCGTCGTCGCTGGGAAACACCCCTACGTACTCGCCGATGTTTCCCGACAACACTTGTTCGGGTTCCCCGAACGTGAACGCCCGCATGGGCTGTGGCTGTCGCACCTGCTGGCTGACCTGGCGTTTTTTGTGTCGAGGATTGGGCATTGTTTCCACTCGTGACGTAGCGGCTACGGCGCCGCTTGTTGGTGTTCAAGGGTTCGTTGGCCAGGGCGTGCATGACCGCCCAGGCGATGTCAGCGTGGCCGGTGGCGTCGGTGCGCGAAGCGCTATAGGTGACCTGACCACTGTTGGTGGTACCGCGCTTGATGGTCAGGAACGCCTGGGCGATATCGGTCCAGCCCGCATCCCACTCGATGCGACTGCCTTGGATCGTGTCCTGGGCCTTGAGCACCAGGGCGTTTTTCGCTTCCAGGCTGTAGTGGATCGGGGTGGCTTTCGCGTAGAAGTCGCGCACCAGGTCGAACACGCCGTAACCCACACCGGTGACATCGATGCCGATGTGCTGGACGTTGAAACGCTCGGTGAGCTTCTTGACCTGGGCGGCCTGGTAGGTGAACGAATGTCCCCGCCAGCTGTGTTTCTCCAGAATCCGGAACTTCGCCCCGGGTTCGAGTGGTGGTGCAATGACCACGCAGGTAGCGTCGTCGCGGGTGCGGCTTGGATCGTAGCCAAGCCAGACGGGGCTGTTGCCAAATGGCCGGTCGTCGTCGGGCTTGTAGTCCTCCCACAGCGATAGATCGGAGTAGCAACGCTCCAGGTCTTTGAGACCGAACGCGCTTTGCGTGCTGTCGATGAACTTGCAGTAGAACAACTGCTGAAACTTGTCCTCGTCGTACTCCAGCTGCAGCTGCTGGAGGTCGAACAGATCGCAGCCGCCATCGATCGCGTCCTGGATGGTGATGGTCTTGCGCCACTGACCATCCGGACACAGCGCGCCCTGGGTATATGTCGACTCCACCGGCCAAGTGCCTCCGGCTTTCTTGCCGCGCTTGCTGTTGCGAAACTCCTCGCCGGACCAGAATGGATAGGCCTGGTGCGATACGGCGCTGGGCGTCGAGAAATAGGTTTTTCGCCACTTCTTGTGAGTTCCCATGGCGCTGGCCACAGTGCTCAATTTCTCGAAGTCGCGGATCCAGAAATATTCGTCGACGTAGACGTGCCCGTGGTAGCCCTGGGCGGTGCTGCTGTTGGTGCTGAGGAAGCGCAGTTCGGCGCCATTGCTCAGGGTGATGGGGTTGCCGGTCAGCTCGATGCCGAACCATTGCTGGGCGAACTGGATGATGTAGCTGCGGAAGATCTCCGACTGCGATCGGCTGGCCGACAGGAACACCTGGTTGTCGCCGCTTAACACGGCGTCCATGAACGCTTCGCCGGCGAAGTAGTAGGTCAGGCCCACCTGGCGGCTTTTGAGGATGTTCCGGATCCGGCATGTCAGCGGGTTTTGCTTAGCCGCGAACAGCTCCTGCTGATAGCGGTACATCTTGCTGATGAACTTATCCAAGAAGTCGACTTCAGTCAGGCCGCTGATGTCGTTCTTGGCCTTCTTCTCTTTTTTCTTGCCTCCACCTTCACCGCGCGTGGGCCGGTCACCTCGCGAGCGTTGACGTGGCTCCGAGGGCTCGACTTGGTCGTCACCGGGCGTTGCCTCCGCCGGCGCAGGTTTGGCCGCTTGCTTGAGCAACCGTTCGCGCACGGCGGTCAGCCGGTCCAGTTCGTTCAGATCGTCCTTGGACAGGCTGCCGACTTTGTCCAGGAGCAGGGTGATACGCCGACCGACAGCGGTCAGCGGTTCTTCGTCCGAGAGCATGTCTTCCCAGCCACCCTGCCGGATCCAGTAGTAGACGATTCGGATGTTGGGCAGGTTGAGTTGCGCCTGAATTTCCTTGGCCTTACAGCGGCGCAGAAACAGGCGTTTGGCGGCTTCTTTAACTTCGGTCGAATAGTACATGGGCCGCAGTCTATGCGGCGAAAACGCTAGAAACGTGGGGTTAAAATCCGCGTTCGACCTATATCCGCGAAATAGGACCAACGCAAAAGTGAACCGTTTGTTTGGTGGTCTGGCGGTGCATATCTTGGCGACTCAAATCACCGATTGAGCGCAGTTTTCGCCCATGCCCCGTTCCCTTGTTTCGTACTGGAAACGTGTCGCCACCAGCGGCACCACCGCCGATGGTCGCGAGATCCTTCCCCAGGAACTGCGCGACATCGCTGAAACCTACAAGCCGGCCAAATACACGGCTGTGATTTGGTGTGACCACGAACGTTGGCCTGGCTCCCACGGCACCGTATTCGCCGTGCGGCTGGTGGAGGAGGGCGACGACCTCGAAGAGGGACAAATTGCCCTGGAAGCCCAGCTCAAACCGAACGATCGGCTGCTGTACCTGAATGATCAGGGCCAGAAGTTGTTCTCCAGCATCGAGATCACCCCCAACTTCGCTGGCAGTGGCAAAGCCTACCTGACCGGCCTGGGTGTGACCGATGAGCCCGCCAGCCTGGGCACCCAGGAACTGTACTTTTCGAGGAAAACCCACAAAGACGCCTTTTACGCCGCGCCCGTTGAACTGGGCTCCTTCGAAGAGGAACCCCAGGGTGAAGTCGGCAAGCTGATCGGCTTGCTTACCGGCTTTTTCAAGCGCTTTGCAGCGGGCACCGAGCCCGCCGAACCCACCACCCCAACCGAGAGCAAACCCCCAATGGATGAAGCTACCGCAACGGCCTTAAAAGCCCTGCTGGCACAGCTACTGGTTGTCGCTGCCGGCATTCAGGCTGTGATTGAGCCTGCAGCTGAAGAGGCACCCGAACCCGACCAAGCGCCGATCGACGACGTCACTGCGGCCGTAGACGAGATCGTCACGACTGCGGAAGAAGAGCGCGAGTTCAGTCGCAACGGCGGCGCGTCGAACAAAGCCGTCCTGGCCGCACTGACTGGTCTGCAAAAGCAGTTCACCGCGCTGCAAAACACGCCCACCGGTCGCCAGTTGCCACGCAACCCTGGCCCGGTAGCCACTACCAAGAAGCGGGTGCTCTGACATGGCCCAGCCACTAAGCGCCAATGGCGCCAAGCAATTTTCCGCACTGCAGCTGGCAATGGCTGAGTCCTACGGCGTCGAGCGCGCCAGTCGGATGTTCAGTGTGGAACCTACTATCGCCCAAGAGCTGAACGACGCGATTACCGCAAAGGCTGACTTCCTTGAGCGTATCAACGTCATCCCGGTCAGCGAGATCAAGGGCGAGAAAGTGTTCATCGGTGTCAACGGTCCGGTCACTGGCCGAGCCAACACCAAGACCACCGACCGCGTGGCCAAGGACGCATCGGCACTGGAAAACACCACTTACGAGCTGGCTGATACCCAGTCCGATGTGGGACTTCCCTACGCCAAGATCGATGCCTGGGCGAAATTCCCGGACTTCCAGGATCGCTATTCCGCGGCTGTGCAGAAGCGTATTGCCCAGGACCGGATTGTCATTGGCTTCCACGGCACCAGTGCGGCAACTCAGACCGATCTGGCGGCGAATCCGAAGCTGCAGGACGTGAACAAGGGCTGGTTGCAGCAGCTGCGTGAGCAAGCCCCTCAACAGGTTCTCAAAGAAGGCGCCACCGCTGGCAAGGTCACGCTGGGTGCCGGTGGCGACTATGCCAACCTCGATGCCCTGGTGCACGACACCAAGCAGATGGTCGACGAGATTCTGCGCGAAGACGGTGACCTGATCGCGATCATCGGCACTGATCTTTTGGCGGCTGACAAGGCCAAGCTGTACACCAAACAGGGTGATACCCCATCCGAGAAAGAGCGTATCGAGAACGCCCAGGTCATCTCGACTTATGGTGGTCTGCCAGCGTTCAGCGTGCCGAACTTCCCGGTCAATGCGGTGCTGGTCACCAGCTGGGACAACCTGTCGATCTACTACCAGGACTCCAGCTGGCGTAAGCAGACGGTCGATAACCCGAAACGCTCCCGCGTAGAGGACTACAACAGCCGCAACGAAGGTTATGTGATCGAGCAGCTGGAGAAGATCGCTCTAACCGAGAACGTGGAGCTGGTTGCGTGAGCCTGGCCTTGGCGCACAAGCGCCGCACCCTGGCCTTGGGTGTAACCGCTGTTGCTGCAGCCCTATCGGGTTCGGCGATGGCGTACTCCCCGGCTGAAGCGCTCAGCAGTCCGGCCAATGCCCGCAAGCATCTGCTGCTGCAGGAAGCGGCATTGGACCAGGATCTGGAGCGCCTGAGCGCAATGAAAGGAGCGCTGGCCGGTCGCCAGTTGCTCAAGCGTGACGAGCTGCTGCCCAAGTACCAGGACTACATCCAGCGCTACATCGAGTCGGGCCTGAACTTCCCGAATCGCATCCTGGTGCAGGTGATGATCTGGCTGTTCGACACTGCTCAGTTCGACGACGCCCTGGAGCTGGCCGACTTTGCGATCGAGCAAGGCCAGCAGATGCCCGAGCGCTTCAAGCGCCGCGACATCCAGACCTTTGTCGCGGACACGGTGATCGACTGGGCATACGACGAATACAACGCCGGGCGCAGCCCAGAGCCCTATCTGTCCGACCTGCTGCCTCGCGTCGATGGTGAATGGGACCTGACGGAACAGATTCCGAGCAAGTACCACAAGTTGATCGGCATGCGCGCCATGGAGGCCGAGCAGTGGGACATCGCGCTCAAGCATCTGGAGCGCTCCACCGAGCTGTATTCGAAGGCGGGCAATGAAACCCGCATCGGCAAATGCCGCAAGGCCCTAGCAAAACACCAGGCCGCACCGGCTTCCCAATAACCGACTACCCCCCCAGCGGGGACCTGTGGAAGTGAGCCGCCCATTTATGGACCGTCCCACTGAAAACAGGCTCCCCGCCCTATTTGAGCGGCCAGCAATGAGTTTTTCCGGGAAACCCACCACCTTTGTGGAGCAAGCGATCGAGAACGACGGCTTCTGGCCGAACCTCTCCGTGGCTGAGTTCCAGAAGGGTTACCGCCTGCCGGCGGAGTACCTGGTAGACATGCTGGCCACTGATTTGACCACGGCGATGGCCGAGGTCAATCGCGATCTGGCCAAGCTAAAAGGTCAATGGCAGAACGTAGGCGTGTCCTCCGTGGAATCTGCTGACCCTACGGTGCTGCCGGAGCGCACATTTCAAGCAGCGACGTACAAACGCGCCGTGTATTGCCGCGCCAAGGCCAGCTTGCTGACTCAGTTCGCCACCGTGACCCGCCGTGAAAGTGCGGAGAACACCGGCAAAGAACTGCCTGAGCGTGGTGAAACCTTCCTGGAGTTCAGCCAGCAGGCCGTTCGCTCGCTGCAGGGCCGTGGCCGCGTTACGGCGGTACTCCTGTGATCAAACTCCGCGCCCTCACCGCGTACCTGCTCGAGCGCCAACTGGTGCTGCCGGAGCAGCTCGACAGCTGGACCGACCAGGTGAACCTCGAGCTGATCTGGAAACCCGACATCGGCGGCATGCGCATGGGTGACATGCGTTACAGCGCCACGATCGCCTTGGAGCGTTTCGCCGATCACCCCGGACGCCTGATGGCGTTGGTGGGCAGCTGGCTGGAGAGCAACGACCAGGACCGCGACGAACTGCCGGTGCCGAAGTTCGACATCACCATGCTCGACGACGACCTGGCTGACGTAGACATCGCCCTGGAGTTCAACGAGCCGCAATACCTGGCCGAGGATCCCGCCGGCGAGATCGAGGCGTTCGGTAAGACCTGGGCATTTGTCCCGTTTGATCTGTGGATTGCCGAACACGGCGAGGTATCGAGCCTTGGCCGGTCGTAGCACCTTCGAGCTCGACGCCCGGGGCTATCTGGGCGTGCGCGAGCAGCTGGCGTTGCTCAGCCTGCCGCCACAGCTGCGCCGACGCCTGCTGAACAACGTTACCAAGCGCGTGCGGACGATGAGCCGCAAGCGTGTGCGCGATCAGCAGAACCTCGACGGCACCCCGTTCGAAGCGCGCAAAGGCACCGGCAAGGGCAAAAAGAAGATGGAAGCGGGGCTGGCCAAGCTGATGTTGGTCACCCGCGTGAGTCCCGATAAAGCCGAGCTGGGCTGGCGGAATGCCCTGACCAGTTGGGTCGCGGCGCAGCAGCACAACGGCGTCAGCGAGCGCCGCACTGCCGCCCAGATGAAGCGCTGGAACAACGTTCCCGCCGGACTGGCAGCCACGGAAAAGCAAGCCAAGCGCCTGCGCCGGCTGGGCTTCAGGGTCCGGCAAGAGGGCAAGAAATCCCTGTCCAGGCCATCAGTGGCCTGGATTCAAGAACATGTGAACTACGCCAAGGCCGGGTTGCTGATCCGCATCCTGGACGACGAGAAAACCGAGAGCAGCGGCGCGCAGAGCTGGGAAATCACCTTGCCCAAGCGCCAGTTCATCGGCGTCAGCACCGAACGAGACACCGGCTTGCTGCTGAACCAGGTGCTCCAACAAATCCTTAATTCACCCCGCTAGCGAGGCACTGCATGGCACTCGGCAAAGTCAGCGTAAACAATCTCAATCTGGGCCAGGGTGCCGTGACTGAGATCGAGCGCTATTTCCTTTTTATCGGCGTCGGTGCGAAGAGCGTCGGCCAGCTGATCCCCTTGAACACCGACAGCGACCTGGACAGCGCCCTGGGCATTCCCGCCAGTGACCTGAAAACCCAGATTACTGCCGCCAAACTGAACGGCGGCGATCGCTGGGCGTGCCTGGCTGCGCCGATCGCGGCAGACGATGATTGGTCCGACGCACTGGAATACGCCCAACAGCAGGGTTTTTCGGTGGAGGCCGTGGTCATCACCAAGCCGGTGACCACTGCAGCGCAGCTGTCGGCCATGCATGACGCCGCCATCGCGTTGAACAACGTCTACGGCCGTCGGGCTTTTGTGATGGCTGCGAGCGCGGGCATCACCGTGCTGCAGACCTGGGACCAATACCTGATTGCGCAGCGGGCCATCACCGCAAACCTTGCCGCGCCGCGTGTCCTGGTCGTGCCGCAATTGCACGGCAACGACCTGGGCGTGCTGGCGGGTCGTTTGGCCAACGCGGCGGTGAGCATTGCCGACAGCCCTATGCGTGTGGCATCCGGGGCCGTGCTGGGCTTGGGCGCGATTCCTGCCGACGTTGATGGCGTACCGCTGCCATCAGCGATCCGTGCCGAACTGGATAAGGCGCGGTTCTCCGTGTCGCAGACCTATCCCGATTACCCGGGCGTGTTCTGGGGCGACGGCAACATGCTCGATGCGCCGGCGAGTGACTTCCAGGTGGTTGAGTACCTGCGTTTGGCTGACAAGGCCGCTCGGCAGGTGCGCCCGCTGCTGATCCGCCGCGTGGCCGATCGCCGATTGAACAACACCCCCAACAGCATGGCCGCCGCCATCAGTGCGCTGATGAAGCCCCTGCGCCAGATGGCCAAGTCCGTCACGTTCGCCGGCCAGGTGTTCCCTGGTGAGATCGAGGCGCCCAAGGACGGCGACATCGTCCTGGTGTGGCTCAGCAAAACCAAGGTCGAGGTTTACATCAAGATCCGGCCGCTCAACTGCCCGAAGGACCTGACGGCGAACATCGCCCTCGACCTTTCCAACGACGATTCGGAGTAACACCCTATGTCACGTATTGGCGGCAAGAACTTCGACGTGAACCTGGGCGATCTGCTGGTCCACGTCGAAAGCTGCACCCTGGACATCACGGACAACACTGCCGTGGCGCAAAGCCGGGGCGTACCCGACGGCCACGTCGATGGCGACGTGGCAGCCAGCGGGGAAATGGAGTTCGACACCAGCAACTTCAACTTGCTGATCGAGGCCGCACGCACCGCCGGCAGTTTCCGCGAGCTTGAGCCCTTCGACTCAGTGTTCTTCGCCAAGGCCGGCGATGAGGAACTGCGCGTTGAGGCCTTCGGTTGCAAATTGAAGGTTTCCAGCCTGCTCAGCATCGACCCGAAAGGCGGGGAGAAGTCCAAGCACAAGGTCCCGTTTGACGTCACCAGCCCGGACTTCATTCGCATCAACGGCGTGCCTTATCTGGCTGCAGCAGAGATCGAGGGCCTGCGCTGATGGTCTGCCCGTTCGATCGTGCCCAGGCGCTGGAACAACGCCAGCGTGAACAGGCGATCACCGCCCAACTCGCCACGGCGCGTCCGATCGGGCCGAGCCGCAGCCATTGCCTGGACTGTGACGAGCCGATCCCTGAGAAGCGCCAGGCGCTGGGCGGCATCACTCGCTGCACACCGTGCCAATCCCTTTTCGAGCAAGGAAAACGCCGATGAGCCCTATCACCTGGCCGCACTTCGCCGCGGCTGAATTGCGCTGCAAATGTGGCAAGTGCAACAGCACCGGCGCCGAGATGGATCCCGCGTTTATGGCCGAGCTGGTGACCCTGCGTCAGCAGTTTGGCCGGCCCATGGCCCTGAGCAGCGCTTACCGGTGCCCGAAACATCCGGTGGAGGTGAACAAGCCTGCACCAGGTGAGCACTGCACCGGTCTGGCGGTTGATGTGCGCTGTCGCGGCGAAGACGCGGTGGAGATCCTGCGCCTGGCCATGAACCTGAAGTTCACCCGCTTCGGCATCAGCCAGCGCGGCAACTCTCGATTCCTGCACCTGGGCATGGCCCCGGCCGGTGGCCGATTCCCCAGCCCTGCGATCTGGAGCTACTGAATGACCCGCCTGTTGATGATTGCCGTGTTCACCGTCGTCGCCCTGGTCGGCTGCGCCTTCAGTGACACCCACGCGGTGGTGGCGCGCAGCGCTTCCACGTTGGTGGCGTTGTATTGCAAGGCGCCGGAGACCGGGCGCGTGCTGCTGCGCGCCCAAATCGCCAGCGACACGGCCCCGAACACAATTCGTGTGGAGTGCGCCGCCGATGGCCTTTAGGAGCGAGCTGGTCGTGAAGGCCGTGAAGGGCACCAAGCAATGGCAGCTGATCAGGCCGCTGTTTTACCTGACGGCCAGCAACAAGCTGGTGACGGTACCCAAGTGCTACCGCACCGACCTGGCCAGCGTGCCCCGGCCGGTTTGGTGGTTGATCCCGCGTGACGACGAGTGCGCCCGTCGCCCGTCGGTGGTGCACGACTTCATTTACACCCACGGCACCTTGTCCTTCACCAAGGCCGAGGCTGACCAGGTCTTTTATGACGCCTTGCTCGAGGAGGGCATGCCCAAGCCTCTGGCGTGGCTGATGTACGCCGCCGTCCGGATTGGCGGGCGTGGCAACTGGAGCGCGTGAAATGGAGCTTTCAGCCATGGCCGTGAGCGTACTGCTGATGCTGACTGAACTGGTTTTGACCGGTGTGGTGGGCTTTCAGATGTACCTCTTCAAACAGATCAGCGCGGCCCGTCGTGAGCACCTGGAGTTTCGCATCGAGGTCGCCGAGCGATACGTGCGGGCCGAGCACATCGACAAGGCCATGGAAAAGCTGGAAGACCGGCTGGAACAACGCCTGCAGCACCTTTTTAACCAACCCCCACAACGGAAAAGAACATGAGCGAAAAACGCGATATCACCCTGGAAGTCGGCGCCCAAGAATTCACCTTCACCCTGACGCCCCAGGACGTGACCAAGTACTTCAACGCCGTGACCGCCAACAACAAGGTGGCGCCATCCCACAACCTGCTGAGCAACACCGTCGTGGCCGAGCAGCGCGCCGATCTGCGCACGTTGTTGGCCAACCCGGTGATGACCATGCAGATCGCCGGTGCCCTGCTCGAGGAGTACGCGCCGGACGTTGAGATCATCGTAAAAAAGCACTCGACCACGCTGAGCGCCTGAGCGAGGACGGACTAGGTCAGCTGCTGGCCTTGTCCAGTCGCTGGCTACCTGGTCAGGAGCCCACACCCGAAGTGATGGGCACGGCCAAGTGGCTGGAAGACGAACACTGGAAACGCATGGAAATCGCCGTGGCTAACGGCATCGCCCATGCTCTGAACGGATAAAAACACATGGCTGACCGCGCCGCCCGCCTGGCCTTCATCTTGAGCCTGACCGACAAGGTCACCGCGCCCCTGGGCAAGGTGAAAATGGGTTTTTCCGACCTTGCTGAGCAGGGCGAAAAGAACATCAAGACGATGGGCTTGGGCTTGGGCGGCTTGGTGGGTGCTGGCGTAGCGATCACCCAGTCATTGGCACCCGCCTTGGAGATGAACCGCGCCCTGGGCGAGGTCAGATCGCTGGGCGTGGCCGAAGACGCGCTGACCGCGCTCAATCAAAAGGCGCTGGAGTTCTCTGTCGACTACGCGGCCAATGCCCGGGATTTTGTGGCGTCAGCGTCCACCATCGATGGCGCTATTAAAGGCCTGTCCGCCAGCCAACTGAGCTCGATCACCAACACCAGCAACGTGCTGGCCAAGGCGACCAAGGCCGACGCGGAAACCACCAGCGCCTACGTGGGCACCATGTACAACCTGTTCAAGGGCCAGGCGGACGCCTTCGGCAAAACCGAATGGATCGAGAAGCTGGGCGGGCAGACCGCACTGGCGGTGAAGCTCTTCCGCACCGATGGCGCGCAGTTGAAGGATGCGTTCAAGGAAGTCGGCTCGATCGCGACCACGGCGGGTGTAGACCTGGCCGAGCAGTTCGCGGTGATCGGCTCGCTGAGCAGCACCATGGAAGGCGGCGACGCCGGCGGCATCTACAAATCGTTCTTCGAGAACATCGGCAGCGCCTCGGAAAAACTGGGGATGAAGTTCGTCGACCAGAACGGCAAGTTGCTACCGATGCTCGACATCCTTGGCAAGCTGGAAGGCAAATTTGGCGATCTGAACAGTGCCAACGCCGGTGCCAAGCTGATCGACGCCTTTGGCGGCGAGGGCGCGCGCGTGATCACGGCACTGGCCAAGGACACCGATCGCCTGCGCATTGGCATGGACCAGTTGGGCAAGATTCGCGGTCTAGAGAGTGCCGAGCAAATGGCCAAGGCCATGGTCGATCCCTGGGCGCAATGGACGTCCTTGGTGGAAAGCATGCGCGCCCTGTTTGGCCAGGTGCTGATCCCGGTCCTGGCGCCGTTCATGGAAAAGATGGTGGCGATCGGCAAGGCGCTGATGCGCTGGGTCACCCTGTTTCCCAACATCACCCGGGTGATCGGCATCACCGCACTGACCATCTTCGGCATCATCGCCGCCATGTCCCTGCTGACCCTGGCGGTGGGCATGTCGAAGATGGTCTGGCTGGGGATGCTGACCGTCTGGAAGCTGCTGAACTGGACCGGCTACCGCAGTATCGCCATGTTCCTGTTCCACACCGTCATGACGATCGCCTTCGTCGCCGGCCTGGTGCTGCTGTACACCTGGATGGGCCTCGTCAAGGTCGGGATGGTGGCGTGGCAGGCCGCTATCTGGCTGGTCAACGGCGCGCTGCTGGCCAACCCGGTGCTGTTGATCGTTGTGGGCATCGTTGCCCTGGTCGCGGCGGTGGTCGCCGCCATCTACTACTGGGACGAATGGACCGCCGCCCTGATGAACAGTGCGGCCTTCCAGTGGGTCAGCGATCAGTTCAAGGCCCTTTCCGACTGGTTCAGCTCCATGGGCGGCTGGTCCGCCATGGCCAAAGGCGCCTGGGATAGCATCGTCGGTGTCTTCTACAAGGCCATCAACAGCCTGATCGAGATGATCAACAGCATCCCGGGCGTGAACATTGAAGCGCGTTTTGGCGGCATGCCTGAAGTACCAGGAGTCGACGCGGCAGTAAGTGCGGCCAACACCGCCGGCGCTGGGCAGAAAGCTCAGGAGAGCATCAACGGGGCCATTCCAAGCCTTTCCCCCACGCGGCCGACGGCCGTGCCCCCGGGCGGGTTGCTGACCAGCATTCAGAACACCAAAAACCAGACAAAGACCACTCCTGTAGAGAACGTGAACATCTACACCAGCAAGCCAATGACCCCGCTTGAGCTGGAAAACATGGTCGCGATGGGAGTAGGCGGATGAGCCTCTACATCGATCTGCTGATCACCAATAACGACCTGACCCTGGATCCGTCGAACCAGCCCCTGCTGGTGGACGATCGGGCCAGCATCGCCCAGGACATCGGCCACATGATCCGCGAAAGCGGGCTGCTGGTGACGATGGTGGCCGAGCGCGATCGCTTCCGCCAAGCCGACTGCATCCAGCAGCTGGAGCTGCTGGTCGAGACCGACGTGCGCCTGGTACCGGGCACCGTCCGCATCCTTGGTGAAGGGACAGGGAAGTACCTGGTGACGGCGAAAACCGTTGAATTTGGATCTGTCGAGGTAGTGCTGTGAGTGACGTGGACTTCAAACAGGCGTTGAGCGACGCCGGCATTCCGACCACCGAGGCCAAGCTGCGCGCCGCCTGGGAACTCGAAGTGATCGCCCAGGGCAGCAAGTTGAGCAACACCAGCGCCTGGTCGCCATTCTGGCGGGTGATCACCGCCCTGGTGACCAAGCCAGTAATGTGGCTGATCGAATTCATTGCCGGCACCGTGCTGCCGAACTTCTTCGTGAAGACAGCGACCGGCGCCTGGCTGGACATGTTGGCTTGGGCGGTCAACGTCACCCGCAAGCCAGCGACAAAGGCCGAGGGGTTGTTGCTGTTCACCCGCAGCGCGCTGGCTGGCTTGCTGGAAGTGCCGGCCGGTACCCGAGTTCAATCGATCGCCATCAACGGCAACGTCTACGAGCTGGTGACGGTGGCAACGGCGAGCTTTGCCGATGGCGAATCGCAGATCCGCGTGCTGGCCCGAGCGAAACAGGCCGGCAGCGGCTTCAACCTTGCACCAGGTTACTTTTCCATCCTGCCGGAGCCGGTGCCCGGGGTTGTCCAGGTGGTGAACGCTGACGGCTGGCTGAGCCAGCCAGGCGCCGACACCGAGCCCGATGATGAGCTGCGCCTGCGCGTGCGCAACCAGTTCTCAGCGGTCAATCAATGGCACACCGACGCGGTGTATCGCGCCATGATCGCCGCATTTCCCGGTGTGCAGCCTGACGGCGTTTATTTTGAACACAACGCGCCCCGGGGCCCCGGCAGCGCCAATGCCTTTGTGCTGTTCGAAGCGGACTCGCCGGCGGATTCCTACCTGGCTGAAATCAACAACTCCATCCGCGACCAGGGCAACCATGGCCACGGCGACGACCTGCTGGTGCTGGAAATGCCGGCCACGCTCCACACCGTACATTTAACGGTCTGGCCGAAAGCTGAAGTCGGTGCCGAACGCTGGCCGAAGTTGAAATCAGACATCGAGCTGTTCATCCGTGCGGCGTTTCGCGAGAGCAGCGAGAACGACTATCAGCCAACGCTGACCCATCCGCAGTCCCGTTTTTCCTTCAGCCGCCTGGGTGAGGAATTGCATCAGCAGTTCCCGGGGATCGACTCCCTGGACTTCGACAACGACGACATCATTTCTGAGCTGACCATCCCGCGCCTGTCCGGGGTTGAGGTTGTGCTGAATGCTTAAGTTGAGCCTGCCTTTTTGGCTGGACGGGCCGGAGCTGGCCAAGCTTAAAGCCGCCGCGCAGTCCTGGTGGGGCAAGGTTGAGAGCTGGGTGAACTGGCCGTTGCTGCAGCTGGACGCCGAGACCTGCCACCTGAGCGTGCTCGATCTGCTGGCTTGGCAGCGCGACATCCAGCGTTTTCATGGCGAGCCGGAAGGGCTGTATCGCCGACGGGTGAAGTACGCCTTTATCAATGCCGTCGACGCCGGCAGCACCTCCGGCATGGTGCGCATCTTCGAACGCCTGGGCGTGGGTTATGTGGAGATCCAGGAGCGCCTGCCGGATCTGGATTGGGACGTAGTCCTGCTGCACCTATCCGACACGCAACTGAGCGAAAACCCGGTGCTGCTGCGCGTCCTGATGCAGCAGTACGGGCGCACGTGCCGGCGTTACGACTTCGTCACGATCACCCCGGTGAAGCTGAACATCGGCGTGGCCGACTTCAACGACGATCAGCAGACCCTGATTGCCACGTTGGATGACAGCGCAAGCCGCCTGGTCGTGATCAACGAGCTCGCCATTCTCACCTTTCTGACCGATTCATTTTAGGAGCCCCCATGGGAGCGAGCATTACCCTTGCCGGCGAAAGCCTCATTGCCCAGAAACAAGGCGCTGGGGAGAAGCTTGATATTGCTCGCTTCGTGCTGGCCCTTGTTCCTGGCCTTGATCCGAATGCGCCGGTCGATCGAGCAGCTGGCAAGCCGCCGGCGGATCAGATCGTTTACACCAAAGTCTATGACCGCAAAGGTTATGTCAGCCCCAACCAGGTGATCTACAGCCTGATGGTGGGCTCCGATGTGGGTGACTGGGACTTCAACTGGATCGGCCTGGAAGCCGCCGAAGGCGTGCTGCTGGCTGTTGCCACGGTCCCGGTACAGCAGAAGCGCAAGAACATCCCGCCGCTGCAGATCGGCAACAACGTCACCCGCAACTTCCTGGTGGAATTCAACGGGGCCCAGGCACTGACCGGCGTCACCGTGGATGCCAGCACCTGGCAACACGACTTCACGGTGCGCCTGAATGGCATCGATCGGCGCGAGCGCATGAGTAATCGTGACGTCTTTGGCCGTGTCTGCTACCTGGCCAACAGCCTGCAGATGGAGCGCAACGGCTTCGGGTTGTATCAGCTCAAGGCCGGGACTGCCTACGTGGAAGGGATCCGCGTCGAACTGCCTGAGCCTGTCCAGGTGCAATTGCCGGCACTGCCGGCCAAAGCCTGGCTGGACGTCGCCCTGGCCCGCGAAGGCAGTGACACCGTTGCCGTCTGGAAGGTGGTGTTTGGCGAGGCGAAAGCGGACTACGCCGACAGCAACGGCACAGCCCACTACGTGGTGGAGCTGGCCAGCGTGGCGGTGTCGGGCGAGATCACCGACCAGCGTCAAAGCGAGCCCATCACCGACGCCCTGGTCAAGCGGATCGCCCTGCGCGATGGTGATTACGAGGGCCTGCGCGCCCGCGCTACGACCAAGGACGACGTCGATCTGGGCAACCTGCCCAACGCCAAAAGCGACGATCCGGAAACCGACAACAGCGAGATCCTGGCCACCACCAAGGCACTCAAGGCGCTGCGCAAGATTATCGAAGACTCCGAAGTCGGGCGAATCGGCACTTTTGCCATGGCCACGCCACCGCCAGGTTGGTTTCGCGCCAATGGAGCGGCCGTGTCGCGCACGGTTTATGCTGCCTTGTTCGCCAAGATCGGCACCACCTACGGTGCCGGCGACGGCGTAAGCACGTTCAACCTGCCGGATCCACGTGGCAAGTTCATCCGCGTCCTGGACGATGGCCGGGGCATCGATGTCGGTCGGGTGCTGGGCAGCTCTCAGGCTGACGAAATCCGCAGCCACAGCCACACCGGCAGTTCCGGCGCGGCCGGTGGTCACGGTCACACCGGCAGTTCCGGCGCCGCTGGTAACCACAGCCACACCGCTTCAAGCGATTCCCAGGGTGCCCACGCTCACACGGTGAAAGAGGGCTCCACCAACCCGAGCATGGTCGGTGGCGAGCTCTTGGCGTCCGGCGACGACGTCACTCAAGTCGCCGGCTCTTACTCAACGACGTCCACCGATGGCGCGCACGCGCACAACATCACCGTCAACTCAGTGGGTGATCACTCCCACGCAATCACGATCAACGCAATCGGCGACCACTCCCACGCCATCACGATCAACGCGAGCGGTGGAGGCGAAACCCGGCCTCAAAACATCGCCTTCCTTGCTTGCATCAAGTACTGAGGCCATCCCATGGACACAAAAATCGTCTACCAAACCGATCACCTGGGCATCTTCACCGGAACCGCCGTGGCCGATCGCTCGCCGCTGGAACCTGATGTCTGGCTGATCCCCGGCGGGTGTGTGGAAGTTGCCCCGCCGGCGGTACCGGCAAAGAAGGCAGCGTTTTGGGATGGTCGTCGCTGGCAGCTGGTCGACTCATACCAGGGGCTGACGGCGTACAACATCGTGACCCGCGAACCCCTGGTGATCGAGCGCGCCGGTTCGCTGCCGACGGGGTACACCTTGGAAAAGCCAGGCCCGGGGCAGATTTGGGGCAACGGTCACTGGATCGATGACATCCCGGCTGTGATCGAACTGCGCTACGTCGCCCAGCTGGCCATGGTCAACACCGCATGTCTGCAGGAGATCACCGGCGGGTTCTGGTCGTCGGTGCTGGGCGATCGCTTTTTCTACGACACCGAGCTGGAAGATCAGTTGAACCTGACCGGCATGATCCTGCGTGGCTTGGGCGGCGCCTACGCCTGCCGCGATGAGTCCGGCACCAAAGCCTTCCTGGAGCACACCAGCGAGCAGCTGCGTGAGATCGGCGACGAGTTCACCGAGTTCAAGCTGCAGCGCCTGCGCAAAGCCAACGACCTCAAGCAAACCCTGGCAGCGGCGCGATCGGCTTCGGATCTGGACGCGATCAACGCCGTGGCGTGGGAGTCGGCGCCGGTATGACCTGGGCTCCCATCACCCTGCGCTGGCCGGAGCAGTCCACCCAGTGGCTCGACGACCTCGAGGCGGCGAAGGCTTTGGCAAGCAGCGAGCTGGCCAGCACCGGGCAACGTCTGGCAGGTCTGGCCGACTTGGCCACCACTTCACCAGGTCCGGTCGGTGCGGCAGCAGAGGCCGCCGTGGCCGCTGGCCGGGCGGGGCTGACCGATGCCCTGGGCGAAGTGCCGGCCTGCCTGGTGGTGACGCCGTTTCAAAGCGGGGTGGGGCAGGGCCGTGGTTACCAGCGGTACCTGTCCGCACCCAACCTGCTGCAGCAGCTGGGCGAAAAGCTCGAGGACACCGGCGACGACAGCCGTCCGGCGGGTTCGCAATATGCCTTGGCCGTGATGTTCCTGGGCACGCGCTACGACAAGTTCGCGGCAACATTGGCCCGATTCAATGCCGTGTTGCCCATGTCGGACCTGCAGCGCGCCGAACGCCGAGCGAAGAACCTGTTCGCCCTGGACGCGGAAAAGTGGGAATTGCCCACCGCCGGCACGCTGCCGCGCTGGGGCACGTTGCCGCTGGAACGTTGCACCGTGACCAAGGCCGCCACGCAAGCACTGAACGGTCAGCTGTCGTCACTGGAAAGCTATGCGGACAGTTCACCGATGGCGGATCTGGCGAAGCTGGCTGCCCGTAAAGCCAGCCAGGCCCAGGCACAGGCGCAGAAACTCGCCGACCTCAAGTCGCAGTTCGCCGGCGGTACCGCCGACGACAGCATGCGCGCGCGCCTGATCGGTCCGGGCAATGCCGCCGAGTTGCGTCACCAGCTGCTGCAGGGCGAAGCCCCTGGTCATGAGTGGGGACTGTCCGCCGGCGTGCTCCTGGTCGGCTCCCTGAAGGGGTTGTCATTCGTTCGGGAATTGGTGGGCCTATGACCTTATTGCTCGATGGCGAACAGGTGCGCGGCAAAAACCTCAAGGTCACCGCCAACCTGCGAATCGAAAGTGACGACCTGTCGGGGCAGACCAGCAACACCGATTCGGCACACAAGGGATTCAAGCCCAAGACACTGGCCGTCACCTTGTTGATTCGCTTTGTCGATGCGGAGTATCTGCGCAACCTGATGCGCCTGGCCGAGGCGACCGGCACCGGTGGCGAGCTGAAAACCTATCGGGTGGTCAACGACACCGCGGCTGCGTTTGGCGTTCGCCAGGTGCAGTTCACTGACGGCGTCAGCGCCCGTGAAGACGACTCGGTGAAAGCTTGGCTTGTGCAATTCACGCTGGCGGAAAAGCTCTCCAACCCTGAGCGGGTGGAGGCACGCCGCGCCGGCAAAGCGGTGACACAACAAGGCGCCCCGGGCCAGTCCGTGACTGCACCAGGTGCTGGTGGCGGTGGAGCCGACGCACCAGGTCAGGAGCTCACCGGCTTCGAAGCCACCCTGAAAAAACTAGATAAGTACCTGGGCGGTGAGTCATGAGCGTGAAATTGCACAAGGTGCTCACGATCGGCGGTGTCGTTTACCCCTTGGTGAGCGATGACGTGCGCCTTGAACTGCGAACCCCCGGCCGCGCCACGCTGACCATTCAGGCAGCGGCGCCGGTGAAAGGGCTGGTGACATTGGACATTGGCTACAACGACAGCCCGCTGCAGCGCCACTTCATCGGCTACGTCGAGCGCTGCACCTCGTCCAACGCGATCGAGCAGGTGCTGTTCTGTCGCGAGCTGGCCGCGATCCTGGCCAAGCCGTTGCCGATCAACCTGCGCCATGCGGACCTGAGCACCGTGCTGGCCGACATCAACCAGAAAACCGGGCTGAGCTTTCGAGTTCCTGACAAGGCATACGCCAAGGTTAAAGCCCCGTTCTTTTACAACCTGGCCGCCGGCTACCAGGCCATGGACAGCTTGGCCCGCGTGTTCGGGATCCCTGACTTCATGTGGCAACAGCAAGGCGACGGCGAAGTGTTTGTTGGCAGCTGGGCTGACAGTTTCTTTGGCTCCCGATCGCCGCTGCAGCTGCCCGTCGCGTTGTTCGACGGCTACCAAAACAACCAGAGCGCGATGATTGCGGCCCTTCCCGGGTTGCGACCAGGTGCATCCATCAACCAAGGCGAGCGGATCACCCAGGTGACGCTCACCGGCAATCAAATGGCGATCCGATGGAAGACGCAATCCGCCGCAGCGTAGAGCGGCAGTTCCCCGAACTCACCGGCGGTTATCACCTGCCGCGCTTTGCCCGGGTTGTCGGTGTGGCGGACGCCCCGACCGGCGCCGGGATCTGCGACGACTTCCGTCCGCGCTTTGCGGTGGACCTCGAGCTGCTGGGCGAGGACGACGAGCCGGATCCGGCGCTGCCGGTGCTGGCCGGCGTGCCGCTGCCAATGCCGATGGGCGGCGACGAGATGGGGTTTTTCGCCTTTCCCGAAGAAGGCACCCGCGTGGTCGTGTCATTTGCCTACGGCCTGCCAAGCAAGCCATTTATTCAGGCGATCCTGCCGCACGGCTTGAGCCTGCCCAAGGTGCCGAAAGGTGACCAGGTGTGGCAGCACAGCGACGCCGCCCAGCAGCGCGTCGATGCCGACGGCAACTGGTTGCGCCAGACCGATGGCCGAATCCTGGACAAGTCGATCGACCGCGAAGTGGAGAGCCTGACCAACATCGAGCGTCACCAGAGCAGCAAGGTGGAGGTGGACGACCATTCAACCGAGTCGGTCGGAGGCACCAAGGCGATCGAGGCGATCGGCGCACTCAAGCTGCTGTCGGGCGGGGCTGCAAGCCTGGCCGCTCTGGATGATTTGCACCTGGCCAGCGGCCGCGACCTCAACCAGGTGGTGGGCCAGAAGCTGAACCTCACAGTGGGTGGCCAGCTGCAGGAGCGCATTGAAGGCGCCCGCCGCAGCATTGCACCCACGACCTGGCTGGGATCTGAGTCGGTGAACGTGCTGCAGGTGCTGTGCGATCTGATCGACGTGGTCATCCAGATGAATACCGATATCGCCAGCCACCAGCACGCATCCAGCCCCGTCCCAACCAACGCGGCGAGCTTCGCCGGTCACGCCGGTACCGGCGCACAACTTTCTGGGCAGCTTGCGCCCATCACCGGAGTCTAATTTGGAACTCAAGAGCTTTTTCGTCCAGGACGACCAGGGCAATAAACTGCCCGGCGCCGTTTGCTACATGTACCAACGCGGTACTGAATCGATCGTTGAGGGGCTGCGCAAGCCGAACGGCGAGCCGCTGCCCAACCCGTTCAACTCTGACAACGATGCCAAGGTCCAGCTGGGCGCGCCGAACGGCCTTTATGACATTCGGGTCTCAACACCAACCCGGGATTACCGGATCCCCCTGCAGTTCAACGACGTGTCCGATGTTCTGGAACAAGCGAACACTGCCGCTACTCGCGCCGAAACGGCCCGTGATTCCGCGCACCTAACATCCGGAGTGAAGACCACAATCGAAGAAGGACTGCTGAGCGCCCCAGAAGGTGGACTGTTCAGCGTCCTGGCTGCCTCAACCGATGACTATGTCAGCGTCTACCAGAAGGTGGCAGGCGCGGCGGTGTACAGAAGGCGCTATCCCTCGGGCGACCTGGTGCGCAATTTGGATTACGCGGCACGTTTCGCAATCAAGGCGGCAGTGCCCCGCAGCATGGCCGACTCCAGCCATCCGTGGTCCGTGGTCGATGAAAGCCGAAAGGTGATTTTGGGCGTGCGGAAGAACGGCATCGTGGATGCGGTCCTTGACCGCATGCCAGGGCTTTCCCTGCTGGGCGATTACGCCTGGTGCATCTGCGATGAGAACAAAGTGGTGCTATTGGGGATCAAGTGGTCCGGTGAACTGGTCACCTACCCATCGGCCCTTGCTTCGACGCCAACCGGCTATGCCTGGGACGAGGGCGTGCCCGGGAAGCGCGACATCTTCACCCTGGTCGACGGCGTGCCGTATCAACTGACGTCCAGCGGCGACAACACGTCGCCCGAAGTACTGGCGGGCCAGGTGCACTACATCGAGCGCAACGGCGCCGTGATCAGCCGCGCCGTACCCGTGCCAGAGGCTGGATCCGTGGCCAGTTTCGTGAACTCGATCATTCACGTCATTTCTCTAGGCCAGTCGTTATCCTGCGGCATCAACTCAGGTACGCCGGTCACCCAGCAGCCACCATCGGCCAATCGGATCCTGACGATCAAGGACGGCATCCAGCTGGACGATGAGAAGGGCGTGCTATCGGCGGACATGGTCGCGCCATTCAAGCCGATGGTGGCCAAGACCAAAGAGCCGCCAATTATGCAGATGGCGGCCGAGATCAACCGGGCTCGCTACCTGCCGGCCACTGCCGGTCTGCTGGTGAGCAATCACGGCCGAGGGGGGCAGGGCATCACCCAGCTCAACAAGGGGACAATTCCATACCAGAACAGCCTGACCGCGATCGCCGAGGCCAAGGCCGAATGCGATCGCAAGGGCTGGCCTTACCGGATCCCCTGCATTTGCTGGAACCAGGGGCAGCACGACGGCGGCATGGCAGCGGGGGTGTACTACGGACACCTGGTGCAACTGCAGGCTGACTATGAGGCGGACATTCAGGCGATTACCGGCCAGACCGGGCGGATCCCGATGGTGGTCACCCAGATGAGCAACTGGACCGCGCCGACCTACAACCGATCGTTCAGCAATATCCCGCATGAGCAGTACCAGGTCGCTCTGGACTTCCCTGATCGTTTTGTTGTGGCCGGGCCTCAATACTGGCTGCCAAGCAATAGCGACGGTATTCATTTGCCAGCGGTTGCATATAGCCGGGATGGGATCGCCCTGGCGGGTGCAGTCGGGGCCATGATTAAAGGCGAACAGTGGAAGCCAACGGCTTGTGTGTCGGCTGTTCGTAATGGCTTGAAAGTTACCCTGCGCTTTAATGTGCCTCACGGACCATTGGTGATTGATACGGTTAACGTAAGTGATCCTGGCTTTTGGGGATTGCGTTGGATTGATAGCACGTCAAGTGCATCTATTGTGGCAACTGAGTTAGTCGGCTACGACGCGATCGAAGTAACACTTAGCAATGAGCCGACTGGTAGTTCTCCGATTATTGGAGTGGCGGACATTGGAATTGCCAGTACATTGGCCGGGCCAACTACTGGCCCCCGAACTTGCATTCGGGATAGCAGCCCTAGATTAGATCGTACTGGTCTACCTGTTTACAACTGGGCCTGTCATAATCGGGTTTCAGTAATTACTATTTAAATTCAAGGTGTCCTAAATGAGCGGAATGCGTGGGCAAGTTATTGTGCTGCCGGGTGTTAAGGCGCCGGATGCACCTGGAGCAGTAAAACTTCAACTTTCAAGTGCGGATGTGGTTGCATCTTCGATGGCAAGTTTGCATCGAGTAATGAGCCCCAAGAGTCTGGTTTCGCTGACCAACGGCGGTGTGGCCGGATACTGTCGCGTTTCCGGCGAGGCACTGATTCAAAAGGGCAGTGTTCCGTCGGTGCTGCGCCTGGTGAAAGTCGGCAGCAAACCGGCGCTCGGCCTGAGCTATAACCTTGGATTGGCTGGTCTGGCATTTCAACCAGGAAGCGCGTCCAAGTCCTATACACAAGTGGCAGTGGTGAGCGTTGCAGACCCCACCGATCGAGTGAACTTCCTGTTTACCTTCACTGATGACACTGCGATTTCATCGACACTGCGTTACGACATTACCACCGCGTCGCCCAGTCAGAAGGTGTTTGTGTGCTACGGCAGCAGCAACAATCCGCCGCACGCAGAAGTTGCACGTCCGGCGGGTACCTGGGCAGTTGTAATTGTCGATTACGACGACGAGTCTCGTAAGGTATCGATCGCGGTCAACCAGGTGGATAGCTTCGTTGAAAACCTGAAGTCAGTTAACCACCCTGTAGTGGACACCAGTTATTTCGAAGTTGGCTACCACGCCAGCGCTAACGGGTTGCGTGACGCTAAGGTCGGGGACGTATATATCTTTAATGAGTCGCTGCGATTGAACGTCGCCGGGATGGCTCAGCTGGGCCAATTGGTCGCCGCACTAAAGGCTGAGTACGGCATAGCCTAATAACACCGATATTTAATAGCCCGCCAATTGGCGGGCTTTTTATATGGTTCAAGCTTGTTCAGGCCAGGGCGTCCCTCTCCGGGCTAGGTCATCAATAAACTCAGATTTAACGTCGAATCTCTGCGCGGTTGAAAACCAATCCGCGAAGTATTCTGGTGGACCATCTAAAAAGACATCGCATCGCTCTATGCAGAAGATAGCGAGATTTCCCGCATTCATGCACTGGCGTTTGTATTCCGTTCTGTCTTCCATAGTTTTCGGGGTCGTCAAAGCCTTGATAATCGCATTGACGTCTTTCAAGGTTGGCAGCATTGAAACGATATTATTCCGCTGCTGCTGGGTGTAGAGATGGGCGATCTCAACGAAGTGCTTCTCTATATAAGGAGAGTAAATTTCACCTGGTAATCGGTGAGCTACGATCTGAGAACCTTTTCCGATGGCGTCGAGATGCCTGACCGCTTCAGTGAATACAAAACTTGCTTCACGGCGAATTCGGTCGATGTCCTCAGTGATGCACATCATTTTGTTGGTGTTTTCTTTTTTACTTTTGGACTTGTCCCGGAACAAATTCAAACTGAAACCAACCACTATCCCGAGTAGAGATGACGCGACGGGTAGCAATAGCTCCATTGACCCCTTTTCCTTTCCGGTCGCTGCCAAATAGTTTAGGCACTGCGTAAAGCTGTCCATTTCCAAAGCATTCGTCCCCTCATAGCCCCATCGAGATCGGAGGCAACCGCCGACCGCGCAACGCTGGGCATTCTCACGCTGATTCCGAGCTCTGGGCAACACCTGGTTGGGTGCGCGCTGCTTCACCGCGGCAAAAAGGACGGCTGACATAAAAATCTCACCGAAAAAGCACTTATCCCCCTCCCGCCGACGGGCCTTGTGTCCTTTTTTTGTGCAAATCCGGTTGTAGTGCAAACGATGCTGTAGCCCAGGCGGGCCGTGGGGCTCTGCAGGCGATCGGCAATTTCACTGAGTGCAAAGTTTTGAAGGGAAATGAAGCGGGGTTGCACAGCGGCGAAGAGTGCGGTCACGGAAGGGGGCTCGCTGGAGTGCCAGGTTTCATTGGGCGAAAACTTTGAAAACGTGGGTTTCAGTGGATTTTCCAAAACGCACACGATCTTTTTAGGGCGGAGTTGGGCTGTGTGTGGGGATAGGCTTAATTCCCTGTAAGCCACGTGCGACAAGGGTTTCGGGCGGGCCGCAGCGTTTCAGTGGCTTTCACTCTCAGGCGGCATTCGATAGGGGATTACAGGATCGCGCCAAGGCTTCAGAAAAAACCTTTTCTCGGTAACCCCCTCCAGACGTGTAAGTGGTGTCAGGAGTGTCAGAAACCGGCTGGAAGCCCCGTACTTGCTGGGGATCGTCACTTACAGTAGGAGTGTAGGAAACTGTAAGTGGAGTAAGGGTTCGAAAAAAAGTCTTATAAATCAATGGGTTGTGATGCCTCTCACTTACAGTCTAAAACTGTATGCAAAAAACAGCTCCCCGACACTTCACTTACAGTTTTGAAAATCCATAATCCCTTGATTTGTAAGGGTTTAAGAGAAAATAGAAATCTCACTTACACTTCTTACACGTTTTTGAGGGTAGGACCGGAAAACTTTTTCCCCTCGCATAGGGGGTGTGTGACTGATGCGCGGACACTCATTGCGGACTTGAGAAATCGGGCCTCTCAAACACAGCTATCACTCGCTGATAGCACCTCACCATCGAGCAGTTCCGAGGGGGTCTACAGGGTTGGGCAAGCTGTGCTTTGTGTGGTTTTCTTTCTGTTGGTACCCGCGAGAGCGAGGTTTCGCCGGTGTGCTCTGTCGGCAGCCTCTTGGAGTCCTTTGGTCAGGTCCAAGGCAATCGCGGGCTGCTTCTCTGCAACTCTTCGCATCAGAGGTGACGACTCGATGCGATTCAGCTCCTTGATTTCCTCCAGAGTGAAATGGTTCTTGAGGGTGGTTACCGCGATGTCTATCAATTGGCTGTTCTGAAGGCCCATGTCGAGCATGCAGTTAATCGTCTCGGGATCGGCCTTATATTCGAGCCTGTAGCGTTCAGCTCTAGCTTTGTCGAGCGCTTCCATGCTCGCTCGGATGCCACTGCTCTCGATGTAGTATCTGGCCTGAACATTAATATCGTCGCTGGTGACAGGAGCGTTCGACGCCGGGCTGACAGATGAGGAGATCTTGTCCCAGTTAGAAAAAATCACCCCGAGCAGACCTATAACAGCGATGACAATCTCGTTTCTGCGCGACGCCACATCCGGCTCCTGGTGATCCATGTCTGGGAGTGTGGCCTTCACGTCGACTGACATCGATCAGTCAAACGCATTACGCCAAATTTACGCCAGACGAAAAAAAAGGCCTTGATAATCAAGGCCTTTCTTCATTGTGTTGGTGCCCCGAGGGAGACTCGAACTCCCACTCCTTTCGAAAACGGATTTTGAATCCGCCGCGTCTACCAATTCCGCCATCAGGGCAATGGCCGCGGAGTATAGAGATGAGATAACCGTCGGTCAATCAGGTACATGGAGAATTTTTGATAATTCCGCTAGACTTCCCGGCCCTGCTAGACGAACCCCATCATGCGCGTTGCTGACTTTACCTTCGAGCTTCCTGATTCGCTGATCGCCCGCCATCCTTTGGCCGAGCGTCGCAACAGTCGCCTGTTGACCCTGGATGGGGTCAGCGGCGCCCTGGCACACCGTCAATTCACTGATTTGCTGGAGCATTTGCGTCCCGGCGACTTGATGGTGTTCAACAATACCCGGGTGATTCCGGCACGACTGTTTGGCCAGAAGGCTTCCGGCGGCAAGCTGGAAATCTTGGTGGAGCGGGTGCTCGACAGTCATCGCGTGCTGGCCCATGTGCGCTCCAGCAAATCACCGAAGCCGGGGTCGAAGATCCTGATCGACGGCGGTGGCGAGGCCGAGATGCTGGCGCGTCATGACGCGTTGTTCGAGCTGGGCTTTGCCGAGGAGGTGTTGCCGCTGCTCGATCGCGTCGGGCACATGCCGCTGCCTCCTTATATAGACCGCCCGGACGAGGGCTCGGACCGTGAGCGTTACCAGACCGTGTACGCCCAGCGCCTGGGCGCGGTGGCGGCGCCGACGGCGGGGCTGCATTTCGATCAGCCGCTGATGGAGGCGATTGCCGCCAAGGGCATCGAGACCGCGTTCGTGACCCTGCACGTCGGCGCTGGCACTTTCCAGCCGGTGCGCGTGGAGAAGCTCGAAGACCACCACATGCACACTGAATGGCTGGAAGTCGGCCAGGACGTGGTGGATGCCGTTGCCGCGTGCCGCGCGCGCGGTGGTCGAGTGATAGCCGTGGGCACCACCAGCGTGCGATCCCTGGAAAGTGCGGCGCGCGATGGCGTGCTCAAGCCGTTCAGCGGCGATACAGACATTTTCATTTACCCTGGCCGGCCGTTTCATGTGGTCGATGCCCTGGTCACCAACTTCCATTTGCCCGAATCCACGCTGTTGATGCTGGTTTCGGCGTTCGCCGGTTATCCCGAGACCATGGCCGCCTACAAGGCCGCCGTCGATAACGGATACCGCTTTTTCAGCTACGGTGATGCGATGTTCATCACTCGCAACCCTGCGCCGACCGCCCCTGAAGAATCGGGCCCAGAGGAAACTGTATGAGTCGCACCTGTCGTATGTCTTTCGAGCTGCTGGCCACTGATGGCAAGGCTCGTCGCGGTCGTTTGACCTTCCCGCGCGGTACCGTCGAGACCCCGGCCTTCATGCCGGTGGGCACGTACGGCACGGTCAAGGGCATGCTGCCACGGGATATCGAGGCGACCGGCGCTGAAATCATTCTGGGCAACACCTTCCACCTGTGGCTGCGCCCGGGCACGGAAGTGATCAAGAAGCACGGCGACCTGCACGATTTCATGCAGTGGAAGGGCCCGATTCTGACCGACTCCGGCGGTTTCCAGGTGTTCAGCCTCGGCGCCATGCGCAAGATCAAGGAGGAGGGCGTGACCTTCGCTTCCCCGGTCGACGGCGCCAAGGTGTTCATGGGCCCGGAAGAGTCGATGCAGGTCCAGCGTGACCTGGGCTCGGACATCGTGATGATTTTCGACGAATGCACGCCGTACCCGGCTGATGAAGACGTCGCCCGTATTTCCATGGAATTGTCCCTGCGTTGGGCCCAGCGCTCGAAAAACGCCCATGGCGAGAACACGGCGGCGCTGTTCGGTATCGTCCAGGGCGGCATGCACCAGGACCTGCGCATGCGCTCCCTGGAAGGCCTGGACAAGATCGGCTTCGACGGCCTGGCCATCGGCGGTCTGTCGGTGGGCGAGCCCAAGCACGAGATGATCAAGGTGCTGGATTACCTGCCGGGCATGATGCCGGCTGACAAACCTCGTTACCTTATGGGCGTTGGCAAACCGGAAGATCTCGTGGAGGGTGTGCGCCGCGGTGTGGACATGTTCGATTGCGTGATGCCAACCCGTAATGCCCGCAATGGGCATCTGTTCATCGATACCGGCGTGCTGAAGATCCGAAACGCGTTCCATCGCCATGATGATTCGCCGCTCGATCCGACCTGCGATTGCTATACCTGCCAGAACTTCTCCCGCGCTTACCTGCATCACCTGGACAAGTGCGGCGAAATGCTGGGAAGCATGCTCAATACCATCCATAACTTGCGTCATTATCAAGTGCTTATGGCTGGTTTGCGCGAGGCTATTCAACAGGGTACATTGGCCGCCTTTGTCGATGCCTTCTACGCCAAACGCGGGCTACCCGTGCCGCCTTTGGACTGAGTTTTCTGACCCCAAGATTCAACATTTGCAACTGGAGTGCTAAATGAGCTTTTTTATCTCTAATGCCATGGCTGACGCTGCTGCACCTGCTGCTGCCAGCCCAATGGGTGGCGGTTTTGAGTGGATTTTCCTGGTCGGCTTCCTGGTCATCTTCTACCTGATGATCTGGCGTCCACAGGCCAAGCGCGCCAAAGAGCAGAAGAACCTGCTGAGCAGCCTGCAAAAAGGTGACGAAGTTGTGACCACCGGCGGCATCGCTGGCAAGATCACCAAAGTGGCTGACGATTTCGTGGTTCTGGAAGTTTCCGACACCGTCGAAATGAAGTTCCAGAAAGGCGCCATCGCCGCCACGCTGCCAAAAGGCACGCTCAAAGCGATCTAAGTTTCAACTTCTACTCAATCGACGGGGCGCGCAAGGCGCCCCGCGTCATAAGCGGGCGGCGTGATGCTGAACAAATACCCTCTGTGGAAATACATTCTGATCCTGGCGGTGCTGGCGATCGGTCTGATTTATTCCGCTCCCAATCTATATCCTGATGACCCGGCCATTCAGGTCAGCGGCGCAAGCACTGCGCTGCAGGTCAATCAGGCTGATCTGGATCGCGTGAGCGCAGCGCTCAAGGAATCCGGGATCAACGTCAAGGCTGCCACCCTGGCTGCCAACGGCAAGGGCGGCTTGATTCGCCTGACCAAGGCTGAAGACCAGCTGCCGGCCAAAGACGTCGTGCGCAAGGCTTTGGGTGATGACTACGTCGTTGCACTGAACCTGGCGCAAACCACCCCGCAATGGCTGCGCAGCCTGGGCGCGCACCCGATGAAGCTGGGTCTGGACTTGTCCGGTGGTGTGCACTTCCTGCTCGAAGTGGACATGGACAAGGCCCTCGACGCACGCTTGAAAGTGTACGAAGGCGATGTGAAGAGCCTGTTGCGTAAAGAGAAACTGCGCTATCGCAGCCTGCCGCAACTCAATGGTGCCATCCAGCTGGGCTTCTCCGATGAAGACAGCCGTGAACAGGCCCGCAGCCTGATCCGCAAGAACTTCAACGATTTCGACATTGTTCCGGCCGACCTCAACGGTCAACCGGTGCTGCGTCTGGCGATGACCCCGGCCAAGCTGGCGGAAATCCGCGAATACTCCATCAAGCAGAACTTGACCACGGTACGTAACCGCGTCAACGAGCTGGGTGTTGCCGAACCGATCGTCCAGCGTCAGGGCGCCAATCGCATCGTGGTTGAGCTGCCGGGCGTGCAGGACACCGCGGAAGCCAAGCGTATCCTCGGCAAGACGGCCAACCTCGAGTTCCGTCTGGCGGCTGAGCCTGGCGCTTCGAAAGCCACTTCCGAATCCTTTGAGTTCCGTGAAGGCAACCGTCCGCCAGCACAGATCGAGCGTGGCCTGATCATCACCGGTGACCAGGTAACTGACGCCAAGGCTGGTTTCGGCGAGCACGGCACGCCAGAAGTGAACATCCGCCTGGATGGCCACGGTGGCGAGCTGATGAGCCGCGCGACCCGTTCGAACGTCGGTCGCAGCATGGCGGTGATCTTCATCGAGCAGCGTCCGGTCACCACTTACACCAAGCAAGTGGTTGATGGCGTCGAGAAAGACGTAGCGGTTCAGACGTTTAAAGAAGAGAAGAAGATCATCAGCCTGGCGACCATCCAGTCGCCGCTGGGTGCTCAATTCCGCATCACCGGCCTGAACGGCCAGGGCGAGTCGTCCGAGCTGGCGCTGTTGCTGCGTGCCGGTGGCCTGGCCGCTCCGATGTACTTCGCTGAAGAACGTACCATCGGCCCGAGCCTGGGTGCCGACAACATCACCAAGGGTATCGATGCATCGCTGTGGGGCATGCTGTTCGTCTCGCTGTTCATCATCGCCATCTACCGCTTCTTCGGCATCATCGCCACCGTCGCACTGGCGGTGAACATGGTGATGCTGCTGGCCCTGATGTCGCTGCTGGGGGCAACGCTGACCCTGCCGGGTATCGCCGGTATCGTGTTGACCATGGGTATGGCGGTCGACGCCAACGTGCTGATCTTCTCGCGTATTCGTGAAGAGATTGCCGCGGGCATGACCGTGCAGCGTGCAATCAACGAAGGCTTCGGCCGGGCATTCACCGCGATTCTCGACGCCAACCTGACAACACTGTTGGTCGGCGGGATTCTCTTTGCCATGGGCACCGGCCCGGTCAAGGGCTTCGCAGTGACCATGTCCCTCGGGATCTTTACCTCGATGTTCACGGCCATCATGGTGACCCGCGCGATGGTCAACCTGATCTTCGGCGGACGTGACTTCAAGAAGTTGTGGATTTAAGGGGCTGCCATGTTACGTACAATCAACTTCATGGGCGTCCGCAACTTTGCGTTCGGCGTCACATTGTTCCTTACCGTGCTGGCCTTGTTCAGCGTCGCCACCAAGGGCATGAACTGGGGCCTGGACTTCACCGGCGGTACGCTCATCGAGCTGACCTACGAGCGTCCGGCCGACGTCACCCAGGTGCGTGAGCAACTGGTCAAATCGGGTTATCACGAAGCCATCGTGCAGAACTTCGGTGCCACCACCGATCTGCTGGTGCGCATGCCTGGCGAAGACCCGCAACTGGGTCACCAGGTGGCCGAGGCCTTGCAGAAGGTAGGCGGCGAAAACCCGGCAACCGTTAAGCGCGTCGAGTTCGTCGGCCCGCAGGTAGGTGAAGAGCTGCGCGACCAGGGCGGCCTCGGCATGCTGATGGCGCTGGGCGGCATCCTGATCTACCTGGCTTTCCGCTTCCAGTGGAAGTTCGCGGTCGGTGCGATCGTGTCCCTGATCCACGACGTGATCGTGACCATCGGTATCCTGTCGTTCTTCCAGATCACCTTCGACCTGACGGTGCTGGCGGCGGTACTGGCGATCATCGGTTACTCGCTCAACGACACCATCGTGGTATTCGACCGGGTTCGTGAGAACTTCCGGGTACTGCGCAAGGCCAGCCTGATCGAGAACATCAACATCTCGACCACGCAAACCCTGCTGCGCACCATGGCCACTTCGATCTCCACCTTGCTGGCGATCGCGGCCCTGCTGTTCTTCGGTGGCGACAACCTGTTCGGCTTCTCCATCGCCCTGTTCATCGGGGTGCTGGCGGGTACTTATTCGTCGATCTACATCGCCAACGTGGTGCTGATCTGGCTGAACCTGAGTTCCGAGGATCTGATTCCTGCGGCCAACACCGAGAAGGAAATCGACGACCGTCCTTGAAGGGCATTTCCTTCAGCGATGTAGTCCAAAAAAGGCGCGAGTTGAACTCGCGCCTTTTTTTATGCTCCAAGGCTGGGAGAAGCGCGGACAAGTGCCGCATGTGATGGTCAGGAGGTTCATGTGAACAAGTCGATGCTGGTTGGTGCGGTATTGGGTGCTGTCGGTGTAACTGCCGGAGGCGCTGTGGCCACCTACAGCCTGGTTAAAGATAACGGTCCCGAGTACGCGCAAGTACTCGCCGTTGAGCCGGTCAAGACACAAATCAAGACTCCACGTGAAGTGTGCAAGGATGTAGCTGTGACCCGGCAGGCGCCGGTGAAAGATCAACACCAGATCGCCGGTACCGTGGTGGGTGCACTGGCGGGCGGTCTGTTGGGTAACCAGATCGGCGGCGGCACCGGCAAGAAGATTGCCACGGTTGCAGGCGCTGTCGGTGGTGGTTACGCCGGTAACAAGGTTCAGGAGGGCATGCAGGAGCGTGACACCTACACCACGACCCAGACCCGTTGTAATACGGTGAATGACATCAGCGACAAGGTCGTGGGTTACGACGTGCGTTATTCGCTGGATGGCAAGGAAGGCAAGGTGCGGATGGATCGTGATCCGGGGAATCAGATTCCTGTGGATAAGGAAGGCAAGTTGGTTCTGTCGGAGAATCAGCAGGGTCAATGATCTGCTGGTAGCGAGTTAAAAAAGGCACCCTTCGGGGTGCTTTTTTTGTGCCCACAATTTAAGCATCACCGCATTCCCCTTGTAGGAGCGAGCTTGCTCGCGAAAAAACCACAGGCGCCGCGTTCATCCAGAATTCACGCGTTATCGTTGACGACCTTCGCGAGCAAGCTCGCTCCTACAGTGGGGTTGTGGTGTTTTTGGGGGTGAATTGCGGGCATAAAAAAAGCACCCCGAAGGGTGCTTTTTTCTGTCGCCGCAAGCTTAGCGCTTCAGCGAGGCCGGCAGGTGCGGCTGGATGGCCGTCAGCACTGCCTTGAAGCACTTGGTGTTACCGGCAACGACGTGGCCTTTTTCAAGGAAGTCGTGGCCGCCGGTGAAGTCGCTCACCAGGCCGCCTGCTTCCTGGATCAGCAGGGCGCCAGCAGCCATGTCCCACTCGGACAGGCCCGACTCCCAGAACGCGTCGAAACGGCCGGCAGCCACGTAGGCCAGGTCCAGGCTCGCCGAACCTGCGCGGCGGATGCCGGCGGTCTGGCCGACCAGGGCGCGGAACATGCCCAGGTAGTTGTCGAGGTTGTCCATCTGGTCGTCACGGAACGGGAAGCCGGTACCCAGCAGGGCGCCGTCCAGGCTGGTGCGACCGCTGACGCGCAGGCGACGGCCGTTCAGTTGAGCGCCGCGACCACGGCTGGCGGTGAATTCTTCCTGGCGAACCGGGTCCAGGACCACGGCGTGTTCCAGGCGACCGCGGTATTTGCAGGCGATGCTGACAGCGAAGTGAGGAATGCCGCGCAGGAAGTTGGTGGTGCCGTCCAGTGGATCGATGATCCACAGGTACTCTTCGCCTTCGATGCCGCTGCCGGCGTGCAGGCCGGTCTCTTCACCCAGGATCGAGTGATTCGGGTACGCCTTGCGCAGTGCGTCGATGATTTTCTGTTCGGCGGCGCGGTCCACCTCGGATACATAATCCTTGGCGTCTTTTTCGTCGACCTTGATGGTATCCAGGCGCTCGATGGAGCGGAAGATCAATTCACTGGCGCTGCGGGCGGCGCGCAGCGCGATATTCAGCATGGGCTGCATGGATGTGTCACCTAAGGTTGTTAAAGAAAGCCGGGCATTCTATCAGAAAGTTTCTACAGGAGAAGGACGACGTTCGCTTTCATGGCTTAACGGTAGCTACAGCTGTAAGATTCGGCTCCCGATTATCGTGTTCGAGAGCGCCTCCCTTGCTGCAAAACATTCGTATCGTCCTGGTCAATACCAGTCATCCGGGCAATATCGGCGGGGCTGCGCGTGCCATGAAGAACATGGGCCTGTCGCGCCTGGTGCTGGTTGAGCCGCGCCTGTTCCCGCACCACGAGGCCGATGCCCGCGCTTCCGGTGCCGGTGACATCCTTGAAAACGCGCAAGTCGTCGCCACCTTGGAAGATGCCCTGGTCGGTTGCAACCTGGTGCTCGGCACCAGCGCCCGCGACCGGCGCATTCCCTGGCCACTGCTCGATCCGCGCGAATGCGGCACGAAGGTGGTCGAGGAAGCCGGGCAGGGCGCCGAGATCGCCCTGGTGTTCGGTCGTGAAGATTCCGGCCTGACCAACGAAGAGCTGCAGCGATGTCATTATCATGTGCACATCCCATCAGACCCTGAGTTCAGCTCGCTGAACCTTGGGGCAGCGGTGCAGGTGTTGAGTTATGAAGTGCGCATGTCCTTTTTGGCAGCCCAAGGTCAGCCGACCAAGGTCGAGAAGGAAGAAGTGGCATCGGTCAAAAGCGCTGAGCTGGCGACCATGGATGAACTGGAGCGATTCTATGAGCACCTGGAGCAAACCCTGGTGGCCATCGAATTCCTCGATCCGGAAAAACCACGGCACTTGATGGCGCGCCTGCGCCGGTTGTACGGACGCAGCTCGGTCAGCCGGGCGGAAATGAATATTTTGCGTGGCATCCTCACGGAAACCCAGAAAGCGGCCCGTGGTGAGCTTCTTAAGCGGAAGGATTAAAGATGTTTGAGCGTTTGCGTGAAGATATCCAGAGCGTATTCCATCGAGACCCGGCGGCGCGTAACGCTTTTGAAGTCCTGACTTGCTATCCCGGTATGCATGCCATCTGGATTCACCGTCTGTCGGCCATGCTGTGGCGCGCAGACCTGAAATGGCTGGCGCGGCTGGTGTCGAACTTCGGTCGCTGGCTGACCGGGATCGAGATTCATCCGGGGGCCAAGGTGGGTCGACGTTTCTTCATTGACCATGGCATGGGCATTGTCATCGGTGAAACCGCCGAGATCGGCGATGATGTGACCATTTATCAGGGCGTGACCCTGGGTGGTACCAGCTGGAATAAAGGCAAGCGCCACCCGACGCTGGGTGATGGCGTGGTGGTGGGTGCCGGCGCCAAGGTGCTGGGGCCGTTCACGGTGGGTGCGGGTGCCAAGGTCGGATCCAACGCCGTGGTGACCAAGGAAGTGCCGCCGGGCGCCACTGTGGTGGGGATTCCGGGGCGGATCATCGTCAAGCCCGACCAGGAGCTGGACGCCAAGCGCAAGGCCATGGCCGAGAAGATCGGCTTCGATGCCTACGGTGTGACCGAAGACATGCCGGACCCGGTGGCTCGCGCCATCAACCAGCTGCTTGACCACCTGCAGGCGGTCGATGGGCGCCTGGAGGGGATGTGCGGGGCGTTGAAGGATCTGGGCAGCAATTACTGTGCGAAAGATCTGCCTGAGCTGCGCGAAGAAGACTTTGCCTGCGTAAAAGACAAAGACCAAACCCAGGCCGGTTGATGTCCCGTAGGAGCTGCCGCAGGCTGCGATCTTTTGATTTTGATTTTAAAAGACAAGATCAAAAGATCGCAGCCTTCGGCAGCTCCTACGGGGGTTGTATTCGCAATTGCGGGTCGTAAACAGAAAAGTGCAGTACGCCGACCGGTGTGCCATTACGCCGCAGACCCTGCTATGATGCGCCCGCTCTTTTGCGGGTAAACCTGACTAAAGTACTAGGTCTTATAGTTGACTTAAATACTCGGGAATTGCATACTCGCCTCATTCCGAACTCCGTGGTAATTGTCCATGCGACTGACTACAAAAGGCCGATACGCCGTGACCGCCATGCTCGACCTGGCGTTGCACGCGCAGCACGGGCCCGTGTCCCTGGCCGATATCTCCGAGCGCCAAGGCATCTCCCTGTCCTACCTTGAGCAGCTGTTCGCCAAATTGCGCCGCAGCAATCTGGTGTCCAGCGTTCGCGGTCCAGGCGGCGGCTACCAGCTGTCTCGCGACATGCAGGGTATCCAGGTCGCCCAGGTGATCGATGCGGTGAACGAATCGGTCGATGCGACCAAATGCCAGGGCCAGGGTGATTGCCATCAAGGCGACACCTGTCTGACCCACCACTTGTGGTGCGATCTGAGCCTGCAGATTCACGAATTTCTGAGCGGTATCAGCTTGGCTGACCTTGTGACTCGCCGTGAGGTGCAAGAAGTAGCCCAGCGTCAGGATCAACGCCGTTGCAACAGCAAGGCGCCACGCCTGGACAAGATTGAAGCGTCCGCCGTCGAATGACAGCCAGAGAGCTAGCGGCACGCCAGCCAGCCTGATTTAGGAGATAGTCCATGAAATTGCCGATTTACCTTGATTACTCAGCGACTACCCCGGTTGATCCGCGTGTCGCGCAAAAGATGAGTGAATGCCTGCTGGTCGACGGAAACTTCGGTAACCCGGCGTCCCGTTCCCACGTGTTTGGCTGGAAAGCCGAAGAGTCCGTCGAAAACGCTCGTCGTCAGGTGGCCGACCTGGTCAATGCCGACCCGCGCGAAATCGTCTGGACCTCCGGTGCCACCGAATCCGACAACCTGGCAATCAAGGGTGCGGCACATTTCTATGCCACCAAAGGCAAGCACCTGATCACCACCAAGATTGAGCACAAGGCTGTCCTCGACACCATGCGCCAACTGGAGCGTGAAGGTTTCGAAGTGACCTACATCGAGCCTCGCACTGATGGCCTGGTTACCCCAGAGATGATCGAAGCCGAGCTGCGTGACGACACCATCCTGGTTTCGGTCATGCACGTGAACAACGAAATCGGCACCGTCAACGACATCGCCGCGATCGGTGAACTGCTGCGTTCCAAGGGCATCCTGTTCCACGTCGACGCCGCCCAGTCCACTGGTAAGGTCGAGATCGACCTGCAGAAACTGAAAGTCGACATGATGTCGTTCTCCGCCCACAAGACCTACGGTCCTAAAGGCATCGGCGCCCTCTACGTCAGCCGCAAGCCGCGCGTACGTATCGAAGCGACCATGCACGGCGGCGGTCACGAGCGCGGCATGCGTTCGGGCACCCTGGCGACCCACCAGATCGTCGGCATGGGCGAAGCGTTCCGTGTGGCCAAGGAAGACATGGCTGCCGAAAACGTGCGCATCAAGGCCTTGAGCGACCGTTTCTACAAGCAGGTCGAGCACCTGGAAGAGCTGTACGTCAACGGCAGCCTGACCGCCCGCGTTCCGCACAACCTGAACCTGAGCTTCAACTACGTTGAAGGCGAGTCGCTGATCATGGCGCTCAAGGACCTGGCGGTTTCGTCCGGTTCGGCCTGCACCTCGGCTTCCCTGGAGCCTTCGTACGTACTGCGCGCCCTGGGCCGCAACGACGAACTGGCACACAGCTCGATCCGCTTCACCTTCGGCCGTTTCACCACCGAAGAAGAAATCGATTACGCCGCGCAGAAGGTTTGCGAGGCCGTTACCAAGCTGCGCGCTCTGTCGCCGCTGTGGGACATGTACAAAGACGGCGTCGATATCTCGAAGATCGAGTGGGCGGCACACTAAATATAGAAGCCGCCAGATACAGCTCCTGTAGCGACGCGGCGACTGACGCAGCGCAGCTACAGGGTCTCAAGAGCGGCCCTGATGAGTGAGGATTGAGAATCATGGCTTACAGCGAAAAGGTCATCGACCACTACGAAAACCCGCGTAACGTCGGCAAGATGAATGCCGAAGATCCGGATGTCGGCACCGGCATGGTCGGCGCCCCGGCTTGCGGCGACGTGATGCGCCTGCAGATCAAGGTCAACGAAGCCGGCATCATCGAAGATGCCAAGTTCAAGACCTACGGCTGCGGTTCGGCCATCGCTTCCAGCTCCCTCGCCACCGAGTGGATGAAGGGCAAGACCCTGGACGAAGCGGAAACCATCAAGAACACCCAGCTGGCTGAAGAGCTGGCCCTGCCGCCAGTGAAAATCCACTGCTCCGTGCTCGCCGAAGACGCCATCAAGGCCGCCGTTCGCGATTACAAGCAGAAGAAAGGCTTGATCTGACTTTCAGTTTTTGGCGACGAGTAAGGAGTCACCGATGGCTATCAGCATGACAGAAGCGGCTGCTCGACACGTGCGGCGCTCCCTCGACGGGCGCGGCAAGGGTGAAGGGATCCGCCTGGGTGTTCGCACCACAGGCTGTTCCGGCCTTGCCTACGTGCTGGAGTTTGTCGACGAGGTGGTTGCAGAGGATCAGGTGTTCGAGAGTCACGGCGAGAAAGTGATCATCGACCCGAAGAGCCTGGCCTACCTGGACGGCACCGAGCTCGATTTCGTCAAGGAAGGGTTGAACGAAGGCTTCAAGTTCAACAACCCCAACGTGCGCGGTGAATGTGGCTGCGGCGAAAGCTTCAACATCTGAGGCTTGTCGTGGGTACTCCTTGTCATTTCGCTTTATTCGAGCTGCAACCGAGTTTCAACCTGGATCTCGACCAGCTGGCTACGCGCTACCGTGAGTTGGCGCGCAGTGTTCATCCGGACCGCTTTGCCGACGCTTCCGAGCGGGAGCAGCGGCTGGCGCTGGAGCAATCCGCGAGCCTCAACGAGGCCTACCAGACGCTCAAGAGCCCACCCAAGCGCGCGCGTTACCTGCTCGCCTTGAATGGTGGCGAGCTGCCGCTGGAGGTCACGGTGCATGATCCGGAGTTTCTGCTGCAACAGATGGAGTTGCGCGAAGAGCTCGAAGACCTGCAGGACAGCGCCGACCTCGATGGCGTCGCCGTCTTCAAGCGCCGCCTGAAGGCTGCCCAGGATGAACTGAACCAAAGCTTCGCAGCTTGCTGGGACGATGCCGTGCACCGCGAACAGGCCGAACGCCTGATGCGGCGCATGCAGTTCCTCGACAAGCTCACCTACGAAGTGCGCCAGCTGGAAGAGCGCCTCGACGATTAACCCAGTGCCGCTCCGGTCGCACGCCTGATATACAGATAAGTCCTGATAACGATGGCCCTACTGCAGATCGCCGAACCCGGCCAAAGTCCTCAACCGCACCAGCGTCGTCTGGCTGTGGGGATCGACTTGGGCACTACCAATTCGCTGGTCGCTGCATTGCGCAGTGGTCTTTCCGAGCCTCTGGCCGACGCGCAAGGGCAGGTTATCCTGCCGTCCGCCGTGCGTTACCACGCCGATCGCGTCGAAGTTGGCGAATCCGCCAAGCTGGCGGCCGCCACCGATCCCTTGAACACCGTGCTGTCGGTCAAGCGCTTGATGGGTCGTGGTCTGTCCGACGTCAAGCAGCTGGGTGACCAGCTGCCGTACCGTTTCGTCGGTGGCGAGTCGCACATGCCGTTCATCGACACCATCCAGGGCCCGAAAAGCCCGGTGGAAGTGTCCGCCGATATCCTCAAGGTCCTGCGTCAGCGCGCTGAAGCGACCTTGGGCGGTGAGCTGGTCGGCGCGGTGATCACCGTTCCGGCCTATTTCGACGACGCCCAGCGCCAAGCTACCAAGGACGCGGCCAAGCTGGCCGGTCTGAACGTGTTGCGTTTGCTCAATGAGCCGACCGCAGCGGCGGTGGCCTACGGTCTGGACCAGCATGCCGAAGGCCTGGTGGCGATTTATGACCTGGGCGGCGGCACCTTCGATATCTCTATTCTGCGCCTGACCGGCGGTGTCTTCGAAGTCCTGGCTACCGGCGGCGACAGCGCCCTGGGCGGCGATGACTTCGACCACGCGATCGCTGGCTGGATCATCGAGAGCGCCGGCCTGTCCGCCGATCTCGATCCGGGCGCGCAGCGTCAACTGCTGCAAACCGCCTGCGCGGCCAAAGAAGCGCTGACCAATGCCCCGTCGGTCGAAGTGGTTCACGGCGACTGGAAAGCCGAGCTGACCCGCGAAGCCTTCGATGCCCTGATCGAGCCGATGGTCGCACGCAGCCTGAAAGCCTGCCGCCGTGCGGTACGTGATTCCGGTGTCGAGCTGGAAGACGTGCATGCGGTGGTCATGGTTGGCGGTTCAACCCGTGTGCCGCGTGTTCGCGAAGCCGTGGCTGAAGCCTTCGGTCGTCAGCCCCTGACTGAAATCGACCCGGATCAAGTGGTGGCCATCGGTGCCGCGATCCAGGCCGATACCCTGGCCGGCAACAAGCGCGATGGCGACGAACTGTTGTTGCTGGACGTGATTCCGTTGTCCCTGGGCCTGGAAACCATGGGCGGCCTGATGGAGAAGGTGATTCCACGCAACACCACCATTCCCGTCGCTCGCGCTCAGGACTTCACCACTTACAAAGACGGCCAGTCGGCCATGGCGATCCACGTGTTGCAGGGCGAGCGCGAGCTGATCAGCGACTGCCGCTCCCTGGCGCGCTTCGAATTGCGCGGTATTCCGGCGATGGTGGCGGGTGCGGCTAAGATTCGCGTGACCTTCCAGGTCGATGCCGATGGTTTGCTCAGTGTTTCCGCCCGCGAACTGGGTTCGGGCGTGGAAGCCAGCATCCAGGTCAAGCCGTCCTACGGCCTGACCGACGGCGAAATCGCCAAGATGCTCAAGGATTCGTTCCAGCACGCCAACGACGACAAGGTTGCCCGCGTACTGCGTGAGCAGCAGGTCGACGCCCAGCGCCTGATCGAAGCGGTGCAGGCGGCTCTTGAGGCTGATGGCGAGCGTTTGCTCGACGCCGACGAGCGCCTGGTCATCGACTTGCAGGTGCAGGAACTGACCGAACTGATGAAAGGTACCGATGGTTTCGCCATCGAGCAGCAGACCAAGCGTCTGTCGCAAGTGACCGACGCCTTTGCTGCCCGCCGCCTGGACTCGACGGTGAAAGCCGCGCTGGCGGGGCGCAACCTGAATGAGATTGAGGAATAACGATGCCGCAGGTCATTTTTCTGCCACACGAAAAGTTTTGCCCGGATGGCATGGTCGTGGAGGCTGAGCCAGGTATTTCCATCCTCGAACTGGCTCATGAACACCATATCGAGATGGAAAGTGCCTGCGGCGGCGTCTGCGCCTGCACCACTTGTCACTGCCTGATTCGCGAGGGTTTTGACTCGCTGGAAGAAGCTGACGAGCTGGAAGAGGACTATCTTGATCGGGCCTGGGGGCTTGAGCCTGTGTCCCGCCTGGGCTGCCAGGCCAAGGTCGGCACCGAAGACCTGACCGTTGAAATTCCGAAGTACTCGCTCAACCACGCAGCCGAAGCGCCGCACTGATTCAAGGAATTGTCATGAGTCTCAAGTGGACTGATGTGCTGGAAATCGCGATCCAGCTGGCTGAAAGCAAGCCTGAGGTCGACCCTATGTCGGTCAACTTCGTCGATCTGCGTAAATGGGTGATGGAATTGCCCGAATTCGACGACAAGCCTGAGCATTGTGGCGAGAAGATCCTGGAGGCCATTCAGGCCCACTGGATCGAAGAACGCGAGTAGGAGCTGACTCGCGAAGCGAGGCTGCGATCTTTCCGGTGCCACTTGAATCTCAAGCGAAAGGCCAGGATCAAAGGATCGCAGCCTTCGGCAGCTCCTACAGAGCGGGCGACCTGTACACAGTTAGGCAATACCCAAGAACCCGCGTATAATTCGCGGGTTTAATTTTTCGCAAATTACCGTTTCTGGAGTTACACCATGGCTGTTCAACGTACTTTCTCCATCATCAAGCCTGACGCCGTTGCTAAAAACGTGATCGGCAAGATCACCACTCGCTTCGAAGACGCTGGCCTGCGCGTTGTAGCTTCGAAACTGAAGCAACTGTCCAAAGCCGAAGCCGAAGGCTTCTACGCTGAGCACAGCGAGCGCGGTTTCTTCGGCGACCTGGTTGCTTTCATGACCTCCGGTCCGGTTGTTGTTCAGGTTCTGGAAGGTGAAAACGCTATCGCTCGCAACCGTGAGCTGATGGGCGCTACCAACCCTAAAGAAGCAGCTGCCGGCACCATCCGTGCTGACTTCGCTGAATCGATCGACGCCAACGCTGTACACGGTTCGGACTCCGAAGCCGCTGCCGCTCGCGAAATCGCATACTTCTTCGCAGCTACTGAAGTAACCACTCGCTAAGCATTGGCTTAAGAGTGAAGGTGAATCCATGACTACATCGACTGTAAAAACCAACCTGCTGGGTCTGACTCAACAGGAAATGGAAAAATTCTTCGACTCAATCGGGGAGAAGCGTTTCCGTGCCGGTCAGGTAATGAAATGGATTCACCACTTTGGCGTCGATGATTTCGACGCCATGACGAACGTCAGCAAGGCCTTGCGCGAAAAGCTCAAGGCTGTTGCTGAGGTCCGTGGTCCGGAAGTGGTCAGCGAGGACATCTCCAGCGACGGCACCCGTAAATGGGTGGTGCGCGTGGCGTCCGGCAGCTGCGTCGAGACCGTGTATATTCCCCAGGGCAAACGCGGCACCTTGTGCGTTTCGTCCCAGGCAGGCTGTGCCCTGGATTGCAGTTTCTGCTCCACCGGCAAGCAAGGCTTCAACAGCAACCTCACCGCCGCCGAAGTCATCGGCCAGGTGTGGATTGCCAACAAATCCTTTGGCAGCGTCCCGGCAACCGTCGACCGTGCCATCACCAACGTGGTGATGATGGGCATGGGTGAGCCGCTGCTGAACTTCGACAACGTCGTCGCGGCCATGCACCTGATGATGGACGACCTGGGCTACGGCATCTCCAAGCGCCGTGTGACCCTGTCGACCTCCGGCGTGGTGCCGATGATCGATGAGCTGTCCAAGCACATCGACGTCTCCCTGGCGTTGTCCCTGCACGCACCGAATGACGCATTGCGTAACCAATTGGTGCCGATCAACAAGAAGTATCCGCTTAAGATGCTCCTCGAGTCGTGCCAGCGCTACATGTCGTCTTTGGGCGAAAAGCGCGTGCTGACCATCGAGTACACCTTGCTCAAGGACATCAACGACAAGGTCGAGCACGCGGTCGAGATGATCGAGTTGCTGAAAAACATCCCGTGCAAGATCAACCTGATCCCGTTCAACCCGTTCCCGCATTCCGGGTACGAGCGGCCGAGCAACAACGCCATTCGCCGGTTCCAGGATCAGCTTCATCATGCCGGTTTCAACGTCACTGTTCGCACCACCCGTGGTGAAGACATCGACGCGGCCTGTGGTCAATTGGTAGGGCAGGTGCTGGATCGCACCCGTCGCAGCGAACGTTATATCGCCGTGCGTGAACTCAACGCCGACAACGATATGGCGTCGAACGCTGCGAAGTAATCAAGAGAGGATCTCCATGTCCCTGCGCTTTGCGCTGCTTTTGCTACTGGCCAGCCTCTGTGCTGGCTGTGTGCTTTCGGGCGACTACAACCCGATGAAGACGAGCAAAGGCCGTGACGAGGCGCGCGATGCCTACGTGCAACTGGGCATTGGATATTTGCAACAAGGCATGACTGAGCGCGCCAAGGTGCCCTTGAAAAAGGCACTGGAACTGGACGCCGCCGACCCGGACGCCAATGCGGCGCTGGGGCTGGTATTCCAGGCCGAAATGGAGCCCGACCTGGCTGACCGGCATTTTCGCAAGGCGCTGTCTTCCCGCCCCACCGATGCGCGAATCCTCAACAACTACGGCAGTTTTCTCTTCGAGCAGAAACGTTACAAGGAAGCCTACGAGCGCTTCGAACAGGCCGCCGCCGATACCCTGTATCCTGAGCGTTCACGCGTGTTCGAGAACCTGGGCATGACGGCCTCGATGCTCGGCCAGCGCGAGTTGGCCCAGCAACAACTGGAAAAAGCACTGCGCTTGAATCGACAACAGCCTCGTGCATTGCTGGAAATGGCTGAGTTGTCTTACGAAGACAGGCATTATGTGCCCGCGCGTGACTATTACGATCGTTTTAGCCTGCTTACCGAGCAAAATGCACGTAGTCTATTGCTCGGCATTCGCCTGGCCAAAGTGTTTGATGATCGCGACAAGGCCGCCAGTGCTGGCCTGCAATTAAAACGACTCTATCCCGGTACACCGGAATATCAGCAATACCTGTCGGAGCAATGATGAAAGCGGCGCATCCTGAAGTTGTAGCAGCGAATCGCGTTAACCCCGGTGAGACCTTGCGCCAGGCCCGCGAAAGCAATGGCTGGTCGCTGGCCGAAGTGGCCCTCAAGCTCAACCTGACCGTCAGCTCCCTGAGCAATCTGGAAGCCGGTGCTTTCGACAAGCTGCCGGGGCACACCTTTGCCCGCGGTTACATTCGCGCCTATGCCAAATTGCTCGGCATGGACCAGGCCGTCCTGGTCCAGCAGTTCGACCAGTCCACCGGTACCGATTCCAAGGGCAGCAACGTGCACAGCCTGGGCCGTATCGAAGAGCCGGTGCGTGTGTCCCATACCATCCTGCGCATTGTCAGCCTGTTGCTGCTGGTGGCCGTGGTGGGTGGCGGTTTTGCCTGGTGGCAGGACCAGACTTCGCAGCGCACCAAGGATGTGATCAGCCTGACCCCGGAACACGTTGAAGTAGAAGGCGCCGACGGCACCACCCAGATTCATCCGCTGGATGAGCCGGAAGACCAGGCTGTCGCGGAAGGTCAGACGGATAATGCAACGGCCCTGGCGTTGCCACAGGCCGAAACCGCGACCCCGGCACCGGCTGAAACGCCAGCGCCTGTTGCGCCAGTTACTGCTCCGATCGTCGCCACACCTGCAACACCAGCGCCGGCTGCTCCTGTCGCTGCAGCACCGGCTGCTCCAGCTGTGCCAGCGCCAACCGCTGCCGCTCCAGTGCCAGCAGCGCCTGCTGTTGCAGGCCAGGGCCAGGTGCAATTGCAGTTCACCGCTGATTGCTGGACCCAGGTGACCGACGGCGCCGGCAAGGTGCTGTTGAGCGGTCTGAAGCGTAAAGGCGATAGCGTTTCCGTCAGTGGCAAGCCGCCGTTTTCCGTACGCCTGGGCTACGCCCGTGGCGCTCAGGTCAGCTACAACGGCCAGGCGGTCAATGTCGCTCCGTTCACCAGTGGCGAGACTGCTCGCCTGAAGTTGGGTCAATAAGTCATGCACGGCGAATCTCCAATCAAACGTCGCGAATCACGCAAGATCTGGGTCGGTAACGTTCCTGTTGGCGGCGATGCGCCCATCGCTGTGCAAAGCATGACCAACAGCGACACCAACGACGTCGCTGCGACCGTTGCCCAGATCAACCGTCTGGAAGCCGCGGGCGTCGATATCGTGCGGGTGTCCGTGCCGGACATGGACGCCGCCGAGGCCTTCGGCAAGATCAAGCAGCTGGTCAAAGTACCTTTGGTTGCCGATATTCACTTCGACTACCGCATCGCGTTGCGCGTGGCCGAACTGGGCGTCGACTGCCTGCGGATCAATCCGGGCAACATCGGTCGCGAAGACCGCGTGCGCGCGGTGGTCGATGCCGCCCGCGATCGCGGGATCCCGATCCGTATCGGCGTGAACGCCGGCTCCCTGGAAAAAGACCTGCAGAAGAAATACGGCGAGCCGACCCCGGCCGCGCTGGTCGAATCGGCTCTGCGTCACGTCGAACACCTTGAACGCCTGAACTTCCAGGACTTCAAGGTCAGCGTGAAGGCCTCCGACGTGTTCATGGCCGTCGAAGCCTACCGCTTGCTGGCCAAGGAAATCGTCCAGCCGCTGCACCTGGGGATTACCGAAGCCGGTGGTTTGCGTTCAGGCACAGTGAAATCTGCCGTGGGCCTCGGTATGCTGCTCGCCGAAGGGATTGGCGATACCATTCGCATCTCGTTGGCGGCCGACCCGGTCGAGGAAGTGAAAGTCGGCTACGACATTCTCAAGTCCCTGCACCTGCGTTCCCGTGGCATCAACTTCATCGCCTGCCCGAGCTGCTCGCGGCAGAACTTCGATGTGGTGAAAACCATGAACGAGCTGGAAGGGCGCCTCGAAGACCTGCTGGTGCCGCTGGATGTCGCGGTCATCGGTTGCGTGGTCAACGGGCCGGGCGAAGCCAAGGAAGCCCATATCGGCTTGACAGGCGGCACGCCAAACCTGATTTACATCGACGGCAAGCCGTCGCAGAAACTGACGAATGACAATCTGGTGGATGAGCTTGAACGCTTGATCCGCCAGAAAGCGGCCGAGAAGGTCGAAGCTGACGCAGCGGTTATCGCGCGCGGCTGAGCCCGACTGAGCCGAACGAATTGAAGGATTTAATGTGAGCAAGTCTCTGCAAGCCATTCGTGGCATGAACGATATCCTGCCCGAACAGACCCCCCTGTGGCGTCATTTCGAAGGCACCGTTTCGCGTTTGCTGGATAACTACGGTTACAAGCAGATCCGCATGCCGATCGTCGAGTTCACCGAGCTGTTCAAGCGCTCCATCGGTGAAGTGACCGACATCGTCGAAAAAGAGATGTACACCTTCGACGACCGCAACGGCGACTCCCTGACCCTGCGCCCTGAAGGCACGGCGGCCTGCGTGCGTGCGGTGCTCGAGCACGGCATCACCGGCGGTGGCCAGGTGCAGAAACTCTGGTACATCGGCCCGATGTTCCGCCACGAGCGTCCGCAGAAAGGCCGTTATCGCCAGTTCCACCAGATCGGTGTCGAGGTGTTCAACCTCGACGGTCCGGACATCGACGCCGAGCTGATCGTGCTGACATGGCGCCTGTGGGGCGAGCTGGGCATCCGCGATGCGGTCAAGCTCGAACTCAACAGCCTGGGCACCAGCGAGTCCCGTGGTCGCTACCGTGAAGCGCTGGTCGAGTACCTCTCGGCGCATCTGGACAAGCTCGACGAAGACAGCCAGCGCCGCCTGAAAACCAACCCGCTGCGGGTTCTTGATACCAAGAACGCCGACACTCAAGCGGTACTGGTCGATGCGCCGAAAATGGCCGACTACCTCGACGAAGAATCCCGCGTGCACTTCGAGGGCCTCAAGGCTCGCCTGGACGCCGCCGGCATTCCTTACGTGATCAACCCGAAGCTGGTTCGCGGGCTGGATTACTACAGCAAGACCGTTTTCGAATGGGTCACCGACAAGCTCGGCGCCCAGGGTACCGTGTGTGCCGGTGGTCGTTACGACGGCCTGGTCGAGCAGATGGGCGGCAAGCCTACTGCCGGCGTCGGTTTCGCCATGGGCATCGAGCGCCTGGTGCTGCTGCTCGAAACACTTGAGCAGATCCCTGAAGAAATCTCCCGTCAGGTCGACGTCTATCTCTGCGCCTTTGGTGAGGCCGCCGAACTGGCCGGCCTGACCCTGGCCGAGCGCGTGCGCGACCAGTTGCCCAACCTGCGCCTGCAAGTCAATGCCGGCGCCGGCAGCTTCAAGAGCCAGTTCAAGAAAGCCGACAAGAGCGGTGCGCTGTACGCACTGATCCTCGGTGACGACGAGATGGCCCAGCAAGTGGTAGGTTTCAAACCCCTGCGTGGCCAGGGCGAACAACAAAGCATTGCCTGGGATGCGCTTGCCGCTCACCTGGCCACCTGCGTCGTGCAGGGTTGAAGCTGTCTTAACAGCCGAATTAGCGATTAAGGAGTATTGGGGTGTCGAGTACCGAAGACGAACAGCTGGCGGATTTTAAGGAATGGTGGTCACGCAACGGCAAGCCCCTGGTTACTGGCGGCCTGTTGGCGCTGGTCATCGTGTTCGGTTGGCAGGCGTTCCAGAAGTATCAGAGCAACCAGTCGCAAGGCGCCTCGATGCTCTATCAGCAATTGCTCGAAACCACGCTGACCCCTGACGGCAAGCCTGATGCGGCGCGTGTTTCGGACCTGGCTGGCAAGCTCAACAGCGAGTTCGGCGGCAGTGCCTACGCGCAATACGGCAGCCTGTTCGTGGCGAAAGTCGCGGTCGACAGCGGCAAGCTCGATGACGCAGCCACCGAACTGAAAGCCATCATCGCCAAGCCGGCCAACCCGGCACTGGGCGAAATCGCCCGTCAGCGCCTGGCGCAGGTACTGGCCGCGCAGGACAAGGCCGATGAAGCCCTGAAACTGCTGGAAGGCGATGCCGACAAGGCGTTCCTGGCCACTCGCGAAGAACTCAAGGGTGACCTGCTGGTGCAGCTGGGGCGTCCCGACGAAGCACACGCGGCGTATCAAAAAGCCAAGGCGGCACTGTCGGACGAAGCGGCGGTCGGTGGCCTGCAAATCAAGCTGGACGACCTGGCCAAAGGGGATGCGTGACGTGATTCGTTGGAAGCATGCAGCATTGCTGGCCCTGGCCATTTTGGCCGCGGGTTGCAGCAGCAACAGCAAGAAAGAATTGCCACCGGCCGAGTTGACCGACTTCAAGGAAGAAGTGGTCCTGCAAAAGCAGTGGAGTCGTTCGATCGGTGACGGTCAGGGCGAAACCTACAACATGCTGGTTCCGGCCATCGAAGGCGATACCATCTATGCCGCCGATGTCACCGGAGTGGTGATGGCGCTGGATCGCAGCAACGGCGACGTCAAGTGGAAGAAAGATCTCGAACTGCCTGTTTCCGGCGCCGTTGGCGTGGGTTACGGTCTGCTGACGATCGGTACGATCAAGGGTGAAATCGTTGCCCTGGACGCCATCAACGGCGAAGAGAAATGGCGCGCTCGCGTGTCCAGCGAAGTCCTCGCACCGCCGGCCAACAATGGCGATGTGGTCGTGGTCCAGACCCAGGACGACCGTTTGATCGGTCTGGATGCCGCCACCGGCAACCAGCGCTGGTTGTATGACAGCACCCCGGCGGTGCTGACCCTGCGCGGTACCAGCGCACCGATCGTGACCAACCGCCTCGCGGTGGCTGGCTTTTCGACCGGTAAAGTGGTCGCTCTCGACATTTCCAACGGCGTGCCGGTGTGGGAACAGCGTGTAGCGATCCCGCAAGGTCGTTCGGAACTGGAACGCGTGGTCGACATCGACGGCGGCTTGCTGCTGTCCGGCGAGACCATCTATGTCGCCAGCTACCAGGGTCGCGTTGCGGCACTGGACCTGCAAAGCGGCCGTCAGCTGTGGCAGCGTGATGCTTCCAGCTACGCCGGTGTCGCCCAGGGTTTTGGCAGCGTCTACGTGAGTCTGTCTTCGGGCACCGTTGAAGGCGTCGACGAGCGTTCCACCACAGCCTTGTGGAGCAACGATTCGCTGGCCCGCCGTCAACTGTCGGCTCCGGAAGTGTTCTCCAGCTACGTTGCAGTGGGTGACCTGGAAGGTTACCTGCACCTGTTGAGTCAGGTGGACGGTCGCTTCGTCGGCCGTGAGCGCATCGACAGCGACGGCCTGCGCGCGCGTCCGCTGGTGGTGGGTGACACGATTTATGTGTATGGCAACAGTGGCAAGCTGGAAGCCCTGACCATCAAGTAAAGGTTTGACTATGCTTGGGGTTAATCCCCCAGGCTGCTTCACCGTTTGTAGGGCTGTAGGAGCAAGCTTGCTCGCGATGGACGTCAACGATTACGTTGGCGATCTGGAAAAACGCGGTGTCCTGGCGTTTTTCGCGAGCAGGCTCGCTCCCACAAAAAACACACACGGTGATTGCCCCGAGCACCAGCCGCTGCCTAGCAGCGGCTTTTGTATTTTCTGAAATAACGAAGTGGAGAGCCGCATGGTTCCCGTAATCGCCCTGGTGGGCCGACCGAACGTCGGCAAGTCCACCTTGTTCAACCGCCTGACCAGGACTCGCGACGCCATCGTCGGCGACTTGTCCGGTCTGACCCGTGATCGCCAATACGGTGAGGCCAAGTGGCAAGGGCGTTCCTACATTCTGGTCGACACCGGCGGTATCTCCGGTGACGAGCATGGTATGGACGAAAAAATGGCCGAGCAGTCGCTGCTGGCCATTGAAGAAGCAGATGTTGTTCTATTCCTGGTAGATGCCAAGGCCGGTTTTACCGCCGCCGACCAGATGATCGCCGAGCATTTGCGCAAACGTAACAAGCGTTCCTACGTGGTTGCCAACAAGGTCGACAATATCGACCCTGACATGGCCCGCGCCGAATTCGCCCCGTTGGGCATGGGCCACGCGATCCCGATCGCCGGTGCCCATGGCCGTGGCATCACGCAGATGCTGGAAATCGCCCTGAGCGAATTCCCGAAAGACGAAGAAGAGCCGGAAGAAGGCGAGGAAGAGATCGTTGCCGAAGGCGAGGAAGCCAAGCGCATTCCTGGCCCGAGCGAAAAAGACGGGATCAAGATCGCCATCATCGGCCGTCCGAACGTGGGCAAGTCGACCCTGGTCAACCGCATGCTCGGTGAAGACCGGGTGATCGTGTACGACCAACCCGGCACCACCCGCGACAGCATCTACATCCCGTTCGAGCGTAACGACGAGAAGTACACGCTGATCGACACCGCCGGTGTGCGCAAGCGCGGCAAGATCCACGAAGAAGTCGAAAAGTTCTCCGTGGTCAAGACCCTGCAGGCGATCAAAGACGCCAACGTGGTGATCTTCGTGATGGACGCCCGCGAAGGCGTGGTCGATCACGACCTCAACCTGCTGGGCTTCGCCATTGAATCGGGTCGTGCGCTGGTTATCGCGATCAACAAGTGGGACGGCATGACCCCGAGCGAGCGCGACTTCGTGAAGGTCGAGCTGCAACGTCGGCTGTTCTTCGTCGACTACGCCGACATCCACTTCATCTCGGCCCTGCACGGCACTGGCGTGGGCAACCTGTACGCCTCCGTACAGAACTCGTTCAAGTCGGCTGTTACTCGCTGGCCAACCAACCGCCTGACCCAGATCCTGGAAGATGCGGTTGGCGAGCACGCGCCGCCGATGGTCAACAACCGCCGGATCAAGCTGCGTTACGCTCACCTGGGTGGCGCGAACCCGCCGATCATCGTGATCCACGGTAACCAGATCGAAAAAGTGCCGAAGTCGTACGTGCGCTATCTGGAGAACACTTACCGCCGTGTGCTGAAGCTGGTCGGTACGCCGATCCGCATCGAGTTCAAGGGCGGCGAGAACCCGTACGAAGGCAACAAGAACTCGCTGACAGACCGCCAGGTCAACAAGAAGCGTCGCTTGATGTCGCACCACAAGAAGGCCGACAAGAAGCGCCGCGACAAGCGTTGATTCAGGTTTTTCCCGTGGGATCGAAAGGGCGCCGATGGCGCCCTTTTTCATGCCTGCCGTTTGGGCTATCCTCGGGCTCTCCCGCGCCGCCGTTAGAGCCGGGTGCAGAGCAGGGATTCCTCGATGATCACCAGTAAGCTGCCGAATGTCGGCATCACCATCTTCACCCAGATGTCTCAGCTCGCGGCGCAAACCGGGGCGCTCAACCTGTCCCAGGGCTTCCCCGATTTCGATGCCCCGCAAGCCCTGTGCGATGCGGTCGGTCGGCATATTGCCAGTGGCCACAACCAGTATTCGCCGATGACCGGCCTGCTGGCGCTGCGTCAGCAGATTTCGGCAAAGATTGCTCGTAGCTATGGCGTGAACGTCGATGCCGACAACGAGATTACGGTCACTCCAGGCGCGACCCAGGCGATCTTCTGCGCGATCCAGGCGGTTATCCGCAGCGGCGACGAAGTGATCGTCTTCGATCCGTGCTACGACAGCTACGAGCCCTCGGTGGAACTGGCCGGCGGTCGTTGCGTGCATGTGCAGCTCGGGCTCAATGATTTCTCCATCGACTTCCAGAAACTGGCCGAGGCGATTACCCCGCGCACGCGCATGATCGTGCTGAACTCACCGCACAATCCAAGCGGGGCGCTGATCAATCGTGCCGAACTGGATCAGTTGGCGGATCTGATTCGAGATCGCGATATCTACCTGGTCAGCGACGAAGTCTACGAACACCTGGTGTTCGACGGCGTATCCCACGCCAGCGTGCTCAATCATGAAGAGCTTTATCAGCGTGCCTTCGTGGTCAGCTCGTTCGGCAAGACCTATCACGTCACGGGTTGGAAAACCGGCTACGTGGTCGCACCAGCGGCCCTCACGGCGGAACTGCGCAAGGTGCACCAGTACGTGAGTTTCTGCGGCGTGACGCCGCTGCAATATGCCTTGGCCGACTTCATGGCCGAGCATCCGGAACATATTGAAGAGCTGCCGGCGTTCTACCAGGCCAAGCGCGATCTGTTCTGCGATCTGCTGGCGCCTTCGCGCTTCAGTTTCACCCGGGCTACCGGTACCTATTTCCAGCTGGTCGACTATTCACAGATCCGCCCCGACCTCAATGACGTCGAAATGGCCCTGTGGATGACCCGCGAACATGGCGTGGCGAGTATTCCGATCTCGGTGTTCTACCAGACGCCACCGGTCGGCCAGCGCCTGGTGCGCCTGTGCTTTGCCAAACGTGAGGAGACCCTGCGTGAAGCAGCGGAAAAACTATGCGTGATCTGAGTGCACTGCCGAACCTGACCGTTGCGCTGATCCAGACCACCCTGGCCTGGCACGACCGCCAGGCCAACCTCGAGCATTTCGAGCAGTTGCTGGAGCAGGCCCGTGGCGCTGACCTGATCATTCTGCCGGAGATGTTCACTACCGGTTTCTCCATGGAGTCCGAGACCCTCGCTGAAGCGGAAAACGGCCCCACCAGCAAATGGCTGCGGGCTCAATCAGCGAAGCTCGATGCGGTGATCACCGGCAGCGTGATTGTGCAGGCCGCTGATGGCAGTCATCGCAACCGCCTGCTGTGGGCACGCCCGGACGGCGAAGTGTGGCACTACGACAAACGCCACCTGTTCCGCATGGCCGGTGAACATAACCACTACACTCCCGGCGAGCGCCAGGTGCAGTTCGAGCTCAAGGGCTGGCGAGTACGGCCGCTGATTTGCTACGACCTGCGCTTCCCGGTGTGGAGTCGCGATGCCCAGGACACGGACCTGTTGCTGTACACCGCCAACTGGCCGGGCGCGCGGCGCCAGCACTGGAACCGGTTGCTGCCGGCGCGGGCGATCGAGAACTTGTGTTATGTGGCGGCGGTGAATCGCGTCGGCTCCGACGGTAAAGGCTTTGCGTATACCGGTGACAGCCAGGTGCTGGATTTCCAGGGGGAGACCTTGCTCAGTGCGGGGGAGGCGGATGGGGTGTTCAAAGCCGTGCTGGAAGCGGCACCACTGGCTGCTTACCGCGAGCGTTTCCCGGCGAATCTGGATGCTGATACCTTCGAGTTCACCTGATATTTTCGGTGCCTGACAGGACCCTATCGCCAGCAGGCTGGCTCCCACAGTGGACCGTGTTCACAACACAATTCCCCTGTGGGAGCTAGCCTGCTGGCGATGGCGCCAAAACAGGCAACACAAAATCATCAGGCAAAAAAAGGCCCCGAGGTTCTTACCTAGGGGCCTTTTGCTTTTCAGCATCGCTTAGGCAGCTTTCGCTTCCGGCTGGCTCAACGAGCGGTTCAACGCGCTAAACAGGGCCTTGAAGCTGGCAGTAGTGATGTTTTCATCAATACCCACCCCGTGAACCGCACGTTCACCGTTCACGCGCAGCTCGATGTAGGCCGCCGCCTTGGCATTGGTGCCCGCGCCGATGGCGTGTTCGTTGTAGTCCATGATTTCCACCGGAATCGGCAGACCGGCCACCAGTGCTTCCAGGGCGCCGTTGCCCTTGCCGCGCCAGTGCAGGTTGGTTTCGCCCTGGCCCTTGCTCGCCACTTCCACTTCGACGGCGCTGTTGCCGTTTTCTTCCTGCAGGCGATGGCTGACCAGCGCGTACGGGGTGTTGGCTTGCAGGTACTCGCTGATCAACAGCGAGTGGATCTGCTTGGCGGTCATTTCCAGGCCCAGGCGATCGGTTTCACGCTGCACGACCTGGCTGAACTCGATCTGCATGCGACGCGGCAGGCTGATGCCGTATTCCTGCTCCAGCAGGTAGGCGATACCGCCCTTGCCCGACTGGCTGTTGACGCGGATGACCGCCTCATAGCTGCGGCCGATGTCGGCCGGGTCGATCGGCAGGTATGGCACTTCCCACAATGCATCGGATTTCTGCTGGGCGAAGCCCTTGCGGATCGCATCCTGGTGCGAGCCGGAGAACGCGGTGTGCACCAGGTCGCCGACGTACGGGTGACGTGGGTGCACCTGGATCTGGTTGCACTCTTCGACGACCTTGCGCACGCCGTCGATGTCGGAGAAGTCCAGCTGCGGGTCGAGACCCTGGGTGTACATGTTCAGGGCGACGGTCACCAGGTCGACGTTGCCGGTACGCTCGCCGTTGCCGAACAGGCAGCCTTCGACGCGGTCGGCGCCGGCCATCAGGCCCAGTTCGGTGGCGGCAACGCCAGTGCCACGGTCGTTGTGGGTGTGCAGGCTGATGATCACGCTGTCACGACGGTTGATGTGACGACCGAACCATTCAATCTGGTCGGCATAGATGTTCGGGGTCGCGCATTCGACGGTGGCCGGCAGGTTGAGGATCATCTTGTGCTCGGGCGTCGGGTTCCAGACCTCGATCACCGCGTCGCAGACTTCCTTGGCGAATTCCAGTTCGGTGGCGCTGAAGGTTTCCGGCGAGTACTCGAAGGTCCACTCAGTGTCCGGCTGCATGGCCGCGTACTTGACGAACAGCTTGGCTGCGCTGACGGCGATTTCCTTGATCCCGTTCTTGTCCTGGTTGAAGACAATGCGGCGGAAGGAAGGGGAGGTCGCGTTGTACAGGTGAACAATGGCTTTCTTCGCCCCGCGCAGGGATTCGAAGGTGCGCTCGATCAGGTCTTCACGGCCCTGGGTCAGCACCTGGATGGTGGTGTCGTCCGGGATGTGGCCGCCTTCGATCAGGGTGCGCACGAAGTCGAAGTCGGTTTGCGAAGCGGCCGGGAACGACGCTTCGATTTCCTTCACGCCGACCTGCACCAGGGTTTTCCAGAAGCGCAGTTTCTTGACCGCGTCCATTGGCTCGATCAGCGACTGGTTACCGTCACGCAGGTCGGAGCTGCACCAGATCGGCGCGGCGGTGATGGTCTTCGACGGCCAAGTGCGGTCCGGGATATCGATGGTCGGGAACGCGCGGTATTTCGAAGACGGGTCTTTGAGCATGCTCATCGGGAAATCCTTATAGTGTTGGCCGAAAAAAGGCGGCCTGCCGGTGGATCAATATGTTCTTGGAGTAACGCTGGGATGAGGCGCCGCGATTCAGCCCGGCAGTCGTGCGCTGACCAGGCACAAACTGCGGTGCTGACGAAGCTGAATGAGGGTGTGAGAGGTTTTCATGCCTTCAACCCTAACCGCGGGGGGGAAGGATGGCAAGCAGTCGAAAAAAATTGAGAGGAATCCTCTTCAGGGCATCTGTAACGAGATTTTATTGCGCTGAACCCGGGTGATCATCAGGTTGCTTGCGCGAGGTTTGAGCGATGCGCAATTGAAGGTTTCAGCGCCGGCTGTTGGTGGCGGGGCTATTCTTAAAGCCTCGACTGGCAAACAAGGAGTCGGCAATGAACGAGTACGATTGGAAGCTATACAGCGTATTGCGACCGCTGGCCCATGAGCGGATGTGCACCCGGATCATGTCCGACGTCGAAAAGATCGTGCTGGACAAGAGCGTCGCACCCTATGAACGGATCGATGCCAGTGAGGAGTTGCTCAAGGCTGGGCAAAAAGAGCTGTATTGGGCCTTTGGTGTGTTCAGGTTTTCACGGCATGAAGCGCGGTCGCATTTGCTGGGGTTGTGCGCGCGGGAGTTGATCACGGCCGAGGAGCTGAGCGGGTTTTCACCGGAAACACAGGAGTGGGTGAGGCACTGCCTGGCGGACCGGGAGGCTCATGGGATTGAGGATCTGGATGCGGAATAAATGGTTGCCTGTGACGCCGCCTTCGCGAGCAAGCCCGCTCCCACATTAGAACGCATTTCAATGTGGGAGCGGGCTTGCTCGCGAAGAGGCCGGTCGCCTCACCGTACTGTTAAGGCTGAAACGCGCCGATAAAGATCGCCGGATCCACCCGCGCATCATTCAAGCTGACATTCCAATGCATGTGCGGCCCAGTCGCCCGGCCAGTCGCTCCGACTTTACCCACCACGCCACCGCGAGCCAGCTGCTGGCCGACCTTCACGTCAATCTTCGACATGTGGCAGAACATGCTGATGAAGCCTTGGCCATGGTCGACAAACACCGTGTTGCCGTTGAAGAAGTAGTTACCAATCAGGATCACCTTGCCCGCGGCCGGGGTCTTGATCGGCGTGCCGGCTGGCACGGCAAAATCCAGGCCCGAGTGCGGATTGCGCTCTTCACCGTTGAAGAACCGGCGCACGCCGAACTTGCTCGACAGCGGGCCGTTGACCGGCTTGTCCAGCAGCAGGTTGCTCGGTGTATTCGGGCTGAACGTGCGGTAGGCCGCGATCTGCTCGGCCAGCTCACGCTCGATGCGTTTGAGGTTGTCCTGGTCAGGATTGACCTGTTGCGTGTTCTTGAGGGTGATGCGCTCTTCCGGGTATTTCTTGTTGCCAACGGTGAAACCCAGGTTGCGCCCGCCGCTGCTGATCGACTGTGCACCCGGCTTGACGGTCAGGGGCACGCCGACGATGGCCAGCCAGCTGTTCTGTTCCTTGACCACCAGCACCGGTTTGCCCTGGTAGCTGGCTTTAGGCGCTTGCGCGGAACTGCCCAGGTCGACCACCGCCACACCGCCCGGCACCGGTTTGTTCAACAGGCGGGTGATGTAGCTGTCGGCGTGGGCATTGAGGGTCAGGCACAGCAACAGCAGTGGAGCTAAAAAACGCGGCATGGATCAATCCAGTAGAGAAAGGGTAACGGGCGTCAGGTGATTGTCTTCGACCCGCACGTGCAGTTCGCCTTCGCCCAGCTTGGCCTGCAGGCGCTGGCCCGTGTGGGTCTGAGCGGCGCTGCGGATCGCCTGGCCACGCTCGTCGAGCAAAATGCTGTAGCCACGGCCGAGGGTCGCCAGGGGGCTGACCACATGCAGCGTCTGCATCTGGCTCTGCAGTTGCAGGCGACGGCTTTTCAGGCCCTCGCGGATGGCCCGGGGCAGGCGTTCGGCGAGGCTGTCGAGACGTTGGCGCAGCATCGCCAATTGTCGGCCCGGATGCTGCCCGGCAAGGCGGGTTTCCAGGCGGATCAGCCGTTCGCGGCGGGTGTTGAGGCTGCGTTCGAAGGCGCGGCGCATGCGCATGTCGAGGTCATCCAGGCGTTGCGCTTGCTGGCGCAGGCGTTCGCCGGGATGGCGCAGGCGCCGGGAAATACCTTCCAGGCGCAGCCGGTCGCGCATCAGGCGATCGCGCATGCGCATCACCAGGCGCCGATGCAGGCTTTCGACGCGGCGCACCAGGTCGCTGGAGTCCGGTGCGAGCAATTCGGCGGCGGCCGATGGCGTGGGCGCGCGCACGTCAGCGACGAAGTCACTGATGGAGACGTCGGTTTCATGCCCGACGGCGCTGACGATCGGCGTCACGCAGGCATCCACGGCGCGGGCCACGGCTTCTTCGTTGAAGCACCAGAGGTCTTCCAGCGAACCGCCGCCGCGGGCCAGGATCAACGCGTCGAAGCCGCGCGCATCCGCCAGTTTCAGGGCGCGGACAATCTGCGCGGTGGCTTCACGCCCTTGCACGGCGGTGGGGATCAGGGTCAGTTGCACCTGCGGCGCGCGGCGGCGGAACACGCTGATGATGTCGCGGATGACCGCTCCGGTGGGCGAGCTGATGATGCCGATGCGCTGCGGATGCGCCGGCAGCGGTACTTTGCGCTCGGCGCTGAACAGGCCTTCGGCGCTGAGTTTTTCCTTCAAGGCATCGAAGGCCAGGCGCAATGCGCCATCACCGGCCGGCTCCACGGTATCGAGGATCAGCTGGTAATCGCCGCGTCCCTCGAACAGCGAGACCTTGCCCCGGACCTTGACCGCCAGGCCATCCTTCAAGGCTTGACGCACCCGCGCGGCGTTTTGCCGGAACAGTGCGCAACGCACCTGGGCGCCGCTGTCCTTGAGGGTGAAATACACATGGCCCGACGCCGGACGGGCGAGGTTGGAGATTTCGCCTTCGACCCAGATGTTGCTGAAGACGTCTTCAAGCAACACCCGCGCGCGGCCGTTGAGCTGGCTGACGGTGAGGACTTCGCGGTCCAGGCCGAGTCTTGCAAAGGGATCTTTAATCATGGGCGCATGATAAAGATCTCCTGCCCAATGCACGACCCCCTTGTAGGAGCTGCCGAAGGCTGCGATCTTTTGATGTTGATTTCAAGAGCAAAAGATCGCAGCTTGCGGCAGCTCCTACAGGGATAGGTGGACATGTTGGTTGATTTGCTTGGGCAATGGAATTTTGGGACTGTGGACTGGCTGGTAATCGGGTTGGGCATCGCCCTGGCCTACATCGTGTTCGGCATCGCGGGCTTCGGCACCGCGCTGGTGGCCGGGCCGATCCTGATCCTGTTCATGCCGCTGTCGAAGATCGTGCCCTTGCTGGTGCTGCTGGATTTTGTCGCGGCCTTCGGCAATCTGTTGCCCTCACGGCGCGATGTGGCAAAACCGGAGCTGCTGCGATTACTGCCTTGCATGGCTGTGGGTTGCACCCTGGGCGTGATCTTTCTGTTGAACCTCAAGTCCGATCTGTTGCTGCTGTTGATGGGGCTGTTTATCAGTGCCTATGCCATCTACAGCCTGTGGGTCAAAACCCGTCCGGCGCAATTGTCTGCCGCCTGGGCGGTGCCGATGGGCACCGTGGGCGGGATGTTCGGCGCGTTGTTTGGCAGTGGCGGCTTTCTCTACGCGATCTATTTGAACAGCCGCTTGCCCAAGGAAGCGGCCCGGGCGACCCAGAGTGCGCTGATCAGTTGCAGCACGGTGGTGCGTCTGAGCCTGTTCATTGTCGCGGGCGTCTATGCCGAGCTACCCTTGTTGGTGCTGGCGCTGTGTTTGTTGCCGGCCATGGCCCTGGGCCTGTGGATCGGTCGATGGTTGACCATGAAGTTGTCGCGCGAAGCGTTCGTGCGGCTGGTGACCTGGCTGGTCCTGGCCAGTGGCATCGCCTTGATCGGGCGTTACTTGAGTACTTGACCTGTGAATCCCCGGGCTTAAGCTGCCGGGCTTCTTTCAAAGCGTTGCAGCAGGCCGCCCCATGAATTCCCAAAGCATCATTGTCCCGAAAATCTCCACGCTGCCGGTGCACGAGCCCCGGGCCCGGGCGATCGTGCGTTGGCTGGTGCGCAAGAACATCATCAACGAAGAGCTGACCACCTGCGGCCGCACCGGCAATCGCATGGCCCATGCCATCGGCGAGGGTGCCCGGGAGGTGGTCCTGCACCCGCAAGCCCTCCCGTTCGGCGAGCCGGTCAATGGCCTGGAGATCGTCACCAAGCGCTGCATCTATACACCGGCCAAGGGATTTCTTGGCGAGGCCGGTTGTGCCGAGTGTCGCAAGGAGATCGGGGAAGCGCTGTTCGAAAGCCTCGAAGACTGGATGCCCGGGCGTACCGACAATTTCACTTGCCCGGAATGCGGGCACGAAGACGACATCAACGGCTTTCTGTACCTGCAGGAGTGCGGCTTTTCCAACTTGGGCTTCATCTTCAACAACTGGGCCGAGGCGGGGTTCAAGCAGAGCTTTCTCGACGAGTTTGCCGATTGGCTGGATCAACCGGTGAGTTGGGTGAAAGTGGAGTTGTGACAGGTCTGATGGACCGCGTTATCGTTCATCGCTGGCAAGCCAGCTCCTACAGGATCGCGTCGAATTTGTAGGAGCCGGCTTGCTGGCGATGCTCTTCAAATGTCCCGTCGATCACCGTATCGATAATAGACAGAGTTTTACATTGAACCCGAGGGGGTGTCTGACTATAATGGCGCGCTTCCATTTTCCCGCTCGGGAGCCCCCGCGATGCTGCGTATCAGCCAAGAAGCTCTGACATTCGACGACATTCTCCTAGTGCCCGGTTATTCCGAGGTGCTTCCTAACGAAGTCAGTCTCAAGACCCGCCTTACCCGTGGCATCGAGCTGAATATTCCACTGGTTTCCGCCGCCATGGACACCGTCACTGAAGCCCGTCTGGCAATTGCCATGGCTCAGGAAGGTGGTATCGGTATCATCCACAAGAACATGACCATCGAGCAGCAAGCTGCCGAAGTGCGCAAGGTCAAGCGTTACGAAGCCGGTGTGGTCAAGGACCCGATCACCATCGACGCCGACGCCACCGTGCGCGAATTGTTCGAACTGACCCGCATGCACAACATCTCCGGCGTTCCGGTGCTGCACAATGGCGACCTCGTCGGCATCGTGACCTCCCGTGACGTGCGTTTCGAGAACCGTCTGGAAGCCACTGTCCGTGAAGTGATGACGCCTAAAGAGCGTCTGGTCACGGTCAAGGAAGGCGCCGACAAGAACGATGTGCGTGAACTGCTGCACAAGCACCGCATCGAGCGCGTGCTGATCGTCGACGACAAATTTGCCCTCAAAGGCATGATGACCGTCAACGACATCGAAAAAGCCAAGGCTTACCCGCTGGCCAGCAAGGACGATCAAGGTCGTCTGCGCGTGGGTGCTGCGGTCGGTACCGGTAAAGACACCGGTGACCGCGTTACCGCGCTGGTCGCTGCCGGCGTTGACGTGGTGGTGGTCGACACCGCCCACGGTCACTCCAAAGGCGTGATCGACCGCGTTCGTTGGGTCAAGCAGAACTTCCCTGAAGTGCAGGTGATTGGCGGCAACATCGCCACCGGCGCTGCCGCCAAGGCCCTGGCCGAAGCGGGCGCTGACGCAGTCAAGGTCGGTATCGGCCCAGGTTCGATCTGCACCACCCGTATCGTCGCCGGTGTCGGCGTCCCGCAAATCAGTGCCATCGCCAACGTCGCCGCCGCCCTTGAAGGCACTGGCGTACCGTTGATCGCCGACGGCGGCATCCGTTTCTCCGGTGACCTGTCCAAGGCCATCGTAGCCGGGGCCTCCTGCGTGATGATGGGCTCGATGTTCGCCGGTACCGAAGAAGCGCCGGGCGAGATCGAACTGTTCCAGGGTCGTTCGTACAAGGCTTACCGCGGCATGGGTTCGCTGGGCGCCATGTCCCAGGCCCAAGGCTCCTCCGACCGTTACTTCCAGGACTCCTCGGCAGGCGCCGAGAAACTGGTTCCGGAAGGCATCGAAGGCCGTGTGCCGTACAAAGGCACCCTGAGCGCCATCATCCATCAACTGATGGGTGGCCTGCGCTCCTCGATGGGCTACACCGGCAGTGCCGACATCGAAGAGATGCGCACCAAGCCTGAGTTCGTGCGGATCACCGGCGCTGGCATGGCCGAGTCCCACGTCCACGACGTGCAGATCACCAAGGAAGCGCCAAACTACCGCGTAGGTTGAGCCTTCAAGCAACACATCAAGCAACCGGGGCTGTTTTATTCAGCCCCGAGTTGTTTCTGAATCACGACTGTGTCCGAATTTTTTAGACGAGACTGAATCATGGCCCTCGACATTCACGCCCACCGCATCCTGATCCTCGACTTCGGTTCCCAGTACACCCAACTGATCGCCCGCCGCGTGCGTGAAATCGGCGTGTACTGCGAACTGCACCCGTTCGACATGGACGAAGATGCGATCCGCGAATTCGCTCCTAAAGGCGTCATCCTCGCCGGTGGCCCAGAGTCGGTGCACGAAGCCAACAGCCCTCGCTGCCCGCAAGCCGTTTTCGACCTGGGCGTGCCGGTCTTCGGTATCTGCTACGGCATGCAGACCATGGCCGAGCAACTGGGCGGCAAGGTTGAAGGCTCCGAGCTGCGTGAGTTCGGTTACGCCCGCGTCGACGTGGTCGGCAAGAGCCGCCTGCTCGACGGCATCGAAGACCACATCGACGCCGACGGCCTGTTCGGCCTCGACGTGTGGATGAGCCACGGTGACAAAGTTACCCGCATGCCGGAAGACTTCCACATCCTGGCCAGCACCCCAAGCTGCCCGATCGCCGGCATGTTCAGCGACGAGCGTCGTTACTACGGCGTGCAGTTCCACCCGGAAGTGACCCACACCAAGCAGGGCGGTCGCATCCTGTCGCGCTTCATCCTCGACATCTGCGAGTGTGAAGCCCTGTGGACCCCTTCGAAGATCGCTGAAGACGCCATTGCCCAGGTTCGTGCCCAGGTCGGCACCGACAACGTCCTGCTCGGCCTGTCCGGCGGTGTGGACTCGTCCGTGGTTGCCGCGCTGCTGCACAAGGCCATCGGCGACCAGCTGACCTGCGTATTCGTCGACAACGGCCTGCTGCGCCTGCACGAAGGCGAGCAAGTGATGGCCATGTTCGCCGAGAACATGGGCGTCAAGGTGATCCGCGCCAACGCCGAAGAGCAGTTCCTCGGTAACCTGGCCGGCGAAGCCGACCCGGAGAAGAAGCGCAAGATCATCGGCCGTACCTTCATCGACGTGTTCGATGCCGAATCCTGCAAGCTGGACAACATCAAGTACCTGGCCCAGGGCACCATCTACCCGGACGTGATCGAGTCGGCTGGCGCGAAAAGCGGCAAGGCCCACGTGATCAAGTCGCACCACAACGTGGGCGGCCTGCCGGAAGAGATGAACCTGAAGCTGGTCGAGCCACTGCGCGAACTGTTCAAGGACGAAGTCCGTCGTCTGGGCCTGGAACTGGGCCTGCCGTACGACATGGTCTACCGTCACCCGTTCCCGGGCCCGGGCCTGGGCGTGCGCATCCTCGGTGAAGTGAAGAAGGAATACGCCGACCTGCTGCGTCGCGCCGACCACATCTTCATCGAAGAACTGCGCAAGGCCGATTGGTACCACAAGGTCAGCCAGGCGTTCGTGGTGTTCCAGCCGGTGAAATCGGTTGGCGTGGTGGGCGATGGCCGTCGTTACGCCTGGGTCGTGGCCCTGCGTGCCGTGGAAACCATCGACTTCATGACCGCGCGTTGGGCACACCTGCCTTACGAACTGCTGGAAACCGTTTCCGGCCGTATCATCAATGAAATCGAAGGCATCTCCCGCGTCACCTACGACGTGTCGAGCAAGCCGCCGGCGACCATTGAGTGGGAGTGATCCCGCACCAGCCCTGAAGGGTTGATCGCAGGATGAAAAGCCGTGTGAACGAGAGTTCACGCGGCTTTTTGCATTGGAGCCGGCCGTACCTGCGGCCCGTCGTCACGTCCGCTTTGCTGTTGCTTTCGCAACTGCGGGTGTATCGTATTCGCCTTTTGCGGCCCCCGGGCCTGTCGTTGAAACGTGAGGTAGTTGAGTTCATGTCCTTTACCCGTCGCCAAATCCTCGGTGGCCTGGCTGGTCTTGTTGTCGTTGGTGTCGGTGCGGGGGGCGCGTCGCGGTACTGGCTGGGCAAGATGGCTGACGCGGATGCCGGTCACGACTATGAACTGATTGCGGCACCGCTGGACGTCGAGCTGGTGGCCGGGCACAAGACCCCGGCCTGGGCGTTCGGCCCGTCGGCGCCAGGCACCGAACTGCGCGTGCGCCAGGGTGAATGGCTGCGGGTGCGATTCATCAACCACCTGCCGGTTGCCACCACGATTCACTGGCACGGCATCCGCCTGCCGCTGGAAATGGACGGCGTGCCTTACGTGTCGCAGTTGCCGGTGTTGCCGGGGGAGTACTTCGATTACAAATTCCGTGTGCCCGATGCCGGCAGCTACTGGTATCACCCGCATGTGAACAGTAGCGAAGAGCTCGGTCGTGGCCTGGTCGGCCCGCTGATCATCGAGGAGCGCGAGCCCACCGGTTTCAAGTACGAAAAGACCTTGAGCCTGAAAAGCTGGCATGTCGACGACGTCGGCAATTTCGTCGAGTTCAGCATTCCCCGGGAAGCCGCCCGTGGCGGTACGGCGGGGCGCCTGGCGACCATCAATGGTGTGCCGCAGGCGGTGATCGACTTGCCCGCCGGACAGATCACCCGTGTGCGCCTGCTCAACCTCGACAACACCCTGACCTATCGCCTGAACATCCCCGGCGTCGAAGCGCAGATCTATGCGCTGGATGGCAATCCCATCGAGCCGCGGCCGCTGGGCAAGGAATACTGGCTGGGCCCCGGCATGCGCATTTGCCTGGCGATCAAGGCGCCGCCGGCCGGTGAAGAGTTGTCGTTGCGCAATGGCCCTGTACGCCTGGGCACGTTCCGCTCGGTGGCCAATACCGACGCGCCGACCCAATGGCCACCCGCGCTGCCCGCCAACCCGATTGCCGAGCCGGACCTGGCCAATGCCGAGAAACTCAACTTCAATTTCGAATGGGTCGGTTCGGTGTCGGTGAACGTCGACAACGGCAGGCCGCCGAGCCTGTGGCAGATCAACGGCAAGGCCTGGGACATTACCGACAAGACCTGCGCCGACCGCCCGATCGCCAAGCTCGAGAAGGGCAAGAGCTACATTTTCGAATTGAAAAACATGACTCAGTATCAGCACCCGATTCACCTGCACGGCATGAGCTTCAAGGTGATTGCCTCGAACCGGCACAAGGTCATCCCGTATTTCACCGACACTTACCTGCTGGGTAAGAACGAGCGGGCGCAGGTGGCGCTGGTGGCGGATAATCCTGGCGTGTGGATGTTCCATTGCCATGTGATCGACCACATGGAAACCGGCCTGATGGCCGCTATCGAGGTGGCGTGATGCGTCAGATTCGTCCCGCCGCCATCATCGACCGCAGCCGTGACCGCGACTTCATGCGTGAAGCCTTGGCGCTGGCGGCCCAAGGCGCCGCCCTGGGCGAAGTGCCGGTGGGCGCCGTGCTGGTGCAGGACGGTGAAATCATCGGCCGTGGCTTCAACTGCCCGATCAGCGGCAGCGATCCCAGTGCCCACGCCGAGATGGTGGCGATCCGCGCTGCCGCTCAAGCTGTGAGCAACTATCGCCTGCCGGGCAGCACGCTGTACGTGACGCTGGAGCCGTGCAGCATGTGCGCCGGGTTGATCGTGCATTCAAGGATTGCACGGGTGGTGTATGGCGCGCTGGAGCCCAAAGCCGGGATTGTTCAGAGCCAGGGGCAGTTTTTTACCCAGGGATTTTTGAATCACCGGGTGTTGTATGAGGGTGGGGTGTTGGCAGAGGAGTGTGGGGCTGTTTTAAGTGAGTTCTTCAAGGCCCGCAGAGCCAAACCTTCAGACTGAACACTGAACTAATGTGGGAGCGGGCTTGCTCGCGAAGAGGGTGTGTCAGTCGACATGGTTGTTGTCTGACACACCGCTTTCGCGAGCAAGCCCGCTCCCACATTTTGATCTCCATTGATCTGGAGAATGGCTTACTTGCGAGCGACGATCACCGCCCGCATCGGCGCCGGCAGCCCTTCAATGGTCTTGCTGTGATCTTGCGGATCGAGGAAATCACTCAGCGACTGATATTTCATCCACTCGGTGCCGCGCTGTTCCTCGACCGTGGTCACACTCACGTCCACGCATTTCACATCGCTGAACCCGGCACGCCGCAGCCACAACTCCAGGGCCGGCACCGACGGCAGGAACCAAACGTTGCGCATCTGCGCGTAGCGGTCTTCCGGCACCAGCACTTGGTGTTTGTCGCCTTCGACCACCAGGGTTTCCAGCACCAGTTCACCACCCTTGACCAGGCAATCCTTCAGCGCCAGCAAATGCTCGATCGGCGAGCGGCGGTGGTAGAACACGCCCATGGAAAACACCGTGTCGAACCCTTCGAGGTTCGGCGGCAGGTCCTCGAACGGGAAGGGCAGGTGCCAGGCATTCGGCTCTGACAAGTAACGTTGAACCGCCTGGAACTGGCAGAAGAACAACCAGTTCGGGTCGACGCCGATCACGCTGTCGGCGCCAGCACCGAGCATGCGCCACATGTAATAGCCGTTGCCGCAGCCGACATCGAGGATGCGCTTGCCCTTGAGGTCCAGGTGCGGGGCGACCCGCGACCATTTCCAGTCCGAGCGCCATTCGGTGTCGACGTGCACGCCAAACAGGTCGAACGGCCCTTTGCGCCATGGTGACAAGCCCATCAGCGCGGTGCGCATCTGTGCGCGGGTTTCATCGTCGCAATCGGTGTCGAGCTTCAAGCCGTTGAGCAAATCAACTTCACTCGGCTGGATCTTCGGTAGGGCGTCCAGCGCGCTCTGCCAGCGTTCCAGGTCGCCGTGGCCCTTCTCCATTTTCTTGTCGAGTTGCTGCTGCAGGGTGTTGGCCCAATCAGCCAGCGGCGTGCCGGCCAGACGACGGGCGAGGGGGGACAGATCTATCATGGCAAGGCAATCAACGAGGCAAAGTTAAGACACTGGAACCACGGCACGACTTTCGAGAACCCGGCGGCCAACAGGCGTTCGCGGTGTTCTTCAAGGCTGTCGGGCTTCATGACGTTTTCGATGGCGCTGCGCTTCTGGGCGATTTCCAGTTCGCTGTAGCCGTTGGCGCGCTTGAAGGCGACGTGCAGGTCGGTCAGCAATGCGTGCTCCTGCTCGTCTTCAAAGCGCAGTTTTTCCGAGAGAATCAATGCGCCACCGGGCAATAGCGATTGGCGGATGCGCGACAGCAACGCGGTACGCTGATCTGGTGCGATGAATTGCAGGGTGAAGTTCAAAGCCACCACCGAGGCAGGTTTGAATTCCAGGGCGAGGATGTCGCCTTCGATCACTTCCACCGGCAGCAACTCCTGGAACATCGAGTCCTGGCCGTTCAGATATTCACGGCACCGCTCGACCATCGCGGCGGAGTTATCCACAGCGATAACGCGACAACCCTCGGTGCGCACATGGCGACGCAGCGCCTGGGTCACCGCGCCCAGGGACGAACCGAGGTCGTAGAGCACACTGTTGGGCTGGGCGAACTGCGCGGCAAGCACACCGAGGTTTTCGACGATGGTCGGGTAACCCGGCACCGAGCGCTTGATCATGTCCGGGAACACCCGCACCACGTCCTCGTTGAAGGCGAAGTCAGGCACCTGGGCCAAAGGCTGGGCGAATAGGCGATCGGATTCTTTGCTCACGGCGGTTCCGGCGGTGGATGTGGAAAAGGCCGGCATTTTAGCCAAGTTGGCGCGGGGATGCGCGGGTTGTCTGATAAACCGAAGGGGGCAGTTCTGAAATCTGCGTGTCCAGTCCGACCGCCTTCGCGAGCAAGCCCGCTCCCACAGTGGTTTTGTGTGCGACACAGATTCAATGTGGGAGCGGGCTTGCTCGCGAAGGGGTCAACGCGGTTTCTGATCGAACGCCGATGCCGTGATACCCCATTGGCCAAGCCAATAACTGAGGATGATCACATACGCCGCAGCCTCGAACGGCACCACAAACCGACTGATGCCAATCACGCTATCCGAAAACACAAACGCCACGGCCCCTGCGGCAGCCAGCAGTGCCGAACGCTTGGGCACATCGGTACCGAGTCGGGCCAGCGCACGCCAGAGCATGGCGCTGATCGCAAGGCCGTAGACGATTACCGGAATCAGCAAGGGCCCCAGCCCGTGAGAGATCAGTATTCCCAGCAACACCACGCCAACGCCGAGGGCCAGCATCAGTGGCAACAGGGCCAGCCGCTTGCAGTCACTCAAGTAAGCCTTCAGATACGCCAGATGCGCGACCAAAAACGCCCCAAGGCCGAACACGAACAAATCCCCCGGCCAAGCCAGCAACACGTCGCCGACCAGGGAGAAAATCAAGCCAAGGCTGATCCAGCGCCGATACTCGCTGGGCGGTGCGTCGTGCAGCCAGCCGAGCAGGGCCAGGACCGGCAGCGGCTTGACCAGCAGGCAAAGCAGGGAGGCGTGAACGCTCAGGCCATAAAGAAAGGTCACCGCGCCCATCAGAGCCAGAATCAGCCAGCCCACGGTCAGTTGACCGAAATGGCGCAGTCGAAGGCATCCGCCGGCAGCACTTCCGGGGCCCAGGGTTGTTGCGAGGTCAAGCGTAAACGTCCCGTGCCAGTGGCGAACGCCTGGAACCGCCAGGTCGACACACCGGCAGCGCCAACGACGCCGGCATCTTCCGGGTTGCTGTAGACCTCGGGGCTAAGCGCGTGCAGCACGCCACCGGCAGAATCCTGGATGGACCAGCGATAACCCGTGGTCGGATTGCTCGGCAGGGTCAGGATCAGGTTTTGCCCGCTGGTGAGTTTTACCGGGCATTCGCTTTGTTTTTCCACAGTCACGTTGTGCGCAGGTTGCGTGGCGCAGGCGGCCAGCAAGGCGAGTGCGAGGGGGATTAACAGGCGAGTGGGGGACATAGGTTTGGTGGCTCCGGCGTTCACGACGAACGGCGAGCATAACCGAGATGAGACAAATTGTGACAGTCGCCGAAGGTAGCGGTGGCAGGGCTGACGCCATCGCTGGCGAGCCAGCTCCTACAGGGTTTTGCGGTGGACACAGCTTTAGTGAGCACCGCCGGCCACTGTAGGAGCTGGCTTGCCAGCGATAGCGGTAGCGCAGTCGCTACAGCAACATCAGAAAAGCACCTTCGCCACATCCGCAAACCGCTTGGCGAAATGCACGGTAATGCCCTCCTTCAGATACTCCGGCAACTCCTCGAAATTACCCCGGTTCGCCTCCGGCAATATCAGCTCGAAAATCTTCTGCCGCCGCGCCGCAATCACCTTCTCACGCACCCCGCCAATCGGCAGTACATGCCCGGTCAGCGTCAGTTCGCCGGTCATGGCCACGCCTTTTTTCGGTGGCTGGTTGCGGGCCAGGGACAGCAGGGCGCTGGCCATGGTCACACCGGCGCTCGGGCCGTCTTTCGGCGTGGCGCCTTCCGGGACGTGCAGGTGGACGAACGCTTCGTCGAAGAATTTCGGGTCACCGCCAAACGACTTGAGGTTGGAGCTGACGTAGCTGTAGGCAATTTCCGCCGATTCCTTCATCACTTCACCCAGTTGCCCGGTGAGTTTGAAGCCGCGGTTGAGCGTGTGGATGCGCGTCGCTTCGATCGGCAGGGTGGCGCCACCCATGCTGGTCCAGGCCAGGCCAGTGATCACGCCGGTGCCGGAAAGCACTTGCTCGTTACGGAACACCGGTTTGCCCAGGGACGATTCGAGGTCTTTCGGGCCAATCTTGATTGTTGCTTGCGGATCTTCGAGCAGCTTCACCACGGCTTTGCGCACCAGTTTGCCGAGGTTTTTTTCCAGCTGACGGACCCCTGCTTCACGGGCATAACCGTCGATCAGCGCCTTGAGGGCGTTGTCGCTGATGCTCAGGCTGCCTTTCGATACGCCGGCCTTCTCAAGCTGTTTCGGCCACAGGTGACGCTTGGCGATGGCGACTTTTTCTTCGGTGATGTAACCCGACAGGCGGATCACTTCCATCCGGTCCAGCAAGGGGCCGGGAATCGAATCCAGGGTGTTGGCGGTGCAGACGAACAGCACTTTCGACAGGTCCATGCGCAGATCGAGGTAGTGGTCGAGGAATTCGACGTTCTGCTCAGGGTCCAGGGTTTCCAACAGCGCCGAGGCCGGATCACCCTGATAGCTTTGGCCCATCTTGTCGATTTCGTCGAGCATGATCACCGGGTTCATCACTTCGACGTCTTTGAGCGCCTGCACCAGTTTGCCCGGTTGTGCGCCGATGTACGTGCGGCGATGGCCCTTGATCTCGGCCTCGTCGCGCATGCCGCCCACGCTGAAGCGGTAGAACGGTCGGCCGAGGGATTCGGCGATGGATTTGCCGACGCTGGTCTTGCCCACGCCCGGCGGCCCCACCAGCAGCACGATGGAACCGCTGATTTCGCCCTTGTAGGCACCGACCGCGAGAAACTCGAGGATGCGGTCCTTGATGTCGTCGAGGCCGGCGTGGTGGTTGTCCAGCACCTTGCGCGCGTGCTTGAGGTCGAGCTTGTCCTCGCCGTATACGCCCCACGGCACCGAGGTCGCCCAGTCGATGTAATTGCGGGTGACCGCATATTCCGGCGAGCCGGTTTCGAGGATCGACAGCTTGTTCATTTCTTCTTCGAGGCGTTTCTGCACCTGCGCTGGCAGGACCTTGCCCACCAGTCGCTGTTCGAACTGTTCGAGGTCAGCGCTGCGGTCGTCCTTGGTCAGGCCCAGCTCCTGCTGGATGACCTTGAGTTGTTCCTTGAGGAAGAACTCGCGCTGATGCTCGCCGATCTTGCGATTCACTTCGGCGGAAATCTCTTTCTGCAGGCGCGCGACCTCGACTTCCTTGCGCAGCATCGGCAGGACTTTTTCCATGCGCTTGAGCATGGGCACGCAGTCGAGCACTTCCTGCAGTTCGCTGCCGGTTGCCGAAGTCAGGGCAGCGGCGAAGTCGGTGAGTGGGGATGGATCGTTGGGGCTGAAGCGGTTGAGGTAGTTCTTCAGCTCTTCGCTGTACAGCGGGTTGAGCGGCAGCAGTTCCTTGATCGCATTGATCAGCGCCATGCCGTAGGCCTTGACCTCGTCGGTCGGCTCGGTGGGCTGGTGAGGGTATTCGACTTCCACCAGGTAAGGCGGGCGATGGTGCTTGAGCCAGGTCTTGAGGCGCACACGGGTCAGGCCCTGGGCAACAAATTGCAGTTTGCCGTTTTCGCGACTGGCGTGGTGCACCTTGACCAGGGTGCCGTACAGCGGCAGGGCCGAGGTATCGAAATGGCGCGGATCTTCCTGGGGGGTGTCCATGTAGAACAGGGCCAGGGAGTGATGATCGGATTTGGCGACCAGGTCGAGGGTTTCAGCCCAGGGTTCTTCATTGACGATGACCGGCAGGACCTGCGCCGGGAAGAAGGGGCGATTGTGAATCGGAATGATGTAGACCTTGTCCGGCAGGTTCTGGCCGGGCAGGGCCAGGCCCTTGCCGGTGGTGTGGTGTTCGGTGTTTTCCGGGTCGGCGTATTCGCTGGGGTCTTCGGGGAAGGCTTGCTGGTCGCTCATGGGGCACCTGCGCAATGGGGTATGGGTCTTAGATGGGGCAGGCCTTGGGTGGTTTCAATGGGGGAGGGGATATTCGGGGAGCGTTCAGGATCTGGACAGGTCCTGGCCATTTGCCCGTTGCAGGCATGGCGCGTCGATCAGAACGGACAGCGTTCCCACGGCATGGGAACGCTTCTGCGGGATGTCAGGGGCGAATCTCGATCATCGTGCCGTCCGGCACCAGGTTCCAGATCTCGCGCATGTCCATGTTGCGCATGGCGATGCAACCGTCGGTCCAGTCCAGGGTGTGGAACAGGTGCTCGGGGTTTTCTTCGGTGTCCGGGGTGCCGTGAATCATGATCATGCCGCCGGGATCGACGCCTTCGCGTCGTGAGCGGGCGGAATCGCTGATGTTCGGATAGGAGATGTGCATGGCCAGGTTGAAGCGGTCGCTGACCTTGCGCCAGTCGATCCAGTAGAAACCTTCGGGCGTGCGTTTGTCGCCTTCCATCAGTTTCGGTCCCTGGGGCCTTTTGCCCAGGGAAATGCGATAGGTCTTGAATGGCTTGCCGTCGTTGATCAATTGCAATTGATGGGCAGACTTGAGAACCAGGATTTTCTCGATGACCTTGCCGTTCATGGGCTCCATGGCAGTAGCCTGGGACACCGTGACGAACGACAAGAAGAACAGGGCAAGCAACCAGCGCATTGAAACGATTCCCCAGGAGGTGTCGCGACTATATATCTATTTATAGGTGTTTTTGCAGGCGCTGCCGAGGGTTCGGCCGAGTTCGGACGATCTGTGCGCGCCTAACGATGATATCAAGATGACATCAACTGATGACAGGCTGGGCCAGCGGCGGGATCGATTCGGACCGCACGGGGTAGACCTCGGTCCGCCGGTCAGCGAAGAAGCATTCTAAGGTACGGCCAACCGTGCGGAAAGCCAGCTCGTCCCAAGGAATGTCGGCTTCGTCGAATAGTTGCACTTCCAGGCTCTCGGGACCGGCAGCAAAATCCAGGTCCGCAAGCTCGGCGCGGAAGAACACATGCACCTGGCTGATATGCGGCACGTCGATCAGCGTATAGATGCTCAGGTTGCGCACCCGCGCGCAGGCTTCCTCGGCGGTCTCGCGAATGGCCGCCTGCTCGATGGTCTCGCCGTTTTCCATGAAACCGGCGGGCAGGGTCCAGTAACCCCGGCGCGGCTCGATGGCGCGGCGGCACAACAGCACCTGGGTGCCCCAGGTCGCCACGCAACCGGCGACGATGTTGGGGTTCTGGTAATGGATGGTGTGACAGCTGTCGCAGACAAAACGCAGGCGTGAATCGCCTTCGGGAATGCGCTGGGTCACCGGGTTGCCGCACTGACTGCAAAATTTCATGCTTGGGTTCCTGAATGCTGCGCCTATCTTGGCGTGCGGCGGTGGCTGTCGGCAAGTTGTCGTTTCGCGACATGCCACTGTCCGGGGGGTTGGGCGACCTAAGCGATTAGTGCATGATGCAGGGTAAGGCACTGATCGAGAACACTCATGCTGGACGAGCTACTGCATCGGGTAAGTCACCACACACCGCGCACGCTGGAGACTGACCGACGTTTCCCCGAGGCCGCCGTCCTGGTGCCGATTACCCGCAGTGACGAGCCGGAGCTGGTGTTGACCCTGCGCGCCAGCGGGCTGTCGACCCATGGTGGCGAAGTCGCTTTCCCCGGTGGTCGACGCGACCCCGAAGACCCCGACCTTGTTTTTACCGCCCTGCGCGAAGCCGAGGAAGAGATCGGCTTGCCACCGGGACTGGTCGAAGTGATCGGCCCGCTGAGCCCGTTGATTTCCCTGCATGGCATCAAGGTCACGCCTTATGTCGGGGTAATTCCGGACTTCGTCCAATACCGCGCCAACGATGCCGAGATCGCCGCCGTGTTCAGTGTGCCCCTGGAGTTCTTCCGCGAGGACCCGCGCGAGCACACCCATCGCATCGACTACCAGGGCCACAGTTGGTACGTACCGAGTTACCGCTACGGCGAATTCAAGATCTGGGGTTTGACGGCAATCATGATCGTCGAGTTGATCAATCTGCTCTATGACGCGAAAATCAGCCTGCACTCGCCGCCTAAAAGCTTTATCAATACCTGAAGCCATCATTCGAATGGCCTGAACACGCCGCTGCCTGAGCCTTGAGGACAACACGATGAAATACCGCCTGGGCGACGCCCGTGTCGAGACCCACCCAGAGAGCTGGGTCGCTCCCAATGCCGTGCTGGTGGGCAAGGTCAAACTGGAAGAGGGCGCCAACGTCTGGTTCAACGCCGTGCTGCGGGGCGACAACGAACTGATCCTGATCGGCAAGAACAGCAACGTCCAGGACGGCACTGTGATGCATACCGACATGGGCTACCCGCTGACCATCGGTACCGGCGTGACCATCGGCCACAACGCCATGCTGCACGGCTGCACCGTGGGTGACTACAGCCTGATCGGCATTAATGCGGTGATCCTCAATGGCGCGAAAATCGGCAAGAACTGCATCATCGGCGCCAATTCATTGATCGGTGAAGGCAAGGAGATTCCCGACGGTTCGCTGGTCATGGGCTCACCCGGCAAGGTGGTGCGCGAACTGACCGAGGCGCAGAAGAAGATGCTGGAAGCCAGCGCCGCTCACTACGTGCACAACTCGCAACGTTATGCCCGCGACCTGGCTGAGCAGGAAGAATGACCACGACCGAACGACCAGTGCCATCGCCCTGCGTGAACATTTGCGCGCTGGACGACGATGACATCTGCACGGGGTGCCAGCGCACGGTGGAAGAGATCACCCGCTGGAGCCGGATGGACAACGAAGAACGGCGCAAGGTGTTGGGGTTGTGCCATGAACGGGCCAAGTCCAGTGGGTTGGTGTGGATGATTGGCAAGACACCTGGCAACTGAGGTGTGGCCATTGTAGGAGCGAGCTTGCTCGCGATGGACTCAAGACCACCGCGGGGAATCAGATTCCCCGCATTATCGTTAACGACTATCGCGAGCAAGCTCGCTCCTACAGTACCCTGTGCGCCAAATTGACAGGTGCCCCCCATGTTCTTCCTGATCGCCTACATCGGCAGCGTCGTGCTGACCAACTACGCCTTCTCCACCGCCCCGCACCTGGACATCATCTGGTCGGCGTGGGGTGGCCTGGTGTTCGTGTTGCGCGACATGGTGCAAACCCGCTTCGGGCACGGCGCGATTGCGGCAATGCTGGCGGCGCTGGTGCTGTCCTACATCACCTCCGATCCCTCCATCGCCCTGGCCAGCGCCACGGCGTTCGCGGTATCGGAGTGCATCGACTGGCTGGTGTTCAGTATCACCCGTCGTCCGTTGCACGACCGCCTGTGGATAAGTTCGGCCCTGAGCATCCCGCTCGATACCTTTATCTTCTTCGGCATGATCGACGCGCTGACCCCCGGTGTGATTCTCACCGCCCTGGGTTCGAAGTTCGCCGGCGTCACGGCCGTCTGGCTGATCATGGCCTGGCGCTTGCGCAAACAGGCGCTCGTCAGCTGAGCCAAACCCTGCGGTTCATGTAAAATGCCGCGCTTTCTCCCCATGGGAAGCGCGCCAGGCGCCGCATCCCTCGATGATCCGCTTCTTGAGGACTTGAGATGACCCGTATCGGAACTCCATTGTCGCCCACCGCGACCCGCGTATTGATGTGTGGCTGTGGCGAACTGGGCAAGGAAGTGGTGATCGAGCTGCAACGCCTGGGCGTTGAAGTGATTGCCGTGGATCGCTACGCCAATGCACCGGCCATGCAGGTGGCGCATCGCAGCCACGTGATCAACATGCTCGATGGCGCGGCCCTGCGCGCGGTGATCGAAGCCGAAAAGCCGCACTTCATCGTGCCGGAAATCGAAGCCATTGCCACCGCCACCCTGGTGGAACTGGAGGCCGAAGGCTTCACCGTCATCCCGACCGCGCGTGCCGCACAGCTGACCATGAACCGCGAAGGCATCCGTCGCCTGGCCGCCGAAGAGCTGGACCTGCCGACCTCGCCTTACCACTTCGCCGACACCTTCGAGGACTACAGCAAGGCCGTCGAGGATCTCGGTTTCCCGTGCGTGGTCAAGCCGGTCATGAGTTCTTCGGGCAAGGGCCAGAGCCTGCTGCGCAGCGTCGATGACGTGAAGACGGCCTGGGACTACGCCCAGGAAGGCGGGCGTGCTGGCAAAGGCCGGGTGATCGTCGAAGGTTTTATCGATTTCGATTATGAAATCACCCTGCTGACCGTGCGTCACGTCGGCGGTACCACCTTCTGCGCGCCGGTCGGCCATCGCCAGGAGAAGGGCGACTACCAGGAAAGCTGGCAGCCTCAGGCCATGAGCCCGGTGGCCCTGGCTGAATCCGAGCGCGTGGCCAAGGCCGTGACCGAGGCCCTGGGTGGCCGTGGCCTGTTTGGCGTCGAGCTGTTCATCAAGGGTGATCAGGTGTGGTTCAGCGAAGTGTCGCCGCGTCCGCACGACACTGGCCTGGTCACGTTGATCTCCCAGGACCTGTCGCAGTTCGCCCTGCATGCACGGGCGATTCTGGGCCTGCCGATTCCGTTGATCCGCCAGTTCGGGCCATCGGCCTCGGCGGTGATCCTGGTGGAAGGGCAGTCGACCCAGACTGCTTTCGCCAATCTGGGCGCGGCATTGAGCGAGCCGGATACGGCGTTGCGCCTGTTCGGCAAGCCTGAAGTGAATGGCCAGCGCCGGATGGGGGTTGCATTGGCTCGTGACGAGTCGATCGAAGCGGCTCGTGCCAAGGCGACCCGTGCATCCCAGGCTGTTGTAGTAGAGCTGTAAACCGCGGCGCGGCAATCGCCAGCAGGCTGGCTCCCACACTGATCGCATTCTGCCAGAAGGCATGCATTTCCATGTAGGAGCCAGCGGGCTGGCTCCCACACTGATCGCATTCTGCCAGAAGGCATGCATTTCCATGTAGGAGCCAGCGGGCTAGCTCCCACACTGATCGCATTCTGTCAGAAGGAATGCATTTCCATGTGGGAGCCAGCCTGCTGGCGATGACTGACTATCAGGCAACCCGATTCAAGTCGTTATTACGCGTCTCCTTCAGGCACAGCACGGCAATCAGGCTGAGCACCGCCGCCCCCGACACGTACCCGCCGACATAACTCAATCCGCCCATCGCTACCAGTTTCTGCGCGAAGAACGGTGCGGCCGAGGCCCCGACGATCCCGCCCAGGTTGTAGGCCGCCGATGCGCCGGTATAACGCACGTGGGTCGGAAACAGTTCTGGCAGCAGCGCACCCATGGGCGCAAAGGTCACGCCCATCAGGAACAGCTCGATGCACAGGAACAGCGCCACGCCCCAGGTCGAACCCTGGGTCAGCAGCGGTTCCATCAGGAAACCGGACAAGACCGCCAGCACACCCCCGATGATCAGCACCGGTTTACGCCCGTAACGGTCGCTGGCCAGGGCTGACAGTGGTGTGGCCGCGGCCATGAACAACACCGCGAAACACAGCAGGCCGAGGAAGGTTTCACGGGTGTAGCCGAGCGTCGCCACGCCGTAACTCAGCGAGAACACGGTCGAGATGTAGAACAGCGCATAGCACACCACCATCGAGCCGGCGCCCAGCAGCACTGGCATCCAGTATTGGCTGAACAGCTCCACCAGCGGGATCTTCACCCGTTCCTGGCGCGCCATGGCGTTGGCGAACACCGGTGTTTCGTGGAGTTTTAGGCGCACATACAGACCAACCATCACCAGCGCGGCGCTGAGCAGGAAGGGAATCCGCCAGCCCCAGGCGCGGAACTGTTCATCGTCCAGGCCCATGGCCAGGGTCAGGAACAGGCCGTTGGCCGCAAGAAAGCCGATGGAGGGGCCCAGTTGCGGGAACATGCCGAACCAGGCGCGCTTGCCCTTGGGCGCATTCTCGGTGGCGAGCAAGGCAGCTCCGCCCCATTCGCCGCCCAGCCCCAGGCCCTGGCCGAAGCGCAATACACACAGCAGGATCGGCGCCCAGGCCCCGATGCTGTCGTAACCCGGAAGTACCCCGATCAGCGTGGTGCACACGCCCATCAGCAACAAGGAGGCGACCAGGGTCGATTTGCGCCCGATGCGGTCGCCAAAGTGCCCGAACAAGGCCGACCCCAGGGGGCGTGCAAGGAATGCGATGCCGAACGTGAGGAAGGCCGAGAGCATCTGGGCCGTGCCGGAGGTCTGTGGGAAGAACACAGGGCCAATCACCAGCGCGGCGGCGGTGGCATAGACGTAGAAGTCGTAGAACTCGATGGCCGTGCCGATGAAACTCGCCGTGGCCACGCGGCTGGCGGAGTTCACCGGTTGCGCGGGGGTGGAGTCGTTATAGGTTGTGCTGGTCGTCATGCGGTTATCCCTGACAGTCATGGGCCCCAGTGGAGCGAATTATTATGGTCGATTACCCAGGGATGTGGGTGGAGGCGCGGTCGCTGTTCCAGGTAGGAACGGGCGTCGGTGTGTAGCGGACGTTTCTGGTGGTCAGGCCGGAACTTGCGGTGTGCGGGGTAAGCACGGGGCGGCGAGGCTTGGGTAAGCGACTCGATTATAGGAAGGTGGCTAACGATTCAACAAGTGCAAAAAGATCGCAGCCTTCGGCAGCTCCTCCAGGAGAGCGCGTTCCAATGTAGGAGCTGCCGAAGGCTGCGATCTTTTAACAATCTAGAGGGTGGGTAGAGCAGCGGGAGCCGGGTTGATATGCCAGATCAACACCCGAGTCACTCGATTGTCCTCAGTCTCAAGAATTTCCAGCCGATAACGACCGATTTTCAAGCACACAGGGCAGTCCGGGATAGTTTCCAATGCTTCTGTCACCAGCCCGTTCAGGGTTTTCGGGCCGTCGCTGGGCAGGTGCCAGCCGAGGCTCTTGTTCAGCTCGCGGATCGAGGCGGCGCCGTCGATCACCAGGCGGCCATCGGCCTGGGGATGGATATGCGGGTTGTCCAGGCTTTGCTGGCTTTCGAATTCCCCGACGATTTCTTCGAGAATGTCTTCCAGGGTAACGATGCCCAGAACCTCGCCGTATTCGTCGACCACCATGCCCAGGCGCCGCTGCTGCTTGTGGAAGTTCAGCAGTTGCAGTTGCAGCGGGGTGCTTTCAGGAACGAAATACGGTTCGCGACAGGCCGCCAGCAGCGCGTCCAGGGTCAGGCTGCCGTCGGGGAGCAAATGGCCGATTTGCCGGGTATTGAGCACCGCCTCGACCTGATTGATGTCGCTGTGGAACACCGGCAGACGCGTGCGCTGGTTGTGGCGCAGTTGCTCGATGATGTCTTCGATCGGGTCGTCGAGGTTGATCCCTTCGACCTCGCTGCGCGGTACCAGAATGTCGTTGACCGTGATGTTGTCCAGCGCATGGATGCCCGGCAGCGGGTGCGGGCGGCTGGCGGCTTGCTCGTGATGGTCGTGGCGCTCCAGCGCCGGCTCGTCTTCGCTCTGTTGCACGACATTGGCCTTGCGGGCGAACGGGCGCATCAGCAACTGGCTGATGGCATTGAGCAGCCAGGCCGCCGGGTAGATGAGCTTCAGTGGTATGGCCAGCAGGTTGTTGCCCAGTGCCAGGATCGCGTCCGGATGACGGACAGCGAGGGCGCGGGGCAGGTAGTCGGCGAGGATCAACAGCAGCGCGCCCGCGCCGAGACAGGCCAGCCACGGGCCGTTTTCGGCCCAGGTGAAAATCGCCAGCAAGGTACAGATGACCATCACCAGGGCGCGGCACAGGGTATTGCAGAAAATCAGGCTGACGAGGGGAAAGCTCAACCGGGCCAGCGGTTTGTCGCTGGCGCGCGAGGCGTTGCGCTGGGCCAGCAAATGCTGCTGCGCCGCTTCTATGGCAGTGAACAGCCCTGACCATAAAATCAGCAAGGCCACTACTGCAAGCATCGGCCCTATGGGCAAGTCGTCCATTATTGCCGCCCGTCAGATGTGCAGGATGTATTCGCGAACCAGCTTGCTGCCGAAATACGCCAGCATCAGCAGGCAGAAACCGGCCAGGGTCCAGCGGATGGCCTTGTGGCCGCGCCAGCCAAGGCGGTTACGGCCCCACAGCAGCACGCTGAAGACGATCCAGGCCAGGCAGGCCAGCAAGGTCTTGTGCACCAGGTGCTGGGCGAACAGGTTATCGACAAACAGCCAGCCGGAGATCAGCGACAGCGACAGCAGCGTCCAGCCGGCCCAGAGGAAGCCGAACAGCAGGCTTTCCATGGTTTGCAGCGGCGGGAAGTTCTTGATCAGCCCGGACGGGTGCTTGTGCTTGAGCTGGTGATCCTGGACCAGCAGCAGCAACGACTGGAACACCGCGATGGTGAACATGCCGTAGGCGAGGATCGACAACAGGATGTGGGCGAGAATGCCTGGCGCTTCGTCGATGATCTGCACGGTGCCGGCCGGGGCGAACTGCGCCAGTAGCGCGGTCAAGGCGCCCAGGGGGAACAGCAGGACCAGCAGGTTCTCCACCGGTATTCGTGAGCAGGCCAGCAGCGTCAGGGCGATGACCGCGGCGGCAATCAGGCTGGCGGCACTGAAAAAGTCCAGGCCCAGGCCAATCGGGGTCAGCAGGTGGGTCACCAGGCTGGCGCTGTGGGCCAGCACCGCCAGCACGCCGAGCGTAACCAGCAGGCGCTTGTTGGCCTTGGCGCCGGTGGCCAGGCGAGTGCCTTGATAGAAAGTCGCAGCGGCATACAAGCAGGCGGCGGCGAGGGTAGTAAGCAAACTGGGTGACAAGGGGAGCATAAGTCCTGTTAGGCAAGCCCGAAAGGCGCTGAGTTTGGCATAGAACCCACGCGACACGAAAGTGCGAGGTGTCCGCCAGACGCAGTCTTCGCTATAATCCGCGACCTGCCCACGCCGCAGGCTCGCCGAGCACACGTTTAGTCCGGTCTGGGCCGCCATTATCCCGGTCTACACAGGGCCTGAAAGGATCGCGCAATGTTTGAAAACTTAACCGACCGTCTCTCGCAGACGCTGCGCCATGTCACCGGCAAGGCCAAGCTGACCGAGGACAACATCAAAGACACCCTGCGCGAAGTGCGCATGGCGTTGCTCGAAGCCGACGTCGCCTTGCCGGTGGTGAAAGACTTCGTCAATTCGGTCAAGGAACGCGCTGTCGGCACCGAGGTGTCGCGCAGCCTGACGCCGGGCCAGGCCTTCGTGAAGATCGTCCAGGCCGAACTCGAAAGCCTGATGGGCGCGGCCAACGAAGATTTGAACCTGAGCGCCGTGCCGCCAGCGGTCATCCTGATGGCCGGTCTGCAGGGCGCGGGTAAGACCACCACCGCCGGCAAGCTGGCGCGCTTCCTTAAAGAGCGCAAGAAGAAGTCGGTCATGGTCGTGTCCGCGGACGTTTATCGTCCGGCGGCGATCAAGCAGCTGGAAATGCTCGCCGGTGAAGTGGGTGTGACCTTCTTCCCGTCCGACCTGAGCCAGAAGCCGGTCGAGATCGCCCAGGCAGCTATTAAAGAAGCAAAACTCAAGTTCATCGACGTGGTCATCGTCGATACCGCCGGTCGCCTGCACATCGATGAAGAGATGATGGGCGAGATCAAGGCGCTGCATGCCGCTATCAACCCGGTCGAGACCCTGTTCGTGGTCGACGCCATGACCGGCCAGGACGCCGCCAACACGGCCAAGGCCTTTGGCGACGCGCTGCCACTGACCGGTGTGATCCTGACCAAGGTCGACGGCGATGCCCGTGGCGGTGCCGCCCTGTCGGTGCGCGCCATCACCGGCAAGCCGATCAAGTTCATCGGTATGGGCGAGAAGAGCGAAGCGCTCGACCCGTTCCACCCTGAGCGTATTGCCTCGCGCATCCTCGGCATGGGCGACGTGCTCAGCCTGATCGAGCAGGCGGAAGCGACCCTCGACAAGGACAAGGCCGACAAGCTGGCCAAGAAGCTGAAGAAGGGCAAGGGTTTCGACCTCGAAGACTTCCGTGACCAGCTGCAACAGATGAAGAACATGGGCGGCCTCGGCGGCCTCATGGACAAGCTGCCGAACATGGGTGGCGTGAACCTGGCGCAGATGGGCAACGCCCAGGGCGCGGCAGAGAAGCAATTCAAACAGATGGAAGCCATCATCAATTCCATGACGCCGGCCGAGCGCCGTGACCCTGAGATGATCAGCGGTTCGCGCAAACGTCGTATCGCCATGGGCTCCGGCACCCAGGTGCAGGACATCGGCCGCTTGATCAAGCAGCACAAGCAAATGCAGAAGATGATGAAGAAATTCTCCGCGAAAGGCGGAATGGCCAAGATGATGCGCGGCATGGGCGGTATGTTGCCCGGCGGCGGCATGCCCAAGATGTAAAGAATCCGCGCCGGTCATCGCACCGGCGCAGACCCGCAAGGACGCGGGATCTACAGCAAACCCGCACTTGGCGGGAGCTGACTGGCCGTTTTAAACGACGGCTCTATAGCAAATCTGGATGGCGTCCGATAGGCCGCCGGAAAAAGTCATTTGCAAAAGTCCGGATATTCCTTAGAATATGCGGCCTTTCGGGCACCTATGCCCGCTGTGCCTTTAGATTTGCAGCACCGACTACAGGAACGATGTTCACATGCTAACAATCCGTCTTGCCCTTGGCGGCTCCAAAAAGCGCCCGTTTTACCACCTGACCGTAACCGACAGCCGCAACCCGCGCGACGGTTCGCACAAGGAACAGGTTGGTTTCTTCAACCCTGTTGCTCGTGGCCAGGAAGTTCGTCTGTCCGTGAACCAAGAGCGCGTAGCCTACTGGCTGAGCGTTGGTGCACAACCTTCTGAGCGCGTTGCTCAGTTGTTGAAGGAATCTGCCAAGGCTGCGGCCTGAGCAATATGAACGCGACGCCAGCTGTTGCTGATGATTTGATCGTTATCGGCAAGATTTATTCGGTTCACGGCGTTCGCGGCGAAGTGAAGGTGTATTCCTTTACTGATCCGATCAAGAACCTGCTGGAATACAAAACCTGGACGCTCAAGCGTGACGGCAATGTAAAGCAGGTAGAGCTGGTCAGCGGACGCGGGAACGACAAGTTCCTGGTCGCAAAGCTCAAGGGTCTCGATGATCGTGAAGAAGCTCGTCTTCTGGCCGGTTATGAGATCTGCGTGCCGCGCAACCTGTTCCCTGAACTGACCGACGGCGAGTACTACTGGTACCAGCTGGAAGGTCTCAAGGTCATCGACACCCTCGGGCAACTGTTCGGGAAGATCGATCACCTGCTGGAGACCGGCTCGAACGATGTAATGGTGGTCAAGCCTTGCGCTGGCAGCCTGGATGATCGCGAACGCCTGTTGCCCTATACCGAGCAATGCGTGTTGGCCGTCGACCTGGTCGCAGGCGAGATGAAGGTGGATTGGGATGCGGACTTCTAAGCGTGGCTAACTTGCGCGTAGAAGTGATCAGTTTGTTTCCCGAGATGTTCTCCGCCATCAGCGAGTACGGCATCACCAGTCGGGCGGTGAAACAGGGGCTGTTGCAGCTCACCTGTTGGAATCCGCGAGACTACACGACGGATCGACATCACACTGTGGATGATCGCCCTTTTGGCGGTGGTCCGGGCATGGTGATGAAGATCAAGCCCCTGGAAGATGCTCTGGTTCAGGCCAAGGCAGTCGCCGGGGAGGGTGCGAAGGTGATTTACCTGTCGCCCCAAGGCCGTCAACTGACTCAGTCGGCGGTACGCGAGTTGGCGAATCTGGATGCATTGATCCTGATTGCCGGCCGCTATGAAGGCATTGACGAGCGTTTTATTGATGCTCATGTCGATGAAGAGTGGTCGATTGGTGACTATGTACTGTCTGGCGGCGAGCTGCCGGCGATGGTCCTGATCGATGCGGTTACACGACTGCTGCCTGGAGCTTTAGGGCATGCGGACTCCGCCGAGGAAGATTCCTTTACGGATGGTTTGCTGGATTGCCCGCACTACACCCGACCGGAGGTGTATGCGGATCAGCGTGTTCCCGACGTATTGCTAAGTGGCAATCACGCGCACATCCGGCGTTGGCGTTTACAGCAGTCCCTTGGTCGGACCTATGAACGACGCGCCGATCTTCTGGAAAGCCGCTCGCTTTCTGGAGAAGAGAAGAAGCTGCTCGAGGAATACATCCGCGAGCGGGACGATAGTTAACAACGTATCGATGGTAGATCCGACGATTTACCTTAGGAGCACAGCATGACTAACAAAATCATCCTTGCACTCGAAGCAGAGCAGATGACCAAAGAGATCCCTACCTTTGCCCCGGGCGACACCATTGTCGTTCAGGTGAAAGTGAAGGAAGGCGACCGTTCGCGTCTGCAAGCGTTCGAAGGCGTTGTAATCGCCAAGCGTAACCGCGGCGTAAACAGTGCATTCACCGTGCGCAAGATCTCCAACGGTGTTGGCGTAGAGCGTACTTTCCAGACCTACTCCCCGCAAATCGACAGCATGGCTGTCAAGCGTCGCGGTGACGTACGTAAAGCCAAGCTGTACTACCTGCGCGACCTGTCGGGTAAAGCAGCTCGCATCAAGGAAAAACTGGCTTAAGTCCAGCTTCCGATGCAGAAAAAAGCAGCCTACGGGCTGCTTTTTTGTTGCCTGCGATTTATCTTCCCTGGCCGTACTGTCGGCCTTGCCTGAGTCTTTATGCCTGCCATCGATCATCCCTTGATTGACCAGTTTCTCGACGCGCTGTGGCTTGAGAAAGGTCTTTCCGATAACACCCGCGATGCCTATCGAAGCGATCTGGCCCTGTTCAATGGCTGGCTGCAGGAAAAAGGCCTGGAGCTGCTCAACGCCGGGCGCGAATTGATCCTCGATCACCTGGCCTGGCGCCTGGAGCAAAACTACAAGCCCCGTTCAACGGCCAGATTTCTCTCTGGCGTGCGCGGCTTCTATCGCTATCTGCTGCGGGAAAAGCTGATCGCTGTCGATCCGACGTTGCGCATCGATATGCCGCAACTGGGCAGGCCGTTGCCCAAGTCCTTGTCGGAAGCTGATGTGGAAGCGCTGCTGAAAGCACCGGATCTGAGCGAAGCCATCGGCCAGCGCGACCGCGCCATGCTCGAAGTGCTTTACGCCTGCGGTCTGCGGGTGACGGAGCTGATCAGCCTGACGCTGGAGCAGGTCAATCTGCGCCAGGGTGTGCTGCGCGTGATGGGCAAGGGCAGCAAGGAGCGGCTGGTGCCGATGGGCGAGGAGGCGATCGTCTGGGTCGAGCGTTATTTGCGCGACGGTCGTGGCGAGCTGCTGGGCGGGCGGCCCAGCGATGTGTTGTTCCCCAGTCAGCGCGGCGAGCAGATGACCCGCCAGACGTTCTGGCACCGGATCAAGCACCAGGCCAAGGTCGCCGGCATCGGCAAATCGCTGTCACCGCATACATTGCGCCATGCCTTCGCTACGCATTTGCTCAACCACGGCGCCGATTTGCGGGTGGTGCAAATGCTGCTCGGCCACAGCGATCTGTCGACTACCCAAATCTACACTCACGTTGCGCGGGCGCGTTTGCAGGATTTGCACGCCAAACACCACCCCCGCGGTTGACGCCGTCCCCCTGTAGGAGCTGCCGCAGGCTGCGATCTTTTGATCTTAAAGATCAAAGTCAAAAGATCGCAGCCTGCGGCAGCTCCTACAGGGGGGGTGTGATGTCTTGTATCAGGTGCATTCGGCCACACGAACCTTATGTGGTAGGCTTTGCCAGTTTGCACGATGGGCGTTTATGACCCGGTGTTTCGGCACTGGCGTTCTGAGCGTCTCATTTGTCCGCCTTCAGGAGTTCTCATGCGTTTGACCCAGATTTTCGCCGCCGCCGCCATCGCGTTGGTCAGCACCTTTGCTGTCGCCGATGACGCGGCCGATAAAGCCATTCGTAAAAGCCTGGAAAACCTCCAGCTCGAAGTACCGGTAGAAAGCATTTCCGCCAGCCCTCTGCCAGGCCTGTACGAAGTCAAGCTGCAAGGCAGCCGCGTACTCTATGCCAGCGCCGACGGCCAGTACGTGGTCCAGGGCTACATGTTCCAGCTCAAGGACGGCAAGCCGGTCAACCTGACCGAGAAGACCGAGCGCCTGGGTGTTTCCAAACTGGTCAACGCCATCCCCGTCGCGGAAACCGTGGTGTACCCGGCCATTGGCGAAACCAAGTCGCACATCACCGTGTTCACCGACACCACTTGCCCGTACTGCCACAAACTGCACGCCGAAGTGCCGGAGCTGAACAAGCGCGGCATCGAAGTGCGTTACGTGGCGTTCCCACGCCAGGGCCTGGGTTCGCCGGGTGACGAGCAACTGCAGGCGGTCTGGTGTTCGAAAGACAAGAAGGCGGCCATGGACAAGATGGTCGACGGCAAGGAAATCAAGGCCGCCAAGTGCGATAACCCGGTATCCAAGCAATTCGCCCTCGGCCAGTCGATTGGCGTGAACGGCACGCCGGCCATCGTTTTGGCCGACGGTCAGGTCATTCCGGGCTACCAGCCGGCGCCACAAGTCGCCAAACTGGCGCTCAGTGCCAAGTAATTCGTATCGTCACGGTCAGCCGTTGACGAGCGTGGCCCGGCGGCAGTTCCAGCCGGGCCATCAATAGAGAGCCGCGAGTTTGCGGCTGTTTTCACGGCCGGCCTCGAGTCGGCCGTTTTATGGGGAGTTCACAGTGAAACCGGTCAAAGTAGGCATCTGTGGGTTAGGGACCGTCGGTGGCGGTACCTTCAACGTACTTCAGCGCAACGCCGAGGAAATTGCTCGTCGTGCCGGGCGTGGAATCGAAGTGGCACAAATTGCCATGCGCACGCCAAAGCCTCAGTTCCAAACGACCGGTATTGCGATTACCACCGATGTCTTCGAAGTGGCCACGAACCCTGAGATCGACATCGTCATAGAGCTGATGGGCGGCTACACCGTTGCCCGCGAGCTGGTACTCAAGGCCATCGAGAATGGCAAGCATGTGGTCACCGCGAACAAGGCGCTTATCGCCGTTCACGGTAATGAAATTTTCGCCAAGGCACGCGAGAAGGGCGTGATCGTTGCGTTCGAAGCGGCCGTGGCCGGTGGCATTCCGGTGATCAAGGCGATCCGTGAAGGCCTGTCCGCCAACCGCATCAACTGGGTGGCCGGCATCATCAACGGCACCGGCAACTTCATTCTCACCGAGATGCGCGAGAAGGGCCGGACCTTCGAAGACGTGTTGGCCGAAGCGCAAGCCCTGGGCTATGCCGAAGCCGACCCGACCTTTGACGTTGAAGGCATCGATGCGGCGCACAAGCTGACGATCCTGGCGTCCATCGCATTCGGCATTCCGCTGCAGTTCGACAAGGCCTACACCGAAGGCATCACCAAGCTGACCACCGCCGACGTGAACTACGCCGAAGCGCTGGGTTATCGCATCAAGCACCTGGGCGTGGCACGCAGCACCGCCGCGGGTATCGAGTTGCGCGTGCACCCGACGCTGATCCCGGCCGATCGCCTGATCGCCAACGTCAACGGCGTGATGAACGCGGTGATGGTCAACGGCGACGCCGCCGGTTCGACGCTGTTCTACGGTGCCGGCGCCGGCATGGAGCCGACCGCTTCGTCGGTGATCGCCGACCTGGTGGACGTGGTTCGCGCCATGACCTCGGACCCGGAAAACCGCGTACCGCACCTGGCCTTCCAGCCGGATTCGCTGTCGGCGCACCCGATCCTGCCGATCGACGCCTGCGAAAGCGCGTACTACCTGCGGATCCAGGCCAAGGACCATCCGGGCGTTCTGGCCCAGGTGGCCAGCATCCTGTCCGAGCGTGGCATCAACATCGAGTCGATCATGCAGAAGGAAGCCGAGGAGCACGACGGCCTGGTACCGATGATCCTGCTGACCCACCGTGTGGTGGAGCAGCGCATCAACGATGCCATTCAGGCACTGGAAGCTCTGCAGGGCGTGGTTGGCCCGGTAGTCCGGATTCGCGTCGAACATTTGAATTAACACAGCGGCAAGCGGCAAGCGGCAAGCTACAAGTGAAAAGCGGCTCTGCTTTTACTTGCAGCTTGAAGCTTGCAGCTTGAAGCCCAAACCGAAGGTTTGCCCCTATGCGCTACATCAGTACCCGCGGCCAGGCACCGGCCCTGAATTTCGAAGACGTCCTGCTGGCAGGCCTTGCCACCGACGGCGGTCTGTACGTCCCGGAAAACCTGCCACGCTTCACCCAGGAAGAAATCGCTTCCTGGGCAGGCCTGCCATATCACGAGCTGGCTTTCCGGGTGATGCGCCCGTTCGTGACCGGCAGCATCCCGGATGCCGATTTCAAAAAAATTCTTGAAGAAACGTACGGTGTGTTTTCCCACAACGCCGTGGCACCGCTGCGCCAGTTGAACGGCAATGAGTGGGTGCTGGAACTGTTCCACGGCCCGACCCTGGCGTTCAAGGACTTCGCCCTGCAACTGCTCGGTCGCCTGCTCGACTACGTGCTGGAAAAGCGCGGCGAGCGCGTGGTTATCGTCGGCGCCACTTCCGGCGATACCGGCTCGGCTGCGATTGAAGGCTGCAAGCACTGCGAAAACGTCGACATCTTCATCCTGCACCCGCACAACCGTGTTTCCGATGTGCAGCGTCGGCAGATGACCACCATTTTCGGTGAGAACATCCACAACATCGCCATCGAAGGCAACTTCGATGACTGCCAGGAAATGGTCAAGGCGAGCTTCGCCGACCAGGGCTTCCTCAAGGGAACACGCCTGGTGGCGGTGAACTCGATCAACTGGGCGCGCATCATGGCCCAGATCGTCTACTACTTCCACGCGGCCCTGCAGCTGGGCGGTCCGGCGCGTTCGGTGGCGTTCTCGGTGCCAACCGGTAACTTCGGCGACATCTTCGCCGGTTACCTGGCGCGTAACATGGGCCTGCCGATCAACCAGTTGATCGTCGCCACCAACCGCAATGACATCCTGCACCGCTTCATGAGCGGCAACCAGTACGTCAAGGAAACCCTGCACGCGACCCTGTCGCCGTCGATGGACATCATGGTGTCCTCGAACTTCGAACGCCTGCTGTTCGACCTGCACGGTCGCAACGGCGCGGCGATTGCCGGGCTGATGGACAGCTTCAAGCAGGGCGGCGGTTTCAGCGTCGAGCAGGAGCGCTGGACTGAGGCGCGCAAGCTGTTCGACTCGCTGGCCGTGGACGATGCGCAAACCTGCGAAACCATCGCCGAAGTCTTCGAGCAGACCGGCGAAGTACTGGACCCGCACACCGCGATCGGCGTCAAGGCCGCACGGGAATGCCGTCGCAGCCTGGATATCCCGATGGTGATCCTGGGCACGGCCCATCCGGTCAAGTTCCCGGACGCCGTGTTGAAAGCTGGCGTAGGAAAAGCCCTTGAGCTTCCTGCGCATCTTTCTGATCTGTTTGGACGAGACGAGCGTTGCACCGTATTGCCGAATGACCTCAAGGCCGTGCAGGCCTTTGTCAGCCAGCATGGCAACCGCGGTAAGCCTTTGTAACAGGCAAACCTTGTCACACAAGAAAGCCCGTCTCCTGACGGGCTTTTCTGTTGGTGCATTCCAAATTGCCGGCAGTCGTCGCGGATGAATACGGGGCAGGCTTGACGCTGTTGTTTTTTCTCTGTCATCTTCAGCGTGCATGCTCTATCGACCAGAGGCGCAGGTTCACCTGCACTCGGTCTTCAGAACTTTCTACCCGGGCCAGCGGTCATTTACTGTACACACGCCCCCAGGCACTTTGTTTTCGGACTATTGAGTGGTGATCGGATGGAAAGTATCAGTCTCTTGCTCGGTGAGGCTCTGAGCCCGTACCAGGTGACGTTGACCCCGTCGGGCATTCACGGTGAATGCCGGGTGACATTGAAGAACGCAATCGGCGCCATAGTGGTCGATCGGGCGTTCAACCAGGCACAGTTGAGCGACAAGCGCCAGCTGACGGATGTGGTCGACGGCTTGCACCGCGACGTGCTGATTGCTGAAGGACGCCTGGAACCCTGTGTCATCGCGGCGTTGCGCAATGCCGCACAGGACAAGCTGCTGGCCAGCCGAAATTGAATTGTCGGATGTGGGAACCTTCCTGCATCCCCATCGTCAGACCTAGTAACAGCAAGATCAAGCATTGTGCTCCGGTGCTTGCCGCTTGCCGTTACGGGTCCTTGAAAAGACCACGTTTAACCCCGAGTCGTCTCCCCACTTCTCGGGGTTTCTTTTTGCCCGGAAATTGTCAGTAGCCGCTCTGGTGCTCGAAAAAATCCCTGGCCGCTTGCAGGTAGTCGCTGCGACTTTGCGGGTCGAGCCAACCGGCGTACGCCTCGCTCAAGTGATCCCGGGGCAGGGCACGCAGCAGCTGGTTGATCTCGACGATCGCCTGGCGGCCCTGGGGCGTGTTGGTGCAGCCTATGTAGCCGGACAGGTACTTGCCGGTGCCACGAATCGGGAAGAACTCCAGTTCATCTTCAGCGATGCCTTGTTGCTGCGCCTGATAACGAATTTCCGGGCGATAGCCCAAGAGCAATTGCAGGCGACCCAGGCGTTGCATCTGCAACAGGCTGCCCAAGGCGTCGTTGCCGTAGTGCGAGGTCAGCACCTTGCCCGGCGCCTGCTTGAGCAAGGTGTCGAGAAAGTCGCCGTAGTTGCGTTCGGCAACAATGCCCAGCGTCACGCTGCCGGTGGCCAATAGAGCCGCCAAGTCCACCTCGCCATCCTTGAGGAACGGCGTCAGTACTTCCCGATCATTACGCCGTATGGCCAGGCCATTGCTCATGGCGCGAAAAACCGGGAGGGAAAAGGCGATCCAGCTTTCGCGCTCCTTGCTCCAATTCAGCGCCGCATCGCAGGTGAGGGCCGGTTCGTGGAGCATCTGCAAGCCACGGGCTCGATTGACCTTCAGCACACTGTGCTGGTACTGCGGCATGCCGGCGATCAGTTGGCGGAGCAGTTGGTCGATGACCCCCTGGCCTTTTTGCGGGCCGTCGAAAATGAACAGCGGTGGTAGATCGCGTTTCAGCCAGACCAGGGAATCCTTGGCCTGCGCCGATACCGGCGCGGCCAGGGTGATGATCAGCAACAGGCTCGCCAACGCGCCCAGGCGCCGGCCGTCCAGCAACAGGCAGGGTTTGATGAGTCGCGCAAACAGACGCTTGAGCTCAGATGGCTCCGTCTTTGCGCAGCTGTGCAATCTGCGACGCGTCATAGCCAAGTTCCTGGAGTACCTGGGTATTGTGCTCGCCCAGTTGTGGCCCGACCCATTCACAATCACCGGGTGTCTCTGAGAGTTTCGGCACGATCCCCGGCATCTTGAAGTCCTTGCCATCGGGTAGCTTGGCCTGCAGGAACATTTCCCGGGCGAGGTACTGTGGATCGCTGAACATGTCTTCGGCGCTGAAGATTCGGCTGGCCGGTACATCGGCCTGGTTCAACAGCTCGATGACGCTGTCCAGGGGCAACGAATTGACCCAGCGATCGATCACCCCGTAGATTTCGTCGCGACGGCTGTCGCGGCCGTCGTTACTGGCCAACTGCGGGTCGTTGGCCAGGTCTTCCCGGCCGATGATCAACATGAAACGCTTGAAGATCGCGTCGCCATTGGCGCCGATCTGTACATGTTTGCCATCGGCACTGGTGTGGATCGAGGAGGGTGTGATGCCCGGCATGATGTTGCCGGTGCGTTCGCGAATGAAGCCGAACACGTCGAACTCCGGCACCATGCTTTCCATCATGGCGAAGATCGCCTCGTAGAGCGCCACGTCCACCACTTGCCCCGCACCGCCATTGACCTCGCGGTGACGCAGGGCCATGAGCGCACCGATCACGCCCCACAGCGCGGCTATCGAGTCACCGATGGAAATCCCGGTGCGTACTGGCGGCCGGTCCTCGAACCCGGTGATGTAGCGCAGGCCGCCCATGGATTCGCCGACCGCGCCAAACCCGGGTTGGTCCTTCATCGGGCCGGTCTGACCGAAGCCCGAGAGGCGCACCATGACCAGCTTGGGGTTCAGCGCATGCAGCACATCCCAACCCAGGCCAAGCTTTTCCAGCACGCCGGGGCGGAAGTTTTCGATCAGGATGTCCGCTTCGCTGAGCAGTTTTTTCAGGATCTCCAGGCCGTCCGGGTGCTTGAGGTTCAGTGTCAGCGACTTTTTATTGCGTGCCTGGACGAACCACCACAGCGAGGTGCCCTCGTACAACTTGCGCCATTTGCGCAATGGATCGCCGCCGTCCGGCGATTCGACCTTGACCACATCGGCACCGAATTCAGCGCAGATGCGCGAGGCAAACGGGCCGGCGATCAAGGTACCCAGTTCGATGACTTTCAGACCTGAGAGCGGTTTGGCAGAAGACGGCATGCGGGTTCCTGTAGGACAAAGATTGAGCGAGTACAGAGTTTTAACATAGCCGACTGTCAGGCGCCCAAGGGAGATCTGCTTCTATTCGTTGATTGGCGGCTGCATCGGTTAGACTTGCCGCCTTTCCCCGTATCAAGAAGCCCGTTCATGGCCCAGCCGTCCACGACCTACAAGTTTGAACTGAACCTCACCGACCTCGATCGCAGCGTCTACGAGTCCGTCAAGCAGACCATCGCCCGCCACCCTTCGGAAACCGAAGAGCGCATGACCGTGCGCCTTTTGGCCTACGCCCTCTGGTACAACGAGCAGCTGTCGTTCGGCCGTGGTCTGTCAGACGTGGATGAACCGGCCCTGTGGGAAAAGAGCCTGGATGACCGTGTCCTGCACTGGATCGAAGTCGGCCAGCCGGACGCCGATCGCCTGACCTGGTGCTCGCGCCGCACCGAACGCACCAGCCTGCTGGCCTACGGCAGCCTGCGGGTCTGGGAAGGCAAAGTGATCCCGGCGATCAAGAACCTGAAAAACGTCAACATCGCGGCGGTTCCCCAGGAAGTCCTGGAAACCCTGGCCAAGGACATGCCCCGCGTCATCAAGTGGGACGTGATGATCAGCGAAGGGACGATTTTCGTCACCGACGACCGTGGTCAGCATGAAGTCCAGTTGCAGTGGCTGTTGGGCGAACGCGGCTGATCAGTCGCGGCCTCACCGGTTTTATCCTACGTATTGAAGAGAAGCCCCTGTCACCCCATGCGCATCGAACCTCGCCTGCTGCCCGACACCCTGCCATTTCTCGGTGATATCCCGCCGCTGCTGACCCGGCTGTACGCCGCGCGGGGCGTGTTATCCGAAGCCGAACTGGACAAAAGCCTGGCGCGGCTGATTCCGTTCCAGCAGCTCAAGGGGATCGAGGCGGCGGTGGACTTGCTGGTGACCGCGCTTGAACAGCGTCAGCGGATCCTGATCGTGGGCGACTTCGATGCCGATGGCGCCACAGCCAGTACCGTGGGCACCCTGGGCTTGCGCCTGTTGGGTGCGGCGCACGTCGACTATCTGGTGCCCAACCGGTTCGACTACGGCTACGGCCTGACCCCGGAAATCGTCGCGGTGGCGCTGGAGCGCGAGCCTCAGTTGCTGATTACCGTGGACAACGGCATTTCCAGTGTCGAAGGCGTGGCGGCGGCGAAAAAGGCCGGGCTCAACGTGCTGGTCACCGATCACCACTTGCCCGGCGATGAACTGCCGCTGGCCGATGCCATCGTCAATCCGAACCAGCCCGGTTGCACCTTCCCGAGCAAGGCGCTGGCCGGAGTCGGGGTGATCTTCTATGTGCTGATGGCCTTGCGCGCGCGTTTGCGCGAGCTCGGCTGGTACACCAGCAAGCCGCAGCCGAACATCGGCGAGTTGCTCGACCTGGTGGCGCTGGGCAGCGTGGCCGACGTGGTGCCGCTGGATGCCAACAACCGGATCCTGGTGCATCAGGGCCTCGAACGGATTCGCGCCGGACGTGCCCGACCGGGGATCAAGGCAATTCTCGAAGTGGCCAAGCGTGATCATGCGCGCATCACCTCCACCGACCTGGGGTTTATCGTCGGCCCGCGCCTCAACGCCGCCGGACGACTGGATGACATGAGCCTGGGCATCGAATGCCTGCTGACCGACGACGCGGCGCTGGCCCGTGAGATGGCGGCGCAGCTGGACGGGATGAACCAGGACCGTAAATCCATCGAGCAGGGCATGCAGCGTGAAGCGCTGGCCCAGCTCAAGGATCTGCCGGTGGAATCGATGCCGTTTGGCTTGTGCCTGTTCGATCCGGAGTGGCACCAGGGTGTCATCGGTATCCTCGCATCGCGCATGAAAGAGCGTTATTTCCGCCCGACCATCGCCTTTGCCGATGCCGGCGACGGCTTGCTCAAGGGTTCCGGGCGTTCGGTCCAGGGCTTTCATATCCGCGACGCCCTGAGCGTGGTGGCGGCGCAGCATCCGAACCTGATCACCAAGTACGGTGGCCACGCCATGGCCGCTGGCCTGACGCTGCCGGAGGCGAATTTTCCGCTGTTCGCCGAGGCCTTCGATGCCGAGGTTCGTCGTCAATTGCGCGACGAAGACCTGACCGGGCGCCTGTTGTCGGACGGCACCCTGGCGGTCGAGGAGTTTCACCTGGAACTGGCCCGCGCCTTGCGCCATGCCGGCCCTTGGGGGCAACACTTCCCGGAGCCGCTGTTTCATGGGGTGTTTCAGTTGGTCGAGCAGCGTGTCGTCGGTGAAAGGCACCTCAAGGTGGTGCTTCGCAGCGAGTGCGGTTCGGTCAAGCTTGACGGCATTGCATTCGGGATCGACCGTGAGGTGTGGCCGAATCCGACCATCAAGTGGGTGGAATTGGCTTACAAACTCGACGTCAACGAGTTCCGCGGCAATGAGACCGTTCAACTGATGATTGCCCACATCGAACCGCGTTGACCCCTCGTTCCCACAGGATTTGAGCGAACCCTGTGGGAGCGAGCTTGCTCGCGATGGCAATCTTTGCGACACCGAATCTCTCTGAATCCTCCCTCATCCCCCGATGTCGACTAGGCTCTAAGCACTGCTTGATTATCCTTGTGACGTCTTGTCAATTTTTTGCCCGCGGGGGCGGGTGCTGCATCCTTTTCCTGTCACTCGTCGACTATTCAAACAGAACCCTGGAGCCTGACCACTGATTTGAGAGGTGCCCCATGAGTCTGCTGCTTGAACCCTACACCCTTCGTCAATTGACCCTGCTCAACCGCATCGCGGTATCGCCGATGTGCCAGTATTCGAGTGTCGACGGCCTGGCCAATGACTGGCACCTGGTCCATCTCGGCAGCCGCGCGGTCGGCGGCGCGGGCCTGGTATTTACCGAAGCCACGGCGGTTACCGCCGACGGGCGCATCACCGACCAGGATCTTGGTCTATGGAACGATGAACAGATCGAACCCCTGCAACGCATCACTCGCTTCATCGCCGCTCAGGGCGCTGTCGCCGGCATCCAGCTGGCCCATGCCGGCCGCAAGGCCAGTACCTATCGACCCTGGCTCGGCAAGCATGGCAGCGTGAAAATCGACGAGGGCGGCTGGCAGCCGGTGGGCCCGTCACCGATCGCCTTTGACCCGCAGCACACACAACCCAAGCAGCTCGACGAAGGCGAGATCGCTGACGTCATCCAGGCCTTTGTCGACGCGGCGAAACGCGCGTTGACCGCCGGTTTCAAGGTGGTCGAAGTGCACGCGGCCCATGGCTATCTGTTGCACCAGTTTCTGTCGCCCCTGAGTAATCAGCGGCGTGACCAGTATGGCGGATCCTTCGAAAATCGAATTCGGCTGGTGCTGCAAGTGACCGAAGCGGTGCGGGCAGTCTGGCCGGAAGAATTACCGCTGTTCGTGCGGGTGTCGGCCACCGACTGGGTGGAGGATGGCTGGAACCCGGATGAAACCGTCGAGCTGGCGCGGCGCCTGAAAGACCTCGGCGTGGACCTGATCGATGTGTCGTCAGGCGGAACGGCGGTCAACGCGGAAATCCCCACAGGCCCGGGTTATCAAACCCGGTTTGCCGAACGTGTGCGCAAGGAGTCGGGCATCGCCACCGGTACTGTAGGCATGATCACCGAGCCCGCACAGGCCGAGCATATTCTGCGCACCTGTCAGGCGGATATCATCTTCCTCGCTCGCGAGCTGTTGCGTGATCCCTATTGGGCGCTGCATGCCGACGATGACCTCGGTGGGCGCAAGGCCATATGGCCAGCGCAGTATCACCGGGCGACCCATCGCGACCAACCGATTCATGAGTCGGATTTGCGTGATTGATTGAGGAGTTTCAAGATCAAAAGATCGCAGCCTTCGGCAGCTCCTACAGAGGAATACGATCCCCTGTAGGAGCTGCCGAAGGCTGCGATCTTTTGCTTTTCCTCAAGTATATTTGCGCTTGTCCGGTGCCGGCGGGAAGTACTGGTACAACCAGGTCTCACTCAGCGTCCGGTCATTGGTGCGGATGAACAGGCGCAGCTCCACCGGCTCGACACTGTCGTTGGTCGGGTACCAGTCAAAGGTGATGCGATAGCCCTTGATGTCATCGAGCACCAGCACGTTGAACTCCTTCACCTCGCCGTTGGAACAGGTGACCACCGGTTCGATGCCGGTCCCCGCCGGCAGACGATCCAGACCGCCTCCGTTGAAGTCCACGGCAAAACGGCGGGCCCAGACTTCCGGATAATGCTCGCCCGGTGCCCAACCTTCGGTGAAACCGCCCATACCCGACCGGGTCGCGTTGACCCGTGCCAGCGGCGTGCCGACGGGCGGCAGGGCGCTCCAGTAGAGTTTGTAGCCGTAGTTCAGCGAGTCGCCGGCCGCGACCGGTTTTTTCGGGGTCCAGAAGGCCACGATGTTATCGAGGGTCTCGCCGGTGGTAGGAATTTCCAGCAGATCGATTGAGCCTTCACCCCACGCGGTCGTTGGTTCGACCCACAGGCTCGGGCGTCGGCTGTACCAGTCAACGGTGTCCTGATAGCTGGCGAACTCGTGATCGGTCTGCACCAGGCCGAAACCTTTCGGGTCCTTGTCGGTGAAGGCGTTGAATTGCAGGGTGGCCGGGTTGTTCAGCGGGCGGCAGATCCACTCGCCGTTGCCCCGCCACATCGCCAGGCGATCTGAGTCGTGGATCTGCGGGTGAATGGTGTCGCACATGCGGCGCTCGTGGGTGCCGCAACTGAACATGCTGGTCATCGGCGCGATGCCCAGTTGTTCGATGGCGGTGCGCGCGTTGACATGGGCGTCGACCTCCATCACCACGCGCTCGGCCTGGCAATCGATGTCAAAACGGTAGGCACCGGTGGCGCTCGGCGAATCGAGCAGGGCGTAGACAACGAAGCGCGTGCTGTCCTTGCCTGGCGTCTCGAACCAGAACTTGGTGAAGTCGGGGAATTCTTCGCGCTTCTTGGCATAGGTGTCGATGGCCAGGCCGCGGGCCGACAAACCGTACTGGCCGCTGGCGTCTACGGCGCGGAAATAGCTGGCGCCGAGGAAAGACACCACGTCGTGTTTGTCCAGTTCCGGCGCCTTGAACAGCTTGAACCCGGAAAAGCCCAGGTCGCCCTTGAGCTGCTGGGTATCGACCGAGGTATTTTCATAGTTGAACAACGAAGGGCGGAAATGCACTTCGCGGGCCATGCGGGTCTTGGTATCGACGCTGTACATGCGCACCGGCTGGCGGAAACCCATGCCAACATGGAAAAACTGCACGTCCAGCTGACCATTGAGGTCATTCCACAACGAATGCTTGCCGTCATAGCGGATGGCATTGAAATTCTGCGGGGTCATGGTCGCCAGGGTGGGCGGCAGCACCTGCTTGGTGTCCTGGTAGCGATTGCTGGCCAGTTGCTTGGCCTGGGCCTTCAGCGCTTCGAAGTCGAACGCCTGAGCCTCGCCATCCGCCGTGCCATTGCTTGCCCAGGCTTGGGCAGCGAGCAGGCCGGTGGCCGACAAACCGGTGTAGGCCGCAATGGCCATGGAGGCTTTGAGCAAATTCCTGCGATGCATAAGTACAACCTGTCGTGAACGATCCCGCGCCGTTCCTGGCACTGCTGGATCAAGAATATCGGTTCGGACATGCCTTCGGCCAAACGCAACTGCCTTTAAACAGATAACGAATAGCTTAAACCGTTCGGTTGTGCAGAAAAAATGATTGATGGCGTGACGATGGCGCGGCAATGAAACAAGAGATGTCGGTTAACGTTTCCGACAGCAGATTCTGATTTAGAGGGCATTTCTGCTTTTTTTGACTAATTACTCTAAAAACCGCTTTTCAGCGCCCGGATAATTCCTATTCTATGGACATGACCGGTTTCTGCCCTTCGGGCCGGTGGCTTCAGCGGGCACAGGGTGGCCGCTGAAAAGGGGTAGGGCGATGCGGTTTCTGAAGTTTTCTTTGACGTAGAGAAGGACATCGTCCATGTCGAAAGTACAAGGCATCACCGAAATCCTGGGAATCTTTGCGTGCCTGTCTACTGGCCGGCGAAGACGTCGGCTCAATAGCGAGGAGATTAAGTTGGTGGAACGCTATCGGGAGTTGTCGGAGAGTGACCGCATTGCGATGCGTTATCTGGTGGATGCGATGCGCAGTGTTTCGCGGTTTTGAAGAAATAGAACCTTCAGTCGCGGCAACTTTGCCGCGGCTGGATGTTCTCCCCTCTACCAATCCTCAGAGCGTTCGGAGCGCTGATGCAGCACTCTCAACACCTGTATCTGGCCATTGGCAAATCGATACGGGGCAATGAAGGGATAACGGCCAAGCACTAACTCTCGGACATCAGGCATGACGGAAGGCCTGCCTGAACCGGGAAACTGCTCCAACTGCCGAAAAGATTGCAGCATGGTTGCAATGATTTCGATGGCACTACTCGCGCCTACGACCTCTCGGTAATGCTCATGGATGGCATTCAGGTCGCTTTCGGCTTTCTCAGTCAGTACTACGCTCGGCACGTTTTGCCCACTTAGCCTTCACGGCGTCCAGATCGGTCAGTTTTCCGGCATCGGCATCGGCTATGCCGTCGCTGATGGCTTGCAGATGCCAGGACTCGGCTTCCACGTATCGAACCAGTGCACGCTTGAGGTGGTACTGACGGTCGCGGTCAGTGGCCGCTGCCAGCTGATCCAGCTGTTGGGCCAGAAGTTCTTCGACACGAAAAGACAAAACGGGCGAGGCCATGGTGGCTCTCCTAAAGGTGTATACGCTGTAAACGACGTAAACACCCTAGGCTCTGTTGCGTCTATCGTCAACCGATACCGCGTGCGTGGTTGAGGAAACTCTAGCCGGGTAAACATTCGCAAGTAGCGAGGAACTGTTTCGAAATGCTTGCCTGTTGCAGGCTCGATGAACCCCGGTACCTGTTGGCACCGGGGCAACTTCCGTTAGCGACTGACTTTCCACGCATCCCCGGCAGGCGCCTTACCGTGGTCATACGGCTTGGCAATCCACATGTAGAGCAACCCCAGGCCGATGACGATGGCGGTACTCAGGACCATGGCGTAGTTGATGTACCACGCGGCGTCCGGGGTCCGTGGCCAGGCCATGTTGATGATCGCGCCGACGCCATAGACCAGCGCGCCGATGTTCACTGCCCAGCCCCAGGCGCCGAGGGTGAATTTGCCGCTGGGTTTCCAGCCTTTGAGGCGGGCGTACAGCGCTGCGAGCACGATCATCTGGAAAGCCAGGTAAATACCGATGGCGGCGAAGCTGACGATGGTGGCGACCGCGTCCTGCAGGAAGAAGCCGAGGATGATGATCAGCGCCGGCAGGACGCCGGACACGAACAGTGCCGCAACCGGAACCTGGGTGGTAGGGGAAATCTTCTTCAGCAGTCGGCTGCCGATGACCATTTCGTCCCGGGCGTAGGAATACAGCAGGCGACTCGCCGCCGCTTGCAGGCTGATGACGCAGGAGATGAAGGAAATCATCACCACGCCCATCACCATTTTCGAACCGACCGGGCCGAAGGCATTGTTGAGGATGGTGCCGACCGGGTCCTTGTCGGTGCCATCGATCACCGCTTGCATGTCCGGTACGGCGAGGATCAGCGCCAGGCAGGCGAACATCGCCGCCACGCCGCCGATGTAGATGGTCATGCGCATGGCCACCGGGATCTGCTTGCTCGGGTTCGGGGTTTCTTCGGCTACGTCGCCGCAGGCCTCGAAGCCGTAGTACAGGAACATCCCCGCCAGCGATGCAGTGAGGAAGGCCGGCAGGTACGAGCCGTTGACGCTGATGTCGAAGGTGTTGAACAGCACGCTGATCGACTGATGGCGTTCGAAGACCAGCAGGTAGACACCGACGATCACCGCACCCACCAGTTCGCAGAGGAAGCCGAACATGGCAATGCGCGCCAGCACCTTGGTGCCGCTGAGGTTGACCAGGGTGGCGAACAGCGTCAGTACCAGGGCAATGATGATGTTGGTGTTGTTGCTCGGTTCAAAACCGAGCATGGCGGCCAGGTACGGGCCGGCGCCGACGGCTACGGCGGCAATGGTCACGCACAGGGCGATGGAGTAGATCCAGCCGACCATCCACGCCCAGCGCTTGCCCACCAGGCGACGCGCCCACGGGTACACGCCACCGGAAATCGGGAACTGCGAAACCACTTCACCAAAGATCAGGCACACCAGCAACTGCCCGCAACCGACCAGTAAATAGGCCCAGAACATCGGCGGCCCGCCGGCGGCGAGGCACAGGCCGAAGAGGGTATAGACCCCTACGACCGGAGAGAGATAGGTGAAGCCCAGGGCGAAGTTTTCCCACAGGCTCATGCTGCGATTGAAGTTGGACGTGTAGCCCAGTTTTCGCAGCTGCTCGGCGTCGCTGTCGGCGATGGCGGACGAGAGATCGGGTGATGCACTCATGTGTGTTTCTCCGGAAAATCGGCAGATTTCGGATGCCCGAGACCGTGACGGGGCTTGGAGGCGCCGCCCGGGTCGGTGGTTATTGTTTTGATTTCTTTGGTCTGGAACCTGGTGGTGCCTAATGCCGGTTTCGACCTTGAAACCGAAGTGACGCAATCGCCAGCAGGCTGGCTCCCACAGGGAAATGCATTCCAAATTGTGGGAGCCAGCCTGCTGGCGATGGTTTTAGTGCTTGAACATCACATGCCGCACAACGGTGTAATCCTCCAGCCCATACATCGACATGTCCTTGCCATACCCGGACAGCTTCTGCCCGCCATGGGGCATCTCGCTGACCAGCATGAAATGCGTGTTCACCCAGGTGCAGCCGTACTGCAAGCGCGCCGACAGGCGATGCGCACGACCGACGTCGGCGGTCCATACCGATGACGCCAGGCCGTAGTCCGAGTCGTTGGCCCAGCCCAGCACCTGCGCCTCATCGGTGAATTTGGTCACCGACACCACTGGCCCGAACACTTCGCGCCGCACGATCTCGTCGTCCTGCTGAGCATCGGCCAACACCGTCGGTTCGAAGAAGAAGCCATTGCCGTCCACCGCTTTACCGCCGGTGATCAGGCGGATGTGCGGCTGCGCCACGGCGCGCTCGACGAAGCCGGCCACGCGGTCGCGGTGCTGCGCGGTGATCAGCGGGCCGAGCTCGGTCGCCGGATCGTCCTGCAAGCCGTACTTGATGCTGCTGACCGCCGCGCCGAGTTTTTCCACGAACTTGTCGTAGATGCCTTCCTGGGCATAGATGCGGCAGGCGGCGGTGCAGTCCTGGCCGGCGTTGTAGAAACCGAAGGTGCGGATGCCCTCGACGGCGGCGTCGATGTCGGCGTCGTCGAAGATGATCACCGGGGCCTTGCCGCCCAGTTCCATGTGCATGCGCTTGACGCTGTCGGCGGTGCTGGAAATGATGTTCGAGCCGGTGGCGATGGAACCTGTCAGCGACACCATGCGCACTTTCGGGTGGGTGACCAGCGGGCTGCCGACCGTGGGACCACGGCCAAACACCAGGTTGAGCACGCCAGCGGGGAAGATTTCCGACGCCAGTTGCGCCAGGCGCAGGGCGGTCAACGGCGTCTGTTCCGATGGCTTGAGCACCACCGTGTTGCCGGCGGCGAGGGCCGGGGCGATTTTCCAGGCGACCATCATCAGCGGGTAGTTCCACGGCGCGATGGAGGCGATCACCCCCACCGGGTCGCGGCGGGTCATCGAGGTGTGGCCGGGCAGGTACTCGCCACCGGCCGAGCCGCTCATGCAGCGGCTGGCGCCGGCAAAAAAGCGGAACACGTCGGCGATCGCCGGAATCTCGTCGTTGAGCGCGGCGCTGTAGGGCTTGCCGCAGTTGTCCGACTCCAGCTTGGCCAGCTCTTCGCCGTGGGCCTCGATGGCGTCGGCGAGTTTGAGCAGCAGCAGCGAACGTTCCTTGGGCGGGGTCTGCGACCAGCTGTCGAACGCGGCATCGGCGGCGCGCACAGCGGCATCGACCTGGGCTTCGCTGGCTTCGTTGATTTCCACCAGCACGCGCCCCAACGCCGGGTTGAACACCGGTTGGGCGGGGCCTTCGCCGTTGATAAGTTGGCCGTTGATCAAGAGTTGGGTTTGCATGGTTCTGTCCTCTTTGGAACTGTTGTTTTACCTCTGAAGGAACCGGCTCAAAATGTGGGAGCGGGCTTGCTCGCGAAGGGGCCATCACCTCCAACATTGATGTCGGCTGACACACCGCTTTCGCTGGCAAGCCAGCTCCTACAAGATTCGGTTTCTTCAGTGGCTGAGTTGTCTGTTATTTCCCACCGCTACCCGCCACGCTCTCACCGCCCCGCGTCAGGTAATAGGCGCCGAGAATCGGCAGCATGGTCACCATCATCACCAGCATCGCCACGACGTTGGTCACCGGCACGTCCCGAGGGCGGCTGAGCTGGTTGAGCAGCCACAGCGGCAGGGTGCGTTCATGGCCGGCGGTGAAGGTGGTGACGATGATCTCGTCGAACGACAGCGCAAACGCCAACATGCCTCCGGCCAGCAGCGCCGAGCCCAGGTTCGGCAGGATGATGTAGCGGAAGGTCTGCCAGCCGTCGGCACCGAGGTCCATCGAGGCTTCGATCAGACTGTGGGAGGTGCGGCGCAAGCGGGCGATGACGTTGTTGTAGACGATCACCACGCAGAAGGTCGCGTGGCCGACGATGATGGTGAACATCCCCGGCTCGATGCCCAGCGTCTTGAACGTCGCCAGCAGCGCGATCCCGGTAATGATGCCGGGCAGGGCGATCGGCAGGATCAGCATCAGCGAGATGCCTTGCTTGCCGAAGAAGTCCCGGCGATACAGCGCCGCCGAAGCCAGCGTGCCGAGGACCATGGCGATCAGCGTGGCAATCGAAGCGATCTGCAACGACAGCTTGATCGCTTCCAGTACGTCGGGCCGCGAGAACGCCACGCCGATCCACTTCAGCGTGAAGCCCTTGGGCGGGAAGCTGAACGCCGCGTCTTCGGTGTTGAAGGCGTACAGGAAGATGATCAGGATCGGGAAGTGCAGGAACACCAACCCGCCCCAGGCTGCAATGCGCAAACCCAGGGATGCTTTTTCAGAGTGCATCGAAGGCCCCCAGTCGTTTGACGATGGACAGGTAAATGGCGATCAGCACGATCGGCACCAGGGTGAAGGCGGCCGCCATCGGCATGTTGCCGATCGCACCTTGCTGGGCGTAGACCATGCTGCCGACGAAGTAGCCCGGCGGGCCGACCAGTTGCGGCACGATGAAGTCGCCCAAGGTCAGCGAGAAGGTGAAGATGGAACCTGCGGCAATGCCCGGAATCGCCAGCGGAAGTGTCACTTGCATGAAGGTCTGGCGTGGCTTGGCGCCGAGGTCTGCCGAGGCTTGCAGCAAGGACGGTGGCAGGCGTTCCAGCGAGGCCTGGATCGGCAGGATCATGAACGGCAGCCAGATGTAGACGAACACCATGAAGCGTCCCAGGTGCGAGGTCGACAAGGTACTGCCGCCGACGCCGGGAATGCCCAGGATGAACTGCAAGACCGGCTCCAGCCCCAGGTGCTGGACGAACCACTGCGCCACGCCACCCTTGGCCAGCAACAGGGTCCAGGCATACGCCTTGACGATGTAACTGGCCCACATCGGCATCATCACCGCGATGTAGAAAAACGCCTTGGTCTTACCGGTGGTGTAGCGCGCCATGTAGTAGGCAATCGGGAACGCGACGATGGCGCTAGCGATCGAGACGACGACCGCCATGCTCAAGGTGCGCAGGATGATGTCGAAGTTCGATGGCTGGAACAGCGCGGCGAAGTTGGCCAGGGTAAGGTCGGGGGTGACCGCCATGGTGAAGTCGTCGAAGGTGTAGAAACCTTGCCACAACAGGGTCAGCAACGAGCCGAGGTAGATCGCGCCGAACCACAGCAGCGGCGGCACCAGCAGCATCGACAGGTACAGGTTCGGCCGGCGATACAACAGGTTGGAAAATCGGCGCAACGGCGAGCCACTGGCCGGGTTTTGCGGGAGAGCGACGCTGGTCATTTCACACCCCACCCACGATGGTGTCGTGCAACGGGATCATCGCTTCGCGCGCCCAGCGTGCGCTGAGGCGTTGCCCGGTCTGATGTTGCGCGCTGGTATCGAGCCACTGATTGTTGGCCTGGCTGATGTTCAGGGTCTGGCCATTTTCCAGCTTCAGTTCATAACGTGTGGCGCTGCCCTGGTACTGGATGTCGTGCAGTAAACCGCTGACTTCGATTTCGTGCGCGGCCAGTGGGCCTTCGGCGAAACGCACGTGTTCCGGGCGAATCGAAAACGGTTGTGGATTGCCGCTCAACTGCTGCGCCAGATCGCCGCGAATCACGTTGGACGTGCCGACGAATTCCGCCACGAACGTGGTCGCGGGCTTCATGTACAGGTTACGCGGCGAATCGACCTGTTCGATGCGACCCTTGTTGAACACGGCGACGCGATCGGACATCGACAGCGCTTCGGTCTGGTCGTGGGTGACGAAGATAAAGGTGATGCCCAGCTGGCGTTGCAGCTTCTTCAGTTCACTCTGCATTTGCTCGCGCAGCTTCAGGTCGAGCGCGCCCAAGGGTTCGTCGAGCAGCAGCACACGCGGACGGTTGACCAGGGCGCGGGCAAGGGCTACGCGCTGGCGCTGGCCACCGGACAGTTGCACCGGTTTGCGCTCGCCGTAACCGCCGAGGGCGACCATGTCGAGGGCTTCTTCGGCGCGTTTGCGGCGTTCGGCCTTGCCGACGCCTTTGACTTTCAAGCCATAGGCGACGTTGTCGAGTACGTTCATGTGTGGGAACAGCGCGTAATCCTGGAACACAGTGTTCACGTCACGCTGGTACGGCGGCAGGCCGGCGGCCTCCTCGCCATGAATGCGGATCGAGCCCGCGCTCGGTTGTTCAAAACCGGCGATCAGGCGCAGGCAGGTGGTTTTGCCCGAGCCCGAAGGCCCAAGCATGGAGAAGAACTCGCCGTCCTGGATGTCGATGGAAACCCGGTCAACGGCTTTCACTTCGCCGAACTGACGGGAAACGTTGGTGAACTGGACTGCAAGCGTCATGGTGCGGTGCTCCGAAAAGGCGAGGGCCGTCGCAGCGGCCCTGCCTGGACTTCTGAAAAAACGAGAAACGGTCAACTACAGCCGAATGCCTTGCTCGGCAGTGGCAACAGAGGTGGTCAACTGTGGGATCTACTTCATTTCAGGGATCGCGCAGACTAGCGACCGCCCATGATCGCGATGTAGTCCTGGGTCCAGCGGCTGTACGGCACGAACTTGCCGCCTTCGGCCTGTGGGGTTTTCCAGAAGGCGATCTTGTCGAACTGGTCGAACCCATTGGTCTTGCAACCTTCGGCGCCGAGCAATTCGCTTTCCTTGCACGCGGCCGGTACCGCTGGCAACGAACCGAACCACGCCGCCACGTCACCCTGGACTTTCGGTTGCAGCGACCAGTCCATCCATTTGTAGGCACAGTTGGGGTGCTTGGCTTCGGCATGCAGCATGGTGGTATCCGCCCACCCGGTGGCGCCTTCTTTCGGGATGGTCGAGGCGATCGGCTGTTTCTCGTTGACCAGGCCGTTGACCTGATACGGCCAGGCCCCGGACGCCACCACGCCTTCGTTCTTGAAGTCACTCATCTGCACGGTGGTGTCGTGCCAGTAGCGGTGGATCAACGGCTGCTGGGCGCGCAAGAGATCGAGCACCGCCTTGTATTGCGCTTCGGTCAATTCGTAGGGGTTCTGGATGCCCAGTTCCGGCTTGGCGGTCTTGAGGTACAGCGCCGCGTCGGCGATGTAGATCGGGCCGTCATAGGCCTGCACGCGACCCTTGTTCGGCTTGCCGTCCGGCAGGTTTTCTGCATTGAACAACACGCCCCAGCTGTCGGGCGCGGTCTTGAAGACGTTGGTGTTGTACATCAATACGTTCGGACCCCACTGGTACGGGGTGCCATAGGTCTGGTTGTTGACCACATACCACGGCGCATCTTTCAGGCGCGGGTCGAGGTTCTTCCAGTTCGGGATCAACGTCGTGTTGATCGGCTGCACCCGCTTGCCGACGATCAGGCGCAAGGAAGCGTCGCCGGAAGCCGTCACCAGGTCATAACCGCCCTTGGCCATCAGGCTGACCATCTCATCGGAAGTCGCCGCGGTTTTAACGTTCACCTTGCAGCCGGTTTCCTTCTCGAAACCGGTCACCCAGTCGTAGGCCTTGTCGCTTTCGCCACGTTCGATGTAGCCGGGCCACGCGACGATATCGAGTTGCCCTTCGCCGGCACCGACAGCCTGCAACGGCTCGGCGGCCTGGACACTGGCACTGGCCAGCAGCGCGGTGGTGATTGCACTGAGCAGTGCGGTCTTGTGCACGAACATGGAATTTCCCTCTTCTTCAAATTATGGTCGGGGCAGTGGTGAACGTGGTGAAGCATGCCGCTATCGGCTTGTTATTAGCGTAGTCAGAGATGCTGCCCGTGGCGGGCCATGATGTGCCGCACCACGCTGTAGTCCTGGAGCGAATCGCTGGACAGGTCCTTGCCGTAGCCCGATCGCTTGAGCCCGCCGTGGGGCATTTCGCTGACCAGCATGAAATGGCTGTTGATCCAGGTGCAGCCATATTGCAACCGCGCGGCGACCTGCATCGCCTTGTCCAGGTTCTGGGTCCAGACCGAGGAGGCCAGGCCGTATTCCGAGTCGTTGGCCCAGTCCACGGCTTGTTCGAGCTGATCGAAGCGGGTCACGGTGACCACCGGCCCGAACACTTCGCGCTGGACGATTTCATCGCCTTGCTTGCAACCGGCGAGCAACGTCGGCTGGTAATAGAAGCCGGCGCCGGAATGCACCGCCGCACCGGTCACCCGTTCGATGTGTGGCTGGCCGAGGGCGCGTTCGACGAAACTGGCCACGCGGTCGCGCTGGCGGGTGCTGATCAGCGGGCCGATTTCGTTGTCGGCATCGCGTTTGCCGGCGAAACGCAGGCTGCTGACCGCCGCGCCGAGTTCGGCCACCAGGCGGTCGTGAATGCCGGCCTGGGCATACACCCGGCAAGCGGCGGTGCAATCCTGCCCGGCGTTGTAGTAGCCGTAGGTGCGCACGCCTTCGACCACCGCCTGGATGTCGGCATCGTTACAGACGATCACCGGCGCTTTGCCGCCCAGTTCGAGGTGCGTGCGCTTGAGGGTTTTTGCCGCGGCCTGGAGGATTTTCTGCCCGGTGACGATATCGCCGGTCAGCGACACCATGCGCACCTTGGGGTGGCTGACCAGATGGCTGCCGACGCCTTCGCCGCCACCGCAGACAATGTTGATCACGCCGGGCGGCAGGATCTCGGCCAGCGCCGGGGCCAACGCCAGGATCGACAGGGGGGTGTGCTCCGATGGCTTGAACACCAAGGTGTTGCCGGCGGCCAGGGCCGGGGCGATTTTCCACGCGGCCATCATGATCGGGTAATTCCACGGCGCGATGGACGCAACCACTCCAATAGGATCACGACGCACCATGCTGGTGTACCCGGGCAGGTACTCGCCGCTGAGCTGGCCGGTCTGGCAGCGCACGGCGCCCGCGAAAAAGCGGAACACATCGACCGTGGCGCTCAGGTCGTCCTGACGGGCCAGATGCAACGGCTTGCCGCAGTTCAGGGATTCGAGGCGGGCGAGCAGGTCGGCGTTTTTTTCGATGGCGTTGGCGATATCGAGCAACAGGTTCGAGCGCTGCTGCGGCGTGGTTCGCGACCACCCGGCAAAGGCGCGGTGGGCGGCGAGGATGGCGGCTTCGACTTGTTCGGTGCTGGCTTCGGCGATGTGCGTCAGGACTTCGCCTGTGGCCGGGTTGAGAATCGGTTCGACACGGCCTTGCCCGGCGACCAATTCACCCTCGATCAACAATGCGGTGAACAACGGGGTCTGCGAGCCAGCCATTTTGCGGGTTCTCTTTTCTTGTGTGGCCATGTTGCTCCCTGTGACTGGGGCTGGCCGTCTTATATGGATGCATCAAGACTAGTGCGCAGACCCGAGGTCGACAAATTCTAAATACTGAAGGCGGCGTTCGATTAAATAGATGGCTTGCGCCCGCCGTGGGGTTGCTCGCGGGCGACGGTCAGGAACGGGTCCACCAGGGCCGGGCGCGCGGTCCCGCGGCGCCAGGCCAGGCCGACATCCAAGGTATGGCTGAGGTCGGCAATCGGCCGCGCTTCGATGATGTCGCCCTCCAGTGACCATGGCCGGTAAGTCATGTCGGGCTGGATCGACACGCCAAGGCCGGCAGCTACCAGGCTACGCACCGCTTCGGTCGAGGCGGTGCGCAGGGTGATGCGCGGTTGCAGGGAGGCGGCTGTCCACATGCGCTGGGCATTGCGGTCCATTTCATCGACGTTCAATTGAATCAGCGGTTCGCGGGCCACGTCGGCTAGGTTGATGCTGTCGTGTTCCAGCAGCGGGTGCTGGGCCGGCAGCCACAGCCGATGGGGCGAATGGGTCAGCACTTCGGTCTGCAGGGCGTGGCGGTCTTCGAGGTTGGAGAGGATCAACACGCCGACATCGATCTCGCCGCTGACCAGCAAGTGTTCGATGTAAGGGCGTTCGTCTTCCATCACGCGGATTTCGACGTTGGGGTAGGCGCGCTGGAAACGCGTGAGCAGGTCCGCCAGGTAGTAACCGGCCACCAGGCTGGTCACCCCGACGATCAATTGCCCGGCCACCTGGTCGGTGCTTTGTTGCAGGCTGCGCTTGGCGTTGTCCACGGTAGCCAGGATCAAATGCGCCTGGCGCAGGAACTGGTGCCCCTGATGGGTCAGGGTCATGCCCTTGGCGTGGCGATTGAACAGGCCGACGCCGATTTCCTGCTCCAGTTGCTGGATCGCCAGGGTCAGGGTGGACTGGGAAATGAACGCGGTTTGCGCGGCGGCGGAGATCGAGCCGGTCTCGGCCACGGCAATGAAATGACGGATTTGACGCAAGGTCATCATGAAGAGCGTACCCGGTGGGCAGTTTTATAGATTTTATCGAGTGTATATCGTTTTTTTAGAGGGTAGCTGTAAGTCACCCGCGCAAAGCGTGAGCAACATCTGGAAGCAATCTAACAGGCCGTTTTCGGGCACTTTCGATCTAGGCTGGTGGCCTTAAGGTCTGGTTGTACCTTTTAGTGGAGGCGGAAAATGAACACCCGTGGATTGCTCGACCAGCTACTCAAATCCGGTCAGGACATGTTGCAGAACAAGACCGGTGGTGCCCGTAACACCTCGTCCAACGCAGGATTGGGCGGGTTACTCGGCGGCACCGGAGGCTCGGGCGGTCTCGGCAGCCTGCTCTCCGGTGCGGGCGGGGGGGCGTTGGCCGCCGGGGCCATGGGCCTGCTGCTGGGTAACAAGAAGGCGCGCAAGGTCGGGGGCAAGGTCGCGGTCTATGGCGGTCTCGCTGCATTGGGCGTGCTGGCCTACAAGGCCTACGGCAACTGGCAGGCCCAGCAGGGCACGGCGCCGAGGACCGAACCGCAAACCCTCGATCGATTGCCGCCGGCGCAAGTCGAGCAGCACAGCCAGGCGATTCTCAAGGCCCTGGTGGCTGCGGCCAAGGCCGACGGTCATGTCGATGCGCGCGAACGCGAGCTGATCGAAGGCGAGTTCAGCAAGCTCGACAACGACCAGGAGCTGCAACACTGGCTGCACGCCGAACTGAACAAACCGCTGGACCCCAGTGATGTCGCCCGCGCTGCCAGCACACCGGAAATGGCTGCGGAAATGTACATCGCCAGCGTGATGCTGGTGGATGAGGAGAGCTTCATGGAGAAGTCATACCTCGATGAACTGGCGCGCCAGCTCAAGCTGGAACCGGGATTGAAGTCCGAGCTGGAGAAACAGGTTCGCCAGGCTTCCCTGTAGGCGTCTGCCTTGAAAGATCGCAGCTTGCGGCGGCGCCCACAGGCGCGTAGGAGCTGCCGAAGGCTGCGATCTTTTGACTTTGATCCTGTCAATCACGCTTTTTTGCCCACGGGATAAGAACTGGCGCAACCGTCTTATAAATGAAACAGTGCCCTCGGCTATACTCCCCGCATTTCGAAATGCCCCCGAGGATTGACTGTGAAGAACTGGACGTTGCGCCAACGCATTTTGGCGAGCTTTGCGGTAATTATCGCCATCATGTTGCTGATGGTGGTCGTCTCGTATTCGCGCCTGTTGAAGATCGAGAGCAGCGAAGCCAGCGTTCGTGAGGATGCGCTGCCGGGGTTGTATTACAGCTCGATGGTGCGCGGCGCCTGGTCCGACAGTTATCTGCGGATGCTGGAGATGCTCGGCCTGGAACAGGGGCAGGGCTTCACCGCCAAGGATGCGTCAGACTTCAAGGACTTCTCCGCGCGTCTGCTGGACCAGATGGAGCTTTATCGCCAGACGGTCACCACGGACGAGGACAAGGTCGAGTACGCCGCGTTTGAAAAACTCCACGCGGATTACCACCGGATCCTGATTGCCGTTACCGAGTTGCATAAACGCAATCAGGACGCCGAAGCCATCAGGACGTTCAACGAAGAGCTGACCCCGACCTGGACGGCCGGGCGCATGAAGCTCAGCGAAATTCTGCGTCACAACAAAGCCGTGGCAGACCAGGCTGTTGCAGCCATCGACGATGCGGTGATCACCGCGAAAGTCATCATGGGTATTTCCCTGGTGTTCGCCGTGCTGGCCGCCGGCCTCTGCGGCCTGCTGTTGATGCGCGCGATCATGGCGCCGATGAATCGCATCGTGCAAATCCTCGAAATCATGCGCACGGGCGATCTGAGCACGCGCCTGAATCTTGAGCGCAAGGACGAATTCGGTGCCGTGGAAACCGGCTTCAACGACATGATGGCCGAGCTGACCTCTCTGGTGTCCCAGGCTCAGCGCTCGTCGGTGCAAGTAACCACCTCGGTCACCGAGATCGCCGCGACCTCCAAGCAACAACAGGCCACCGCCACCGAAACGGCCGCCACCACCACTGAAATCGGCGCGACTTCCCGTGAAATCGCCGCCACCTCCCGTGACCTGGTGCGCACCATGACCGAAGTGTCCACCGCCGCCGACCAGGCCTCGGTGGCCGCCGGCTCCGGGCAACAGGGCCTGGCGCGCATGGAAGAAACCATGCATTCGGTGATGGGCGCCGCCGACCTGGTCAACGCCAAGCTGGCGATCCTCAACGAGAAGGCCGGCAACATCAACCAGGTGGTAGTCACCATCGTCAAGGTCGCCGACCAGACCAACCTGTTGTCGCTCAACGCGGCGATCGAAGCCGAGAAGGCCGGCGAATACGGTCGCGGTTTTGCCGTGGTCGCCACCGAAGTGCGGCGCCTGGCGGACCAGACCGCCGTCGCCACCTACGACATCGAACAGATGGTGCGCGAGATTCAATCGGCGGTGTCGGCCGGTGTGATGGGCATGGACAAGTTCTCCGAGGAAGTGCGCCGTGGCATGTTCGAGGTGCAGCAGGTCGGCGAACAGCTGTCGCAGATCATCCATCAGGTCCAGGCGCTGGCGCCGCGGGTATTGATGGTCAACGAAGGCATGCAGGCCCAGGCCACCGGCGCCGAGCAGATCAACCACGCGCTGGTGCAATTGGGCGATGCCAGCAGCCAGACCGTCGAATCCCTGCGCCAGGCCAGTTTCGCTATCGACGAGCTGAGCCAGGTGGCCGTCGGGCTGCGTAGCGGCGTCTCGCGATTCAAAGTCTGATGAGCGAACTCACGGCCAGGCGCGTCGTCGTGAAACAGGCGGCGCATGCGCTGTTTCTGGTGTTCCGCATCGGTCACGAGCGTTATGCCTTGCAGGCGATCGAGGTGGCGGAAGTGCTGCCGCGCCTGCCATTGAAGCCGATTGCCCAGGCGCCGCACTGGGTGGCCGGGGTATTGGCCTATCGCGGCGCGGTGGTGCCGGTTATCGACCTCAGCGCATTGACCTTCGGTACGCCCGCGCAGGCGCGCACCAGCACGCGGTTGGTCCTGGTGCATTATCGCCCGGAGGCAACCGCCGAGGCGCAATTGCTCGGGCTGATCCTGGAACGGGCCACCGACACCTTGCGTTGCGACCCGGCGGATTTTCAGCCCTATGGCCTGGACAATCCCCAGGCGCGGTATCTGGGGCCCGTGCGTGAGGATGCCCAGGGATTGTTGCAATGGGTGCGGGTGGCCGAGTTGCTGGACGATCAGGTGCGTGCGCTGTTGTACCCGACGCCACCCCTGGACCTGACCGGGCTGGAGGCGCAGCGATGAGCAGCGACCAGCGCTTTTTCGATTTCCTCAAGGAACGCATCGGCCTCGACGTGACGTCAGTCGGCCCGGCGATCATCGAGCGTGCGGTGCGTCAACGCAGTGCTGCGTCCCAGGCGCAAACGGCCGACGAGTACTGGCGCACCTTGCAGTGTTCAAGCGACGAGCAGCAGGCGTTGATCGAAGCGGTGATCGTCCCCGAGACCTGGTTTTTCCGTTACCCGGAATCCTTCGCCACCCTGGCGAAACTGGCGAGCAGACGCCTGGCCGATCTCAACAACATGCGCGCCCTGCGGATTCTCAGCCTGCCGTGTTCCACCGGTGAAGAGCCTTATTCGATCGCCATGGCACTGCTGGATGCCGGGCTCAAGCCGCATCAGTTCAAGGTCGACGGCATGGACGTCAGCCCGCTGTCGGTGGACAAGGCGCGACGTGCGTTGTACGGCAAGAATTCCTTTCGCGGACAGGACATAACCTTTCGCGACCGCTATTTCAGCGCCGAGAACGACGGCTATCGACTCACCGCTCGGGTCCTCGATCAGGTGCGCCTGCAGGTCGGCAATCTGCTCGATCCGGCCTTGCTCGCCAGCGAGCCGCCCTACGACTTCGTGTTCTGCCGCAATCTGCTGATCTACTTCGACCTGCCGACGCAAAACCAGGTTTTCGAGGTGCTCAAGCGCTTGACCCATGTCGACGGCGTGCTGTTTATCGGCCCGGCCGAAGGCAGCCTGCTGGGGCGCCTGGGCATGCGCTCGATTGGCATCGCGCAGTCCTTTGCCTTCAGTCGTCATAGCGCTCCAGAGCCCGAACCTCTGCCGGCATTCGTCCCCACGCCGTTGCCGATGCCGCAACCTGTGCGCCGGATTGCGCCGGTACCGACTCAACGGCGCCCGTTCGCCAGCGTTGCGCAGGCATCGCACCCGCTTAAACCGAACAACTTCGAGGCCGCCGCGCTGCTGGCCAACGTCGCCGCGCTGGCCAATGAAGGCAAGAGTGCCGAAGCCCGCGCCGCCTGCGATCATTATCTGCGCCACCACGAACCGGTGGCCCAGGTGTTCTATTGGCTGGGACTGCTCAGCGATGTCGCCGGCAGTGTCCTCGAAGCCCAGGGTTTTTATCGCAAGGCGTTGTACCTCGAACCGCAACATGCCGACGCGTTGATGCACCTTGCCGCCTTGCTGCAATCCCAGGGCGATACCGCGGGAGCCAGACGATTGCAGGACCGCGCCGCCCGCAGCGAGCGCGCCGCTGACAGTGAGCGTAAACGATGATCGCCTCCGACTCCTTGAGCGTCACCCATGAAGATGCCCAGGCCATCGATGATTGCTGGAACCGTATCGGCATCCATGGCGACAAGTCCTGCCCGCTGCTGATCGAACACATCCATTGCCGCAATTGCGCGGTGTATTCGGCGGCCGCAACGCGTCTGCTGGACCGTTACGCGTTGCAGCAGGAAGACCGCGGCTCAGTGTCCGTTGAGGTCGAGAGCGAGGTGCAAACCCGTTCGCTGCTGATGTTTCGCCTCGGCGAAGAATGGCTGGGGCTCGCCACCCGCAGCCTGGTGGAAGTGGCGCCGTTGCAAACCATTCACTCCTTGCCGCATCAGCGCTCCCGGGCCTTGCTCGGGGTGGCGAATGTGCGGGGCTCGCTGGTGGCGTGCCTCTCGTTGGTCGAGTTGCTGGGCCTCGATAGCGTCGGCAGCGTGGCCACCGGCACGCGGGTGATGCCGCGGATGCTGATCATTGCCGCCCACGGCGGTCCGGTGGTGGTGCCGGTAGACGAAGTGGACGGGATTCATGCCATCGACGAACGCATCCTCGACGCGGCGTCCCGCTCTGGCGCGCAGGCCAGTGCCAAGTACACCCGTGGCGTGCTGCAATTCAAAGGTCGCAGCCTGCGTTGGCTGGATGAACAGCAGTTGTTGTCCGCCGTGACCCGGAGCCTCACATGACCCCCGAGCAAATGCGCGACTCCTCTTTGTTGGAGCTGTTCAGTCTGGAAGCCGAGGCCCAGACCCAGGTGCTCAGCGCAGGTCTGTTGGCGCTGGAGCGTGATCCGACCCAGGCCGATCATCTCGAATCGTGCATGCGTGCGGCGCATTCGCTCAAAGGCGCGGCGCGAATCGTCGGCGTCGATGCCGGCGTCAGCGTCGCGCATGTCATGGAAGATTGCCTGGTCAGTGCCCAGGAAGGGCGCCTGTACCTGCGGCCGGAGCACATCGACGCGCTGCTGCAAGGCACCGATTTGCTGATGCGCATCGCGACGCCGAACAGTGTGTCGGGGCCTGCGGAAATCGACGCCTATGTCGCGTTGATGGGGCGTTTGCTCGATCCGATGGCCGCCGAGGTAGCGAACCTGGCACCCGCCGCGCCGCTGATGGCAGAGCTGCAACTCGAAGCGCCCGCACCGGTGATGGAAGAGTCGGAGCCGCTGCCGGTCTCGCCGAAACAACCCCGGCGCACTACCGAAAACGGCGAGCGCGTGCTGCGGGTCACGGCCGAACGCCTGAACAGCCTGCTTGATCTGTCGAGCAAATCCCTGGTGGAGACCCTGCGGCTCAAACCGCACCTGGCCACCATGCAGCGGCTCAAGCGCATGCAGAGCAACAGCCTGCGGGCCCTGGAAAACCTCAACGTCCATCTCAAGGACCAGGCCCTGAGCCTCGAAGCCCGGGAAACCCTCGAAGATGCCCGCCGGCTCCTGGCTGAGTCCCAACAATTACTGGCGGAAAAAAACGCCGAGCTGGACGAGTTCGCCTGGCAGGCCAGCCAGCGTGCGCAGGTGTTGTACGACACCGCCCTGGCGTGTCGCATGCGGCCGTTCGCCGATGTCCTGACCGGCCAGGTACGCATGGTTCGCGACCTCGGTCGTAGCCTCGGCAAGCAGGTGCGGCTGGAAATCGAGGGCGAGAAAACCCAGGTCGACCGTGACGTCCTGGAGAAACTCGAGGCGCCCCTGACGCACCTGCTGCGCAACGCCGTGGATCACGGAATCGAAACCCCGGAACAACGCCTGTTGGCCGGCAAGCCGGAGGAAGGCGTGATCCGTCTGCGCGCCTCCCATCAAGCCGGCTTGCTGGTGCTGGAGCTGAGCGATGATGGCCATGGCGTCGATCTGGAAAAAGTGCGGCGCAGCATCGTCGAACGCCAATTGTCCCCGGCCGATACCGCCGCGCAACTGAGTGAAGAGGAGCTGCTGACGTTCCTGTTCCTGCCTGGCTTCAGCCTGCGCGACAGGGTCACCGAAGTCTCCGGGCGCGGTGTCGGCCTGGATGCGGTGCAGCACATGGTCCGCCAGTTACGCGGCGCGGTGGTGCTGGAGCAGACGGCGGGCGAGGGCAGCCGCTTCCATCTCGAAGTGCCACTGACCTTGTCGGTGGTGCGCAGCCTGGTGGTGGAAGTCGGCGACGAGGCCTATGCCTTCCCGCTGGCTCACATCGAACGCATGTGCGATCTGGAACCGGCGGATATCGTCCAGGTCGAGGGGCGCCAGCATTTCTGGCACGAAGGCCGGCATGTCGGGCTGGTGGCGGCCAGCCAGTTACTGCAGCGCCCGGCGAACCAGGTGGCTCAGCAAACCCTGAAAGTCGTGGTGATCCGTGAGCGCGATACGATCTATGGCGTTGCGGTCGAGCGCTTCATCGGTGAGCGGACCCTGGTGGTGCTGCCCCTGGACGAGCGTCTGGGCAAGATCCAGGATATCTCCGCCGGGGCCTTGCTCGACGACGGTTCGGTGGTGTTGATCGTCGATGTCGAGGACATGCTGCGTTCGGTGGACAAACTGCTCAACACCGGGCGCCTGGAGCGCATCGCGCGTCACAGCAGCCAGGCCGTCGAAGCGGCCCGCAAGCGGATCCTGGTGGTCGACGACTCCCTGACCGTGCGTGAGCTGCAGCGCAAACTGTTGCTCAATCGAGGTTATGACGTGGCCGTGGCGGTGGATGGCATGGATGGCTGGAACGCCTTGCGCTCGGAGGATTTCGACCTGCTGATCACCGACATCGATATGCCGCGCATGGACGGCATCGAGCTGGTGTCGTTGTTGCGCCGGGACAATCGCCTGCAATCGCTGCCGGTGATGGTGGTGTCCTACAAGGATCGTGAAGAAGACCGTCGTCGTGGACTGGACGCCGGGGCCGACTATTATCTAGCCAAAGCCAGCTTTCACGACGACGCCCTGCTCGATGCAGTGGTTGAGCTCATTGGAGGAGCACGGGCATGAGGATCGCAATAGTCAACGACATGCCCATGGCCGTGGAAGCATTGCGCCGGGCATTGGCCTTCGAGCCGGCACATCAGGTGATCTGGGTAGCGGGCGATGGCCGGGAGGCGGTGCGAAAGTGTGCCGAACAGACGCCGGACCTGATCCTGATGGACCTGATCATGCCGGTGATGGACGGCGTGGAAGCCACCCGGCGCATCATGGCTGAAACGCCCTGCGCGATCGTCATCGTCACCGTCGATCGCCAGCAGAATGTGCATCGGGTGTTCGAGGCCATGGGCCATGGCGCCCTGGACGTGGTCGACACGCCGGCCCTCGGCGCGGGCAATGCCCAGGATGCGGCGGCGCCGCTGTTGCGCAAGATCATGAACATCGGCTGGCTGATCGGCGACAAGGGCAATCGGGAGCGACCGGCACCGAGTCCCGCGCGCAGTAGCGGCCCGCGCCAGAGCCTGATCGCCATCGGTTCATCCGCTGGCGGGCCGGCGGCCCTGGAAATCCTGCTCAAAGGCCTGCCCCGGGATTTTTCCCCGGCCATCGTGCTGGTGCAACACGTCGACCAGGTCTTCGCCGCCGGCATGGCCGAATGGCTCGGCAGCGCCAGCGGCCTGAAGGTGCGCCTGGCCCAGGAGGGCGAGCCGCCGCAAGGCGGCACCGTGCTGCTGGCGGGCACCAATCACCATATTCGTTTGTTGAAGAACGGCACCCTGGCCTACACGGCCGAACCGGTCAACGAGATCTACCGGCCCTCCATCGACGTGTTTTTCGAGAGCGTGGCCAGTTACTGGAACGGTGATGCGGTTGGCGTTTTGTTGACCGGCATGGGGCGTGATGGGGCGCAAGGGCTTAAACTCATGCGCCAGCAAGGTTACCTGACCATCGCGCAGGACCAGCAGAGCAGTGCGGTGTACGGCATGCCCAAGGCGGCTGCGGCCATCGATGCCGCTGTGGAAATACGCCCGCTGGAAAAGATAGCGCCTCGTTTGCTGGAGCTTTTTCCCAAATGACCCTCTCAACAGCAATCCTGGCCCAAGCAGTTTCAGGTGAACGCACATGAATGAATTACAGCTCGACGACTTCAAGACTGACGAAAATGCCGCCATGGTGCTGTTGGTGGACGATCAGGCCATGATCGGCGAGGCAGTTCGACGTGGGTTGTCGAACGAAGACAATATCGACTTCCACTTCTGCGCCGACCCGCACCAGGCCATTGCCCATGCCGTGCGCATCAAGCCGACGGTGATCCTGCAGGACCTGGTCATGCCCGGCCTCGACGGCCTGAGCCTGGTGCGCGAATACCGCAAACACCCGGCGACCAAGGACATTCCGATCATCGTCCTGTCGACCAAGGAAGACCCGCTGATCAAGAGCGCGGCGTTCGCGGCCGGGGCCAACGATTATCTGGTCAAGCTGCCGGACAACATCGAACTGGTCGCGCGCATTCGCTATCACTCGCGCTCCTACATGACGCTGCTGCAGCGTGATGCGGCGTACCGCGCCTTGCGGGTCAGCCAGCAGCAGCTGCTCGACACCAACCTGGTGCTGCAACGCCTGATGAACTCCGACGGCCTGACCGGGTTGTCGAACCGTCGGCATTTCGATGAATACCTGGAGCTGGAATGGCGCCGTTCGCTGCGCGAGCAGAGCCAATTGTCGCTGCTGATGATCGATGTGGACTACTTCAAGACCTACAACGACACCTTCGGCCACCTGGAAGGCGACGAAGCCCTGCGCCAGGTCGCCGCGGCCATTCGTGACGCCTGCGCCCGGCCTTCCGACCTGCCGGCCCGCTACGGCGGCGAAGAGTTCGCCCTGGTGCTGCCCAACACCTCCCTCGGCGGCGCGCGCCTGGTGGCGGAAAAACTACGGATGACCGTGGCGGCGCTGAAGATCCCGCATATAGCCCCGACCGAAGGCTCGAGCCTGACCATCAGCATCGGCCTCTCGACCATCACCCCGACGGCAGGCAGCAATTGCCGGGAATTGATCTCGGCGGCGGACAAGGGGCTGTACCTGGCGAAGCACAATGGGCGGAATCAGGTGGGGATTGAGTGATCTGCAATTTCTACCAAAAGACATAGAACCTGTGGGAGCCGGGCTTGCCCGCGATGACGGTATGTCAGTCGACGAAAGTATTGGCTGTCAGGCCCTCATCGCGGGCAAGCCCGGCTCCCACAGGGTTCTGCGTTATCGCAAAGATCCCCTGTAACCACGTCTTTTCGGCCAGGCGGACTGCCGTTTTCGGCCGTTTGCCGGTATACTCGCCGGCTTTCAAAAGTTCGCCAACGAGTGCTGCCCGCCATGGAAATCAACCCGATCCTTAACACCATCAAGGACCTGTCCGAGCGCTCCGAAACCATTCGGGGGTATCTTTGACTACGATCAAAAGCATGAGCGTCTGACTGAAGTCAATCGCGAGCTTGAAGATCCGAGTGTCTGGAACAAGCCTGAATACGCCCAGGAGTTGGGGCGCGAGCGCGCTGCGCTGGCGCAGATCGTCGACACCCTCGACGAATTGAACACCGGTCTGGCCGATTGCCGTGACCTGCTGGACATGGCCGTCGAAGAAAACGACGAAGGCGCAGTGGGCGATGTCGTCGCCGAGCTGGCCCGTCTCGAGGAAAGTCTGGCCAAGCTGGAATTCCGCCGCATGTTCAGCCACGAAATGGACCCGAACAACGCGTACCTGGACATCCAGGCCGGTTCCGGCGGCACCGAAGCCCAGGACTGGGCGAACATTCTGCTGCGCATGTACCTGCGCTGGGCCGATAAACGCGGTTTCGACGCGACCATCATGGAGCTGTCGGCCGGTGAAGTCGCCGGTATCAAGGGCGCGACCGTGCACATCAAGGGCGAATACGCCTTTGGCTGGCTGCGTACCGAAATCGGCGTGCACCGCCTGGTGCGCAAGAGTCCGTTCGACTCCGGCAACCGTCGCCACACCTCGTTCTCTGCTGTGTTCGTTTCCCCCGAGATCGATGACAAGGTGGAAATCGAGATCAACCCGGCAGACCTGCGGATCGACACCTATCGTTCCTCCGGTGCCGGTGGTCAGCACGTAAACACCACCGACTCGGCCGTACGTATCACCCACGTACCGACCAACACCGTGGTCAGCTGCCAGAACGAACGTTCCCAGCACGCCAACAAGGACACCGCCATGAAAATGCTGCGGGCCAAGTTGTACGAGCAGGAAATGCAGAAACGCAACGCCGCGTCCCAGGCGCTGGAAGACACCAAGTCGGACATCGGCTGGGGTCACCAGATCCGTTCCTACGTTCTCGATGCCTCGCGCATCAAGGACCTGCGGACCAACATCGAACGCAGCGACTGCGACAAGGTACTCGACGGCGATATCGACGAATACCTGGAAGCCAGCCTGAAATCCGGTCTGTAATACACTGACACACCGCGATCCCCTGTAGGAGCCGGCTTGCCGGCGATCCCCGGCCGCAGGCCGGGGACAACGAACCAGATGGAATATTTAAAGACATGAGCGACCTAGAACTCGACCCGCAAGCCCTGCAACAGGAAGAAAACTCCCTGATCGCCCTGCGCAAGGAAAAGCTTGCTGCCGAGCGCGCCAAGGGCAATGCCTTCCCGAACGACTTCCGCCGCGAAAACTACTGCAATGACCTGCAGAAACAGTACGCGGACAAGACCAAGGAAGAGCTGGCAGAGGCTGCAATCCCGGTCAAGGTTGCCGGTCGCATCATGCTCAACCGTGGCTCGTTCATGGTGATCCAGGACATGACCGGTCGCATCCAGGTCTACGTCAACCGCAAGACCCTGTCCGAAGATACCCTGGCTGCGGTGAAAACCTGGGACATGGGCGACATCATCGCCGCCGAAGGCACCCTGGCCCGTTCCGGCAAGGGCGACCTGTACGTTGAAATGACCAACGTGCGCCTGCTGACCAAATCCCTGCGCCCGCTGCCGGACAAGCACCATGGCCTGACCGACACCGAACAGCGCTATCGCCAGCGTTACGTTGACCTGATCGTCAACGAAGACGTGCGCCAGACCTTCCGCGTGCGTTCGCAAGTCATCGCCCACATCCGCAGCTTCCTGATGAAGCGTGACTTCCTGGAAGTGGAAACGCCGATGCTGCAGACCATCCCGGGTGGCGCGGCAGCCAAGCCGTTCGAAACCCACCACAACGCGCTGGACATGGAAATGTTCCTGCGTATCGCGCCAGAGCTGTACCTCAAGCGCTTGGTGGTTGGCGGTTTCGAGAAAGTGTTCGAGATCAACCGCAACTTCCGTAACGAAGGCGTTTCGACTCGTCACAACCCTGAATTCACCATGTTGGAGTTCTACCAGGCCTACGCCGACTACGAAGACAACATGGACCTGACCGAAGAACTGTTCCGTGAACTGGCTCAGTTGGTCCTGGGCAGCACCGACGTGCCTTACGGCGACAAAGTGTTCCACTTCGGCGAGCCGTTCGTGCGCCTGTCGGTATTCGACTCGATCCTCAAGTACAACCCTGAGTTGACCGCCGACGACCTGAACGACATCGACAAGGCTCGCGACATCGCCAAGAAAGCCGGCGCCAAGGTGCTGGGCTTCGAAGGCCTGGGCAAACTGCAAGTGATGATTTTCGAAGAGCTGGTCGAGCACAAGCTGGAACAGCCGCACTTCATCACCCAGTACCCGTTCGAGGTGTCGCCGCTGGCCCGTCGCAACGACGAGAACCCGAACGTCACCGACCGCTTCGAGCTGTTCATCGGTGGTCGTGAAATCGCCAACGCCTACTCCGAGCTGAACGACGCGGAAGACCAGGCCGAGCGTTTCATGGCTCAGGTGGCCGACAAGGACGCCGGCGATGACGAAGCCATGCACTACGACGCCGACTTCGTTCGCGCGCTGGAGTACGGCATGCCGCCGACGGCGGGTGAAGGCATCGGCATCGACCGCCTGGTGATGCTGCTGACCAACTCCCCATCGATCCGCGACGTGATCCTGTTCCCGCACATGCGGCCGCAAGCGTAAGTGTTTCAACTAAAAAGCCGCCTGAAATAGGCGGCTTTTTATTGCCTGTCTGGTACAAACGTATCAAATAGTTACTTTTGAAGTAGAGAGGAATACCTGTCGTGAACTCTGCAATAGCTCAAGAAGGTGCAGCGGGTATCGCCACTGCGGTCGCTGAAAGCGTTCAGTACCAGGGCCGCAAGGCCAGCCGGCAGGGCAGCGAACAGCGTCGACAGGACATTCTCGATGCCGCGATGCGCATCGTCGTGCGTGATGGCGTACGGGCCGTGCGCCACCGTGCGGTAGCCGCTGAGGCTGAAGTGCCATTATCGGCGACCACTTACTACTTCAAGGATATCGATGACCTGCTCACCGATACCTTCGCCCAATACGTGGAACGCAGCGCGGCCTACATGGCCAAGTTGTGGGTGAACAACGAGGGCCTGCTGCGCGACATGATCGCCAGCGGCGACGGCAGCCCGCAGGCGCGTTCAAAACTGGCGGACGACATTGCGCGGTTGATGACCGAGTATGTTCATCGGCAACTGGTGACCCGTCGTGAACACTTGATGGCCGAGCAGGCGTTCCGTCAGGAAGCACTGTTGAACCCGCGCCTGGCCGAATTGGTGCGCTCCCATCAGCAAATCCTGTTGCAGGGATCCTGCCAGCTCTTCCAGGTGCTGGGCTCCCACGAGCCGCAACAAGATGCCAAAGTGTTGACGGCGATAATCGGACGGATGGAATATCAGGGCCTGCTCAACGACGCCGAGCCGGGCGCCGAAGAGGAAATGCTCGGCATACTGACGCGTTATATGCATTTGGTGCTGGCGTCGGTTTAATCCCTGTAGGAGCGAGCTTGCTCCTACAGTGGACAGTGTTGTTTCAAAGGGAGTGTTGAATGAGAGTCTGGCGTGTCGTAGTGATCGCCTTGTCGTTCCTGCTGCTCAGTGGCTGCCTGGTGACCTTCAAGGAGCCGCTGCCCACGAGCGAGCCCGTGCCCAAGGGGTTGCTCGGAAAATGGACCAGCACCAACGCCTGGGGTGAGCCGGTCAACCTGGAACTGACGCGCATCGGCGACAATCGCTATCAGGCGGTGAGCTACTTCAGGGCCAGGCCCAAGGAGCGCGAAGCCTATCCCTTCACCGTGTCGCGCCACGGCAGCCGCTGGTATCTTTCGGCGAAAGTGCCGGCGCAGTTCGGCGGGCATTTCACCATTGGCGGGTTTGAGCTCACCGACAAGCATGAACTGGTGGTGTACAACCTCGACCTCGAACAGATCAAGCAGGCCCTGGGGCAGAACGTCTTGAGCGGCGAGAGCTTTCAGACCGACGACGGCGATGGCGTGTTGATCAACAGTCAGATGGACCAGGTGTCCGCCTACCTCGACGACCCGGCCAATTCCGATGTGTTCGTCGAAGTGGTGCGTTACCAGCGCCAGGCCAAAGCCAAGTAAACCAGCACAGAAGATTTCTACGGGAGTTTCGGGTGGACGATTACCAGCAGTCGATACGCATTTTGTCCGATCGCATTGTGCTGGCACAGACGCCGATTCGCGTCCTCGATGCGGTCAAATGGGACGACAACATCCGCAAGGGTTTCCTGAAGGCCAAGGGCAAGGAAATGCCGGCGGTGGACCGCGACTACTACCTCAACCGTCCGTTGGCTTTCGATTCCAGCAAGGTGAAGCTGGAGTTCCAGAACATCGAGCGCGACATCACCCGCCAGCTGGGTCAGTTCAACCCGGTCGGGCAGATCATGCGCCGCATGTGCAAGGAATACCGCATGGTGGTGCGCATGCTCGAAGCGCGCGGCACCGAGGATTTTGGCCTGATTTCCCAGGAGTTGTACGGCGCTGCGTCCGACGCGTTCCATGCCGGCGACCCGACGTTATCCGACCTGGGCATGATGTTGTCCGAATACCTGAACAACATCGACGGTCGTGGCGACCTCAAGGATGAACCGAAGACGCTGACGGCCAAGGATGCGGTCGACATGTTGCAGCATCGCCTGAACAAGGTGTTTGGCGAAGCCGAGGAAACCATCCGGGTGTTCGAATCCGACGGGATCGTCGCCGATGCGGCGGCCGGCGCCGACTACATCAAGATCCGCTCCGACGCGATGTTCAACCAGCGCGACGTGCGCGCCCTGGAGGTTCACGAAGGGCTGGTGCACGTGGGCACCACGCTCAACGGCCTGAACCAGCCGATCTGCACCTTCCTGTCCAAGGGCCCGCCGTCGTCGACGGTGACCCAGGAAGGCCTGGCGATCCTGATGGAAATCATCACCTTCGCCTCCTATCCGAGTCGCCTGCGCAAACTGACCAACCGCACTCGCGCCATTCATATGGTGGAGGAGGGCGCGGACTTCCTGCAGGTGTTCGAGTTCTTCCGCGAACAAGGTTTCGAAATGCCCGAGAGCTACAGCAACGCCAGTCGCGTTTTCCGCGGCTCGGTGCCGACAGGTCTGCCCTTTACCAAAGACTTGTCCTACCTCAAGGGCTTCATCATGATTTACAACTACATTCAGCTGGCGGTGCGCAAAGGCAAGCTGGAGCAGATACCGCTGCTGTTTTGCGGAAAGACCACCCTGGAAGACATGCGCACCTTGCGCCTGCTGGTGGACGAAGGGTTAGTGGTACCACCCAAATACCTGCCGGAACAATTCCGGGACATGAACGCGTTGTCGGCGTGGATGTGCTTCTCCAACTTCCTCAACCACCTGAGCCTGGACCGGATCGAGGCGGATTACTCCAATATCCTTTAATCACGACACCTTCTGTAGGAGCTGGCTTGCCAGCGAAGAACGATAACGCGGTGCGGCAGGTAAACCGCGTTACGGCGTTCGCTGGCAAGCCAGCTCCTACAGGGTCAGATATTCACATATATCGCGAGGTTTCAACGGATGAGAATCCTCGGCATCTTCTGCCTTCTCCTGGCGCTGAGCGGTTGCAGCTCCTTGCTGTTCTACCCCGAGCCCGGCCAGCTGTTCACCCCGGAAAAAGCCAAGCTCGAATACCGCGAGGTCACCCTGACCACCGCCGACGGCCTCAAGCTGAACGCCTGGTGGCTGCCGGCGAAAAAGGGTGTCGAGGTCAAGGGCACCGTCCTGCACCTGCACGGCAACGGCGGCAACCTGCCCATGCACCTGGGCGGCAGCTGGTGGTTGCCCAAGGAGGGTTATCAGGTACTGCTGGTGGACTACCGCGGTTACGGCTTGTCCGAGGGCGAGCCGAGCCTGCCGGCGATCTATCAGGACATCGACGCCGCGTTCAAATGGCTCGACCAGGCCCCCGAGGTCAAGGGCAAGCCGCTGATCCTGCTGGGCCAAAGCCTCGGTGGGGCGATGGCCGTTCACTACCTGGTGCAACACCCCGAGCGGCAAAAACAGCTCAAGGCGTTTGTGCTCGATGGCGTACCCGCCAGCTACCGCAGCGTCGGTCGCTATGCGCTGAGCAATTCATGGGTGTTCTGGACGTTCCAGGTGCCGCTGTCCTGGCTGGTGCCGGATGGCGACAGCGCGATCAATTCCATGGCGCAGCTCAACGGCGTGCCGAAACTGATCTATCACAGCATCGACGATCCGATCGTGCCTCTTTCCAACGGCATCCGTCTGTATCAAGCTGCGCCGCCGCCGAGAGTGCTGCAACTGACCCGTGGCGGTCACGTGCAGACATTCGCCGACCCGGTGTGGCGCAAGGTCATGCTGCGTTTTCTTGAAGACCCGCAGCATTTCAACGGCCTGCGCCGCCTGGGCGAAATCCCCAATTACCCGGCGCCCGAACCTTCTGAAAATGAACCACCAGAGAGCCCGCAATGAGTGAAGAACGCAACGCCATCCCGCTGATCATCACCGGTATCTGCAGCATCCTGGGCACCGTCGCTGCCTTGTGGTGGTACGGCTACCTGCATTTCGCCAAGCCAGAGGATGCGTTGCTGCTCAACGAATTCACCATGCTCAAGACCGTGCCCGGCGAAGACTACAAAGTCTCCCTGGAACCGGCGGCGCAAGTGGCGCAGTGCATAGATGGGGTGTTGGTATTGTTCGACACTGAGCAGAAAGGCCTGACCGGCGTGCTTGTCAACGAGCGGAAAAAAGCCGTGCGTTGCATGGGGCAGGAAACCCCGCAGAAGCTCGAGCAGTAAACACAAATCAACTGTGGGAGCCAGCCTGCTGGCGATTGCGATTGAACATTCAACTTTGATGTTGATTGATACACCGCTATCGCCAGCAGGCTGGCTCCCACAGGGGACTATGTAAGACTGCTAATTGGGTGTTGGCGCTCTTAAATGTGGGAGCCAGCCTGCTGGCGATTGCGATTGAACATTCAACTTTGATGTTGATTGATACACCGCTATCGCCAGCAGGCTGGCTCCCACAAGGGGCTGTGTAACGACTGATTATTGAGTGTTGGCACTCACCGCCGAACGCGGGATCACCGGCTGGTTGTCATTGGAAATCGTCACTTCCACCCGACGGTTCTGCGCCCGGCCCGAAGTACTGGTGTTATCCGCCACCGGGTATTCCTTGCCATAACCCTGAGCGACGATGCGGGTCGGGTCGACACCCATCTTCACCAGTGCCATGCGCACGGAGCCCGCTCGGCGTTCCGACAACGACTGGTTGTGCGAGGCGGTACCGGTACTGTCGGTGTAGCCCTCGACAATCGCTTTGCGGTCCGGGTTGTCCCGCAGGTACTGCGCCAGTTTGTTGATGTTCACCAGACCGTTGGATTTCAGCTCGGCCTTGTCGGTGGCGAACAGCACATCACCGAAGGTCACCAGCGTGCCGCGGTCGGTCTGCTTGGCGTTGAGGCTGTCCTGCAGCTGTTTGATCTGCTGGTCGCGGGCGTCCAGACGGGCCTGGGCCCGTTGCGCGGAAGCGTTTTTCAGGTTGGCTTCGGCGGTGCGCAGGGCGATGGTCTGTTTCGCCACTTCGACGCGCTGGTTGGTCAGGTAGGCCAACTGGTCGACCTTGGCCGCGTCTTCCTTGTCCAGATAAGCCTTGTCGGCTTTGTCCAGGTAATCGCTGGCTTCCTTGGTTTCCAGCGCCGCGACTTTGCTCGCCTGCGGGTTGGCTTGCAGGCCAGCATAGTTGGTGCGGGCCTGTTCAAGGCTGGGGTTCGGTGGCGTGGAGCACGCAGCCAGGGCGACGCTTGCGGCCAGCAGGGCAGGGATCATCACGTGTTTGTAATTCATGCTTTTGGAAATCATGGTTTCGTCCTTTTAGTCGAAAAGAAATACGTCGGGCCGCGCCGTTACTGAACGGTGCGCTGGCTTTCCTGACGCAGTTCCTGAACTCCTTTCTGAGAGTCCTTCACAGTCTGTTCGGCTTTCATCGCCTGGGCTTTGCGCTCGGCGACGCGAGCATCCCACTCAGCCTGTTCGGCCAGGGTCCTGGCTTGATCGTACTTTTTGTCATGCATGGCAATTTCGGCTTGCTTGAGCTTGTCCTGGGCAGCCTTCATTTCCACCGCAGCGAATTCGGTACCACCGGCGCTGACGGCGTCGTTGACCGCGGACTCGGTGACGGCAAATTGCTCGCTGGGTGGGTTACCGGCGCAACCGGCCAGTACCAGGCTGCCGCCGATCGCCAGTGCCGCCATTTTCAGGCTGTGCAGGGAAGAAAATGTGCCAGTTCGGGTTTTCATCGTTTTCAACTCCATGGGGCTAACTCCTGAGAAACGTGAACATCCATCCTGGGCAAGGAGCCGAAAGCTACCGTTTTGGGGGCGTTTTGATACGGCCGTCCCAGGCGTGGTTACTGGGTTGACCCGAGGCGTTTTTCGAAAGTTCAGAGAAATTAGCCTGCTACCGAAAAAAACTTCGATTCAGTGGACAGGGCTCTATATCGAGGAGTGCGGCGATGAACATGGCTGTTCACGCCCCCTCGAAGGGGGCGCGGGCAGCGGTTTTCAGAAGGGGATGAATGCGGGGAAGTCAGTGTTTCTGCTTGTCGTTACCGGTCGACAAGTCGTGCAGATGACGACGGGACAACGCTAGAAAACGTGGGGTAGGGCCGATGTCTTCGTACAGCGGATCGCCTTCTTCATCCGTGGCGACCACGGTCGAACCTTTCACGTAGGGAAAGCTTTTTTCCAGCTCTTCCAGGGCGGCCCCGATCAGTTCGCCCAACAGTTCTTCGGGGCTGCGCTTGGGGTACATTTCGATGATCGCCGCAAGCCGTGCGGCAGCCTCCACGTCCAGATGAATCGAATAGCCTGTATCGGTCAGGCGACCTTTGGCGTTTTCTTCCCAGTGGTTGGCAAGCTCGCGGATTTTCATAATGACCTCATTGCGCTCCTGCTCCAGGCAGGCGGGGAATGTCCGGCAGGCGCCGGCGACAGCCGTTGTACGGCTTACTCTTGAGACTAGCTTCAACGCCAAAGGTTTACAGGCCCTTCGTCGTCTTGCTTGTAAGAACCGGTCTGGAGCGGCACTCTTAAGGTTCCTGGTCGACCGGATTTTTCCCTGGAGAACTGTTGATGACCGATATTGATGCACGCTTGCGCGAAGACGTTCACCTGCTGGGTGAGTTGTTGGGCAATACCATTCGTGAACAGTACGGGGACGGCTTTCTCGACAAGATCGAGCAGATCCGCAAGGGCGCCAAGGCGGACCGCCGCGGCTCCATGGACGCCGAACTGAGCGCCAGCCTCAACCAGTTGACGGAGGACGAATTGCTGCCGGTGGCGCGGGCCTTCAACCAGTTTCTCAACCTGGCCAACATCGCGGAGCAGTACCAGCTGATTCACCGTCGCGAAGAATCCCAGGCCGCGCCCTTCGAAGCGCGGGTGCTGCCGGAGTTGCTCGCCCGCCTGCGCGCCGAAGGTCATGGCGCCGAGGCCCTGGCCCGGCAACTGGGTCGGCTGGAAATCGAACTGGTGCTGACCGCGCACCCGACCGAAGTCGCGCGCCGCACGCTGATCCAGAAATACGACGCCATCGCCGCGCAACTGGCAGCCCAGGACCATCGCGACCTGACCAGCGCCGAGCGCGAGCAGATCAAGTCGACCTTGCAGCGCCTGATCGCCGAAGCCTGGCACACCGAAGAAATTCGCCGCACGCGCCCGACGCCGGTCGACGAAGCCAAATGGGGCTTCGCGGTGATCGAGCATTCGCTGTGGCAAGCGATCCCCAATTACCTGCGCAAGGCCGACCAGGCCCTGCACGCTGCCACCGGCCTGCGTTTGCCACTGCAAGCCGCACCGATTCGCTTTGCCTCGTGGATGGGCGGCGACCGCGACGGCAACCCGAACGTGACGGCGGCGGTGACCCGTGAAGTGCTGCTGCTGGCGCGCTGGATGGCGGCCGATCTATACCTGCGCGATGTCGATCACCTGGCTGCCGAGTTGTCGATGCAGCAGGCCAGTGAAGAACTGAGGGCCAAGGCAGGCGACAGCGCCGAACCCTATCGCGCGGTGCTCAAACAGCTACGCGAACGCCTGCGGGCGACGAGAAACTGGGCGCACACCGCGTTGTCGACCCCGACGCCGGCACCGGCCGATGTGTTGCAGAACAACCGCGAGCTGCTCGACCCGCTGGAGTTGTGCTACCACTCGCTGCATGAGTGCGGCATGGGCGTGATTGCCGACGGTCCGTTGCTCGATTGCCTGCGCCGGGCAGTGACCTTCGGCCTGTTCCTGGTGCGCCTCGATGTGCGTCAGGACTCGTCGCGCCATACCGCGGCCATGACCGAAATCACCGATTACCTTGGCCTGGGTCGCTATGAGGACTGGAGCGAAGAAGAGCGCATCACCTTCCTGACGCGCGAACAGAATAACCGTCGGCCCTTGCTGCCGGCCCACTACAAGCCCTCGGCCGACACCGCCGAAGTACTCGCGACCTGCCGGGAAATCGCCGCTGCGCCAGGGGCGTCGCTGGGTTCCTACGTGATCTCCATGGCCGGTGCCGCTTCCGATGTGCTGGCCGTGCAGCTGTTGCTCAAAGAGTCCGGGGTGCTGCGGCCGATGCGCGTGGTGCCGCTGTTCGAAACCCTGGCCGACCTCGACAACGCCGGCCCGGTGATCGAGAAGCTGTTGCTGCTGCCGGGTTATCGCTCGCGCCTGCAAGGCCCGCAGGAAGTGATGATCGGTTATTCCGACTCGGCCAAGGACGCCGGGACCACGGCCGCCGCCTGGGCACAATACCGGGCGCAGGAGCGGCTGGTGGATATCTGCCGCGAACAGCAAGTGGAACTGCTGTTGTTCCATGGTCGCGGTGGCACCGTGGGGCGTGGTGGCGGCCCGGCCCACGCGGCGATCCTGTCGCAGCCACCCGGTTCGGTGGCTGGACGTTTCCGCACCACCGAGCAGGGAGAAATGATTCGTTTCAAATTTGGCCTGCCGGACATCGCCGAGCAAAACCTCAACCTGTACCTGGCCGCGGTACTCGAGGCGACCTTGCTGCCGCCACCACCGCCAACGCCTGAGTGGCGCCACTTGATGGACGAATTGGCCGCCGACGGAGTCAGCGCCTACCGCGCCGTGGTGCGGGAAAATCCGCAGTTCGTGGAATATTTCCGCCAGTCCACCCCGGAACAGGAACTGGGGCGCCTGCCGCTGGGCAGTCGTCCGGCCAAGCGCCGCGCTGGCGGGATCGAAAGCCTGCGGGCCATCCCGTGGATCTTCGGCTGGACCCAGACCCGCCTGATGCTGCCGGCCTGGCTCGGCTGGGAAGCGGCCCTGAGCAAGGCGCTGGAGCGCGGTGAAGGCGAACTGCTTGCGCAGATGCGTGAGCAATGGCCGTTCTTCCGCACCCGCATCGACATGCTGGAAATGGTCCTGGCCAAGGCCGACGCGGATATCGCGCGGTCTTACGATGAGCGGCTGGTCGAACCGGACTTGCTGCCGTTGGGCGCGCACTTACGCGACCTATTGTCGCAGGCATGCACCATCGTTCTCGGGCTGACCGGTCAGTCGCAGCTGCTGGCACATAGCCCAGCCACCCTTGAATTCATCCGCTTGCGCAACACGTACCTCGACCCGCTTCATCTATTGCAGGCCGAGTTGCTGGCACGCTCGCGGCAACGAGATGTGGCACAGGATAGCCCGGTAGAACAGGCGTTGCTGGTGTCTGTGGCGGGGATTGCCGCCGGTTTGCGCAATACCGGCTAAGGTTTGTTGTCGTGCTTTGGAGCATCCGGCGCGAGCGTCGGATGTGCTTCGATAGCGGGTGCAAAAGTGCTGCCAAGCGACAGTTAATGATGGGGTTGCGACTTGGGGAACCGGGTTACAGGGTCACGACAGACAGCGGTTTCTCCGACTTTTGGCGGCTTGTGTGGGCGCAGCCTGCTGTGTATCTTGAGCAGCCTTTGGCCGTTTGGGCGGTCACGACCCTATTTTTGAGATTGGCCCCACGAGGCGAATCTGACGTTATCTAAATAAAAAATTGAGGAGCACATCGATGCGCGTCATTCTGCTGGGAGCTCCCGGGGCCGGTAAAGGTACTCAGGCTAAGTTCATCACCGAAAAATTCGGCATTCCACAAATCTCCACGGGCGACATGCTGCGCGCCGCGGTCAAGGCCGGCACCGAGCTGGGCATCAAGGCCAAGAGCATCATGGATGCCGGCGGCCTGGTGTCCGATGACTTGATCATCGCCCTGGTCAAGGACCGTATCGCCCAGCCCGACTGCGCCAACGGTTTCCTGTTCGACGGTTTCCCGCGCACCATTCCCCAGGCTGAAGCCCTGGTGACTGCTGGCGTCGAGCTGGATGCGGTGGTTGAAATCGCCGTTGAAGACGAAGAGATCGTGCAACGTATCGCCGGTCGCCGTGTTCACGAGGCCAGCGGCCGCGTTTACCACATCGTCTACAACCCGCCGAAAGTTGCCGGCAAGGACGACATCACTGGCGAAGAGCTGGTGCAGCGCAAGGACGACACCGAAGAAACCGTGCGTCATCGCCTGTCGGTCTACCATTCGCAGACCAAGCCGCTGGTGGCCTTCTACCAGGAGCTGTCGGCTGCCAATGGCAAGCCGAAGTACAGCCATATCGAAGGCGTCGGTTCGGTTGAAGCAATCACCGCCAAGGTGCTTGCAGCCCTGAGCTGAAAAATCGCTTGATCTTCCACGGCCCGCTTGCGGGCCGTAGTTGTTTATACTGACGCACTTTTTTCCGATCACTCTTGTGGATACATCGATGAGCACCTTGCTGGCCCTGGACACCGCGACTGAAGCTTGCTCCGTTGCCTTGCTGCATGACGGCAAAGTGACGAGCCATTACGAGGTGATTCCGCGCCTGCATGCACAGAAGCTGCTGCCGATGATCCAGCAGTTGCTCGCCGATGCCGGCACCACCCTGCAAGCGGTCGACGCCATCGCCTTCGGTCGCGGGCCGGGCGCGTTCACCGGCGTGCGCATTGCCATCGGTGTGGTGCAAGGCCTGGCGTTTGCGCTCGATCGCCCGGTGTTGCCAGTGTCGAACCTGGCCGTGCTGGCCCAACGCGCCTATCGCGAGCATGGTGTGAGCCAGGTCGCGGCGGCCATCGATGCGCGTATGGACGAGGTGTATTGGGGCTGCTACCGCGAGACGGCGGGGGAGATGCGCCTGGTCGGCGCTGAAGCGGTATTGCCACCGGAGTCGGCTGCCTTGCCGGCCGATGCCAGTGGCCAGTGGTTCGGTGCAGGCACGGGCTGGGGGTATGCCGAGCGCATCGCCGTCGACCTGAGTGGCCAGGATGCGGGCATGCTGCCTCATGCCGAAGATTTGCTGGCCCTGGCGCGGTTTGCCTGGGCGCGTGGCGAGGCGATCGTGGCGGATGAGGCGCAGCCGGTTTATCTGCGGGATAAAGTGGCGACGCCTAAGGCGCGTTAATCCTCCAGACCGAGTTGATCCCATCGCGAGCAAGCTCGCTCCCACAGGTTCTCCAACACCCTGTGGGAGTGGGCTTGCTCCCACAGGATCTCCGCTAACCCTGTGGGAGCGGGCTTGCTCGCGAAGGCGATCTATCTGACAAAGCCAATCGTCAGTTTGTAACTCCAGCTTTTAAACCTTTTGCCTTTTATGTGTTCTAGTTATCACTAGGCGGTTTGCGATGTGGCCTGGGTGCCACTAGACTGCCATTACTGATACCGAGCATGCACCTATGCGTATAGACGGCGTTTCCTCTCAGTCCTACCCCATCAAGCGCAAGCCTCGCAAAGACCAGGTAGTGCATGACGAGTCCGTCGATATCGAGGGTGAGCTGGAGTTTGCCAGCGAAGAACAACTGGCTTCCCGTGCCGCCAAGGCCGCCGCGCAAAAGCTCAGCAATCTTCCCGCCCGTCAGCAGGACATGCTTTATCACCGCGCGATGAGCAAGAGCGTGGCAACGGCGCTGGCCAGTTACCTGAGCACCGCCAGTTTCGTCGATTGGGATGCGCAAGTGCTGGGCCTCGACCTGTACATCTGATGCTGCCTTACTACCTCGGTTGTCCGTCCTGGAGTGAAAACGCCTGGCGCGATTACCTGTACCCGCCTGCGGCCAAACCCGCCGATTTTCTCAATCTCTATGCGCAAGTGTTCAATGCCGTGGAAGGCAATACGACCTTCTACGCGAGCCCGGCTGCCAGCACCGTGCAGCGCTGGGCCGAGGCCATGCCCGGACACTTTCGCTTCACCGCGAAGTTTCCCCGCGAGATCAGCCACGGCGGTGACCTGCGCGAACAACTGACCGCCGCCGAAACCTTCACCCAGCTACTCAGCCCCCTCGGTGAGCGGGTGTCCCCACTGTGGTTGCAGTTGTCGAAGAGCTTCACACCACAACGCTTGCCGGAGCTGGCCGGATTTATCGATGGGCTGCAGCGGCCATTGGCGGTGGAAGTGCGCCATGACGACTTTTTCGCCAAGGGTGACAGCGAGCGCGAACTCAATCGCCTTCTACTCGATCGCGGCGTCGAACGTATCTGCCTCGATCCCCGTGCGCTGTTCAGCTGTACCTCGACCGAGCCCTCGGTGCTTCACGCCCAATCGAAGAAACCCCGGGTGCCACCACGCCCGGCAGCGTTCACGCAATTTCCGCAGGTGCGTTTCATCGGTCATCCGCAGCTTGAAGCCAACGATCCGTTCCTGGAGCCGTGGGTAGAAAAAATCGCCCTGTGGATCGAAGAGGGTCGCACGCCCTACATCTTCCTGCACACCGCCGACAATCTGCTCGCGGCGAAACTGGCGCAACGTTTTCACACACGCCTGATGTTGCGACTGCCTGGCTTGCCGGCGCTGCCTGAGCTATACAGAGAGCCCGCGGCCGAGCAACTTGGCTTGCTCTGACAGCGGACTCGTTTTCCTGCACAGGAGCCTACCAATGGATGCGCAAACCCTTCGAGCCCAAGCGTTCAGAGTCCTGCACGAACGCCAAGGGGCTTTTGTGATTCCCAATCCGTGGGACGCCGGCTCGGCGAAAATGCTCGCCAGCCTGGGTTTCGAGGCGCTGGCGACCACCAGTGCCGGTTACGCTTTTTCCCAGGGACGACCTGATGGCGGCCTGACGCTGGACGACACCCTGGCCAACGTCCGGGCGATTGTTGCCGCCACCGACCTGCCGGTCGCGGTCGATCTGGAAAACGGCTTTGCCGATGATCCCGCCGAGTGCGCACAAAGCATTCTGGCAGCCGCGGCCGCCGGTGCCGTCGGCGGTTCGATCGAAGACTTCACCGGCCGTGCGGACGGTCCGATTTATTGCTTCGAACATGCTGTGGCGCGCATTGAGGCCGCCGTCGCTGCCGCCCGCAGCTTGCCTTTCGCGTTTACGCTGACAGCCCGGGCCGAGAATTACCTGCATGGCAATCCGGATCTGGCCGACACCATTCGCCGCTTGCAGGCGTTCGCCGAAGCCGGCGCCGACGTGTTGTATGCGCCAGGGTTGCGCAGCGCTGAAGAGGTATTGGCCGTGGTCCGCGCCGTGGCACCGAAGCCGGTCAATGTGTTGATGTCCGGCGGCTTGAAGCTGACGGTCGAGCAACTGGGCGAAATGGGCGTCAAGCGCATCAGTGTCGGCTCGGCGCTGGCCCTGGCGGCGTTAGGCGAGTTCTATCGCGCCGCCGAAGAGATCAAGACGTCGGGCACGTTCGGCTTCACGACGCGCTCCATGCCGTATGCCCAGGCCAATCAGTTTTTCAAAGGCTGACGATGCGGTTTCGCGGGTGGCTTTTGCTGTTGATCATTGCAGCGGCGGGAGTGGGCGTCTGGCGCGGCTGGATCTCCCTGCCGCCACAGTGGAATCCCTGGGCGCCGCTCGATGTGAAAGCTGAGCCTAACCTTCTGACCCGCTACAAACTGATGCGTCTGCGTGATGATCCGCAGCTGTGCGACCAGGCGTTGAGCAGCTCCGGTTTGCGCGTGACCCGTCAGGCCGATAGCCCGGACGCCAAATGTCCGCTGACCGATACCCTGCGTGTCCAGGGCAGTGACGTGGCCCTGAGCAGCAGTTTCCTCGCCAGTTGCCGCTTGGCGGTGTCTTTCGCCCTGTTCGAGCATCACGCGCTGCAACCCGCGGCGCAGGCGGTCTATGGGCAAGCCGTCACGCGGGTCGATCATCTCGGCAGCTTTGCCTGTCGCAATGTCTACAGTCGCGAGAATGGCAGGCGTAGCCAGCATGCGTCGGCTAATGCCCTGGATATCGCCGGTTTTCGCCTGGCTGACGGTCGGACCATCAGCGTGCTCAAGGATTGGCCGAAGGGTAACCAGGATGCCGCGTTTCTAAGGCAGGTCCGCGATGGCGCCTGTGGCCTGTTCAGTGTGGTGTTGAGCCCGGATTACAACGCCGCCCATCGCAATCACTTTCATGTGGATGTCGGGCCTTGGTGGGTCTGTCGTTGAGGCTCAGGCGGCCAGGCGCAGGTTCTGCAGCACGATCGGGCGTGCCCAGCGGCTGTCGAAATCGAGCTGTTTCTGTTGCTCCACCATCTCTTCGGGCGAGAATGGCGGGAAGGGCTTGTCCAGCAGCTCGAGTTCGAACTCGGCGATGGGCAGGTGCAGCGCCCGCGGTTGCGGCGCCGGGCCAGTTTCTGGCAACGGTTGGCCGGCGGTGAGCACGATCGGGCGCACCCAGCCGCTCTCGAAGTCCTGCTGTTTTTGCTGGGCAACGATTTCTTCAGGCGGGAAGGGCGGGAACGGCTTGTCGGCCAGGTCCATTTCGAATTCGGCAATCGGCAGGAACAGCGGCTCGGGCGGGCGGACTTCGGTGTCCTTCACGTCGCATTCGCGCTGGGAAACGATGTGGGCCAGCAGGTCGCTGCCTACGGTGGGCTCAACCGGGCTGTCGAGATCGACCGGTGGAAAATTCAACGATTCAGGCAGCACTGCTTCACCCGACTGATCGGCCAGCGCACGGGCAAAGAAATCCTGCCAGAGGTGACTGACGCCGCTCAGCGCCTGGGTGTTGCGCAGGTTGTAATCGCCGTAGGGCGAGATAAAACCTGTGATTGTGGGTTGAATGTCTGACATTTCTCTCGGTCGACGCTCAGCTCTGGCAAAATGCTCGATAGTTTTGTTATCGGCCGTTTTTGCCGATCATTAATTTTTTGAGCGTGTTTTCCGATGATTGATCAACCAGCGGCCTGCCGCATCCATGTCGAGGCGCTGGGTGCGGCCTTCGAGCCCCAGGCCGAGCAATGGGCCGAGCGCCTGGGCCTGCCGCTGCAAGTGGCGGACGGCGAGTTCGCGTTGCAGGTGGGTGACCAGGGTTTGCAGCTGCAACAGCTGGGGCCGGACGCGCCCGGCCCGGTGCGGGTGGATTTCGTCGAGGGTGGCGCGGCGCATCGCCGGTTGTACGGTGGCGGTAGCGGGCAGATGATCGCCAAGGCCGTCGGTATCGCCCAGGGCGTTCGCCCGCGTGTGCTGGATGCCACCGCCGGGCTGGGCAAGGATGCGTTCGTGCTGGCGAGCCTGGGCTGCGAGATGAGCCTGATCGAGCGTCAGCCCTTGATCGGTGCCTTGCTCGAAGATGGCCTGGCCCGGGGCGCGGAAGATTTCGACGTGGCGCCCATCGTGGCGCGCATGCGCTTGCTCAAGGGCAACTCGATCGAGGTGATGCGCAATTGGGAGGGGGAGCCGCCGCAGGTGATCTACCTCGACCCGATGTTCCCCCATCGTGAGAAAACCGCCCTGGTGAAGAAGGAAATGCGCCTGTTCCGGCCGCTGGTGGGGGATGATCCGGATGCGCCGGCCTTGCTCGAAGCGGCGTTGGCGCTGGCCACCCACCGGGTGGTGGTGAAGCGCCCGCGCAAGGCGCCGTGCATCGAAGGGCCGAAGCCGAGTCATGCGCTGGATGGCAAGTCCAGCCGGTATGACATCTATCCGAAGAAGGCGCTCAAGCCGTAAGACCGAGTCGCCTGCTTCGCGAGCAAGCCCGCTCCCACAGGGGGTTGTGTAACGCCTCGAACCCCTGTGGGAGCGGGCTTGCTCGCGAATACGCCGGCACAATCACTACAAATCCATCAGGCTCACTCAGGCCGATAAGCCCGCATGAACAACCCCACCACTTCCTGCACATGGCTCTCCGCCGCATCGCCGGTCAACGGCTCGCCGCAACCGTAAAGCAACCGAAAATTCGCCGCGCCCTTGAGCAGGCAGAAGAAGTGCTCCGCTGCGTTGCGCGGTTTATCGATGCTCAGCACGCCACTTTCGTCGATCCGCGCCAGCAACCGCTCCATGCCGTGCAGCATGCGCTGTGGCCCGGCCTCGAAGAAGATCAGCGAGAGTTTCGGGTCCTGGCTGCCCAGGGCCATGATCAACCGGTGCAGGTTCACCGACTCGTCGCTGTTGATCAGTTGGTGAAAGCCGCGGGCGATGTTCAGCAGTACCGTTTGCACGGCCACGCCTTCGGGCAATTCAAAGAACAGCGACGGCAATTGCTCCTCGCACTTGGCCACCACGGCAGCGGAGAACAGCGTCTCCTTGTCGTTGAAGTGGCTGTAGACCGTCAGCTTCGACACCCCGGCCTGCGCAGCGACTGCATCCATGCTGGTGTTGGCATAACCCTTGGTCAGAAACAGCGTTTTCGCTGCATCGAGGATCGCCTGGCGCTTGGCCAGATCCTTGGGGCGGCCCGGGCCATTGGGTGCTGAAAGATTGTTCGGCATATTCGCTTTTATTACTGGACTGGTGAGTTTGCTATTAATAACATACTCGTCAGTATAATTATTCCAAGCACCATTGGCGAAAGGTCCTTCACCATGTTCCGCTATGCCTTGCCCCTCGCGTTGCCAGTCAGCCTGGCGTTCTTATTGACCGCGTGTGGTCACGAGGAGGCGCCCGTGGCCAGCGTGCGCCCGGCCATGGTGGTCCAGCCAGAGCCTTCGGCCCAGGCGATGGAAAGTTATCCCGGTGAAGTGCGCGCCCGTTTTGAACCGGACCTGGCGTTCCGCATTGGCGGCAAAGTCAGCCGACGACTGGTCGACGAAGGGCAGCGGGTCAAGGCCGATCAGCCACTGGCAGAACTCGACCCCCAGGACGTGCGCCTGCAACTGGAAGCCACCCGCGCCCAGGTCGCGGCCGCCGAGGCCAACCTGAACATGGTGCGCGCCGAACGTGATCGTTACAAAACCCTGATGGAGCGTCAGCTGGTCAGCCGCTCGCAGTACGACAATCACGAAAACCTGTACCGCTCCGGTGAAGCGCGCCTTAAACAGATCAAGGCCGAATTCAACGTCTCGACCAACCAGGCCAGTTACGCGGTATTGCGCGCGCCGCAGGATGGCATCGTTGCCAAGCGTGCGGTGGAAGTCGGGCAAGTGGTCGCGGCCGGGCAAACGGTGTTCACCCTGGCCACCGATGGCGAGCGTGAAGTGTTGATCAGCCTGCCGGAGCAAAGCTTCGGCCGCTTCAAGGTCGGCCAGCCGGTGGCGGTGGAGTTGTGGACGCAACCGGATCAACGCTTCGCCGGACACATCCGCGAGCTGTCGCCGGCCGCTGATCCCAAGTCCCGCACCTTCGCCGCACGTATCGCCTTCAATGCCGGCAAGGTGCCGGCCGAACTCGGCCAGAGCGCCCGTGTCTTCGTGCAGACGGGCGAAGCCGTGGCGTTGTCGGTGCCACTGTCGGCGCTGACTGCGGAAAACGGCGTGACCTACGTCTGGGTCGTCAGCGCCAACAACACCTTGAAGAAGACCCCGGTGCGGGTCGGCGCCTTCGGTGAGAAAAGCGTTCCGGTGCTTGAAGGCCTCAATGCCAGCGACTGGGTGGTGGCCGCCGGCGTCCATGTGCTTCTCGACGGGCAGGCCGTACGCCCGGTGGATCGCTCCAACCGCGTGGTCAATCTGGCGGACAAGGAGTAATCCCCGATGGGTTTCAATCTTTCCGCCTGGGCACTGCGCAATCGCCAGATCGTCCTGTTCCTGATGCTCTTGCTGGCGATCGTCGGCGCATTGTCCTACACCAAGCTGGGTCAAAGCGAAGACCCGCCCTTCACCTTCAAGGCCATGGTGATCCGCACCAACTGGCCGGGAGCGACCGCGCAGGAAGTCTCGCGCCAGGTCACCGAACGCATTGAAAAGAAGCTGATGGAAACCGGCGAGTACGAGCGCATCGTGTCGTTCTCCCGCCCCGGTGAATCCCAGGTAACCTTCATCGCCCGTGACTCCATGCACTCGGTGGATATCCCGGAACTCTGGTATCAGGTGCGCAAGAAGGTCAGCGACATTCGTCATACCCTGCCGCCGGGTATCCAGGGGCCGTTCTTCAACGATGAATTCGGCACCACCTTCGGCAATATCTACGCACTGACCGGCGAAGGTTTCGATTACGCCGTGCTCAAGGACTACGCCGACCGCATCCAGATCCAGCTGCAGCGGGTCAAGGATGTAGGCAAGGTCGACCTGCTCGGTTTGCAGGACGAAAAGATCTGGATCGAGCTGTCCAACGTCAAGCTCGCCACCCTCGGGCTGCCCTTGGCGGCGGTGCAACAAGCCCTTGAAGAACAGAATGCGGTGTCCACCGCGGGGTTCTTTGAAACCACCAGCGAGCGATTGCAGCTACGGGTCTCGGGGAATTTTCAGACGGTAGAGGAGATCAAGAACTTCCCGATTCGCGTCGGCGATCGGACGTTCCGCATCTCGGATGTCGCGAACGTGCGTCGCGGGTTCAACGATCCACCGGCTCCGCGCATGCGCTTCATGGCTGAAGACGCCATCGGCCTGGCGGTGGCGATGAAGGACGGTGGTGACATCCTGGTGCTGGGCAAGGCCCTGGAAATCGAGTTTGCCCGTATCCAGAAGAATCTCCCGGCCGGCATGCAATTGCGCAAGGTCTCCGACCAACCGGCCGCGGTGAAAACCGGGGTCGGCGAGTTCGTCCAGGTGTTGGTCGAAGCGCTGGCCATCGTGTTGCTGGTGAGCTTCTTCTCCCTCGGTGTGCGCACCGGCATGGTGGTGGCCCTGGCCATTCCGCTGGTGCTGGCGATGACGTTCGCCTGCATGTATTACCTGGGGATTGGCCTGCACAAGATTTCCCTCGGCGCACTGGTGCTGGCGCTGGGCTTGCTGGTGGACGACGCCATCATCGCCGTGGAAATGATGGCGATCAAAATGGAGCAGGGCTTCGACCGGATCAAGGCGGCGAGCTATGCCTGGACCAGTACCGCCTTCCCGATGCTCACCGGCACGCTGATCACCGCCGCCGGCTTCCTGCCGATCGCCACCGCGCAATCGGGTACCGGCGAATACACCCGTTCGATCTTCGAAGTGGTGACCATTGCGCTGCTGGCATCCTGGGTGGCGGCGGTGCTCTTCGTGCCGTACCTGGGGGAAAAACTCCTGCCGGACCTGGCGAAAATTCATGCAGCCAAACACGGAGCCGGCCAACCCGATCCTTACGCTACGCCGTTTTATCAGCGCGTTCGGCGTCTGGTGGAATGGTGCGTGCGCTGGCGTAAAACCGTGATCACCGCGACCGTGGTGCTGTTCATTGCCTCCATCGTGCTGTTCCGCTTCGTGCCGCAACAGTTCTTCCCGGCATCCGGCCGTCTGGAGTTGATGGTCGACCTGAAGCTGGCCGAAGGCGCATCCCTGAGCAATACGGCCGAAGAGGTCAAGCGCCTCGAAGCGTTGCTCAAGGACAAAGCCGGAATCGACAACTACGTGGCCTACGTCGGCACCGGTTCGCCGCGTTTTTACCTGCCGTTGGATCAGCAGCTGCCCGCCGCGAGCTTCGCCCAGTTTGTCGTCCTGGCGAAAACCATCGAGGATCGCGAACCCCTGCGCACCTGGCTGATCACCACCCTCAACGAACAATTCCCGGCCTTGCGCTCGCGGGTCACGCGCCTGGAAAACGGCCCGCCGGTTGGCTATCCGGTGCAGTTCCGGGTGACCGGTGAGCACATCGAGGAAGTCCGCGCACTGGCCCGCAAAGTCGCGGCCAAGGTTCGCGAAAACCCCCATGTGGTCAACGTCCACCTGGACTGGGAAGAGCCGAGCAAGGTGGTGTACCTGAACATCGATCAGGACCGTGCGCGGGCCCTGGGGGTGAGCACGGCGAACCTGTCGAAGTTCCTGCAGAGCTCGCTGACCGGTTCCAGCGTCAGCCAGTACCGCGAAGACAACGAGTTGATCGAGATCCTGTTGCGCGGCACCTTGCACGAGCGCACCGAGCTGTCGCTGCTGCCAAGCCTGGCGGTGCCGACCGACAATGGCCGCAGCGTGGCCCTGTCGCAGATTGCGACCCTGGAATACGGCTTTGAAGAAGGCGTGATCTGGCACCGCAATCGCCTGCCCAACGTCACTGTGCGTGCCGACATCTATGGCAAGGAACAACCGGCGACTTTGGTGCAGCAGATCATGCCGACACTTGATCCGATCCGCGCTGAACTGCCCGACGGCTACTTGCTGGATGTCGGCGGTACCGTGGAAGACTCGGCACGCGGGCAGAACTCGGTGAAGGCTGGCGTGCCGTTGTTCATCGTGGTGGTGTTGACCTTGCTGATGCTGCAGTTGCGCAGTTTCTCACGCACGGCAATGGTGTTCCTGACGGCGCCCTTGGGCCTGATCGGAGTGACGCTGTTCCTGATGGTGTTCCGCCAGCCGTTCGGCTTTGTGGCCATGCTCGGGACCATCGCGTTGTCGGGGATGATCATGCGTAACTCGGTGATCCTGGTGGATCAGATCGAGCAGGATATCGCTGCCGGGTTGAAACCCTGGCAGGCGATCATCGAGGCTACGGTGCGGCGGTTCCGGCCGATTGTGTTGACCGCGCTGGCGGCTGTTCTGGCGATGATACCGCTGTCGCGCAGTGTGTTCTTCGGGCCGATGGCGGTGGCGATCATGGGTGGTTTGATTGTGGCGACGGCGTTGACGCTGTTGTTTTTGCCGGCATTGTATGCGGCCTGGTTCCGGGTCAAGAAAGAGCCGATCTGACCTTGGGCGGCCTTCGGGCCGACCATTTGCTCGCGGCTGTACCCGATCTACTGTAGGCGCTGGCTTGCCGGCGATGGCGGCCTGACAGCCAACTCGAGCCAGCGGAACTTCCTACAGCCATATCAGAACCGTCCGATATTGAGCCCCAGAGGCCCGGATGTTGTACTCAAGACTCGGTTTCACAAGTTTTGAGACGGCACCAATGAAAAAGCCACCCATGCTGAAGGGGAGGTCGGACCCGGTTTTCGATTTGCTGACAAAATCGCCACACAAGGAACGCCGAAAGCCCGCACAGCGCAGTACGCCAGCCTGTTGCTCGCCGGGGGTTCTGCGGCTCAACGATGACGTGGTGGTGCAGGACGGCCAGGGCAATACGGTTCATGTTCCGCCTCCCGCCGCGGGGCTCGCGGCTCGATTGCGGGTGCTGTCGAGGTGGATCAATCAATCCCATGACGATCCGCATCGCGCGGATTACCTGCACCCGTTGATCAAGGGTATCGCGCTGCATTTCGCGCTGGGTTATGAGCATCCATTTCGTGATGGCAACGGTCGCGTCGCACGGGCGTTGTTCTACTGGTTCATGTTCAAGAATGATTTCTCGGCGTTTCGTTACATCGCGATCAGCGTCTTGCTACGCAATGCGCCGGTGAAATACGGACGCTCCTATCTCAATAGCGAAGCGGATGACCTGGACCTGACGTACTTCATCGATTTCCAGTGTTGGGTGGTGCTGCGTGCTGTCAGCAGCTTTACCGAGGCTTATAGGAAAAGTCTGGTTAATGCCGAGAGCTTTGATCGTTGGTTGTCGGAGTCCGGTTTTTTTGAGCGGGTAGGAGCTGCCGAAGGCTGCGATCTTTAGATCTTGTTTTTTAAATCAAAATCAAGAGATCGCAGCCTGCGGCAGCTCCTACAGGTGGTTGTTACAGTGTGCCGAATACTTTCTTGGCCAAACTGGTCGCCGCAGCCGCCGGGTTCTGGCGGATGGTTTCTTCCTGTTTGCCGATCATCTCGAACAAGCCGTTCAACGCCTGTTCGGTCACATAGTTCTCGACGTTGGCACTCTTCGCGTCGATCACGCCCATGGTCGCGGCCTGGCCGACGAACGAGTTGTACTGCTGGGCCAGGCCGACCTGGTCGGTGGCTTGCTTGACGATCGGCAGGAACCTGGCGCGGATCTGTTCGCGGCTGGTCTTGTTCAGGTACTGGGTGGCCGAGTCATTGCCGCCACTGAGGATGCCCTTGGCGTCTGCAACGGACATTTTCTTCACCGCGTCGACGAGGATCGGCTGGGCCTGGGTCACGGCGGTTTCCGCCGCTTTGTTCATGCTGGTTTCCAGTTGATCGACCTGATCACCCATGCCGAACTGTTTCATTTTGCTGGCGACCTTGCCCAGTTTGCCCGGCAGTTCGATCTTCACGTCCGGGTTGTTGCTGAAGCCGCCCGGGGTGCCGAGTTGTTTCACGGCCAGTTGCGCGCCTTGGGTCAGGGCGTCCTTGAGTCCGCCGGTGGCGTCTTTCTGCGACAGGTCAGTGAGGGACAGCGCCATAGCGCTGGCAGAGATCATCAAACCTGCGCACAGGGCGGTAAAACGGATTTTTTTCATGAAGCGGATCCTTGTCATTGGCGCGTGAAGAAGAGCAGCGCCAACGACAATTTAACGGATTTCGCCTGCAATATCGCCTCGCAAACCGATCCAGGCACCTGGCATTACATCAGGCATCCGGCTGCGCGGTTGCGGCGACGTTGTCGACCCGTATGTCCAGTGGCTGCAAATAGTCGACACCCAACTCTACCGGGTAGCGTTCAGTGTTGATGAAGATGAGCCGTCCTTCGTTTTCGATTTGTGCACGGATTGCGTAGGTGTGACCTGGCTGAATATCCGCGGTGCTGTACTCAAGATTGAAACTCAACCCGGCGGTCTCAGCATTGCGGGTAACCTGGACAGCGAGCTGCCTGGCCGGTGCATCAGCCAGGGAGACGTCCTCCAGGCTGACTTGAAGTGTCGAGTTCGGTGCGAGCCCGATCCTCTGCAGATAGTGAACGGTACCGTTGATGCTCTTGGTGTGTTCGTTGTTCATCATGATTTCCTTATCCAATGATTCGTCGAAGATGACGAGTGCCAAGCATATGGTTGAATTAGCCAAACCCCTGTAGGGGAATTCGGCAAATCCACGACGAATCTTCCTGAACATCCATGTTCAGGGTCGTCAGGAATTTCAGGGCGCGGTGGGTGGCGGTTGATCCGCCGCATCTTCACTGCGATGCAACGCCACCTGGCGGATCGACAAGCGAATCTCCGCCGGCAATACCCGCTTGGCCGCGCCTTCTGCCAGTTCACCGAGCAGTTCGTGGTAGCTCAGCTTGCCGGCTTCGTCGCGCTTGAGCACTTCAAGGTCGAGCATCGTCTGGATGAAGTGGCGGAACAGGCTCTTGTCGAAGAATTCCGGGGCGTTCAGGCCATGCAGGATCGACAGGCGCTGGGCCATGACCGTGCACAGGTCTTCCAGTTCTTCGGCGCTGATGCTGTTCTGGCCGCTGTTGAGCAGCAGGGAGACGGTCATGTAGAAGCGCTGCAAGGTCTGGGCGATGCTTTTCGACAGCAGCGTCAGCAATACGAAATGCCGTGAACTTGGTGCCGGGCGCAGGTAGACGTCGTTTTCGAAGCGCAACAGACCTTGCTCGACGAAGGCTTGCAGCCACTGGTCGATCACCGCATCCAGCTCGTCCAGCGACCAGCGAATGAACAACTCTGCTTGCAGGTAGGGGTACAGCGCACGGGTGTAGCGCAGGATCTGTTCGCGGCTCATGCGCGACGCGCTCTGGAAGAAACTCGCCAGCAGCGCCGGCAGCGCAAAGATGTGCAGCACGTTGTTGCGGTAGTAGGTCATCAGGACGGCGTTCTGCTCGTCCAGATAGAGAATCTTGCCCAAGGCATCGCTCTGCTCGGAGAGCAGGTCCATGTCCTTCACATGCTCGATCAACGCCCGGCCGTCACCTTCCGGCAACGTGGTGTGCGGTGAGTACGGGACTTTGCGCAACAACGCCAGGTACAGGTCGAGCACCCGCGCCATGGCGCGATCGTCCAGGGCCAGGCGGCTGGTGGACAGCAGCGCCAGCGCGACCAGGTTGACCGGGTTGATCGCCGCCGCTTCGTTCAAGTGCTGTGCGACTTTCTCACCGAGGCGGTTGGTGGTTTCGTTGAGCCAGGCGGGTTTGAACTGCGGGCCCAGTTCCTGCTTGCGCCAGTCCGGCTGTTCGCTGTCGAGGAATTCCGCGAGTTTGATCGGCTCACCGAAGTTCACCGCGACCTGACCGAAGCGCTGCTTGAGGGCGCCGATGACTTTGAAGATGTCGAAGATCGATTCTTTCTTCTTGGTCGCGCCACGCAACTCGCCAAGGTAGGTGCGGCCTTCCAGCACGCGCTCGTAACCGATGTACACCGGCACGAAGACGATGGGCATGCGCGACGAGCGCAGGAAGCTGCGCAGGGTGATCGCCAGCATCCCGGTCTTCGGCTGCAGCATGCGCCCTGTGCGCGAACGGCCGCCCTCGACGAAGTACTCCACCGGGAAGCCCTTGGTGAACAGGGTATGCAGGTACTCGTTGAACACCGAGGTGTACAGCGGGTTGCCCTTGAACGTGCGGCGCATGAAGAACGCGCCGCCACGGCGCAGCAGGCTGCCGATCACCGGCATGTTAAGGTTGATGCCGGCGGCGATGTGCGGCGGGGTCAGGCCGTTGCGAAACAGCAGGTACGACAGCAGCAGGTAGTCGATGTGGCTGCGGTGGCACGGGACGTAGATCACTTCGTGACCCTGGGCGACCTTCTGTACGCCTTCGATGTGGTTGACCTTGATGCCGTCGTAGATCTTGTTCCAGAACCAGCTCAGCACCACTTCCAGGAAACGGATAGCGGTGTAGGTGTAGTCCGAGGCGATCTCGTTGCCATAGCGCAGGGCCTGGGCCTTGGCTTTCTCCGGCGAGATGTTCTCGCGCTCGGCTTCGTCGAGGATCGCTTGCCGGACCAGGGGCTGGTTGACCAGGCCCTTGACCAGGTTGCGCCGGTGGGAAATGTCCGGGCCGATCACTGCGGCCTTCAGGTTGCGGAAGTGCACCCGCAGGATACGCTGGGCCATGCGCACGGTGCGCTCGTGGCCCTTGTTATGGTCGATCAGTTCGCGCAGGTGGATGGGCGCGGAGAACTGCACGCGGGTCTTGCGTCCCAGCACGATGATGCTGAGCAGGCGACGCAGGCGCCCGGTGACCGCCCAGCTGTCGGCGAACAACAGTTTCCATGGACTGTTTTCGCTGTCCGGCGACTGGCCCCAGAACACGCTGACCGGAATGATCTGCGCGTCTTCGGCGGCGTTCTGGCTCAAGGCGCTGACCAGGCGGGTCAGGGTGGGCGGCGCACCGCGCTTGTCCTGGCGGCCGAGCCAGTCCGGGTCCGGGGTCAGGTAGAAGAACGCGGCCGGTTCCAGCAGGTTGCCCACCGATACCGGCAACACTGGACGCGGCAGGCCAGCCTTGGTGCATTCGGTGTCGACCACGGCGAGGTCGGTCAGCGAAGGGTTTTGCAGGACGTAGAACACCGGACGACTGCGGTCGAGGTTGAGGGTGAACGACGACTGGTTGATCGTCTCCGAGCGAACCCAGAGGTACAACAGTCGGCGCAGGGTGCCAAACACAAGACGGCGGAACGGGGAACGGGTCATACGGCTTCTGCGTGAGTGAATAAAACCGAGCGGTTGCTCGGGCGCTCGATAGTGTGCCGTATTCATCGAAAATCGGCAAAAAAGCGGTCAACCAATCTGTAGTTGAGAGTTTCTGTGCCTGTCATATACTCGGCCGCTCAAAATAAAAACAACGGGGGTACTGAAAATGGCTACGCGCGAAACCGGCAACGTGAAGTGGTTCAACGACGCCAAGGGCTACGGCTTTATTCAACGCGAGGACGGGGTGGACGTGTTCGTGCATTACCGCGCGATTCGCGGCGAAGGGCATCGTTCGCTGACCGAAGGCCAGCAGGTTGAGTATGGGGTGGTGACTGGCGAGAAGGGGTTGCAGGCTGAGGATGTCGTAGGTCTGTAACTCGGATCTTCAGATCAGCCAGAACCCATGTGGGAGCGGGCTTGCTCGCGAATGCGGTGTGTCAGTCAACGTTGATGGCTACTGACACACCGCATTCGCGAGCAAGCCCGCTCCCACATGTGATTGGCGTCGTTTACGCGGTTTTCCAGGTGATCTCTTCTTCACCATCGGCGCTGATGCGAATCCAGCGATCCGCCGTCTCTTCGCCTTCTTCCTCGACCCAGCTACCCGGTGCGCAGCGCACTTCGACGTTCAGCGCGGCAAACGCGGCGCGAGCGCAGGCGATGTCGTCGTCCCACGGCGTCTGGTCGCTTTCCAGGTACAGGCTGTTCCACTTTCCTACGGCTTTTGGCAACCAGGTCACCGGCACATTCCCCGCCTTGCACTTGTAGGTCTGGCCTTTCTGTACCCAGTCGGTGCACGGGCCCAGAGCCGTGCCGAGCCAGGCCGAGATGGCCTTGTGGTCGACGTCGGCGTCTTTCAGGTAAATCTCGATATCGGGTTGGCGCATGGATGTCCTCACTGCGTGTCTGAAAAATCCATTCGCGGATTTAGCCGGCCTCGGGCCGTTGCCCAAGGCCAAAAATGTTTGAAGTTATTGAAGTACGAAATAATCGTAGCGCATCGATACGGTGACCTCGAAGGGTTCGACCTGCTCGATCACCGCTGCCCGGCGTTCGGCACTCGCACGCCAGCCGTGGGGCGTCATGGCCAGCAGGTTCGCCCGGTCCTGGCCGCTGGTTAGCGTCAGTTTGAAGGTCAGGGTTTCACTGTGCGCCAGCGCCATGCCTTCGGGCACCAGGTCCAGGTGCTTGTCGTCGATGTACTCGCGCACTTCGTCGTACAGCCGCTCGCGTAATTCCATCAGGTGGCCGCTGGTCGGTCCGACTTTCATCAGGCCGCCGCCGGGGCTGAGCAGGCGTTTGGCTTCGTCCCAATCCAGCGGGCTGAAGACGCTGGCGAGGAACTGACAGCTGCCCGACGCCAGAGGTACGCGGGCCATGCTGGCGATCAACCAGGTGAGCCCGGGATTGCGTTTGCACGCACGCTTGACCGCTTCCCGGGAAATGTCCAGGGCGTAGCCGTCGGCCTCCGGCAAGGCGTCGGCGATCTGCGCGGTGTAGTAACCCTCGCCACAGCCGATGTCGACCCAGCGCTGTGGCGCGTAGCCGGCAGCCAGCTCCGCCAGGCGCCTGGCCACCGGCGCGTAATGGCCGGCGTTGAGGAAGTCGCGGCGGGCTTCGACCATTGCCTGGTTATCCCCAGGGTCGCGGCTGTTCTTGTGCTGCACCGGCAACAGGTTCAGGTAACCCTGGCGCGCGCGGTCGAAACGATGCCCGGCGGGGCAGGCCACGCCGTTGTCCACCGCGCCCAGCGGTTCGCTGCAGATCGGACACGCGAGCATCAGGCGAGCAACTTGATCAGGGTCTGGTAGTAAATCTCGGTCAGCACGTCGAGGTCAGCCGCCAGTACGCGCTCGTTGACCTGGTGGATGGTCGCGTTGACCGGCCCCAGTTCGACTACTTGCGTGCCCATGGTGGCGATGAAGCGGCCGTCGGAGGTGCCCCCACTGGTGGACGCCTTGGTGTCCCGACCGGTGATGTCCTTGATGCTCGACGACACCGCATCGAGCAGCGCGCCCGGCTCGGTGAGGAACGGCAGGCCGGACAATGCCCAGTCGATGTGCCAGTCCAGGCCGTGCTTGTCGAGGATGTCGGCGACGCGCTTTTGCAGGCCTTCGACGGTGGACTCGGTGGAGAAGCGGAAGTTGAACACGGCGACCAGGTCACCCGGGATCACGTTGGTCGCGCCGGTGCCGGAGTTGACGTTGGAAATCTGGAAACTGGTCGGCGGGAAGAAATCGTTGCCATGGTCCCAGTGCTCGGCGGCGAGTTCCGCGAGGGCCGGGGCGGCGAGGTGGATCGGGTTCTTCGCCAAGTGCGGATAGGCCACGTGGCCCTGCACACCGCGTACGGTCAGCTTGGCACCGAGTGAGCCGCGACGGCCATTCTTGACCACGTCACCGACCAGGGTGGTGCTCGACGGTTCGCCGACGATGCACCAGTCCAGACGCTCCTTGCGCGCAGCCAGGCGCTCAACCACTGCCTTGGTGCCGTGATGCGCCGGGCCTTCTTCATCACTGGTGATCAGGAAGGCGACCTTGCCTTTGTGATCCGGGTAGTCGGCGACGAAACGCTCGGCGGCCACGGTCATCGACGCCAGGCTGCCTTTCATGTCCGCCGCGCCACGGCCGCAGAGCATGCCGTGCTCGTCGATCACCGCATTGAACGGGTCGATCTGCCAGGCCGTCACCGGGCCCGTCGGTACCACGTCGGTGTGGCCGGCGAAGCACAGCACCGGGCCGTCGTGTTTGCCGTGGGTGGCCCAGAAGTTATCCACATCTTCGATGCGCATCGGTTCCAGGGCAAAACCGGCATCGCCCAGGCGCTGCATCATCTGCTTCTGGCAATCGGCGTCGACCGGGGTCACGGACGGACGGCGGATCAGGTCGATGGCGAGTTGAAGGGTCGGCGAAAGGTCGGCGTGGGCCGTCATGGAAAACTCCGGAGATCATGAATATGGGCGCGGACTGAATGTGGGAGCCAGCCTGCTGGCGATGGCGGTGTGGCAGTCAACATAAACGGTGATTGTTACATTGCCATCGCCAGCAGGCTGGCTCCCACAGGGATGGATATCACGCCAAGCCCCGCAAAATGGCGGTTATCTTAAAGCAAAACGGCGACCATTGGCCGCCGTTTAGTGTATCCGGCCTTATTTAGACCACGGGTGCCGCTTGCACTTCGACCGACGGCTTGGGCAGCGACGACAGGAACGCCATGATCAGGGCGGCCAGGTACGGCAGCGACTGCACCAGCAACATGGTCACCCAGAAGCGCATGTCGTTGCTCGGCATGCCGTTCACCAGGTAGATCCCCAGGGCCGCGCCCCACAACAGCAACATGATGAACACTTCTTCGCGGGCCTCGGAAATCGCCACCCAGAAGCCGTGGTTATCGGCATTCTTCGGCGTGCGGAAGAACGGAATGCTGCTGGTGAAGAAACCGTACAACACCGCCTTGGCGATGGTGTGCGACAACGCCAGCCCGGCCAGCGCCGCGCAGAAGGCATCCTTGAGGTTCACGCCCACCGCGCGACGGTAGAGGAAGATGATCTTGCCGACCTTGAACACGAACAGCGCCAGGGGCGGGATGGCGAAAATCAGCAGCGGCGGGTCGACCCGTTGCGGCACGATGATCATCGCCGCCGACCACAACAGCGCGCCGACGGTAAAGAAGATGTTCATGCCATCGGCCACCCATGGCAGCCAGCCCGCGAGGAAGTGGTAGCGCTGGCCGCGCGTCAGCTCGGTGTCCTTGCCGCGCAGCAGGCTGCGGGTGTGACGCTTGATGATCTGGATCGCGCCGTAGGCCCAGCGGAAACGCTGTTTCTTGAAGTCGATGAAGGTGTCGGGCATCAAGCCTTTGCCGTAGCTGTCGTGGTAATACGCCGCCGACAGGCCTTTTTCGAACACCCGCAGGCCCAGCTCGGCGTCTTCACAGATGCACCAGTCGGCCCAGCCCAATTCTTCGAGCACCGAGCGGCGGGTCATGGTCATGGTGCCGTGCTGGATGATCGCGTCACGGTCGTTGCGGGTGACCATGCCGATGTGGAAGAAACCTTTGTACTCGGCGTAGCAGAGCTTCTTGAAGGTACTTTCGTTCTGGTCGCGGTAGTCCTGCGGCGACTGCACCACGGCGATCTTCGGATCGGCGAAGTGCGGCACCATGTGCTTGAGCCAGTTGGGGTGCACGCAATAATCGGAATCGATCACCGCGATCACTTCGGCATCCTTGGCGGTGTGCGGAATCAGGTAGTTCAGCGCGCCGCCCTTGAAACCGGCCAGGGGCGCGACGTGGAAGAACTTGAAGCGCGGGCCGAGGGTTGCGCAGTAATCGCGCACCGGCTCCCAGACGGCCGGGTCCTTGGTATTGTTGTCGATGATCAGGACTTCGAAGTCCGGATAGTCGAGGTTGGCCAGGGCGTTGAGGGTCTGTTTGACCATCTCCGGCGGCTCGTTGTAGCACGGCACATGGATCGACACTTTCGGACGGTAGCTGGAGTCGCCTTCCACCGGCAGGAACTCGCGTCGGCGCTTGTGCACCCACACGGCCTCGGCCAGTTCATGGGCCTCGGTCAGCAACACGATGAACACCCCGAGCGCACCGAGGGCGAGCAGGAACCCCACGGTCAGGCTGAACCAGGTGCTGTATTGCAGGCTGTAGTCATAACCGATCCACACCAGCACCGAACCGCAGAGGAACGCGATAAAGGTCAGGAAGGTGCGGCCACGCTGGCGCAACGCCGAGCCGTCGATCATCAACAGGGTCAACGACAGCAGGGCCAGCACCACCGAACCCACGGCCAGCACGCGCCATTGCGGAATGGCGACCACCGGGCCTTCGAAGTTGAATTTCTGTTGGCGCGCGGCGTTGAACACGCCCCAATAAGCACCCACCGAGCCTTCGTCACTGGCCTTCCACGGCTGGTCGAAGGCTTCGATCACGAAGTAGTTGAAGCCCTGGCGGTTGAGCTTGTTGACCAGGGTTCGCAGGTAGATCGCCTGGTCTGCCGGCGACGCATCGGCGCCCCCGCGCATGCGGCCGTTGCTCGGCCAGCCCACTTCGGAGAGCAGCAGCGGTTTTTTCGGGAACATCTTTTTCAGGTCGCGGGCGCGGTCGAGGACGAACTGCCCGGCCTTGTCCATCGGGATGAATTCCCAGTACGGCAGCACGTGGGCGGCGATCAGGTCGACGTGCTTGGCCAGTTCCGGGTGCTCTTCCCAGACGTGCCACTGTTCGGACGTGGTCACCGGCACTTTCACGGCAGCGCGGACGCGGTCGAGCATGACGCTGAGTTCCTGGGCGGTGATTTCCTTGCGGAAGATCGCTTCGTTACCGACCACCACGCGAACCACACTGCGTGAGGTGTTGGCGATTTCGATGGCGCGGGTGATTTCGCGCTCGTTGCGCTCCTGGTCCGGGCTGATCCAGATCCCCAGCGTCACGCGCAGGCCAAACTCTTCCGCCAGCTTGGGAATGTTCTCCAGCGTACCGTCGACCGAGTAAGTACGGATGTTGTCCGTCAACTTGCTCATGATCTCCAGGTCACGACGCATTTGATCGTCGGTCGGGTACTGCTCTTTCTGCGGGAATTGACCCTGCTGGAAAGGTGAGTACGAGAAGCCGGAGATCTGTTCGGGCCAGTTGGGGGCGGTCACCGGGCGGTTGATCAGCGCCCAGAAGCCGGTAAACAAGGCAGCGATGGCGAGCACCACCACCAGGTTGAGTCCAAATTTACGCGATGACATAGTTATTTCGGGTTCCAAAGACTGTGGAACGAAGGAACGGTCGGACCGCCGAGGGGCGCGCATCCTACACTGGGCATTCTCTGAACGTACAGCGGACAGGGAATTACCCGATATTGGGCAGTTTGATTTCGTTAAAGTTCTTTCAGTTTTTCATGTAACTGATTTTGTCTTCATATCGCCATATAATGCCCGCCGGTTTTTGGGGTTATGGTCATGAGTACAGAAGATCCGCGGTTTGCAGGCATCGCCCGTTTGTATGGCATCGAAGGCCTTGAGCGCTTGAAAGCGGCGCATGTGGCGATCGTCGGTGTCGGTGGCGTCGGCTCCTGGGCGGCGGAAGCCATGGCGCGTTGCGGTGTGGGCGAGATATCACTGTTCGATCTGGATGATGTTTGCGTGAGCAACGCCAACCGCCAGTTGCATGCGCTGGACAGCACCGTCGGCAAACCCAAGGTCGAGGTGATGGCCGAGCGCCTGCGCGGGATCAACCCGGACTGCACGGTGCACGCGGTGCCGGATTTCGTCACGCGCGAGACCATGGCCGAGTACATCACGCCGAACATCGACTGCGTGATCGACTGCATCGACAGCGTCAACGCCAAGGCGGCGCTGATCGCCTGGTGCAAGCGGCGCAAGATCCAGATCATCACCACCGGCGGTGCGGGCGGGCAGATCGACCCGACGCTGATCCAGGTCTGCGACCTCAACCGCACGTTCAATGACCCGCTGGCTTCGAAAGTACGCTCCACCTTGCGTCGCGACTATGGCTTCTCGCGCACCGTGACCCGTCATTACAGCGTGCCGTGCGTGTTCTCCACCGAACAACTGCGCTACCCGAAACCGGATGGCAGCATTTGTTTGCAGAAGAGTTTTGTCGGTGATGGGGTGAAGCTCGATTGTGCCGGCGGCTTTGGCGCGGTGATGATGGTGACGGCGACCTTCGGCATGGTCGCGGCGACCAAGGCGGTGGACAAGATTGTGGCGGGTGTAAGGCGGCCGGCGGAGCGGGTCAAACCCCTGTAGGAGCTGCCGCAGGCTGCGATCTGTTGATCTTGAAAATCAAGATCAACAGATCGCAGCCTGCGGCAGCTCCTACACGTCGCTTAGGCTCCGCATCCGCTGGAGAACAGCATTCAAGCCGTTACTGCGCGACTGCGACAACTGCCGCCCCAGTCCCAACTGATTGAACCACTCCGGCAAATCCACCTGCCGCAACTCGACCGCTGACAAGCCGTTGACCCGCGCCAGCAGCAATGCCACCAAACCGCGAATCAACCGCGCATCGCTGTTGGCGCTGAACTGCCAATGACCGCCCTGCAACTCGCCCACCAGCCACACCTGGCTTTCACAGCCGTGCACCCGGTTGCCGTCGCACATCTGCGCATCGCTCAGGGCGGGCAGACGCTCGCCCCATTGCATCAGCAAACGCGCACGCTGTTCCCAGCCAGCGGCAGCCTGAAAAGTTGCGAGTGCAGTCACGGCATCGGCGGGCAAGCTCATCGCAGCAACTCCAGCGCCTGGTCCAGCGCTTCAAAGAACCGTTGAAGATCCTCGGAATCGTTGTACAACGCCAACGACACCCGAATCGCCCCGGACAGCTCAAGACTTTTGAGCAATGGCATGGCGCAGTGATGACCGGCGCGCACGGCGATGCCCTGTTCGGTCAGCAAGTGCGCCAGATCCGAGTTATGCACACCTTCGACGGTAAAACTGGCCAGTGCCACCTGCGGTTTGCCTAGCAACCGGATGCCGTTGCGTGACTCAAGGCCTTTCAACAGACAGGCATGCAGCGCCGCTTCATGGGCCGAGACCGCGTCCTGGTCGAGGCCGGCGAGGTAATCCAGGGTTGCCCCCAGCCCGATGACACTGGAAATCGGCGGCGTTCCGGCCTCGAAACCCAGCGGGGCAGGGCGAAAGCGCGCGCTGAGGTAATCCGCGTCCAGCACCATTTCGCCGCCGAACTGCCAATGGCGCAGTTGCTTGAGCGCCTCATTGCGCCCGAACAGAACGCCCAGGCCATCGGGGCCGTAGAGCTTGTGGCTGGAAAATACATAGAAGTCGCAGCCCAACGCCTGCACGTCATGGCGGCTATGGACCACGCCCTGGGCGCCGTCGATCACGGTCAAGGCGTTGTGTGCCTTGGCCAGCGCCAGCAGCGCGGGTAACGGTTGCCAGGCGCCAATAACGTTGGACAACTGACTGACGGCCAGCAGACGTGTGCGAGGGCCGATCATGGGTGCGGCGGCTTCAAGGTCGATCACACCGTCGGCATCCAGCGGCAGGATCACCAGCTTCAGGTCGCGACGGTGCGCCAGTTGCTGCCACGGCAGCAGGTTGGCGTGGTGTTCCAGGGCGCTGATGACAATCTCGTCGCCTGGATTGAAAAGAGGTTCCAGGCCATAGGCCAGGAGGTTCAGCGCGCTAGTCGCGCCGTGGGTAAAGACAATTTGACCGCTGTCGCCGGCATTCAGCCAATGGGCGGTTTTGCGCCGACTGTCCTCGAACGCCTGGGTGGCATGGGCGCCGGGCAGGTGTTGCGCCCGATGCACGTTGGCCGCGCCGTTGGCGTAGTAATGCGCCAGGGCATCGAGCAGGGCTTGCGGTTTTTGGGTGGTGGCGGCGTTGTCCAGATAGGTCTGGCCTTGCCGTTGCAGGGCGGCGATGGCCGGAAAGTCGGCACGCCAGGGAGAGAGAATCATCATGCTATCGGGCCCTGGTGAACATGGGCGGGGTGTACGCCTGACCATTATGGGTTCGATTCTGCTCACGATGGCGGTTTCGAGGACGCCATCGCGAGCAGGCTCGCTCCCACAGGCTTAGTTGTGAGCGTGCAGCGCTTCGTTCAGTTCGATGGCCGATTTGTGGGTTTTGCATTCCACGGCACCGGTTTCCGAATTGCGGCGGAACAGCAGGTCGGCCTGGCCGGCCAGTTCCCGGGCCTTCACGACCTTGACCAGCTTGTTGTTCTCGTCCAGCAGCGCCACTTTGGTACCGGCGGTCACGTACAGGCCCGATTCAACGGTGTTGCGATCGCCCAACGGGATGCCGATACCGGCGTTGGCGCCGATCAGGCAGCCTTCGCCCACCTTGATCACGATGTTGCCGCCGCCAGACAGGGTGCCCATGGTCGAGCAACCGCCGCCCAGGTCCGAGCCCTTGCCGACGAATACGCCAGCGGAAACGCGGCCTTCGATCATGCCCGGGCCTTCGGTGCCGGCGTTGAAGTTGATGAAGCCTTCGTGCATCACGGTGGTGCCTTCGCCCACATAGGCGCCCAGGCGCAGGCGCGCGGCGTCAGCGATACGCACGCCGGCCGGTACCACGTAGTCGGTCATTTTCGGGAACTTGTCCACCGAGAACACTTCCAGCAGCTCGCCGCGCAGGCGGGCTTCGAGTTGGTGCTCGGCCAGTTCGGCCAGGTCAATCGCGCCCTGGCTGGTCCAGGCTACGTTCGGCAGCAGCGGGAACACGCCCGCCAGGTTCAGGCCGTGGGGCTTGACCAGGCGATGGGACAGCAGGTGCAGCTTGAGGTAGGCCTCAGGCGTGGAGGTCAGTTGTGCGTCTTCAGCCAGGATGGTGGCGACCAGCGGCTTGTGGCTCTCTGCCAGACGGGTCAGCAGGGCGGCCTGGGCAGCGTCGACGCCTTTCACCGCTTCAGCCAGCTGCGAAGCTTGCGCGGTGGTGAAGGTGATGGCCTGGTTGCCTTCGCTGTAGCCCAGGATCGGCGCGATGGCAGCAACCAGTTCGGCCGAAGGGTTGAGCAGTGGCTGTGCGTAGAACACTTCCAGCCACGCGCCTTGGCGGTTTTGAGTGCCGACACCAAAGGCCAGGCTGAACAGGGTAGTGGACATGTTGATACCTCTAACAAATTGGAACGGGCTGCTTACTTGAGCGCGGCCGCGTAGATATCTGGCTTGAAGCCAATCAGGGTTCGGTCACCGAGATCGAGCACCGGGCGCTTGATCATCGAAGGTTGTGCGAGCATCAGTTCGATGGCTTTCGGCTGGTCGAGATCGGCTTTGCGTTCGTCGTCGAGCTTGCGAAAGGTCGTGCCTGCACGGTTCAACACCACTTCCCAGCCGTGCTCGTTGCACCATTGGGTCAGGTGTTCACGGTCGATACCGACCGCTTTGTAATCATGGAAGTCATAGCTGACAGCGTGTTCATCGAGCCAGGTGCGCGCCTTTTTCATGGTGTCGCAAGCCTTGATGCCGAAAAGGTGCAACGTTTTACTTGAAACGGTCAAGGAATCGCCCCCTTTACAGGTGTCGGAAATAAAAGGTGTCGGATTATGCCATGGCCGGACGGTTTCGCGGCGCTTGAGGTCGATTTCCCACTGCAAAACCTGTGGGAGCCAGCCTGCTGGCGATAGCGTCGGATCTGTCGGCATCAGTATTGAATTTGGCGCCGCCATCGCCAGCAGGCTGGCTCCCACACGGGGGCTGCGACATAGGTACAACGGTCAGACGTATCCTAAGCGGCTAATATGGCAGTTCAACGCTGTCGATCGTCTGAGATTTCCGTTTTATGCAAACCGCCTACACCGTCCTGATCCTGTTGATGCTGGTAGGCGTTTCGCGCTTGCTCGGGCGGGTGATCCCGCTGCCACTGCCGTTGGTACAAATTGCCGCGGGCGCCTTGCTGGCCTGGCCGACCCTCGGCCTGCATGTGGCGTTGGACCCTGAATTGTTTCTGTTCCTGTTCCTGCCGCCTTTGTTGTTTTCCGACGGTTGGCGCATGCCCAAGCGTGAATTCTGGCAACTACGTGGCCCGATCCTGACTCTGGCGGTAGGGTTGGTGCTGTTTACCGTGGTCGGCGCCGGGTATTTCATTCACTGGTTGCTGCCGACTATCCCGCTTCCGGTAGCCTTTGCCTTGGCCGCAGTGCTGTCGCCCACGGACGCCGTGGCGGTCTCGGCGATCTCGCAGAATCGCTTGCCCACGCCCTTGATGCACATCCTGCAGGGCGAGGCCTTGATGAACGATGCCTCGGGTCTGGTGACGTTCAAGTTCGCCCTTGTGGCGGCAGTGACCGGGGCGTTCTCGCTGGCCAACGCCAGTGTCACCTTCGTCTTGGTGGCGGTGGGTGGCCTGGCCATCGGCGTGGCATTGAGCTGGTTGGTGGGGCGCCTGCGCTCATGGATGATCGCCCGTGGCTGGGATGACCCGGCCACCCACGTCGTCTTCATGTTGTTGCTGCCGTTTGCCGCTTACGTGCTGGCCGAGCGCGTGGGGGCGTCGGGCATCCTGTCGGCGGTCGCGGCGGGGATGATGCAGAGCTGGCTCGATCTGCTGCCGCGCCAGACCAACACGCGGCTGCTCAATCGCAGCGTCTGGTCATTGCTCGAGTTCGCCTTCAATGGCCTGATCTTCCTGCTGCTGGGCTTGCAGTTGCCGGACATCGTCAAGGCCGTGGCCAGCCATGAAACCTCGCTGTGGCCGACGCTGTTGTATCGATGCTTCGATGTGCTGGCGATTTTCCTGGTGTTGCTGGTGCTGCGGTTCGTCTGGGTGCAAAGCATCTGGCGCCTGTCCATTGTGCTGCGGCGCTGGCGTGGCAAGGATGAGATCACCCGGGTGCCGAGCGCGCGCTCCTGCTGGTTGCTGACCGTCGGTGGCGTGCGCGGGGCGGTGACGCTGGCGGGTGTGTTGTCGGTGCCGATGCTCATGGGGGGCGACGCATTTCCCGAGCGCGACCTGCTGATCTTCATCGCCGCCGGGGTGATTCTGCTGTCGTTGATCGCCGCGTGCATTGCCTTGCCGTTGCTGCTGCGCGGCATCGAGAAAAGCCCGGACGACAAGCGCCGCAATGAAGTGCGCGATGCCTGGCGCAAAACCGCCGAAGCGGCGATCCATGCCCTCGAAACCGAAGAGGTCAACCCACAGGACGCTGCTCAAGCGGCGCTGGCGGCAGAGCTCAAGGCGCGGATCATGTCCGAATATCGGCATCAGCTGGAGGTGTTCAATGACTCGGCCGAAGCCCAGGCACTGGCGTTCCAGATGGATTTGCTGGAGCGGCGTTTGCGCTTGAAGGCGCTGCGGGCGCAGCGCCTGGAGCTGTACAGCCTCAGTCGTCATCACCAGATCGGCGATGACGTGTTGCGTGAGGTGTTGGGTGAGCTGGATCTGAGTGAAGCCAAGCTCGGCCAGGTGAAATAACCCCGCGGTTATTTGCGGCGCTGGATGAAGTCGCGGATACGTTGCGCAGCCTCGACACACTCGGCCAACGGCGCAACCAGCGCCATGCGCACACGGCCGGCACCCGGATTGACGCCATCGACATCCCGCGACAGGTAGGAGCCCGGCACCACGGTCACGTGCTCCTGCTCGAACAGGTCGCGGCAGAAGGCTGCGTCGTCACCGGCCACATTCGGCCACAGATAAAAACCGCCGTCCGGGCGTTGCACGTCCAGCACCGGGCTGAGGATTTCCAGCACGGCGTCATACTTTTCGCGATACAGCGCACGGTTGGCGCGTACGTGCACTTCGTCGTTCCACGCGGCGACGCTGGCCAGTTGGGTTTGAACCGGCATCGCGCAGCCGTGGTAGGTGCGATAGAGCAGGAAGCCCTTGAGGATATCCGCGTCACCGGCCACGAAGCCAGAACGCAGGCCCGGCAGGTTGGAGCGCTTGGAGAGGCTGTGGAAGACCACGCAACGCTTGAAGTCCTTGCGACCCAATTCCACGCAGGCGCTGAGCAGCCCGGCCGGCGGGGTCTGTTCGTCGAAATACAGCTCGCTGTAGCACTCGTCCGCAGCGATCACGAAGTCGTGTTCGTCAGCCAGGGCGATCAGCTTCTTCAGGGTCTCGACCGGAATCAGAGCGCCGGTCGGGTTACCCGGCGAGCACAGGAACAGGATCTGGCAGCGTTTCCAGATGTCCGGGGAAACGGCATCGAAATCCGGGTTGAAGCCGTTTTCGTCCAGGCACGGCAGGTAGTGCGGCTTGGCCCCGGCGAGGAACGCGGCGCCTTCGTAGATCTGATAGAAGGGGTTCGGGCTGACCACCAGCGCATCGTCGCCACGATTGACCACGGTCTGGGTGAAGGCGAACAGCGCTTCGCGGGTACCGTTGACCGGCAGCACGTTGCGCGCCGGGTCGATCCAGCCGTTCGGCACGCCGAAGCGACGCTCGCACCAGGCGCCGATGGCTTCGCGCAGGGCCGGGATGCCGAGGGTGGTCGGGTACACGGCCATCTGATCCAGGTTGCTGGCCAGGGCCTCGGCGACGAAGCTTGGCGAGCGGTGCTTGGGTTCGCCGATCGACAGCGCGATAGGGCGCTTGTCGGGGTTGGGCGTGACGCTGCCGAGCAGGGCGCGGAGCTTTTCGAACGGGTAGGGCTGGAGCTGGGTCAGGGCGTTGTTCATCGGTAGATCTCGTTCGGTGTGGCGGCTGGCCGGCCCTTTGTAGGAGCTGGCTTGCCAGCGATGGTCGTTAACGATGACGCGTTTTTACAGGGTAAACGCGGCGCCTATTAGTCCATCGCTGGCAAGCCAGCTCCTACAGGGGGCGGTTTTTTGATTCAGATACTGATGCGCGACAATTTGATATCGGGTTCCTGGTTAACACTCAACTGCTCGACGATTGCGTCTTGTAACCGACTGCACAACAACGGGTCGGACAACGGCTGGTTGTTCGCGTCGGTAATGAAGAACACGTCTTCCACGCGCTCGCCGAGGGTGGCGATCTTGGCGTTTTGCAGCGACAGGTCGAACTCCAGGAAAATCGTGCCGACCCGTGCCAGCAGGCCAGGGCGGTCAGGGGCGGTCAGTTCCAGGACGGTCACCGGACGCTGGGCGTCATTGTGGATCGTCACCTGTGGCGCAAAGGCGAAATGCTTGAGCTGGCGCGGCACTCGGCGCTGGATGATGGTCGGGTAGTCGTCCGGGTTGCGCAGGGCTTCGGCCAGGCCGTCACGGATCTGCTTGACCCGCGCCGGATTATCGCCGATCGAGTCGCCGTCGGTGTCGAGCACAATGTAGGTGTCGAGGGTGAACTGGCTGCTGGAGGTGATGACCCGCGCGTCATGGATGTTCAGGTTGAGCTGGTCCATCGCGGCCACGGTCACGGCGAAGAAGTCGTGCTGGTCCGGTGCGTAGATGAAGATCTGCGTGCCGCCCTCGAACTCGCGTTGGGTGGTTTCCTTGATCAGCACCAGCGGCCCGCCGTCGGCCGGCTGCTGGAGGATCGCATCGCTGTGCCAGGCGACGTCGCCGGCGGTGTGGCGCAGGAAATAGTCGTCACCCAATTGCGCCCACAACTGCTCGACGTCGTCCGGGTCGGTGCCGCCCCGCACGAGGATGTCCAGCGCGGCGCTCTGGGTCTGGCGGATCTGTTCTTCGCGGTCCACCGGGTTTTCCAGGCCACGACGCAGGGCGCGCTTGGTCTCGGTGTAGAGCTGGCGCAGCAGGCTGGCCCGCCAGGAATTCCACAGGGTCGGGTTGGTGGCGTTGATGTCGGCGACCGTCAGCACGTACAGGTAGTCGAGGCGGGTTTCATCGCCCACGGCCAAGGCGAAATCATGGATCACCTGCGGGTCGGACAAATCCTTGCGCTGGGCCGTGGTCGACATCACCAGATGGTTTTGCACCAGCCAGACGATCAGGCGGCTGTCCCACACCGGCAGTTGATGGCGTTGGCAGAAGGCGGCGGCGTCCACCGCGCCGATCTCCGAGTGATCGCCATGCCGGCCCTTGCCGATGTCGTGATACAGCCCGGCGAGGTAGATCAGTTCAGGCTTGGGCAGCTTGGCCATGAGCTTGCTGGCCAGCGGGAATTTTTCCGAAACCTGGGTGTACTGCAACTTACGCAGGTGCTTGATCAGGTTCAGGGTGTGGGCGTCGACCGTGTAGATGTGGAACAGGTCGTGCTGCATCTGACCGACGATGAAACCGAACTCCGGCAGATAACGCCCGAGAATGCCGTAACGGTTCATCCGGCGCAGGTTGCGGTGGATGCCGATCTTGCATTTGAACAGCTCGATGAACAGGCTGGTGTTGCGAATGTCGTTGCGGAAGTTGTCGTCGATCAGGTGGCGATTTTCGCGCAGCAGACGAATGGTGTCGGCGCGTACGCCCTTGATTTCCGGTTGCTGGGCCATCAGCACGAAGATCTCGAGCATGGCGAACGGCGTGCGGCGGAACACATTGTCGTTACGCGCCTCGATGTAGCCGTCGTGCAGCTGGAAGCGCGAGTTGACCGGCTGTGGCGGCGCTGCATCCTCCGGTGCGAGGATGACTTCCTCGAAGTGCTGGATGATCAGGTCGCTGAGCTGGGCAATGCTCATGACCACGCGGAAATACTGCTGCATGAAGTTCTCGACGGCCTGCTTGGCGTCGTCCCCTTCAAAGCCCAGCAGCCCGGCAATGGTGCGCTGGTGATCAAACAGCAGGCGGTCTTCGGCGCGCCCGGCGAGCATGTGCAGGGCGTAGCGGACCTTCCACAGGAACTCCTGGGAGGAGGCCAGCAAGGCGTTTTCGCTTTCGACCAGGAAACCTTCGCCGGCCAGTGCCCGCAGGTTCAAGGTGCCGTACTCGCGACGGGCCACCCACAGAATCGTCTGGATATCCCGCAGGCCGCCGGGCGAGCCCTTGACGTTGGGTTCCAGGTTGTATTCGGTGTCGTTGTACTTGTGGTGACGGGCTTTCTGCTCGGCGCGCTTGGCCAGGAAGAAGTCCTTGCTCGGCCACATGTGCGCGGTGCTGGTGACATCCAGCATGCGCTGGCGCAAGTGCTCCGGGCCGCAGATGGTGCGGCTTTCCATCAGGTTGGTGACGACTGTCAGGTCGGCGCGGGCTTCGATGGCGCACTCCTCGACCGACCGAACGCTCTGGCCGACTTCCAGGCCGATGTCCCACAGCAGGGTCAGGAAGCGCTCGATGGAATCGCGGAAAACCTCGTGGTCGGCGCTGTCGAGCAGGATCAACAGGTCGATGTCGGAGTAGGGGTGCAGCTCGCCACGACCGTAGCCGCCGACCGCGACCAGCGCGATGTCGGCGTCCTCACTCCAGTCGAACTGCTCCCAGGCCTTTTGCAGGAGGTTATCGACGAACCAGGCACGGTCCTCGATCAATCGGCGAATGTCCCGGCCGCTGCGAAAGCGTCCGTCGAGCACTTCGCGCGCCTGGCGGATCGCCTTCTTGAAGGCCGCGATCGGGCTGGCCTTCAGGGCCAGTTCAGCCTGGAACTGGCCACGATCGAAGAGTTCGGGATCCACCTGCGGCATTGATTGGCTTTCCTTTCTATAGGCTGGGTTCGGTGAGCGGATCAGGCCGAAACGCGGGGGATGGTGTCATCGCTGCGCAGGGTGAAGATCTCGTAACCGGTCTCGGTCACCAGCAGGGTGTGTTCCCACTGTGCCGACAGCTTGCGGTCCTTGGTGATCGCGGTCCAGCCATCGCCCAGCACCTTGGTGTCGGCCTTGCCCTGGTTGATCATCGGCTCGATGGTGAAGGTCATGCCGGCCTTCAGTTCCATGCCGGTACCGGCACGGCCGTAGTGCAGGATCTGCGGCTCTTCATGGAACACCTTGCCGATGCCGTGGCCGCAGAACTCACGAACCACCGAAAAACCGTTTTTCTCGGCGTGCTTCTGGATGATTTCACCGATGTCGCCCAGGCGGCAGCCGGGCTTGACGATCTCGATCGCCTTGTACATGCATTCCTGGGTCACTTGCGACAGGCGCTCGGCCCAGACCGGCACGCTGCCGACGTGGAACATGCGGCTGGTGTCGCCGTGGTAGCCATCCTTGATCACGGTGACGTCGATGTTCAGGGTGTCGCCATCCTTGAGCGGCTTGTCGTTCGGGATGCCGTGGCAGACCACATGGTTGATCGAGGTGCAGATCGACTTGGGATAGCCCTTGTAGTTCAGCGGGGCAGGGATGGCCTTCTGCTCGTTGACGATATAGTCGTGGCAGATCTGGTTCAGTTGATCGGTGGTAACGCCCGGTTTGACATGTTCAGCAATCATTTCCAGCACATCGGCGGCCAGTTTGCCGGCGACGCGCATTTTTGCGATGTCCTCGGGGGTTTTGAGGGTGACGGTCATACAGGCTCTCTCTGCGCTCGATGGCGCTTTCTTGACGAAAAGGGCGTTGCGCGATCGATCTTCGCAGCCCTGAAAAACGCGATTCTAACAGACGATCAGCGCAAATCCGCGGCTCAGTGCATCGCTTCTCCTTATAGAATGGTGCATTCTGGGCGGATTCCAAGGGCTGGCGATGTGCGTTCGCCCCGATTTGAGAATCCGGGTTCCGTTTTTTCCATCCTTGTGGTATAAAATGCGCCGCTTTCCGGGGATGCCCCGAAAAGCCTAAATCCACACACGTGTCGACACGATGACCTGGGTGCCGCAAGCGAAATGCTGGTGGTTGGTCATTGGGATACGTGGAGGCCAAACCCGACTTATTAAGGAACTATCATGTCCCAAGTCAACATGCGCGATATGCTGAAGGCCGGTGTGCACTTCGGTCACCAGACCCGTTACTGGAACCCGAAAATGGGTAAATACATTTTCGGCGCGCGTAACAAGATCCACATCATCAACCTTGAAAAAACCCTGCCAATGTTCAACGAAGCTCTGACTTTCGTAGAGCGTCTGGCCCAGGGCAAAAACAAGATTCTGTTCGTCGGCACCAAGCGTTCCGCTGGCAAGATCGTTGCTGAAGAAGCAGCACGTTGCGGTTCGCCGTACGTCGATCACCGCTGGTTGGGCGGCATGCTGACCAACTTCAAGACCATCCGTGCTTCCATCAAGCGTCTGCGTGACCTTGAAGTACAAGCCGAAGACGGTACTTTCGCCAAGCTGACCAAGAAAGAAGCGCTGATGCGCTCCCGTGACCTGGAAAAGCTGGATCGTTCCCTGGGTGGTATCAAGGACATGGGCGGTCTGCCAGACGCTCTGTTCGTTATCGACGTTGATCACGAGCGCATCGCGATCACCGAAGCCAACAAGCTGGGCATCCCGGTTATCGGCGTAGTCGATACCAACAGCAGCCCGGAAGGCGTTGACTACATCATCCCAGGCAACGATGACGCAATCCGCGCTATCCAGCTGTACATGGGTTCGATGGCTGACGCTGTGATCCGTGGTCGCAACAACGTTGCCGGCGGCACCGTAGAGTTCGCAGCTGAAGAAACTCAGGCTGCAGCTGAGTAATTGACGCCCTGGCGTTGACTCAGTAAGCAAAAAGGGGGCTTGGCCCCCTTTTTGCCACCTCGAAAACCATTTGTCGGCGCCCACTGCTCTATCTGTAACGTGCGGCAGCTAACAAGGGTGGTTCGGGAAGAATTGAACGCCCGTTCGATCGGGTGGAATGGTTGATAACCTATCCAAGAGGAATTTTGAAATGGCAGAGATTACTGCAGCGTTGGTCAAAGAACTGCGCGAGCGTACTGGCGAAGGCATGATGGACTGCAAAAAGGCCTTGACCAAGGCCGGCGGCGACATCGAGAAAGCCATTGATGACATGCGTGCTTCGGGCGCCATCAAGGCTGCCAAGAAAGCGGGCAACGTTGCCGCTGAAGGCGCCATCGCCATCAAGGCTGACGACAAGTCCGCCGTACTGCTGGAAGTGAACTCGCAGACCGACTTCCTGGCACTGCAAGACGACTTCAAGAACTTCGTTGCTGCCAGCGTAGAAAAAGCATTCGACGAAAAACTGACCGACGCAGCTCCGCTGATCGCCGCTCAGGAATCGGCTCGTGAAGCCCTGGTGGCCAAAGTTGGCGAAAACGTCAACATCCGTCGCCTGGTTCGCGTTGAAGGTGACGTGGTCGGTACTTACCTGCACGGTAACAAGATCGGTGTTGCTGTTGTTCTCAAGGGCGGTGATGTTCAGCTGGCCAAAGAGATCGCCATGCACGTGGCGGCAAGCAACCCTGAGTTCCTGCTGCCATCGCAGGTTTCGCCAGAAGCCATCGAGCGTGAAAAGGGCGTTTTCCTGTCCTTGAACGAAGACAAGATGAAAGGCAAGCCAGCTGAAATCGTCGAGAAGATGATTGCCGGCCGTATCACCAAGTTCCTGGCCGAAGCCAGCCTGGTTGAGCAAGCTTTCGTGATGAACCCGGAAGTCACCGTAGGTGCCCTGGCCAAGAAAGCCGGCGCTGAAATCGTTTCCTTCACCTACTTCAAAGTGGGCGAAGGCATCGAGAAGCCAGTTGACAACTTCGCTGAAGAAGTTGCCGCACAACTGGCTGCCGCCAAGCAATAAGACGGTTTTTTTAACTGTCGCCCTGAAGAGGCTGCCCGCTCACGCGCGCAGCCTCTTTTCAGATGGGTTGCCAATTTTTAATTGGCTTCCACTTGGAACTGGCTTACAAAGCCATGTTCCGATGGCGCTGAAGCAGCGTCACGCTAGAGTGAACGCCAGCTGAAAAACAGCTCGCAAAGAATTTTTAAAATACGCCGCAGGAGAGATTCGCAATGGCTCAGCAGGGCAGTGGTTATCAGGCTCGCTATAAACGCATTCTACTCAAGCTTAGCGGCGAGGCCCTGATGGGCTCGGAAGAGTTCGGGATCGACCCGAAGGTTCTGGATCGCATGGCGCTGGAAGTCGGCCAGCTGGTCGGCATCGGTGTCCAGGTCGGCCTGGTGATCGGCGGCGGCAACCTGTTCCGCGGCGAAGCGCTGAGCAAGGCCGGCATGGACCGGGTCACAGGCGACCACATGGGCATGCTGGCCACTGTGATGAACGCCCTGGCCATGCGCGACGCGCTGGAACGTGCCAATATCTCGGCCATCGTGATGTCGGCCATCTCCATGGTTGGCGTGACCGATCACTACGATCGCCGCAAGGCCATGCGCCACCTGAACTCCAAGGACGTGGTGATTTTCGCGGCCGGCACCGGTAATCCGTTCTTCACCACGGATTCCGCGGCTTGCCTGCGTGCAATCGAAATCGATGCCGATGTCGTGCTCAAGGCAACCAAGGTCGATGGCGTCTACACCGCTGACCCATTCAAAGACCCGCATGCCGAGAAGTTCGATCATCTGACCTACGATGAAGTACTGGATCGCAAGCTGGGCGTGATGGATCTGACGGCCATTTGCCTGTGCCGCGACCACAAGATGCCGTTGCGCGTCTTTAACATGAACAAGCCCGGCGCCCTGCTGAATATCGTCCATGGTGGCGCTGAAGGGACCCTGATCGAGGAAGGCCAACAATGATCAACGAAATCAAGAAAGACGCTCAAGAGCGCATGCAGAAGTCCGTGGAATCGCTGGCGCACAACTTCGGTCGGATCCGTACCGGCCAGGCGCACCCAAGCATTCTGGAAGGTGTGATGGTTCCGTATTACGGCGCCGATACCCCGATCAAGCAAGTGGCGAACATCACCGTCAAGGACGCCCGTACCCTGCAAGTGGTTGCCTTCGAGCGCAACATGCTCGGTGCCGTCGACAAGGCCATCGGCAGTGCAGGTCTGAACCTGAACCCGACCAACCTGGGTGAGTTGCTGCTGATCTCCATGCCGGCCCTGACCGAGGAAACCCGCAAGGGCTTCACCAAGCAGGCGCGTGATGTAGCTGAAGATGCCCGCGTTGCCGTGCGCAACATCCGTCGCGATGCCAACAGCTCGCTGAAGGATCTGGTCAAGGAAAAGGAAATCAGCGAAGACGAAGAGCGTCGCGCAACTGGCGAAATCGATGATCTGACCAAGAAGTACGTGGCTCAAATCGACGCGAACCTGGCGCAGAAAGAAAAAGACCTGATGGCCGTATAAGGGTCGCGTGTTCATGGAAAAGACCAAGCAGGTTGCACCTTCCGCGGTGCCGCGCCATGTCGCGATCATCATGGATGGTAATAATCGCTGGGCGAAAAAACGCTTTATGCCGGGTGTCGCCGGGCATAAAGCGGGTGTGGATGCGGTGCGTGCAGTCATTGAGGTGTGCGCCGAGGCAGGGGTCGAAGTATTGACCCTGTTCGCGTTCTCCAGCGAGAACTGGCAGCGCCCGGCCGATGAAGTCAGTGCCTTGATGGATCTGTTCTTCAAGGCATTGCGTCGTGAGGCCAAGCGCCTCAACGACAACAACATCAGCTTGCGCATCATTGGCGACCGCTCGCGCTTCCACCCGGAGCTCCAGGCGGCCATGCGTGAAGCCGAGGCCATGACGGCCGGCGCCAATCGCTTCGTCCTGCAGATCGCCGCCAACTACGGCGGTCAGTGGGATATCGCCCAAGCCGCACAGCGTCTGGCGCGTGAAGTCCAGGCCGGGCATCTGCGGCCGGAAGACATTACCCCGGAACTGCTGCAAACCTGCCTGGCCACCGGCGACCTGCCGTTGCCGGACTTGTGCATCCGTACCGGTGGCGAGCATCGCATCAGTAACTTCCTGCTGTGGCAGCTGGCTTACGCCGAGTTGTACTTCTCCGACCTGTTCTGGCCGGACTTCAAACACGATGCCATGCGCAATGCGCTGGCCGATTTCGCATCTCGCCAGCGCCGCTTCGGTAAAACGAGCGAGCAGGTCGAGGCTGGAGCCCGGGTTTAATGCTTAAACAACGAATCATCACCGCGCTGATCCTGCTGCCGATTGCCCTGGGTGGGTTTTTTCTGCTGGAGGGTTCCGCTTTTGCGCTGTTCATCGGCCTGGTCGTAACCCTGGGCGCCTGGGAATGGGCGCGCCTGGCCGGTTTCGCTGCGCAAGCGTTTCGTGCCGGCTATGCCGCCGTCGTCGCCTTGATGCTGTTCGTCATGTACATCCTGCCCGGCCTGGCGCCCTGGGTGTTGGGGGCTTCGGTGCTCTGGTGGGCGCTGGCGACCTACCTGGTGCTGACCTACCCGCGCTCCAGTGAGCATTGGGCGAGCGCCGCCTGCAAGCTGCTGATCGGCCTGTTGATCCTGTTGCCGGCCTGGCAAGGCCTGGTGCAGATCAAGCAGTACCCGCTGGGCAACTGGTTGATCATGGCGGTGATGGTGCTGGTCTGGGGCGCGGATATCGGTGCCTATTTCTCCGGACGTGCGTTTGGCAAGCGCAAGCTGGCGCCGCAGGTCAGCCCGGGCAAAAGCTGGGAAGGCGTGTACGGCGGCCTTGCCCTGAGCCTGGTGATCACCACCCTGGTTGCCCTGGTGCGCGACTGGACGGTGGCTGAATTGTTCAAGGGGCTGATCGGCGCCGCGCTGATCGTGTTCGTCTCGGTGGTGGGTGATCTCACCGAAAGCATGTTCAAGCGCCAGTCCGGGATCAAGGACAGCAGCAACCTGCTGCCGGGGCATGGCGGCGTGCTGGATCGCATCGACAGTCTGACCGCGGCGATCCCGGTATTTGCCGTACTGTTGTGGATGGCTGCACCATGAGCCGTCCTCAGCAGATTACCGTCCTCGGGGCGACCGGCTCGATCGGTCTGAGCACCCTGGATGTCATCGCCCGCCACCCTGAGCGCTACCAGGTCTTCGCCTTGAGCGGTTTCACTCGCCTGAGCGAGCTGCTGGCGCTGTGCGTGCGTCACGCCCCGCGGTTTGCCGTGGTGCCTGAGGCCGCTGCTGCCCGCGGCTTGCAGGATGACCTGCGCGCTGCCGGTCTTGCCACTCGCGTGCTGGTGGGGGAGGAGGGGTTGTGCCAGGTGGCTGCCGACCCTGAGGTCGATGCGGTCATGGCGGCCATCGTCGGCGCCGCAGGCCTGCGCCCGACCCTGGCGGCCGTCGAGGCCGGCAAGAAGATCCTCCTGGCCAACAAGGAGGCGCTGGTCATGTCCGGCGCCTTGTTCATGCAGGCCGTGCGCAAAAGCGGCTCGGTATTGCTGCCGATCGACAGTGAGCACAACGCGATTTTCCAATGCATGCCCCGGGATTTTGCCCGTGGCCTGGAACCGGTCGGCGTACGCCGGATCCTGCTGACCGCCTCTGGCGGTCCGTTCCGGCAGACGCCCATGGCCGAGCTGGCGCATGTTTCACCCGAGCAGGCCTGTGCCCACCCTAACTGGTCCATGGGGCGCAAGATCTCGGTCGATTCGGCCAGCATGATGAATAAAGGGCTTGAACTGATCGAGGCCTGCTGGCTGTTCGATGCCAAGCCGTCCCAGGTTGAAGTAGTGATCCACCCACAAAGCGTGATTCATTCGCTGGTCGACTACATCGATGGTTCGGTATTGGCCCAGTTGGGTAACCCGGACATGCGCACGCCGATCGCCAACGCGCTGGCCTGGCCGGAGCGAATCGACTCGGGCGTGCCGCCGCTGGACCTGTTTGCCGTCGCGCGCCTGGACTTCCAGGCCCCGGACGAAGATCGATTCCCGTGCCTGCGACTGGCGCGCCAGGCAGCCGAGGCGGGTAACAGCGCTCCGGCGATGTTGAATGCGGCAAATGAAGTCGCTGTCGCGGCCTTTCTCGACGGACGGGTTCGTTACCTGGAAATCGCGAGTATCATCGAGGAAGTCCTCAATCTCGAACCTGTGGTTGCAGTGAATGATCTTGAGGCGGTGTTCACGGCGGATGCCAAGGCGCGTTTGCTGGCTGAACAATGGTTGAGTCGTCAAGGGCGGTAAGTGCTGCGATGCAGGACTGGATAGGAATGCGGAGAAAATAGATGAGCGCGCTCTATATGATTGTCGGCACCCTGGTCGCTTTGGGCGTGCTGGTTACCTTCCACGAGTTCGGCCATTTCTGGGTCGCGCGTCGCTGTGGGGTCAAGGTGCTGCGTTTCTCCGTGGGCTTCGGCATGCCGCTGCTGCGCTGGCACGACAAGAAGGGTACCGAATTCGTGGTGGCTGCCATTCCATTGGGTGGCTACGTGAAGATGCTCGACGAGCGTGAAGGCGAAGTGCCGGCCGATCAGCTCGAGCAATCCTTCAACCGCAAATCCGTGCGCCAGCGCATTGCCATCGTTGCAGCGGGACCGATTGCCAACTTCCTGTTGGCGATGGTGTTTTTCTGGGCATTGGCGATGCTTGGCACCGAGCAGGTCCGCCCGGTCATCGGCGCTGTCGAGTCCGGTAGCCTGGCGGCCAAGGCGGGCCTGAACGCAGGCCAGGAAATCGTTACCATCGACGGCGAGCCCACTTCCGGCTGGGCTGCGGTCAATCTGCAGCTGGTCCGTCGCCTGGGTGAAAGCGGTTCCCTGCAGCTGCTGGTTCGCGAGCAGGGCACTACAGTGGATTCGCCGCGCGAGCTGGTGTTGGACAACTGGCTCAAAGGTGCCGATGAACCGGATCCGATTCGTTCCCTGGGGATTCGCCCGTGGCGCCCGGCATTGCCGCCCGTCCTGGCTGAACTGGATTCCAAAGGCCCGGCCCAGGCCGCCGGCCTGAAGACCGGTGACCGCCTGTTGGCGCTCGATGGCAAGGCCGTGGATGACTGGCAGCAGGTCGTCGATATCGTTCGTATGCATCCTGATACCAAAATCATGCTGCGGGTGGAGCGTGACGGTGCTCAAATCGACGTTCCTGTGATGTTGGCTGCCCGCGGCGAAAAAAAGGCACCCAGTGGTTACCTGGGGGCAGGGGTAAAAGCTGTCGATTGGCCACCAGAGATGATTCGCGAAGTCAGTTACGGGCCGTTGGCAGCCGTGGGGGAAGGGGCTCGACGCACCTGGACGATGAGCGTGCTGACCCTCGATTCGCTGAAGAAAATGTTGTTCGGCGAGCTCTCGGTAAAAAACTTGAGTGGACCGATAACCATTGCTAAAGTGGCGGGCGCTTCGGCCCAGTCGGGTGTCGCTGATTTCCTGAATTTCCTTGCTTATCTGAGTATTAGCCTGGGGGTTCTGAATTTGCTGCCCATTCCTGTGCTGGATGGGGGGCATTTGTTGTTTTATCTGATCGAGTGGGCGCGTGGTCGTCCCTTGTCGGATCGGGTGCAAGGTTGGGGGATACAGATCGGCATCAGTTTGGTGATCGGGGTGATGTTGCTTGCTCTGGTTAATGATCTGGGTCGACTGTAACGCTTCGCTGAATTGCGAATCTGCCGCATTTTGCGGCAGTTTTTATTGCCAGTTGGAATAAGAAAGGACTTCATGAAACGTCTGCTGCTAACTGCGGTTCTCACCGTATTGATGATCGCCGAAGTTCACGCCGAGTCCTTCACTATCTCTGATATTCGCGTCAATGGCCTCCAGCGGGTCTCCGCGGGTAGCGTCTTTGGTGCTTTGCCGTTGAACGTCGGTGAACAGGCGGATGATCGACGCCTGGTGGAATCCACTCGTGCGCTGTTCAAAACCGGGTTCTTTCAAGATATCCAACTGGGCCGCGATGGCAACGTCCTGGTTATCACGGTAGTCGAGCGTCCGTCGGTTGCCAGTATCGAGATCGAAGGCAACAAGGCGATCTCCACCGAAGACCTGATGAAGGGTCTCAAGCAATCCGGCCTGGCCGAAGGCGAGATCTTCCAGCGCGCCACCCTCGAAGGCGTACGTAACGAACTGCAGCGCCAGTACGTCGCCCAGGGTCGCTACTCGGCTACCGTCGACACTGAAGTGATCCCGCAGCCGCGCAACCGCGTCGGCTTGAAGGTCAACATCAACGAAGGCACCGTTGCCGCTATCCAGCACATCAACGTGGTAGGCAACACGGTCTTCCCTGATGAAGACCTGATCGACCTGTTCGAACTCAAGACCACCAACTGGCTGTCGTTCTTCAAGAACGATGACAAGTACGCCCGTGAAAAACTCTCCGGTGACCTGGAGCGCCTGCGTTCCTACTACCTGGACCGCGGCTACATCAACATGGACATCGCTTCGACCCAGGTGTCCATCACGCCGGACAAGAAGCACGTCTACATCACCGTCAACATCAACGAAGGTGACAAGTACACCGTTCGTGACGTGAAGCTCAGCGGCGACCTGAAAGTCCCTGAAGACCAGGTCAAGTCCCTGCTGCTGGTACAGAAAGGCCAGGTGTTCTCGCGCAAGCTGATGACCACCACGTCTGAACTGATCACTCGACGCCTGGGTAACGAGGGCTACACCTTCGCCAACGTCAATGGCGTGCCTCAGCCCCACGATGACGACCACACGGTAGACATCACCTTCGCTGTCGATCCAGGCAAGCGTGCCTACGTGAACCGCATCAACTTCCGTGGCAACACCAAGTCCGAAGACGAAGTGCTGCGTCGCGAAATGCGCCAGATGGAAGGCGGCTGGGCCTCGACCTACCTGATCGACCAATCCAAGACCCGTCTGGAGCGACTGGGCTTCTTCAAGGAAGTCAACGTTGAAACCCCGGCTGTACCGGGTGTCGATGACCAGGTTGACGTCAACTACAGCGTTGAAGAGCAGGCGTCCGGTTCGATTACCGCCAGCGTCGGCTTCGCCCAGAGTGCGGGCCTGATCCTCGGTGGTTCGATCACCCAGAACAACTTCCTCGGCACCGGTAACAAGGTCAGCCTCGGCTTGACCCGCAGCGAATACCAGAGCCGCTACAACTTCGGTTACGTTGACCCCTACTGGACTGCCGATGGCGTCAGCCTGGGCTACAACGCGTTCTACCGTACGACTGACTACGATGACCTCGACGTCGACGTAGCCAGCTATGCCGTGGACAGCCTGGGTGCCGGCGTGAGCGTCGGTTACCCGATCAGCGAGACTTCGCGCCTGACCTTCGGCCTGACGGCCCAGCAGGACGAGATCAAGACCGGTGTGTATACCGTCGACGAGATCTTCGATTTCGTTAACAAGGAAGGCGACAAGTACCTGAACTTCAAGGCTTCGGCCGGTTGGTCCGAGTCCACCCTGAACAAGGGCGTACTGGCGACCCGTGGTCATTCCCAGAGCCTCGTGCTGGAATCCACGGTTCCAGGCAGCGACCTGTCGTTCTTCAAGCTCGACTACCGTGGCCAGTTGTTCCAGCCACTGAGCGACAACTACACCATGCGCCTGCATACCGAACTGGGTTATGGCGATGGTTACGGTTCGACCGATGGCTTGCCATTCTATGAAAACTACTATGCTGGTGGTTTCAACTCGGTTCGTGGCTTCAAGGACAGCACCCTGGGTCCTCGCAGTACACCAAGTACCGGCAAGAACCCTGGCACTGCGCTCGACCCGGACCAGGATCCGCTGCCGTTCGGTGGTAACGTCCTGATCCAGGGTGGTGTTGAAGTCCTGTTCCCGCTGCCGTTCGTCAAGGACCAGCGTTCCCTGCGTACCTCGGTATTCTGGGATGTGGGTAACGTATTCGACTCATCGTGCTCTGATTCCACCAACGCTGATGGCACGAAGTCCAACACCAAGTGCAACGACATCAGTCTGAGCAATATGGCCAGTTCCGTCGGTGTGGGTGTGACCTGGGTCACCGCACTGGGTCCTCTGAGTTTCGCATTGGCCATGCCAGTCAAGAAACCGGATGACGCTGAAACTCAAGTGTTCCAATTCTCCCTCGGTCAGACGTTCTAAGCGTCTGCCCCAAGATAACGACAATGGATTTTGTAGGAGTGCATCGTGCGTAAGTTGACTCAATTGGTTCTCCTGGCTTCCGTACTGGTTGCAGGTCCGGCATTTGCCGACATGAAAATCGCCGTTCTGAACTATCAGATGGCTCTGCTGGAATCCGATGCGGCCAAGAAATACGCCGTGGATGCCGAGAAGAAATTCGGTCCTCAGCTGAGCAAGCTCAAGACGCTGGAAAGCAGCGCCAAGGGTATCCAGGATCGCCTGATGGCCGGTGGCGACAAAATGCAGCAAGGCGAGCGTGAGCGTCTGGAGCTTGAATTCAAGCAAAAGGCCCGTGACTTCCAGTTCCAGTCCAAGGAACTGAACGAAGCCAAAGCCGTTGCCGACCGTGAAATGCTGAAGCAGCTCAAGCCGAAACTGGACAGTGCTGTGGAAGAAGTCATCAAGAAAGGTGCTTTTGACCTGGTCTTCGAGCGTGGTGCAGTGATTGATGTCAAACCTCAGTACGACATCACGCGCCAGGTTATCGAGCGCATGAATCAGCTGAAGTAATCCATGACAGTGACCATTAAGCTCGGCCAGCTGGCCGAGTTCCTCGGCGCCACGCTACGTGGCGACCCGGAGAAAGCAATTACTGGGCTAGCCACCTTGCAGGAGGCTGGCCCAGCTCAGTTGAGCTTTCTCGCAAACCCCCAATACCGCAAATACCTGGCAGGCAGTCAGGCGGCAGCGTTGTTGCTCAAGGCCGCTGACGCCGAAGGTTTTGCCGGGGATTGCCTGGTGGTGCCCGATCCTTACGCTGCTTACGCGCGTATTTCCCACCTGTTCGATCCCAAGCCCAAGGCGGCAGCCGGTATTCATCCGACGGCAGTGATTGCCGCGGATGCGGTGGTCGATCCGGCGGCGAGTATCGGTGCATTTGCGGTGATTGAAAGCGGGGCGCATATTGCTGCCGGTACGACCATTGGTGCGCACTGCTTCATCGGCGCCCGCAGCGTCGTTGGCGAAGGCGGCTGGCTGGCACCGCGCGTCACGCTGTATCACGACGTACGCGTCGGCAAGCGGGTGGTGATCCAGTCCGGTGCGGTGCTTGGCGGCGAAGGCTTCGGCTTTGCCAACGAGAAAGGCATCTGGCAGAAAATTGCCCAGATCGGTGGTGTCCTGGTCGGCGATGACGTGGAAATCGGCGTGAACACCGCCATTGACCGTGGTGCGCTGGCCGATACCGTCATTGGCAATGGTGTGAAACTCGACAACCAGATCCAGATCGCCCACAACGTTCAGGTCGGTGATCACACCGCCATGGCGGCCTGCGTGGGGATCTCCGGCAGCACTAAAATCGGCAAGCATTGCATGCTCGCCGGTGGCGTAGGGCTGGTGGGGCATATCGATATTTGCGACAACGTTTTCATCACCGGCATGACCATGGTGACCCACTCGATCACCGAGCCGGGTGCCTATTCTTCCGGAACGGCGATGCAGCCAGCCGCCGAGTGGCGCAAAAGCGCGGCCCGTATTCGTCAGCTCGATGACATCGCGCGGCGTCTGCGACAGCTGGAAAAGCAAACTGGGGACGTGACCCCTGGCGGTAATGCTTCATCAGATGGCTGATACCATTTCCATATCAAGTGTGCACAGCCGCTAGACTGCGTCCTTGATTTGCTAGAGGAGTGTGCATCAGTCGCGCGCTCCCAATCTTTACATAGGCTTCCCCCCGAAATGATGGACATCAACGAGATTCGCGAATACCTGCCTCACCGTTACCCGTTCCTGCTGGTGGACCGGGTAGTGGAGCTGGATGTTGAAGGCAAGCGCATTCGCGCCTACAAGAATGTCAGCATCAACGAACCCTTCTTCAATGGTCACTTTCCTGCGCATCCAATCATGCCGGGCGTACTGATCATCGAAGCCATGGCTCAGGCTGCAGGGATCCTTGGTTTCAAAATGCTCGACGTGAAACCCGCCGACGGCACCCTTTATTACTTCGTCGGCTCCGACAAGCTGCGCTTCCGCCAGCCTGTACTGCCGGGCGACCAGCTGATCCTGGAAGCCAAGTTCATCAGCTGCAAGCGGCAGATCTGGAAGTTCGAGTGCCAGGCTTCGGTCGATGGCAAGCCGGTCTGCTCCGCTGAAATCATCTGCGCGGAACGCAAACTATGAGTTTGATCGACCCTCGCGCAATCATCGATCCGACGGCCGTCCTGGCTGACGGTGTCGAGGTCGGCCCGTGGTCGATCATCGGCGCAGGTGTGGAAATCGGCGAGGGGACCGTGATCGGGCCGCATGTGATTCTCAAGGGCCCGACCCGAATCGGTAAGCACAACCGTATCTACCAGTTTTCCTCGGTAGGTGAGGACACGCCCGATCTGAAATACAAAGGCGAGGAAACCCGCCTGGTGATGGGTGACCACAACGTCATCCGCGAAGGTGTGACGATTCACCGTGGGACCATTCAGGACCGTTCGGAAACCACCCTGGGCGATCACAACCTGATCATGGCCTACGCCCACATCGGTCACGACAGTGTCATCGGCAACCACTGCATCCTGGTCAACAACACGGCGCTGGCCGGCCACGTGCACGTGGAAGACTGGGCGATCCTGTCCGGTTTTACCCTGGTTCACCAGTATTGCCACATCGGTGCCCACAGCTTTTCCGGCATGGGTACGGCGATTGGCAAGGACGTCCCGGCCTATGTCACGGTGTTCGGCAACCCGGCCGAAGCCCGCAGCATGAACTTCGAAGGCATGCGCCGTCGCGGTTTCAGCGAAGACGCGATCCACGCCCTGCGTCGTGCCTACAAGGTGGTCTATCGCCAGGGCTTGACGGTTGAGCAGGCGCTCGCCGAACTGGCCGAATCCTCTGCCCAGTTCCCGGAAGTGGCGGTGTTCCGCGACTCCATACAGTCCTCGACCCGCGGCATCACCCGCTAACCATGGCCAATTTGCGTATTGCGCTGGTGGCGGGCGAGGCTTCCGGCGACATTTTGGGCGCGGGTCTGATGCGCGCGCTCAAGGCTCGCCATCCGGCGGTCGAGTTCATCGGAGTCGGCGGTCCGTTGATGCAGGCCGAAGGCCTGACGTCCTACTTTCCCATGGAACGCCTGTCGGTCATGGGCCTGGTGGAAGTGCTGGGCCGTTTGCGGGAATTGCTGGCGCGCCGCAAGAAGCTGGTAGCCGACCTGATCGCCGCGAAGCCGGACGTGTTCATCGGTATCGATGCCCCGGACTTCAACCTCAACATCGAACTCAAGCTGCGTCAGGCCGGGATCAAGACCGTGCATTACGTCAGTCCGTCGGTCTGGGCCTGGCGGCAGAAGCGGGTGCTGAAGATTCGCGAAGGTTGCGACCTGATGCTCACGCTGTTCCCGTTCGAAGCGAAATTCTACGAAGAGAAGGGTGTGCCGGTGCGGTTTGTCGGGCACACCCTGGCCGATGCCATTCCGCTGGAAGCCGATCGCGCTGCGGCGCGGGCCGAACTGGGATTGCCCGACGGGCCGTTGGTGGCGCTGATGCCCGGCAGTCGTGGCGGCGAAGTCGGCCGACTAGGCGCCTTGTTTCTCGATACCGCCCAACGCCTGCGGGCACTGCGCCCCGGTGTGCGGTTTGTCGTGCCTTGTGCCAACCCACAGCGCCGGGCGCAGCTTGAAGAGCTGCTGGCCGGTCGCGATTTGCCGCTGACCTTGCTCGACGGCAAGTCCCATCTGGCTTTGGCAGCCTGCAACGCCGTACTGATTGCCTCGGGGACCGCAACGCTTGAAGCCTTGTTGTACAAGCGGCCGATGGTGGTTGCCTATCGCCTGGCACCGCTGACGTTCTGGATTCTCAAGCGCATGGTGAAGAGCCCGTACGTGTCCTTGCCGAACCTGCTGGCCCAGCGCCTGTTGGTGCCCGAGTTGTTGCAGGACGATGCCACGGTCGAAGCGCTGGCCCAGACCCTGTCGCCGCTGATCGAGGGTGGCGAAGAGCAAACCCGCGGTTTTGATGAAATTCATGGGACCCTTCGTCTGGATGCCTCCAACCAGGCTGCGGATGCAGTGCTGAACCTGATCGACCCAGTAAAATGAGTAAGACAAGCATGCAGATGGGGCTGGATTTCACCTTGGTCGCGGAAGTGGAAGAACTGGTTGCCGGTGTCGACGAAGTCGGTCGCGGCCCGTTATGCGGCGCCGTGGTGACCGCGGCGGTGATTCTTGATCCGAACCGTCCGATCCTCGGGCTGAACGACTCGAAGAAGCTCACCGAAGCCCGGCGCGAAAAACTCTATGACGAAATCTGCGAAAAAGCCCTGAGCTGGTGCATTGCCCGCGCGGAAGTCGAAGAGATCGATGAGCTGAACATCCTCCATGCCACCATGCTGGCCATGCAGCGCGCCATTGCCGGGCTGCACGTCCAGCCGAAACTGGCGATGATCGACGGCAACCGTTGCCCGAAGTTGCCGATGCGTGCCGAAGCGGTGGTGCAGGGCGACGGCAAGGTCCCGGCGATCGCCGCGGCATCGATTCTGGCCAAGGTCAGTCGCGACCGTGAAATGGCTGCTTTCGAATTGATCTACCCGGGTTACGGGATCGGCGGGCACAAAGGCTACCCGACGCCCGTTCATCTGGAAGCGCTGGCACGCCTGGGGCCGACGCCGATTCACCGGCGCTCGTTTGCCCCGGTGCGCCTGGCCTATGAAGCCCGAGAGAGTCTCATCGAGTCTTAGTTGCAAGGCTGATTTTTTTCACCAAGGCCCGGTACAATCCGGGCCTTGTTGTTTTCATGACTTAATGCAGGATCACTATGCCGGCTTCATTCGTTCACCTACGCCTGCACACTGAATACTCCCTGGTCGACGGTCTGGTGCGGATCAAGCCGCTGGTCAAGACCCTGGTCGGCATGAACATGCCTGCCGTAGCGGTCACTGACCAGAACAACATGTGTTCCCTGGTCAAATTCTATAAAAACGCCATGGGTGCCGGGATCAAGCCGATCTGCGGCGCCGACCTGTGGTTGTCGAACAAGGATCCGGACAACCCACTGAGCCGGATCAGCCTGCTGGTGATGAATGCCGCGGGTTATCGCAACCTCACCGAATTGATCTCTCGAGGTTTCATCGACGGTCAGCGCAATGGCTCGATCATCATCGAGCGCGAATGGGTGGCCGAAGCCAGCGACGGCCTCATCATGCTGTCGGCGGCCAAAGAGGGCGAGATCGGCCAGGCCATGCTCAGCGGCAACCCGGACGAAGCGGAAACCCTGGCGCGTGAGTGGATGGCGGTTTTTCCGGATCGTTTCTACCTGGAAATCCAGCGCACCAACCGCCCCAACGATGAAGAGCAACTGCACGGCGCCGTGGCGCTGGCCGAGAAAATCGGCGCACCGCTGGTCGCGACCAACGACGTGCGCTTCATCAAGCAGGAAGATTTCGCCGCCCACGAAACCCGCGTGTGCATCGGCGAGGGCCGGGCCCTCGACGACCCGCGCCGTTCGAAGAACTACAGCGATCAGCAGTACCTCAAAAGTGCCGAGGAAATGGCCGAGCTGTTCAGCGACATTCCCGAGGCGCTGGAAAACACCGTCGAGATCGCCAAGCGCTGCAACATCGAAGTCAAGCTGGGCACGCACTTCCTGCCCAACTTCCCGATCCCCGATGGCATGACCATCGACGAATACTTCCGCAAGGTGTCCTTCGATGGCCTCGAAGAGCGGCTGTCCGTCCTGCTGCCCAAGGACACCACCGAGGACTATGAAGCCAAGCGCCAGGTCTATGTCGACCGGCTGAATTTCGAGCTGGATATCATCATCCAGATGGGGTTCCCCGGTTACTTCCTGATCGTGATGGACTTTATCCAGTGGGCCAAGAACAACGGTGTGCCGGTAGGTCCTGGCCGGGGGTCGGGTGCCGGGTCGCTGGTGGCCTATGTGCAGAAGATCACCGACCTCGACCCGCTGGAATATGACCTGCTGTTCGAACGTTTCCTCAACCCGGAACGGGTCTCCATGCCCGACTTCGACGTCGACTTCTGCATGGACGGTCGCGACCGGGTGATCGACTACGTGGCCGAGAAATACGGCCGCAACGCGGTAAGCCAGATCATTACTTTCGGTTCCATGGCCGCCAAGGCTGTGGTCCGCGACGTGGCGCGGGTGCAGGGCAAGTCCTACGGCCTGGCGGATCGCCTGTCGAAGATGATCCCGTTCGAAGTCGGCATGACCCTGGAAAAGGCCTACGAACAGGAAGAAATCCTGCGTGACTTCATCAAGGTCGATGAAGAAGCCGCGGAAATCTGGGAGATGGCCCGCAAGCTTGAAGGCGTTGTGCGTAACGTCGGCAAGCACGCCGGTGGCGTGGTAATCGCGCCGACCAAGCTGACTGACTTCTCGCCCATTTATTGCGACGAAGCGGGCGATGGCCTGGTAACCCAGTTCGACAAGGACGACGTCGAAGCCGCCGGCCTGGTGAAGTTCGACTTCCTCGGCCTGCGGACCCTGACGATCATCGACTGGGCGCTGAAGACCATCAACCGCGACCGCGCCAAGGTCAACGAGCCGCCGCTGGACATCGCGTTCATCCCGCTGGACGACAAACCGACCTATTCGCTGCTGCAAAAAGCCGAAACCACAGCGGTGTTCCAGCTTGAATCCCGAGGCATGAAAGAGCTGATCAAAAAGCTCAAGCCCGACTGCCTGGAAGACTTGATCGCACTGGTAGCGCTGTTCCGTCCCGGCCCGCTGCAATCGGGCATGGTGGACGACTTCATCAACCGTAAGCACGGTCGCGCGGAACTCGCGTATCCGCACTCGGACTACCAGTACGAAGGCCTCAAGCCCGTATTGGCCCCGACCTACGGCATCATCCTGTATCAGGAACAGGTGATGCAGATCGCCCAGGTCATGGCCGGCTACACCCTCGGCGGTGCGGACATGCTGCGCCGGGCCATGGGTAAGAAAAAGCCCGAGGAAATGGCCAAGCAGCGCGGCGGTTTCATCGAAGGTTGCGCGACCAACAACATCGACGCGGACCTTGCCGGTAACATTTTCGACCTGGTGGAAAAATTCGCCGGTTACGGCTTCAACAAGTCCCACTCCGCCGCCTATGGCCTGGTGTCGTACCAGACCGCGTGGCTGAAAGCGCACTACCCGGCGCCGTTCATGGCCGCGGTACTCTCGGCGGACATGCACAACACCGACAAGGTCGTGACCTTGATCGAAGAAGTGCGCACGATGAAGCTGCGTCTCGACGCGCCGGACGTGAACACTTCCGAGTTCAAGTTCACGGTGAACGACGAAGGCCGGATCATTTACGGCCTTGGCGCGATCAAGGGTGTGGGCGAGGGGCCGGTGGAGGCGATCACCGAAGCGCGGCAGGACGGTCCGTTCAAGGACCTGTTCGATTTCTGCGCCCGGGTCGACCTCAAGCGCATCAACAAGCGCACCCTCGACGGCTTGATCCGCAGCGGTGCGCTGGATCGCCTGGGCCCGTATTTCCACGACGAAGCCAAAGCCTATCAGGCCAATATCGACCGCAACCGTGCGGTACTGCTGACCGCGATGGAAGAGGCGATCAAGGCTGCCGAGCAAACCGCCCGTACCCATGACAGCGGCCATGCCGACCTGTTTGGCGGGCTGTTCGTCGAGGAAGACGCCGACGTCTACGCCAATCATCGCAAGGCCAAGGAACTGACCCTCAAGGAACGGCTCAAGGGCGAGAAAGACACCCTGGGCCTGTACCTGACCGGTCACCCGATCGACGAATACGAAGGCGAAATCCGCCGTTTCGCCCGTCAGCGCATCATCGATTTGAAACCTGCGCGCGATACCCAGACGGTTGCCGGCATGATCATCGCCCTGCGGGTGATGAAAAACAAAAAGGGCGACAAGATGGGCTTCATCACCCTCGACGACCGTTCGGGGCGGATCGAAGCGTCGCTGTTCGCCGATGCGTTCCATTCCGCGCAATCGCTGTTGCAGACCGATGCGATGGTGGTGGTCGAAGGCGAAGTCAGCAACGACGACTTCTCCGGTGGCCTGCGCTTGCGGGTCAAGCGGGTGATGAGCATGGAGGACGCGCGCACCAACCTGGCCGAGAGCCTGCGCCTGAAGTTACACGCCAAGGATCTCAAGGGCGATCAGCTACGCTGGCTGGGTGAGCTGTTGAAGCGTCACCGCGGTGCGTGCCCGATCACCATGGACTACACGAGTCCCGATGCGAAAGCCTTGCTGCAGTTCGGCGAAGGCTGGCGAATCGACCCGGCGGATGCGTTGATTCAAGCCCTGCGTGACCAGTTCGGGCGAGACAACGTCTTCCTCCAATACCGTTAACGGTCAGGGTGTCGCTTTTAACTTTGAGCGGGGCCCTGAGCTTGACCAGAATTTAATCTCGACCTGAACGCGCCTGTCCCTTATGGTAGGGCGCGAATAGACAACCGGCCGGCCCAAGCTCTCTTGGACGTCGACCCAAGACGGACGCCTATGAACCCGAATTTTCTAGATTTCGAACAGCCGATCGCCGACCTGCAAGCCAAGATCGAAGAGTTGCGCTTGGTCGGTAATGACAATTCGCTGAATATCGGCGATGAGATTTCCCGCCTGCAGGACAAGAGCAGCACGCTGACCGAGGACATCTTCGGCAAGCTGACCAGCTGGCAGATCGCGCGTCTGGCGCGTCACCCGAAGCGTCCATATACCCTGGACTACATCGAACACATCTTCACCGAGTTCGACGAGCTGCATGGTGACCGTCACTTCTCCGACGACGCCGCCATCGTTGGCGGTATTGCCCGTCTGGAAGACCAGCCAGTAATGGTCATCGGTCACCAGAAAGGCCGCGAAGTGCGCGAAAAGGTTCGCCGCAACTTCGGCATGCCGCGTCCGGAAGGCTACCGCAAGGCCTGTCGCCTGATGGAAATGGCCGAGCGTTTCAAGATGCCGATCCTGACCTTCATCGACACCCCGGGTGCGTACCCTGGCATCGACGCTGAAGAGCGCAACCAGAGCGAAGCGATTGCCTGGAACCTGCGCGTCATGGCTCGCCTGAAAACCCCAATCATCGCCACCGTGATCGGTGAAGGTGGTTCTGGTGGTGCGCTGGCCATCGGCGTTTGCGATCAGCTGAACATGCTGCAGTACTCGACCTACGCGGTGATCTCGCCGGAAGGTTGCGCATCGATCCTGTGGAAAACCGCCGAGAAAGCACCGGACGCCGCTGAAGCCATGGGCATCACCGCCGAGCGCCTCAAGGGCCTGGGCATCGTGGATAAAGTGATCAGCGAGCCACTTGGCGGCGCACACCGTGATCCGGCTGCTGCCGCTGCCTCGATCCGCGCCGAACTGAGCTCGCAACTGGCAATGCTGAAGAAGTTCGACAACGATGCGCTGCTGAAGCGCCGCTATGATCGTCTGATGAGCTACGGTCTCTAACGCGGTACCCCTGTAGGAGCTGCCGCAGGCTGCGATCTTTTGATCTTGATTTTTTAAGATCAAAAGATCGCAGCCTGCGGCAGCTCCTACAGGGTTCCATGAGAAGCGATCAATCTCTATGAATCCTTCGAAGAGTGATCTGCCTTTTCGGCTTTTGCTAAATCTTCAGCCTTGGCGCAATGCTGCACATTGGCACATCGCCTTCTCCGGTGGCCTCGATTCCACCGTCCTTCTGCACCTTCTCGCAACGCTCGCCAAATCCCAGTCCCTGCCGCCACTGAGCGCCATCCATGTCCATCACGGCCTCCAGGCTGCGGCTGACGCGTGGCCGGATCACTGTCAGTCGGTCTGTGATGCGCTGGGCGTGCCGCTGCAAGTCGTCCGCGTCCAGGTGCAACCCGGCGCCAGTCTCGAGCGTGCAGCTCGGGATGCGCGTTATGCGGCGTTCATTGACGCCACTCAAGCCAATGAAGTCCTGCTGACGGCCCAGCACCGTGACGATCAGGCGGAAACCTTGCTGTTTCGCCTGTTGCGAGGGGCCGGCGTAAGGGGGCTGTCAGGGATGCCACGCCAGCGCCCGTTGGGCAAAGGGAATCTGTTGCGGCCTTTGCTCGATGCTACCCGGGCCGAGCTTGAGGCGTATGCGGCGGAGCATCAATTGAACTGGATCGAGGACCCTTCCAACCAGGACCGGCAATTCTCGCGCAATTACCTGCGTCATCAGGTGTTTCCTGCATTGACCCAGCGCTGGCCACAGGCGATGTCGACAATGGCCCGCAGTGCCGCGCATTTGAGCGAGGCGCAGGGGTTGCTGGATGATCTGGCGCAAATTGACTTGAGCCAGGCCAGCGCCGCCAGCAAATTCGATTGGCTTAAATTGCCCTCGCTGGAATTGGCATCGCTGGAAAAACTCTCCGATGCTCGCCAGCGCAATGCGCTCAGCCACTGGCTCGAACCGCTGACTCAGCTGCCGGATAGCGACCATTGGTCGGGTTGGCTCGATTTGCGCGATGCCACCGGCGACGCCCGGCCGATCTGGCGCCTGACCGATGGCGAACTGCATCGGGCGGGCGGGCGTATCTGGTGGTTATCCGGTGCCTGGTTGCGCGCGGCTCCAGCGCCTGGCGCATGGCTGGAACCCGCTCAGCCGCTGGCGTTGGCCGACAACGGCATGCTCACGCTCAGTGGGCAAATCCCCGATGGCCCCTTGCAGATCCGCTATCGTGAAGGGGGCGAAGTGATGGAGCTGCCCGGCCGCGGCCATCGCGACTTGAAGCGTTTGCTCAACGAACGTGGGGTGCCGCTGTTCGTGCGCGGCAGATTGCCGCTGCTGTACAAGGGCGAGCATTTGCTGGCGGTGGCTAACCTGGCGGGGCTGGATGGCGAAGCGACGGGTGGCTGGCATTTACATTGGCAACCGCCAGGCGAAGATCAAGGTTTGAGCTGAAAGGGGCTTTCCGGTAGACTACGCTCCCTTCTTGATACAACTTCTGTGGATTCGCCTGAATTGCAGGAGTTGCCGATTACCAAGCAGTCTTTGCTGGGCGATTCCAAAAAATGTGTAGCGAGCAACGAACCGGTGTTTCATTTCCCGGTCTGTCCCAACGCGGCGGTTTTTTTGAAAGGTGCACTGTGATTAATGCAGGTGATCGGGGGCTTCGGCCTTCCTTCGCTTTCCCCGGCGGCTCGGACCGCTTTAACGCAGACTTCTAGGGTTTTTCATGACGCGCTACATATTCGTCACGGGCGGTGTTGTTTCTTCATTGGGGAAAGGCATTGCATCGGCATCATTGGCGGCCATCCTGGAGGCGCGGGGACTTAAGGTCACCATGCTGAAGCTGGACCCGTACATCAACGTCGACCCGGGCACCATGAGCCCGTTCCAGCACGGTGAAGTGTTCGTCACCCACGACGGCGCCGAGACCGACCTGGACCTGGGCCACTACGAGCGGTTCATCCGCACGACCATGACCCAGAACAACAACTTCACCACCGGCCGTGTCTACGAGCACGTGCTGCGCAAAGAGCGCCGTGGTGACTACCTGGGTGCAACCATCCAGGTGATTCCGCACATCACCGACGAAATCAAGCGCCGCATCATCAAGGGCGCGGGCGATGCCGACGTGGCGATGGTCGAGATCGGTGGCACCGTGGGTGACATCGAATCGCAACCGTTCCTCGAAGCCATCCGCCAGCTGCGTTTCGAAGTCGGCGCCAAGCGCGCGATGCTGATGCACCTGACACTGGTGCCGTACATCGCTACAGCCGGCGAAACCAAGACCAAGCCAACCCAGCACTCGGTGAAGGAACTGCGTTCCATCGGCCTGCAGCCGGACGTGCTGGTGTGCCGCTCCGACCACCCGATCGATGTGTCCTCGCGTCGCAAGATCGCGCAGTTCACCAACGTTGAAGAACGTGCGGTGATCGCGCTGGAAGACGCCGACACCATCTACAAGATCCCGGGCATCCTGCACTCCCAGGGCCTGGACGATTTCGTCGTCGAGCGTTTCGGCCTGCAATGCGGTGGTGCCGACCTGTCCGAGTGGGAAGCCGTGGTCGACGCCAAGCTCAACCCTGAGCACGAAGTCACCATCGCCATGGTCGGCAAGTACATGGAGCTGCTGGACGCCTACAAGTCGCTGATCGAAGCGATGAGTCACGCTGGCATCAGCAACCGTACCAAGGTCAACCTGCGCTACATCGATTCCGAAGACATCGAGAACCAGGGCACCGCGCTGCTGGAAGGTGTCGACGCGATCCTGGTGCCAGGCGGCTTCGGTCTGCGTGGCGTGGAAGGCAAGATCACTGCCGTCCAGTACGCTCGCGAAAACAAAGTGCCATACCTGGGTATCTGCCTGGGCATGCAAGTGGCCGTGATCGAGTTCGCTCGTAACGTGCTGGGCTGGAAAGACGCCAACTCCACCGAGTTCGATCGTGCCAGCGGTCACCCGGTAGTCGGCCTGATCACCGAGTGGGAAGATGCCACCGGCGCCGTTGAAATCCGTACCGAAGCGTCCGATCTGGGCGGCACCATGCGCCTTGGCGCGCAAGATTGCCTGCTGGAGCCGGGTTCCCTGGTTCACGGCTGCTACGGCAAGGACGTGATCGTCGAGCGTCACCGTCATCGCTACGAAGTGAACAACAACCTGCTGCCGCAGATCATCGAAGCCGGCCTGAAAATCTCCGGTCGTTCCGGTGATGGCGCGCTGGTCGAAGTGGTTGAAGCACCGGATCATCCATGGTTCGTCGCTTGCCAGTTCCACCCTGAGTTCACCTCGACGCCTCGCGACGGTCACCCGTTGTTCAGCGGCTTCGTCAAGGCAGCTTTGGCTCAACACCAGAAGAAGGCGTGAACCCCATGGCGCAGAAGATCATCCGCGTAGGCGATATCGAGATTGCCAACGACAAGCCAATGGTGCTTTTCGGTGGCATGAACGTGCTGGAAAGCCGCGACATGGCGATGCAGGTCTGCGAAGAGTACGTGAAGGTTACCCAGAAACTGGGTATCCCTTACGTGTTCAAGGCCAGCTTCGACAAGGCCAACCGTTCCTCCGTGACCTCTTACCGTGGCCCCGGCCTGGAAGAGGGCATGCGGATCTTCCAGGACATCAAGCAAGCCTTCGGCGTGCCGATCATCACTGACGTCCACGAGCCTGAGCAGGCCGCGGTCGTCGCTGAAGTCTGCGATATCATCCAGCTGCCGGCCTTCCTGTCGCGCCAGACCGACCTCGTGGTCGCGATGGCCAAGACCGGCGCGGTAATCAACATCAAGAAAGCCCAGTTCCTCGCACCTCATGAAATGAAACACATCCTGAGCAAGTGCGTGGAAGCGGGTAACGATCAGTTGATTCTCTGCGAGCGCGGTTCGAGCTTCGGCTACAACAACCTGGTCGTCGACATGCTCGGCTTCGGCATCATGAAGCAGTTCGAATACCCGGTATTCTTCGACGTGACCCACGCGCTGCAAATGCCTGGCGGTCGCTCCGATTCCGCCGGTGGTCGTCGCGCCCAGGTCACCGATCTGGCGAAGGCCGGCATGAGCCAGTCCCTGGCGGGCCTGTTCCTCGAAGCCCACCCGGATCCGGACAACGCCAAATGCGACGGCCCTTGCGCCTTGCGTCTGGACAAACTGGAGCCATTCCTGGCCCAGCTCAAAGCCCTGGACGAACTGGTGAAGAGTTTTCCTGCCATAGAAACCGCGTAATATCGGCAACCCCGATCCTGTGTAGGAGCTGGCTTGCCAGCGATGAGGCCCGAAAGGACGCCATCGCCAGCAAGCCGGCTCCCACAAATGTGACCTGTAGGAGCTGGCTTGCCAGCGAAGGGGCCCGAAAGGACACCATCGCCAGCAAGCCGGCTCCCACAAAGTAATGCGAAACTTATAAATCGAGCGGTACAGCGTTTTCGTCAACTTTGGAGTGTTTACAACAATGGCTAAAATCGTCGACATCAAAGGTCGTGAAGTTCTCGACTCCCGTGGCAATCCCACCGTGGAAGCGGATGTGCTTCTCGACAACGGCATCATCGGCAGCGCTTGCGCGCCGTCCGGTGCTTCCACTGGCTCGCGTGAAGCGCTCGAGCTGCGTGATGGCGACAAGAGCCGTTACCTGGGCAAGGGCGTCCTGAAGGCCGTCGCCAACATCAACGGTCCGATCCGCGACCTGTTGAAAGGCATGGACCCAAGCGACCAGAAAGCGCTGGATCACGCGATGATCAAGCTCGACGGTACCGAAAACAAGGCAACCCTGGGCGCCAACGCGATCCTCGCCGTTTCCCTGGCCGCGGCCAAGGCAGCAGCGCAGGACCAGGACCTGCCGCTGTACGCTCACATCGCCAACCTGAACGGCACCCCGGGTGTCTACTCGATGCCGGTTCCGATGATGAACATCATCAACGGTGGCGAGCACGCCGATAACAACGTCGACATCCAGGAATTCATGGTGCAGCCGGTTGGCGCCAAGTCTTTCTCGGAAGGTCTGCGCATGGGCACCGAGATTTTCCATCACCTCAAGGCTGTCCTGAAGGCCCGTGGCCTGAGCACTGCCGTGGGTGACGAAGGTGGTTTCGCACCGAACCTGGCTTCCAACGAAGACGCTTTGAAAGTGATCTCCGAAGCCGTGGCCAACGCCGGTTACAAGCTGGGCACCGACGTGACCCTGGCCCTGGACTGCGCAGCCAGCGAATTCTACGAAGACGGCAAGTACAACCTGTCCGGCGAAGGCCAGGTGTTCACCGCTGAAGGTTTCGCCGACTACCTCAAAGGCCTGACCGAGCGTTACCCGATCATCTCCATCGAAGATGGCCTGGACGAGTCCGACTGGGCTGGCTGGAAAATCCTCACCGACAAGATCGGCGAGAAGACCCAGCTGGTAGGCGACGACCTGTTCGTGACCAACACCAAGATCCTGAAAGAAGGCATCGATAAAAAGATCGCCAACTCGATCCTGATCAAGTTCAACCAGATCGGCACCCTGACCGAAACCCTGGAAGCCATCCAGATGGCCAAGGCCGCTGGTTACACCGCCGTGATCTCGCACCGCTCCGGCGAAACCGAAGATTCGACCATTGCCGACCTGGCCGTGGGCACTTCGGCTGGCCAGATCAAGACCGGCTCCCTGTGCCGTTCCGACCGCGTTTCCAAGTACAACCAACTGCTGCGTATCGAAGAGCAGTTGAATGGCAAGGCCAAGTACAACGGCCGTAGCGAATTCCGCGGTTGATGTAAAAAAAGACACCGGATTGTGTCGGAAAAATCGCTACAGCGACGTTTTTGCCACTAATCTGATGCCTTGCAAGCACAAGCCTGGTTCTTCCAGGCTTCGTGCTATCAGTTGCTTCATGTTTTGGTGTGGCTGTCTTTTTTCACTGGATACCTGATATTCGATGCGCAGTCCCAATTGGTTGTTCCTCGTCTTGCTCCTGCTGCTGGCTGGCCTGCAGTACCGCCTGTGGGTGGGAAATGGCAGTCTGGCGCAAGTGGCCGAGCTGACTCAGCAGATTGCCGATCAGCAAGCTGAGAACCAGACGTTGCTGGAGCGCAATCGGGTGATGGACGCTGAAGTCAGTGAGTTGAAAAAGGGCATGGAGACCGTTGAAGAGCGGGCTCGCCATGAATTGGGCATGGTCAAGGACGGTGAAACCCTTTACCAGTTGGCACAATGAACCTGTCTCTGCCGGCCTTCTGGGCCGTGATTCCTGCCGCGGGCGTCGGTGCCCGTATGGCCGCGGACCGTCCCAAGCAATACCTGCAACTGGGCGGGCGCACTATTCTCGAACACAGCCTTGGCTGTTTTCTCGATCATCCTGGTTTGAAGGGCCTGGTGGTCAGTCTTGCTGTTGATGATCCTTATTGGCCGAACCTGGCGTGTGCTGGAGACAAACGCATTCAACGCGTTGACGGCGGCGCCGAGCGTTCCGGGTCGGTGCTCAATGCGTTGCTGCACTTGCATGCGTTGGGTGCGGACGATGAGGATTGGGTGTTGGTGCACGATGCCGCGCGGCCCAACCTGAGTCGCGATGACCTGGACAAGTTGTTGGGGCAACTGGCGGATGACCCGGTGGGCGGTCTGTTGGCGGTTCCAGCGCGGGATACGCTTAAACGGGTCGACAAACAGGGACGTGTCGTTGAGACCGTGGATCGCAGTGTGATCTGGCAGGCCTATACACCACAGATGTTTCGCCTGGGTGCACTGCATCGGGCGTTGGCGGACAGTCTGGTGGCTGACGCTGTCATCACCGATGAAGCGTCGGCCATGGAGTGGTCAGGGATGGCACCGCGCCTGATTGAAGGGCGGGCGGATAATCTCAAGGTTACGCGCCCCGAAGACCTGGAATGGTTGCGGCTGCGATGGGCCAACCGCCGCTAAAAGATCGCAGCCTGCGGCAGCTCCTACAAGGGCCGGTACATCCGCACAATGATGGTTGTACGCGATCCCTGTAGGAGCTGCCGAAGGCTGCGATCTTTTGCTCTTAACCCTGATACTCCGGCCGCTCGGCCAATCCCTCCTTCAAATAATCCACCAACTTGCGCACCTTGGGCGACAAATGCCGTTGCTGCGGATACAACGCCCAAACCGCCGTATTGGGCGGTTGATGCGCCTCCAGCAGCGAAATCAGTGCGCCACTTTTCAAATGCTCCAACACGTAATAATCCGGCAGCTGACACAACCCCACGCCCTGTAGCGCCGCATCCAGAACCGCTTGCCCACTGTTACACCGCCAGTTTCCCTGCACCCGTTGCGAAAACTCCCGCCCGTTCTGTTCCAGTTGCCAGAGGTCCGAACTGCCTACAAGGCAATTGTGCCGGCTCAATTCCGACAAGCTGTGTGGCCGACCATACCGTTCCACGTAGGAAGGCGACGCGCACAGATACATGCGCCGTGGCGCCAGGCGCGTGGCCACCAGTCTTGAATCCTGCAAGCGCCCCAGGCGGATTGCCAGGTCCAGGCCCTCATGCACCAGGTCAAGCTGGCGGTTGCTGAGTTCGATGTCGATCCGCAGTTGTGGATAAAGCCCCATGAAACGCGTCACCAGCGGCACGATGAAGCGTTCGCCATACGCCACGGCACAGGTCATGCGCAGCATGCCCTTGGGTTCGCTGGTCAAGTCGCCGACCGCCCGCAACGCTTCTTCGCGGCCATCCTGCAAGCGCTGGCAATGTTGCAGAAAGGTTTGCCCGGCCTCGGTCAGCGTGACCCGACGGGTGCTGCGATAGAGCAAGCGGGTTTGCAGGCGCTCTTCCAGGCGTACGATTTGTCGACTGATATGCGAGGAAGAAACCCCCAGGCGTTCCGCGGCGGCGGTGAATTGGCTGCATTCGGCAACGGCGACAAATTCGTCGATCCCTTCCCAGCGATTTTCAGACATGAAGGATTATCCCTGTACGGCAATAATATTTTGCATTTGCCTCGATTATTCATCGTGGAGCCATGTATTACACTCCTTGTCTCGTTTTTATTCACTGGAGAATCACCATGATCAAGTCACGCGCCGCCGTTGCCTTCGAGGCCAAGAAACCGCTTGAGATCGTTGAAGTCGATGTCGCCATGCCCAAGGCCGGTGAAGTGTTGCTGCGCGTGGTGGCTTCCGGTGTCTGCCATACCGATGCCTACACCCTATCGGGCGCTGACCCGGAAGGCATTTTCCCGTCGATCCTCGGTCACGAAGGTGGGGCGATCGTTGAAGCGATCGGCGAAGGCGTGACCTCGGTGGCGGTGGGCGATCATGTGATCCCGCTGTACACCCCGGAATGTCGCCAGTGCAAATTCTGCCTGTCGGGTAAAACCAACCTCTGCCAGGCGATTCGTGCGACCCAGGGCAAAGGCCTGATGCCGGATGGCACGTCGCGTTTTTCCTACAAGGGCGAAACGATTTTCCACTACATGGGTACTTCCACTTTTTCGGAGTACACCGTGCTGCCGGAAATCTCCGTGGCCAAGATTGCCAAAGAGGCGCCACTGGAAAAAGTCTGCCTGCTGGGCTGTGGTGTCACCACCGGCATCGGTGCTGTACTAAACACCGCCAAGGTGAAACCTGGTGATACCGTGGCCATTTTCGGCCTCGGCGGCATCGGTCTGTCGGCGGTAATCGGTGCGGTCAAAGCCAAGGCTGCTCGCATCATTGCCATCGACATCAACCCGGCCAAATTCGAGATCGCCAAACAGCTGGGTGCAACCGATTGTGTAAACCCGAAAGACTTCGATCGTCCGATCCAGGAAGTCATCGTCGACATGACCGATGGCGGCGTCGACTTCTCCTTCGAATGCATCGGCAACGTGCAATTGATGCGTGCCGCCCTTGAGTGCTGCCACAAGGGTTGGGGCGAGTCGGTGATCATCGGCGTCGCCGGTGCCGGCCAGGAAATTTCGACCCGTCCGTTCCAGCTGGTCACCGGTCGCGTCTGGCGCGGTTCGGCGTTCGGCGGTGTGCGTGGCCGTACCGAGTTGCCAAGCTACGTGGAGATGGCCGAGACCGGCGAAATCCCGTTGGACACTTTCATCACCCACACCATGGGCCTGGAAGATATCAACAAGGCGTTTGACCTGATGCATGAAGGCAAGAGCATCCGTTCCGTCATTCATTTCTAAGGAGCAGCAAAAGTCTCAAGCCGCAAGCTGCAAGTGGGTTTGACGCCCTCTTGCAGCATAGAGCTTGAAGCTTGCAGCTGAAAAAAGCCCATGACCCTGGAAAATATCTCCTGCCAGAAAAGCTTCGGCGGCTGGCACAAGCGTTATCGCCATCGCTCGGAAACGCTCGGCTGCGACATGGTGTTTGCCGTCTACCTGCCGCCACAAGCAGAGCAGGGCGGCAAATTGCCGGTGCTGTACTGGTTGTCCGGCCTGACCTGCACCGATGAGAACTTCATGCAGAAGGCCGGCGCCATGCGCGTGGCCGCCGAGCTCGGGCTGATTATCGTCGCGCCGGACACCAGCCCTCGCGGTCCCGACGTACCGGGTGATCCGGATGGTGCCTGGGATTTTGGCCTCGGCGCCGGGTTCTACCTGAACGCCACCCAGGAACCCTGGTCGCGGCACTATCGGATGCATGACTATGTCGTGCAGGAATTGCCGGCATTGGTCGAAGCGCATTTCCCGGCGTCGGACAAGCGCGGCATCAGCGGTCACTCCATGGGTGGCCACGGTGCGCTGGTCTGTGCCTTGCGCAATCCGGGGCGTTATCTATCGGTGTCGGCGTTCTCGCCGATCAACAATCCGATGGACTGCCCTTGGGGCCAGAAAGCCTTTTCCCGCTACCTGGGAGAGGACCGTTCGAAATGGCGCGAATGGGATGCCTGTGCGTTGATCGCCGAGGCTGACGAAAAGCTGCCACTGTTGGTGGATCAAGGCGATCGCGACGATTTCCTCGCCACCCAGCTCAAGCCGGAAGCCTTGCAACAGGCGGCCAAACTGGCCGGTCATCCGCTGACGTTGCGTCTGCAACCGGGCTACGACCACAGCTATTTCTTCATCGCCAGTTTCATCGAAGATCACTTGCGGCATCACGCGCATGCTCTAGCAGCTCAATAGCAGGTAGAATCACGCCCTGACAAAATTCGGGGCGTTTTTTTATGCGTATTGGCCACGGCTATGATGTGCACCGTTTCGCTGAAGGCGATTTCATCACTCTGGGCGGCGTGCGCATTGCACACAGCTTCGGACTGCTCGCTCACTCCGATGGTGACGTCCTGCTGCATGCCTTGAGCGATGCCTTGCTCGGTGCCGCTGCACTGGGTGACATCGGCAAGCATTTCCCGGACACCGACCCGCAATTCAAGGGCGCCGACAGCCGTGTGCTGTTGCGCCATGTCGTCGCATTGATCCACGCCAAAGGCTGGAAAGTCGCTAACGTCGACAACACCATCGTTGCCCAGGCACCGAAAATGGCCCCGCATATCGAATCGATGCGCGCGCTGATTGCCGCGGATCTTCAAGTTGAGTTGGATCAAGTGAACGTGAAAGCTACCACCACCGAAAAGCTTGGCTTTGTCGGTCGCGAAGAGGGCATCGCCGTGCACTCCGTTGCCCTGTTGTTGCGCGCATGAACGAACTGCAATTGCTCGGCCCGCGGGCCTATGGCGAAGCGCTCGGCAGCGCCGTGCTGAAAGCCATCGCGGAAGATTTCCAGGTCGACGAAGTCCTCGATATCCCCCTGAGCGGTGACGGCGAACACCTGTGGATCTGGGTGGAAAAACGCGGCCTGAATACTGAAGAGGCGGCACGCCGAATCGCCAAGGCGGCGGGCGTGTCATTGCGTACCGTCAGCTATGCCGGGCTCAAGGATCGCCAGGCGCTGACGCGTCAGTGGTTCAGCGTGCAGCTGCCGGGCAAGGCCGATCCGGATCTGTCGGCGGCAGAAAACGATACGCTGAAAATCCTCAAGACCAGCCGGCATAAACGCAAGCTGCAACGCGGTGCCCATTCGGCCAACGGCTTCACATTGCGCCTGACGCAGTTTGCCGGCGACAAGGCGGCCATCGAAGAGCGCCTGCATCTGATCGCCAAACAAGGCATCCCCAATTATTTCGGTGCCCAACGTTTCGGGCATGACGGCGGCAACGTGGTTGACGCCCGTGCCTGGGCCGCGCGCAAGGCCTTGCCGGAGCAGCGCAACGTGCGTTCGCGGCTGCTGTCGACCGCCCGCAGTTTCCTGTTCAACCAAGTGTTGGCCGCGCGTGTCGCCGACGGCACCTGGCAGCGTGCCCAGGTGGGCGATCTGCTGGCGTTCACCGACAGCCGCAGCTTTTTTCCGGCCGGTGAGGCCGAATGCAGCGACCCGCGACTGGCGATTCTCGATCTGCACCCGACCGGTCCGCAGTGGGGCGAAGGTGACTCGCCGACCACGGGCGCTGTCCATGAACTGGAGCAGGCGATCGCCGCACGCGAGGCAGACCTTCGCGATTGGTTGATCAACGCCGGAATGAGCCACGAACGTCGCATCCTGCGGCTGCCCATCGGTGGGTTGACGTGGCATTATCCCGAACCTGACATTCTGCAACTGGAATTCGTCCTGCCGGCCGGATGCTTCGCCACCGTATTGGTGCGCGAGCTTGTTGATCTGGTGCCGGTGGGGCAGACGGACAGCCCATGCGTATTCTGATTTCTAACGACGACGGGGTTACCGCACCCGGACTCGCCGCGCTTTATGCTGCGCTGGCGGATTACACCGAGTGCGTGGTTATAGCCCCGGACCAGGACAAAAGCGGCGCGAGCAGTTCGCTCACGCTCGACCGTCCGCTACATCCGCACACGCTGGCCAATGGCTTTATCAGCGTCAACGGTACGCCGACCGATTGCGTGCACCTGGGCCTCAACGGCTTGCTGGAACGTGAGGCGGACATGGTGGTGTCCGGCATCAACCTGGGCGCCAACCTGGGGGACGACGTGCTGTACTCCGGTACCGTGGCGGCGGCACTCGAAGGTCGCTTCCTGGCGCGTCCCTCCTTTGCCTTTTCGCTGGTCTCGCGACAGGTCGACAACCTGCCCACGGCGGCCTACTTTGCGCGCAAACTGGTCGAGGCCCATGCGGATCTCGAATTGCCACCGCGTACGGTACTGAACGTGAACATTCCCAATTTGCCGCTGGAGCACATCCGCGGTATCCAGTTGACCCGCCTCGGGCATCGCGCCCGCGCGGCGGCACCGGTGAAGGTGGTCGACCCGCGAGGCAGGTCCGGGTACTGGATCGCGGCGGCAGGGGATGCTGAGGATGGCGGCCCCGGCACCGATTTCCATGCCGTGATGCAGGGCTATGTTTCCATCACCCCGTTGCAACTGGATCGCACCTTCAATGATGCCTTCAGGAGCCTCGACGGCTGGTTGGAGGGGTTGCACCCATGACCCGTGGACAAGACGACATGCTGCATCGCGGCATCGGCATGACCTCGCAACGGACCCGCGAACGCCTGATTCAGCGCCTGTACGAAGAGGGGATTTCCAACGCCAAGGTGCTGGAAGTCATTCGTCGTACACCGCGTCACCTGTTCGTCGACGAGGCGCTGGCGCACCGGGCCTACGAAGACACGGCGCTGCCCATCGGCAATAACCAGACCATCTCCCAGCCTTATATGGTGGCTCGCATGAGCGAGTTGCTGCTCGAAGCCGGGCCGTTGGACAAGGTCATGGAAATCGGAACGGGGTCGGGTTATCAGACGGCGGTGCTGTCGCAACTGGTCGAGCGGGTCTTTTCCGTTGAGCGCATCAAGGTATTGCAAGACCGGGCCAAGGAACGCCTGGTCGAGCTGAACCTGCGTAACGTGGTATTTCGCTGGGGCGATGGCTGGGAGGGTTGGCCTGCGCTGGCGCCCTACAACGGCATAATCGTGACGGCCGTGGCAACCGACGTACCCCAGGCGCTGCTGGATCAACTGGCGCCAGGGGGGCGTCTGGTGATCCCGGTCGGCTCAGGAGAAGTGCAACAATTAATGCTGATCATCCGGGAGGAACATGGCTTTTCCAGGCGTGTCCTGGGGTCGGTGCGCTTCGTCCCGTTACTCAATGGTCCACTGGCCTGAGCATTTATTTAAACGCGCTGAATTCTCTTCGATTGCCTCTGTCTTACAGCGGCATCGATTTGATTAAACGGATAGTTTTGTCAGACAGCAAACGTGTGCGCCAAGCCATTTCGCTTCAATAAGGGTAAAGCCGGCACGGCCCGTTATACTTGCGACACTTCGTGCCGAAACACGGCAAATCACATTTTCAGCCACCACAAAGGGAGCGGCGGGTGAGTCTCACAGTCATAGCGCAGCGTATGGGTACAACGAGCTTTCAGCGCCTGGTGACTGGCCTTGTCATGAGCACCTTGCTGGTCGGTTGCTCCAGTAACAAATCCAGCGATGTGGGCGTTGTCGATCGCAACAAAACCGTCGCCCAGCGTCCGGCCGTGACCACGGGGCAGTACGTCGTTCGACCCAAGGACACCCTGTTTTCCATCGCCTTTCGCTATGGCTGGGACTACAAGGCGCTGGCGGCACGCAACAACATCGCGCCGCCGTACACCATCCACCCAGGTCAGACGATTCGCTTCGATGGTCGCAGCGGTTCAACGCCGACAGCCGTGGTCAGCTCGTCCAGTTCCTCGCCTTCATCCTCGAGTAAAACCACGGTCATCCGTCGCTCTGCGGACGGTACGACCACCACCACACCGGTGGTTGTACCGTCCGTCGCCAACAAGCCGGCACCTGCTCCACTGCCTCCACCGGGTCCAGCCCCGACCGGCTGGGGGTGGCCATCTAATGGCATTTTAATTGGCAAATTCTCCTCAAACGGTAGTTTGAATAAAGGAATTGATATCGCAGGGGATTTGGGACAGCCTGTTTTAGCTGCGTCTGATGGGACGGTGGTATACGCCGGGAGTGGCTTAAGGGGCTACGGCGAATTAGTCATCATCAAACACAGTGAAACCTACGTCAGTGCCTACGGACATAACCGCAGGCTGTTGGTTCGGGAGGGGCAGCAGGTCAAGGTCGGACAGACAATTGCCGAAATGGGGTCAACGGGTACAGACCGGGTGAAACTGCATTTTGAGATTCGCCGCCAAGGTAAACCTGTAGATCCGCTGCAATTCCTGCCACGTCGTTGATCGCTTCCAGCCTGTTCCGTTTCTTACGTAGAGGGGACAGGCTCCAGCGTTGCCAAGGATAAAGGCGCCGCTTGAGCTTGAGGTCGAACTCACCAAAGGACTATAACAATGGCTCTCAGTAAAGAAGTGCCGGAGTTTGACATCGACGATGAGGTTCTCCTGATGGAGACCGGCATCGGCACGGATTCGATGTCGAATGATGAAGGGGCGGCTCCACCTTCCGTTCGTGCCAAATCCAAACACTCCGCGACATTGAAGCAACACAAGTACATCGATTACACGCGGGCACTTGATGCGACGCAGCTGTACCTCAATGAAATCGGCTTTTCCCCTCTACTGTCCCCCGAAGAAGAAGTTCATTTTGCGCGCCTGTCGCAAAGTGGTGATCCGGCCGGGCGCAAACGCATGATTGAAAGTAACCTGCGGCTGGTGGTGAAAATCGCCCGGCGTTACGTCAATCGGGGTCTGTCGCTGCTCGACCTGATCGAAGAGGGCAACCTCGGCTTGATCCGGGCGGTGGAGAAGTTCGACCCTGAACGCGGCTTCCGCTTCTCGACCTACGCAACCTGGTGGATTCGTCAGACCATCGAGCGCGCGATCATGAATCAGACCCGGACCATCCGGTTGCCGATCCATGTGGTCAAGGAGCTCAACGTGTACCTGCGGGCTGCACGGGAGCTGACGCAAAAACTCGATCATGAACCCTCCCCCGAAGAGATCGCCAACCTGCTGGAAAAACCGGTAGCGGAGGTCAAGCGCATGCTCGGCCTCAACGAACGGGTTTCTTCGGTCGACGTCTCGCTGGGTCCGGATTCGGATAAAACCCTGCTGGACACCCTGACCGACGATCGCCCAACCGATCCATGCGAACTGCTGCAGGATGACGACCTGTCTCAAAGCATCGACCAGTGGCTCTCGGAGTTGACCGACAAGCAGCGCGAGGTGGTTGTACGCCGCTTCGGCCTGCGCGGGCACGAGAGCAGCACCCTGGAAGATGTAGGCCTGGAGATTGGCCTGACCCGGGAGCGGGTCAGACAGATTCAGGTTGAAGGTCTGAAACGCCTGCGGGAGATCCTGGAGAAAAACGGGCTGTCGAGCGAGTCGTTGTTTCAATAAGCCGTTCGTTAGTGCTCACTGAAAAGCCCCGACTGGTTCGGGGCTTTTCGTTTTTGGGCGATAGCGCAGCTTTGTAGCTTCCAGGTGTAAGTCATCGCTTACTCTTTTCGTAAGTGTTCACTATTTTTACAGGTTGGCAGTCGACCCTATTGTTCAGAGGTCAGTTCTATCTAACTGAAAAACCGGTAGATTTTTCTATATGAAGGGGATGTGACAAGCCATCCCAGGTCCAGGCGGGCGATTGCTCCCGGCGGTAAACACTCTAGTATCGGCGTTGTGTCTACGGACAGACACGCCCTTCACGGACGAGGGGGAAAGGACATCGCAGGAAGCGATTCATCAGGATGATGAAAAGGGAATACAGGGAATATGGAAAAAATGTGGGCGGGTCATACCGCCCCTTTTTTTTGCCTGCATGTAGGAGCTGCCGAAGGCTGCGATCTTTTGATCTTAAAAAAAGGCCCTTGTGGGGCCTTTTTCCGGAACGCGGGGGTAATCAGCGTTCGAGGTGTTCGATCTTGCCTGGCTTGCCATCCCACTCCGCAGAGTCGGGCAATGGATCTTTGCGTTCGGTAATGTTCGGCCAGATTTCAGCCAGCTCAACGTTCAGCTGGATGAAGTTTTCCATGCCTGCAGGTACTTCATCTTCGGAGAAGATGGCCACAGCCGGGCATTCAGGTTCGCACAGTGCGCAGTCGATGCACTCATCCGGGTGAATCACCAGGAAATTCGGGCCTTCGTAAAAGCAGTCCACCGGACAGACTTCTACGCAGTCGGTGTACTTGCACTTGATGCAGTTGTCGGTGACGACGAAGGTCATTTCTAATTTTCTCCTCAGGCGCGGCTTGCTGCGCCCCTTCACGTAGGGGTCGCAAGGTTTGGGAGCGATAGTCTGCAGGCCAGGCTAAAAGCCAGCAGCATCCCAAACCGCGCGAGATTCTAACAGCTTGCAAGCCAGTGCGTTAGACCCGTGTCTTTAGTGTATAGAGCATTTCGAGTGCGCGACGTGGTGTCATGTTGTCCAGATCGAGTTTGGCCAGTTCATCCAGCACCGGATGCGGCAGGCTGGCGAACAGGTCGCTCTGCTGCGGAGTGGCCGGTTTGCCTTTGGTCGGCGCAGGCGCTTCGTGGGGCAGGGCAGTGTCTTCCAGGCGGCTCAAGTGCTCACGGGCACGCAGGATCACCTCGTTCGGCACGCCGGCCAACTGCGCGACCGCCAGGCCATAGCTCTGGCTGGCCGGCCCTGGCAGTACATGGTGCAGGAACACGATGCGTTCGTTGTGCTCAGTGGCATTGAGGTGCACGTTGGCCACCAGCGGCTGGGCTTCCGGCAACACCGTCAGCTCAAAGTAGTGGGTGGCGAACAGCGTGTAGGCCCGCAGGTGCGCCAGGCGTTCCGCCGCCGCCCACGCCAGGGACAGGCCGTCGAAGGTACTGGTGCCGCGCCCGACTTCGTCCATCAGCACCAGACTGCGTTCGGTGGCGTTGTGCAGGATGTTGGCGGTTTCGCTCATCTCGACCATGAAGGTCGAACGCCCGCCGGCCAGGTCATCGCTGGAGCCGATCCGGGTGAAAATCCGGTCGACCAACGATAGCTCGCAACTGGCTGCCGGGACGAAACTGCCGATGTGCGCCAGCAGTACGATCAACGCCGTCTGGCGCATATAGGTGGACTTACCGCCCATGTTCGGACCGGTGATAACCAGCATGCGGGTATTGTCGTCGAGGCTCAGGTCGTTGGCCACGAACGGGGTGGTCAAAACCTGTTCAACCACCGGGTGGCGACCCTGGTTGATGCGCATGCACGGCTCGCTGACAAAACGCGGGCAGTTCAGGTCGAGGTTCAGCGCGCGTTCGGCCAGGTTGCTCAGCACGTCAAGCTCGGCCAGTGCCGCGGCCGTGTCCTGCAGCGGTGGCAACTGGGCGATCAGGTCTTCGAGCAGCGCTTCGTAGAGCATCTTCTCGCGCGCCAGGGCACGGCTCTTGGCTGACAGTGCCTTGTCTTCAAATGCCTTCAGTTCCGGCGTGATGAAACGCTCGGCACCTTTGAGGGTCTGGCGGCGGATGTAATCGGCGGGGGCGGACTCGGCCTGCTTGCTCGGCAGTTCGATGAAGTAGCCGTGGATGCGGTTGTAGCCGACTTTCAGGTGAGACAAGCCAGTACGGGCTTTTTCCCGGGCTTCGAGGTCGATCAGGAACTGTCCGGCGTTCTCGCTGAGCGATTGCAGTTCATCGAGTTCGCTGTCGTAACCGGTTTTCAACACGCCGCCGTCACGGATCACCGCGGGCGGATTGTCGATGATGGCTTTTTCCAGCAGTGCCGCCAGTTCCGGGTAGGTGCTGGTGGTGGTTGCCAGTTGGTTGAGGTGCGGCGCTTCCAGCTCGGTCATTGCCACTTGCAGTTGCGGCAGCGCGCCGAGGGCGTCACGCAGGCGAGCAAGGTCCCGTGGACGGGCATTGCGCAAGCCGATCCGGGCAAGAATGCGCTCGATGTCGCCGATTTCCTTGAGCTGCGGTTGCAGCTTTTCGAAACGGTAGCCGTCCAGCAGGCAGGTGATCGAGGTCTGGCGCGCCAGCAACACGTGCAAGTCGCGCAGCGGACGATTCAGCCAGCGGGTCAACAGGCGGCTGCCCATGGCGGTCTGGCAACGATCGACCACCGATTGCAGGGTGTTGTCGCGACCACCGGCCAGGTTGGTGTCCAGTTCCAGGTTGCGCCGGCTCGCGCCGTCCAGCACGACGGTATCGTCCAGGCGCTCGTGGAGCAGGCTGCGCAAGTGCGGCAGGGCGGTGCGCTGGGTTTCCTTCGCATAGGCCAGCAGGCAGCCGGCGGCGCCGATGGCCAGGGTCAGGTTTTCGCAACCGAAGCCTTTCAGGTCCTGGGTCGAGAATTGCTGGCACAGACTTTTCAGTGCCGAGTCACGCTCGAAATCCCAGGGTGCACGGCGGCGCACGCCACGACGCTTCTCGGCCGGCAGATCCTTGGGCCAGTCATCCGGGATCAGTAACTCCACCGGATTCACTCGCTCCAGTTCCGCCAGCAGGTTTTCCCAGCCTTTGATTTCCAGCACGCTGAAGTTGCCGCTGGTGATGTCCAGCACCGCCAGGCCGAACAGGCGCTCATCGCCCAGGACAGCGGCGATCAGGTTGTCCCGGCGCTCATCGAGCAGCGCTTCATCGCTCACCGTGCCAGGGGTGATGATCCGCACCACCTGACGATCCACTGGGCCTTTGCTGGTGGCCGGGTCGCCGACCTGCTCGCAGATCACCACGGATTCGCCGAGCTTCACCAGTTTCGCCAGATAACCTTCCGCCGCGTGGTAAGGAATACCGCACATCGGAATCGCCTGGCCAGCCGACTGCCCGCGAGCGGTCAGGGTGATGTCGAGCAGCTTGGCGGCCTTCTTCGCGTCTTCATAGAAGATCTCGTAGAAGTCGCCCATGCGGTAGAACATCAACTGGTCAGGGTGCTGGTTCTTCAGGCGCCAGTACTGCTGCATCATCGGCGTGTGCGAGGACAAATCTGAAATTGCTTTATTCATCAGTGGTTAGGCGGATTCATCAAAATGGCTGGGGCAAAAATGGGGCATTTTAGCATCTGTTTTCTGGGCAGGATGCCATCAAGCTGCTCGTCATTTTCCTCTGGTGGGCGCTATGATGCCTTTAACTACACCCCTTGGCCCCACTTTTCGAAACGCAAGACCTGGTGATCAACCGCCAAGTCGGAAGGGACGCGTCTAAAGGGAGGATTCGAAAATGAATCGCGATGTCATTTTCATCACCTTTGGCAGTTGTTTTTTTTCTTGCCGATTGCTGTCGGCAATATGTTTTTCGTCTTGGGCAAATTCCGTAATTGCAGGCGGATCAACTACGCTCCAAAAACAACCCCGCAGATCGAAGAAACAGTGCACAAGGTCAATACGACCAGAAAGCTGATGGGAAGCAACTGGCTATTCTTCGGGATTCGGCATCCCTGATCGCCACCACTCGGAGTACGCTCCGTGAGAATCGAACAGCCCTGGCTTGCTCTCCTGTTGCTCACCTTGCTGTCTGGTGGTTGCACGACACCCAATGTCCCTCACCAACCCAGTCAGGCCTTGCCAGCGAGCGATTCGGCGTTCGGTCGTTCCATCCAGGCCCAGGTAGCTCCCCATCAAGGCCAATCGGGCTTTCGCCTGCTATCGGACAGTGCCGAGGCTTTCACCGCCCGCGCCGAGCTGATTCGCAGCGCCCAAAGCAGCCTCGACTTGCAGTACTACATCGTCCACGACGGCATCAGTACGCGGATACTGGTTAGCGAGCTGCTCGACGCCGCCGACCGCGGAGTCCGCGTGAGGATTCTGCTCGATGACACCACCAGCGATGACCTGGAGCGAATTATCGCGACGCTGGCTGCACATCCGCAGATTCAGATCCGCGTGTTCAATCCGCTGCACCTGGGTCGCAGCACCGTCGTGACGCGTACGATGGGTCGGTTGTTCAACCTGTCGCAGCAACACAGACGCATGCACAACAAATTGTGGCTGGCGGACAACAGCGTGGCCATCGTCGGAGGGCGCAATCTGGGGGACGAGTATTTCGATGCCGAGCCCAACAAGAATTTCACCGACATCGACATGCTCAGTGTCGGCCCGGTTGCAGAACAGTTGGGACATGGTTTTGACCAGTACTGGAACAGTGCCTTGAGCAAGCCGATCGAGCAGTTTCTCTCGACCCAGCCGACGACCAGGGACCTGATAAATCTCCGGACCCGACTGGACGAATCCCTGGAGGAAACGCGCAAGCAGAATCATGCGCTCTACCAGCAATTGATGAGCTACACCACTCACCCACGCCTGGATGCCTGGCGCCAGGAGTTGATCTGGGCCTGGAATAAAGCGCTGTGGGATGCACCGAGCAAGGTCTTGTCGGAAGGCGAGCCCGCTCCGCACTTGCTGTTGACCACCCAGTTGGCACCCGAGCTTGACGGGGTCACCCAGGAGCTGATCATGGTTTCGGCCTACATGGTGCCCGGTCGACCGGGGGTAGTGTTCTTAACCGGTCGTGCCGACGCCGGCGTGTCGATCAACTTGCTGACCAACTCCCTGGAAGCCACCGATGTGCCCGCCGCGCACGGTGGTTACGCCCCTTATCGCCAAACCTTGCTGGAGCATGGTGTGCAGTTGTTCGAATTACGCCGCCAGTCCGGCGACAATGGCGACAGCGACAGTGGACCGCGCCTGTTTCACAGCGGATCCTCCAACAGTTCCGACTCCAGCCTGCATACCAAGGCGATGGTTTTCGACAAGCAGAAAGCGTTCATTGGCTCGTTCAATTTCGACTCTCGCTCATTATTGTGGAACACCGAGGTCGGGGTGTTGGTGGATAATCAGCAACTCGCCGGGCGGGTGCGCGAACTGGCCCTGGAGGGTATGGCCCCCACGCTCAGTTATCATGTCCTGTTGGAAAAGAATCAGCTGGTCTGGGTCACCGAGGATGACGGCAAACAGCATACGTTGACCAGGGAACCGGGGAGTTGGTGGCGACGCTTCAATTCGTGGCTCAGCAGCACGATCGGGCTGGAGAAAATGTTGTAGCTAATCACTTTCAGGACCAGGATGAATCATGCGGATGTGGTCGGGGAGGACAGTGCGGCTTATCAGCCACCTGATGATGGCGGCGGGTATCAGCGTCATCGCAACTGTCACCAATGGGCAGGTTCCAGCTACATCTCAAGCCACTCAAGAGATAAACGGCTTGCTGGACTTTGTCTCACACAGTGAGTGCAAGTTTGTGCGCAACGGGAGCGAATACTCAGGACCCCGCGCTCGGGCGCATCTGGAGCAGAAGCTGAATTATCTCGAAGGCAAGAACATGGTGAACAGCGCAGAAGATTTCATCGATCTTGCTGCCACTAAAAGCAGTATGAGTGGCCGCGCCTATGAGGTGCGATGTTCAGGAGGCGTGGAACCAGCAAGCACCTGGTTGAAGAGGGAACTTCAAAGGCAACGGCAACTTCATTGATTTTGTCTCAAGTCCAATAACAGTTACTAACGCGATGCCCCGGGTGGACATAAACTCGAACATCCGCTCCTGGCCGATTGTGTTGAAAAAGTCGATGTTGATATCCTCAACCGTTCTCGTGGACTGATTCTGGATAGATGCTCATGTTGACTGGCTTGAATCATTTTACATTGGCGGTTGTGAACCTCTCTCGCAGCATTGAGTTTTATGTGGCTCTACCCGGGTTTAGATTGGCTGCCCGCTGGGAGACGGGGGCTTATCTTTCCCTCGGTGATCTCTGGCTTTGTCTGTCTCTCGATGAGAGCCGTGTGGCGGAAAAACAGCCTGATTACACCCACTATGCATTTTCGGTGGGGCAGGATGATTTTGAAGAAGTCACCGCTTACTTGCGGCTTCGTAACGTTATTGAGTGGAAATCCAATTCGAGCGAAGGTAACTCGTTTTATTTTTCGGATCCCGATGGGCATCGTCTGGAAGTGCATGTAGGCAGCCTCGCTTCAAGGCTTGAGCAATGTCGGCGCCATCCGTATGCAGGTATGGAGTTTTTTGACTGACCGTTTTCGTCTGATTTTATTGAAAAAGTAGCTCTGCTATCTGGCCTGCGGCAAAATCTCTACATTGGCCAGCAGGGAAGCACGCAGCATGATGGGACAGTTATCGAGTGGGCAGGAGCGGCTGTTTTACTCGTTCAACCTTGAAGATCACATTCCAGCCAATCACCTTCTACGCAGCATTGATCGGTGTCTCGATCTGAGCGACCTGCGCCATTACCTCGCCGATTTCTATAGCCCGATTGGGCGTCCGTCGATTGATCCTGAACTGATGATTCGCATGCTGATCGTGGGCTACTGCTATGGCATCCGCTCCGAACGGCGGTTGTGCGAAGAGGCCCATTTGAACCTGGCGTATCGCGAATGGCGAGCCTTCAAGAACGAGCGTTCGCACGTCACAAAAGCCAACACCATCATCTTCCGCTCCAGGCAGACCGACTGCGTAGCCTGTCCGATGAAAGCCAAGTGCTGCCCGAACACTTCGATTCGCAAGATCGTCCGCAGCGTCCATGAAGCCGCTCGTGATGTGGCTCGACGCATCGCGGCGACGCCGGAGTACGTGCGCTCTCGCCACGAACGTAAGAAGGTCGAAATGTTGTTTGCCCACCTCAAGCGCATCCTGAGATTGGATCGCTTGCGACTACGTGGCATGAGCGGCGCGACCGATGAGTTCACGCTGGCCGCTGCGGTGTAGAACCTGCGACGGCTGGCCAAACTTACATCTCAAGGTCCGCCAGTTACGGGATAGGTGCGCTTGCACCAAGCAAAAAACCTCAAACTAACCCAATAATAGAGCCGCAAAGGTCAACGAAGGGCCGAAAAACCACTCAATGTGGCGAGTAGGTTCTCCGGTGGCGGTCGTGCCTGAGCTCAGGCGAGCTGAAAATCCGACTTTTTCAACAGAATCGGCCGATTGCGGTCAATCGATCTGAGGCGATGAGCTGGGTGGCGTATACCAGTGAACTCTGGAGGCGACATAAACGTGTTTTTGCTTCTGAGGCGTGAAGGGGGTGTCGAGTGTGCCCAGTGCTATCGAAACCCAATCGGAAAATTCACCTTGTGAGCGTGACCAGAACAAAGTTGAACCACACTGCGCGCAGAACTCGCGCAGCACCGATTCTGAAGAAGAATACCTAGTGATTTGCCCAGCGCCGTTGAGTATCCGTAACGCGCTACGGGGCACGCTACCATACGAAGCGAATGCTGCACCGTGACCTTTACGGCATTGACTACAGTGACAATGACTCACTGCCTTGGGCGTAGTCAGTAGCTGATAACTGATTGCTGTGCAAAGACAGCTTCCCTGGTAGACCTCTGTCATGCGTTCGTCCCTGTCGTTGGAAAAGGCGCCAGCTTAGCCACCTTGATCTGATCAGTCGAACGTCCGCTTCCGGGCCGATTCTTACCTTGCAGGAAGGGCAGAGATCGACCCAAAGCTGACAGTGGCGATAGGCAGAAATTTGCCAAAAGCAGCCCCGTCCCGACCACAGTTGCCGCCATTCCGTTGTTAGTTGCCAGCACTGAATATCAAGTATTTTCCTCTTCCACATAGAGAACCATCCCGGCGTGATAGAGAACCCCGTCACGGAACTCACCGTCGGCGGTGAAGCCTGTGTCGTCCACATACTCGATACGGTTTCCTTCGAGCCAGTAGCTTCCCTGGTAGGCACATTTCTTATCGCCACGGGCCTCGGCATAGCGGCCACCGGTAAGCAGCTCATGACGTATGCGGCCATCCACGGTAACCCACATACCGACATACTTGTTTTGATCGCTTGAAGAACCAGTCATATCGTTGCTCCTTGATAGGGTTAATACGCTGATCGCCTCCCATGGCATTCGGTATTGAAGCCAGTCAAATTGACGAGCTGGAGCGCCAGGCAGCGAGGCCTGCGTGGCAATTGCACATTCCGTTAGAAAGGGCTCGCCGTGGGCCGAACGATCAGTTCGCTTACATCCACATCCGCAGGTTGTTCCACGGCATAGGCAATCGCTCGTGCTATGGCGTCGGCCGAAATCGCGATTTTGCGAAACGCCTTCATTTCTGCGCGACCGCCCTCGTCAGAGATGCTGTCGGCCAACTCGGACTCGGTGACACCCGGCGCGATGACCGTAACCCGAATGTCGCCTCCAACCTCTTGGCGAAGGCCTTCCGAGATGGCCCGGACAGCGTACTTGGTGGCGCAGTAAACGGCCGCAGTCGGACTTACTGCATAGGCACCAATAGACGCTATATTGATGATCTGCCCGGCCCGTTGGCGCTGCATAAGCGGCAACGTAGCGGCGATACCGTGCAGAACTCCGCGAATGTTCACGTCAATCATACGGTCCCACTCATCCACCTTGAGTGCCTCGAGTTTGGAAAGAGGCATCACACCCGCGTTGTTCACTAGCACATCGACCCGATCGAACCGGGTAACGGCGAAGGCGATGAAGTCCTGGACATCCTTTCGGTCGGTGACGTCCAGCGCACGAAATTCCGCCTTGCCGCCGGAGGCATTGATCTCGCCAGCAATGATTTCAAGTCGGTCGGTACGACGAGCGCCGAGCAGCACTTTTGCGCCCTGGCTAGCCAGCAGTCGCGCAGTAGCCTCACCAATACCGCTGCTTGCGCCGGTGATTGCGATGACTTTGTCCTTGATGTTCAACATGATAGGTTTCCTCTGCCGTTTGCCCAGGAAGCGGGCCTCGAAACAAGGTTAGGGACGAGCAACATGTTTGCGTTAGTCGAATACTGCGTAACCCTTGCCCATTTCTGCAGCGGCGACTTCCGCCGCTTACCCCACCCGTTCATAGCGCATTTGTTCCCGGGCAGCTTTCAGGGCTCTAGCCCACCAATTGAGCTGTACCAGCATTCGAGCCATTGAAAGCCTGGCTTGATCAGTCTGAAATATTGCCTCAGCCCCCACGGTTAGCCCCCAGGGATCAGGGAAGGACACGAAATTGCAGATGGGTACCGCGTGCTGTCCGGCCAGGATCTGGCGAAGCTGACTGATCGCGCACAGTCCACCCGATACTCCGCCATAACCGATGAATGCCACCGGCCTTGCGTGCCAGCAATCCGAAACCTGGTCAATGAATGCCTTCAGCGCGCAGTGATGAACATTGCCCTGTTCCGAGGTAATGATCAGGAATGCATCAGCTTCGGCCAATTGGCGCAGAATTTCCCGTCGCTGTACGACTGCCGCATTGTCAGACCTGCCCAGGAAGTTGGCGGGTTCTAGTAACCAAGGTTCGAACTCTGCACGTTGCGCTAACACATCAGTCGCCCACTTCATCAGCGCAGGCTGTGAACCTTGTTCATCCTCACCACTGTGAATCAGGGCCAGTTTTATCTCGCTGTTCATCTCATCCTCCAGACTTGGTATCCAAGTGGTGGCACGTCATTTGCTGAAATTTACCTCCGTCTTTCAGCCTCTGGATTAGAGTATGAGTGGCAACACGGCAGATATAGCCGGGTCTGGGGCATACAACTTGTGACTTGAATTCATATGAGACGGCTGGACATAAACTGCTTCGCTGAAATGAACGTGTTCGTCAGGGTCGTTGAAGACGGCGGCTATACGGCTGCCGCCAAGAACTGTGCACTGACCCCATCAGCGGTCAGCAAGCTGGTCTCAAGGCTGGAAAACCGCCTGGGAGCGCGTTTGCTCAATCGCTCGACAAGGCGACAGTTGCTCACGCCTGAAGGCGCTGCATTCTATGAGCGCAGCCTGACGATCCTGGCGGCGCTTGATGAAGCTGAGCAGGAAGCAGCAGCCAGCTCCGCCCCCCAGGGAACAGTGCGGGTCAACTGCAACGTCGATATCGGGCGTTTGTACCTGCTACCGCTATTGTCGACGTTCCTGCAACATCACCCTGGCGTATCGGTGGAGGTTTTCCTCAGTGACGAAGTCGTCGACCTGATCAGCGCACGAGCTGACGTGGCCATTCGCAGCGGCCCACTCAAAAGCTCCAATCTCGTGGCCAGGCGCTTGGGCGAGACGAGAGGCCTCATCGTGGCATCACCGGCCTACCTTGCGGCACGCGGCACACCAAAAATTCCAGCCGATCTTGCAGACCACAACTGTCTGGGGTTCACCTTCAGTCAGCCGATGATGGAGTGGAGTTTCGTGAGCGATGGCGGCCAACTGACCCCGGTATCCGTTACCGGCAACGCACGGGTCAGTGACGGCAACGGAGTACGAGAACTTGCAATCCTCGGGCTCGGCCTTGCCCGCGTAGGGTTTTGCCAGGTTGAGCAAGATCTGGCGCATGGCCGACTGGTTTCGGTTTTAGAGGGTTTCATGCCCGTCGCGAAGACAGAGGTGCATGCGGTTTACGTAGGGCAAGGAGGAAAATTGCCCACACGTGTCAGAGCCTTCATGGATTTTCTGGCAACGAACCTCAAGATCCACTAATCGCAACGGGCTGATAACGCGCGGCCACTTTCGTGTGCAGGCGGATACGCAAGCGGGATGAGCGCCTCAAGGTGCAGAGCTCGCGGGACATGTCACGCTTGGCGGTAGGCGCTGGGTGTGACACCGACCTCGCGACGAAAAACCTGGGAGAAATGGCTGGGGCTGGAGTAACCCACTTCCAATCCAACATCAATAATGCTGCGATCGGTCTCGCGCAGTAGATGTCGGGCGCGACTCATGCGCAGGCGAATGAAATACTGTGATGGCGACAGTCCCGTGGCGCGCTTGAATATCCGGCTGAAGTGATACTCGCTCAAATCAGCGATATGAGCCAAATCCGCAAGGCGAAAGTCATCGGCCAGGTGCTCGTTCATCGCATCGATGACGCGTCGCAGCTTGTACGCTTGTAGTGCGTTGCCGCGACGGACAGTGCTATGCGGATCGAGATAACGGCGTATCAGGTGGACGGTCAGCGCCTGAGCCAGGCTGTTAACGAACAACAGGCTGGGCTTGCGCTCCTCGATCAACTCGAAGCGCAACTGATTCAACATGAAATTCACCCGCTCATCCTGGGCACCGGAGATATCGAGGAAGGTCACCGCAGCGGTGTGCTCGCCCAGAAGATCACGGGCAGCCCGGTCGATCAGGGGAAGGCCGAGATACAGATGCATCACTTCGAAGGTGTCGCACCCCGTTGTCTGCCAGCGCATTTCGTAGGGCTCGCTTGTGTTGGTGAGAAAGAAGTCGCCAGCCTGCACCTTGACGGCTTTCCATTCCCCACCAAGGGAGCGTTCCTCGACCCTGGCCATGCCTGCCAGGACCAATACCAGCAGAGGCTCCACCACGGCAGGCACCAGTATTGGCTCGACGGTGCTGTGATGGCTGAACAACTGCACCATCACATCCTGCATCTGCGGGAGAAGGGGCACCACCCGTGGTGTTCCCGGCAGATGATGCGGCATCGATTCGGCCGTGATGCGCTGAGCATCGATCGGTGTCAGGTCTTTATGATCAGGATGGTGCACAGGAGGCTCCATCGAAAAGCCCTCAGGCAGGGGCTGGCGTTGATAGAGTAACTTAGCATCGTCGTACTCGAGCATGGTTGCCCGGCGGGTCAGCACCCAAGGCAGTATCGGACGCGTAAAGCTTTATCGCTAGCGCAAAACTCCGACAGGTGCGGCAATCCCGCGAAAGCCCGGTTCTCCCCATTGCGAGACAGTAAAGCCGTCGATAACGACAGCGCCTCACGGGCGCTGAGCCGACGAATATCTCGTCGGCTCGCATGGCAGGAGAGCATCATGACCGAGATCAATCACAGCATTTCCAACGAAGTCGACGGCAAAGTCGCGCTGGTCACCGGCGCAGCAAGTGGCATCGGCAAGGCTATCGCACTGTTGCTGCACGCGCGTGGCGCCAAGGTCATTGCGGAAGACCGCAATCGCGCCGTCGAAGAACTTGCCCGCCCTGGGTTAGTGCCGCTGGTGGCCGACATCACCGAAGACGGCGCCGCGGAGCGCGCAGTGGGTTTGGCCGTCGAAACGTTCGGTCGGCTGGACATTCTGGTGAACAACGCCGGGATCATCATCAACAAGTTAGTCATAGACATGACCCGAGAAGACTGGGAGCGCATCCAGGCGGTCAACGCCACCGCCGCCTTCCTGCATTGCCGCGAAGCGGTCAAGGCGATGATGCCTAATAAATCGGGAGCGATAGTCAACATCGCTTCTTACGCATCCTATTTCGCATTCCCAACCATTGCCGCTTACACCGCGTCCAAAGGCGCATTGGCCCAGTTGACCCGCACGCTGGCGCTCGAGGCGATTGGGCATGGCATTCGCGTCAATGCCATCGGCGTCGGCGACGTGGTGACCAACATACTCAACGACGTGGTTGATGACGGCCCTGGCTTCTTGGCCCAGCACGGCGAAGCCGCCCCCATTGGTCGTGCCGCGCAGCCTGATGAGGTCGCCGAAGTTGTGGCATTTCTCGCTTCGGACCGCGCGAGCTTCATCGTCGGCTCCGTGGTCATGGCCGACGGCGGTATGACCGTCACCGCGGGCTGATCAACTGACTCGGCATTTAGCATTTTGAGCACATTGTCTGAAGCACTTTATGGACAATAGTTGATCAGGATTGCTTGCAGACATTAGGGCGTCTTTTCGGCGCCCCTCTTGTTACCCAAGAGCAGGGTAAGCTGAAATTTAGCTCAAGGGTTGCCAGTTTGATTGTTGAAGAATGATCGGTGAGAAACTGCCTTCGACGATGACTGAAAAGATCCTGGTTTCTTAGAGAGTACCAAGTTGATAGGCCGCTATTGGCCGATTGTTGCCTGTTGCAAAGGGCAGTTACCAACCCATAGCGACCGTTGAGAATGTGGAGCCATGAATTATATAGGCCTGTCTAAGTGAGTCGCCCCCAATTCCGTAAATATGGGCTTAATCAGCGCGAGTTCCTAAAGGCCACCGGCGCCAGCCATTTCGATTGAGATAATCGTGCTTTCTGAAGGGAGCGCTCGTTTCGCAGTCAAATACGAGTAGCGTTCTCGCCAGATGCAAAGATCGCGCGGCACAACACGGCGCAACAATTGCCGGCGAGGCTTATGTGGGGCAGGCCTGTAATCTTGTGCTCAGGGTGCGGCGCTCCCAGCCCCACCTTGCGAATTTCATGCATCAATCAAGGAGCGAGCGATGCACCTCACCGAGCAACAGTTACTCATGATTTTTCCAGGCGCCCGCACTCAAGCAGGGGCGTTCATCCTGGTCCTCAATAACGCCATGGCGCGCCGTAATATCAGTACCCCCGGGCGCATCGCCGCCTTCCTGGCGCAAATCGGCCACGAGTCCGGGCAGTTGCAGCATGTGCGAGAGTTGGGCAACGAGAAGTATTTCGAGAAATACGATACCGGGGACTTGGCCGAGCGCCTGGGCAATTCTCCTGAGCCCGACGGCGACGGACAACGCTATCGGGGTCGTGGCCTGATCCAGGTCACCGGCCGCAGTAATTATCTGCAGTGCAGTCGGGCGCTGTTTGCTGATGAGCGCTTGTTGCAACAACCCGAACTGTTGGAACTGCCACAGTGGGCCGCCGAATCCGCGGCCTGGTTCTGGGAGCGAAACGGCCTCAATGAACTGGCCGACGGCGATGAGTTCAACCGTATTACCCGACGTATCAATGGTGGCTTGAACGGGTTGCAGGATCGTTTGCTGCTGTGGGACCGGGCAAAGGCCGTGTTATGCCCGCCTGCAAGCCCGTGAGGCCTGTGTCAGAGCGCTTGCCCGCGCACATCTAGATAGTCCGTCACTTGCAAGCGCTACTCGCTCGTGTACGTTAGCCTCATTCCGTCCGATCAGGAGTTGACCGTGAAAGAAATCACTCAGCTGGCCGCTGAACTTGGCAGGCGTCTGCAGGTTCTCAATGCCCACGTCACCGCCGCCGAGTCCTGTACGGGCGGCGGTATCAGCGAGGCGATTACCCGGATACCGGGTAGCTCGGCGTGGTTCGAGGCCGGTTATGTCACCTATTCCAACCGCCAGAAGACGCTTCAGCTGAATGTCCCGACCGAGCTGTTTTCAACGGTGGGAGCGGTCAGTCGGGAGGTGGTCGAGGCCATGGTCCGTGGCGCACAGAAAAAAAGCAGTGCGCGTTTTGCCGTGGCGGTCAGCGGGGTGGCAGGGCCGGACGGCGGTTCTCCCAGCAAGCCGGTGGGCACCGTTTGGCTGGCGTGGGGCGTCGACGACCAGGTGTTCAGCGAGGTACAGCACTTCGCCGGTAACCGCGACGAGGTCCGCCGACAAACGGTGAAGGCCGCGCTAGAGGGGCTGCTGCGCCATGCCGCGGGAGAAATCTCAAATCAGGGGTAGGCGATCCGCAAACGCTGTGGAATAATACTGTCTACTTATACAGGTGTTGGCCGTCAGGCCTTATTGATTACGTGAGGACTTTAATGGACGACAACAAGAAGAAAGCCTTGGCTGCGGCCCTGGGTCAGATCGAACGTCAATTCGGCAAGGGTGCCGTAATGCGTATGGGCGATCAGGACCGTCAGGCGATCCCGGCCATCTCCACTGGCTCTCTGGGTCTGGACATCGCTTTGGGCATTGGCGGTCTGCCAAAAGGCCGCATTGTTGAAATCTACGGTCCTGAATCTTCCGGTAAAACCACACTGACCTTGTCCGTGATCGCCCAGGCCCAGAAAGCCGGCGCGACCTGCGCATTCGTCGATGCCGAGCACGCCCTGGACCCTGAGTATGCCGGCAAGCTGGGCGTCAACGTCGACGACCTGCTGGTTTCCCAGCCAGACACCGGTGAGCAAGCCCTGGAAATCACCGACATGCTGGTGCGTTCCAACGCGGTTGACGTGATCATCGTCGACTCCGTGGCAGCGCTGGTGCCAAAAGCTGAAATCGAAGGCGAAATGGGTGACATGCACGTGGGCCTGCAAGCCCGCCTGATGTCCCAGGCGCTGCGTAAAATCACCGGTAACATCAAGAACGCCAACTGCCTGGTGATCTTCATCAACCAGATCCGCATGAAGATCGGCGTGATGTTCGGCAGCCCGGAAACCACTACCGGTGGTAACGCGCTGAAGTTCTACGCCTCGGTTCGTCTGGATATCCGTCGCACGGGTGCGGTGAAAGAAGGTGATGAAGTCGTCGGTAGCGAGACCCGCGTCAAGGTTGTAAAGAACAAGGTGGCTTCGCCGTTCCGTCAGGCCGAGTTCCAAATTCTTTACGGCAAGGGCATCTACCTCAATGGCGAGATGATCGACCTGGGTGTGCTGCACGGTTTCGTTGAAAAGTCCGGTGCCTGGTATGCCTATAACGGCACCAAGATCGGCCAGGGTAAAGCCAACTCGGCCAAGTACCTGGCGGATAACCCGGATATTGCCGCAACGCTCGAGAAACAACTGCGTGACAAGCTGCTGTCGCCGGCTTCGGTAGCGGACGCCAAGGCTTCTGCGGTAAAAGAGACCGAAGACGATCTGGCTGACGCTGATATCTGATTGATCCGATGACCGCCGTACTCGATACCCTCGTCGCGGTGCGGCGAACCGCAATGGACCTGCTCGCGCGACGCGAGCACGGTCGAGTCGAGCTGACGCGTAAACTGCGTCAGCGCGGCGCTCTCCCCGACATGATCGAAACAGCACTCGACCGGTTGACGGAAGAGGGCTTGTTGTCCGAAGCCCGCTACCTTGAAAGCTTTGTTTCCTACCGTGCCCGTTCCGGCTATGGCCCTTTGCGCATTCGTGAAGAGTTGGGGCAGCGCGGCCTGCAACGCAGCGACATCGAACTCGCCTTGCGCGAGAGCGGCATCGACTGGCAGGAGCAGCTGCAGGACACCTGGCGGCGCAAATTCTCCGGGCACTTGCCTATAGACGCTCGGGAGCGTGCCAAGCAAGGCAGGTTCCTGGCGTATCGGGGATACTCCATGGAAATGATCAGCCGCTTGTTCAGCGGCCGAGGGATGGACGATTGACTGAAACGGCCCGCTATTTCGATAGCGGGCCGTTTTTTTTGCCTCACAGGACCTTTACTGGCTCTCGCGTACGCGGCTGCACTGTTGGTTGGTTTTGTGCCCAGTTTTCCGCCAGGTTGATGTAATCCACCAGCTCGCGCAGTCGGCCTTGATTACGGGCGGTGAAGGTGAAGGCCAGTCGCGCCAGGTGACTGAACTGTGCTTCATCGTGCTCTTCGCCGTTGTAGGCATGTTGATGGAATTGATCACTCAGGCACAGGTCGGCGAATGCCTCCTGCATGTGTTCGAGTGCCTGGTCACTGAGCTTGTGGTTCATGCGAATCACGAACTGATGCTTGAGCCAGCGGCTGGAGTGGTAATTGCTGTAGAACTGGTTGATCTGCTCCACCGCTTCTTCGGCACTGTAGACCAGCTTCACCAGCTTCATGTCGGCGGGCAGGATGTAGTGGTTTTCCTCCAGTTGCTGGCGGATGAAGTCCAGCGCGCCCTGCCAGAATTTGCCGCCCGGCGCGTCCAGCAGTACCACGGGCACCAATGGGCTTTTACCTGTCTGGATCAGCGTCAGGACTTCCAGCGCTTCGTCCAGGGTGCCGAAACCACCCGGGCACAACACCAGGGCATCCGCTTCCTTGACGAAGAACAGCTTGCGCGTGAAGAAAAAATGGAAGGGCAGCAGGTTGGTCGTGCCCTGGACGGTGGGGTTGGCATGTTGCTCGAAGGGCAGGGTGATGTTGAATCCCAGGCTGTGCTCAAGGCCAGCCCCTTCGTGGGCCGCGGCCATGATGCCGCCTCCCGCACCCGTGATGACCATCATGTCCGAGCGCGCCAGGGCGGCGCCGAGTTCCCGGGCGAGGCCATACAAGGGATGTTCCACTGGCGTGCGTGCGGAGCCGAAAACAGTGACCTTGCGTCGCCCCTTGAACTGCTCCAGCACCCGGAACGCGTGCTCGAGTTCGCGCAGGGCCTGCAGGGTTATCTTGGCATTCCAGCGGTTGTGGTCTTCCTGGGCCATGCGCAGCACAGTCAGGATCATGTCGCGGTAGATCGGGATGTTCGGGCTATTGGGTGAAACCAGGTTGAGCTGTTCTTCGACCTTGCTGATGAGGTCGTGGCCGCTTTCTTGAAAATGACGGCTCAGGAGGTCATTCGGTTGGTAAGGCATTCAACTTCTCCTTCTGCACAGAGCCATCGGCGTCGACCCTTCAGCGTCTACGCCACGCCACTTCATGTGGCGCTGTCTGCCCAGGCCCATGCCTGGGCGATCCACTTGACCCGACCGGTGATCGAGTCATCCATACCGGCTCTGTTTTTCCCTTGGATGAAAGAAACGTTCACACAGCGCAAGGTGTAACGGGCGGCACCTTTTCATGCCATGACAAATGAACGTGGATACCTGAAATCTAGACCCTCGCGATGATTCGTGCTGCCTTGATCATTGCGCCGCAAAGTCTTTCCTGGCAACCGTTTATTGACGATTTGCAAGGTGGTTTCACCGCTCGTCTGAACCCGCCCCGAGTGTGCTGTGCTCTGATTTACTAAGTTACAGGTACTACACGACAACTTGGCGTCAAGGGCAGGGCGCAAGGTACAAGCGGTTATAGGATTTTTCGTTCATTACGAGCGAAGTGCAGGGAGCCGGTAAGCCATGGCCAGGGTCATTCTGGAGATCGATACGCAACTGTATCGATTGCTGAAGTCATCAGCCGAGATCAATCATTTGAGTCTCGAGGAGGAGTGCTGCCGGCGTCTTATGGGCGCGGAGCGGCGTTCACGCTATTTGCAGGCGCTGGTGGCGGAACTGCGCGCCGAGGATGAACAGCGGCGCGCAAAATCCCACTGACTTACTTTTTCTTCTGGGTCGCTTTCGGGCAATCCGATTCCTGGTAGCTGGCAGAGCCCACCGCACGGTTGGTCTTGACCTCGGTGAAGTCATAACGCATGACCGCGCCCTTGGCCATCAGCTTGCGGAAGGACGGGTTGTTGCAGACCGAGGCGCCAAGCTGGAAGTACACGGCCTTGGGGTCGGCGCGCATTTTGTTGGCGTGACTGCTTTGCACGCTCAGGTGGTTGATCAGCGTATTGCCCTCGACCGTGTAGCCCTGATCGAGAATGTCTTCATTGATCGCCCGTGGAGTGCCGACGCTGCTCTGCGTGGCGACGTTGCGCAGCTCTCTGTTCAGATTCTGCTCACTCAAGGACGCAGCCTGAGCGTTGAAGGACGACGCCAGCAGAATGGCAGCGGTGGGAACGATAAGGCGCAGCATGAAACTCTCCTGGTGCAGTGATGGGGGTTTGACCCATCACATGACTGTGCGTTCAGTGGCGGCGAATTATAGGGGAGCGGGCCTGGACGGTACAGGTTTGCTCTGGTGGGTCTGGTAAACTGCCTGCACTTTCACCCTGCGAGTGCTTTTCGTGTCGATCTCTTTTTTCTGCCGTGGCCTGCGATGAACCATGCCCCCAACGCCGTAGCCCGTCTGCGCGACCAGCGCGAAGAGGAAGGCATCAAGCCGATCCAGGCCCGTGGCTGGCGGGCGACTCGTTGCCGCGCGTGCCGCGTGATCGAGAGTCACTGCCTGTGCGCCTGGCGTCCGCAGGTCGAGACCCGCTCCGGAGTGTGCCTGATCATGACCGGCAAGGAAGTGTTCAAACCCAGCAACACCGGCTGGCTGATTGCCGATGTGGTGCGTGACAACCATGCCTTCATCTGGTCGCGTACCGAGGTCGATCAACAGTTGCTGGCGTTGCTGTCCGACCCGCAATGGCAGCCTTATCTGGTGTTCCCGGGTGAATATGTCGCGCCTGAGCGGGTGACTCACAGCGTGGCAGTCGATGACACCCGGCGACCGCTGTTCATCTTGCTGGACGCGACCTGGACCGAAGCCCGCAAGATTTTCCGCAAGAGCCCTTATTTCGACGCGCTGCCGATCCTTAGCCTGTTGCCCGAGAAGCTCTCGCGCTATCAATTGCGCCGTTCCACCCGCAGCGAACACCTGTGCACCGCGGAAGTCGCGGCGTTGTGTCTCGATCTGGCGGGCGATGGCGAGGCGGCATCGGCACTCGATGCCTATTTCGATGTGTTCAGCCAGCATTACCTCGACGCCAAGCGTCAGCTGGAAATGAATGTTTCGACCCCGGCGCACACCGAGTTGATGGCCTATGTTCAGCCAGCAGTGGTATTGATGGACTGATTGTCGCCGATGCTGCAATAAAGTGTGCCGGCCATGTCGCTTGACCACCCCGGTTTCGCTGGGCATGCTTGGCGCCGATTAGGGTGCGGCCAGAGTTTGAAACGCCGTTTTTTGCGTTGAACGTGCCCTGTTGGTGCAGCTCCGTGGCTGTTACCTCGAGTTGTTTTGGCGATGCCCGAATGCATCGGGCGTCCCATGAAAAACAGGATCATTTGAAAAATGGCCACATACGAAATCCTGATTGCCGATGACCATCCGCTTTTTCGTTCCGCCCTGCATCAAGCGCTGACCCTGGGCCTGGGCCCGGATGTGCGCCTGGTGGAAGTGGCGAGCATTGCCGAGCTGGAGACCCGCCTGACCGAAAAGGCTGACTGGGACCTGGTGCTGCTGGATCTGAACATGCCGGGTGCGTACGGTTTTTCCGGGTTGGTGCTGTTGCGCGGCCAGTATCCGCAAATTCCTGTGGTCATGGTCTCGGCCCAGGAAGAAGCGACGATCATGGTGAAATCCCGGGAATTTGGTGCAAGCGGTTTCATCCCCAAGTCCAGCGACCTGAGTGTCATCCAGAAAGCCGTGCGCGCGGTGCTCGATGGCGATGTGTTCTGGCCACCGCAGGCGTTCGAAGCCGTCAGCGTTTCAGATGAAGCCAAGGCGGCGAGCGAAGGCCTTGCCAGCTTGACGCCGCAACAGTTCCGGGTGCTGACCATGGTCTGCGAAGGGTTGCTGAACAAGCAGATTGCCTACGAACTGAGTGTGTCCGAAGCGACCATCAAGGCCCACGTCACCGCGATTTTTCGTAAGCTGAATGTGCGCACTCGCACCCAGGCGGCGCTGCTGCTGCAACAACTTGAGTCAATTTCAAGCCATTAAGCGCTGGCACCTTCACGCTTTTTTGACTTTGGTTAATCTAGCTTTCCCACTCCCTTTTTTGGTCAGTTCCTACTCTATGTCACCTTTCAAAGGCCAGACCGGCCTGAAACGTATCCTCAATGCTTCCGGCTACTCGCTGGACGGCCTGCGCGCAGCCTTCACCGGCGAGGCGGCTTTTCGGCAACTGGTGTTGCTCAACGTCATCCTGATCCCGCTGTCGTTCTTCTTGAACGTGAGTCGTGTCGAGCAGGCGTTGCTGATTGCGGTCTGCCTGCTGGCGCTGATCGTCGAGTTGCTCAATTCGGCCGTGGAAGCGGCCATCGACCGCATTTCCCTTGAATTGCACCCGTTGTCGAAAAACGCCAAGGACATGGGCAGTGCCGCGCAATTCGTCGCCTTGACCATGATCGCGCTGGTCTGGGCGGTGATCCTGCTTTAAGCGATCGCTGGCAGGACGATCTCGTCGCTGCGCTGCACCCCGGCGGTGAACGCGCGGCACAGGTCGAGGAACTCACGCATCGCCGAGGTCTGGTACTTCTGCTTGTGCCAGATGAAATAGAACTGTCGCGCCAGGTCCAGGTCCGGGGTCTCCACCGCGACCAGGCTGCCGCGACGGAACGCATCCCGCAGCGCCAGCCGCGAGATGCAGCCTATCCCCAGGCCGGACTCCACGGCGCGTTTGATGGCCTCGGTGTGTTCCAGCTCCAGGCGGATGTTCAGCGCGCTACGGTGATGGCGCATGGCCTGGTCGAAGGTCAGGCGCGTACCTGAACCTTGTTCACGCAAGATCCACGCTTCATGGCTCAGTTCCTCCATGGTCGCGGTGCCGCGTTTGGCCAGCGGGTGCTGTGGCGCGCAAAAGACCACCAGCTCATCTTCGACCCAGCTTTGCACTTCGATGTCCGGGTGGCTGCAATCGCCTTCGATCAGACCCAGGTCAATTTCGTAGTGGGCGACCTGTTGCACAATGTTGGCGGTGTTCTGCACATGCAGCTTTACCTGGCTTTCCGGGTGGCGCTGCATGAAACCGCCGATCAACAGGGTCGCAAGGTAGTTGCCAATGGTCAGGGTTGCGCCCACCGCCAATGAGCCGAAACCCGACTTGCCATTGAGCAGGTCCTCGATCTCCTTGGCCTGGTCGAGCAGGGCGACCGCCTGGGGCAGCAGCTGTTTACCCAGGGCGTTGAGGCTCAGGCGTTTGCCGGCGCGATCGAACAGCTGGCAGCTGCACTGGCGCTCCAGCTCGGTGATCGATGTGCTCGCCGCCGACTGCGAGAGGTTGAGCAGGCCCGCAGCACGGGAGACGCTTTCCTGCTGGGCGACGGCGACGAACACTTGAAGTTGACGGAGAGTAAATCGCATATCGATATAACCGATAACCCTTATCTTAATAATCCAGTTAACAGATATTGTCGGCGCTATTAGAATGCGATGCAATTGCGCACCGCCGGTCTCTTCCTGAAAGAGCAAGCGCAGACCCAATCTCCAGGAGTCCCCGTACATGAGCAACATGAACCACGAGCGTGTCCTCAGTGTTCATCACTGGAACGACACTCTGTTCAGCTTCAAGTGCACCCGTGATCCGGGCCTGCGCTTCGAGAACGGTCAGTTCGTGATGATCGGCCTGCAACAGCCCAATGGCCGCCCGCTTATGCGCGCTTACTCGATCGCCAGCCCGAACTGGGAAGAGCATCTCGAGTTCTTCAGCATCAAGGTGCCTGATGGTCCGCTGACTTCCCAGCTGCAGCATCTGAAGGAAGGCGACGAGATCATCATCAGCAAGAAGCCTACCGGCACGCTGGTGCTGGATGACTTGAAGCCTGGCAAACATTTGTACCTGCTCAGCACCGGTACCGGCCTGGCGCCGTTCATGAGCGTCATCCAGGACCCGGAAACCTACGAGCGTTTCGAAAAAGTGATCCTGTGCCACGGCGTACGTTACGTCAATGAAGTCGCCTACCGCGAATTCATCACCGAGCACCTGCCGCAGAACGAGTTCTTCGGCGACGCGCTGCGTGACAAGTTGATCTACTACCCGACCGTGACCCGCGAGCCGTTCGAGAACGAAGGTCGCCTGACCGACCTGATGCGCAGCGGCAAGCTGTTCAGCGACATCGGCCTGCCACCGATCAACCCGCAGGACGACCGCGCCATGCTGTGCGGCAGCCCGAGCATGCTCGACGAGACCAGCGAAGTGTTGAACAGCTTCGGCCTGAAGGTTTCGCCGCGGATGCGCGAGCCGGGTGATTACCTGATCGAGCGTGCATTCGTAGAGAAATAAGCACCAGCAACCGCTTTTGTTTTACCTGTGGGAGCGAGCCTGCTCGCGATGGGGGTGTCAGTCGACATTAATGTTGGCTGTCACACCGCAATCGCGAGCAGGCTCGCTCCCACAGTTGTTTGCGGCGTTCAGGCTTTTGCGGGAATGATTTCAAGGACCCGGATCAGCTCCGGACTCGGATAGTGCCAGCGCACATCCACATCCCAGAACTGCGCACCATATTCCCGTTCCGGCGCAGGCGTCTGGTACGCCGGACGCGGATCTTGCGCCAGGCATTGCTCAATCAGCTCAACCAAGGGCTCTGCAAGGCGCTGAGCATGCCCGTGAGCCTGTTGCAGGGCCGAGTCCGTCCACTGCACGGCGATAAGCGACGGCGCAGCGCTGGCGATACTGTTGCTGGCTGTGTCGATGATGTCTGCATATGGCACGTAGGGTTTGATATCGAGGATCGGTGTGCCATCCAGCAGATCGATCCCGGATATCCACAGGCGATCAGCTTCGACCTTGTCCAGTTTGACCACGGACTGGCCAATGCCATTGGGCCGGTGGGTAGCGCGCGTGGCGAACACGCCCATGGATTTGTTGCCGCCCAGGCGCGGAGGGCGGACTTTGAGTCGTGGCTTTTCCTCCAGGGCATGGTGGAACAGGAACAGCAGCCACACGTGGCTGACCTGCTCCAGGCCCTGTACCGCGTCCCCTTTATCGAATGGTGCCACCAGTTCCAGTACGCCACGGGCGGCCGGGGCCAGTTGCGGCTGGCGAGGAATGGCGAACTTCTCCTTGAAGCAGGAGTGCACGAAGCCGATGGGGGAAACGCTGTAGGTCATGGTTTAGGGTCTAGGCAGAATTAAGGCGCGCATGATAACCCGTTCGACCAGCATTCAGTTGTGCCTGTGCCGGCCCCTTCGCGAGCAAGCCCGCTCCCACATTTGATATAGGGTACACAGGAGATCAGTGTGGGAGCGGGCTTGCTCGCGAAGGCCGTAACGCCGATTTCAGAGGCTGAACCCACCATCCAGCGGAATGATGTTGCCGGTCATGTAGGCCCCGGCCGTACTCGCAAGACTGATGGCCAAAGCCGCCATCTCTTCCTCGCGGCCCCAGCGCTTCATCGGGATCAACGCGGTGTCCTGCGCCAATGCCTGCTCATCATTGCCGATATGCTGGGTCATTTTGCTCGGAAAGCGCCCCGGTGCGATCACATTGACGTTGATGTGCTGGCTCACCAGTTCCCGCGCCAGGATCCGCGACAGTTGATGCAAGGCCGCTTTGCTCGGCCCGTAGGCATAGGCCTGTTCGCCAAAGGATGAAATCCCGGCGACTGAACCGATATTGATGATCCGTGCCGGGTTCGCAGGCGAACCCGCCTTGCGTAACAGCGGCAGAAATTGCTGGATGCAGTTGAATACTGACGTCACGTTCAGTTGCATGACCTTTTCCCAGCCCTTGATCGGGTAGCTCTCCAAGGGTGCCCCCCAGGTGGTCCCGGCGTTGTTGACCAGGATATCTAGGTGGGTCATCTGCTCTCCCAGTCGCGTGGCCAGTTGCTGCACGCCTTCTTCCGTGGCCAGGTTGGCGGCCACCGCGTGACAGCGTCCGAGCGCACCGAGCTCATCGGCGGTTTGCCGGCAGGCTTCGACATCGCGGGCACAAACGTAGACGGTAGCGCCAGCCTCGACATAGGCCTTGGCGATCATTTTGCCGATGCCACGGGTGCCGCCGGTCACCAGTGCGGTGCGGCCTTGCAGGGAGAAGTAGGGATGCATGGCGAATCCTGAGGGCTGAAGGTCATTACACCCTAGTCGTCAGTCGCGGTCAGCGGAGCCATTATTTTTGCGCGGAATGAGGGGTCATACGGCGTCGGCCCTTGTAGGAGCTGGCTTGCCAGCGAAGAGGCCCGAGAGCCTTGCGGCGATCAATCAGCCGCTTTCGCTGGCAAGCCAGCTCCTACAAGGTGTTGCAATCAGCCTTGGGGGTTATTGCGGGCGCACGCGCAGGGTCAGGCCCTTGAGGAAGTTGCGCAGCAACTGGTCGCCGCACGGGCGGTAGTTGGTGTGGCCGAACTTGCGGAACAGCGCGCTCAGCTCAGGCTTGGACACAGGGAACTCGGCGGCCTTGAGGATCGCGTGCATGTCGTCTTCTTTCAGTTCGAAGGCCACGCGCAGCTTTTTCAGGATGATGTTGTTGGTCACCGGCACTTCGATGGGCTGCGGTGGACGGCTTTCGTCCTTGCCGCGCTTGAAGATCACCAGGCCGTCGAGGAAATGCGCCATGACTTCGTCCGGGCAACGTACGAAGCCTTCCTCGTCTTCCTCTTTCTTGTCGAGGTAGGTCAGCAGGTCGGCCAGGGTCACGTCCATGCCGCCGAGCTTGATGATCTCGATGACTTTCTTGTCGCTGATGTCGAGCATGTAGCGCACGCTGCGCAGTACGTCGTTATGAATCATGGTGTGCAATCCTGATATTCAGCAGTGGGCGCCGCACAAGCCGCGGCGCCAAAATGTGTGGCGGCGTGAGAGGCCTTAGAACTTCTCTTTGCCGGACAGGTAGCGCCATTGCCCCAGGGGCACCTTGCCGATGGACACGCCGCCGATGCGGATGCGGCGGATGCCCACGACCTTCAGGCCGACGGCCTGGCAGAACAGGGCGATCACGCCCGGTTGCGGGTTCTTCATGGCGAAGCGCAGGCGGTTTTCGTTCTGCCAGCTGGCCTTGACCGGCGGCAGTTCCTTGCCCTTGTAGGTCAGGCCGTGGTTCAGGCGGTTGAGGCCGTGTGCAACCATCTCGCCTTCAACCTCCACCACATATTCCTGCTCGATCTTGCTGGAGTCGGCGGTGAGCTTGCGCAGGATCTTCCAGTCCTGGGTGAACACCAGCAAACCGCTGGCATTGGCCTGCAGGTCGGTGCTGGCGGTCAGGCGCTGGAAGTGGCCCTTGAGCGGGCGCTTGCCGTAGCGATGCTCTTCGCTCAGGGTTTCGGCGCTGATGGTCGCCATGGCGCTGTCCGCGTCCATGCCCGCGGGCACGTTGAGCAGGATGGTCACCGGCTCCGGCGCGGTGGCCTTGGCGTCCTTGTCGAGCTCGACTTTCTGGGTGCCGACCTTGAACTGCGGCTCGTCGACGACTTCGCCGTCGACGGTGACCCAGCCGCCCTCGATGAACAGCTCAGCCTCCCGACGGGAACAGCCGACGAGTTCGATGAGGCGTTTGGAGAGTCGAATCGGGTCAGTCATGACAGGGCCGTAACAAAAAAGGGGTGGGCATTGTACCTGCGTGGCGCCGGTTAATCGCGATTCCATTTGTACCATGCGTTTTTTTGTAGGAGCTGTGTTGTGTCAGCCGTTGCGCGTCAGCTGTTGAGCCTGCCGCAAACGCATATGCAACAACGGATAAGGCTGCCCCATGCCATCGACCTCCGAACGACCGATGACCTCGAAGCCCTGCTTGAAGTAAAACCCCAGGGCTTGCGGGTTCTGTTCGTTGACGTCCAGTTGATCGGCGTTGAGGTTTTCCAGGGCATAACGCAGTAACCGTTTGCCCAGACCCTGGCCGCGATGCGCCGGGTCGATGAAAAGCATCTCGATCTTGCCCGCCGCGACTCCGGCGAATCCGGTAATTCGTTGCTGCGAGTCCTTGGTGCAGATCAGCATCACCGCGTCGAGGTAGCGGGTCAGCACCAGGTTCTTCAACAGTTCGATATAGCTGTCCGGCAGAAAGTCGTGGGTGGCGCGGACCGAGGCCTCCCAGACCCTGGTCAATTCTTCGTAGTCGCTTTGTTTCGGTGTGTGAATGACCGAATGTTGGCGCATGCCAGCCTGCCCCTTGGGTTGTTGGAGATGAGAATCCGTTCCTCACCAAACGATAGCCGTAAAAAAGCCCCGCATCTCTCAAGAGAGCAGGGCTTTCCGTATTTTTTGCGTTTAGATCTGTTCAGCCCACAGGTCGTATTCGTCGGCATCGGTCACTTTGCACCAGACCTTGTCGCCTGGCTTCAGGTTGCTGCCGTTGTCGATGAACACGTTGCCGTCGATTTCCGGGGCATCGAAGAAGCAGCGGCCGACCGCGCCTTGCTCGTCGACTTCATCAACCAGCACTTCGATTTCACGGCCGATACGCATTTGCAGGCGCGCCGAGCTGATGGCCTGCTGGTGCGCCATGAAGCGCTCCCAACGGTCCTGCTTGACGTCGTCGGGGACCACTTCGAGATCCAGGTCATTGGCTGGTGCACCTTCGACCGGCGAGTACTGGAAGCAGCCGACGCGGTCGAGCTGGGCTTCGGTCAGCCAGTTCAGCAGGTACTGGAAGTCTTCTTCGGTCTCGCCGGGGAAGCCGACGATGAAGGTCGAACGGATGATCAGGTCCGGGCAGATTTCGCGCCAGTTCTTGATCCGCGCCAAGGTCTTGTCTTCGAACGCCGGGCGTTTCATCGACTTGAGCACTTTCGGGCTGGCGTGCTGGAACGGGATGTCCAGGTACGGCAGGATCTTGCCGGCCGCCATCAACGGGATCAGCTCGTCGACGTGCGGGTACGGGTAGACGTAGTGCAGGCGCACCCAGACACCGAGGGAGCTGAGGGCTTCGCAGAGTTCGGTCATGCGGGTTTTCACCGGCGCGCCGTTCCAGAAGCCGGTGCGGTACTTCACGTCGACGCCGTAGGCGCTGGTGTCCTGGGAGATGACCAGCAGTTCCTTGACGCCGGATTTGACCAGGCGCTGGGCCTCGTCGAGCACGTCACCGACCGGACGGCTGACCAGCTTGCCACGCATCGACGGGATGATGCAGAAGCTGCAGCTGTGGTTGCAGCCTTCGGAAATCTTCAGGTAGGCGTAGTGGCGCGGGGTCAGCTTGATGCCTTGCGGCGGCACCAGGTCGATCAGCGGGTTGTGATCCTGACGCGGCGGCACGACTTCGTGCACGGCGTTGACCACCTGCTCGTACTGCTGCGGGCCGGTCACGGCCAGCACGCTCGGGTGCACGTTGCGGATGTTGCCTTCTTCGACGCCCATGCAGCCGGTCACGATGACCTTGCCGTTTTCCTTGATGGCTTCGCCGATCACTTCCAGGGACTCGGCCTTGGCCGAATCGATGAAGCCGCAGGTGTTGACCACCACGACATCGGCGTCCTGATAGGTTGACACCACGTCATAGCCTTCCATGCGCAGCTGGGTGAGGATGCGCTCGGAGTCGACCAGTGCTTTCGGGCAACCCAGTGATACGAAGCCAACCTTTGGATTGGCCGGCGCAGGAGTGGTGGACATGTCTAACCTCGGTGTTTTGTGACGCCGCTTGCCGGGTTGGGCAAAACCGACGGACGGGCGCTTGAACTGCGCCTCTGATCAAAAAGTGCGCAATTCTAGCGATGAGACGTTCACTTGACCAGCTTTATGCAGGGAAATACGACGAGTGCTGCGCTATGCTTCGCGCCGTTGGGCTTTACCGATTTTTTACAGTCAACAAAACGTCTGTAACAGCAAGTAAAACAGCGCATGCTGCATGACAAAGCATAGTGCTTCTTCACAGAAGCCCGGGTCTGGGTAGTAGGAGTGGTGGATGGGTCAGGCAAGTAGTCAGGCTGAGGGTGCCGGTCATACGGCGGCCAAGCCTATTGGCATGCTGGTCGCGGCGGTCGGGGTGGTTTATGGCGATATCGGCACGAGCCCGCTGTACACCCTCAAGGAAGTCTTTTCCGGGGGCTATGGCGTACCGGTCAACCATGACGGCGTGCTGGGGATTCTGGCGCTGATCTTCTGGTCGCTGATCTGGGTCGTGTCGATCAAGTACATGATGTTTGTCCTGCGCGCCGACAACCAGGGTGAAGGCGGGATCATGGCCTTGACCGCGCTGGCCCGGCGGGCGGCAGCAGGGCACGCGAAATTGCGCACGATCCTGGTGGTCTGCGGACTGATCGGTGCGGCGCTGTTCTATGGCGACAGCATGATCACCCCGGCGATTTCTGTACTGTCGGCCATTGAAGGCCTGGGGCTGGCATTCGACGGCATCGACCACTGGGTGGTGCCGCTGTCGTTGATCGTGCTGGTGGCGTTGTTCCTGATCCAGCGCCACGGCACCGCGCGCATCGGCATCCTGTTCGGGCCGATCATGGTCACCTGGTTTGTGGTGCTGGGGGCATTGGGTGTCCATGGGATCATCCAGCACCCGGAAGTGTTGCAGGCGATGAACCCGGCGTGGGGCGTGCGCTTCTTCGTCGTGCACCCGGGCATGGGCGTGGCGATCCTTGGCGCGGTCGTGCTGGCGCTGACCGGTGCCGAAGCGCTGTATGCCGACATGGGCCACTTCGGCCGCAAGCCGATTGCCCGCGCCTGGTTCATCCTGGTGCTGCCGGCGCTGGTGCTCAATTACTTCGGCCAGGGGGCGCTACTGCTGGGCGATCCGGAAGCCGCGCGCAACCCGTTCTATCTGCTGGCGCCGAGCTGGGCATTGATTCCGCTGGTCGGTCTGTCGACCCTGGCCACGGTGATCGCTTCCCAGGCGGTGATTTCCGGAGCGTTCTCTCTGACCCGTCAGGCGATCCAGCTCGGCTACATTCCGCGCATGCACATCCAGCACACCTCCAGCGCCGAACAGGGCCAGATCTACATCGGTGCGGTGAACTGGGCGTTGATGGTTGGCGTGGTGCTATTGGTGTTGGGTTTCGAATCCTCCGGTGCCCTGGCCTCGGCCTATGGCGTAGCGGTGACCGGGACCATGCTGATGACCAGTATCCTGGTGTCGGCGGTGATACTGCTGCTGTGGAAGTGGCCGCCGGTGCTGGCGGTGCCGATCCTGCTGGGTTTCCTGCTGGTGGACGGGGTGTACTTCGCCGCCAATGTGCCGAAAATCGTCCAGGGCGGGGCATTCCCGGTCATCGCCGGTATCGCGCTGTTCGTGCTGATGACTACCTGGAAACGCGGCAAGCAATTGCTGGTGGAGCGTATCGACGAGGGTGGCTTGCCGCTGGAGATTTTCATCAGCAGCATCGCCGTGCAACCACCGCATCGCGTGCAGGGCACGGCCGTGTTCCTCACCGCGCGACCGGACGCTGTGCCCCACGCGCTGTTGCACAACCTGTTGCATAACCAGGTACTGCACGAGCAGGTGGTGTTGCTGACCGTTGTCTACGAGGATATTCCACGCGTGCCGGCGAGCCGGCGCTTCGAGGTCGAATCCTACGGCGAAGGCTTCTTCCGGGTGATCCTGCATTTCGGTTTCACCGACGAGCCTGACGTGCCGAAGGCGCTGAAACTCTGTCATCTCGATGAACTGGATTTCAGCCCGATGCGCACCACGTACTTCCTCAGCCGCGAGACGGTCATCGCCTCCAAGCTCGAAGGCATGGCCCGCTGGCGCGAGGGGTTGTTCGCGTTCATGTTGCAGAACGCCAACGGCAATTTGCGCTTCTTCAATCTGCCGTTGAACCGGGTGATTGAGTTGGGGACGCAGGTGGAGATGTAAGATCAAAAGATCGCAGCCTGCGGCAGCTCCTACAGGTGTACACATTCCCCTGTAGGAGCTGCCGCAGGCTGCGATCTTTTGGGGACATCACGCATCCATAAAAAAGCCCCCGCAACCAAAAGGCTGCGGGGGCTTTTTTGTGCGGCTCAGATCATTCCTGAGCTTCTGTTTCCTGCGCTTGGCGCTTCTGGATCACATCCACCAACCGCTGTGCCAGGGCCGGGTAGTTTTCGTCGAAGTGGTGGCCGCCGGGCAATTTGATGACTTCGCCCACGGCGGTCTTGTCGGTACAGCCGCTTTCATCCACTTCTTCTTCACCGTAGATGCACACCACTTTCGCGGCGGGCAGCTTGGCCATTTCCGGGCCGGTGGCGGCTTCTTTGCCGGCGTTGCCGAGCCAGCCTTCGACTTCGATCTCGAAGCTGCCGGTGCGGGCGAAGGCCAGCAGGATAATGGCGTCGACGCGCTGCTGCTCGGACTCTGCCAGGCGGTTGTAGATCGCTGGCAGCACATCGGCGCCGAACGAGTAGCCGGTCAGGATGAAGCGCTTGGTGCCCCATTTCTGCCGGTAGTGCTGCATCAGCTCGGCGAGGTCCAGGGCGCTTTGCTCGGGGCTCTTGTGCTGCCAGTAGTAGCGCAGGGTGTCGATGCCGACCACGGGGTAGCCGATCTTGGCCATTTCGCCTGCCACGTCGCGGTCGAGGTCGCGCCAGCCGCCATCACCCGACAGGAACAGGGTCACGGTGTCCTTGGCCTGGCCGGCGGGCACTTCTACCACTGGAATCTGCAAGCCGCCCGCGTCCTTGTCGCCACCGACCAGCAGTTTGCGCAGTTCGTTGTTCAGCACTTGCGGCAGGTTGATGTCGTAGTCGCTGATGCTGGTTTCGGCGTTGGGCTGGTCGCGCACGAAACCGGCGCTGGTGTCGTCCGGGTTGTCGTTCCACGCCACTAGCCAATGGCCATGGGCGGCGCTTTTCGGCAGCAGGTGGGTGCAGCCGGGTTTTTCCAGGGCCAGGTCCACCGACACGGCCTGGGCCTTGTCGTTCTTCTGCTCGGACAACCAGCGCCAGGCCAGCACCGCGCCCGGGCCGATGCCGCTGACCAGCGTGGCCGGGCCTTTCAGTTCCCGCAGGCCCGACTGCAAGGCACGGCTTTGCAGCAGGCAGTCCTTGGGCAGGATCACCTGGACAATCTCTGCCGAACCGCTGCGGCTCAGGGTCAGCAATTGCTTGTCGCTGAGTTTCTGTTCTTCATTGACCGCCACCAACACCTGAGCCTTTGCCGTGGTGCCAGGGATAACCCGGGTCATCGCGGCGCCGTCGTTCGGGGTCAATTGCTCAAGGGTCGGTTCCGGTGCCGGGCGTTTGAGGTACCAGTAGCCACCACCGAGAATCAGGGCAACCACTACCAGGGTGCCCAGTACATAGCGCAGGGAGCGTTGAATCATCAGCGTTTCACCAATCCAGTCAAGCCGCCCGCGATCAGGGCGGCAGTGTCGGCCAAGGCAACCAGCGGATCGAGTCCGGCGGGCACGGCCATATAACGGGGTTCCCAGTCAGGCTGGAACTTGTCTTTGAAGCGGCGCAAGCCTTGGAAGTTGTAGAGCTGCTCACCACGGCGGAATACCATCGAGCCCAGTCGCTGGGTCAGCGGTGCACCACGCCGGGGTTGCAACCCCGACAACGGCACCATGCCCAGGCTGAAGCGCGCGTATCCGTGACTCTTATAATGTTGGATCAGGCCGACCATCATGAACTCCATGGTCAGCTTGGGGGCGTCCGGGTGTGCGCGCATCAGGTCGAGGCTGGCCAGGTCATGACCGTAGGTCTCGAGCAGGTTGGCGAACGCCACCGGGCGTCCTTCGAAACGGATCACTGCAATGCGAAAGTGCTTGAGGTAATCGTCGCTGAAGCGGCCGAGAGAGAAGCCTTTCTCGCGCACGTTCTTGCCGGTCAGCCAGGCATCGGAAATCACCTTGAGCTCTTCCATTGGCGCCTGGCCCGGTTCATGGATCTCCAGCGACAGGCCGTCGCGGGTGCCACGGTTCCAGGTGTAGCGCAGGTCCTTCATCTCCTTGCCCTTGGCCTCGAGGTCAAAGCGCACGAGATCGACCCTGGCCTCTTCGCCAAGCTTGATCGCGGTCAGGCCGATGTCCATGTAGTACGGCAGGTTCTCCGCGCGCACTTGATAGAACACGGGGCGGGCGTGATGGATGTCGCACAGGTCGCGGAACTGCCAGATCATTTCCGCCCGTTGCTGCCCCGGACCGATCGGGTCATATAGTGCGACAAGGCTGCGGCCGCGGCGGGCGTACATCAGGAACGCCTCGTCGTTGGGGTGGAACAGCAGCGCCTTGTCGCCGGTCAGGGCCAGGCCGCCATCCGGCTGGGCGGAGGCCATGAGGATCTTGCTCGCGCGCGCAAGCTCATCGGGTGTCGGCAGGTGGATCACCGGGCGAGCGGTGCGCAGCAACCAGGTCAGGGACACCACCACCAGCAGGACCGCCGCGCCGAGCAGCGAGCGCAAGCCACGGGGGGCATCGGCATCCAGGGTGAACTGCCACCAGAGTTGGTGGCTGTACGGAACGTCCTGATAGGCGAACAGCAGCAGCCACATCGAGGCGCCGAGCACGCACACGCTGGCCACCAGGTAAAGGGGCGAGAACGGCAGTTCGGTCAGGCGGCTGGGGCGATAGAACGAGCGGCGGAAAACCCCCAGCAGGCTCGCCGTCAGCACCATCAGAGTGGCTTCCTCCCAGTCGAACCCTTTGAGCAGGGAGAGCAGGGCGCCGACCAGCAGCAGAATGGTGGTCAACATCCACGCCGCCGACAGGCGACGACGCAGGCCCTGGGCCAGCAACAGGCACAACACGCCGATCAGGCTGGCGCCAAAGTGCGAAGCGTCGACCAGGCGGTGCGGGATCAGAAAGCCGATGTGTTCAAGGCGCGTGTCGATTTCCGGAGTCGCGCCGGAGAACAGCAAGACCACGCCGGACAGGAAGACCAGCACCGCCAGGATAGGCGCGGCCAGGCCGGAAGCGGCGCGCAGGGTCTGGCGAGTCTGGAACAGACGCTGGCCTTCGCTGATCAGCAGGAACAGGCAGGCCACCAGCATCGGCAGCACCACATAGATCAGGCGATAGAGCAGCAGGGCGGCAGCCAGTGGTGCGGCGCCGAGTGTGTCGGAGAAGGCCGCGAGCAAGATGGCTTCGAACACGCCGACCCCGCCCGGCACATGGCTGAGCACGCCAGCGGCCAGGGCCAGCAGGTAAACCAGGAGAAACGCGCCGAACGGCGGCGCCTCCGGCAACAACAGATAGAGCACGGTGGCGGCGGCGGCCACGTCCAGTGCGGTAATGATCAGCTGGAGGAAGGTCAGGCGGCGCCCGGGCAGGCGCAAGGTGCGGCGGCCGATCCTGACCAGCAGGTTGTCGGAGTAGGGTTGTTCCGGCAGGCGACGGCGGTAGATGCCGATGGCCAGTACCGTGAACAGCAGCAACACAGCCGTCGCCAGGGTGCCCAGCAAGACTTGCGAAAGCCCCAGGGCGGCGGAAGCGTCGGGCAGGTCGCTGAGTGTTGCCAGCGCGGCGAGCGGGGGCAGGGCGCAGCCGAGCGAGAGGCTGGCGAACAGTGTCATGCGCGCGACTTCGGTCGCCCCAAGGCCATGGCGCGCATACAGGCGATAGCGAACCGAGCCGCCGGACAGCATCGAAAGACCAATGGCATTGCCGATGGCAAAAGCGGTGAAACCGCCCAGTGCCAGGGTTCGCGGGGCCAGGCTCACGCCGGCGTAGCGGCTGGCGGACCATTCGTAACCCAGCAAGATGATGAAACCGACGACGGTAGCGCCCAGCGCGCCCAGCAGTGCCGGTTGCGGAACCTCGAGGATCGAGTCGTGCAACGCGTTCAGGTCGAGTTCGCTCAACAGGTGACGACAGGCAATCAGCGCGATGGTGAACAACAACAGGGTGACCGCCAGGCCGATGGGTTGGCGATATTTGCTGATTCGATCAAGCAAGCGCAGGCGTTGCGCCTTGATCGGTTGTGTCGCTGTGACGGTGTCTTGTGGATCAGACGAGTTGGCGCGCATCAATCACCTCTTGGATTGTGCGCGACAGGATGGGGGTATCCAGCCAAGTTACCAATCCCTGTAGAAAAAAATAATCACAAATATTAACGCCTGGCACCGAGTCCCGGTAACGGTTCGTCGACAGTCGTAGAGGGCTCAGCCTGGGATTGAGCATAGTCGGAACTCAGTGAATCGGTGACCCGGAGGGCTCACTGAAGAGTGACAGGTCATTGTTGCGAAAGGACTTTTTCAACAGATACAAAAAAGGCCACTCTTTCGAGTAGCCTTTTTTGATGTTTGGTTGCGGGAGCCGGATTTGAACCGACGACCTTCGGGTTATGAGCCCGACGAGCTACCAGACTGCTCCATCCCGCGTCTGTGTGGCGGCATTCTATAGAGAATCGCCGGGGTGTCAACCGTTAATACCCAATTGGGTCAAATAAGTGTGAGAAAGGGCAAAACAGGGGAGGAGGTGACTTAAGTTTCGGAATCTGAACGATTTTTGATAATAGCGTGCTGCGAGTTGTGGCATGCCGATGACAAAACTGACGCGCACAAAAAAGGCCACTCTTTCGAGTAGCCTTTTTTGATGTTTGGTTGCGGGAGCCGGATTTGAACCGACGACCTTCGGGTTATGAGCCCGACGAGCTACCAGACTGCTCCATCCCGCGTCTGTGTTGGCCATTCTATAGAAATACGCGGGTGTGTCAACCTGCTATTTTGATAAAACCTGTTCCTGTTCAATCGCTTAGCTGTAAATTGCCGCACTCTGGAGGCCTGAGAGGCAGGCATGGCAAGGGCTGCGGCTCTATTGGAGTGAACTTCTCGATTGAGAAAATAAATTTCTGGCCGGTTCCAACGAATGAAAAAGATCCGTCCGGGTACTGGTGCTATATACAGTTGTCAGTGAGATACTGTTTTTCCTACACCGCGTGACGCTATTTCTACTTCATGAACACCGCGTTGAAATGACCCAGCGAAAGATCATCCACGTCGATTGTGACTGTTTCTACGCCGCCATCGAGATGCGGGACGACCCGCGCCTGGCTGGAAAACCCCTGGCGGTAGGCGGGTCGGCGGACCGGCGCGGGGTGATTGCCACCTGCAACTATGAAGCGCGGGCCTATGGCGTGCGGTCGGCCATGTCCTCCGGGCATGCCTTGAAGCTGTGCCCGGACCTGACGATCGTGAAGCCGCGCATGGAAGCTTATAGAGAAGCGTCCAGGGAAATTCACACGATCTTTCGCGATTACACCGAGATCATCGAGCCGCTTTCCCTGGATGAGGCCTACCTCGATGTGTCGGACAGCGCGCATTTTGGCGGCAGTGCGACGCGCATTGCCCAGGACATTCGCCGGCGCGTCTCCAATCAGTTGCACATCACCGTCTCTGCCGGGGTGGCGCCCAACAAGTTCCTGGCCAAGATCGCCAGCGACTGGAAAAAGCCCAACGGCTTGTTTGTCATCACCCCGGATCAGGTCGAGGCGTTTGTCAGCGGCTTGCCGGTGAGTAAGTTGTACGGGGTGGGTAAAGTCACCGCCGACAGGCTGGGCAAGCTCGGCATCGTCGACTGCTCGCAACTGCGCGAGTGGAACAAGTTGGCGCTGGTGCGCGAATTCGGCAGTTTTGGCGAGCGACTCTGGAGCCTGGCCCGTGGGATCGATGATCGCCTGGTGCATAACGACAGTCGCCGCCAGTCCATCAGTGTCGAAAACACCTACGACGTCGACTTGCCGGACCTGCGCAGCTGCCTGGACAAACTGCCGGAACTGCTGGAAACCCTCGCATCGCGCATGGCGCGAATCGACAGCAGCTATCGGCCGGGCAAACCCTTCGTCAAAGTGAAGTTCCATGATTTCACCCAGACCACGCTGGAGCAGGCCGGGGCAGGGCGGGATCTGGGCAGTTATCAGTTGTTGCTGACCCAGGCGTTCAACCGTGGAGGTAAACCGGTGCGGTTGTTGGGGGTGGGGGTGAGGCTGGAGGATCTGCGGGGTGGGTTCGAGCAAATGGAGTTGTTTGAGCGTTAAAAATCAAAAGATCGCAGCCTGCGGCAGCTCCTACAGGGGAATGTGACCCCCTGTAGGAGCTGCCGAAGGCTGCGATCTTTTAACAGGCGCCTCAGTTCGGTCGCGGATCCGCCGCCACCAGTCGCCCGGCATCCTTGGTCAGGGACTTGAGGAATTCGGTCTGCAACTCCGGATCGTTGCGGGTCAGCTCGATCAGGCTTTGTTCCAGCTCGGTGGCTTCTTCTTCCAGGCCCAGCTCCGACAGGCGCTTGACCCGGTGCACCCACTGGCTCACTTCGTCGTCTTCAAGGTCGTCGTAAATCAACCCGTGGGCTTCGAGCAACTTGCCGCGCAAGGTGCTGCTGACGGCCAGCGACGAATCGCTGTGCACATCGTCCTTGGCGTCCTGGACGTTGATCTGCAGCTTGCTCAGGTGGTTGAGGTCATGTTCGGCGAACGGGCTGTCCAACAGGTTCAGGCGCAATACGCCATTCTTGTCGGTGCTCATCTCGAAGGTTTCCTTGCCGGCCTTGACTTCGACCGGACGCTCGCTCCAGGGCAGGCTCGAATACTCCGTGCGCTTGTCGAGCTGGACTTCGTCGATGCCGGCCAGGTTCTGCTGGGCGCGTCCGTGGGACTGCACGTTCATGAACGGGTTGAGCCCGGCGAAGCCGTAGCTGAACCAGTCCCGGGTCATGCTGTCTGGCAGATTGCCCAGGGCGAACACGTTGGCCACATTGGCGCCGACACCGGCCACCACCGCGACCGCGCCCAGCGGGATCTCATAGACCTCCCGCCAGGGTTGGTACGGGGTGTAGCGATCGTAATGACGGGTGACCTCGAACTCGGTGACTTCAAAAGTCTTCTGCTCGTGGATTTTCACCCGGCGTTGCGGCAGCTCAAGCACCTTGGGCTCGCCAACATCGATCTGCAGGCTGTGATCGAGCAGTTTGCGCTCGACACGTTCCTCGTGCTCGCTGCGTTGTGACATGTGATTGGCACAGCCGCTGACCAGCAGGGCGCCGCACAGGGCGGCACCACCGAGGCCTAAGGTGTTTCGCTTGAACATGACGTCTCTATCTGGTTTCAGCGGCGGATACGGGCCTGAAGGAAAGGCAGCACGTCGGCGACCGGCAGCGCTTGCGGCTCGGCCTCGGTACGGCTCTTGTACTCCAGGTTGCCTTCGGCAAGACCGCGGTCGCTGACCACGATCCGGTGAGGAATGCCGATCAGCTCCATGTCCGCAAACTTGATGCCCGGGCTGGTTTTCTTGTCGCGGTCGTCCAGCAGCACTTCGAAGCCGGCGGCAGTCAGTTCTGCATACAGCTTGTCGGTGGCTTCGCGAACCAGTTCGGTTTCGTAGCGCAGTGGCACCAGGGCGACCTGGAAGGGCGCCAGGGTGTCGCTCCAGATGATGCCCTTGTCGTCGTTGTTCTGCTCGATGGCAGCCGCGACCACGCGGGACACGCCGATGCCGTAGCAACCCATTTCCAGGGTGACCGGCTTGCCGTTTTCGCCCAGCACTTCGCACTTCATCGCCTTGCTGTACTTGTTGCCCAGCTGGAAGATGTGCCCGACTTCGATGCCGCGCTTGATTTCCAGGGTGCCCTTGCCATCCGGGCTTGGGTCGCCGCTGACCACGTTACGCAGGTCGGCCACGGTCGGTACTGGCAGGTCGCGTTCCCAGTTCACGCCGAAGTAGTGCTTGTCGTCGATGTTGGCACCGATGCCGAAATCGCTCATCAGCTCGACGGAGCGGTCGATGATGATTGGCAGCGGCAGGTTCAACGGGCCCAGGGAACCGGCGCCGGCGCCAATGGCGTCACGCAGTTCGGCATCGCTGGCCATGACCAGCGGGCTGGCCACGCCTGGCTGGTTCGCCGCCTTGATTTCGTTAAGTTCGTGATCGCCACGGATGATCAGGGCAATCAGCTTGCCTTCTTCCTCGGCATGCACGATCAGGGTCTTGATGGTCTTCTCAATCGGCAGATTGAATTTTTCCACCAGCGCGGCAATGGTCTTGGTGTCGGGCGTGTCGACCAGGCGCAGTTCTTCGGTCGCAGCGGCGCGCGAGGATTCGCGTGGCACGGCTTCGGCCTTCTCGATGTTCGCCGCGTAGTCGGAACCGTTGCTGAAGACGATATCGTCTTCGCCGGACTCGGCCAGCACGTGGAACTCGTGGGAACCGGCGCCGCCGATGGAGCCGTTGTCGGCTTCCACAGGGCGGAACTTCAGGCCCAGGCGGGTGAACACGTTGCAGTACGCCTGGTGCATGCGGTCGTACGTAACCTGCAGCGAAGGCTGGTCAGCGTGGAACGAATAGGCGTCCTTCATGATGAACTCGCGGCCGCGCATCAAACCGAAGCGTGGACGGATCTCATCACGGAATTTGGTCTGGATCTGATACAGGTTGATCGGCAGCTGCTTGTAGCTGCTCAACTCGTTGCGCATCAGGTCGGTGATGACTTCTTCATGGGTCGGGCCTGCGCAGAAATCGCGACCGTGGCGATCCTTGAAGCGCAGCAATTCAGGGCCGTACTCTTCCCAGCGCCCGGATTCCTGCCACAGCTCAGCCGGTTGAGTGCTCGGCATCAACACTTCGAGCGAGCCGGCGGCGTTCATTTCTTCGCGAACGACGGCTTCGACCTTGCGCATCACTCGCAAGCCCATCGGCAGCCAGGTGTACAGGCCCGAGGCGAGTTTGCGGATCATGCCGGCGCGCAGCATCAGCTGATGGCTGATCACGACCGCGTCGGAAGGCGTTTCTTTCTGTGTGGCAAGCAAAAATTGACTGGTGCGCATGGTTGGCCGTTATCGATTGCTGATGACGAGAAATGACGGAGCATTGTACGGGCGAGTTCCGCTGGCGTACAGGCGTGCGGTCGGTGCGGTGGCAGCAGGACGGAATTGACTCCGTCCTCTGTAGGAATTCTGCGGGTGTTTCCTAGGATTCTTCAACGACCTGGGTCGGAACCGGTTCAGGCGTTGGTGTCGGACCGGCGCGACGGTTCTCCTGGAACCAGTGCAGGGCGATCAGCAGCAGCGTCGGAACGCCCAACAGGGCGGTGATCAGGAAGAAATTGTGATAGCCAAACTTCTCTACCATGACCCCCGAATAACCACCGATCAGGCGCGGCAACAAGAGCATGATCGAACTGAGCAGGGCGTACTGGGTGGCGGAGAACTTGAGGTTGGTCAGGCTCGACAGGTAGGCGACGAACGCCGAGGTCGCCAGGCCCGAGCTGAAGTTGTCCAGGGAAATGGTCAGGATCAGCATGTTCAGGTCGGCGCCCATGTCGGCGAGCATCAGGAACAATATATTGGTGCCCGCCGACGCGACACCGCCGATGAACAGGATCGGCAGGATGCCAAAGCGCACGATCAGCAGGCCGCCCATGCCGGCGCCCACCAGGGTCATGATCAGGCCGAAGATCTTGCTGACGCTGGCGATCTGGTCCTTGGTGAAACCCATGTCGATGTAGAACACGTTGGCCATCACGCCCATCACCGTATCGGACATCCGATAGGTGGCGATCAGCCCCAGCAGCAGCAGCGCTTGCCAGCGATAACGCAGGATGAAGTCGTTGACCGGCGTCAGCACCGGCGCCAGGCCCCGGCGGCCCATGGCCGACAGGCACAGGGCGGTGAGCGTGGTGTAGAGGATGGCGCGCAGGAACGCGCGGTCTTCGAGCAGCAGGTCGAGCAGGCTCACGCCTTCGAACAGCACGCTGGCAAAGTCGGTGTTGTACAGCTGGGTAAACATGGCTGGCACGGACACCAGCAGCACGATCAGGACGAACACCGAGGCCAGTTGATGGACGAAGCTGTAGCGCCCGGCTTGCAGTTGCGTACGCAGCGGTACGGCAGGTTCGCGCATGAACAACGAGGTGAGCAGTGCCGGGACCATCAAGGCGCCGAACAGCAGGTAAGTGCCGGCCCAGGCCGAATGCTTGTAGTTGAAGCCGGTGGAGCCGAAGCCTTCGGCGAAGAACAGCGCGCCGGCCGTGGCCAGCAGCGCCGCGATGCGATAACCGGACATGTAGCTGGCGGCGAGCGCCGCCTGGCGACTGTCGTCGGCGATTTCCAGGCGGTAGGCATCCACTGCAATGTCTTGCGTGGCCGAGGCGAAGGCGACGACCACCGCGATGGCGATCAGCCAGGACAAATGCTTTTGCGGGTCACAGAAGCCCATCCCGACCAGGCCGAGAATCACCAGCCCTTGCGACAACACCAGCCAGGAACGGCGTCGGCCGAGTTTGCCGAGCAACGGCAGGCGCCATTGGTCGAGCAGGGGCGACCAGACCCATTTGAAGGCATACGCCAGGCCGATCAGGCTCGCGTAGCCGATGGTTTCGCGCGCCACACCGGCTTCACGCAACCAGACCGAAAGCGTCGAGAACACCAGCATGTAGGGCAAGCCGGCGGCGAAACCCAGCAATAACAGTACAAGCGTCGAAGGGCTGGCATAGGCAGCAAGCGCGGCGCGCCAGGTTTTACGGGGCATGGGCTGGAGTCTGCCTCAAGAAATACGGAAACAAAGCGCGCACTCTAACCGCTGTGCTCTACCGGGCGCCACCCATGACGCTGAATATCAACACGATTGTTCTGGATACTGATGCCCTCCATGCGCAATCGTGCGCGCTGTTCGTCCCCGGAGGGACTGCCTGCGGGCAGGCTCAGGCGCCCGCCGGCACCGAGTACGCGGTGCCAGGGTAATTTGCTGTCGCCGGGCAGTTGGCTCAGTGTCCTGCCGACCCAGCGAGCGGCGCGTCCCAGTCCCGCCAGTTCGGCGAGTTGACCATAACTCACGACCTTGCCTTCGGGTACTGACGCGAGCGTCAGGTAGAGCGCCGTGCGTCGGATTTGCGCGGGACTGTCGGGTTGTTCTGTCGGCTCGATCACGTTCGCAGTTCCTGAAGTCGTTCGCAGTACCGTCTGTAGGGTAAATGCTGGATCGCCAATTGAGAAATGAACTCAATAGAAATAGTTGGGTCAGTCCTTGCTAGGGTCTTATTCCTGCGGATAATGCCGACTTTTTTTCGCGAACCTGAGCCTTTTATTTGCTTATGTTGTCCAGAACCTTGCTATGCCTCGCTGTCGTCACTGCCTCCACTCCCTTGCTCGCGGATACCGTCTGGTTGAAGAACGGTGACAAGCTGAGCGGCAAGATCATCCTGTTCGATGGCGGCAAGTTGCTGGTCCAGACCGAATATGCCGGTGCGGTGCCGATCGACTGGAAGCAGGTCAAGACCCTGGAAAGTGATCAGCAACTGCTGGTCAAGCAGGACGCCTACACCGGCGAGAAGGCCAAGTCGCTGCACGCGGCGGATGACGGCAAGGTGACCTTGGAAAACGGTGATGGGCCCAAGACGGTAGAGCTGGCGAGTGTCCAGCAAATCCTCAAGCCCAAGCCGGTGGTCGAGGATCTGGTGTGGAAAGGCAATATCGATGCGGCCCTCGATTACCAGCGTGCCGAGAAAGATACCGATGATTACGACATCGACTTCAAGACCACTGCGCGTCATGGCCGCTGGCGGCACATCGCAGAAGGCGAGTACAACCGCGAGTATCAGGATGACGTGACCACCACGGACAATTGGCGGGGAGAGTACTCCCTCGACCGTTTCCTGACGGACAAATGGTTCTGGCAAGGTCGCCTGGTGTACAAGCGTGACAAGGTCGAAGACCTTTCCCGCCAGCGCACCGTCGGTACCGGTCCTGGTTATCAGTTCTGGGATGACGAGCTGGGCGCATTCTCCCTGGGCTCGCTGGTCAATCGCACGGATTACCAGTTCAGCGATGGCAGCAAGGAGAACTTCTATTCTGTCGCGATGAAGTGGGACTACAACCGCTACCTGATTGGCAAGAAAGTGGAGTTCTTCACCAATGGCGAGGTGGGCAAGCCGCTGTCGGGCGTGGCCGAGTATGCGCTGGATGCCGAGATGGGGCTGCGTTACAAGGTGACGGATTGGGCGTCACTGAACCTCAAGGCCGAGCGAGACATCATCGACGGGACTGATGATGCTGACCTGGACAAGACCCGGTACACGGCAGGGTTTGGCGTGACCTGGTAAGACGCAAAAAGATCGCAGTCTGCGGCAGCTCCATGTAGGAGCTGCTGAAGGCTGCGATCTTTTTTTGCCTGTGAAAAACCTGCAGGCACAAAAAAGCCCCGCTGTTGAGGGCGGGGCTTTTTACTAAAGCAAGTACAAGTTAGATAACTTGAACTTCTTCAGCTTGCATGCCTTTCTGACCGCGGGTAGCGATGAAAGAAACCTGTTGGCCTTCTTTCAGGCTTTTGAAGCCGTCGGATTGGATAGCTTTGAAGTGAACGAACAGGTCGTCACCGGATTGTGGAGTGATGAAGCCGAAGCCTTTTTCATCGTTGAACCACTTAACGGTACCGGTTTGGCGATTAGACATGGTGTAACTCCTTGAACAAAGATAACTGCGACTCAGGAAAAACCCTGGCCGAGACTGAGTGCAAAGAGCAGGAAAAATTCTTGTAGATGGTTGGATCGAAATTCAACATATCGTGTAGAGATTCTCAGTGACACAAGCAGCACAGTGACGCCACCTTAACCCTTTTTCCGGAACGTGCCAATGCTTCTTGCGAAGGTTTCTCTGTTTTAAGGATCGACGGTGTGTCGGTTCGTCGCCAACGCAGGTAATTCCTGGATGTCCGGCGAGAATTGCAGCGCGCACTTTGAACCCGGCGGCGCGCCCGGTAAGATGCCGGACAGATTTTTTCCACCTCGCTATTCAGGACACCCGCCATGAGCATCAAATCGGACAAGTGGATTCGCCGCATGGCGCAGGAACACGGCATGATCGACCCTTTCGTCGAGCGCCAGGTGCGTGGCAGCGACGATAGCCGTGTGATCTCCTACGGCGTGTCCAGCTACGGCTACGATGTGCGTTGCACCAACCACTTCAAGGTGTTCACCAACATCAATTCGGCGATCGTCGACCCGAAAAACTTCGATGCGGGCAGCTTCGTCGACATCCACAGCGACGTGTGCATCATTCCACCGAACTCCTTCGCCCTGGCCAGCACCGTCGAATACTTCCGCATCCCGCGTAACGTATTGACCATCTGCCTGGGTAAAAGCACCTACGCCCGCTGCGGCATCATCGTCAACGTGACGCCGCTCGAGCCTGAGTGGGAAGGCCACGTGACCCTGGAATTCTCCAACACCACCAACCTGCCGGCGAAAATCTACGCCAACGAAGGCGTGGCGCAAATGCTGTTCCTTGAGTCGGACGAAGAGTGCGAAGTGTCTTACAAGGACCGTGGCGGCAAGTACCAGGGCCAGCGTGGCGTCACCCTGCCGCGCACCTGAGTCAGCCGTCTGACGAACCGTGGGAATTCCTGGGCGAGCGTACACTCTATGGAGTGTACTGTTCCGATCTGCGCAAGGCGGGTCGGGCCATCGCCCAGGAGTGCTATATGAAGATCGACCCCCGTATCAGTGCCGAACTGGCAAGGCTTGAGCCCAATCAGGTTGGCGTTTTGGCCTGGTCCTTGTTGGCACATCCGCCAATCAGCATGGCCGGTGGCATCCCCGGCCAGCCTGATCCCGATACCCCCAACGAACAACCGACCGAACCCGGTGAGCCGACGCTGCCCGACGAGCCGCCTCCTGCGCCGGTCGCCTGAGATATTCTCCTGTACCTGTGGGAGCGGGCTTGCTCGCGAAGGTCGTTAACGATGACGCGGGCTTCCTGACAATACGCGGTGCCCTTACGTCCATCGCGAGCAAGCTCGCTCCTACAAGGGCAAGGACACTGGCCATACTTCGTTGTCGCCGATGACAAAAATTCTGCAGTCGTCACCCCTTTCAACCTGATAGCCACCGGTGAACGCGCCGAAGGCCGGTAGCAGGCTGATTTCCTCGCCAAGCCTGAAACAGGCCAGCCGCAGGGTCTGCCGACCCCGACCGTGGAGCCGATAGACCGGATGCACGTGACCGGCAAGCACATGCCGATGCGGATGCGGCTCGGGTTCGTGCTGCAAGGCGAATGGCCCCAGCAACAACGGCTCAGGCACCACGCGAATGTTCAACGAGGCCGGCGGATCCCCGGCGCGCTTGTCGTGGTTGCCGCGAATCAGCGTGATGGCCAGCTCGGCGTTGCGTGCTCTCCAGTCAGCCAAGGCTTTCAGCGTGGCGCTCGCATGGGAGCCCGGACCGTGAAGAAAGTCCCCGAGGAAAATCAGCTGGCGGCAGGGCAGGGTGGCCAGTAGTCCATCGAGCACGGCGATATTGCGGCGGGTGGTGCCTTGGGGCACCGGTTGGCCAAGGCTGCGGTAAGCGGCGGCCTTGCCGAAATGCACGTCGGCGATCAACAGGGCTTGTTGCGCGGGCCAGTAGAGGGCTTTTTCCGGCAGCAGCCAGAGCTCCTCGCCGGCCAGTTGCACAGGGTAGGGCGTACTCATCAGGCTTTCCCTGTACTGGCGGTTTTCTCGAGGTCGCTGACCATGCGCCGGATGCGGTCGGCGAGTTTTTCTGAACTCATGCTCTCGCGCATGCGTTCCACCAGCAGTGGAAACCCAAGTGGCGTAGGACGTTTGACGTGATGCAGGTCGAGACTGAGTGAACTGATGTGCGTCAACGTCTGTTCCAGGCGATGAATATCCAGTTCCTCCCGTAGGACTTCTTCGCCGGCCTGGGCCAATAGCAGATTGCCTGCGTCGTACTGTTTGAACACTTCGAAGAACAACCCGCTCGAGGCTTGAACTTGCCGTGTGCTTTTCGGTGCGCCGGGGTAACCGGCGAACACCAGCCCGGCGATCCGGGCGATTTCTCGAAAGCGCCGCAAGGCCAGCTCTCCGGCATTCAGGCTGGCGACTACGTCCGCCAGCAAATGCTCTGGGCTCAACAACCCCGGGTTCAGTGCTTGTACCCAATCCACAGGGGTGGCGCTGAGCAGTTCCAGCCCATAGTCATTGACCGCGATGGAAAACGTCAGAGCCTGCTGCTGGCTGACTCGCCACGCCAGCAAACTCGCCAGGCCCAGGTGCACTTGGCGGCCGGCGAAGGGATACAGGAAAAGGTGCCAGCCCTCACGGGACTTCAGCGCTTCGGCCAGCAACGATTGCGACGTCGGCAAGCCAGACCAGCGTTGCTGCACCTCCAGCAGTGGACGCAATGCCTGCATTTCCGGGCCGCTGAACTCGCCGCGCGCCGCCGCACTGAACCGCTCCACCACCGCTTGCGCCAGTTCATTGGAAAGGGGCATGCGCCCGCCATTCCAGCGCGGTACCGCGGCTTTTTTCACGGTACTGCGCTTGACATAGGCGGTCATGTTTTCCACGCGCACCAACTCCAGCAGGCGACCGGCAAACAGAAAACCGTCACCCGGCTTGAGCCGCGCGATGAAGCCTTCTTCGACACTGCCCAGTTGCTTGCCACCGCCGCCCTTGCTCCAGAACTTCAACTGAATGCTCGCATCGCTGACGATGGTGCCGATGCTCATGCGGTGGCGCCGGGCCAGTCGCGCATCGGGTACACGCCAGATGCCCTGATCATCCGGTTCAACCCGGCGGTAATCCGGGTAGGCTGTCAGGGAAAACCCGCCATGGCGTACGAAAGCCAGGGCCCAGGTCCAGTCCGCCACGCTGAGATCGCGATAAGCCCAGGCTGTGCGGACCTCATCAAACAACTCATCGGGCACAAACCCACCGCCCAGGGCCATGCTGACCAGGTGCTGGACCAGCACATCCAGGGGTTTATGGGGGGAGCTTCGCGGTTCGATCCGGCGCTGCGCTACTGCATCCTGTGCCGCCGCGGCTTCGATCAGCTCCAGGCTGTGGGTCGGCACCAGGGTCACCCGTGAAATTCGCCCCGGCGCATGCCCGGAACGCCCCGCACGCTGCATCAGCCGCGCCACGCCTTTGGCCGAGCCAATTTGCAGCACCCGTTCCACCGGCAGGAAATCCACTCCCAGATCCAGGCTGGAGGTGCAGACCACCGCCTTGAGTTGACCTTCCTTGAGGGCGCGTTCCACCCAGTCGCGGGTTTCCCGGGACAACGAACTGTGATGCAGTGCGATCAGCCCGGCCCAGTCCGGCCGGGCTTCAAGCAAGGCCTGGTACCAGATTTCCGATTGCGCTCGCGTATTGGTGAAGACCAGGCTGCTGGCGCTGGCATCCAGTTGCGCGGCGACCTGCGGCAACATTTTCAGGCCGATATGTCCGGCCCATGGAAAGCGTTCGATCCCGGGCGGCAGCAGCGTGTCCACCTGCAGTTTCTTGGGCGTGCGGCCTTGAACGCTGATGCCGCCGCCCTGTGGGATCAATACCTGTTCGGCGTGGGACTGATTACCCAAGGTCGCGGATACGCCCCACACGATCAATTGCGGATGCCAGCGGCGCAGCCGGGCGAGGGCCAGTTGCAGTTGCACGCCGCGTTTGTTGCCAAGCAATTCGTGCCATTCGTCGACCACCACCATGCGCAAGGTCGAGAGCGCTGTTTGGGCGTCGGCTCGGGCGAGCATCAAGGTCAGGCTTTCCGGGGTGGTAATCAGCGCGGTTGGCAGGCGTCGGCTCTGGCGCGCCCGTTCGCTGCTGCTGGTATCGCCCGTGCGCAGGCCGACACTCCAGGGAATCTGCGAATCCTGCAGGGGTGCCTCCAGTGCGCGGGCCGTGTCGGCGGCCAAGGCGCGCATGGGGGTTATCCACAATACGGTCAGGGGAGCGGCCACAGGTTTGCGTTTGCGAGGTGTTTCAAGCGCAGGCGAAGAGTGGGCGAAGCGATTGAGCGCGCCAAACCAGACCGCGTAGGTTTTGCCGGCGCCGGTGCTGGCGTGCAACAAACCGGACTGTCCTTGTTTTACTGCGGCCCATACCTGTTTCTGAAAGTCGAACGGCTTCCAGTCGCGCGCGGCAAACCAGCGTTTTGCGAAGTCGGTGGTGGTTCCCATGCCGGCGGTGTGCGCTCTGAGAGTGTTCCTTCAGTGACCACGGCGCAGCGCGAAAGGTTTAATGACTGAACGCGATTCAGAATTTCTCATATTCGGAAATAACTGTGTGTTTGGTTGAAACCTATTGGCCGATTGGCCGTGGTTTTATCGCTGCGCTGTTGTCCATGAACATGAAAAGGAACATTCAGATGAAGTCAGTTCGTACGGGGCATTTGCACGCCGATATGATCACGGAGGGTGGGAGGCATCTCGCGTTTCGAGCAGCGCCAATGCTCGAATACTACGAGTTGCCAGGCCTGCACTGCCTTGGGGCGAGCAATGGTAAGGACAAAACGTTTTACATCTATCTGCCGCAGGGTATCGAGAGTGGCGGATTTCCTCTGGGGCTGTGTGAGCGCTCGCCCATGATCATTCATGTGACGGGCGACTCGGAAACGGAGTTGTATCGAGGGTCGCTTGATTTGATGGTAGGGGGCGACGCACAGTTTGCCGGAAGTTTCCGTGGCCTGGACGCCGAAGGTATCGAGGTGGAGAACGGCAGCTTCAGGCTCGAGCACGCCAGTGGCTGAACTTCAAATGAAAGGGAAGCCCGTGCTCCCCTTTCATCGGCGACCGTTACTTCAGGTTGCCGCTGAGGAACTGTTTAAGGCGTTCGCTCTTCGGGTTGCCCAGCACGTCCTCCGGCGCGCCTTCTTCCTCCACCAGGCCCTGGTGCAGGAACAGCACCTGGCTCGACACTTTGCGCGCGAAGCTCATTTCGTGGGTGACCATGATCATGGTCCGGCCTTCTTCGGCCAGGCCCTGGATCACCTTGAGCACTTCGCCCACCAGTTCCGGGTCCAGCGCCGAGGTCGGTTCATCGAACAGCATCACTTCCGGCTCCATCGCCAACGCGCGGGCAATCGCCACCCGTTGTTGCTGGCCGCCGGAGAGGAACGCCGGGTACTGATCCGCTACGCGCGCCGCCAGCCCGACCTTGTCGAGGTAACGCCGGGCACGGTCTTCGGCTTCCTGCTTGCTGCAGCCCAGCACCCGGCGCGGGGCCATGGTGATGTTTTCCAGCACCGTCATGTGGCTCCACAGGTTGAAATGCTGGAACACCATGGCCAGGCGGGTACGGATCCGTTGCAGTTCATCGGCATCGGCCACGTGCATGCCGTGGCGATCCTTGATCATGCGGATAGCCTGGCCGTCGAGGCTCATGGCGCCGTCGTTGGGTTGTTCGAGGAAGTTGATGCAGCGCAGGAAGGTACTTTTCCCGGAGCCGCTGGCACCGATCAGGCTGATGACGTCACCCGTGTTGGCCTTGAGCGAAACGCCCTTGAGCACCTCATGATCGCCATAGCTTTTATGCAGGCCTTCAATGGTCAGTTTGTACATGGAGCATGCATCCTCAAGGCGAAAGTAGGTAGCCGCTGCGATAGGCTTCGGCGCCCGCGACGTGGGCGATCACCATGCCGGCCGTGGCCATGCGGCGCAGCGAACGGGCGTACATCAAGCCGGCGGCGGTGCAATGGACAGGCGTGACGCGGTCGCTGATCGGGTCAATGATTTCGGCGATCAGTTGCCCGGCTTCGAGGTATTGCCCCGGCAGGGCACTGAACACCAGCAAGCCGCCGACCGGGGTCGCCACAGGTTCTACCCCGGCCAGGGGAGTTGCCGGGTAGGGCAGGTCGGGCAATGGCGCCGGTTCTCCGGCAATCGCGCCAAATTGAATCAGGTAATCGATCAGCGCCTGGCTGTCGAGGCTGGCCATTGGGTGACTGACGTCGCCCTGGCCGCGCAGTTCGACGGTGACCGAAAAACTGCCATGGGGAATGTCGAAGTGTTCGCCGAAGCGCTCTTTCAGCTGCCACCAAAGCAGGGTGAAGCATTCATCGAACGACTGGCCGCCGGAATCGGTCGCCAGAAGACTGGCCTGCGCACCAATGTAGCGGGCCAGCGGCTCGACCTGCGGCCAGGCCTCGGGCGTGGTGTACAGGTGGGCGACAGCCTCGAAATCGCAATGCAGGTCCAACACCATGTCGGCGTCGCAGGCCAGCCGTTGCAGGGTCAGGCGCTGGGATTGCAATTGGGTGCTGGCGGTTTGGCGCGCCAAGGCATGGCGCAGGCTGTCGCGGATCAGTTCGAGGTTGCGCTGCGGATCGTCGCCGAGTTGGCCCTCGATGGCGTTGCCGACCTCTTCGCTCAAATCAACGAACCAGCGGTTGAAGTTCTGCCCGCTTTCGAGCTCATAGCGGCCCAGCGGTACATCCATCAGCACCTGTTCCAGGCCGGCCGGGTTGGCCACGGGTACCAGGACGATTTCGCTGCGCAGCCGGCCGGCGGCTTCCAGCTCCGCCAGGCGTTGCTTGAGGTGCCAGGCCACCAGCATGCCGGGCATTTCATCGGCATGCAGGGACGACTGGATGTAGATCTTGCCCTTGGCCGGTTGTGGGCCGAAGTGAAAACTGTGGATCTGTCGTGCGGTCCCCGGCAAGGGGGCCAGCAGGTCGTGTATCTGGTGGCGCATTTTTCTTGTATCCCGAAGCGGGTCCTAGTGGGTCGGCCCGAGGAAGGCCAGCCAGCGGCGTTCGGCGAGGCGGAACAGGCCGACCAGCGCAAAGGTGACGGTCAGGTAGATCAGCGCGGCGATGCCAAACGACTGGAAGGTCAGGAAGGTCGCCGAGTTGGCGTCCCGCGCGACTTTCAGGATGTCCGGGATGGTCGCGGTGAACGCCACGGTGGTCGAGTGCAGCATCAGGATCACTTCGTTGCTGTAGTACGGCAACGAGCGACGCAGCGCCGAAGGCATGATCACGTAGGCATACAGCTTCCAGCCTGTCAGGCCGTAGGCCTTGGCCGCTTCGACTTCACCATGGGCCATGCTGCGGATCGCCCCGGCGAAAATCTCCGTGGTGTAGGCGCAGGTGTTCAGGGCAAACGCCAGGATGGTGCAGTTCATCGCATCGCGGAAGAAACTGTCGAGCACCGGTTGCGCGCGCACGGCGGCCAGGCTGTAGATCCCGGTGTAGCAGATCAGCAACTGGATATACAAAGGCGTGCCGCGGAACAGGTAGGTGTAGAACTGCACCGGCCAGCGGATGTAGGCGTGCGGTGAGACCCGGGCGATCGACAGCGGAATCGAGACGATGAAGCCGATGAAGATCGACGCACTGAGTAACCACAGGGTCATGGCCAGGCCAGTGATGTTCTGGCCGTCGGTGTAGAGGAAGGCTTTCCAGTATTCCTGCAGGAGTTCGATCATCGTACGGCCTCCCGGGTACCGGCGGCGTAGCGACGTTCGAGCCAGCGCAGAATGAAGTTGGAGGCGCTGGTGATCATCAGGTAGATCAGGGCGGCGAGTACCAGGAAGTAGAACAGTTGATAGCTGCTTTTACCCGCATCCTGGGCAGCCTTGACCAGGTCGGCGAGGCCGATGATCGACACCAGTGCAGTGGCCTTGAGCATCACCATCCAGTTGTTGCCGATACCCGGCAGGGCATAGCGCATCATTTGCGGGAACACCACGATGCGAAAACGTTGGCCGCGCTTGAGCCCGTAGGCAGTGGCCGCTTCGACCTGGCCGCGAGGCACGGCGAGGATGGCACCGCGGAAGGTTTCGGTGAAGTACGCGCCGTAAATGAAGCCCAGGGTCAAAACGCCTGCGCTGAACGGGTTGATCTCGATGTATTCCCATTCCATGTAGTCGGTGAGCGACGTCAGCCAGGTTTGCAGGCTGTAGAAGATCAGCAGCATCAGCACCAGGTCCGGTACCCCGCGGATCAGCGTCGTGTAGCACTGGGCAAGCAGGCGCAGCAATTTGACTTTTGACAGCTTGGCACTGGCGCCGAGCAGGCCGAGCAATACGGCCACCAGCAGCGACATCGCCGATAACTTGATGGTCATCCAGGTGCCTTCCATCAGCAGCGGGCCAAAGCCCTTGAGGCTGAAGGCGGAGAGCCCCAGGTTTTGTAAGAGGTTTTCGAACATAAATCAGCAACCTGATCGGATGAAAAAAGCGCCCATCGCGAGATGGGCGCCGGGCATTACTTGCCGCTGTACAGGTTCAGGTCGCCAAAGTGTTTCTTTTGAATGGTGGCGTAGGTGCCATCATCGTGTAACGCTTTGATACCTTTATCCAAAAGGGCTTTCAGCTCGGTGTTACCTTTCTTAATACCGATTGCAGTCTTGGCTGGCAGCAGTTCGCTGTCGACTGGCTTGCTGATTTCGTAGCCTTCGCCTTTTGGCGACTTCAGGAAGCCGAGTTCAGCTTGCAGCATGTCCTGGATCGCGGCATCGAGACGACCGGAAGTCAGGTCGGAATACACCTGGTCCTGGTTCTGATAAGCCTGGGTTTTCACCCCTGCCTTGTCCAGCACGGCCTTGGCGTAGGCTTCCTGGATGGTGCCTTGTTCGTAGCCGACGGTCTTGCCTTTCAGCGAAGCGACGTCTTCGGTCAGGCCAGAACCTTTCTTGAACACGTAGGCGGTCGGACCGGAGAACAGCTCGTTGGAGAAGTCGATGACTTTTTCGCGGGCTGGGGTGACGGTCATCGAAGAGATCACGCCGTCGAATTTATTGGCCTTGAGGCCAGGAATCATGCCGTCGAAATCGCTTTCGACCCATTTGCACTTGACCTTCAGCTCGGCGCAGATCGCGTTCCCCAGGTCGATGTCGAAACCTACCAGGTTGCCGTCGGCCGCTTTCGACTCGAACGGTGCATAGGAAGGGTCAACACCAAAACGCAATTCCTTGTATTCCTTTGCCAGCGCGGAACCGGCTGCCACGCACAACGCCAGTGCAGAAAGGGTCAGCAATGCTTTTTTCATTATTCAATCCCTAAGAACCAATATGAGCGCTTGTGGCGCAGAATTATTGTTACTGGTAAGCGTAAGCCCTGATGAAAGTAGCAATTTCCGAACCATAGTGCCGAACAAGCGTTTAAAAGGTTTTCGGGAAATTGCAGGAGGCGATTAGTGCACGAAATTGGGCGTGATGAAAAGCCCGCACTTTTTTGGTTCTGCGCGGTGCTCGCAAAGATTGGGTTCAGCCGAGCAAATCCTGCAATGTACCCAGGTGATCAGCTTCTTCGACCGACTTGTCCTGGCGCCAGCGCAGCATCCGTGGAAACCGCACGGCAATCCCGCTTTTGTGGCGTTTGGACAAGGCAATACCCTCGAAACCCAGTTCAAACACCAGGCTCGGCTTGACGCTGATCACCGGGCCGAATTTTTCCACCGTGGTTCTGCGCACGATGCTGTCGACCTGGCGCATCTGCTCATCGGTCAACCCCGAATAGGCTTTGGCGAACGGCACCAGCGCGCGCTCGCTGGCGTCCGGTGGCGCGTCCCAGACGGCGAAGGTGTAATCGCTGTAGAGACTGGCCCGGCGGCCATGACCGCGCTGCGCATAAATCAGCACTGCGTCGACACTGAAGGGGTCGACTTTCCATTTCCACCAGACCCCCATGTCCTTGGTGCGACCGACGCCGTAGAGCGCGTCCCGAGCCTTGAGCATCATGCCTTCGACCCCGAGCTTGCGCGATGCTTCCCGCTGCCGGGCGAGGTCGAACCAGTCTTCTCCGGTCAACAGCGGCGAGGCGAGCAGCAGTGGATTGTTGGCCTGGGCGATCACCTGCTCCAGCTGACTGCGCCGTCGGCTTTGCGGTTGGTTGCGCCAGTCCGCGCCTTCCCATTCCAGCAAGTCGTAGGCGAGGATGACTACCGGCACGTCATTGAGAATCTTGCGGGTGAGGTTCTTACGGCCGATCCGCTGCTGCAACAGGGCGAAAGGTTGCACGGCGGGGGCGTCCGGTGGCGGATCGAAGGCATCTTCGGTCGCCGATCGAGTGGTTTTCCAGGCAACGATTTCCCCGTCGATCACGGTGCCGTCGGGCAGGCAGTGGATCAGGCTGTCGAATTCCGGAAAGCGATCGGTGACCAGCTCTTCGCCCCGCGACCAGATCCACAGGCGCCCATCGCGCTTGACGATCTGCGCCCGGATGCCGTCCCACTTCCATTCCACCTGCCAATGGCTGGCGGCACCGAGCAGCGCTTCGAATTGTTCGACCGGTTGCGCCAGGGCATGGGCGAGGAAAAACGGATACGGCTGACCGCCGCGTTGCGCATGCTCGTCGGGCGATTGCGCGGCGATCAACTTCAGGTAGCTGGCGGCACTCGGCCGGTTGGACAGGTCGGTGTAGCCCACCATGCGCTGGGCCACGCGCTTGCTGTCCAGCTGCGCCATGGCGGCCAGGGCCCGGGTCACCAGCAACTTGGAGACGCCGACGCGAAAGCTGCCGGTGATCAATTTGATGCACAGCATCAGGCTGGGACGGTCCAGTTGCGACCAGAGCACCGGCAGGCGTTCGGCGAGCACTTGCGGGGATTCGCCGCGCAATGGCAGCAGTTTTTCTTCGATCCACACCGCGAGGCCGTCGTTGGAGCGGTAGGGCATCTCCGGCAGCACCAGGGAAATGGTTTCCGCCATGTCGCCGACCGCCTGGTAACTCTCTTCGAACAGCCAGGGTGAAAGCCCGGAATACGCGACGGCCAACTCCCGCAGCACGCGCACCGGCACCAACTGCCTGGGGCGACCTCCGGACAAAAAGTACACCGCCCACGCGGCATCTTCCGGTGCAGCCTGGGCAAGGTAATCCTGCATCGCCGCCAGCTTGGCGTTGCTCGACGTCGTGGCGTCGAGCTCGGCGTACAACTGGGCAAACGCCTTCATGGAGACGCCTCGATGGCTTCGGCTGTCGATGCCTCCTCTTCGTCGCCGTACTCGGTACTGAAGCCTTGGGCGTCCAGGCCTTGTTCACGCAAGTGGCGCACCAGTACTGCGACTGAACCGTGGGTGACCATCACCCGTTGCGCACCCGTCTGTTCGATGGCCCAGAGCAAACCGGGCCAGTCAGCGTGATCGGACAGCACGAAGCCGCGATCCACACCGCGTCGCCGACGTGCCCCGCGCAAACGCATCCAGCCGCTGGCGAAGCCGTCGCTGAAGTCACCGAAGCGGCGCATCCAGGTGCTGCCACCGGCGGAGGGTGGAGCGATGACCAGCGCTTTACGCAGGATTGGATCGTTTTTCTGGAAGTCGCCGGCATAGAGCGTCGGTGGCAGGTTTATTCCACTCTCGCGGTAAACACGGTTGAGCGGCTCGACCGCGCCATGGGCCAGGATGGGCCCCAGGCTGGCATCGATGCCGTGGAGGATGCGCTGGGCCTTGCCGAAGGAATAACAGAACAGCACGCTGGTTTTGTCTTGCGCGGCGTTGGCTTGCCACCACTGGTTGATCTCGGCAAACACCTGCGCCTGGGGCTGCCAGCGATAGATCGGCAGGCCGAAGGTCGACTCGGTGATAAAGGTGTGGCAGCGCACTGGCTCGAAGGCGGCGCAGGTGCCATCGGGTTCGATCTTGTAGTCGCCTGACGCCACCCAGACTTCTCCGCCATATTCCAGGCGCACCTGGGCCGAGCCGAGTACGTGGCCGGCGGGGTGGAAACTCAGGGTGACGCCGTGATGCAGCAGCCGCTCGCCATACGCCAGGGTTTGCAGGTCGATGTCCTGGCCCAGTCGCGCACGCAGAATCCCCTCGCCGGGTGCCGCCGCCAGGTAATGCTGGTTGCCAGTACGGGCGTGGTCGCCATGGGCGTGGGTGATGACCGAACGCTCGACCGGCCGCCACGGGTCGATGTAGAAATCGCCAGCAGGGCAGTACAAGCCTTCGGGTCGCGCGATGACAAGGTCCACGTTGTTATCCAGGTGGAGGGGCTTGTTAGCTAGGAGGCTGGCGCGCAGGGAGAAGTTCTATCGGGATTTCCCGGGTAAACCACCTACCCCTGTAGGAGCGAGCTTGCTCGCGAAAGCGGCCTCACATTCAACCTGTATGTTGACTGGTACTCCGCCTTCTCGAGCAAGCCCGCTCCCACATTTTGGCTAGGCGTTATTTGCCAGGCGTCAGGGTCAACCGCTTGGTCCCATACACCCGGTCAAAATTCACCGGCTGCATCGGCAAGCTCTGGTACTGCCCCTTCAGCCACGGCTCGATGCCGTTGAGGTAGTTCGGGCTGGCCGGGTTGCCGGACTGGCCGGTGGCGATCTGGCCCATCAACGGTTCGGGCTGGCCGAAGTCGACGATCAGACGCATGGCCGGTGCCCGCGTGGTGTTGAAGTCCTGGCCCACGGCGAACGCGGCCGTGTTGAGGGTCGTCTGGTCGCCGCCAGCCGGCTGAGGCCCGCGCACAGTCTGGCCACTGGCGTTCTTCCACTCATAGCGGTGAAGTTTGCCCCACTGCCAGGCTTTGTGATCGCCGCCCAACTGACTGTCACCTGCGCTGATCGCTGCTGCGAGGCTGCGGGCGAGGATCGCCGGTTTGTCTTCTTTCTGTGCGGTGTGCACATCGTCCCAGAACGGACTGTCTTCACGCCCCAGCAAGTGATCGGCCTGCGCCGCGTAGGACAGCGAGCCATTGGCGATGAAGGCTTGCCAAGCCGGGCTGCCTTGCGGTCCCAATTCATCGAGGAAAATCTGCCGGGTGCTTTCCTGCAGGAACAGCTGGTAGATCGCCGCTTCGGCAGAAGTCGGGCTGAGTTTGCCGTCAAACGCCATCAGGCGGGTCAAGGCCTCGCGAGCCTTGCCACGATCGGCCACTGGCAAAGCCTCGATGGCCTGCTTGAGCGGCTGGGACATACCCGGTGCCTCGAACATTTTCTTCAGCTTGGCGGCGAAGGTGGTGGTCTGGTCGTACTGCATGGCGATCAGGCTGCGGGTGTCATGTTTGCCCACGCCGGCCAGCTCGGCCAGGCGTTCGCCACGTTCCGGTGCCGACCAGGAATTGGACAGCTGCATGCCATAGCCATGGGGAATGACCCGCTGGTTGGCGGTGCCGAGCCAGCCCTGGGCCGGGTCCTGGTCGTAGGGGTGCAGCATCGGGTCGGCGTAACCGTCCCAATCGTAACGCCCCTCCCAACCCGGCGAGGGCAGCAGGCCTTCGCCTTCGCGGCGGTTCGGATAGCGACCGGTGACCTGCCAGCCAATGTTGCTGGCATCGGCAAACACCAGGTTCAGGGCAATGGCGCGAATTTCGCGGCTGGCGTCCGAGGCTTTCTCGACGTTCTGCGCACGGGACAAGTCAAAGAAGGCGTCCAGGCTCTTGTCGTCGGTAAAGCTTGGCGTTTGCAAGGCCAGGCCGAAACCGCTGCCCTGGGCCAGGCCCTGGGCACTGTTGAGCAGGGGACCGTGGCGGGTTTCGAACACGGCTTCGCGAATCGGCCGCTGGCCTTTGACGAAGTAGGTTTCGTTGCGCACGATCGCCGGCTGCCACTTGCCAGCGGTTTCGTAGGACAGCCCGTTGCCCTGGCGTTTGATTTTTTCCAGGAACAGGTCCTGGTTATCGCCCATGACGGTCGTCATGCTCCAGGCCACTTTGCCGTTGAACCCGTCCAATATCATCGGCAACCCGGCGATGGTCGCCCCGGAAGCCTGATACTTCGGTGCGCGGATCTGCACGTAGCTGAACAGCGACGGCACCCCCATCGGGCCATGGCTGTCGCTGGCCAGCAGGCTTTTACCGCTGCGGCTGCGTTGCGGGGCAATGGCCCAGTTGTTCGATGAAGTGGCGCCCAGCAGATTCAGCCCGGACAGCTGGTCGGTGGCCTTGCTGATGTCAGCCAGCCCCGGTACTTGGCCGTTGAGCTTGATGCCCTGAAGCTTTTCACTTTCGCCCAGGGGCAGTTTTTCATCCGGGGCCGAAGGGGTCAGCCACGGCAGTTTGTCGGTGGTGACGGTCTGGGCCAGCACCAGCGAGGCAATCTCCTCGGGCAGGTTGGCGGACTGGCTGAAGTTGAACAGGCAGAAAATCAGCGCCGAATCTTCCGGCTGCCAGTACTCGGGCTTGTACCCGGTGGCGACGAGGTCGGCTGGCAGCTTGTCGCGGTAGCGGAACAGATAGGCGTTGACCCCGCGGGCATAGACTTCGAAGAAGCGCTTGAGGCGCGCAGAAGAGGCCTTGTACAACTCGCCGGCGTTTTTCTTCAGGTTGACCGCGCGCATATAGCGGTCGGCGTCCAGCACGTCCGAGCCCTGCATCTCGGCCAATCGACCCTGGGCGAGCAAGCGCAGGGTGACCATCTGGGTAATGCGGTCACTGGCGTGCACATAGCCGAGGGCGAACAGCGCATCGTGAAAACTGTTGCTTTCGATCAACGGCATGCCCATGGCATTGCGCCGCACCGAAACGTTCTGCGCCAGCCCTTTGAGCGGCTGTACGCCAGAGGTGGGCGGGAGGGTGTCCTGGGCATTGAAGCTCTGACAACCGGTCAGGCTTAAAATACCCGCCACTGCTGCGGCAACGCCGAACCGGGGTAGAAAATGTGAAAGGGCTGGCGAGGCCATGGCAAAGCTCCTGCGGGGTAGAGGCGGCGGCGCGCAATAAAGGCGCTACGTTAGTGAGCAGGAGGGGCCCGCGCAAGCGGGGCGCGGGGTTATTTCAACAACCCGCCTGATGGTGCCATCCGTCGAGCCTGTTATTTCTGACAGTAGACAATCAATTGTGCCGAAGGGACTCTGGTTTCCTGCTCACGCTGAAGGTGTTCAGCGTTCCAGGCGACGGAGTTTGTGCATGAACAGCAAATGGCTGGTTAGCTTCGTGGCACTCTGCCTCGGTGTCGGCGCACTGTTCTTTTCGGCGAAGCAGGCGACGGTCGAGCGCAGCCCCTATGCCTTGTTTGAGCCGCACATGACGGTTGGGCAAAAAGCCGAGGTGCAACAGCAAATCGACCGACAACTCCTTAGTCAGTCCGGAGGGCATCAAGTCAGTTCGACTCAAGTGATTTACGACAACGGTGCCGTTGTGCTGACCTTTCCGGTACCCGGCGACGAAGGTCAGTCAGATCGCGCCTGTGATTACGGTTACGTGTGTCTGTGGAGCGCTGCGGATTTCGCAGGCAGGAAATTGTCGTTGCTCAGCACTTCGAAAAGCCGGCCGGTCAATCTGTCCGACTACGGTATGAGTGCCCAGGTCGCCTCCTGGCAGCACAACAACAAGGCCCATTCAGTGAAGATCTTCGGCGTGGATGGGCCTGGCGCCAGGGGCAACATGGTGATGAGCAATATCAGGGAGGTGATCCTTGGCAAGGGCTGCTGTCCGTTCAGTATTCCCGAAGATATCCGCATCATCGACACTTGGACGGAGATCACTGCCCAGCGCCGACTGACCGGGCATAACGCTCGGATCGTGAGCATCGCATTCGCCCCCATGTCCATGTTGTTTGCGCAATAGGCGGCCGGACAAAACGTTCACTCGCTGAACCGATTTTGTCCTCAATACTGGCCGACTAGTGGCCTTGCAAGCCCAAGGCCGATGTCTATGCTGACGCGTAACTAACCATGTCGACCGTTATCGGTGGATGTGGTCCCTCGAACCAGACTGTCAGAGTGCGCAACCCAAGGCACCAACACACTTGCAGGACGTTATCCGGAAATGGAGTTCGCTTATGAGCACGTTAGGGCTGGCCCGACCCCGGGCTATCAAGAGAAGGATGTCTTGATGAGAGTGTCGTTATAAGGACCCCCTCCGATCGAACATCACCAATCACCTGATGGGTTCCTCCTCCTTGGAGGAACGCGTGTGCCTGTTCTGTTGAACGTAGTGGTGGATTTGAAAGACCGGCAACTTTCATAAACGCGCAAAGGTGATACGACCATGTTTAACCTGCATCACAAGGCTGACCTGCTGGAAATCGAACGTTTCAGCTGCGCGCTGACCGAAGCCAACGCCAAGCTGGCTGCGGTCAGTCGGTCAATGGCGATGATTGAATTCACCCCCGATGGCATCGTCCTCGAGGCCAACGAGAATTTTTGCAAGGCCATGGGATACAGCGCCGAAGAAGTGCGCGGCAAACATCACCGGATATTCTGTGAAGAGGCGTTTTATCGCAGCGAGGAGTACGCCAGGTTGTGGCGTGATCTCGCCCGGGGGGAACCGATCAGCGGCACTTTCCTGCGCTTGAACAAGAGCGGCAAGGAGATCTGGCTCGAAGCCAGCTACATGCCGGTGCTGGGTCCCGACCGGCAGGTGCGCAGCGTGATCAAGGTGGCTACCGACATTTCCGCCCGGGTCAACCAGGACCACGAAAACCAGAGCAGGCTCGCCGCCATTGGCCGCTCCATGGCGGTGATCGAGTTCACCCCCGAAGGCCGTGTGATCACGGCGAACGACAACTTCCTGAAAACCACGCAATACTCGCTCAATGAAGTCGTCGGTCAGCATCACAGCATGTTCTGCCATCGCGCCGAAGCGGAATCCCAGGGCTACAAGAACTTCTGGGCCTCGCTGAACCGCGGCGAATATCATTCCCATCGTTTCGAACGCAAGAACAAGCAGGGCCAGACGATATTCCTGGAGGCCTCCTACAACCCGTTGTTCGACGCCAAGGGCCGCCTGTACAAGGTGGTCAAGTTCGCCAGCGACATCACCCAACAGATGACCACCCTGCAATCCGCCGCGGATTCGGCCCACAGCACCTCGGTGCAAAACGACGCCTGCGCGCGCAAGGGCTCCGAGGTCGTGCAGCAGACGGTGCAGATCATCCAGGACATCTCCAAGGACTTGAACCAGGCGGCGCTGAGCATCGATGCGGTGAACAAGCAGTCCGAGATCATCGGCACCATCGTCCAGACCATCCGCGGGATTGCCGATCAGACCAACCTGCTGGCGCTCAACGCCGCCATCGAAGCGGCCCGCGCCGGCGAGCACGGGCGCGGATTTGCCGTGGTGGCCGATGAAGTGCGCAGCCTGGCCGCACGCACCAGCCAGGCCACCCTGGAGATTGTCGATGTGGTGCGCAAGAACCACGACCTGTCATTGAGTGCGGTGTCGAGCATGCAGTCGAGCCTGAGTCGAACCGGGCTGGGTGTGGAGCTGGCGAACGAGGCGGGGGAGGTGATCCTGGAGATCCAGCAGGGCTCGCGACATGTGGTGGACGCCATCAGCCAGTTCAACTCGACGTTGCAGTTGAACTGACCGAATTGCAGGAGCCTGCAAGCCGGCTTCTGCAGTTACCGCAAGGTCTTCAGCGATGGGCAATGTTTTCCAGTGCCAGGTTGCGGGTGCGCGGGCCAAACATGCCGATGGTCAACATGACGATCAACATGCTGCTGACGATGAACGCCAGTACGCCCGGGGTGCCGAAGTGTTCGAGGAAAATACCGATCAACAAACTGCTGAAGACAGTCGACAAACGGCTGAACGAGTAGCAGAACCCTACCGCCCGGGCGCGGATGTTGGTAGGGAATAATTCGCTTTGGTACGAGTGATAGCTGAAGCTCAACCAGGCGTTGCAGAAGGTGATCATCACCCCGCAGAAAATCAGGCCGAACGCGCTGGTTTGCAGGGCGAACAATGTGCCGAAGGTCATGGCACCCAGTGCCGAGCCGACGATCTGCCACTTGTTCTCGAAACGGTTGGCAAATTTCACGAAGAGTAACGGCCCCAGCGGATAGGCAAGGGTGATGATGAACGCATACATCAAGCTATGCGTGATGCTTACACCCTGGCCATTGAGCAACGCTGGCAACCAGTTGCCGAAACCGAAGAAACCGATGGCCTGGAACACGTGAAACACGATCAGCATCAAGGCCCGGCGGCGATACGGTGGCTGCCAGATATCGGCGAAACGCCCCTTGCCCTGGATGTCCACCGCTGCCAGTTCCGGCTCGTCCAGCGGTTTGCCCTGATCCTTCACGCAGCGTGTCTCGATGCGGGCGAGAATCTGGTCGGCCTCCTCGAACCGCCCATGCTGCGCCAGCCAGCGCGGCGATTCCGGCAAGCGTGAGCGCAACCACCAGATGAACAACGCAAACACCGCGCTGGCCAAAACCACCCAACGCCAGCCCGACACACCGAACGGCGCCTGGGGTACCAGCCACCATGACATCAGCGCCACTGCCGGTACCGACAGGAATTGCACGAAAAACGCGAAGGCGAATGCCGAGCTGCGCATGCGCTTGGGCACCAGTTCCGAGAGGAAGGCATCAATGGTCACCAGTTCGATGCCCAGGCCGATGCCCACCAGGAAGCGCATGCAGATGATGCCCAACGCCGAACTCTGCACACCCATCAATACGGTGGCGACCGTGTACCAGATCAACGCGAAGGTGAAGATCGCGCGCCGGCCGAAGCGGTCGGCCAAAGGGCTCAACAGGCTGGCGCCGAGGAACAGGCCAAGAAACGTCGCCGAAGCGAAGGCGGCTTGATCGGAGAAACCGAACACACCCTGGTTGCCGGTGGCGAAGATGCCGTCGCTGATCAGGCCGGGGCTGATGTAGGCGGTCTGGAACAGGTCATAGAGCTCGAAGAACCCACCGATTGATAGCAACGCCACCAGGCGCCAGAGAGTGGAGACGGCGGGCAGGCGATCGATGCGGGCGGAAATCTGCGCGGCGCGCAGTGGGTCGATGTCATCTGCCTGGGCAGCAGGGGCGTGAGCAGTCATGGGCTGGTCCAATTTTATGGTGGAGAAGCTTAGCCTGCTATCGGATATCAATGATTGTGAATCCCGGTGCCTGAACACCGAGATTCGCCAAGTTATTGCAATGAATGGTTACATTTTGCTGATTTATAGCGCTCGACCGCTCAAGGCAGGCCGTTACAGCAGTGTTTAAGGAAGCCCGGATGTTGCGCCAGACGTTTGAAATACTCGTCGACGGCCGAATAATCGGGACGCTCCATGGGCGTCATCAGCCAGCGGTTGACCGAGAGGCCGATGACAATGTCGGCCACGGTGAATTTTGCCCCGGCGACATAGGCTTTGGTGGTCGCGAGCTGGTGTTCGAGGATGGCCATTTTCTGGTTCCAGCCACGCACGCCGACTTCGATGCGATGGGCTTCCTGGTACTCCGGATCCTTGCGCACCAGCGCCATGAACGCATAGCTCCAGGACGAATTGAGATCGGTGGCCTGCCAGTCCATCCACTGCTCCACCCGGGCGCGCGCGGCCGGTTCGCTGGGCAGCAGCTCCGTGTGGTGGTGCTGGTGCCTGGCGCTCAGGTAGCGGCAGATGGTGTTGGATTCCCACAGCACACCCGCCTCATCGATGATCACCGGCACCTGTGCGTTGGGGTTGTACCGCAGAAACTCGGGGCTGTGAGTCGAGGCAAAACCGCTGCCCCAATCCTCGCGTTCGTAGGAAAGGCCCAGTTCCTCACAGGTCCACAGGACCTTTCGGACGTTGATCGACGAGGCTTTTCCCAGAATCTTCAGTGTGTGTTCCATCGAACTACTCCAGCGAGAGGCGTATATCCAATTGTAGGAGCTGCCGCAGGCTGCGATCTTTTGATCTTGATTTCAAGAGCGAAGATCAAAAGATCGCAGCCTGCGGCAGCTCCTTGGAAGCGAGTTATAGCATCAGGTACTTTCGCGCACCTTCAACTCAAACCCCATGTCCTGCACCGGTCTGGCCACGGTATTACCGGCCATCAGCGTCAGCATCTGCTCCGCCGCGCGACGGCCGATGGCTTCGCGAGGGGTGTTGATGCTGCTCAGGCGCGGGACCATGTGTTCTGACATCGGCAAATCGTTGAAACCCAGGATCGCCACCTGTTCGGGGATCTTGATCCCGCAGCGCATGGCTTCAAGCAAGGCGCCCTGGGCCAGGTCGTCGTTGCCGAAGAAGATCGCATCGACGTCCGGATGACTGGCCAGCAGTTGCAGGAACAGTTCGCCACCCAGGCCGACGGACGAAGAGCGCGGGGTCAGCACTTCCAGGTCCGGGTCGTAGAGGCCGGCCTTTTTCAGGGCTTTGCGGAAACCTTCACCGCGCAGCAGCGTGCGTTGATCCAGTTGCGCGCCGATGTACGCCAGGCGCTTGCGCCCGCGTGAGAGCAGATGCTCGGCCGCCGTTTCACCCGCCGCCAGTTGCGAAAAGCCAACGCAATTGAGACCGGCCGCGCTGTCCAGTTCCATCATGTACACGCAGGGGATGTTGCTGGCTTCGATCATCCGCCGCGAACTTTCGGTGCGGTCGAATCCGGTCAGCAGCAAGCCCCGTGGCTGATAGGCCATGTAGTTGCGCAGCAGGTTTTCTTCTTCGTCGCGCGAGTAATGGAAGTTGCCGATCAGCACTTCGAAGCCCTTGGGGCGCAACACCTGATGAATGGCTTCCAGGGTGTCGATGAACAGCAGGTTGGACAAGGACGGCACCAACACCACCACCGAATGGCTCTGCGCCGAGGCCAGGGCACGGGCCGCGGGGTTGACCACGTAGTTGAGTTCCAGCGCGGCTTTCTGGACTTTTTCCACGAGTTCCGTGGCCACCGTGCTGACCCCGCGCAGGGCCCGGGAGGCGGTAATCGGACTGACACCGGCCAGGCGTGCCACTTCGTTGAGGGTAGGGCGGCCAGTGGTGCGGGTATTTTTATCGTTTTTAGTTGGAGTCATCGACGGCTTGCCAAACAAAATTCAAGGCACTAAGGTAGCGCTGTCTCGAAGCAGCTGCAAATGCGTGAGCGGGGGTTCGCCTGATCCTCGCTTTTTGGCGTTGGGAACACACATGCTGCAACCCACAAAATGACAAGAAAGGCGTCGGCAACTTCTGCTTTTGGTCTAGTGTCATAACTGGCAAAGGTAGCGCTGTCTGCGCGCTGAGGTGTTACATGAATCATCCCATCACCGCCCTGGTCATCATGGGCGTTGCCGGTTGCGGCAAGACGTGCGTCAGCGAGGCCCTGTGCCAATTGAGCGGCGCCACTGCCATCGAAGGCGACTCTTTCCACCCTGCCGCCAATATCGACAAGATGAGCGCGGGAATCCCCCTGAACGATGAAGACCGTGCCGGCTGGCTCGACAGCCTGTGCGATGAACTGCGCCGGATCGATGCCCAGGGTCAGCGCCCGGTGCTGACCTGCTCGGCGCTCAAGCACATCTACCGCGAACGCCTGCGCAGCGCCTTGCCGGGCCTGGGCTTCGTGTTCCTGGAGTTGACCCCGGAAGTTGCCGCTGAACGCGTCTCCCATCGCCCGGGTCATTTCATGCCGGCCACCTTGATCGAAAGTCAGTTCGCCACCCTCGAGTCTCCCAAGGGCGAGCCGCTGACACTGGCGCTCAATGCCTCGATCCACAGCGTTGAAGAACTGGCCGTTCAGGCCCACACCTGGTGGCAGGCCAACGGCCTGAAGCAGGCGGTATGAACGTGCTTGCAAAGACAGCGCTGTCCACGCGACTTCTGATTAACCCGCTTTAATAACAACAACAACCAGGAGACACCCCTAATGTTTGGCATGTCCCACGAGACGTTCCTGCTGCTCGACGCAGTGGTTACGGTGATCGGGCTTATCGTCCTGATTACCAAGTTCAAGTTGCACCCCTTTCTTGCCCTGATCATTGCCGCCGCCTTCCTCGGCCTGACTTCCGGCATGCCGATCGGCACCATCATCAAGGCGTTCCAGGACGGCTTCGGTGGCGTGCTCGGTTTCGTCGGCATCATCCTCGCGCTGGGTACAATGCTCGGCAAAATGATGGCCGAGTCGGGCGGGGCGGACCAGATCGCCCAGACCCTGATCCGCGCTTTCGGCAAGGACAAAGTGCAGTGGGCAATGATGTTCGCGGCCTTCCTGGTCGGCATTCCGCTGTTCTTCGAAATCGGCTTCGTACTGCTGATTCCACTGGTGTTCATCGTTGCCCGACGCACCGGCGTGTCGATCATCAAGATCGGTATCCCGCTGCTGGCGGGTCTGTCCGCGGTACACGGCCTGGTGCCGCCGCACCCGGGTCCGTTGCTGGCCATTGGCGTATTCGGTGCCGACATCGGCAAGACCATTCTGTACGGCCTGATCGTTGCGCTGCCAACCGCCATCATCGCTGGCCCGATCTTCGGTACGTTCATTGCCAAGCACATTCCCGGTCATCCAAACCAGGAGCTGGTGGATCAACTGGCCCGCGAAACGGATTCGGCTGAACTGCCGAGCTTCGGCATCACTCTGGTGACCGTGCTGTTGCCGGTGTTCCTGATGCTGCTCAAGACCTTTGCCGACGTGGCGCTGCCGGATGGCAACATCTTCCGTTCGTTCATGGACCTGATCGGTCACCCGATTTCGGCGTTGCTGCTGGCATTGCTGCTGTCGCTGTACACCTTCGGCTACAAACAGGGCATCGGTTCCAGCCAAATGATGAAATGGCTGGATGCGAGCCTGGCGCCGACCGCTGCGATCATCCTGATCATCGGTGCCGGCGGTGGCTTCAAGCAGATGCTGGTGACCAGCGGCGTGGGTGACGTGATCGGTCATATGGCGGTCAACGCACAGATCTCGCCGATCCTGCTGGCCTGGCTGGTGGCGGCGGTGATCCGCATCGCGACCGGTTCGGCGACCGTGGCAACCATTACCGGCGCTGGCATCGTGGTGCCGGTGGTGGGGATGATTCCGGGCGTGAACCGTGAGCTGCTGGTGTTGGCGACCGGTGCCGGTTCGTTGATCCTGTCCCACGTTAACGATGCTGGTTTCTGGCTGGTGAAGCAGTACTTCAACATGACCGTGGCCGAAACATTCAAGACCTGGACGGCGATGGAAACCATCCTCTCCGTAGTCGGCCTGGGCTTTATCCTGTTGTTGTCGCTGTTCGTCTAAGCAACACCGCAAGACAAATGTGGGAGCCAGCCTGCTGGCGAAAGCGGTGTGTCAATCAGCATCCATGTTGACTGACACGCCCCCTTCGCGAGCAGGCTCGCTCCCACAGTGCTTTGCATCAGGGGCTAGTTTTTTCGAAGGTCATCAAGACGCGCTTGGAGTTGATTGTCGGCAGAACCATTACTTCTGATGGAGCCTGGATTAGAGCTCGCATAACCTGAATCATTACTGTATTGGCTTATGCTCGAAATGGTGCTGACAGTGCTGGGAGTGGAAGCAGAGCTGGAGTTGCTGCTGATAGAGGGTCTGCGAGAACTGGACTCACTTGGCGCAGCAGGCGTTGTCGTGGTGTGCTTCGAGGTTCCCAAACTATCGGTCTGCGCTGCCCAGTGAACGCGTAGGGTGTTGGAGCGATCGCTGCCTTGTATACCCTTCCATGAGGGGGCGGCGTGTCGTCGGCTTTTTCCCCCAGTCGATATAATTGGGGGGCGTCTATTCTTTTCGGTCATTGCAACAATGCCGCTCGCCACCTCCAAAAAACCGTTTTTTCCCGACCTCGCCGTTACTGGCAACGTATTTCGTAGCGGACCGCTGGAATTATTGTTCAGTGAAAAGAAATCCCAAACCTTGAATACTTTGCCGATGACTGCATTTAAAAAGGATCGTCCCGTCGGATCCGCGCGCATCACCGGCTCACCCCCACAATACATATAAGCATTCAATCCACCTTTTCCGAACGGACTCAATTTGTCCGGGCTGTGAAAGCGCATCAATCGCGGGTTGTAGGTGCGATTACCATTCCCCAAAAAATACCAATCAGTTCTCGCCTCGCGCAGTTCACCGTTGAATCCCAGGTGCGTCCAGGCGTTCCGCAGGGCGGATTGCTGACCATAGGGGGTGTACGCCATGCGATTGATGGCGCCATCCATTTCGGCGAGCACAGAGTTTTTGCAGTCGCTCGCCAACAGCAAGGTTTGTTGCCAGGGGCGGGATGTGTGATTGGCGGGATTGAATGGGGACATGGGAAGCCTCTTTGTTTGACGACGAGTCAATAAAGGCCTTCAGCATTACAGGTTGTTCCAGAGCCGGGAACTGACAGAACTACCAGGGCAAAACCAAATGTGGGAGCGGGCTTGCTCGCGAATGCGGTGTGTCAAACACCATCAATGTTGTCTGATACACCGCTTTCGCGAGCAAGCCCGCTCCCACAGTTGTTATGTGTCAGGCGTTGGATTTGGCGACGAGCCCATCCGCCCGGAACATTCCGCGAATCCCGCGCACGGCCTGGCGAATCCGGTCCTGGTTCTCGATCAGGGCGAAGCGCACGTGATCATCGCCGTACTCGCCAAAACCGACACCCGGCGAGACGCAGACCTTGGCCTCGGCCAGCAGTTTCTTGGCGAACTCCAGCGAGCCCAAGTGCGTGTAGGCCTCGGGAATCTTGGCCCAGACGTACATCGACGCTTTCGGGTTTTCCACCATCCAGCCCAGTTCATGCAGGCCTTTGACCAGCACGTTGCGCCGCTGCCGGTACTGCTCGGCGATGTCGAGCACACATTGCTGATCGCCTTCCAGCGCGGCAATGGCCGCCACTTGCAGCGGGGTGAAGGTGCCGTAGTCGTGGTAGCTCTTGATCCGCGCCAGGGCGTTGACCAGCTCCGGGTTGCCGACCATGAAGCCAATACGCCAGCCCGCCATGTTGTAGCTCTTGGACAGGGTGAAGAACTCCACCGCAATGTCCTTGGCGCCGGGCACCTGCATGATCGACGGGGCTTTCCAGCCGTCGTAGACAATGTCGGCGTAGGCCAGGTCGTGCACCACCAGTACGTCGTATTGCTTGGCGAGGGCGATCACCCGTTCGAAGAAGTCCAGTTCCACGCACTGGGCGGTGGGGTTGGACGGGAAGCCGAGGATCATCATCTTTGGCTTCGGGATCGAACCGCGAATGGCCCGTTCCAGTTCGGCGAAGAAGTCCACGCCCGGCACCAGCGGCACCGAACGCACCTGGGCGCCGGCAATCACGGCACCATAGATGTGGATCGGGTAGCTCGGGTTGGGCACCAGCACGGTGTCGCCCTGGTCGAGGGTGGCCAGCATCAGGTGTGCCAGGCCTTCCTTGGAACCGATGGTGACGATGGCTTCGCTTTCCGGGTCGATGTCGACCTCGTAGCGTTGCTTGTACCAATTGGAAATGGCCCGGCGCAGGCGCGGAATGCCCTTGGACGTGGAGTAGCCGTGGGTGTCTTCGCGCTGGGCGACGGTCACCAGTTTTTCGACGATGTGCGGCGGCGTGGCGCCGTCGGGGTTGCCCATGCTCAAGTCGATGATGTCTTCGCCACGACGACGGGCGGCCATCTTCAGCTCGGCGGTGATGTTGAAAACGTAGGGGGGGAGTCGATCTATGCGCGCAAAGCGGCGCGGCGAACCTTGTTCGGCCATTGTTGCCTCGGATAACGTAAGCGCCCGGAACCGTCCGAGCGACGCTGGTCACTGCGGTGACCTGTGGCGGAATGTAATGGCAGCTGTGGCAGACTGTCCAGCCTCAAAGTAAACAAAATTTTGCGAAGGAAAGGGTTAGATGGAGTTTACCAGTGGCTTCTTGTTGAGCCTGTCGCTGTGCCTGGACATCGGCGTGGCCAATATCGCGATGATCACCCTGGCGATGCAACGCGGATACTTTCAAGGCTTCGCCCTGGGGCTGGGCACCTGCGTCGGCGACCTGATCTACGCCGTGCTGGCGCTGGCCGGCATGACCGTGTTGCTGCAATACGAAACGGTGCGCTGGGTGCTATGGATCGGTGGTTCGGCGCTGTTGGTGTATTTCGCGGCGAAGATGATTTACTCGGCGATCCACCATGAGGCGCTGCTGGCCGAAACCGCCGAGGTCGGCCACAACTCCCATCGCAAGGAGTTTTTCCGTGGGATTTTTCTCGCCATGTCGTCGCCCAGCGCCATTCTCTGGTTCGCCGCGGTTGGTGGCACGTTGATCGCCCGCTCCGGTGGCGGCGGTGCGCTCAGCTCGGCCTTGTTCCTCGGTGGATTCCTCTGCGCCGGGCTGTTGTGGTCCGCTGGCCTGTGCTTCGCGGCGAGTCACGGCGGCAAGTTGCTCGGCGACAAGTTGCTGCGCTATTCCTATATGGCATCGGCGGCGATCTTCTGCTATTTCGCGGTGTACGTGATCCTATCGGGTTACAACGAGTTTGTCGGTGCAGCCGCCGTCGAGCAGTTGCACACCCTGTAACTGGGCGAATCGGGTTTGGCTTCTATACTCCCAGCCGAATCCACTTTTACTTCCAGGAGTCGAGTCATGGATGAGCAAACACGCGTCGAAGTGACGGAACCACGCTTCGAACACGGTCACTTCCTGCTGATTGCGGGGCTTGGCGGACAATTTACCCAGCAAACCGTAAAAGGCATTCCTGATCTCTGGGAAAAATTCATCCCCCACATTGGCAATGTTCCGGGGCAAAAAGGCGAAGTGACCTACGGCGTCTGCTGCAATTTCGACGGCAAGGGCGGCTTTGATTACATCGCTGGCGTCGAGATCAGCAAGCTCGATGATTTGCCTGAACAGTACCGCTGGGTAGAAGTTCAGCCTCAGCAGTATGTGGTGTTCGAACACAAAGGCTCGCTGGACACCTTGCCGCAGACCTTCCAGTACATCCATGGCACCTGGCTGCCGCAGTCCGGGCGCGAGCTGTTGAACGCCCCGGAATTCGAACGCTACAGCGAAGACTTCAACCCCAGGCTCAATACCGGCACGCTGGAACTCTGGCTACCGCTCAAGGCGTGACAAGTGCTTCGGGAGGCGGATCAGCCGGTTCGTCTCTCGATGTTGCGCCGTTGCTGATTTATCATCCCCGGTCTTTCCCTCGCCGATTCCGAGCTGCCATGAACACTGTCATCCGCCACGTCACGCCTGCTGACCTGGACCGCTGCTACGCCATCGAAACCCTTGCCTACGAAGGCGACGAAGCCGCGACCCGGGAGAAAATCGCCACCCGCATCGCCACTTGGCCCGAGGGTTTCATCGTTGCTGAAGTGGACGGCGTGGTCGCCGGTTTCATCAATTCCGGCGCGGCGTTCCAGGTTGAAATGTCCGACGAGGCGTTCAAGGAACTGATCGGCCACGACCCGGCCGGACCGCACGTGGTGATCATGTCGGTGGTGGTGCACCCGGACTATCAGGGCCAGGGCCTGGCGAAGCACTTGATGGGCGAGTTCATCGAGCGCATGCGCGCGATGGGCAAAACCAGCATCGACCTGATGTGCAAGGAGCGGCATATTCCGTTGTATGCAGGCTTTGGCTTTGCCTACGTCAAGCCATCGGCGTCCGACCATGGCGGCATGGCGTGGCACGAGATGGTGCTCAATCTCTGAACCCGACGCAGACCCCGTGTAGGAGCGAGCTTGCTCGCGAAGAACCCAGGCACACCGCGTTTATCCAGAATGCACGCGTTATCGTTGACGACCTTCGCGAGCAAGCTCGCTCCTACAGGGGACATGTGTGTCAGTCAGAACACGAGGCCCATCCGCCGCTCATACCCGATCCGCCCCTTGTACGCCTCGCCACTGTCGACGAAACCATACCTGGCATACAGCGCAATGGCGGCATCGTTATCGGCATCCACCGACAATTCCAGCCCGCGGATTTCCGGCCACGCCAGGCGCGCCGCTTCGGGCAGCGCTTGCAGGCAAGCCTTGCCATAACCCTTGCCCTGGGCGCGTTGATCGACCTGCAAAGCGTGCAGCGTAGCGCTGTGTTCGTCAGCCCAGGCGGGCAACACCGGTGGGCGTTTGAGCAGCAGAAAGGCAACCGGCACCGCATCAGCCAGCAAGGCAAAGCCTTTGACGCCGGGGCCGGGCTTCGATAGCAGGGTGTGCAATGCACCGTGAATGTCGCCGGAAAACCTGATCTGTTCCGGATGCACTTCGATGGCCTCCACCTGCTGGCGCTGCAGCGCATTCAGGCTTTCGTAAGGCACGAGTCGGGCTGTCACTGGAGTGTCCTTTTTCCAATAGAAATGAGCCTCGGATTCTAGCGAGTTTGCGCTCGTGGATTATTTTTATTTCGACTGTCGATCTGGCGGATCGCCGGACGACTAAGGGTGTCTTTTAAGAAAAACCACGGAGAACCACCATGAGTGATACCAATGAAATCCAGACCCTGATCGCCAATTACCGTGAGGCGGTCATCTCGAAGGACGTCGATAAAATCATGGCCCTGTACGCCGACGACATCGTCTCCTACGACGCCGTCAAGGCCCTGCAATTTCGCGGCAAGGCGGCCTATCGCGCGCATTGGCTGGAATGCATGGAAATGTGCCAGGGCCAGCACAAGTTTGATTTCGACCACATGAACATCGTGGCCGACGAGCACATCGCCTTCGCCCATTGGCTGGCCCATTGCGGCGGCACCAACGAGAAGGGCGAAACCCAGGCCTGCTGGATGCGCGTGACCGCCTGCTACCGGCGCGAGGCCGGGCAATGGCGCATCGTCCACGAACACTGGTCGGCCCCGTTCGACATGATGAGCGGCACGACCTTGTTCAACCTGGAACCCTGATCGTCGGCAAGCCGTGCGAAACGGCCCATCTGCGACCATAGTTGATCCGTTCAATCGGGAGAGCGCGATGAAGTATTTATGCCTGGTCTACAGCGATGAGCGCCTGCTGCATTCGCTGCCGGAAAGTCCCAAGGACGAGGAGTGCATGGCCTACGCCGAGGCAATCCAGGGCAGCGGCCGGATGGTTGCCGCCGAGGCGCTGGAGTCGGTGCAGACCGCCACCACGGTGCGCATGCGCAACGGCAAGTTGTCGATCACCGATGGCCCGTTCGCCGAAACAAAGGAGCAGTTGGCCGGCTTCTACCTGATCGATGCCAAGGACCTCAACGAAGCCCTGCAGGTCGCCGGGAACATCCCGGCGGCACGAGTCGGCAGTGTCGAAGTGCGCCCCGTCCGGCAGTTGAATACTTAAGATGCCGGGGCTGCCGGTACAGGCCAGGGTCGAGCAGGTTTATCGCCAGGAGTCGCGACGGATCCTGGCGACCCTGATTCGCCTGCTCGGCGATTTCGACCTGGCCGAGGAGGCCTTGCACGAAGCGTTTTTCGTTGCCGTGGAACGTTGGCAGCAGGACGGCGTGCCAGACAATCCGCGTACCTGGCTGGTGTCCACCGGGCGTTTCAAGGCCATTGATGTGCTGCGCCGGCGCGCGCGGTTCAATGCTTCGCGGCCATTGTTACAGGCGCAGCTGGAGGCGCTGGAGCAGGCCGACTGGAGTGAAGAAGACGTGGAAGACGATCGCCTGCGCCTGATCTTCACCTGTTGTCACCCGGCACTGGCGGCAGACGCCCAGGTGCCGTTGACCCTGCGTGAAGTCTGCGACCTGACCACGGAAGAAATCGCCCGGGCCTTTCTCTCGGCACCCGCCACCATCGCCCAGCGCATCGTGCGCGCCAAGGCGAAAATCCGTGATGCGAAAATCCCCTATCAGGTGCCATCCCTGGCGGAACTGCCCGAGCGCCTCGACAGCGTGCTGCGGGTGATTTACCTGGTGTTCAACGAAGGCTATTCGGCGTCCGGCGGCGCGCAAGTGACCCGCGAAGACCTGACCCGCGAAGCGATTCGCCTGGGGCGTTTGTTGCTGGAGTTGCTGCCGGAGCCGGAGGTCATGGGCTTGCTCGCTTTGATGTTGTTGCACGAGTCCCGACGCCTGGCCAGGACCTGCGCGGACGGCGACCTGATTTTGCTGGATGACCAGGACCGCTCGCTGTGGGACGCGCAGATGATCGCCGAAGGCTGTGCGCTGGTGGAGCGGGCATTGGGTACTCGGCGATTCGGCCCGTATTGCCTGCAAGCGGCGATTGCCGCGGTGCATGCCGAAGCGCCGTCGATCGAGGAAACCGACTGGGTGCAGATCGTCGGGCTGTATGACGTGTTGCTGCGAGCGTGGCCGTCGCCGGTGATCGAATTGAACCGGGCGGCGGCGATATCCAGGCGCGATGGGCCGTTGGCGGGGCTGACGCTGGTCGAGGCGATTCTGGCGCGGGGGGATTTGCTCGATTACCACTTGGCGCATTCGGCGCGGGCGGAGTTTTGTCGGCAGTTGGGCAGGGTGGAGCAGGCGCGGGCGGCCTATGAGCGGGCGCTGGAGTTGACGCAGCAGGCGCCGGAGCGGCGGTTTATCGAGGCTCGGTTGCGGGCGTTGGAGTGATGTGATTTTCGCTGGCCCCTTCGCGAGCAAGCCCGCTCCCACAGGGTAATGAGTCGACCACAAATTTTGTGTACAGCAGTGATCACTGTGGGAGCGGGCTTGCTCGCGAAGAGGCCAGTAGCCGCACCCCTATTCCAGCATCTTGCCCAGCAACCAGCTGCCCGCCGGCCCCGGCGGATGCAAGCGCGACCACAAGGCATCCACCGACACCGTTTTCGGCCAACCGCGCACCTCCAACTCCTGCAACGTCCCCGCGCCAAAACGCCCTACCAACCAGCGTGGCAGTGGCGCCCAGCCGAATCCGCCCTGGGCCATTTCCAGCAGCATCAGGTAACTCGGTGCCGACCAGACCCTGCCCTTGGCGCGGCTTTCATAGGGATTGACGATGGTCGCCAGGCGTAGCTCGCGATGCTGTTGCAGCGTGTCCTGGTCAATATTTTTCTGCTTGGCCAGTGGATGTTTACGCGACACGAACAGGGCGAATTCCGTGCGTTCGTCCACGGTCGAGCTGACCAGGTCAGGCGGGTAGCTGTCCTGCATTTCGGCGAAGGCGACGTGGGCCCGACCGCTTTGCACCAGTGCCACCAGGTCCTCGCATTCGGCAATCAGGCATTCGAGTTCCAGGTCTGGATAACGCTGCTCGAAGGCACTGAGTGCCACTTCGAAACGATCGGACTGGTAGGTGTCGGAAAGCGCCACGGTCAGCTTCGCCTCTACGCCCTGGGACAATTGGCTGGCGGTCATCTCCAGCCGGCTGGTGGCGGCCAGGATATCTTCGGCCCGTTGCAGCATGACATGCCCGGCGGGGGTCAGGCTGGGCTTGCGGCTGCTGCGGTCAAACAGGGTCAGGTTCAGATCGATTTCCAGGCTGGCCACGGCGGCGCTGATGGTCGACTGGCTACGGCCCAATTTGCGTGCCGCCGCGGAAAACGAGCCTTGGGTCGCGGCCTGGACGAACGCCTGCAACACTTCCTGGGATGCCATGAACTATCGCCTTGATCGATGGTTATTGGTTATGAAGTATCGGTAAGAAGATGGATGATGGCAACCATCGTCACTCAAGGAGTCGGGCCATGAGCGCCAATAAATCCATTACCGAACGTATTTTCCAGGCCATTGGTTTCGAACTGCTGGCCATCCTGATCTGTACGCCATTGCTGGCCTGGATCATGGACAAACCGATGCTGGAAATGGGCGCTGTCACAGTGGTCATTGCCGTGTTGGCCCTGGCGTGGAACGTGGTCTTCAACGGTCTGTTCGACCGCGTGCTCAAGCGTTTCGCCATTGCGCACAACGCCTGGATCCGCGTGGTCCACGCGCTGTTGTTCGAAGGCGGGCTGGTCGCCCTAGGCGTACCGTTGATTGCGTGGTGGCTGAAAGTCAGTCTGTGGCAAGCGTTCCTGCTGGATATCGGCGTGCTGCTGTTTTTCCTGCCGTACACCTACGTTTACCACTGGGTGTATGACGTGGTGCGGGAGCGGTTGGTCATTCGCTCTACCTGTAACGCGTAACCTGTAGGAGCCCGGCTTGCCGGCGAAGGCGTCCTCCAACATGGCGTTGGTCTTTCGGATGCCTTCGCCGGCAAGCCGGGCTCCTGCAAGGGCTGCTTTATTCAGAAAATCTGGGTGAACAACCAGTACAAACTGCCCGACAACACTATCGCCGCCGGCAAGGTCAGCACCCAGGCCATCAACAGGTTGCGGATGGTCTTCATCTGCAAGCCGCCGCCATTGGCGACCATGGTCCCGGCCACCCCTGACGACAACACGTGGGTGGTCGAGACCGGCAAGCCGAACATGTCGGCGGCGCCAATGGTCAACATCGCAACGGTTTCCGCCGAGGCGCCTTGGGCGTAGGTCAGGTGGGTCTTGCCGATTTTCTCTCCCACGGTTACCACGATGCGCTTCCAGCCGACCATGGTGCCCAGGCCCAGCGCAATTGCTACGGCGATCTTCACCCACAACGGAATGAAGCGCGTGGCGTTGTCGATCTGCTGCTTGAACAGCTGCAGTTTGCCGTTGGTATCGGCGTCGAAGTTACCCACCTTGTTCTTGTCCATCAGGCGGATGGTTTCGCTGGTCAGGTACATGTCATTGCGCACGTTGCCCATGGCTTCGGCCGGGACTTTGGACAGCGAACCATAGCCCTTCACTTCATTACCGATGTTGCCGGCCAGTGCCGCGAGGGCGGGGATCAGTTGCGGCGTGACCTCCTTGCTGCGCACGTAATCGGAGAGGATCGGTCGCGGATCGGCCGGTGCCGGCAACGGCGCACTCTTGACCAGCGCCTGTTGGGTCACTTCGGCCACGGCGGCGAACTGCAACGCCTGGTCTGCAGGCATGGTGCGGTTCAGTGCATAGGCCATCGGCAAGGTCCCGACCAGGATCAGCATGATCAGCCCCATGCCTTTCTGACCGTCATTGGAACCGTGGGCGAAGGACACGCCGGTGCAGGTCAGGATCAACATGCCGCGAATCCACCATGGCGGCGGGGTGTTGCCCTTGGGCTCCTTGTACAGCGCGCGGTTCTTGACGAAGGCCCGCAGGGCCAACAGCAACAGCGCGGCGCAGCCGAAGCCGACCAGCGGCGAGAGCAATAGGGCGTATCCCACCTTGGTCGCCTGCGCCCAGTCCACGCCGCTGGTGCCGTCACGCCCGTGCATCAGCGCATTGGCCACGCCGACACCGATGATCGAGCCGATCAGGGTGTGCGACGACGAGGCCGGCAGGCCCAGCCACCAGGTGCCGAGGTTCCACAGGATCGCGGCGATCAGCAGGGCGAAGATCATCGCGAAACCGGCGGATGAACCGACTTGCAGGATCAACTCCACAGGCAGCAGCGCGATGATGCCGAACGCCACCGCGCCACTGGACAGCAGCACCCCGAGGAAGTTGAAGAACCCGGACCAGACCACCGCGAAATTCGGTGGCAGCGAGTGTGTGTAGATCACGGTGGCGACGGCGTTGGCGGTGTCGTGGAAACCGTTGACGAACTCGAAGCCCAAGGCAATCAGCAAGGCCACGCCCAGCAGGATGAATGGCGTCCAGGTGGTCACCTCCGTGCCGAGTTCGTTCATGTCGTGCATCAGGCTGTAGGCGGTGAACAGCAGCCCGATGCCCAGCACTGCAAAAAACACCACGAGGGTGAGCACACCGGGTTTTTTATCGAATTGCGGTTTGGCGCTGCTGGCGGGCGCCGGGGCGGCGGTAAAGGAGGGGGTAGCCATGCCGGACATTCCTGAGGAGGGAAGGAGTGTCGTTGATGATCGTTGCAAAATGTTACAGAGAGACTGCCCTGTGTCAGTGTTTGGATTTGTATGATTCTTGAAAGATCGCAGCCTGCGGCAGCTCCTACAGGGGCTGCGATCTTTTGATCTTAATAATCCTGGCGCTTGCGAAAGGCCCAACGTCCCGCAATCAAGGTAAAGGTCGCCACCAGCGCCACCAGGATCCAGAACCCTTCAGGGTCCTGGGACAGCGGCACCCCACCCACGTTCATGCCGAAGAAACCGGCAATGATGTTGATCGGCAGGGCCAGCACCGTCACCACCGTCAGGGTGAACAGGGTGCGGTTGCTCTGTTCGTTGAGGTTGGCGGCGATTTCCTCCTGCAACAGCTTGATCCGTTCCCCCAGCGCCGTGAGGTCGTTGATGATCAAGGCAAACTCCTCGGTGGACTTGCGCAGTTCCTTGACGTCCTCCTTCTGCAGCCAGGGTGGCGGGCGATTGAGCAGGCGCAGCAACGACCCCGGCTCCAGCGCCAGCAGGCGTTGCAGGCGCACCAGCACCCGGCGATTGGCCCCCAGTTCCGCGCGGTTGGTCGACAGGCGCGAGGACAGGAGTTCATCTTCGATCTGATCCACGCTCAGGCTGGTCTTGCGCACGATCTGGGTCAGCACTTCGCCCTGGTCGCGCAGCAGATGCACCAGCAACTCCAGCGGCGAGCGGAAGCATTCACCGGCCTTGACCGACGAGCGCAGCTTGTCCACCGAATGCAGCGGTTGCAGGCGCGCGCTGATGATCAGTCGACTGCGGGCACAGACCCACAGGGTCGAGACATCGGAGGAGGTCATGCTGCTGAGGTTGAACACCACGTCGTTGACCACCGCCAGCAACGCCGAATCGACATGTTCGATGCGCGTCGATCGTGAACCTTCATGCAAGGCTTCGAAAAATTCGTCGGGCAGTTCCAGGTGGCTCTTCATCCAGCGCTCGCACGCGGCATGGGCGAGGTTCAGGTGCAGCCAGAGAAATTGCTCGGCGTCCTGCGGGTGTTGCAGGTACTGCAAGGCCCTGGCCGAATCGATTTCCTGGCCGCGCTCACCGGGGCGAAAACTGAAACCGTAAAGCAGGCCGAACAGATCCGGATCGCGATGGCTGTGATCGATGCTGTGGTTCATGAGGGCTCGCATGGGGGGGCGCCTGTCGCGTGTTTTACAGGTTCACGAGAGCGGCATCATCGCAAGGCTGGATGACGGATTTGTGACCTCGGCCTGATCGGTCACCCAAACGCAAAAAAGCCGCACGATGGGGAGCATCGTGCGGCTTTTTTTCGGGTGCATCAGTCGTCTTTCTTGTTCTTCAGGACTTCGCCGGTGGCGGCGTTCACGTCCACGTCCCATTCAACGTTGTTGGCGTCGCGCAGTTCCACTTCGTACTCGTAGCTATTGAAGTGGTTATCCAGGTCACTGTCGGTAATCGTGGCACCCGGGTGCAGCTTCAGCACGATCTGGTTCAGTTCCTCCAGTGGCTTGATCTTGCCGTCCTTGACCAACTGAGGGATCTGGTCGACGGGAACATCAGCCTGGGCCAGGCCAGCGGTGAGGGTCAGGGTTGCGGCGGCGAACAGGGCAGTCAGGGTTTTCATAAGCTTCTTTCCTTGGATGAGCTGTTTAAGTGGGATCAGAATAACTGTGGCAACTTAATTCAGACTTAAATTCCCTTGAATCGAATAATCAATAGCCGTTATTGCGTATCACCTGCGCCACACTCGCCGCCGCCGGGCGCTTATAGAACTTCAGAAGCTCGCTGGCGCGGTTGGTGAAGATACCGTCGACGCCAGCCGCCATGACCTTCTGGTAATCCACCGCTTCATCGATGGTGTAGACGTGGACCAGCAGGCCCTGATCGTGGGTGTACTGGTTCATCCACGGTTGTACCAGGTCGGCGTAGCTCTGATCGCCACCCTGGGTCAGCGCGGCGGACGGGCCGGTACCGATCGCGCCCTGGGCCTTGGCGTAGTCGACCCAGCGCTGGAACTCGGCTTTGTCCTTGGGTTGCTGTTTGGCGTAGTAAGCGGCTTTGTCCTTGTCGCCGGATTGAGCAAAGGTCACTGTCGATTTTGGCTCGATGTTGCCTTCACCGACCCACAACAACAGAATCTTCGGCACCTGTGGCATTTCCTTTTGCAGCAATTCGAGGCTGCTCTTCTCGAACGTTTGCAGCACCACCTTGCCTTTGCCCTGGCCGACGGACAGCTCGCTTTTAGCCAGTTTCGACCCCGCGGGGCTCAGCCAGCCGCGATCCTGGAGTTTTTCCTTGAGGTCGTGTTCTATGCCCGGAAACTGCTTGGGCTCCTTGGTCTCGATGTACAGGCCGGGCTTGTGCAGCGGATTGCCCTGGGCGATGTCGATGATTTCATCGAGGGTGAGGATTTTCAGGCCGGCAAACGCAGGACGCGCGCGATCCGGGTAGGCCGCGTTGAACCAGCTGCCGGCATCCAGGGTTTTCAGCTCGGCCATGGTGAAGGCATTGGCCGGGCTGTCCTTGCGCTCGGGGAATTTGCTGGCGACGTCGGTGGTGCGTTGCAGGTTATTGTCGTGCAGGGCGAACAGCACGCCATCCTTGCTGCGCTGCAGGTCCAGCTCCAGGTAATCGGCGCCGAGGTCGCGGGCCAGTTTGTAGGCGGCGGCGGTGGATTCCGGTGCATCGAAAGATGCGCCACGGTGGGCGATCACCGCCGGGTGCGGAATGCCCATTCGGGTGGCCAGCGCGGCGGGGCCGGGCTCGCTGGCGGCCTGGGCCTGGCCGAGGCCAAGCAGCAAACTCAGGAGCAGGGCGCTGTGGGTGACGGTGGCCGGCATGGTCGAGATCCTTTCGTGACAGGTTTCAAAGAGGTCTCTTTTAACAACTGAGCGTTGCCAGCGCTATCGCGAGACCGACATAAACGTGTTGAAAGCTGATGTCGGTCAGCGTTTTTGTGTTCTTGTCTGCATTATTCTTCGTCCCGGCAACTTCCCCGGCAGAGGGAAAACCATTCGCTGGCCATGCGTGTAAACCATCGATCACTTCTTGTGAGGTTTCCATGCGCATTACTTCCCAGCTCATCTGCCAGGCCGCCGACCAGCTCCAGGGCTTCGTCGGCCTCAATCGCAAGACTGGCCACTACATCGTGCGTTTCAGCGAAGACTCGTTCGGCATGGACGTGGCTGACGACGGCATCATCCCCACCAGCGAATTCGTCTGGGTGCCGGGCCCGGAGCAGACCATGACGCTCAAGCGCGAGTTGATCCAGTTGTTGCTGGATCAAAATATTGATGAGCGAATCAACATCACCGAGCCGTTGCGGGTGTACATGGACAGGCGGGAAGTGCCGGAGATTTCGGCGGTGAGGAGTCTGGTGCGGGGTTAGTGGGCTTTCTCGCTGTTGCTGTTGCTGTTGCTTTGGCTTTTGATCTTGATCTTCTTGTCCCATCGAGAGGTTTCGTTCCGGTTCTGTCCAGCGCGGCGGGCCCCTGTAGGAGCGAGCTTGCTCGCGAAAAACCTGAGAGCACCGTGGGGTGTCAGGCTTCCCGCGTCATCGTTGACCTCCATCGCGAGCAAGCTCGCTCCCACAGGTATCGCGTACAGCCGCAAAATGTCAGGCCGTCATCGCTGGCAAGCCCGCTCCTGCAGGGGGTGGGGTGAACTCATAAGCCCGCTCAACAAGGCAAACCCGGGTATGACACTGCGCATACCAGGTCGATCGCCCGCGCTCACTAATTGCCCGGTGCTCGGGATGCTGCTTCCACGCCAGGATCGCCGCCTCACTGGTCCAATACGACACCGTAATCCCCAGCCCATCATCGCCCCGCGCCGACTCTACACCGAGGAACCCCGGCTGCTCACGCGCCAGCGCCACCATCCGTTCGGCCGCTTCGGCGTACCCCTGGTCACCATCGGTTCGTAGCGAAGTGAAGATCACTGCGTAATAGGGCGCAGCAATCATGACCGCCGCTCCACGCACGCTGCGATCAAGGCCCGCACCAGCGGTGGCAGGGTACCCTCGAGGGCAGCGCGTTCCGGCTGGAACAGCGTGGCGACATAGAACGGATGACCGCTGAGCTCGACCGCGCGCAAACCGTGTTCGGCATCATGGCCGACGGCATGAAGCGCGTGCTTGAGCAGTTCCCGTTCGAACTCGGGATTCACTCCGTAGCGGCAGCGATAGCCCTCACGAATTTCACAGGTTTCATATGCCCTGGCGATCAGCGAGCCTTCCCGCAAATGAATAATGTCGACAGCCTCAACCAGTGAACACGCCAGCGGCGTGAGCAATGCCCGCGATGCATCGGGAGCCGTCTCGCCATGTTCGGCATCCGCCCAGCCGAGCACGTTGCGCGCATATTCCAGCACCGCATGTTGAAACCCGCCGCAGGTGCCGAGGAAAGGTCGCCGCTGTTCACGGGCAAAGCGAATCGCCCGCAAGGCACCTTCCATGCTGCGATACGGGCTGGCGGGCACGCACCAGAAACCGTCGAACCCGGCGAGCGGCGTGTTGGCATGCAAGCTATCGGTGGCCAGCCACTGCCCTTGCACGTTTCGGCCGCTGTGTTCGGCGGCCAGGCCGAGCGCCACCGGGATGGCCTGGTGGGCGGTGACTTGAGGGTCTTGATCACCGATCAGGGCGATGCGAATGACGCGGTTTTCCATGGGTGACCTCGGCGCTTGTTGATTCCTGGCAGCCACTATAGATTGGCGTTCACGCACTCAATATTGGCGTTATCCCAAGTGATCAATGCAGCGACGCACTATCGACTGGACTACCCAGACCTGGCCCTGGTGCTCGCATTGGTGCGCGGCGGCTCTCTGGCCCGGGCCGCGCAGCTGATGAAAGTGGATGTCTCGACGGTGTTTCGCGCCGTGCGTCGACTGGAAGCCGCACTGGGCCAGCCGTTGTTCGAAAAAAGCCGCGCCGGTTACCTGCCCACGAGCCTGGCGCAGGCCCTGGCGGAACAGGCCGAGCGCGCCGAACAGGCATTGGAAGCCGCAAGGGTCGGTGTGGAGCAGGGCGGTGAAGTGGTCAGCGGCACCGTGCGCCTGACCTGCACCGATTCGGTCCTGCAAGGCTTACTGCTGCCGGCGCTGGCGCAGTTCATGCCGAACTATCCAGCGTTGATCCTTGAGCTCAGTACGTCCAACGACTTTGCCAACCTCAGCCGCCGCGATGCCGACATCGCCTTGCGCCTGACCCGTACGCCACCGGAACACCTGGTGGGGCGACGCCTTGCAGGGATTGGCTACCGGGTGTGTGCCAGCGCCGGTTATCTGCAAGGGGTCGATGCGACCGATCTGGTGTCACTGACCTGGATCGCCCCTGACGACTTCCTGCCTGATCACCCGACAGTGGCCTGGCGTCGTCAGGCAATGCCTGGGGTGATGCCGGGTTATCGCTGCAACAGCATGCTGTCGGTCACCGAACTGGTGCGGGCGGGGTTGGGCGTGGCGGCGTTGCCAGACTTTCTGATCGGTGATGGATTACAGCCACTGGGCGAGCCGTTGCACGGATACGACACCGCGCTGTGGCTGCTGACCCGCCCGGATTGCCGCGCCTTGCGCTCGGTGGTGACGCTGTTTGACGAGTTGGGGCGGGCGCTCAAGTTGCCCTAGGCCGTTCAGGCCTTAGGTTGGTCCTTGTGCACGAAGTGCTGATGCATTTCCGTGGTCAGGTTTTCGATGCGCTCGGTGAGGGCCTTGGTCATTTCCGTGAGGCGGGTGTTTTGCTCAAGCAGCGCCAGCAGTTGCGCGCTGTTTTTCGCCGCTTCCGCCTGTCGCTCACTGTTGGCGATCGCCAGCGCTTCGCGGTGTTGCGCATCGGCATCGGATTGGGCTTTGTCCCGCGCGGCCTGACGGCTCTGGGCCAACAGGATCAGGGGGGCGGCATAGGCCGATTGCAGGCTGAAAGCCAGGTTGAGCAGGATGAACGGGTAGGCATCGAAGTGGGCGACGCCGAACAGGTTCAGGCACACCCAGATCACCACGATCAGTGTTTGTGCGCCTAGAAAGGTCGGTGTACCGAAGAACCGCGCAAAAGCCTCGGCACGCAGGGCGAATTTGTCATTGCCGAAGGTCGGCGCCAGGTGGGCATGACGGCGATGGAAACGCAGGTGATCGACGGGGGCGGTGGTTTCATTGCTCGTGGAATTCATGATGCTCTCTGCAGGCGCTGGGACTGAGGCTCACTATAGCCTCGGCACGAGTTTCATTCTGAAACACATTCTGCCGTACACATTGAAGCGATCAGTTCTTCGACGCCGCTGTCGAGATTGTCAATTATTGCACCTGATAGCAGGCCAGGAACATGTCCAGCGCCGATTCCACCACGGTGCCTTGCATCTCGGTCGACAAAGCCGGCAAGCCCAGGGAAATCTGCGGCCAGAAGGCAAAGGATTTGAGCATGCCATGCAGCTGTTGCGCGGCAAATTCCGGGGCGACCGCTTTCAGGCGTCCATCGGCCTGGGCGGCTCGAATCCATATAGTGAGGTTTTCTTCGCGCTCCCCCATACGCGTCACCATGCTTTGCGCGCGCTCGGGAGAATGGATGGTGGCGGCGATGGCCACCCGCGCCAGATCGAGCAGATTTTCATCGCTCAGTACCGAAAGCTTTACCGTCAGCATATGACGCATCTGGTCACGCAGGGGCAGGTCGGGACGGTAAGGCACTTCCTGTTCCGCCGTGACCCGGACCCACAATTGATTGAGGATTTCAGCGAACAACTCTTCCTTGCTGGGGAAATGGTTGTACACCGTGCGCTTGGACACACCGGCGGTGGCGGCAATCCTGTCCATGCTGGTGATGTCGAATCCATTAGCACGGAATTCGACAATCGCCGCCTGAATGATGGCTTCGCGTTTGCGGTCGGTGAGGCGCTGTGGAGCTGTCATAAATACGCTTCGGCAGGAAGAAAGGAAAATTACACTCGGTAGTTTACTTGTGATCGGCTTTGATGCAACCTTGAAACTACACTGTGCAGTGTAATGTTTTGTTAATCCTGCCCGGTAAAACTAGAGTGCTCGGCTGATGCGTGCGTGTCTCGGCCATTTATCGTCCCAAAAACGGAAAACCGTGAAGCCTGCGGTTTTCCTGGAGTCATTGCCCCATGGCCAAATCAACTTCCGCGGCGAACAGCGCCTCCCAACCTGAAGCTTCCCGACAGGCTCAAGGACAGTTTCAAAACCACAGGCCGATTCAGCGTTTAAGCCTTGGCAAAACCTTGCGCATCCTCTGGAACGCGATGTTCCACAAACCGCGCAACACCCGGCCGACGGCGCCTGTACCGATGCAACCCCTGACGCAAGCGGCGTTGCTGGCAGCGCCAAACCACAGCGTCTATCGCCTCGGTCATTCCACGGTATTGCTCAAGCTGCGGGACAAATTCTGGATCACCGACCCGGTCTTCGCCGAACGCGCCTCCCCCGTGCAATGGGCCGGCCCCAAGCGTTTTCACCAACCGCCGATCAGCCTCGAGCAATTGCCGCCGATTGAAGCGGTGATACTGTCCCACGATCACTACGATCACCTGGACTATCACGCGGTGCTCAAGCTTGCCGACAAGGCCAGGTACTTCCTGACCCCGCTGGGCGTGGGTGACACCCTGATCGAGTGGGGGATAGACGCCAGCAAAATCCGCCAGCTGGACTGGTGGCAGGGTACCGAGGTCGAGGGCATCCAGTTCGTCGCCACCCCCTCGCAGCACTTTTCCGGTCGCGGCCTGTTCGACGGCAACAGCACCCTCTGGGCCTCGTGGGTGATGATCGATGGCGATACGCGGATCTTTTTCAGTGGCGACAGCGGCTACTTCGATGGCTTCAAACGCATTGGTGAACAATACGGCCCTTTCGACCTGACCCTCATGGAAACCGGCGCCTACAACGTCGACTGGCCCCATGTGCACATGCAGCCTGAGCAAACCCTGCAAGCCCACCTCGACCTCAAGGGGCGCTGGCTGCTGCCGATTCACAACGGCACCTTCGATTTGTCGACGCATGCCTGGTACGAACCCTTCGACCGCATCCTGGCCCTGGCCTGGGAGCGCAATGTCTCGATCACCACGCCGCGGATGGGCGAGGCGTTCAATATGCAGGCGGCGCAGCGCGGTACGGCGTGGTGGTATGAAGTCGAACGGCAGGTCTACCAGGATCAGCAAAGCCTGGTGTGAAGCACTACAGGTCAAGGCGAGTTTTCCTATGTGACCCGTGGGCAAGTGATGACGGACATTTCCGGCCATGTCTGTAGGCTGGAAAGCGAGTGAGCTCATTCACTCGCTACCACAAGGATGTCATTCACATGGATGTAAGGATAAGAGGCTGCATGACGCGGCTGGCCCAAGTTGTTCTGCTTTCGATCGCAAGCTACGCCAACGCACAACCATTGGAGTACTTGAGTGTCGATGAAATCAGCAAGGAAATGCAGCGCGGCCAGCTGAGTGCCGAGGCGCTGGTGCAACACCTGCAACAACGCATCGACAGGCTCGATAAAAACGGACCCACGATCAATTCGGTCATCGAGCTCAACCCCGATGCGCTGGCGATTGCCAGGTCGCTGGATCGGGAGCGAGAACGCGGGCATGTTCGCGGCCCCATGCACGGTATTCCGCTGTTGTTGAAAGACAACATCGATACGTCTGACCAGATGCAGACCAGCGCCGGATCATTGGCCATGATCGGGCAACCCGCCGCCGAGGATGCCTTTATCGTGCAACGGCTAAGGGCCGCAGGCGCGATCATTCTGGGCAAGACCAACCTCAGCGAGTGGGCAAACTTTCGTGACCCCGCGGTCCCCGACGGCTGGAGTGGCCGAGGCGGGCAAACCAGGAACCCGCATCTGTTAAGCCAGACGCCCTGCGGTTCAAGCTCCGGGTCCGGTGCGGCAGTGGCCGCAGGTTTTGCACCCTTGAGCGTAGGGACGGAAACCGCCGGCTCGATTATCTGTCCGGCATCGCTCAATGGGGTGGTGGGGGTCAAGCCCACCGTGGGGTTGTTGAGTCGCAGTGGCATTGTCGCTGTGACACACAAACTCGACACCCCTGGGCCGATGGCTCGCAGCGTTCGCGATGCGGCACTGCTGCTCAACGCCATGACGGGCAATGACGCCGCCGATCCGGTCAGTAAACCCCGAGCCCTCGATGGCGTGGACTACACGGCATTGCTGCGACCTGGTTCGCTGGTGGGGCGACGCCTCGGTTACCCACTCAAGTTCGATGTGAGCGGCGAGGCCGCGCAGAGCGATCCTCAGTTTTCCCGGGCGCTGGAAGTCATGCAGGCCGCCGGCGCAAAATTGATACCCATCGAGCTCAAAGACCCGCAGTCGGCGCAGGTGGAGGAGGCCCTGTCCATGGGAATCAAACGACACCTGCCTGAATACCTCGCGCAACGCACCGGCCTGCCCATCAAGAGCCTGGAAGACCTTGTCCGTTTCAATCAACGCACACCTGGGGTCGAAGACCATGGGCAAAGCGTGTTGATCGCGGCCAACAACCTGGTGTTTGACCCGCTTACCTACGAGCAACTGTGGCAGACCATCCAGAGTGAAAACGCCGCCGCCATCGATGACGTCCTGGTGCAGCACCAACTGGATGCCGTGGTGCTCGATGTCGGCTCACCGGGGTTGAATGTCGTTCCGCTGGCGGGCTACCCCAGCATCATGGTGCCTACCGGAGCGGATGAAGACGGGCTGCCCACGTCGGCATTATTCTTCGGTGCACGCTGGAGCGAAGCCAGCCTCCTGGCATTGGCGTATGGCTATGAACAAGCCTCCCATGCGCGGCCAATACCTGCATTCAGGCCCTAGTTTCAGTTCCATGCACATCTGGTCGTAGCGCAAGTGATGGCGCTGCGACCTCATTCAACCATCGCAAAATCCGCCCGCGCCACCGGATTCGGCGTAGGGCCTTTCACGTTCATCCCTCTACCCGGCGCAAACCCCGGGAAAAACACCAGCCCCTCAGCTTCAAGCCTGTATGCCAAGGCCAGACGAGTGACATCCAGCACCTCCTGCCGCGCCTCGAAGCGCTCGATGGCCTGCACGGAAACCCCGGCTTCGCGGGACAAGACTTCCACGCTCCAGCCCAGCATCGCTCGGGCCTGGGCGCAGTGGGCCGGGGTGAATTGGAAAAGGGCGATACGTTCCAGGGTGATTTTCATCGCTTGAGAGGCCATGGGTGTTCTCCGGGCTCGAGAGTACTGGTTTTAAATATACTGTGTTTTTGTACAGTTGTTTTCGATCCGGATCAAACGCATTTTTCGATTTTTCTGTTTCCTACCCCCATGGCCAGACGGAAGGTCACTGCCTTTATGGCTTGGATGACTCATCCAACCCCGGCGCCTCGCGTACGATAAAGTGATCCAGATTCTCGATATTGGCGCTGAACACCCCGAACGTCTGCTCGGGGTTTTTCTTGCTGGGCACCTGCCGCAACGCAGGCTGGACGCCATAAAAGAAGCAATACAATGGCTTCCCGCTCTCGATGGCGTGCTTGATTTCCTCCAGGAACGCCTTGCGTTTGCGGTAGCTGTCGATCAGCTTCTTGTTCAGGTAAACGTTGACCGAGTAGGGCGTCTTCTCGAACCAGACCTTCTTTTCGAAGTCGATGCGAAAGCTCTGGGTGTAGTCCTTGATCTGCTTGATCCTGCCCCAGTAAATCAGTCCCGGGTTGTCTTGCAGGTACTCGATCTTCTTGAAAAACGAGGCATAGGGCGCGGTGTGCTGGCCAATCTTCAGCGGCATGCGCTTGAGCAGCGCCTTGTCCTCGAAGTTCGACACGAAACATTCCACCGGATGGGCGAAGACACTGGTCTTGTCCGGCGCCGACTCGCGGCCGGATTGCTCGACGCTGCTGATCGTCGATGCCGCTGCTGGCTCAGCTCCTTGCAGATCGGCAGCCACCGTCGGGTGCGACGGCTTGCGCACATACTCTCGCCGACTGAGTAACAATTCCGACGGGAAATGTTCCTCGCGACTGTCATCCGTTTCCTCGCCGACCGAAGCCGGGGTTTTCAGGCTTGCATAAGGACAACCCGCGACATGCCGCGTACTCGGCAGATTCTTGAAGTGCGGCGTGCGCACGTAGTTGACGTTTTTGGCGTTGAACGTGCCCAAACCGTTCGCCGCATCAAACGCCAGGCGACAGGCATCGTTGGGGCACTGGAAATGTTCCTGTGCGGAATCGAACGCCATCGACTCGTCGAAATTCAGGTCGCGCACGTCATAGATCGACAGTTTTTCCTCGAGGCCGAGGCAATAGGCGAGGTCGAATTTCATGGGGTTACCACTGCGCCCGATGGGAACCCAGTTCAGACGCTGCAAGCGTCCACTGCACGGGCGTCCCGGTGATCTTGAGCGGCACATGCAGGCGATGTGCCGGGCCCCATGGCGTCTGTTCGACCAGCATGCCCTGATCCTGTTCGTCTTCAGCCCGCAATGGCTCGGCGCTACCGGGACCCTGGTCGATCAACAGCTTCGCCGTACGCGCCAACGACAGCCGCGCCGAACCACCCAGGCCGTTGTTCAAGCGTTCTGCCAACAAGCGGATCGCACTGGCCGCCATCAGATACCCGGTGGCGTGATCGAGCGCCTGCAGTGGCAAGGGCGTCGGTTTGTCCGCCTGCTGGCTGAGCATGCCCGCGTGCGCGATGCCGCTGCTCATCTGCACCAGGCTGTCGAAGCCGCGACGGTTCTGCCACGGACCGCTCCAGCCGTAGGCGTTGAGGCAAACGTCGATCAGGCCGGGGATCCGCTGCTGTCGTTCGGCGGCACCATACCCCAGGCGCTCCAGGGCATCGGCGCGGTAACCGTGGAGCACGATGTCGGCGTCCTTGAGCAGGCTTTCGAATACCTGGCGATCGGTTTGGTCGTGCAGATCCAGGCGTGCACAACGCTTGCCCAGCGTCATCTCCGGCACCACGCCCGGCTCGTTCCAGGAGGGTGGGTCGATGCGCAATACATCGGCGCCAAGGCCCGCGAGAAAGCGGCTGGCGACCGGGCCTGCGAGTACGCGGGTCAGGTCCAGCACCTTGATTCCGGCCAAGGGGCGCGCCACCGAACCTTGCCAGATTGTGTTCTGCGGAGTGTGGCCGGCGCTGAACTGAACCAGCGGTTCGGCGTTGACCGCGAGCCCTTGCGGATGGGCCTGCCACTGTTCCCACGTGCGCATTTCGGCGGCACAGCCACCGGCATCGACCACGGCCTGTTCCAGGTCAGTCCTGGCCCATTGCGCCACTTTAGCTGCCATCGACTTGCGGTCGATGCAAGCGCCCAGCACGGCTTCAGCGGCGGCGCGGTGATGGGGCGCATTGGTGTGCAGACGAATCCAGCCGTCCTTCGTGGCGTAGTCGCCAGCAATCGGGTCCCACAGTGGCGGGACCTTCCAGCCCAGCGGGCGGATCGAACTGGAAAACCAGAAGGAGGCCAGGCGCCGGTCGACTTCAAGGCCGGGCAAGCGTCCGGTTTGTTGATGCAGCAATTCGCTGACCGCCTGGCCGGCGGCGGCGATGCTGGCGCACGCCAGGTCGGTGACGGCGAACGCCGAGGGCAGGGCGCCGCTGGAGGTGAATGTCAGGGGGGTGAGCGGCAAGCCGAGTTCGGCTTGAATGGACGTGAGTAGATCAGTCATCGAAGGGCTCTCCGGAACGAGAGCCCGAGCATAAAACAAAAAAACCTCAGAGCTGATGAAAACCCCGTAGGAGCTGCCGAAGGCTGCGATCTTTTGATCTTGAAAAATCAAAAGATCGCAGCCTTCGGCAGCTCCTACAGGTAAGGATCACACCCGGAACTGATCCATCAGTTTCATCTGCTGGGTGGTCAGGGCATTGAGCTGGCTGCTGATCTGCGCCGATTCGGTGGCCTGGCCGGTCAGGGTTTCGGTGACGGTACGGATCGCCGAGACGTTGCGGTTGACCTCTTCGGCCACGGCACTTTGCTGTTCGGCGGCGCTGGCGATCTGCAGGTTCATGTCGCTGATCACCGTGACCGCGTCGCTGATCTTGCCCAAGGCCTGCACCGCTTGCTGGATCTGCCCGGCGTTGCTGTGGGCCTGGGTCTGGCTCGAGTGCATGGTGGCGACCACACCGCGGGTGCCGCTCTGGATGCGCTCGATCACCAGGCGAATCTCTTCCACCGAGTCCTGGGTGCGCTTGGCCAGGTTGCGCACTTCGTCGGCGACCACCGCAAAGCCGCGACCGCTCTCGCCGGCCCGGGCAGCTTCGATCGCCGCGTTGAGCGCCAGCAGGTTGGTCTGTTCGGCGATGCTGCGGATCACCTCCAGTACCGAGCCGATCTGCTCGCTGTTGACCGCCAGTGCCTCGACTTCAGTCACGGCCTTGCTGACTTCGTCGGCCAGTTGATTGATGTCGCGGGTGCTGCGCTCGATGATCTGCATGCCATCGCGGGCCGACTGATCGGCGCCCTTTGCCGCACTGGCGGCGTTCGATGCGCTGTTGGCGACGTCGTGGGCGGTGGCGCTCATTTCATTGGAGGCGGTGGCGACCTGGTCTATTTCGCGAAATTGCACCTGCATGCCTTCGCTGGTCTGGCGGGCGATTTCCAAAGACTGGTCGGCGGTGCCGCGGGCATCGGTAATGCTCTGCTTGATCTGCGCGATGGTCGGCTGCAGCTTGTCGAGGAAACGGTTGAACCAGCTGACCAGCTCACCCAGTTCATCCTTCTTGCTGTAATGCAGGCGCTGGGTCAGGTCGCCGTCGCCACTGGCAATCGCCTTGAGCATCACGGCCACGCTATTGATCGGCCGGGTCACGCCTGACGCGGTCAGCCACATCAGCAGCAGGCCGAGCAGGCCGGCAACGACGGCGACCAGGATCGCCTTGAGCGTGCCGCTTTGCTGGGCATCGTCGAGCACCGCTTGCAACTTCACCGAATCGGCCAGCAGCACTTGCTTGGGCAAGTCGATCACCACGCCCCAGGGCTTGGCGTCGGCAATCGGGCTGACCGGGTACACCGCGCGGATCAGGTCGCCCTGTTGAAGAATCTTCGGCGCACCGCCGGCCAGCGATTGCTGGATGTCCTTACCCTCTGCGCCCAGGGTGTCGCCGATGCTTTTGCCGACCTTGCCAGCGTCGACACTGTAGGCGGCGAGCACGCCGGTGCCGGAGACGATCAGCATGTGCCCGGCGTTGTTGAACAGCTCGCGCTGGGAGTCGACGGCCGCGGCCTGCAGGGTGTCGAGGGCGATGTCGATACCGACTACGCCGATGACCTTGCCGTCCACCAGCAGCGGCAGGGAAATGGTGGTCATCAACACTTCCTTGTCCGCGACGGTGTCGGCGTACGGGTCCAGCAGGCAGGTACGCTTGCTGTCCCGGGGGCAGGTGTACCACACGTTGTAGGGTGTGCCGCTGAGGTTCAGGGTGGTCTTGGTCATGTCTTCTTCGACCATGATCGTGTTGAGTGCGGTCCCTGCGCTACGGCTCCAGTAAGAGGCGAAACGACCGATTTCGTTGGACTGGCGGGCGGCGTCTCCGACGAATTCGCTGTCCTTGCCGTCCAGGCCATTGGGTTCGAACGCCAGCCAGATCCCCAGCACCTTGCCGTTGCGCTCGAAGGCGGTCTTCAGGCTCTGGTTGAGCTCCTCGCGCAGGGTGCCGGCGTCCAGCGAACGCTTGGCGGCCATGGTGCGCAGGTCCTTGATCTGGTCCGCCAGGGCGGTCACCACCGTCAGGGTTTCACCGAACGTCTTCTGCACCCGCACCGCTTGCTCGGCGGCCTTGGCCTGGAGCAGGTCCTGCACGCTGTCGGTGAGCATTGTGCTGCTGGAAGCGCTGACCAGCTCATCGTTCTGATTGGTCTGGTAGAAATTCATGCCCACGATCGAAGCGACCACGCCAAGCAGGCACAGACCGGACAGCAGGACGATTTTCAGGCGGATGGACAGTGAGTCGAACATGGGGCGAGCTCGCGAATGGATGAGAGGTTGGCTGTGAGCCATGGCGGCTCGACACGCCAAATCCATTTAGCGCCATTCCAGCACATCGGCGGGGGGTACAGATTGCATGAGTGGGCTGCCGACGAACGGTCATGTTTGAACGTTTGCGCGGGGGAATGTGCCGAAAAGCTGGTGAAAAACGGGGAAGTTTGTCGGCGTTATGCCAGTGATTCCGGTCGCGACCAGATCCACAGGTTGCCCAGGCTCATGCCGGCAATCGCCAGGTAGATCGGCCAGCCATGATCGAGCATCACCAGCATGAGCCCGGCACATACCAGCATGCTGACACTGGCGCTGACCTTGGCCCGGCGCGCAATGATTTTGCCGTTGCGCCAGTTACTGAGAATGGGGCCGAACAGCCGATGGTTTTCCAGCCAGGCACTCAGGCGCGGTGAGCTTCGGGTGGCAGCCCAGGCGGCCAGCAGGATGAATTCGGTGGTCGGCAGGCCGGGTATGACAATGGCGACCAGGCCGATGCCGAGGCTGACGTAGGCCAGCAGGCCGAAGAGGAAGCGGGCGAGTTTGGAGGAGGCAGGCATGGGGCGCTTGATCAGAATTCTTTGGACTGACTCGGTCCCCTGTGGGAGCGGGCTTGCTCGCGAAGGCGGTGTGTCAGGCGACATTGATATCACTGACACGACGCCTTCGCGAGCAAGCCCGCTCCCACAGGGGAGGGGTGGGGTGTCAGGCGATTTCCGGGGTGGTGGCGTACGCTTGTTCCAGCAATACCGTGAAGCGGTTGAAGGCGTCGATGGCGCCTTTGTCCAGTTCGGCTTCTTCCTCTGCGCTGAGTTTCAGTTCATCGAGGGTCTTGACGAAATTTTTCCAGCCTTGCGCGCGGCCACCTTCAGGTTCGCCAAGGTGGCGGGCGCCGAAGGTTTCGCTCAGGCCTAGGCCCACGGCACGCTTGATCAGGAACGCTGCGCCCAGCTTCGAGCCTTCGGAGACGAAAAGCCAGCCCAGGGCCTGGGCCTTGCTCGGGTTTTGCAGCGCACCGGCCACGGGCGCCGGAACTTCGGTGTCGAGGTCTGCCAGGTCGGCCTTGGCTGCATCGGCACGGCATCGGGCCGGCAGGTCCGGGACGATGGCTGTCAGTTCTGCATCGTTGTACAGCGCCACCAGCTCCGATTGGAACAGGTATTGCGCCACCACAAAACGGGCGAAGTTGGCCTGGGTTTCAAAGGGTGCGTGGGCTTTGACCAGTGCATCGAGCTTGCTGTGGGGCTCGTTGGTGACCTGGTTCAAGCGTTGCGAGCGCAGGGTGGGGCGTTGGGCGGTGTCCTGGGTGGTCATGGCAAATCCTTGAAAAGAAGAGGCGCTTGGTAACGAGACGAATGAGCAGGCGTGTGACAGTAAAAAATCCTCACCGGGCGGCTATCAGAGCGCCGCCCGGTGTGCACAGGTTCAGATGTCCCAGACCAGATTGATCGCGAAGTTGCGTCCAGGCTGAGTCAGGCGATCGAGGTTGGCCGGTTGCGTCACCGACGCTTCGCCGACGTTGTCGTAGCCACGCACGTCATCCCACAGCCAGTACTTCTTGTCGGTCAGGTTGTAGACGCCGCCGCTGACGGTCACGTCGTCGGTGACCTTGTAGTAGGCGCTCAGGTCGAGAATGCCGAAGCCCGGGGTCTTGAACTGGCTGCTGACGCCGTCCGGAGACTTGAAGTTGCTGTCGTCGACGCGGTCCTTCTTTTTCACCAGGGTCCAGCTGAGCAGGCCGCCGTAATGGTCCTGGTCATAACCGAGGCCGAACACGCCGGTCAGTGGATTGACACTGTTGATCGGCTCGCCGTTGTCGTTGTTGCGACCGTAGGCGTAGGCCACCGAGCCCTGGGTATAGAGGCCTTGGGGGACGCCAAAGGCGTCGAGGTTCAGGCGGCCCTTGACCTCCGCACCCTTGATGGTGGCGTGCTTGATGTTGGCGCTCTGGAAGGTCGGTTCGTCGTAGCCCGGGGTGACCGCGTCTTCGTTGATGAAGTCGCGGTACTTGTTATAGAACACCGCCACATCGAAGGAGCCCTGCTCGAAGTTGCCCCGCAGGCCGGTCTCGTAGCTCTGGCTTTTTTCCGGGTCCAGGTCCGGGTTCGGTTCCACCCGGTAGCCGGTAGCGGAGTTTTCAAAGCGCCCGTACAGCGCCTTGGCGGTCGGGGTGCGGAACCCTTCGGCGTACTGGCCATACCAGGTGTAGTTTTCCGTCAGGGCATAGGTCAGGCCGAATTTGGGCGAGACTTTGTGCCAGGTCTTGTTGCCGTCGCTGACGGTACCAAGGCCGTCCGGGTCCACGGTGTTGAGGAACTCCTGGGTGATGTCCGGCTTGAGTTCGGTGTAGTCGTAGCGCAGGCCGGGCAGGAAGGTCCAGTCGTTCCAGCTGATCTGGTCCTGTGCGAACAGGCTGTAGGTGTTGATGGTCGGGTCCGGGAAGTCGCTGGATTTCTTCAGCACGTCCGCCGGGCTGGGAGCACCGATGGCGGTGCAGCCGCGACCGACCGCCAGGCAGGTGGCGTTGCCGCTGCGTGAGCCGGTGACTTTCTGCTGCTTGAGGGTAGTGCCGTAGGTCAGAAGGTGTTCGGTGTCGGCAATGCTGAAGCCCTTCTCAAATTGAGCGTCGAAGACCCACTGCTTTTCTTCGTAGACCGTGTCCCGGGTACGCAACACCTTGCGGGTGATCGGGAAGTAGACCTCGTCAGTGCTCTGGTCGGTCTTGGCGATCTGGTGGTTCAGGCTCCACTTGACGTTATCCACCAACAGGCTGTCGAGCGCGAAGCTGTGCTCCAGGCCGAAGCGTTCACGGGTAATGGTGTCGTTGCCGGTACGCGACTGGTACATGCCGCCGGGCAGGATGCTGTCGGGAATGGTCGGCGCGCCTGCAAAGTAAGGACCGCCATAGGCGCTTTTCTGATCGGTGTCGCGATCGTCCTTGTATTTCTCGTAGGTCAGGCCCAGGCGTGCATCGTCCTTGTAGTTCCAGCCGAGCTTGGCCAGCACGTTGGTGGCGCGCACATCTTCAGGGTTGGCGGCGGTGCGGGTCAGGCCGGTGCTGTTGTTGCTGCCGTAGGATTCGGTTTCATGACCGTCGCGCTGGCTGTAGTGCAGCAGGCCGTCGAACTGGTCGGCGCGACCGGCCACGGTGGCGGATTTCAGCCAGCTTTCGTCGGCGGAGCTGTAGCCGGTCTTCAGGCGGGCACCGACGTCCTGGCCTGGCTTGATGATGTCGTCCGGGTCCAGGGTGTAGTAGCTGACGGCACCACCGATGGCGTTGCTGCCGTAGAGCACCGAAGCCGGACCGCGAAGGATTTCCACGCGCTTGATGATCTCGGGGTCGACGTAGTTGCGCTGGGTCTTGGCGTAAGGACCGTTGAAGAAACCGTTGGGAATCTCGACACCGTCGATCTGGGTCAGAACTCGGTTACCGTCGATGCCGCGGATGTTGTAGCCGCTGATCCCGCCACGGGTACCGGCACCGCCCACCGAAACGCCTGGCTCGTAGCGCACCAGGTCCTTGATGGTGTTGACGTTGTTGCGGTCCAGCTCTTCGCGGGTGTGGACGGTGACGGTGCTGGGGACGCTGTTCACGTCCTGCTCGTTACGCGTGGCGCTGATCGTCACCTGTTGCAGGTTCAGGGTGCCGGCATTGCTGCGGCGCTCCAGCACGATGTTGTTGCTGCCCAGTTTTCGATAGCTCAGGTTGGTCCCCACCAACAGGCGATCCAGGGCTTTTTCCGGCGGCAGCGAGCCACGCACGCCCGGCGAGCTCATGCCTTGCGCCAGTTCGGCGGAAAAGCCCACCTGCCAGCCTGTCACGGCGGTAAAGGCATTGAGTGCCGAGACCAGCGGCTGTGGCGCAATGGTGAACGCGTAATCGCCCATTTTGCGCGACGGCTGCTCGGCTGCAGTGGCGGCCATGACCGGTGCAGTACCGGCCATCAGGATGGCGGCGGTCAGCAGCGACAGTACGCGGGAAGGTGAAGAGGCTGGGCGGGTAAGGCGAGAGGACATCGATAGCGCTCCGTGTCGCACGAATCTTTATAGGTGCTGATTGGCATCAAGGATGCGAATCAATTGCATTGGCTATAACGAGACGTACGAGCTTCGGCTATCGAGTAAAAATAATTCTCATTCAGTTCAAGATGACCAGTGCCGGGAATTCCTGGAGCCGGGCCGATGTGATGTGCGCCAGGGAGCGGACCACGTCCAGCGGCTGGTCGAGACGGTAGTTTCCGGTCACGGCGACATCAGCCAACTGCTCGTTGTTGTTGATGATCCAGCCCGGATAGTAGCGACGCAATTCCGCCAGCACCTGGCTCAGCGGGCAGTTTTCAAACACCAGGCGGCCCTGGACCCAGGCCAGGTCGGTGGCTGCATCCAGTTTGGCCGGGCGGTCGAAACCGTTGGGGCCGATGCGGATGCTTTCCCCAGCGGTCAGGCGTACCAGGGCGTTGTCGCCGCTGGCGCGCAAGTCGACATCCCCTCGCTGCACCCGAACCTGAGTCACGCCGTCGAGGTAACGCACGGCAAACGCGGTATCGCGGACACTCGCCGTAACTCGCCCGGCGTCGATTTCCAGCGGCAGGCCGCGATGGGGCTGCACGTCGAAAAACGCCTCGCCCTGATACAGGCGGGCCACGCGCTTCTGATCGTTGATGGTGCTGGAAAAGGCCGAGTTGGTGTTGAGCAGGACTTGCGAGCCGTCTTCCAGTTGCAGGCGCTGGCGCTCACCGACCACGGTCAGGTGATCGGCCTGCAGGCGCATGGGCAGATTGCTGAAACTGAACAAACCGAGGATCAGCACGGCGGCCGTGGCCAGGGGTTTCCAGTGCGGACGCAGGCGCGACAGCACGCTGACTTTTGTGGGCTGCGTTGCCAGGGTTTGCGCGCATTGGGTGACTGGCGCACCGTTCCAGATCGCCTGGGCCCTGGCAAACGCTTCGGCGTGCGCCGGGTCGGCCGCGAGCCATTGGTGGAACTGGCGGGTCTGTTCTTCGCTCGGGCTGTCCAGCACGATCAGCCAGTCCAGGGCCTGGTCCATCGCCTCGGCTGTAGCCTGCGCCGGGGCAGGCGAAGGGGCGCGGTGGGTGTCCGTCACGGTGTTTACTCGGAAGGTTGAGAGATGCAGTTTCAAGCTTCAAGCTACATGCTGCAAGCTCGGTTCGGCGGTGGAGCTTGCAGCTTAAAGCTTGCCGCTGCTGTTCTCTGCGACAGCCATACATATCGTCATGATCAGTTTCAGCTCTTTCTGCACGGTACTGAGCGAGACGCCGAGTTTCTCGGCGATCTCCAGGTAGCTGTGGCCGTGCAGGCGGCTGAGGATGAAAATTTGCTGCTGGCGGGCACTGAGTTGACTGAGGCGCACGTTCAAACGCTCGAGCAGTTGTTCGGCATGGGCGGCGTCTTCGGCACTGCTGGCGGGGGCGGCGACGCTTTCCACCACCTCCAGTGGCACGTCGTCGACCATGGTGCGCGAGTGGATGCGCCGCGCACGCAGGTGGTCCAGCGCCAGGTTGCGGGCGGTCTGGAAAACGAAGGGTTCGAGGTGATCGATGGCCCGCTCGCCGAGCGCCCGGGTCACGCGCAGGTAGGTCTCCTGCAGGAGGTCTTCGGCGGTGCTGTGATTGTTGACCATCCGCTCCAGCGTGCGCAGCAGGGAGACTCGCTGGGTGATGAAGACGTCGTTGAAGCGCGATTGACTCACGGGAGGACCTGATCCATTTTAAGCGAATGATAATGCTTATCATCTACTTGAATGGTCAAGTCCTGATTTGTGAAGGTTTACGCACGACCCTGCAAATACGTCGCGTAATCGGGAATCCTATGGGCGTGTGCCTGATCCATCAGCGGGCTGCTGAGCAGGTAGTCGGCGCTGCATTCGTTGCATGCCACCGGGATGTTCCAGACCGCCGCGACCCGCAGCAATGCCTTGATGTCGGGGTCGTGTGGCTGTGGTTCGAACGGGTCCCAGAAGAACACCAGCATGTCGACCCTTTGCTCGGCGATGCGTGCGCCGAGCTGTTGGTCGCCGCCCAGGGGGCCGCTGATCATGCTCTCCACGGGCAGGTCCAGGCGTTGTTGCAACAACAACCCGGTGGTGCCGGTGGCGACCAGTTCATGTTGGGCCAGGCGGTCTTTCTGACGTGCCGCCCAGTCCAGCAAAAACACCTTGCAGTGGTCGTGGGCGACCAGGGCGATGCGCTTGCGCGCGGCGATGGATTTTTGGGTGAAGCTGATACCGATCATGGAGTGTTCCACAGGCGATTTGCGAGGGTGATTCTGAGGACGCCATCGCCAGCAAGCCGGCTCCTACAAGGCGCGTCGTATGCGATTCCTGTAGGAGCCGGCTTGCTGGCGATGGCGATCATGCAGGCGCCGAATTATTCGGCGTGGCATAGCGCCAGGCAGTTATCGAGCATGCGGTTGGAGAAGCCCCATTCGTTGTCGTACCAGGCCAGCACCTTGAGCAGCTTGCCGCTGGACTTGGTGTGGTTGGCGTCGAAGATCGACGACAGCGGGTTGTGGTTGAAGTCGCTGGAAACCAGCGGCAAGGTGTTGTAGCCGAGGATTTTCGAGTGCTGGGCGGCTTGCTTGAGCAGTTCGTTGACTTCTTCCTTCGACGCTTCGCGCTTGAGCTGCACGGTCAGGTCGACCAGGGAGACGTTGATCACCGGCACGCGCACGGCCATGCCGGTCAGTTTGCCCGCCAGTTCCGGCAGCACCAGGCCGACCGCTTCGGCAGCACCGGTCTTGCTCGGGATCATGTTCTGGGTGGCCGAACGGGCGCGGTACGGGTCGCTGTGGTAGACGTCGGTCAGGTTCTGGTCGTTGGTGTAGGCATGGATGGTGGTCATCAGGCCGCTTTCGATGCCCAGTTCGCGGTGCAGTACCTGAGCCACCGGGGCCAGGCAGTTGGTGGTGCACGAGGCGTTGGAAATAATCTGGTGCGACTGGCGCAGAATGTCGTGGTTGACTCCATATACCACGGTGGCGTCGGCGCCTGCGGCCGGGGCCGAGATGATCACTTTGCGTGCGCCGGCCGTAATATGCGCGGCGGCTTTGGCGCGGTCGGTGAACAGACCGGTGCATTCGAACACCACATCGATCTTTTCCGCAGCCCAGGGCAGGTCGGCCGGATTGCGAATGGCGCTGACCGAAATGCGGTCGCCGTTGACGGTCAGACTTTCCTGGTCATGCTGGACATCGGCTTCGAACGTGCCGTGAACCGTGTCGTACTTGAGCAAGTGCGCATTGATAGCGCTGTCTCCCAGGTCGTTGATGGCGACGATCTGCAAATCCTGGCGATAGCCTTGGGTATAGAGTGCTCGGAGGACGTTACGACCAATGCGGCCAAAACCATTGATTGCGATTCGTAGAGTCATTTATCAGCGCCGCCGTCGTTTTGTTGTTGGAATTACAAGATTATTCGCAAAAAAATAGAAAACAAGCCTTTTTAATGGCAATATTTTATTCAATCTACAACGAGTGACCTGAATCAACTGGTCCAACCGATCAAGAAAACCGTCTGTCATCCCATCGACACCGGCCTTTGATCAGCATAGACAATCAGGTCGCCACATCCGTTAGCCTGGAGTTCTACACATGCATCCCCGCGTCCTTGAGGTCACCGAACGGCTTATCGCCCGCAGTCGCGCCACGCGTGAGGCTTACCTTGCACTGATTCGCGATGCCGCCAGCGACGGTCCTATGCGCGGCAAGCTGCAATGCGCCAACTTCGCCCACGGCGTGGCCGGTTGCGGCAGCGACGACAAGAACAGCCTGCGGATGATGAACTCCGCCAATATCGCAATTGTTTCGTCATATAACGACATGCTCTCGGCGCACCAGCCGTACGAAGTCTTCCCCGAACTGATCAAGAAGGCCCTGCGCGAAATCGGCTCCGTCGGCCAGTTCGCCGGCGGTACCCCGGCCATGTGCGATGGCGTGACCCAGGGCGAGCCGGGCATGGAGCTGAGCCTGCCGAGCCGCGAAGTCATCGCGCTGTCCACCGCCGTGGCGCTGTCCCACAACATGTTCGATGGCGCGCTGATGCTCGGCATCTGCGACAAGATCGTCCCGGGCCTGATGATGGGCGCGCTGCGCTTCGGCCACCTGCCGATGATCTTCGTCCCGGGCGGGCCGATGGTGTCGGGTATTTCCAACAAGCAGAAAGCCGACGTGCGCCAGCGCTACGCCGAAGGCAAGGCCAGCCGCGAAGAGCTGCTGGAGTCGGAAATGAACTCCTACCACAGCCCCGGCACCTGCACCTTCTACGGCACCGCCAACACCAACCAGCTGTTGATGGAAGTCATGGGCCTGCACTTGCCGGGCGCTTCCTTCGTCAACCCGAACACGCCGTTGCGCGACGCCCTGACCCGCGAAGCGGCGCACCAGGTGACGCGCATCACCAAGCAGAACGGCGACTACCTGCCGATCGGCGAAATCGTCGACGAGCGTTCGCTGGTCAACTCCATCGTCGCCCTGCACGCCACCGGCGGCTCGACCAACCACACCTTGCACATGCCGGCGATCGCCATGGCGGCGGGCATCCAGCTGACCTGGCAGGACATGGCCGACCTCTCCGAGGTGGTGCCGACCCTGAGCCACGTCTACCCGAACGGCAAGGCCGACATCAACCACTTCCAGGCCGCGGGCGGCATGTCGTTCCTGATTCGCGAACTGCTGGACGCCGGGCTGCTCCACGAAAACGTCAACACCGTGCTCGGTCACGGCCTGCGCCGTTACACCATGGAGCCGTTCCTCGACAACGGTGAACTGGTCTGGCGCGAAGGCATTACCGAAAGCCTCGATGAAAGCATCCTGCGTCCGGTCGCCCGCGCATTCTCGCCGGAAGGTGGTCTGCGGGTGATGGAAGGCAACCTCGGTCGCGGCGTCATGAAAGTTTCCGCCGTAGCACTGGAAAACCAGATCGTCGAAGCGCCCGCCATGGTGTTCCAGGATCAGCAGGACCTGGCCGATGCGTTCAAGGCCGGTTTGCTGGAGAAGGATTTTGTCGCGGTGATGCGCTTCCAGGGCCCGCGTTCCAACGGCATGCCGGAACTGCACAAGATGACGCCATTCCTTGGCGTGCTGCAGGATCGCGGCTTCAAGGTGGCCCTGGTGACCGACGGGCGCATGTCCGGTGCGTCGGGGAAAATCCCGGCGGCCATCCATGTCAGCCCCGAAGCTTATGTGGGCGGCGCTTTGGCACGGGTGCAAGAGGGCGATATCATCCGCGTCGATGGCGTCAAAGGCACCCTGGAGCTTAAGGTGGACGCCGAAGAATTTGCAGCGCGCACACCAGCCAAGGGTTTGTTGGGCAACAACATCGGCACCGGTCGCGAACTGTTTGGTTTCATGCGCATGGCCTTCAGCTCGGCGGAGCAGGGGGCCAGCGCCTTCACTTCTGCCCTGGAGACGCTTAATTGAAACTGGCTTTGGTCGGTGACATCGGAGGCACCAACGCACGTTTCGCGTTGTGGAAAAACCAGCAATTGGAAAGCGTCCAGGTGCTGGCGACGGCCGATCACGCCAGCCCGGAAGAGGCGATCAGCCTCTACCTGAGCGGACTCGGCTTGGCGCCGGGTTCCATCGGCTCGGTATGCCTGTCGGTGGCAGGCCCCGTGAGCGGCGACGAATTCAAATTCACCAACAATCACTGGCGTTTGAGCCGCAAGGGTTTCTGCAAGACCTTGCAGGTCGATCAGCTGCTGCTGGTCAACGATTTCTCGGCCATGGCCCTGGGCATGACCCGCCTGCAACCCGGCGAATTTCGCGTGGTGTGCGAAGGCACGCCGGAGCCGTTGCGCCCGGCGGTGGTGATTGGCCCGGGTACGGGGCTGGGCGTTGGCACGTTGCTCGATCTGGGCGACGGGCGTTTTGCCGCGTTGCCGGGGGAGGGCGGTCACGTCGATCTGCCGCTGAGCAGTCCGCGCGAGACTCAACTGTGGCAGCACATCTTCAACGAGATCGGCCATGTCAGCGCTGAAACGGCGTTGAGTGGCGGCGGCTTACCCCGAGTTTATCGGGCGATCTGTGCGGTGGACGGTCACACGCCGGTACTCGAAACCCCGGAGGCGATTACGGCTGCCGGGTTGGCGGGCGATCCGATTGCCCTGGAAGTGCTCGAACAATTCTGCAGCTGGCTCGGTCGCGTGGCCGGCAACAATGTGCTGACCACCGGTGCGCGTGGTGGTGTGTTCATCGTTGGCGGGGTGATCCCGCGCTTCGCCGATTTCTTCCTCGAAAGCGGCTTCGCTCGATGCTTTGCCGACAAGGGTTGCATGAGCGATTACTTCAAGGGGATTCCGGTGTGGCTGGTGACGGCGCCATATTCCGGGTTGATGGGGGCAGGGGTAGCACTGGAACAATCTGTCCCAGTGTGAAATGCGATCAAAAATGTGGGAGCGGGCTTGCTCGCGAAAACGGTTTTACATTCAACACATTCGTTGACTGACACACCGCTTTCGCGAGCAAGCCCGCTCCCACAATTGTTTCTGTGGTGTTTGTAGAAATGGTGCTTAAGGCATAATCCGCCCAATTCAAATAACAAGGACGCCTTCCTGTGAGCTCAGTCAACAAGTCGATTTTGTTGGTCGATGACGATCAAGAGATACGCGAGTTGCTGGACACCTACCTGACCCGCGCGGGTTTCCAGGTGCGTACCACGCCCGATGGCGCCGGCTTTCGCCAGGCCCTCAACGACGCCCCCAGCGACCTGGTGATCCTCGACGTGATGCTGCCGGACGAAGACGGTTTCAGCCTGTGCCGCTGGATTCGCCAGCACCCGCGTCAGTCACAGGTGCCGATCATCATGCTCACCGCCAGCTCCGACGAGGCCGACCGGGTCATCGGCCTGGAGCTGGGGGCCGACGACTACCTGGGCAAGCCCTTCAGCCCCCGGGAATTGCAGGCACGCATCAAGGCCTTGCTGCGCCGGGCCCAGTTCGGCCAGGAGCGCTCCGGCAACGAAGTGCTGGCCTTCGATGACTGGCGCCTGGACATGGTCAGTCATCGCCTGTTCCACATCGATGGCGAAGAGGTGATTCTGTCCGGTGCCGATTTCGCCCTGTTGAAGCTGTTCCTCGATCACCCCCAGGAAATCCTCGACCGCGACACCATCGGCAACGCCACCCGTGGCCGGGATCTGATGCCCCTGGACCGCATCGTCGACATGGCGGTCAGTCGTCTGCGCCAGCGTCTGCGCGATACGGAAAAACCACCGCGGCTGATTCGCACCGTACGGGGTAGCGGCTATCAGCTGGCAGCCAGTGTGGTTGCCGCCAATGGTCACTGATTTTTTGCGTAAGCTCGCCGGCCGCGTGCCGGTGCCACGCTCGCTGCTCGGGCGCATGTTGTTGCTGACGTTACTCGCGGTGTTGTTTGCCCAGACCTTGTCGAGCGTGATCTGGGTTTCCCAGTTACGTGCGACCCAGCTGGAAGGCCTGGTCACCAGCGCGCGCAGCCTCGCTCACTCGATGAACGCCAGCGTCAGTTACCTGCGCTCGTTGCCGGTGGCCTATCGCCCGCTGGTGCTCGACCAGCTGCGCAGCATGGGCGGTACGCGGTTCGTGGTGACGCTCAATGACAAACCCCTGGGCATGGAAGTGTTGCCGATCACGCCCCGCAAGGAAGCGGTGATCAAGGCGGTGGACCAGGTGCTACGCCAGTCCCTCGGGCAGGACACCGACATCTCGGTAACCTTTGTCAGCCCCGAAGACCTGCGCATCTTCAACGCTGGTCTCAAGCTCGACGAACTGCCACGTTCCTGGGCGCACTACGCGCTGACCCTGGAGCCGGTGAACCCGCCGGTGCTGGTCACGCAGATCCAGATGGCGCCGGGCGAATGGCTGTACATCGCCTCGCTGTTGCCTGAGCCCTACACCAGTCTTGAAGAACAAGGCCTGCCGGCGCAGCAGGTGTGGTTCATCGTCCTCACCAGCGGCTTCCTGCTGTTGTTCATCGGCCTGTTGGTGCACTGGCAAAGCCGGCCGCTCAAGCGCCTGGCGCGGGCGGCGCGGGATTTGTCGCTGGGCGCCGACGTCGAGCCGGTGGCCGAAGGCGGCGGCAGTGAAGTGGTCGAAGTCGGCCGCGCCTTCAACACCATGCGCGAGCGCATCAGCCGTTACCTGACCGAACGCAGCCAGTTGTTCAGCGCGATTTCCCACGACTTGCGCACCCCGATCACCCGTTTGCGCCTGCGGGTCGAATTGCTCGAAGACGAACAGCTGCAAGCCAAGTTCGGGCGTGACCTGGATGAGCTGGAGCTGCTGGTCAAGGGCGCACTGCAATGTGTGAAAGACACCGACATCCACGAGAACATCGAGCAGGTCGACCTCAACCATGTGCTCGAGTGCCTGGTCGAACCGTACCTGTCACCCAATGGTAACGGCCGCGTGACCCAGCAAGGCCGCGCCCTGGCGGCCTATCCGGGCAAACCACTGGCGCTCAAGCGTTGCATCGGCAACCTGATCGACAACGCCCTGAAGTACGGCCAGAACGCCCACCTGCACATCGATGACGACGACAGCGCGTTTGTCCTGCATGTCGATGATGAAGGGCCAGGGGTTCCCGAGCAGCGACTGGAGCAGGTGTTCGAGCCGCACTTTCGTCTGGCCGGGCAGCAGCAGGGATATGGGTTGGGGTTGGGGATTGCGCGCAATATTGCCCATAGTCATGGGGGTGAAGTGAGTTTGCAGAATTTGCGTGAGGGGGGGTTGCGGGTGACCCTGCAACTGCCCCGCAGTGTTGATTAGTAATACCGCGTTATCGTTCTTCGCGAGCAAGCCCGCTCCCACAGTTGGAATGCATTCCAACTGTGGGAGATTCTATGTTTGGGGGGAAGCCCCCAAGACTGGATTTGGCTGATACTCGCTCTGGTTCTTCATCAGGGCGAACGCCACTCGTGCCAGCTTTCGAGCCAGGATGACCAGCACTTGAGTCGTCTTTAATCCTCGCTCCAGATAGCGTTCGTAAAACGGCTTCCAGGTCTTCGAGCGACTGGCAGCCATCGCGGCGTTATGCAGCAGACGCCGTATTTCTGAGTCACCTTTCTTGGTCAGCTTTCGACGTCCGTTCATTTGCCCCGAATCAGAGACTCTCAAATCCATTCCAAGGAACGCGATATAGGCGTCACCACTGGCGAAGTCGCCACGTTGAAATGCCATCGTCAGTGCGGTGGCGGTAAGAAAACCGACCCCCTCTACGGCCTGGCAGCGTTTGACTTGATCCAACAGACCCGCCTCTTTGACGACTTCCAACAGCTTCTTCTGGATGAGTAAATCCAATCGACCCATGGCAGCTATCTGTTGTTTGAATGCCGCTTTCAGCAGCGGCTCGTCGTTCCAGCTTTGAGTCAGGCTGACACGCGCCTGGACCAATGTCGCTCGTCTTCGAAGCAGGCTTTGAAGCTTGGTATAGACCTTCGGCGGCGGGCTCCAAGGACGTAGCTCTTCCTCTTCGTTCTTCAAGTAACGCGCCAGTAAACGCGCGTCGCTGGCATCTGTTTTGGCGCGGCCACCCACTCCTTTGCGGTAGTTACTCAAACGGAAACCGTCGATGACATAGACGGCATGTCCCATTGCATGAGCCAGCTCAACCGTATCCAGGTGATAGATATTGGTGGCTTCAATCGCGATGGCGCTGTTTGCAGGTAACGTTTTCAGCCACTTTGTAAGAGACGGTTTATCGTTTGACACGGGTAACAGCAGATCCGTGTCGGCCTGATAGACCACCACTTCGGCCTTGGCGACATCCACTCCGACTACAGAACGCGAGACACTCATTGCCACAAAGAAAGCTCCGGGTTAGGGTTTAAAGGCTTGTCGGGGCTTCACCATTGCGCTGGCTTGCTTCTATCGTCGGTCATGGCCGATGCATTCCTTATCGGCGCTTTGGTGAAGGGGTGGGGCGAAGTCTCCCACGGTCTGTACTGGCTAGAGTCAGATGCTGGCTTTTAGTCCCACCACCCCTACAAGTCTAAACATACAAGCGGGCTTGCTCGCGAAGGCGTCAGTGCATTCAACGCAATTTCAAAAGGGAAATGTCACAGCTTGGTGACATAACACGCCCCCTTCGTTACAAGCCCACCACCGCCCGTTGTTTAGACTGCCCCTCAGTCATAACAACAAAAAAGGCACCCCATGGACTCCTCTCAACCCGCCTTCAGCAGCTGGCTGAACGCACCGGCCCATCAGCAATGGCTCGCCGCCGAAGGCTTGCGCCTGCTGGCATTCGCCAAGGCATCAAGACTGCCTGAAGGCTTCGGCAATCTCGACGAAAAAGGTCGTCTGCCGGCCGACGCCCAAGCCCACACCATGAACACCGCGCGTATGACCCACAGCTTCGCCATGGCGCATATCCAGGGCCTGCCAGGATTTGCCGACCTGGTGGATCACGGCATCCAGGCCCTGCGTGGGCCGCTGCGCGATGCCGTGCACGGTGGCTGGTTCGCGCTCGCCCAACACCGTGACGGTAACACCGGCAAGAACGCCTACCTGCATGCCTTCGTGGCCCTGGCCGCGAGTTCCGCGGTGGTCGCGCAACGGCCCGGTGCGCAGGCTTTGCTCGATGACGCGATCGACATCATCGACAGCTGTTTCTGGAGCGAAGAAGAAGGTGCCATGCGCGAAGCCTTCAATCGCGACTGGAGCGAGGAGGAGGCGTACCGCGGTGCCAACAGCAACATGCACGCCACCGAAGCTTTCCTCGCCCTGGCCGATGTCACCGACGACAAGCGCTGGTTAAACCGCGCCCAGCGCATCGTCGAGCGAGTGATTCATGGTCACGCCGCCGCCAATGACTATCTGGTGATCGAGCATTTCGACCGCGACTGGCACTCGCTGCGCGAGTACAACCACGACAACCCGGCCGATGGTTTTCGCCCCTACGGCACCACGCCGGGACACGGTTTCGAATGGGCTCGATTGCTCTTGCATCTCGAGGCTGCGCGAGTACGCGCCGGCATGCTCACCCCAGGCTGGCTGGCCACCGACGCGCAAAAACTCTTCGAGCACAACTGCCGCCACGGCTGGAGCATCGACGGCGCGCCGGGCCTGGTCTACACCCTCGACTGGGACAACAAGGCAGTGGTTCGCCATCGCCTGCACTGGACCCATTGCGAAGCCAGCGCCGCCGCCAGTGCCTTGCTCAAGCGCACCGGCGATGCGCAATACGAATACTGGTACCGACTGTTCTGGGAATTCTGTGACAGTCATTTCATCGACCGATGCGATGGCAGTTGGCATCACGAACTCGACCCCTTGAACCGCCCAAGTGCCGATATCTGGCCCGGAAAACCCGACCTCTATCACGCCTGGCAAGCGGTGCTGATCCCGCGCCTGCCGTTGGCGCCGAGCATGGCCAGTGCGCTGGCAGCATTGTCCCAGAGCGGTTCTGTGTAACCATGCGGTGACATTCGCGCGTCCCTTCGTTACCTGCGAAGGGCCGTCCCCTGTTTAAAATCCTCTGCAGCGCAAGCACCAGACTTGCATGCATAACAACAAGAAAGGTACTTCTCGATGAATGCGATTTCTCGCCTCGCTACTGTCATTTCCCTCGTCTCCCTGTCTGCGCTCCCGCTCAGTGTGCTTGCCGCCGAATCCAAAGGTTCCGTGGAAGTCGTTCACTGGTGGACCTCCGGTGGCGAAAAGGCAGCGGTCGATGTGCTCAAGGCTCAAGTCGAAAAAGACGGCTTTACCTGGAAGGACGGCGCAGTCGCCGGTGGTGGCGGTGCGACGGCCATGACCGTGCTGAAAAGCCGTGCCGTAGCGGGTAACCCGCCGGGCGTTGCCCAAATCAAGGGCCCGGACATTCAGGAGTGGGCGTCGACCGGTCTGCTCGACACCGACGTCCTCAAGGACGTTGCCAAAGAAGAGAAGTGGGACAGCCTGCTCGACAAGAAAGTCTCCGATACCGTGAAGTTCGAAGGTGATTACGTGGCCGTTCCGGTGAACATCCACCGGGTGAACTGGCTGTGGATCAACCCGGAAGTCTTCAAGAAAGCCGGTATCACCAAGAACCCGACCACCCTCGAAGAATTCTACGCGGCAGGCGACAAGCTCAAGGCTGCCGGCTTCATTGCGCTCGCCCACGGCGGCCAGCCTTGGCAGGACAGCACCGTATTCGAAGCCGTTGTGCTTTCGGTCATGGGTGTCGATGGTTACAAGAAAGCCCTGGTTGATCTCGACAACGGCGCGCTGACCGGTCCGGAAATGGTCAAGGCGCTGACCGAACTGAAGAAAGTAGCGACCTACATGGACGCCGACGGCAAAGGTCAGGACTGGAACCTGGAAGCGGCCAAGGTCATCAACGGCAAGGCCGGCATGCAGATCATGGGTGACTGGGCCAAGTCCGAGTGGACCGCCGCCAAGAAGGTCGCCGGCAAGGACTACGAGTGCGTAGCGTTCCCGGGTACCGACAAGGCCTTCACCTACAACATCGACTCGCTGGCAGTGTTCAAGCAAAAAGACAAAGGCACTGCAGCCGGTCAGCAGGACATCGCCAAAGTCGTATTGGGTGAGAACTTCCAGAAAGTCTTCAGCATCAACAAGGGCTCGATCCCGGTGCGCAACGACATGCTGGCGGACATGGGCAAGTACGGTTTCGATGCGTGCGCCCAGACCGCGGCCAAGGACTTCCTGACTGACGCCAAGTCCGGCGGCCTGCAACCGAGCATGGCGCACAACATGGCGACCACGCTGGCGGTACAGGGTGCGTTCTTCGACGTAGTGACCAACTACATCAACGACCCGAAAGCCGACCCGGCTGATGCGGCCAAAAAACTCGGCGCGGCGGTTCAGTCGGCCAAGTAATGCTTGGCCCTGTAGGAGCGAGCCTGCTCGCGATAGCGGAGTGTCAGACACCGGATGTATCAACTGACCCACCGCAATCGCCAGCAGGCTGGCTCCCACAGGAAACGCACTTGTACTCCTAATTCCCTCGTACTGGATTTCCCCATGAGTTCTGTTGCTGTGTTCAGCAAGGCCTCGCCGTTCGATGCATTGCAACGCTGGCTGCCAAAACTGGTGCTGGCGCCGAGCATGTTCATCGTGCTGGTGGGCTTCTATGGCTACATCCTGTGGACGTTCGTTCTGTCGTTCACCACATCGACCTTCCTGCCCAACTACAAGTGGGCGGGCCTGGCGCAATATGCCCGGCTGTTCGACAACGACCGCTGGTGGGTGGCGAGCAAGAACCTGGCACTGTTCGGTGGCATGTTCATCGGCATCACCCTGGTGATCGGCGTGCTGCTGGCGGTTTTCCTCGACCAGCGCATCCGTCGAGAAGGCTTCATCCGCACCATTTACCTGTACCCGATGGCGCTCTCGATGATCGTCACCGGTACTGCATGGAAATGGCTGCTCAACCCGGGCATGGGCCTGGATAAATTGTTGCGTGACTGGGGCTGGGAAGGCTTCCGCCTGGACTGGCTGATCGACCCGGATCGCGTGGTCTATTGCCTGGTGATTGCCGCTGTCTGGCAAGCCTCGGGCTTCATCATGGCGATGTTCCTCGCCGGCCTGCGCGGCGTTGATCAATCGATCATCCGTGCCGCGCAGATCGATGGGGCGAGCATGCCGCGCATCTACTGGAAAGTGGTGCTGCCAAGCCTGCGCCCGGTGTTCTTCAGCGCGGTGATGATCCTGGCGCACATCGCGATCAAGAGTTTCGACCTGGTGGCGGCGATGACCGCCGGTGGCCCGGGCTACTCCTCGGACCTGCCAGCGATGTTCATGTACTCCTTCACCTTCAGTCGCGGCCAGATGGGCATGGGTTCGGCCAGTGCGATTCTGATGCTCGGTGCGATTCTCGCAATCATCGTGCCTTACCTGTACTCCGAGCTGAGGACCAAGCGTCATGACTAGTCTCGCTGCCAAACCTGCCATCAGCTTGAGTCGCATCGCGATCTACGCCGTGCTGATCCTCGCCGTGATGCTCTACCTGATTCCGCTGGTGGTCATGCTGTTGACCAGTTTCAAGACCCCGGAAGACATCAGCACCGGCAACCTGCTGAGCTGGCCGACCGTGGTCAGCGGCATCGGCTGGGTCAAGGCCTGGGCCACGGTTGACGGTTATTTCTGGAACTCGATCAAGATCACCGTTCCGGCGGTGCTGATCTCCACGGCCATCGGTGCCTTGAACGGCTACGTGCTGTCGATGTGGCGTTTCCGTGGTTCGCAGCTGTTTTTCGGCCTGTTGCTGTTCGGTTGCTTCCTGCCGTTCCAGACCGTCCTGCTGCCGGCCTCGTTCACCCTCGGCAAGATGGGCCTGGCGAGCACCACCACGGGCCTGGTGTTCGTGCACGTGGTCTATGGCCTGGCGTTCACCACGCTGTTCTTCCGTAACTACTACATCAGCATTCCCGATGCGCTGGTGAAAGCGGCGCGCCTCGACGGTGCGGGTTTCTTCACCATCTTCCGCCGGATCATCCTGCCGATGTCGACGCCGATCATCATGGTCTGCCTGATCTGGCAGTTCACTCAGATCTGGAACGACTTCCTGTTCGGGGTGGTGTTCTCCAGCGGGGATTCACAACCGATCACGGTGGCGCTGAACAACTTGGTCAACACCAGTACCGGGGCCAAGGAATACAACGTTGATATGGCCGCGGCGATGATCGCCGGGCTGCCGACCCTGCTGGTCTATGTGGTCGCAGGCAAGTATTTCGTGCGCGGGCTGACGGCCGGCGCAGTCAAGGGGTAATCATGGCTACGCTCGAACTTCGCAATGTAAACAAGACCTATGGCGCCGGCCTGCCGGACACCCTGAAGAACATCGAACTGTCGATCAAGGACGGTGAGTTCCTGATCCTTGTCGGCCCGTCGGGCTGCGGCAAGTCGACCCTGATGAATTGCATCGCCGGTCTCGAGACCATCACCGGCGGCGCAATCATGATCGGCGACCAGGACGTCAGCGGCATGAGCCCCAAGGATCGCGACATCGCCATGGTGTTCCAGTCCTACGCGCTGTACCCGACCATGAGCGTGCGCGAGAACATCGAGTTCGGCCTGAAAATCCGCAAGATGAGCCAGTCGGCCATCGATGAGGAAGTCACTCGCGTCGCCAAGCTGCTGCAGATCGAACACCTGCTCAATCGCAAGCCCGGCCAGCTCTCCGGTGGTCAGCAACAGCGCGTGGCGATGGGCCGTGCCCTGGCGCGGCGGCCGAAGATCTATCTGTTCGACGAACCGCTGTCCAACCTCGACGCCAAGCTGCGGGTCGAGATGCGCACCGAAATGAAGCTGATGCACCAGCGCCTGAAAACCACCACGGTGTACGTGACCCACGACCAGATCGAGGCCATGACCCTGGGGGACAAAGTGGCGGTGATGAAGGACGGGATCATCCAGCAGTTCGGCACGCCGAAAGACATCTATAACAACCCGGCCAACCTGTTCGTGGCGAGCTTCATCGGTTCGCCGCCGATGAACTTCATTCCCCTGCGCCTGCAGCGCAAGGACGGTCGCCTGCTGGCGCTGCTCGACAGCGGCCAGGCCCGTTGCGAGCTGCCGCTGGGCATGCAGGACGCCGGGCTCGAAGACCGCGAAGTGATCCTTGGCATGCGCCCTGAGCAGATCGTGCTGGCCAGCGGCGAGCCCAATGGCTTGCCGAGCATTCGCGCCGAAGTCCAGGTCACCGAACCGACGGGGCCGGACACCCTGGTGTTCGTCAACCTCAACGACACCAAGGTCTGCTGCCGCCTGGCGCCGGACGTGGCGCCGCAGGTTGGCGAGACCCTGACGTTGCAATTCGATCCGGCGAAAGTGCTGCTGTTCGATGCCAAGACAGGTGAGCGGCTGGGGGTGGCTGGCTTGCCGAAAACCGAAGCTCACGCCGCCAACGTGGCCCAATTCAAAGGCCGCTGAAGATCAAAAAATGTGGGAGCGGGGTCGTGTGGGAGCTGGCCCTGCCGGCGATGCGGACAACTCGGTTTAACCTCGAACCGAGTTGACGCTATCGCCGGCAGGCCAGCTCCCACAAAAGCCCGCTCCCACAGGGGATGTAACCGCGTTAGATAAAAACAGTTAATAACAATAAGACGAGGATGTAGGGATGAAGAAGAACAACAACGCTCAGCTTATCTGCCAGTTATCGGCAATTGCGGCAATGATGCTGGCCGGTAGCGTGCACGCGGCTGATGCGTTCAGTGCCGATTCCGAATGGATGACGGGCGACTGGGGTGGTGAGCGGACCAGGCTGATCGAGCAGGGCATCGACATCAAGATGGACTACGTCGGTGAAGTGGGCGGCAACCTCGACGGCGGTTTCAACGATGACAAGACCGCACGCTACAGTGACCAGTTCGGCCTGGGGGCGGCGCTGGACCTGGAGAAACTGTTCGGCTGGGACAACACCCAGGCCAAGATCCAGCTTACCAACCGTAACGGTGAGAACATCTCCAACGACCGTATCGGCGACCCGCGTGCCGGCACCTTGAGTTCCTCCCAGGAAGTCTATGGTCGTGGGCACATGGTCCGGCTGACCCAACTGTGGATCAAGCATCAGTTCTTCGACAACAAACTCGACATCAAGGCCGGTTACTTCGGTGAAGGTGAAGACTTCAACACCTTCCCCTGCGAATTCCAGAACCTGGCGTTCTGCGGCTCCCAGGTGGGCAACTGGGCCACCAACATCTGGTACAACTGGCCGGTCAGTCAGGCGGCGATCCGCGTGAAGTACAACTTCTCGCCTGAGTGGTATGCGCAGATCGGCGCGTACAACCAGAACCCGTCGCAACTGGAGCACGGCAACGGCTTCAAGCTCAGCGGCAGCGGTACCGAAGGCACCGTCCTGCCGGTGGAACTGGTGTGGTTGCCCAACCCAGGCAAGTTGCCGGGCGAATACCGTGTTGGTTACTACAAAAGCACCGCCAGCGCCGATGACGTGCTTGAAGACGACAACGGCAACAACGCGGCCACCAGCGGCAACGCCTATCGCAGCCACAGCAGCAAGCACGGCTACTGGTTCGTGGCGCAACAGCAACTCACCAGCCATAACGGTGATGCGACCCGCGGTCTGAACATCGCCGCCAACGCGACGTTCCACGACAAGGACACCAACATCGTCGACAACTACCAGTCGCTGATGTTCGTCTACAAAGGCCCGTTCGATGCACGTCCGAAAGATGACATGGGGATCGGTTTCGCCCGCATCCATGTCAACGATGACGTGAAGAAAAATGCCGAGCTGGTCAACGCCTCCAATAACGTCAGCGACTACAACGATCCGCTGTTCTCGCCGCTGCGCGACACCGAATACAACTACGAACTCAACTACGGCTTCCACGTGACCAACTGGCTGACCGTGCGTCCCAACCTGCAATACATCACTCACCCGGGCGGTGTGGATGAAGTCGATGACGCTTTGGTCGCCGGCCTGAAAATTCAGTCGGTGTTCTAACGCGACTGCGATAAGCTCCTCTCCATGTGCGCATTTTGCGGACGGCCAAGGCTGTCCGCTTTTTTTTGCCGGCGGCGCACCCCGGTAACAGACGATTTTCAGGACCGTGGCACATGCTTGAGCATCCGCTACAACGCTTCTTCAAATCCTTGCGCGAACGGCCGGTGTTTGCGTGGGAGCGCTATCAGAAGCGCGACGTGCTGGTGATCGATCATCCGCTGTGTCAGGCGGTGTTCAGTCGCCAGGGTGCGCAGTTGCTGCACTTCCAGCCCAAGGGCCAGAAACCCTGGCTGTGGTGCGCGGCGAAGTGGCCGCAGGTCGGGGCCATTCGCGGTGGTGTGCCGGTGTGCTGGCCATGGTACGGCCGTCACCCCAGCGAAAACGCCTGGCCGTCCCACGGTTGGGCGCGTTTACTCGACTGGAAACTGATCGACAGCAGCAACGATGACGATGGCGTGCGCCTGCACTGGCAGCTGGAGCTGTGCGACTGGCAGGTAGACCTGCATGCGCACTTGGGGGAACGCATGGATTTGCGCCTGAGCACCGAGCATCAGGACGACATGCCGTGCCAGTTGAGCCAGGCTTTGCACGCTTACTGGCGTATTGGTGATGTCGGTGAGGTAGCGCTGTCTGGGCTCGATGGCGCGCAAGGTTACGACCAGTTGAACCGACAGATTTGCCAGCAGGAAGGCGAGTTGCGCGTCGAAGGCGGCTGCCAGCGGGTGTTCCAGCATGACGGTGAGTTACAGCTTAACGATCACGCCTGGGAGCGGGCGTTGTGCATCGATACGGGCGCCAGCGCTGATACCGTTGTGTGGCATCCGGGTTCGCGGCCGTTGCTGGGGGTGAGTTGGAGCGAGATATCCGAATTCGTTTGTGTAGAGGCGGCGAGTGGCGGCACCGACAGCCTGTGCCTGAAGCCTGGGGAGCGGGCGCATTTGAGTTTGCAGGCGCGGGTGGGGGTTTAGCTCTGGATATTGCGGTGTCTCGGCTGGCCCTATCGCTGGCAAGCCAGCTCCTACAGTGTCCGCGTCGAGCACAAAAACTGCGACCGCCGCTTAACCTGTAGGAGCTGGCTTGCCAGCGATGAGGCCGGACCGGTCAGCCGGGATTTCGGATCAGTTGAACTCGTCGCCCACCGGATACCGGCTGGCATTCAAGCTCTCCTTGATCTTGCGCAAATGCGGCTGGAAATCCACCCCGCGCCTCAAGGTCATGCCAGTGGCGAGCACATCGAGCACGGTCAGCTGGATGATCCGCGAAGTCATCGGCATGTAGATGTCGGTGTCTTCCGGCAGCGGAATGTTCAGGCTCAAGGTGCTGGCCTTGGCCAAGGGCGAGTTCTCTGCAGTCAGGCCCAGCACCGAGGCGCCATTCTCCCGGGCAATGCGCGCCACTTCCACCAGTTCGCGGGTGCGGCCGGTGTAGGAAATGATCACGAACAACTCGCCGGTATGCGCCACCGAGGCAATCATGCGCTGCATCAGCACATCGGCATGGGCGGTCACGGCGAGGTTGAAGCGGAAGAACTTGTGCTGGGCATCCAGCGCCACCGGGGCCGAGGCGCCGAGGCCGAAGAAGTGGATCTGCCGGGCCTGGATCAACAGATCGACGGCGCGGCTGATCAAGTTCGGGTCCAGCGCCTGCAGGGCACTGTCCAGGGAGGCGATGGCGCTGCCGAAAATCTTCTTGGTATAGGCTTCAGGATTGTCATCCGCCTCGACCGCACGGCTGACATAGGCCGCGCCACTGGCCAGGCTCTGGGCCAACTGAAGCTTGAGCTCGGGGTAACCGCTGACGCCGAACGAACGGCAGAAACGGTTGACCGTCGGTTCGCTGACGGACGCCGCCTGGGCGAGGGCGGCGATGCTGAAGCGGGTGGCCTGCTGTGGATTGAGCAGGATCACCTCGGCCACTTTGCGTTCGGCCTTGTTCAGCTCTTCAAGGCGACTCTGGATTTGCTCCAGTAAATTTCGCACGCGGTCCATATAAGTATCCTTTACACCTGCGCCGATAAGCGCGCGGCTAATGCAAAAAGGGCCTTTGGTGTGGCCCATAACGGTGGCCTATCCTACTGATGGCTCCGACCGACCACCACACGGAATCTGTATTTTGCGAAAATGTTGTGGTTATTACTACATTTTCCCTTGAGTGATGCCTTGAAAAAAGGTATTTGTAGCTTAACTTGATAAAAGAACAAACATCATGCCTTCGATTACGGTTGAACCGTGCACCTTCGCCTTGTTCGGCGCCCTGGGCGATCTGGCCCTGCGCAAGCTGTTTCCTGCCCTTTATCAACTCGATGGCGCAGGCCTCTTGCACGAGGACACGCGTGTCATCGCGCTGGCCCGTGAGCCTGGCAGCGAGCAGGAGCACCTGGCGTTCATCACGTCCGAACTGCGCCGCTACGTCGGTGCCAAGGAGCTGGACGAAGCCGTACTCGAGCGCTTCCTCGCACGCCTGAGCTACCTGCACGTCGACTTCCTCAAGTCCGAAGACTATGTGGCCCTGGCTGAAGTGGCCGGCAGCGCGCAACGGGTCATCGCCTATTTCGCCACACCGGCAGCCGTCTACGGGGCGATCTGCGAAAACCTGGCCAAGGTCGGCCTGGCGGAAAACACCCGCGTGGTACTGGAAAAACCCATCGGTTCGGACCTGGAGTCCTCGCGCAAGGTCAATGACGCCGTGGCGCAGTTCTTCCCGGAGAACCGCACCTATCGCATCGACCACTACCTGGGCAAAGAGACTGTCCAGAACCTGATCGCCCTGCGTTTCGCCAACAGCCTGTTCGAAACCCAGTGGAACCAGAACTACATCTCCCACGTGGAAATCACCGTGGCCGAGAAGGTCGGCATCGAAGGCCGCTGGGGCTACTTCGACAAGGCCGGCCAGCTGCGGGACATGATCCAGAACCACCTGCTGCAACTGCTCTGCCTGATCGCCATGGACCCGCCGGCCGACCTGTCCGCCGACAGTATCCGTGACGAGAAGGTCAAAGTGCTCAAGGCGCTGGCACCGATCAGCCCGGAAGGCCTGACCACCCAGGTGGTGCGTGGCCAGTACATCGCCGGCTACAGCGAAGGCAAACCGGTGCCCGGATACCTGGAAGAACCCAATTCCAACACCCAGAGCGACACCGAGACGTTCGTCGCCCTGCGTGCCGACATTCGCAACTGGCGCTGGGCCGGCGTGCCGTTTTACCTGCGTACCGGCAAACGCATGCCGCAGAAGCTGTCGCAGATCGTCATCCACTTCAAGGAACCGTCGCACTACATCTTCGCTCCCGAGCAGCGCCTGCAGATCAGCAACAAGCTGATTATCCGCCTGCAACCGGACGAAGGCATTTCTTTGCGGGTGATGACCAAGGAACAAGGCCTGGACAAGGGCATGCAGCTGCGCAGCGGTCCGTTGCAGCTGAATTTTTCCGACACCTGGCGCAGCGCACGGATTCCCGATGCCTACGAGCGGTTGTTGCTGGAAGTGATGCGCGGCAATCAGAACCTGTTTGTCCGTAAAGATGAAATCGAAGCTGCGTGGAAGTGGTGTGACCAGTTGATCGCCGGGTGGAAAAAATCCGGTGATGCGCCCAAGCCGTACGCGGCCGGGTCCTGGGGACCGATGAGCTCCATTGCTCTGATCACGCGGGATGGGAGGTCGTGGTATGGCGATATCTGATTTGAAACTGCCGCAGGGCGTCAGCGCCCATGCGTTCAAGAGCCCGGTGCTGCTGGCTGAAAGCCTGGCACTGAATGTGGCCAAGCACCTGAGCGATGCCATTGAAGCCCAGGGCACGGCGACCCTGGTGGTCTCCGGTGGCCGCAGCCCGGTGGCGTTTTTCCAGCACCTGGCCAAGCAGGCGCTGGACTGGTCGAACGTGGTGGTCAGCCTCGCCGATGAACGCTGGGTGCCGGTCGAGCACGCCGACAGCAATGCCGGCCTGCTGAAGAAATATCTGTTGCAAGGGCCAGCGGCCAAGGCGCAGTTCCTGAGCCTGTACAGCGCCAGCGCCAACCTTGAACAGGCCGCCGATCACGCCGACCGTTTGCTTTCCGAGCTGCCGGTGATCGACGTGCTGGTGCTGGGCATGGGCGATGACGGCCACACCGCGTCGCTGTTCCCCGGCAGCCCGAACCTGGCCGAAGCCTTGAAGGCTGACGGGACCCGTCGTTGTTACCCGATGCTGGCACCCACCGTGCCGCGTCAGCGCCTGACCATGAGTCGTGCGCTGCTGGCCTCGGCCAAACACAAGATTCTGTCGATTTCCGGTCAGTCCAAGCTGACCACCCTGGATACCGCACTGGCCGGTGACGATGTCGCCGCACTGCCGATTCGCGCGTTTTTGCAACCCACGTTAGAGATTTACTGGTGCCCATGAGCCAAGGAACAGCCGCTATGACAAACCCATCCCCGACCGTTTCCATGGCGGACAAAGTTGCCCTGATCGACAGCCTCTGCGCCAAGGCGCGGATCCTGCCGGTCATTACCATTGCCCGCGAGCAGGACATCCTGCCGCTGGCCGATGCCCTCGCGGCCGGTGGCCTGACCGCCCTGGAAGTGACCCTGCGCTCGCAGTTCGGCCTCAAGGCCATCCAGGTGCTGCGTGAGCAGCGTCCGGAGCTGGTGACCGGTGCCGGCACCGTGCTGGATCGGCACATGCTGGCCGCGGCCGAAGCTGCGGGTTCGCAGTTCATCGTCACGCCAGGCATCACCCGTGACCTGCTCGAAGCCAGCGTCGCCAGCCCGATTCCATTGTTGCCAGGCATCAGCAATGCCTCGGGCATCATGGAAGGCTACGGCCTGGGCTATCGCCGCTTCAAACTGTTCCCGGCCGAAGTCAGCGGCGGCGTCGCGGCCATCAAGGCCCTGGGCGGCCCGTTCGGCGAAGTGAAATTCTGCCCGACCGGCGGCGTGGGTCCGGCCAACATCAAGAGCTACATGGCATTGAAAAACGTCATGTGCGTGGGCGGTAGCTGGATGCTTGATCCGGAGTGGATCAAGAACGGCGACTGGGCCCGCATTCAGGAATGCACCGCCGAGGCCTTGGCGCTGCTGGACTGATCAGCTTCACCCCAACACTTCGTTGTGTGCTTTACGGCTTTACGGTGCGCTTGGTCGGTGCACCGTTTTTTTTGCCCGCAAAAAAACCTTTGTAGGAGCGAGCTTGCTCGCGAAAAACCTGAGAACAACGCGGGGCATCAGGCAACCCGCGTTATCGTTAACGTCCATCGCGAGCAAGCCCGCTCCCACAGTAATCTCAGCGCAACTCAGTCAACGCCGAAGTCAACACCATCATATCCGCCGCCGTAGTCGTCAGCCCCGGCGTGATACGAATACACGGCCCACACGCCGCCCCGCTGCGCACCACGGTGAACAGGTTGTAGTCCTTGAGCAGGCGCTCGACCATCGGCTGTTGATCGGCATGTGCAGTAAAACGCATCGACGTGATGCCGCAATACAACCGTGGGTCATCCGGCGTCATCACTTCGATGCCCGGCAGCTCCCGTGCCGGTCTCACCCACAGGTTGCGCAAGTAGTTGAGTCGCGCACCCTTGGCGGCGGCACCGCCCATCGCATGATGCTCCTCGATGACCAGCGGCAGGGTGAGCAAGGCCGGAATGTTGGGCGTGCTGTACGGCGTGCGGGCGCGGATGTCGGTGACCGGGAAATGCATCTCGCCCATGTCCGTGTCGATGTCGGCCAGGCGCTCGGGGGCGATATGGACGAAGCCCAGGGTCAGCGGCGCACCGATCCACTTGTGCAGGTTGTAGGCGGCGAAGTCGATGCCCAGCTCAGCGAGGTCGAACTCGAACTGGCCCAGCGCATGGGCGCCGTCGAGAATCACGTCGATGCCATGTTCTTTGGCGGCGGCGGCAATCGCCTGGACCGGCATCACCAGGCCCGTGCGGTGGGTGACGTGGGTCAGGGCCATCAGCTTGAGTCGCGGATAACGCGCGAAGGCTTCGCGATAAGTGCCTAGCAGGCTGTCGAAACTGGCGGGATGCCGGTGTTCGATCTCGACCACTTCAACGCCGCGGTGGCGCGCCAGCCAGCGCATGGCGCCCTTGACAGTGTCGTACTCCAGATCGCTGAACAGTACCTGGTCGCCTGGTTGAAGTAGGTTGTAGTTGCGGATCAATGATTGCAAACCGTCCGTCGCGTTGCGGGTGAGGGCGACGCTTTCTGCGGCAACGCCAATCAACCCGGCTACCTGCGCGCTGATCTTCTGGCTCTCGCCCTGTTCGAAACGCTGGCGCACGTAGACCGAGTTGCTGCGGTTGATCAGTTCGATGTTGCGCTGATATTCCTCGACCACCGTGCGCGACATACGGCCGAAGTAACCGTTTTCCAGGTTGATCGGGCCGGGTTGCACAGCGTAGCGGTCGGCAAAGGTTTTCCAGAATGCTTCATCACGGGCGCGGCGGGTGTTATCGGGCATGGGGTTACTCGGTTCAATGACGGGGTGCGGGTTTGCCATGTTTGGCGCGCAAGGGTTCGAGCAACTCGGACAGGCCGTTGTGATCGATTTCCTGCATCAGGGCCAGCAGCCCGCCCAATTCGCCGTTGGGAAAACCTTCCCGGGCGAACCAGTTGAGGTAGGGGCCTGGCAGGTCGGCGATGATGCGGCCCTTGTATTTGCCGAAGGGCATTTGCCGGGTAATCAATAGTTCGAGCTTTTCAGGGTTCATCAATCGGCCGTCTTGAATCAATCAGTCTGGAAAATACAGGCATTCTGCATGCAGGCCAAATGACAGATCATGCAAATAAAACGGATACAGATTTTCGGATAAATTATAAGTTATTGAAAAATAACGAATTACCAATCAATTCCGGGCTGGCATGACCAGTGCAATAGCTATTGCATCTTTCATCAACCCGCGAGGAATTGAAAATGACCGACATGAATAAAGAAGCGATTTCTGTACTCAACGACCTGATCGAAACCTGCAAGGACGGTCAGGAAGGGTTCAAGACTTGCGCTGAAGACATCAAACAACCTGAACTCAAAACCCTGTTCGTGCAACGTTCTGCCGATTGCGCACAAGCTGCCGCTGAACTGCAGAGCCTCGTACGCTCGATGGGTGGCGATCCGGAAACTTCCACCAGTGTCAGCGGTGATCTGCACCGTCGCTGGGTCGACGTGAAGTCGATGTTCACCGGCAAGGACGAAGAGGCTGTATTGAATGAAGCCGAGCGTGGTGAAGACCATGCGAAGAAGGCTTACAAGGAAGCCATCGAAAAAATCAACAAGGACAACCTGGTCAGCATTCGTGATGTGGTTGAGCGTCAGTACCATGGCGTACAGCGCAATCACGATCAGGTGAAAGCCCTGCGTAACCAGGCTCGCGCGCGCTCGTAAGCGTTCGTTAGCTGTCAAAAACGCCAGCCAGCCTGGCGTTTTTTTGTGCCCTGTGAATAACACCGCAAAAACCCTTGTAGGAGCTGCCGAAGGCTGCGATCTTTTGGCGGCTTTGAACCCGCTGAAGAGCAAGATCAAAAGATCGCAGCCTTCGGCAGCTCCTACAGAATCCGCGTTTTATGAGAGGTCGTGGGAGAAGCCGTCTATCGTTAAATCGTCCTCTCGAGAGTCCATTTAGTGCCTATCACCCTGCAGGCTTTGTTCGCGCCTGACCTGCGCGCCGTGCAATTCGCGATCAAGACCCTGATCGGCGGGGGCGTGGCGCTGTGGCTCGCGTTGCGCTGGGGCCTGGAGCAACCGGCCTGGGCGTTGATGACGGCCTTCATCGTGGCCCAGCCGTTGTCCGGGATGGTCCTGCAAAAAGGCCTGGCGCGACTGTTGGGGACATTGGTCGGGACGATCATGTCGGTGGTGTTCATGGGCGTCTTTGCCCAGACTCCCTGGCTGTTCCTGCTGGCCCTGGCGTTGTGGCTCGGGCTGTGTACCGCCAGTTCAACACTGCTGCGCAGCGCCTGGTCCTATTCATTCGTGCTGGCCGGTTACACGGTGGCGATCATTGCCTTGCCGGCCATCAACCATCCGTTGACGGTGTTCGATCAGGCCGTGGCGCGTTGCACGGAAATCAGCCTGGGGATTATCTGCGCCACGGTCAGCAGTGCCTTGATCTGGCCGCTGCGGGTGGAACGCCAATTGGCCGAGCAGGCCCGGGTCGCCTGGCAAAGCGGGATCAATGCCGCGCGGGCGACCCTGGCTGGCGATGGCCAGGCGCGCAAGGGCCTGCTGGAAATCCTCGGAAGAATCGTCGCGGTGGACGCCCAGCGCGAACACGCCTGGTTCGAAGGCGGCCAGGGGCGCCAACGTGCGCGGGCCATCAGCGGTTTGAGCCAGAAGCTGTTGATGCTGTTGCGCATTGCCCGTTCGGTGCGCCGGCAGTGGAAGCAGTTGGAACCGCAGGAGTCCGAGCAGTTGTTGCCGTGGATGAACGAGGTCCAGGAGGCGCTGGGCAGTGCCGATGCCGCGATCCTGCAAGCCTTGCGCCCGCGTTTGCTCGATGCTTCCCATGATCCGCACATCAGTTCCGCGCAGAGCTACTGCCTGGTCCGTTTCACCTTGTTGATGGACACCGCCATGGCGGCGAACGCGGCGTTGAAAGCGGTGGAGGAGGGCCGTGACGCAGTGGTTCCGCCGAGAACCCTGACACCGCACCGCGACCTGTCGTTAGCCCTGGTCTTCGGCGCCCGCAGCGCCCTGGCCTTCCTGGTGGTGTCGTGCTTCTGGCTGGCAACCGCCTGGCCCGCCGCGGCTGGTGCACTGGTGTTGACCTGTGTGGTCTGCAGCCTGTTCGCCAGCCGCGAGAACGGCGCGCAGATCGGCATGAGTTTCATGCGCGGTATTTTCCTGGCCATTCCAGCGGCGTTTGTCGTCGGGCAGATCTTGCTGCCGCAATGGAGCAGTTTCGCCATGCTCTGCCTGGGCATGGGCGTGCCGCTGTTTTTCGGCGCGCTGGGCATGGCCAAGCCGCAGATCGGCGCCACGGCCACTTCGTTCTGCCTGCATTTCATTGTGCTGGTGGCCCCGCTGAACCAGATGCAGTTCGGCGTCGCGACCTTCTTCAACAGTGCCCAGGCCATGGTGATCGGCGTCGGTGCGGCGGTGCTGGCGTTCCATTTGCTGATCCTGCGCAACCCGACCTGGCATGGCCGACGTTTGCTGGTGGCAACCCTGGACGACCTGGTGCGCCTGACCCGGCGCAACCTGGCCGGTGCCGAAAGCTGGTTCGGCGGGCGCATGGCCGACCGTTTGCTGCAACTGGCGCGGCACTATCCGGAACTGCCGGAACCGGCGCGCAGTCGCTGGGACGACGGCTTGCTCGGCTTGGACATCGGCGACGAATTGCTGCACCTGCGCTTGAGCCTGGCGGTGGCGCAGGTACCGGTCACGGCGCCGCAGCGGCGTTATCTCGACGACCTGGAAAATGTCCTGCGCCAGGGCCCTGCCGGCAGTCGCGCCGAGGCCTTGGCCGAACCCAGTGAAGCGTTGCTGCAAACCCTGTACGCCTTGCCTCCCAGCGATGCGCTGAAGCTGGCCCAGGGCGCGGTGCTGCAATTGCAAAACAGCTGGCGCGCCTGGTGCCGCCAGCAGGAGGAAATTCATGGGCTTGCGTGAGTGGTCGGTGGGCGGCGTACTGCTCAGTCCATTCCTGATTTACCTGGTGCTGGCACTGCTGGTCACCGGCGCCTTGCGCCTGTTATTGCGCCTGACCCCGGTGAGCCGCTGGATCTGGCATGAAGCATTATTCGATTGCGCCTTGTACGTCTGTGTATTGACCGTGATCACCGTCGTCCTCGGACCTTTATAAGGAGTTGAACATGCGTACCCCCGTACGTGTAGCCGTCACCCTGTGCCTGGTGGCCGTGGCGATTTTTGCCGGCGTCCATCTGTGGCAGTACTACATGCTGACCCCCTGGACCCGCGACGCGCGCGTCCGTGCCGATGTGGTGGTGATTTCCCCGGATGTGTCGGGCTGGGTGCGCGAGCTCAAGGTCCACGACAACCAGGAAGTGAAGGCCGGCGACCTGTTGCTGAGCATCGACCGCGATCGTTTCGAGGCAGCGCTGGAGAAGGCCCAGGCGGTGGTGCAGACCCGCCAGCAGCAACTCAATCTGCGCGAGCGCGAAGCCAGCCGACGCGCCAGTCTCGGGCCGCAGGCGATCAGTGCCGAGCTGCGGGAAAATGCGCAGATCAACGCCGGCATCGCCCGGGGCGAATTGCGCGAGGCCCAGGCCGAAGCCAAGGCCGCACAAATCAATCTCGACCGCAGCCAGATCCACGCCCCGCGCAACGGGCACATCACCAACCTGCGCCTGGCCCAGGGCAACTATGTGAACGCCGGGCAGTCAGTCATGGCCTTGATCGACGACTCGACCTTTTATGTGCAGGCGTACTTCGAAGAAACCAAGCTGCCGCGGATTCGCGTCGGCGACCCGGTGAAAGTCTGGTTGATGAGCGCCGGGGATGCCTTGCAGGGGACGGTGGAAAGCATCAGCCGGGGGATTACCGACCGCAATACGACGCCGGATGGGCAGTTGCTGGCGGAAGTCGAGCCGACGTTCAACTGGGTTCGGCTGGCGCAACGGATTCCGGTGCGGATCAAGCTGGACAAGTTGCCGGAAGGGCTCAACCTGAGTGCGGGGATGACGGCGAGCGTGCAGGTGCAGGAGCCTTGAAAAATCAAAAGATCGCAGCCTTGTAGGAGCTGTCGAGTGAAACGAGGCTGCGATCTTTTAACGTAATCAACCGATACTGATCGCCGGCAACTCGGTCAAAGTCACGGACTGTTGCTTGCGCGGCGCCAGGATCTCCGCTTCGCCATCCACCACCAGCTCGTCGCGCTGGTTGAACACGCGAGTGGCAATGCGCACACGAAATTTCGGCAGTTTCTCGAGGATTTCCAGGCGCACGGTCAGGGTGTCGCCAATCTTCACCGGCTTCTGGAAGCTCATCTGCTGGCCGATGTAGATGGTGCCCGGCCCAGGCAGCTCGCAGGCGACCGCGGCACTGATCAGCGCACCGCTGAACATGCCGTGGGCGATACGTTCCTTGAACATGGTGGTCGCGGCGTATTCGGCGTCCAGGTGCACCGGGTTGTGGTCGCCGGACATGGCGGCGAACAGCTGGATGTCGCGCTCTTCAACGGTTTTGCTGAAGCTGGCGGTCTGGCCGATTTCGAGGGCTTCGTAAGGGGTGTTGGTAACCTGGGTCATGTGTCTGGATTCCTGTGACGAATTAAAAAATTCACAAAAAACTATTCGGTTCGGTGTGGTCGCGGATTGCTCAACGCCTGGTTGATCCAGGCCAACACGTCGGTCGTCACTTCATCGCGGTTGATGTCGTTGAACAGTTCGTGCCGTGCCTGCGGGTAAACGGTCAGTTGCAGGCTCTGGCTGCCAGCCTCGCGCAGCGCGTTGGCCAGATCATTCAGACGCTTGCCCTCACTCACCGGATCACATTCGCCGCCGATCACCAGCAGCGGCAGGCCCGGATCGATCTGGGCGAGATTGGACGCTTTGCTGATTTGCTGCAAGCCGCCGAGTAAATCGATCCACAGCTGGTTGGTGCAGCGAAAGCCGCACAGCGGATCGCTGGCGTACAGGTCGACCTCGACCGGGTCACGGCTGAGCCAGTCGAAGCGGGTGCGCGCCGGTTTGAATTTCTTGTTGAACGAGCCGAACGACAGCCATTCGATCAGGGCGCTGCGGCCCTTGGGGCCCTGGCGCAGACGTTCGATACGCGCGATCTGGCGGGCCGCCCGATAAAGGGCCACGGGCTGGAAGTTCGAGCCGCTGAGAATGGCCCCGTGCAGGCTGGCGCTGTGATGCAGCAGATAGGCCTGGGCGATGTAGCTGCCCATGCTGTGCCCCAGCAACACAATCGGGGTCCCGGGGTGCTGCTGGCCGAGGTGCTGGTTGAGGCACGCCAGGTCGCCCACTACCTTGGCCCAGCCATCGCTGTCGGCGAAATGGCCGAGCGTCCCGTTTTCGGCAGTTTTGCCATGTCCACGCAGGTCCGGCGCGTAGACGCCGTAGCCCTGTTCGCAGAGTTTTTCCGCCAGGCGCCCGTAGCGACCGCTGTGTTCTGCCATGCCGTGGGCCAGCAGGATCACGGCCCTGGGGCTGCCAGCAGGTAGCCACTGGTTGACGAAGAGGCGGCTGCGGTCACTGGCGGTCAGCCAGAACGTGTCGTGGATCATGGCGATTCCTTTCCATGCATGGGCGCGGGGTGGTTGCATTGTATAGCGCATAACGGCGCTGGCATCAGCCCACGCCACGGCGGGAAGATTCACACGGTCTATGACGCCCTTGCCCATATTTGCCTGATTCGCCATAGCTGCTAGTGTCCGTGAAGCTCCGCGTTCTGTATTTGAGAAATGACAGATCAGCGGCCCCGGATCGGTTCAGGTAAAGAGGACAAGAACAATGCAACCTGATTTCTGGAATGACAAACGCCCGGCCGGCGTCCCCCTGGACATTGATGTCGCTGAATACAAGTCGGTCATCGAGGTGTTCGAGCGTTCCTGCAAGAAGTTCGCAGATCGCCCGGCCTTCACCAACATGGGCGTCACCCTGACCTACGCCGAACTGGAACGCTACAGCGCCGCGTTCGCCGGTTACCTGCAAGCCCATACCGACCTGGTGCCGGGGGATCGCATCGCGGTGCAGATGCCCAACGTCCTGCAATACCCCATCGCCGTGTTCGGCGCCTTGCGCGCCGGGCTGATCGTGGTCAACACCAACCCGCTGTACACCGCGCGGGAGATGCGTCACCAGTTCAAGGATTCCGGCGCCCGGGCACTGGTGTACCTGAACATGTTCGGGCAGAAAGTTCAGGAAGTGCTGCCCGACACCGACATCCAGTACCTGATCGAAGCGAAGATGGGCGACCTGATGCCGGCCGCCAAGGGCTGGCTGGTCAACACGCTGGTGAGCAAGGTGAAGAAAATGGTCCCGGCCTATTCCTTGCCCCAGGCGATTTCCTTCAAGAGTGCGTTGCGCATGGGCCGCGGCCTGGGCATCAAGGGGTTGAAGGCAGGCCTCAACGACATCGCCGTGCTGCAATACACCGGCGGCACCACCGGCCTGGCCAAGGGCGCGATGCTGACCCACGGCAACCTGGTGGCCAACATGCAGCAGGCCCGGGCCTGTCTCGGCCAGTTCGCGGCCGACGGCCGGCCGCTGCTGCGCGAAGGCCAGGAGGTGATGATCGCGCCGCTGCCGCTGTACCACATCTATGCGTTCACGGCCAATTGCATGTGCATGATGGTGACCGGCAATCACAACGTGCTGATCACCAATCCCCGGGACATCGGCGCTTTCATCAAGGAGCTGAAGAACTGGCGGTTCTCGGCATTACTGGGGCTCAACACGCTGTTCGTCGCGCTGATGGACCACCCGGACTTCAAGACCCTGGACTTCTCCAGTCTCAAGCTCACCAACTCCGGCGGCACCGCGCTGGTCAAGGCCACGGCCGAGCGCTGGGAGCAACTGACCGGTTGCCGCATCACCGAAGGCTACGGCCTGACCGAAACTTCGCCGGTGGCCTGCACCAACCCCTATGGCGACCAGTCGCGCATCGGCACGGTCGGCCTGCCGGTGCCGGGCACCACGCTGAAGGTGATCAACGACGAAGGCGTCGAGCAACCATTGGGCGAGCGTGGCGAGCTGTGCATCAAGGGCCCGCAGATCATGAAGGGCTACTGGCAGAAACCCGAGGCGACCAACGAAGTGCTGGATAGCGAGGGCTGGTTCAAATCCGGCGACATCGCGGTGATCGACCCGGACGGCTTCGTGCGCATCGTCGATCGCAAGAAGGACATGATCATCGTCTCGGGTTTCAACGTGTACCCGAACGAAATCGAAGACGTGGTCATGGCTCACCCGAAAGTCGCCAACTGCGCGGTGATCGGTGTGCCGGACGAGCGTTCGGGCGAGGCGGTGAAGTTGTTCGTGGTGGCGCGTGAGGCGGGGGTCAGCCTTGAAGAGCTGAAGGCCTACTGCAAGGAAAACTTCACGGCGTACAAGGTGCCCAAGCACATCGTCCTGCGTGAGTCGTTGCCGATGACGCCGGTGGGCAAGATTCTGCGGCGGGAGTTGCGGGATATCGCGTAACAGGTTGTAGAGCGGGGCGCTCTCCAAAGATCGCAGCCTTCGGCAGCTCCTACAGGAATCACATTCCCCTGTAGGCTGCCGAAGGCTGCGATCTTTTGTTTTGAGCCCCCGATTTTCGGGGGTTTCAAGGCAATATAGGTTTTTTGCTCTAAAATGACCGCTTGTCATTCTTGAGTCACAATTGTGACTGTAGAGGCCGCTTTTGGCTCTAGGCGACCCTTGGCAAAGCTGCTACTCTCGGCGCGTTTTGTGCTTCTCGGCCTGTATGAAAGCCCAGATTCACCAATAACCAAACACCAATAATAATCGCATCAAATGCGGTGCTGAATTCGCGTTGCTGAGGAGTGGGCTTCCATGATCGAAGACTTTTGGAAGGATAAGTACCCAGCTGGAATTGCTGCCGACATCAATCCAGACGAGTACCCGAATATTCAGGCAGTGTTGAAGCAATCCTGCCAACGCTTCGCCAACAAACCGGCATTCAGCAACCTGGGCAGGACTATCACCTACGGTGAGCTGTACGAATTGTCCGGTGCCTTTGCCGCGTACCTGCAACAGCATACCGATTTGCAGCCGGGCGATCGAATCGCCGTGCAGCTGCCGAACGTGCTGCAGTACCCGGTTGCCGTCTTCGGTGCCATCCGCGCCGGGCTGATCGTGGTCAATACCAACCCGCTGTACACCGCGCGGGAAATGGAACACCAGTTCAATGACTCCGGTGCCAAAGCCCTGGTTTGCCTGGCCAACATGGCGCACCTGGCTGAAACCGTGGTGCCGAAAACCGGGGTCAAGCACGTCATCGTCACGGAAGTGGCGGACCTGTTGCCACCGCTCAAGCGTCTGCTGATCAACAGCGTGATCAAGTACGTGAAGAAGATGGTGCCGGCCTATCACTTGCCAAAAGCGGTGAAGTTCAACGACGTGTTGAGCAAGGGCCATGGCCAACCCGTGACTGAAGCCAACCCGGCCAGCAGCGATGTCGCAGTGCTGCAATACACCGGCGGCACCACTGGCGTGGCCAAGGGCGCTATGCTGACCCACCGCAACCTGGTGGCGAACATGCTGCAGTGCAAGGCACTGATGGGCTCCAACCTCAATGAAGGTTGTGAGATCCTGATCACGCCGCTGCCGCTGTACCACATCTATGCGTTCACCTTTCATTGCATGGCGATGATGCTGATCGGCAACCACAACATCCTGATCAGCAACCCGCGCGACCTGCCGGCGATGGTCAAGGAACTGTCGAAGTGGAAGTTCAGCGGTTTCGTCGGCCTCAACACCCTGTTCGTGGCCCTGTGCAACAACGAAGGCTTCCGCAAGCTGGATTTCTCGGCGTTGAAAGTCACCCTGTCCGGCGGCATGGCCCTGCAACTGGCGGCGGCGGAGCGCTGGAAAGCGGTCACCGGTTGCGCCATCTGCGAAGGTTACGGCATGACCGAAACCAGCCCGGTGGCCACGGTCAACCCGATCCAGAAGATCCAGATCGGCACCATTGGCATTCCGGTGCCGTCGACCCTGTGCAAAATCGTCGACGATGCTGGTGTCGAACAGCCAATGGGCGAAATCGGTGAACTCTGTGTGAAAGGGCCGCAGGTGATGAAGGGCTACTGGCAGCGCCAGGAAGCCACCGATGAAATCCTCGATAGCGAAGGCTGGTTGAAGACCGGTGATATCGCGCTGATCCAGCCGGACGGCTACATGCGCATTGTCGATCGCAAGAAAGACATGATCCTGGTCTCCGGATTCAACGTGTACCCGAACGAACTGGAAGACGTGCTGGCCACCCTGCCGGGCGTTCTGCAATGCGCGGCCATTGGCGTGCCGGACGAGAAGTCGGGGGAGGCGATCAAGATTTTCATCGTCGCCAAACCGGGCGTGACCCTGACCAAGGAACAGGTGATGGAGCACATGCGCGCCAATGTCACCGGCTACAAGGTTCCGCGCTCCGTGGAGTTCCGCGATGCGCTGCCAACCACCAACGTCGGCAAGATCCTGCGTCGTGAGTTGCGCGATGAAGAGTTGAAGAAGATCAAGGCGAAGAACGCCGCGTAAAACAAAAAGCCCCGCAGATGCGGGGCTTTTTGTTGAATATCAAAAGATCGCAGCCTTCGGCAGCTCCTACAGGGCTGCGGTCTTTTCGATTATTGGCGGAACGGCGCGAAATTGACGTTGGTGCCCGCCGGGCGCATGTCCTGCAGGAAGGAATCCTTGTCGGCGCTCAGTTCCAGGCTCAACGCCGCCTTGCGCTTGCCTTCGTTGCGCACCACCAGGCCTTCGAGCTTCTCGCGCAGGAACACGGTCGGCACTTTCAGGTGCAACAGTTGGTCGGTGTCCGGGGTGTGCATCAGCAGGTGAATCCACTCGTACTGACCAACGGCCAGGCGCGTCACCGGGATATCGAACCACCAGATGTTGCGGTTGCGGTTCAGTTCGGTGAAATGGCAGTTGTTGACGCCAAGCACAGCACCGCCCAGTTCCAGGTTTCTGCGGGCAATGGCCTGCTTTTTATCGATTTTCATAACATTCCTACAAAATTGGATCTTCAGCGCCAGGGCCTGAATACGTTGCGCATTCTCGGGGGTTGGCCGGTAAACATAAAGCCCAACCTGCGCGGATCGATGAAATGTCGCAGTAAAAATAAATGAAACTCCGTGCAAACGCCTCCGGTCAACCTTCTGTAACCACTTTATTCATCAATATTGTTCGGGAGAAACACCATGAGCAGCACAGGCGATAAAGTAAAAGGCATGGCCAACGAAGCAGCCGGCAACGTCAAGCAAGGCGTTGGCAAGGCCACCGGTAATGACAAGATGCGCGCCGAAGGCGTGGTGCAGGAAAAGAAAGGCGAAGCTCAACAAGCGGTGGGCAAAGCCAAGGACGCTGTTAAAAAAGGCGTCGACAAGGCCTGATTCGGCCTTGATTGGTGACAGCGGCGGCCATCCACGGATGGCCGTTTTTATGTCAGCCTGAACTTGAGCAGGGAAATTGTTTCAAAGTCGCCAGGTAATCTACTTTTGATGTAGAAAACAGCCCCTGAGTCGCCATGACTTCAACCCATCCTGATTGCGGCGAATGGAGACGCTAATGATTTTTCCGGACATGAAAGGTCTGCCCATGCACCGTGTGATGATGCGCACGGTCACTGAATTCGTCGACGACGAAATGTCGACCTATGCCTCGGCGCTGGCGTATCAGATGCTGTTTTCGCTGTTCCCCTTCATTCTGTTCCTGATCGCCCTGATCGGTTTCCTGCACCTGCCTGACTTCTTTTCCTGGCTGCGCCTGCAGTCGGAACTGGTGTTGCCGCCCCAGGCGCTGGAGCAGGTCAACCCGGTGATCGACCAGCTCCAGCAATCCAAGGGTGGCCTGCTGTCGGTGGGTATCGTGATTGCCCTGTGGACCGCGTCGGCCGGCGTGCGGCTGATGATGAGCGCGATGAACGCCGCCTACGATGTGGTCGAAGGCCGTCCGGCGTGGAAGCGTTTTCCCTTGTCGATCATCTACACCGTCGGCATCGCCGGGATGTTGCTGATCGCCGCCGCGCTGATGGTGCTCGGCCCGCAGGTGATGGGCTGGATCGCGGCGCAAGTCGGTCTCGAGTACTTCATCGTTACCCTCTGGACCATTGCACGCTGGCCGGTGATCGTGATCCTGCTGATGGTCGCCGTGGCGCTGATCTATTACGTCATGCCTGACGTCAAGCAGGAGTTTCGTTTCATCACGCCCGGCTCGGTCCTGGCGGTGGTGGTGTGGATCATCGCGTCGCTGGGCTTCGGTCTGTACGTCAAGGAGTTCGCCAACTACAACGCCATGTATGGCAGTATCGGCGCGATCATTGTGCTGTTGCTGTACTTCTACATCTCCGCCGCGGTGTTGCTGCTGGGTGCGGAGATGAATGCGGTGATCGAGCACATGTCGCGAGAGGGCAAGGACCCTGGCGAAAAGGTCCCCGGCGAGCATGGCCCCGTGCATGAGGAAAAACAGCACGTATCGGGACTGGGCCGCGATCACTCACAACCGAAACCGACCATAGACGAAACCTGACCATGATTCGTGAAATTCTGAAAATGGGCGATGAACGCCTGTTGCGCATTGCCCCGCCAGTGCCGGCCGAGATGTTCGACAGCCCCGAGTTGTGGCAACTGATCGACGACATGTTCCAGACCATGGAAAGCGTTGGCGGGGTCGGCCTGGCCGCGCCTCAGATCGGCGTCGACCTGCAACTGGTGATCTTCGGCTTCGAGCACAGCGAACGGTACCCGGACGCCGAAGCGGTTCCGCAGACCATCCTGATCAATCCGCTGATCACGCCGCTGATCCCGACTTTGGAAGAAGGTTTCGAAGGTTGCCTGTCGGTGCCTGGGCTGCGCGGTGCGGTGGATCGCTATCAACATATCCGCTACGAAGGCTTCGACCCCAAGGGTGAGCCGATCGTGCGCATCGCTTCGGGCTTTCATGCGCGGGTGGTGCAGCATGAGTGCGATCACCTGATCGGTCGATTGTACCCGTCGCGCATCAGCGATTTCAGCAAGTTCGGGTTTACCGAGGTGATGTTCCCGGATCTGGATCCCAACGCAGACGACTGATCCGTTACCGCGCAAGGCCCATGGCAATCATCGGCTTGCTGCGCGCGTATCGACTCAGGCGCTCGACCAGGGCGTAAGGCATCGGCGGATCGAAGACGAAGCCACGACGCTGATAGAACTCCCGCAAGTCCGGATGACAGAACAGCCATACCGGGCTTTCAACCTGGTTGATCGCTGCAGCGATCAATGCGCCCGCGACACCCTGTTCGCGACAGGCCGGGTCGACAAACAGTCCGGTCAGCCAAAACCCGCCGGACACCGGCCGCAAACACAGCGCACCGACGATCCCGTCGCGCCGCGCCACCCACAATTGTGCGTCGCGAACCGCCTTCATCGACGATTGGTGGGCGCGATAAAACTTGTTCATCAATGGCCATAACGGCTCGTCGAGCCGGGTGTACAGGGTATCGGGCATGGTCTGGGACTGTCGGTGTGCAAAGCCTGCGATTATAAAAGAACACGCCGGCGGCGATAGGTGTATACCTGATCTCACATCCCCAGTCAGTGGAGTACGCATCATGTCCAAAGGTATGGATTCAAAGAAGGCAGCGAAGAAAAAACCGCTGAAATCGGCGATCGAAAAGCGCACGGAAAAGAAAGCCAAGAAGGTGGGCGTGTTCGGTCATTGATCTGGTGCTGATGACCGCTCCCATGCAAGATGGGGGCGGTACAGCCAATGACCCGAGGGAGAAAGGCCGGCATGGAGCTCAAGACAAACGCGGCGCTGATCATCATCGACCAACAGAAAGGCATCCTGCAGCCGAAACTCGGTCGCCGGAACAATCCCCACGCCGAAGAACGCATGCTGGAACTGCTGGCCCACTGGCGCCACAGTGCCAGGCCGGTGATCCACGTGCAGCATTTGTCCAGGTCAGAGGATTCAGTGTTCTGGCCCGAGCAATCCGGGGTGGAATTTCAGTCGCGGTTTCAGCCAGCGGCCGGCGAACGACACATTCAAAAACAGGTGCCGGATGCGTTTTGTTCGACGGGGCTGGAGGCGTTTTTGCGTGAGGCGGGGATCGAGCAGTTGGTCATCGTTGGCGTAGCGACGCACAACTCGGTGGAGTCCACGGCGCGCACCGCAGGCAATCTGGGGTTTGACACCTGGGTCGCGGAGGATGCCTGCTTTACCTTCGACAAGGCCGACTTTTTCGGCAATGCCCACAGCGCTGAAGAGGTCCATGCGATGTCGCTGGGCAACTTGCATGGCGAGTACGCCACGGTCGTCAGCACCGCACACATTCTGGATAAAGCTCTGTAGGAGCCGCATCGCAGCTCCTACCGATCAGTCAATCAGGCGCCGTGGCACTTCTTGAACTTCTTGCCGTTGCCGCATGGGCAAGGATCGTTGCGGCCAACGTCTTTCAAGGCGTTGCGCACCGGTTCCTGGTGGGCGTGGCCGCAGTTCGGGCCGTGGACATGGCCATGGTCGTGATCATGCTGGTGGTGGTCATGATCGTGGTTGCAGTCTGGGCCATGGACATGGGGTTGCTGGGTCATCGGGGTTACTCCGGAATTAGATCGGCGGGGATTATCACGCCATTACGCGTCAGGTGCACGTAGTGGGCGATGAATAAACCGGTTTCCATCTCACCTTCCAGACGATAGGGAACGGCCTGCTCGGGGTTTTTCAGCTGTTTGACCAGGTCCTTGACCTTGGGCCACAGGTTGGTGCGGATCGGCACCTTGTAGAAACGGCTGCTCCTGGGGTTCACGGTGACCCAGTGCTCATGCTCGCCTTCGGCCAGCAGGATGTCGCCCAAGTGGATGCGATACTCCAGGCCACGCACGGTCAGCTCGCTGTCATTGCGGTTGTCGATGCGAAAATGCAGGACGAACCGTTGCTCCATCAGCTTGGCCCGCACGACTTCGACCCTGACCAGATGGACCTCGGGGTCCGGCTCGTCGGAGCTGAACCAGGATGCACAACCGCTGAGCCCCAGACAAAGAGCCAGCGTGAGCAGAAAGCGTTCGAGTCTCTGGGTGATCATGGTCGTTTCTCCCTTGAACCCTGTAGGAGCTGGCTTGCCAGCGAAGGCGGAGTGGCTGGCACACCGTGTCGTATGCATCGCCAGCAAGCCGGCTCCTACAGACCGCGTCGCCTGCATCGCCAGCAAGCCGGCTCCTGCAGATCGGGTCGATCTCCTGACCTTGTATCAGCTACCGAAATACCCCGAACAGCACTTCTTGAACTTGTGCCCGCTGGCGCAAGGGCAGGCGTCGTTGCGTCCGATGTCCAGTTGCACGGTCGGGTCGATGAAGTACCAGCGCCCCGCATTCTGTACGAAGGACGAGCGTTCACGGTGGCTGTGTTCGCCGCTGCCGTCGTGCCAGCGCGCGGTGAACGTGACGAAGGCATGCTCCGGCTGGCCGCCGAGCACTTCGGAGCTTTCGACTTCAAGGCCCAGCCAGGTGCTCTGGGCGCTCCAGTCGGTGATCGATTGACGGTCGAGTCCGGCCTGCTGGGCGGGCAGGGTGGTCGCCACCAGATAATCGATCAGGCCCAGCACGTAGGCGCTATAACGCGAGCGCATCAGGGCTTCGGCGCAGGGTGCCGGATGTCCGGCATGGTAATGGCCACAGCAGGCGTCGAGCAGGGTGCCGCTGCCGCAGGGGCAAATGGATGTACTCATTGCGTTACCACCAATATTTCCCGAAGTTTTCCGGATTGGCCCAGAACCGCGAGTTGAGCCAGTCGGGTACTTGTTTGTATTCAAGCAGATCATAGGTGAACAGGGTCAGTACCTGCTCGTCACGCTGGAAACGTTCGCTGGCTTGCAGTGCCAGTGAGAAAAAATCCGTTTCCTGCCAGCCGCTCGCCGGCAAGTCGGCCAGTACCGCGATGCGGCTGGCGTTGAGGTTGCGGATGCCGCCAAGCAGGTTCAGGCCATCACGCTTGGGCAAATGTTCGAGGCAATCGACCACCAGCGCCAGGTCAAAGCGCAGCGCCGCCAACTCTGCGGGCAATGGCCCGGGCGCTGCGTGCGCCACGCTGCTGTCCGGATGCGCCAGCTTGAAAGCCTCAAGCGCGGGGAACTCGCTGGCGCCAATCAACAACAGGCGCGCGGGGGCGTAACGGTCGAGCAAAGCGGCCAGCGCCTGCTGCGGCGTGCGCGAAGAAATACCTGCAATCATCGAAGATCCTCAATCAGATTTACCAAGACTAGCCTGCCCGCCAGTTCGATCCTAGAGCGGGTTTGCGGCAAAAGTCACAATCCCCCGCGAACACCAGACAAAACTGCTATGGCCTATTGCTGGCGGAGATTAAAACTCCGGTCTTTACTCCCTGAATCGGTTCTAAGCCGATCCTTCAGGAGAAAACTAGATGAGCATAGTTCGGACAGCATTACCCCTGGTTCTGCTAACCAGTGTGTTGACTGGTTGCGCAGGTTTGCAAAAAACCGACTGGCCGATCTGTGCGGCGGTCGGTGGTGTCGTCGGCGCAGGTCTCGGGGCAATCGAGAGCTCGTCATGGGCCGGCTACGGCGCGCTGATTGCCGGCGGTACGGCGGCAGCCTATTGCTGGGTCCATGGTGATGGTGACGAAGACGGTGATGGTGTACTCGACAGCCGCGACAAGTGCCCGGGCACGCCAAAAGGCGTACGGGTCGATGCCGATGGCTGCCCACCACCAGCACCTGCTCCAGTGGTTGAAGAGGCCGTGGTGGTCAAGGAAGAAACCATCGTCATTCGCGATGTCAACTTCCAGTTCGACTCGGCCAAGCTGACAGCCGCCGATAAAGACAAACTCAACACCATTGCCACTCGCCTGAAACAGGAAGCAGCCAGCGCCCAACTGACCGTGACCGGTCACACCGACAGCGTGGGCAGCGATGCCTACAACCAGAAACTGTCGGACAAACGCGCCCACTCGGTGGTGGAATATCTGATCGAAAGTGGTGTGCCTCGCAGCAGCTTCGTGTCGGTCACCGGGGCCGGTGAAAGCCAGCCGGTTGCCGATAACAAAACCGCTGACGGCCGCGCGATGAACCGTCGCACGGAAATCAAGATCAACCGCTAAACCCCTCGCATCCACGGCTTGTGCAGTCGTGGATGCGGGTCTTTACTCCTGTGTAACCGGCATTGGCCGGTGACACAGGAGCTTTCAAAAATGAGCAATCTCACACGGACCGTCTTGCCGGTTCTGCTGCTGGGCAGCCTGTTGACCGGTTGCGCTACTCACAGCGATGGCACTGCCCCCCTCAATCAACGTACCTGGCCGATCTGCAGCCTCCTTGGCGGACTCGTCGGCGGAGGTCTGGGCGCTATCGGAAGTAGCGGTTGGGCGGCCGGTGGAGCGGCGCTGGGTGTCTTGACCGGTGGTTTGATCTGTTATGCCCAGGACGGCGACGAAGACGACGATGGCGTATTCGACCGTCGCGATCGCTGCCCCGACACGCCCGCCAATACCCCTGTGGAGCATCATGGTTGCCCGCTGCCGCAATACCCGGCCAGCGTGAAACCTGAACCTGTGCAAGCCGAAGTCATCACCCTGAGCGATGCCGACGATGTGCTGTTTGCCTTCAATAGCGCTGACCTGACCCCCTCCATGCAAAGCAAACTCGATTCGATCATGGGCAAACTGCAGGACGCCAGCGTCGCGAGCATCAAGGTGATTGGTCATACCGACAGCGTCGGATCGGATGAGTACAACCTGCAACTGTCGCAGCAACGTGCAAGCAGCGTCGCCGGCTATCTGCTGAGCCAGGGCGTTGCACCGAACAAGGTCACCAGCGAAGGCAAGGGCGAAAGTGAGCCTGTTGCCGATAACGAAACCGAAGAAGGGCGCGCGAAGAATCGTCGCGTGGAATTGCACGTCAATCGCTGAGCCGCGCAATAGAGCCGTCGGGCGATGATTTTCGTCGTTCCGTCGGCCATTTGCCATCTTCCTCGAGAATTTCCGTTTGCCCTCTGGCTTATCCTGCATGGAAGCCGTTACTGTGCGAGCAAATAATAATTCTCATCGGGGGCGCGTATGAAGGTGATATGGGGGCTGGGGAAGCTGTTGACCCTGGTGTTCTGGCTGGTGGTGCTGGTCAATCAGCTCACGCCGTTCGTCTATCCACTGCACCTGCTGGTCGACCTGGCCGGCTGCCTGCTGGCGGGGCTTCATCTGCTGGAGGCGGTGTTCTGCTTTCGCACGCTCAGGGGCCGCGCCCATCCTTGGCTCGATCGCCTGAAGATCCTCTTTTTCGGCGTTTTCCACCTGCAAACCATCCCGGCTCCCACCGTATCTAAGGCTTCCCATGCGTAAACTCTGTCTGCTCGCTGCCCTCATCAGTCCATTGGCTTGCGCCCAGGTGGTGAGCGTTGAAACCAACTCGTTGATGCGCCTGCCCAACACCGCCAGCACCTTGCGACTGGAACGCCTGGAAGTGGCCGACTACGGCACCTTGCTGATTCCCTCGAACGTGACCGAAGTCACCGTCGGCGAACTGCACCTGGGTCGCGATGCGCGAATCACCATCGTCCCCGGCGAACAGGCGCTGGAGCTCAAGGTCAATCGCGCCGAGTTGTCCGAAGGCAGCCAGATCACCGCGCGGGGTGCACCGGGGACTTACCAGAAGGCCGCCCGTTCCGGGCGCAATCTGGACTTGCAGATCAAGGCCCTGAATGCCCCGCAGTTACGGGTGGATGCTCGCGGTGGCGCGGGTGCGCCAGGGTTCGTCGGCCTCGACGGGGCCAACGGTCAGGCACCGGGTTGCGCCTGGGGCCAGGCGGGTCGCGGTGCCGATGGCAGCGATGGCAGTGATGGCCAGGCCGGTGCGCCTGGCGCGGCGGTCAAGCTGGCCGTGCCGCGCGATTACCCGGCAGACAAGATCAAGGTTCAAGTGGCCGGCGGTGCCGGTGGCGTGGCCGGGCCTGGTGGCAAGCCGGGTGCCGGCGGCAAGGCCAAAGGCTGTCTTGTCTACAAGGCCGATGGCGGCAAGAGCGGCAAGCCTGGTGTTGACGGACAGCCAGGAATGGAGGGGGCTGCAGGGTCTGTGACGGTGCAGCGGTTGTAAACCATTTTTTGAATGGTGATTTTCCTGTAGGAGCTGCCGCAGGCTGCGATCTTTTGATCTTGTTTTTAAAAGCAACATCAAAAGATCGCTGCCTGCGGCAGCTCCTACAGGGGGAATTATCTAGAACATCGGTCGTGCCGCCGCAATCGCCACCAACACCAACCCGACAATCAGATTGATCCCCACCAACCGACGAATCCTTCCCAGTACCGCAGCCCCCGCCGGCCAATCCTGGGCCGTCACCGCCGTGCGCAACTCCGGCAACATCAACGCCTGGATCCGGATGAACAGCGCCGTCATCACCACATACAGCCCCATCATCACCTGCACGTAACGCGGTGCGCTTTCAAAACCTGTGTATTGCAGATGAATCATGCCGACGCCGCTGATCGGCAATAGCACCACCGCGACCCAGACCCAGCGAAAGAAACCTTGAAACACTTCCACCCACAGCTTCAGCCGGGCAGGGCCCTCCAGTGCCTTCAAGGCCGCGGGGCGCAAGACCATCCAGGCGAAAAACATGCCGCCGACCCACACCAGTGCGGCGAGGACATGCAGGCTATAAATGAGGCTAAAAGGTGTCATCGGGTTACTCCGTTCTGCGCGGGATTCATTAGCGGGGTATGATAGCGACCGAACCGAACTACTGAAAATTTATCCAGCGTTTTTTGCGCCCGACAATCCATGATCAGCACCGAACTCAAAACCACGATCCAGGGCGCCTATTCGCGTTTTCTCGAAGCCAAGAGCCTCAAGCCGCGCTACGGCCAACGCCTGATGATCGCCGAAATCGCCAAGGTCCTCGGTGACATCGACACCGACGACGAAGGCAGGCGCAGTGGCGACCCCGCGATTGTCGCGGTGGAAGCCGGCACCGGTACCGGCAAGACCGTAGCCTACAGCCTGGCGGCCATCCCCACTGCCAAGGCGGCGGGCAAGCGCCTGGTGATCGCCACGGCCACCGTCGCCCTGCAGGAGCAGATCGTCTACAAGGATCTGCCCGACCTCATGCGCAACAGCGGGCTGAATTTCAGTTTTGCGCTGGCCAAGGGGCGTGGACGCTACATGTGTCTGTCCAAGCTCGACATGTTGCTCCAGGAAGGTCACGCACAAACCGCCACGGCCCAGCTGTTCGAAGAAGAAGGCTTCAAGATCGAGGTCGATGAGGCCAGCCAGAAGCTGTTCACCAGCATGATCGAGAAACTTGCCGGCAATAAGTGGGACGGTGACCGCGACAGCTGGTCCACCGCCCTGGAGGACGCCGACTGGGCGCGCCTGACCACCGATCACAGCCAGTGCACCAACCGCCATTGCCCGAACTTCGGCCAGTGCGCCTTCTACAAGGCCCGCGAAGGCATGGGCAAGGTCGATGTGATCGTCACCAACCACGACATGGTCCTGGCCGACCTGGCGCTGGGCGGCGGTGCCGTGTTGCCCGATCCGCGCGACACCATCTACGTGTTCGACGAAGGCCATCACCTGCCGGACAAGGCCATCGGCCACTTTGCCCATTACACGCGCCTGCGCTCCACCGCCGACTGGCTGGAAACCACCGCGAAGAACCTCACCAAGCTGCTGGCCCAACACCCGTTGCCCGGTGATCTGGGCAAGCTGATCGAGCAGGTGCCGGAGCTGGCGCGGGAGATCAAGACCCAGCAACAGTTCATGTTCACCGCCTGTGAGCAGATCGCCGATTTCAAGCCCGGCGAAGATGTCGAGGGCCGCGAACGCCCACGCCACCGTTTCGTGGGCGGGGTGATTCCCGAGCACATGCGCGAAATGGGCGTCGAGCTGAAGAAGGGCTACGCGCGCCTGACCGACCTGTTTACCCGCCTCACTGAATTGCTCAAGGAAGGTATGGACGGCGAGGTCAATATCGGCATCGCCAGCAACCAGGCCGAGGAGTGGTATCCGTTGTTCGGCAGCCTGTTGTCGCGCTCATCCGGCAACTGGGAATTGTGGGTCGCGTTCACGGCTGAAGACCCGGAAGACAACCCGCCCATGGCCCGCTGGCTGACCCTGGCGGAAAGCGGCTCGCTTTTCGATATCGAAGTCAACGCAAGCCCGATCCTGGCGGCGGAAATGCTCCGGCGAAACCTGTGGAACGTGGCCTATGGCGCGCTGGTGACGTCGGCCACCTTGACCGCCCTGGGCACCTTCGACCGCTTCCGCATGCGCGCCGGCCTGCCGAAAAAGGCCGTGACCGCCGTGGTGCCGAGCCCGTTCCATCACGCCGACGCCGGTGTATTGCGGGTGCCGAACCTGAACGCCGATCCGCGGGATGCGGCGGCCCATACCGCCGCGATCATCCGTGACCTGCCAGACCTGGTCGAAGGGTCTCGGGGCACGCTGGTGCTGTTTTCCTCGCGCAAGCAGATGCAGGACGTGTTCGACGGCCTGGACCGCGACTGGCGCAAGCAGGTGTTCATTCAAGGCAACCTCTCGAAACAGGAAACCCTGAACAAGCACAAGGCGCGGGTCGATGGCGGTGATTCCAGCGTTCTGTTCGGCCTGGCGAGTTTTGCCGAAGGGGTCGACTTGCCCGGTGCCTACTGCGAGCACGTAGTGATCGCCAAGATTCCGTTCTCGGTGCCGGATGATCCGGTCGAAGCGGCGCTGGCTGAATGGATCGAGGCCCGTGGCGGCAATCCGTTCATGGAGATTTCCGTGCCGGACGCCTCGCTGAAACTGGTCCAGGCCTGCGGGCGCCTGCTGCGCACCGAAGAAGACCGCGGCACCATCACCTTGCTCGATCGGCGCCTGGTCACCCAGCGTTATGGCAAGGCGATCCTCAATGCGTTGCCTCCCTTCCGCCGTGAAATTTCCTGATAAACCGGTGGGCAGTTTTGCCCGCCGCGTTGTCTATCTCTCTACCATCGCTTTTCCATTGGCCCGCCCGGGTCGCTAGGGAGAATTCCGTTCTCATGATTCGCTGTTCGCTACCTGCCGTTCTTGCCCTGATGTTCGCCACGCCCTTGCTGGCGGCGCCCGCCGGGCAGCAGACGCTGTTCAATTTTGTGCGCCCCGCCGACGTGGTCCAGGTGGCGACCCAGGACGCCAGCCTGCCGCAGTCCAACGCCGAACAGACGCCCGAAGGCGAAGTGCTGCGCCGGGTCACCTTCAACCCTGTTGCGCGGCCAACGCTGCGCCTGTCGCCGCAGACCGGTGCCTGGGACTGGTCGCAGTCGGGCGTCATGAGCTTGCGGATCCAGAGCGCCATGAATTGGGCCGTGACCCTGTACGTGACCATTCAGAGCAACGACGGCAAGACGTTGGTCAGTCGCGTCGATCTTCCAGCCGGCCCGGCGCAGTCCCTGTTGGTGCCATTGCAGCCGACTTCGCCGCTGAGCCAGGGCCTGAAGGCGGGTCCGCCGATGCCGATGACGGTCGACGGCCAGCGCATTTTGCTGGCCAGCAGTGCCGGTGAACTGGACCGCAGCCAGGTGGTGTCGGTCAGCTTGTCCATGGATCAGCCGAAAGTCGCCCAGAGCATCCTGCTGGAGCGCTTTGGCGTGCAGGATGGCGAAGGTGTGACCCAAGCGGTCTATGGCGGGCTGGTGGACGCTTATGGCCAATCGACCCGGGCCAAATGGCCAGAAAAGGTCAGTAGCGACGAACAACTGAAAAGCGCCGCCGCCAAGGAACAACAGCAGCTGAAAACCTGGCTGGGTGAGCGCGAAAAGTCCTCCCTGGACACGTTCGGCGGCTGGACCAACGGGCCGACGTTCAAGGCCAGCGGTTTTTTCCGCACCGAGAAACGCGATGGACGCTGGTACCTGGTGACGCCGCAGGGGCATCCGTTCTATTCGCTGGGGGTCAACACCGTTGCGGCGGACGTCAACCAGACGTATGTCGCCGGTCGGGAATGGATGTTCGAATCCCTGCCCAAGGCGGATGAACCGCTGGCCAATCACTTCGGGGAAGGCGACAACCGCGGTGGTAATGGTGTCGATAAGGGGCGGGGTTTCAGTTCTGGAAAATGGTATGACTTCTATGGCGCCAATCTGCAGCGTCTGTACGGCGACCCTTGTGCACTGGGCAGCAATACCAAGGCCGGCGTTGCTGAAGCGGCCAAGGCCGATGCGGTAGAAGCAACGGCCGAGAAGGCTGCCGAGCCTGCCGTCGCACCCTCAACGGCCGAATCCGGAGTCGCCGAAGCGGCCAAGGCCGGCGCCGCCGATGCGACGGTGGCAAAAGCGGCTGAGCCACCACCTGCCGAACCCTGCAAAACGACCTTTGATGAGCAGCGCTGGACCGGCCACACCCTGGAGCGCCTGCAAGCCTGGGGGTTCAATACCCTCGGCAACTGGAGCGCACCGGCACTGGGTGACGCGCAGCGCATGCCGTATACCTTGCCATTGTCGATCGTCGGCGATTACGCGAGTATCAGCACTGGCAACGACTGGTGGGGCGGGATGCCCGACCCATTCGACCCGCGTTTCGCCATGGCGACCGAGCGCGCGGTGGCCATTGCTGCCCGCGACCACCGCGACGATCCATGGCTGATCGGTTACTTCGCCGACAACGAACTGGCCTGGGCCGGTCCCGGCGATGACCCGAAAGCCCGTTATGCGCTGGCCTATGGCACCTTGAAAATGACCACCGACGTGCCGGCCAAGCGCGCGTTCCTCAAGCAGTTGCGTGACAAATACCGCAACCAGGCGGGCTTGTCGAAAGCCTGGGGTATCGATCTGCCAGCCTGGGAACTGATGGAGGACCCGGGCTTCGTGCCGCCGCTGCCAAGCGCCGAGCACCCGGAAATCGAGGCCGACTTCAAATACTTCCAGAAGGTCTTCGCCGACACCTACTTCAAGACCATTTCCGATTCGCTGGAGTGGCACGCGCCGAACCAGCTCCTGCTTGGTGGCCGGTTTGCCATCAGCACCCCGGAAGCCGTTGAGGCCTGTGCGCAGTACTGCGACGTATTGAGTTTCAACATGTACACCTTGCAACCCCAGGACGGTTACGACTTCGCCAGGCTGCGCAGTCTGGACAAACCGGTATTGGTCACCGAGTTCAACTTCGGCTCGACCGACCGCGGCCCGTTCTGGGGCGGCGTGACGCAACTGGCGAAGGAAGAAGACCGTGGCCCGGCCTACGCGAATTTCCTGAAACAGGCGCTGGGCGAGCCGTCGATTGTCGGCGTGCACTGGTTCCAGTACCTCGACCAACCCGTGACCGGGCGCCTGCTGGATGGCGAAAATGGTCACTTTGGCCTGGTGGGGATAACCGATCTGCCGTTCCAGGGCTTTGTCGACAGCGTGCGCAAGAGCAATCTGGCGACGGTCGATCAATTGGCTAAAGAGGCCCAGAAGGCCGCCGCCGAGGTCGACAAGGCGAACCACGACGCCGAGGGCGGGCGCAAGGCCGAAGCCGGCAAAGGCCCGGGGAAGGGCGCTGGTGGGCATTCCGGCCAAGGTCATTGAACGCCAGGATCGCAACCCTGTAGGAGCTGCCGAAGGCTGCGATCTTTTGATTTTAACCTGGGGGTTGAATTGACCGCCCAGCCCGCCCCTGTTCCCAAAACCCTCAAGGGCTGGAACAATGCGGCCCACTTTATAGAACGTTTCCGGGGAGTTGCGGGTGCAGATTCAGGGTCATTACGAGCTTAAGTTCGAGGCAGTGCGTGAAGCGTTCGCGGCGCTGTTCGACGATCCTCAGGAACGTGGCGCCGCGTTGTGCATCCGGGTCGGCGGCGAAACCGTCGTCGACTTGTGGTGCGGCACCTCCGACAAGGACGGGGCCGAAGCCTGGCACAGCGACACCATCGCCAACCTGTTCTCCTGCACCAAGACCTTCACCGCCGTCACCGCCCTGCAACTGGTGGCTGAAGGCAAGCTGCAACTGGACGCCCCGGTGGCCCGCTACTGGCCTGAATTCGCCGCCGCCGGCAAAGAATCGGTGACCCTGCGCCAACTGCTTTGCCATCAGGCCGGTCTGCCGGCGTTGCGCGAGTTACTGGCCCCTGAAGCGCTTTACGACTGGCAAACCATGGTCGACGCCCTGGCCGCCGAAGCGCCATGGTGGACGCCGGGTGAGGGCCACGGTTATGCGGCCATCACCTATGGCTGGCTGGTCGGCGAGCTGCTGCGCCGTGCTGACGGTCGTGGCCCCGGTGAATCCATCGTGGCGCGGGTTGCCAAGCCTTTGGGCCTGGATTTTCACGTCGGCCTGGCCGATGAAGAGTTTCATCGCGTGGCGCACATTGCCCGTGGCAAGGGCAATGTCGGCGATGCCGCGGCCCAGCGCCTGCTGCAAGTGACCCTGCGCGAGCCAACGGCCATGACCACCCGTGCTTTTACCAATCCACCTTCGGTGCTGACCAGTACCAACAAACCTGAGTGGCGGCGCATGCAGCAGCCGGCGGCCAATGGCCACGGCAATGCCCGCAGCCTGGCCGGGTTTTACGCCGGTTTGCTCGATGGCAGCCTGCTGGAAGGCGAATTGCTCGACGAGCTGACCCGCGAGCACAGCCTCGGCGAAGACAAGACACTGTTGACCCGAACCCGTTTCGGCCTGGGCTGCATGCTCGACCAACCGGATGTGCCCAATGCGACCTTCGGCCTGGGCGCGCGAGCCTTCGGGCATCCGGGTGCGGGTGGCTCTGTTGGTTTCGCTGACCCGGAACATGATGTGGCATTCGGTTTTGTGACAAATACCCTGGGGCCGTACGTCTTGATGGATCCGCGCGCACAAAAGCTTGTGCGGGTACTGGCCACTTGTCTGTAAATCACGCTCAAGGGTTCCGGAGCTGGAACCCGACGGCCTTTTCAGTTTCCAAGCGTCTGTTTATGCGGGCTGACCCGGCCTGATTTTATTACTTCATTTTTGTGGATATCCAATGTCAACCAAACCCACCCTCGCCTTGGCACTGTGCTTCGCTATTACCGGTTGCGCGCAGACTCCTAAGAATGATGCAGACGGCGGCAGTTGGTGGCCGTTCGGGTCTTCCGACAAAGTCGCGGCCAAAGAGCCGGCCAAAGAACCGGCCCCAGCTCCCTTGAAGCCCACCGCAGCCGCTGCGGTGACCAAGACTGACAGTTCCAGCCCTTGGTACTGGCCGTTCGGCTCCGAGGAAGTGCTCGATAAGAAACCAGAGGTAAAACCTGAGGCCAAGCCGGTCGAAGTCGCCAAGGCCGAGGCCGAGGCGGGCGGCAAGTGGTGGTGGCCGTTCGGCGGCAAGGATCAAAGCACTGCCAAAGCCGTGCCGATGCCTGATCCGAAAGTCACCCAAGCCTGGCTTGACGACTACGAGCCGCGTCTGCGTACAGCGATCAAGGACAGCAACCTGCAACTCGAACGCCGTGAAAACGTCCTGGTGGTCACCGCGCCGGTAGAAGGCTCGTTCAACCCGGACCGCCCGGCCATGCTGCTGCCGGTAACTCTCGGCCCGTTCACTCGCGTTGCGAAAATCCTTGAAGCCGATCCGAAGACTGCGGTGCTGGTACTCGGCCACAGTGACACCTCGGGCGCAGCGCCGGCTAACGTGAAGCTGAGCCAGGAACGTGCGCAGTCGGTGGCTGCGATCTTCCGCCTCAGCGGTCTGCAGCGCGATCGCCTGATGCTGCGTGGCATGGGTGGTGAAGCCCCGCGTGCCGCCAACGACAGCAATGAAGGCCGTGCCTTGAATCGCCGCGTGGAACTGTTGGTAACGCCGCAAAACACCATGGTCGCCTTGCTGAGCAAGTACAACATGCCGGCCCCGGCGCCTGTGCGCATGGTCGCGGCCCAGGACATCAAGCCGGTTGCCAAGCCTGTGACGCCAGCACCTGCCGATGCGAAGAAAGCGGCTGCACCGGTGGCGAAGAAAGCGCCGGCCAAGAAAGCCGCCGCGAAGAAGACCCCGGCTAAAACGGCAACGCCCGCGAAGAAGACGGCACCGGCCAAAGCCGCAGCCGACACTAAAAAAGTCGCCGCCGCCGATACTACAAAGAAGTAATTCGTCAACCATAAGGAATGCGTCATGACCAAGGCCCTGGCTGATATGCGCCGCGACTACACCCGTGATGGCCTGACCGAGGCGCAAGCCCCGGCCGAGCCGTTCGCGCTGTTCCACCAATGGTTTGCCGACGCGGTGAAAACCGAGCAGGCACCGGTGGAGGCCAATGCCATGACCTTGGCCACTGTCGACCAGGAGGGGCGGCCGCATTGCCGCATCCTTCTGCTCAAGGGCCTGGACGCCCAGGGCTTCACCTTCTTCACCAACTACGACAGCGCCAAAGGCCAGCAACTGGTGGCGAATCCATTCGCGGCCATGACGTTTTTCTGGCCGACCCTGGAGCGTCAGGTGCGGATTGAAGGTCGGGTGGTGAAAGTCACGCCAGAAGAATCCGATGCGTACTATCAGGTGCGCCCGCTGGGCAGTCGCCTCGGTGCCTGGGCTTCGCCGCAGAGCCGGGTGATTGCCGATCGGGGTGAGCTGGAGTCGCTGCTCAAGGATACCGAGCAACGTTTCAGCGATAGCCAACCCCACTGCCCTGAACACTGGGGCGGTTATCGCCTGCTGCCAGAACGCATCGAGTTCTGGCAGGGCCGTCCGAGCCGTCTCCACGACCGGCTCAACTATCGCCTGCAGGGTGCCAGCTGGATTCTTGAACGCCTGGCGCCTTAAGCAGTCTACCGTTCGGGATAAGCTGCCGCTGCGGCCTCAAGCCACTGCGGCAGGTCTCGACGCCTGATTTTCTGAGCCCGGGCGCTCGCCAACCGTTCGAGCATGAACGCTTTTTTCTGCTCGTCCTTGCCGGCCAGCGCCAACGCCAGGTCCCGGTCCATCCAGCGTCTGATGCGCACGTACAGCCACCCATGGAAGTACAGCCCGGCGACGGTAGTGACGACAATGATAAAGTAATCCATCTGGATCCCTGCTCAGTGGCGCTGTTCTGCGATCAGGCCGCGACTGTGTGGTGAGTGCGTGGACAGGCCTGTACGAAGCCTGAATCGAAACATTTTTATCCGGGCAAGGCCGTGACAGGCGTCTGGCTGCGGAGTTTAATGGTTACTTGTCCTTTGGAGTTGATGCTATGCGTAAGTCTGTTCTGCTGGTTGCTTCCTTTTCCACCATGGCGATGTTGCTCACTGGCTGCCAATCGAGCTTGACCGGTGACTCCTATTCCCGTGACGAAGCGCGTCGCGTGCAGACGATTCGCATGGGTACCATCGAAGCCCTGCGACCGGTGAAAATCGAAGGTACCAAGACGCCAATCGGCGGCGCGGCGGGTGCAGTGGTGGGCGGTGTCGGTGGTAGCGCCATCGGTGGTGGCCGTGGCAGCATTGTCGCAGCGGTCATCGGTGCCGTCGCAGGCGGCCTGGTAGGCTCGGCAGCCGAAGAAGGCCTGACCCGCACCCAGGGCGTGGAAATCACCGTGCGCGAAGACGACGGCAGCATGCGCGCCTACGTGCAACAGGTTCAGGAAAACGAAGTGTTCCGCGTTGGCGAGCGCGTGCGCATTGCCACGGTTGATGGCACCAGCCGCGTTTCCCACTAAGCGGGAATACGGGTAAAAGAAAACCCCGACCAGGTGACTGGATCGGGGTTTTTCTTTAGCACATGAATAGTTCCCTACGCGGTTTGCAGCACTGGCTTGCGACTCGCCGCCGCTGTCACGGCATAGCCAATCAATGCCGCCAGGATCGAACCGGTCAGGATCCCCATGCGGTCCAGGCCTGCGTAGTCACTGACGCCCGGCTCAAAGGCCAGCGAACCGACGAACAGGCTCATGGTGAAGCCGATGCCGCAGAGAATCGCCACGCCCAGCACCTGGCCCCAATTGGCACCCTGGGGCAGGGCGGCGATGCCGGTTTTCACCGCCAGCCAGGTCAGGCCGTACACGCCGACGGTCTTGCCCAGCAGCAGGCCGATCGCGATGCCCATTGGCACGGCGTGGGTGAAGCTTTCGGCGGTCACGCCACTGAGGGACAGGCCGGCGTTGGCGAAGGCGAACAGCGGCAGGATGCCGTAGGCCACCCATGGGTGCAGCGCGTGCTCCAGTGAAAGCAGGGGAGAGGGTTCGGCGTTTTTCGTGCGCAAGGGGATGCAGAATGCCAGGGTCACGCCGGCCAGCGTGGCATGCACTCCGCTCTTGAGCACGCAGACCCAGAGGATCAGGCCAATGATCATGTAGGGGCCGAGCTTGACCACGCCGAGCCGGTTCATCCCGATCAGCGCCGCGATGCAGGCGGCGGCCAGTGCCAGGGACAGGGTCGACAGTTCGCCGGAATAGAAAATCGCGATGATGACGATCGCGCCGAGGTCGTCGATGATCGCCAGGGTCATCAGGAACAACTTCAGCGACACCGGCACGCGTTTGCCCAGCAGCGCCAGTACGCCCAGCGCGAAGGCGATGTCGGTGGCGGTCGGGATCGCCCAGCCGTCCAGGGCCGGTGGATTGTCACGGTTGAGGAACCAGTAGATCAGCGCCGGGACCACCATGCCGCCAATGGCGGCCGCGCCGGGCAGGACGATCTGCGACGGTTTGGACAGCTGCCCGTCGAGGACCTCGCGCTTGACCTCCAGCCCGATCAGCAGGAAGAACAGCGCCATGAGCCCGTCGTTGATCCACAGCAGCAGCGGCTTGGCGATTTTCAGCGCGCCGACCTGGGCGACAACGGGGGTTTCCAGCAGGCCGTTGTAGAGCCACGACAATGGGGAGTTGTTGATGATCAGCGCGAGGATAGCTGCTGCGATCAATAACAGACCGCTGGCAGCTTCCAGCTGAAAGAAACGCGTGAACGTGCTACGCAGAGGCAAAGTCGCTCTCCATCGATAAAGTTAAAAGGTGGCACACCCTAACCCGTACCGTTAGTTGTTAAAACAAAAGTTATATTCTTTTTTGTTATATGTCGTTACAACGCGATTCTTCGGGCAAGGACCTGAGCCTAGCAGTTGCCGGATGTATTGGAACTCAGCTGTACCTGTGTTTGATGTAGGATTTTTCCTAAGCTTGCAGGTTGAGGCTTGTGACGGGGCCGCCTATTGCCTGATCCATCGAGATAACCACCATGAGCGACAACCGACAGTGGTCCCGCGAAGCCATCCGGATCATCGAAGCCGACTTCCAGCGCAGCGCCGACACTCACCTGATCCCCTTGTCGCTGCCAGGTTTTGCCGGCATCGAGTTGTACTTCAAGGATGAGTCGAGCCATCCCACCGGCAGCCTGAAACACCGCCTGGCGCGGTCGCTGTTCCTGTATGCGCTGTGCAATGGCTGGCTCAAGCCCGGTGCGCCGGTGATCGAGGCGTCCAGCGGCTCGACGGCGATTTCCGAGGCATACTTCGCGCGTTTGCTGGGGGTGCCGTTCATTGCCGTGGTGCCGGCCAGTACGTCGAGGGAAAAGATCGCACAAATCGCGTTCTATGGCGGGCAGACGCATCTGGTCGCGGATCCGACGCAGATCTACGCCGAGTCCGAACGCCTGGCGCGCGAGCACGACGGCCACTTCATCGACCAGTTCACCTACGCCGAGCGTGCGACCGACTGGCGTGCGAACAACAACATCGCCGAATCGATTTTCCAGCAGATGCGTTTCGAAAAGCACCCGGAGCCGAGCTGGCTGGTGTCCAGCCCCGGGACTGGGGGGACGACGGCGACCCTGGGGCGTTACGTACGTTATCGGCAGCACGCCACCCGCGTGTTGTGTGCCGATGCCGAGCGCTCGGTGTTTTTCGATTACTACCAGACCGGCGATGCCAGCCTGCGCCTGGATCACGGTTCGCGGGTCGAAGGCATTGGTCGGCCCCGGGTGGAAGCGTCATTCCTGCCCAAGGTCATCGATGCGATGGTCAAGGTGCCGGACGCATTGTCACTGGCAGCCATGCATTACCTGGCTGAACGTCTGGGGCGGCATGTCGGTGGATCGAGCGGGACCAACCTGATTGGCGCGTTGATGGCGGCGCAGCAGATGGCGGCGGCGGGGGAGCAGGGGTCGATCGTGGCGATTTTGTGCGACAGCGGCGAGCGCTATGCCACGACCTATTACGATCAGGCGTGGCTCAAGGCCGAAGGGTTTGAATTGAGCGGGTTGATCGATGCGGTGGCCGCGACGGTCGAGCGCGGGGAGCCGCTGCCGGCGAGCGTGCTGCGCGCCAATATCTGACCCCCCTGCACCTGTAGGAGCTGGCTTGCCAGCGAATGCGGTTCGTCATTCAACAGAAACGTTGGCTGATCCACCGCCTTCGCGAGCAAGCCCGCTCCCACTGGGGGTTGGCGTCAGGCTTCGAGGCCGAGGATATCCCGAGCCACCGCTTCTGCGATGCGAATACCATCGACCCCCGCCGACAGAATCCCACCCGCATAACCCGCGCCTTCACCCGCCGGGAACAAGCCTTTCACGTTCAGGCTCTGCATCGACTCGTTACGCGTAATGCGCAGCGGCGACGAAGTACGGGTCTCGATCCCGGTCAACACCGCGTCATGCAGCGAGTAACCGCGAATCTGTTTCTCGAACGCCGGCAAGGCTTCACGAATCGCTTCGATGGCGAAGGCCGGCAAGGCCAGCGCCAGGTCGCCCAGGGCAACGCCCGGTTTGTAGGAGGGTTCGACGCTGCCCAGCGCGGTGGACGGCTTGCCGGCGATGAAGTCGCCGACCAATTGCGCCGGTGCTTCGTAGTTGCTGCCACCGAGCACAAAGGCGTGGGATTCCAGGCGTTCCTGCAGCTCGATACCGGCCAGCGGGCCGCCCGGATAATCGACTTCCGGGGTAATCCCGACAACGATCCCGGAGTTGGCGTTGCGCTCGTTGCGCGAGTACTGGCTCATGCCGTTGGTGACCACGCGGTTCGGCTCGGAGGTCGCCGCCACCACCGTACCGCCCGGGCACATGCAGAAGCTGTAGACCGAACGGCCGTTCTTGGCGTGGTGCACCAGTTTGTAGTCGGCGGCGCCGAGTTTCGGGTGGCCGGCGTACTTGCCCAGGCGCGCGCGGTCGATCAGCGACTGCGGGTGCTCGATACGGAAACCGACCGAGAACGGCTTGGCTTCCATGTACACGCCGCGACCGTGGAGCATGCGGAAGGTGTCCCGGGCACTGTGGCCCAGGGCCAGGATCACGTGTTTGGAGTGGATCTGCTCGCCGCCATCGAGTTCGACGCCGACCAGTTGGCCGTCTTCGATCAGCACGTCGGTCACCCGTTGCTGGAAGCGCACTTCGCCGCCCATGGCGCGAATCTGCTCACGCATGTTTTCCACAACGCCCGTCAGACGGAACGTACCGATGTGCGGTTTGCTGACGTAGAGGATTTCTTCCGGGGCGCCGGCCTTGACGAATTCATTGAGGACTTTACGGCCGATGAACTTCGGGTCCTTGATCTGGCTGTAGAGCTTGCCGTCGGAGAAGGTCCCCGCGCCGCCCTCGCCGAATTGCACGTTGGACTCGGGGTTGAGCACGCTTTTACGCCACAGGCCCCAGGTGTCCTTGGTGCGCTGGCGCACTTCGGTGCCGCGTTCGAGGATGATCGGCTTGAAGCCCATCTGCGCCAGCAGCAGCCCGGCGAAGATCCCGCACGGTCCGAAGCCGACGACGACAGGGCGCACGCTCAGGTCGGCCGGCGCCTGGCCAACCATTTTGTAGCTGACATCCGGTGCCACGTTGACGTTACGGTCATCGGCGAACTTGTTCAGTACCGAGGCCTCATCGCGAACATCGAGGTCGATGGTGTAGATGAAGCACAGCTCGGAGGACTTTTTGCGCGCATCGTAGCTGCGCTTGAACAAGGTGAAATCGACCAGGTCATCGCTGGAGATGCCCAGGCGCTGCAGGATGGCAGGGCGCAGGTCTTCATCGGGATGGTCGATCGGCAGCTTGAGTTCGGTGATTCGTAACATGGCAGGATCCGGTTCGCGGGGCGCACAACTGCGCCAGGGCGTTTGAAACCGGCGATTATAAGCCCCAAAGGCGCAGGCCCGTGAGGCTAAAACGATCAGTCGTCGCGCGAACCGCCGAAATACCCGCAACCGCGCTGTACCTTGCCATCGATGCGCAGTTCGGCAGTCATGTGCTGCAGACTGCCTGTGCTGTTGTCGATGCAGCGTTGTGGCGCGACCCACAGTTCGATGTGCTGGTTGTTGGCTTCGGTGCTGAGGTTGAAGCGGCCTTCGCCCAATTGCTCTTCGACGTAGGGCACGGCCAACGGCGGCTGGCCGGCGCGTTCCACGACCATGCCTTTGCCGGTGACGCTCACGCTCCACTCGGGGGCATGGCCGGCGGCGCGCAGGATCAGCGGCTTGAAATTTGGATCGGCGCAGGCGGTGGCGGAGCGCTCGACGCGGTACAGCGTTTCCACGTCGAGCTGATCTTCGCCGTTACCGGGAACGATGCGCCCACGCACGTCGGCAAACAGCTTGCCCTGGGCATCGGCGAGGCTCGCGGCCTGTTGCAGGACGCTGGTGCTGCCCGTGTCATTGACCAGGTAACGGCGTTGCTCGCCGCACGGCTGGAACAGCAGTTTGCCGTCGGCGGCGCTCAACTGGCCCTGCAGGCGGGTCTGCCCGACGTGGGAGGCACTTTCACGCTGGCCGTCGAACAACTGGCAGGCCGCGAACAGGGGGAGCAGGGCAACAAGGACTAAGGAACGGGCAGCACGCATCTTGGGGTCTCCTGACAAGTGCCGCCACGTTACTCAGCCTGACCGTTCATCACAACCCTGCATTACGCCGGGCTTTTTGTAGGAGCTGGCGCAGCCTGCGATCTTTTGATGTTGTTTGAGGCGATTGAAAATCAAAAGCCAGATCAAAAGATCGCAGCCTGCGGCAGCTCCTACCCCACGTGAAAGGACTGGCCCGTCTGCAAGCCTTCGACGCTTTTGGCGTAGGCCAATGCCACATCCTCGGCAGGAACCGGCTTGTAGCCACGGAAATACGGGGCATAGCTGCCCATGGCTTCGACGAGGACGGTCGGGCTGATCGAGTTCACGCGTAAGCCGCGTGGCAACTCGATGGCGGCAGCGCGGACGAAACTGTCCAGCGCACCGTTGACCAGCGCAGCGGATGCGCCGCTGCGGATCGGGTCGTGGCTGAGTACGCCAGTGGTGAGTGTGAACGATGCACCTTCATTGGCGAACTCACGGCCGATCAGCACCAGGTTGACCTGACCCATCAGCTTGTCCTTGAGGCCCAGGGCAAAACTCTCTTCGCTCATTTCGGCCAGCGGTGCGAAGGTCACGTTACCGGCGGCGCACACCAGTGCATCGAATTTGCCGGTCTGTTCGAACAGTCGACGAATCGACGTGCTGTCACTGATGTCCACCTGAAAATCACCGCTGCTGCGGCCAATGCGGACGATCTCGTGGCGCTGGGACAGCTCCTTGTCGACGGCCGAACCGATGGTGCCGCTGGCGCCAATCAAAAGAATTTTCATGCTGGCTGATCCTCGTTGGATTGAGTGAGGCTTCAGTTTAGAGTGGTTTTTTCCGGCGATAAGCGCACTAATGGGCAACCTTTGGTTTTCAAATGGAAACAATCCATGAGCGAAATGGATGACCTGGCCGCCTTCGCGGTATTGATCGAAGCGGGCAGTTTTACCCTGGCGGCGCAGCAATTGGGTTGCAGCAAGGGCCAGTTGTCCAAGCGCATCAGCCAGTTGGAAGCGCAGTTTTGCGTGGTCCTGCTGCAGCGCACCACGCGGCGCTTGAGCCTGACGGCGGCGGGCGCGGCGTTGTTGCCCCAGGCCCAGGCGCTGGTGGTGCAAGTCGAGCGTGCGCGCCAGGCCCTGGCACGCCTGAAGGACGACATGGCGGGCCCGGTGCGGATGACGGTTCCGGTGTCGCTTGGGGAAACTTTCTTCGATGGCTTGTTGCTGGAGTTCTCCGCCCAGTATCCCGAGGTGCAGATCGAACTGGAGCTCAACAACAATTACCGTGACCTGTCCCGGGACGGCTTCGATCTGGCGATCCGCTCCGATGTGGCGATCGATCAGCGCCTGGTGGCGCGGCCGTTATTGGCGTGGCGGGAATTGACCTGCGCCAGCCCGGCCTATCTGGAGCAATACGGTGAACCGCAGACGCCTCAGGCGCTGGCCGAGCACCGCTGCCTGCTCAATAGCCACTACAGTGGCCGGGAGGAGTGGCTGTATCACCAGCAACACGAGCTGTTGCGGGTACGGGTTTCCGGGCCGTTTGCCAGCAACCATTACAACTTGTTGAAAAAAGCCGCCCTGGCTGGCGCCGGCATTGCCCGTTTACCGTCCTACGCCTTACCGGAGGAATTGGCTGACGGGCGTTTGCGCTGGCTCCTGCGTGATTATCAGACCCGGAGCATGCCGATGTACCTGGTGCACCCGTATCAGGGTGGGTTGCCCAGGCGCACGCAGGTCCTGGCGGATTATTTGATCGGCTGGTTCAAGCGCAGCGGCGAAGCGCTGGACAGGCTTTGAATCTTCACACGGACCCTGTAGGAGCTGGCTTGCCAGCGAAAGGGCATAACATTCAACGACGATGTTGACTGATACACCGCTATCGCTGGCAAGCCAGCTCCTACAGGGTTCTGTGTTGTTGGCGGGATTGTGGCGGGCATAAAAAAACGGCCCGCGAGGGCCGTTTTTCTGGTTACCCCGAAGGCTTAGCCGCCGAGGTACGCATCACGCACTTTCGGATCGGTCAGCAGCGCTTCACCGGTGCCTGTCATCACTACCCGGCCGTTCTCCAGAACGTAGGCGCGGTCAGCGATTTTCAGGGCCTGGTTGGCGTTCTGCTCGACCAGGAACACCGTCACACCGTCTTTGCGCAGCTGTTCGATGATGTCGAAGATCTGCTGGATGATGATCGGGGCCAGGCCTAGCGAAGGCTCGTCGAGCAGCAGCAGCTTGGGCTTGCTCATCAGCGCGCGGCCGATGGCGAGCATTTGCTGTTCGCCGCCGGACATGGTGCCGCCACGCTGGCTGAAACGCTCTTTCAGGCGTGGGAAAAGTCCGAGGACCTTGTCCATCTGTTCCTGATAGTCGCCCTTGGCGGTGAAGAAACCACCCATGGAGAGGTTTTCTTCCACGGTCAGGCGGGAAAACACCCGACGACCTTCCGGCACCACGGCAATGCTCTTGCGCATGATCTGCGAAGAATCCTGGCCGACCAGTTCCTCACCCATGTAGCGGATGCTGCCGCTGTGGGCCCGAGGCGAACCGCACAGGGTCATCAGGAGTGTGGACTTGCCGGCACCGTTGGCGCCAATCAGGGTCACGATCTCGCCCTGGCGGACTTCGACGTTGACGCTGTGCAGGGCCTGGATCTTGCCGTAGAAGGTGGAAACGTTTTCGAACTGCAGCATTTACGCTTCCCCCAGGTAGGCTTTGATCACTTCAGGATTGTCGCGGATCTGTTCCGGCGTACCGTTGGCCAGGGGGGTGCCCTGGTTGATCACGACGATGTGGTCGGAAATGCTCATGACCAGTTTCATGTCGTGTTCGATCAGCAGCACAGTGACGTTGTGCTCCTCACGCAACATGCCTATCAGCGCCTTCAGGTCTTCGGTTTCCTTCGGGTTCAGGCCGGCGGCCGGTTCGTCGAGCATGAGGATCCGCGGACGGGTCATCATGCAGCGGGCGATTTCCAGGCGCCGTTGCTGACCGTAGGCCAGGGTACCGGCCGGACGGTTGGCGAACTCCTTGAGGTTGACCTTTTCCAGCCAGTACTCGGCGAACTCCATGGCCTCGCGTTCGCTCTTGCGGAACCCCGGGGTCTTGAACAAGCCGGACAGGAAGTTGGTATTCAGGTGACGATGCTGGGCGATCAAGAGGTTCTCGACCGCGGTCATGTCCTTGAACAACCGCACGTTCTGGAAGGTACGCACCACGCCCTTGAGGGCGATCTTGTGGCCCGGCAGGCCCTCGATCGGCTCGCCATCGAGCAGGATGCTGCCGCCGCTCGGCTTGTAGAAGCCGGTCAGGCAGTTGAACACGGTGGTCTTGCCGGCGCCGTTGGGGCCGATCAAGGCAACCACTTGTTTCTCTTTCACGCTCAAGGCAACGCCGTTGACCGCCAGCAAGCCGCCGAAGCGCATGCTCAGGTTTTCTACTTTAAGGATCTCGCGGCTCATTTGCGCAGCTCCATGTGAGGACGTTGCATGGGCAGCAGGCCCTGAGGGCGCCAGATCATCATCAGTACCATCAAGGCACCGAACATCAACATGCGGTACTCACTGAACTCACGCATCATTTCCGGCAGCAGGATCATCACCACCGCCGCCAGGATCACACCCAGCTGCGAGCCCATGCCACCCAGCACCACGATGGCGAGGATGATCGCCGACTCGATGAAGGTGAACGACTCCGGTGTCACCAGGCCTTGGCGGGCAGCGAAGAAGCTACCGGCGAAACCGGCGAAGCTGGCACCCAGGGTGAACGCCGAGAGCTTGATGATGGTCGGGTTCAGACCCAGTGCACGGCAGGCGATTTCGTCTTCACGCAATGCTTCCCACGCGCGGCCAAGCGGCATGCGCAGCAAGCGGTTGATGACGAACAGCGCACCCAGGGCCAGCAACAGCGCAACCAGGTAGAGGAAGATCACCTTGTTGATCGAGTTGTATGCCAGGCCGAAATACTCGTGGAAGGTTTGCATGCCTTCCGCGGCTTTACGTTCGAAGGTCAGGCCGAAGAACGTCGGTTTCTCGATGTTGCTGATGCCGTTCGGACCGCCCGTGAGGCCGGTCAGGTTACGCAGGAACAGACGGATGATTTCACCGAAGCCCAGGGTCACGATCGCCAGGTAGTCACCGCGCAGACGCAGTACCGGGAAGCCGAGCAGGAAGCCGAAGGTGGCGGCCATCAGGCCGGCAATGGGCAGGCAGATCCAGAAGCTCAGGCCGTAGTAGTGCGACAGCAGCGCATAGCTGTAGGCGCCCACGGCGTAGAAGCCGACGTAACCGAGGTCGAGCAGGCCAGCCAGGCCAACCACGATGTTCAGGCCCAGGCCCAGCATCACGTAGATCAGTACCAGCGTCGCGATATCCACCGCGCCGCGAGAACCGAAGAACGGCCAGACCAGGGCGCCGGCGATCAAGGCAATGATGATCCAGCGCTGGGTGGTCGGCAGGGTCAGGAAGTTACTGGCCTTGGCCGGGATCAGCGGCATGCTTGGCGAGGAGCGCCAGGCCGAGCTGATCTGCTGGTCGAACAGCACGCGCAGGAACATCAGCACCGAACACACGGCGATGGTGATCAGGGTGGCGTCGCTGGTGCCATGAACTTCGAGGTTGATGCCGACGATGGTCAGCTTCAGGCCGAGTACCGGGTAGGCCACGGCCCATACCAGCAAGGCACTGAACAGTGCCTGTTTAAGATTCCTAGTCATACCTTCTCAACCTCCGGACGGCCCAGCAGGCCGGTTGGCCGGAACAACAACACCAAAACCAAGAGACCGAAAGCCACGACGTCCTTGTACTGGTCGCCGAAGACATCGGCGCCGAAGGCTTCCGCCACACCCAGTACCAGCCCGCCGAGCATGGCGCCCGGAATGCTGCCGATACCGCCCAGTACCGCCGCGGTGAACGCCTTGAGGCCGACCAGGAAACCGGCGTTGGGGTTGATCACGCCGTATTGCATGCTCAGCAGCACGGCCGCGATGGCCGCCAGCGCAGCACCGATGACGAAGGTCAGGGCGATGATGTTGTTGGTGTTGATACCCAGCAGGTTGGCCATCTTGATGTCTTCGGCGCAGGCACGGCAGGCGCGACCCAGGCGAGAGCGGGAGATGAACAGCGTCAGGCCGAGCATGGCGACCAGGGTCACCACGAACACCACGATTTGCATGTAGGAAATCAGCACTTCATGTGCACCACCTGGCCCGAAGGTGAAGTTGCCCGGAATCAGGTTGGGGATGGATTTGTCCTTGGAGTCTTGCGCCAGCAGAACCGTGTTCTGCAGGAAGATCGACATGCCGATGGCGGAAATCAGCGGGATCAGACGGTTGCTGCCGCGCAACGGGCGGTAGGCGATCCGTTCGATGCTGTAGCCGTAGGCACTGGTGACGACGATGGTCGCCAGGAAAGCGGCGGTCATCAACAGCGGAACACTGTCGAGTCCCAGCATGGCCAGCCCGGCGATGGCGATGAACGCCACGTAGGAGCCGATCATGTACACCTCGCCGTGGGCGAAGTTGATCATTCCAATGATGCCGTAAACCATCGTATAGCCGATGGCGATCAGGGCATACGTGCTGCCAATGGTCAGGCCATTAACCAGCTGTTGGAAGAAGTGATAGATGTCAGGCATTACAGCGCTCCTAAAAACCTGATACGCATTTCACTGGTGGAGTCATTTTCCCGCCCGGGCCCCGTGGATCTGCATCCACTTCGAATCCGGGGTTTGCCAGCGAACCGCTGATGACGGTTTTGAGATTTTCAGGTGGGGAGACTGGCGGATCACGCCAGCGCGGCCCAGGTACGTTCGTAAAACAAAGCCCACGGCACGCCGTGGGCTTTATTGGCAGTCAGTCAGGCAAGACCTTACTGAGGCTTGGCTTCAGTTTTTGGTTTGCCGAAGTGCCACTCGTAGACCACGAATTTGAAGTCTTTCAGGTCGCCTTTCTCGTCGAAGGCCAGGTCGCCAGTTGGAGTCTTGAAGGTACCCGCGTGGATGGCTTCCGCCACTTTGGTCGCGTCTTCGGACTTGGCGGCCTTGATGCCGTCGGCGATCACGGTCACAGCCGAGTAGGCCGGGAACACGAACGGACCGCTCGGGTCTTCTTTCTTGGCCTTGAACGCATCAGCCAGGGCAACGTTGGCCGGATCCTGGTCGAAGGATTTCGGCAGGGTCACCAGCAGGCCTTCGGAAGCGTCCTTGGCGATCTGCGAGATGGAGTCGTTACCCACGCCTTCCGGACCCATGAACTTGGCTTTCAGGCCTTTTTCCTGGGCTTGACGCAGGATCAGGCCCAGCTCCGGGTGGTAGCCGCCGTAGTAGACGAAGTCGACGTTGGCTTGCTTGAGCTTGGCGATGATCGAGGAGAAGTCCTTGTCGCCGGCGTTGACGCCTTCGAACACGGCAACCTTGGTGCCTTTCTTCTCGAGGGTCTGTTTAACGGCGGTGGCGATGCCTTCACCGTATTGCTGTTTGTCGTGCAGGACGGCAACGATTTTCGGTTTGACGAAATCGGCGATGTAGTTACCGGCGGCAGGGCCTTGGGCGCTGTCCAGGCCGATGGTGCGGAACACCATTTTGTAACCACGAGCGGTGATGTCCGGGCTGGTGGCCGCCGGGGTGATCATGATCACGCCTTCGTCTTCGTAGATGTCCGAAGCCGGTTGGGTGGAGCTGGAGCACAGGTGACCGACCACGAACTTGACACCGTCGTTGACGACTTTGTTCGCGACCGCTACCGCTTGTTTTGGATCACAGGCGTCATCGTATTCGACGGCTTCGAGTTTCTTGCCGTCTACGCCGCCTTTGGCGTTGATCTGTTCAATGGCCATTTTGGCGCCGCTGAACTGCATGTCGCCGTATTGGGCTACAGGACCGGTCTTGGGGCCGGCGATGCCGATCTTGATGGTGTCAGCTGCGAACGAATGGCTGGCAACCCCGGCCAGAACCATAGCGGCAAACAGTTTGGAAATCTGCTTAGTAGCCTTAGTCATAGTGCTCCACTCTTACTGTTGTAATTTTTATAGTCCTGGCGCCGTTGGCAGCAGAACCGGGTCAGATATCTACGACATCCCCCGGAAAAGCCCCCCGGCAACTGTACCGGTACAGTGTAGAGCGCCGATTGTCAGCCTGGGAAGCTGGCGCCAGGGGGCAAAACTTGGGGGTGTCGCTTTTTTGAAAGAAAAAGTCAGAATTGCGGCGGGGTTTTGACGGGCTTATAGCCAGATTCCGTGCATTCCTTGGCTTTCCTGCGCTTTTCATTCGGTCACTCAAATTGCATCTGGGTTTTTCTGCCTGACCACCGACGTTATCATTGCGTCGATTTCTTTTCCGGACCGGACCCATGACTGAAGAACCTAGCACCCTCTATGCCAAACTGCTCGGAGAAACCGCATCTATTTCCTGGAAGGAACTGGAGCCGTTCTTCGCCAAGGGTGCCCTATTGTGGGTCGACCCGAGCCTCGATTTGATCGCCGCAGCCGAAGCTGTAGCCACTGATGAAGGCGAGAAAGTGGCTGCCTGGCTGGCCGAAGACAAGGTCGCCAAGCTGTCTGAAACGCGGGCGCTGGATCTTTTCGAACGGGATCCGCAGCTGTGGGCTGTGGTGGTTTCGCCGTGGATCCTGATCCAGGAAAGAGCGCAGGCCTGAGTGCGTGCACCATGGTGGTGCCATCGCTGAGCCAAGGAAAGTGTGTAGCCGAGTAGCGTGATGGCAGGTTGCCGTAGAGAAAGGCCACGCTTCACGGTGACGTAAACGTAACGGGAACAGTTAGTAAGACAGCTGAACGGCTGACCAATTGTTTCTGGATGTTGAAAGGCCGTTGAATTCGAGATCGTTTTCGCTGACAAGCCAGCTCCTGCAGGAATTGATGTCGAACACCTATTTCGTGAACGACACCGAATCTGTAGGAGCTGGCTTGCCAGCGATCGGAGCGACTCGGTATCACGCCTCGATCAGTAACTCTTGCCTGTGTGGTTATTCAACGAAATCACCTTGGTCTTGCCAATCCGGTGACGATAGATCTCACGCAGGTACTTGATCGCTTTCTTCACGCAATCGCGTGACAGCCGTATGTCGTTGATCGAGACGAACTTGTCCTTGTCGTTGATCAGCTCGCGATACTTCTTCTCGTACATCGGCTTGATTGCGTACCAGTTGGTATCGAGGATTTTCGCCGGGTTCTCGAACTCGTTGAGCAGGTCGTCGATCAGGTCTTCATCGAAGTGCTCGTTGATGATGAAGTCCAGGACCGAGTTGTCCAGGGTGTCGTCGAAGCGGTACGGCGTACGGGCAAAGCAGCGCTTGATGAACGCCACGATCAAGGTCAGGAAATCGTCCGACAGGCACGGGCTCTTGGCGATCAGGGTGGTCAGCGACAGGTTGGCCGAGGCGCCGATCACCAACGCATAGCGCTTGAGCGTGGTGTTGGGGAACAGACTGTTGAGGTGGGTCTTCAAGCGGTTCAGGTCCATGTAGGACAGCTTGTAGTCCTTGGGCAGGGAAACGATCGACACCACCGATGAGCAGTTCTTGAAGAAGTGCAGATCGTGCAGGGCGGCCGCGTCATACCCCGAATTCTTGTACTGCTCCAGCGCCGCGCGATAGCGCTTGGACTCGATGGGCAGCAGGCTGATGCCTTCGATGGCCTGGGTGACCTTGTTGAAGTGCGGCAGGTCGATGGAGCGGAAGAACAGGTCGTCGATGTTCAGGCGCTGCGGTTCTTTGTCGAAGACCTTGAACTTGTCGCTGCTCGGCGGCGGGGTTTCCGGCACCACGGATTCGGCATAGGCAATGGCCACCGGGCCGGCGAGACTCATGAACAGGTCGTTGGCGTCCAGGCGAATGGTTTCGCCGATGTCGATGCCGGCACGGCGGAAATAGTTCTGGTCGTAGTCGGTGGTGACCGCCTGAGCCGTCAGAATGTTGAAGATCTGCTGCGAGATGTACTGGTTGGCATGCTTTTCCATCGCGTTGACGTCGATGTTCTGGATGTTGCCGTCATCGCTTTCTTCGGCATAACGCATGATGTCGTTGGAGATCAGCATCATCGCGTTCCATGGGCGGATACGACCCATGACGCTGGCTTCACTGCTGTCTTCGTTGGCGAAGTTGTAGGAGAAGTCCCATTCTTCCGACAGGTACTTGCACAGCAGGCGGCCGGCGTTGATGTGCAGCGCCTCGGAAATTTCACTGCGGTGATCGGATATGTTTGGCAGTACGCAGATGCCGCTGGTGAAGATCGGTTCGAAGACGAAGGAATGACCGCTTTTGCTGTCGTGCTCGTCCATCGGCCGGGTGTCGAACGTCTTGTTCATGTACGAGTGTTGCTGGGCCAGGCCGAATTCCGAAGCCATGCCCGAACCGGTACCGCCACCGGCACTGAAGATCGAGAAATACAGGCGCGACTGGTTGGCCTTGATGCCACAGCTGTCGATCAGGTACGAGTGGATCATCTTCCAGTCGGGGCTGGAGAAACGCTGGGTGTCCTTGTTCAGGATGATCTTGGCCAGGTACTGGCCGAGAATCGGCGCGTTACCGGCACCACCGGCATGGACTTCCGACAGGTCCATGATTTTCATTTTGCTGTAGTCGCGCAGGAAACCGCTCTTTTCGCCTTTGCGCGAGAAGCGGATACGCCCGGCGATGTCCTTGTCCAGGTCGCCCAGCATCACCAGCGGTTCGACCAGGAACACCGGTTTGGTGGCCTTGTTCGACCCCAGGCGCAAATTGTTGCGAATCCACTGTGCCGGGCTATAGCCTTTTTCCGCATAGCGCTTGTCTGGCGACAGGCGATCTTCGTTGTTGAATTCGTTGAGGTAGAACTTGCGGGCGTTGTAGACCAGTTCCGCGACATCCAGCGCGATGTTCGAACCGCAGCGGCCCAGGCCAATCAGGCACACCGAAGGGAATTCCTGATCGTTGTGCTGTTCGTTGTCACCTTCCAGATGCGCTGGGCGCGGGAACACCATGTCGCGCAGGCCGTCGAGGTTGTCGAGGATGCGATCGGTGTTGGTTTCGGTGAAGTACAGGTATTGCTGGGTCGCCAGCGGGCGCGACGGCGTCAATGGCTTCGACGGTGCGGGGCTGTTCGCCGCCGGGCTCAGCGTCAGGTCGGAAAGCGCAGGGGCTGGATTGTTTTTAGAAGTCATTGTTCGCCATGTACCTGGGCTGGTGGGTCGGGCAACCTGTTGTCATCGACCATCACGGAATGAGAACTCGCGTCTTTTATCAGCGCGAATTGTCCCGGGCGGCGCAGCCAATTGGCGCGTCGCCCGGCGGAATCCTTTCCTGAGTCTTGATAAATCGGCCAGTATTCGCTGTTCTTTAATCAAAAGGAGGCAAAATGATGTCAACGCTACCGTCCCTGGGTTTTGCCGGAATTGGCCTGATGGGCTTGCCGATGTGCCAGCGTTTGCTCGCCGCGGGTTACCCGCTGACGGTGTGGAACCGCAATCCGGCCAAGTGCGCAGCGCTGGTCGAGGCCGGGGCACGCCAGGTCGCCACACCTGCCGAGTTGTGCCAGCACGCCGAGGTGGTGATGTTGTGCCTGGCGGATACCTCAGTGGTCCGCGAGGTGGTTTTCGGCGAGTCGGGCATTGCCGAGGGGGCGAAAAAGGGTCAGCTGCTGGTGGATTTTTCCAGCCTTGAACCCACGGCGACCCGGGAAATGGCGACAGAACTCGGCAAGACCGGCATGGGGTGGCTGGATGCGCCGGTGTCCGGTGGGGTGGTGGGGGCCGAAGCCGGCAGCCTGGCGATCATGGTCGGCGGCAGCGCGGCAGACCTTGAGCGGGTCAAACCGGTTTTGCAGAGGCTCGGCCAGCGGGTGACGCACATGGGCGCGGTGGGAGCAGGGCAGGTGACCAAGGCCTGCAACCAGATGATCGTTGCCTGCAATGCGCTGGTCATCGCCGAAGTGGTGGCCCTGGCGGAGCGCTCCGGGGTCGATGCCAGCCTGATCGCCGAGGCACTGGCCGGTGGGTTTGCCGATTCGAGGCCCTTGCAGTTCCTTGCACCGCAAATGGCCCAGAGCCGTTTCGAACCGGTCAAATGGCACGTGCGGACCTTGCTCAAGGATCTGGATTCAGCGGTGAAGTTTTCCCGCGAACAAGGTTCGGCGACGCCGATCAGCGGCCTGGCCGCGCAATTGATGCGCCTGCATGGGGCCCAGGGTTTCCTCGAGAAAGACCCCTCTACATTAGTGCAGATGTACCGTGCACAAGACTCAGGGGCGTGACGCTGTACGATTGCTTGCGCTGGTTGATTTCGTTCAGCACGGGCCGCAGTTCCGCCAGCGGTACCGGGCGACTGAGCAGGTAACCCTGGACGAAGTCGCAGCCGTGGCGCTCGAGAAACTGGTACTGCTCGAAGGTTTCGACGCCTTCGGTGACCACCTCCAGATGCAGGGTGTGGGCCATGACGATAATGGCCTGGACGATCTCCATGTCCTGGGTGGCGATTGGAATGTCCTGGATGAATGATCGGTCGATCTTCAGCGTGTTCAGCGGCAAGCGCTTGAGGTAAGCCAGGGATGAGTAACCGGTGCCGAAGTCATCGATCGACAGCGACACGCCGAGGGCGCGTACCTGGCGCAGAGACACCAGCGTATCGGCGATGCTGCCCATCAGCGCATTCTCGGTGACCTCCAGCTCCAGTCGGTGGGGCTCGACCCCGGCGTTGCGCAACGCGAGTGAGATTTCGTCGCTCAGTTCTTCGCGCGCCAGGGTCAGGGGCGAGCAATTGATGGCGATCTTCAGGTTCGCGCAACCCTGGTGCGACAGCTCGCCCAAGTCCTCGCAGGCCTTGCGCAGCACCCAGTTGTCCAGTTCGGTGATCAGGCCATTGGCCTCTGCGATGCCAATGAAGCGGTCCGGCGCAAGAAATCCATGGACCGGGTGCTGCCAGCGGATCAAGGCTTCGAGTTTGCTGACCTGGCCGGTTTTCAGGTCATAGATCGGTTGGTAATAGAGCATCAGGCCGGTGTCTTCGCGCAGGGCGTGGCGCAGTTCTTCTTCCAGTTGCAGTTCCAGCATGGCGCGCGCCTTGAGGTTGGCACTGAAGAAATTCAGCCCATTGCGGCCACTGTCCTTGGATTGATACAGCGCCAGGTCGGCGTTTTTCAGCAGTTCTTCGCAGGTCTTGCCGTCCTCGGGGAACACGCTGATGCCGATGCTGGTGGTCATGACCATGCGCCGCCCGGACAGCTCGATGGGTTCCTTCAGTTTCTGCATGATGCGCTGGGCCATCTGGCGCGCTTCATCACGGTCATGCAGGTCGATGAGGATGCAGAATTCGTCGCCACCAAAGCGTGCCACCACATCTTCATGGGTGCGCACCGAGCTCTTGATGTGCCGGGCGAGCACCTTGAGCAGTTCATCGCCGGCATCGTGGCCGAGGCTGTCGTTGATGCGCTTGAAATGATCGATGTCGAGGAACAGGACGGCGAGCATGCCGCCTGCCTGGGTGCGCTCCAGGAGCTTCTCGGCGAACAGCTGGTTGAACCCGCGACGGTTGACCAGGTTGGTCAGGGCGTCGTAGTGCGCCACCTGTTGCAGGGACATGCGCGCCTGGTCCAGTTGGCTGAGCAGCGAGTTGACCCGCAGCAGGTCGCGGTCCTTGTGCTGCAGCTTCTTGTCCGCCAGCGCCGCGCTGATGCAACTGCCGATGATCAGCAGGGTCATGACGGCGACCGTCAGGCCCAGTTGCAGATGGTTGTTTTCACCCGGCTGGGGCAGCAGGCTGCCGTTTGGCAGTACCAGGGAGAAGGCGGCCATGCCGGTGAAATGCAGGGTGAAGATGCCTGCTCCCAGCACCAGGCTGCCGCCGCATTTGAGCAACTGATTGAACAATCCCTCACCCGTGCGCAGATAGCTGGCCAGCAGCAACGCCGCCAGACTGGCGCCGATGGCGATCATGATCGAAAGGATGAACAGCCCAGGATGGTAATAAGCCGTCGCTTGCGTACGCATGGCGGCCATGCCCACGTAATGCATGGTGGCGATGCCCAGGCCGATGATGATCGACGCCTTGCAGCATTGGCGGAAATTCAGGGCGGGCAGGCTGAGGGTGTGCATCGCCAGCCACGACGCACACAGGGCGATCAACAGGGACACAAGGGTGATGGGCAAATGGTATTGCACGTCGATCGGCACCTGGAACGCCAGCATGCCAATGAAATGCATGGCCCAGATTCCGCCGGCCAGGCATCCGGCGCCGATCCAGCGCCAAAGGCGTTGGGACGCTGGTTTTTGCGCCTGGGCAACCCGTTCGGCCATATCCAGTGTGGCAAAACTGCCAGCGCAGGCGACCAGAAAAGCCAGCAGCACCAGGAAAGGGTCATGTGCGCAATGGAGTATGACCTGTCCGCTGTCTGCCAGCTCTGTGGTGAAATGCAGACCAAGCCACTCCATAGCGTGCCCCGTGGTTGTCTCCCTGCCGGCAATCAACGCTGGCGAATGTGTTGGAGTATAGAAGCCGTGCATCGAACGCAAGGAATAGTGGCACATTGTCTCCCAATGATTTTGGAATGGGCTTTAGTGCGTTTGGAAATAAAATGTCGCATGGGCCGCGTCGGTGCCCATGGGCGGGTATCAGCTTTACGAATAATTACAGACAGTGCCGGCCAGCCTGACTAGATTGCAGGTTCCGGGTGGCAGGCAAGCCCCCATAACAATAAAAAAGAGACGGACCCATGCAGAACTCGACCCAAGCGGCGAATGCCTGGCGCATTCTGTTCCTGCTGTTCCTGGCCAACCTGTTCAACTTCTTCGACCGCACCATCCCCGCCATCATCATCGAACCGATCCGCATGGAGTGGCACCTCAGCGACTTTCAACTGGGGATCATCGGTACGGCATTCACCATCGTCTACGCGATCGCCGGCCTGCCGCTGGGGCGAATGGCCGATACCGGCTCGCGCAGCAAGTTGATGGGCTGGGGCCTGGCGGCATGGAGCGGCCTGACCGCAGTCAACGGCATGGTCGGCAGCTTCTGGAGTTTCCTGATCGTGCGCATGGGCGTCGGCATCGGCGAAGCCAGTTACGCGCCAGCCGCCAATTCGTTGATCGGCGACCTGTTTCCGGCGCATCGCCGGGCGCGGGCCATGGGCATCTTCATGCTCGGGCTGCCGTTGGGTCTGCTATTGGCGTTCTTCACTATCGGCGCGATGGTCAAGGCCTTCGACAGCTGGCGCGCCCCGTTCTTCATTGCCGCGGTACCGGGGCTGATCCTGGCGATCTTCATGTTTTTCATCAAGGAGCCCAAGCGCGGTGCGGCTGAAAGCGTGCAGGTGTCCCAGGAGAAGATCGACCGGCCGATCCGCCGGGTGCTGGCAGTGCCGACCTTCCTGTGGCTGGTGATGGCGGGACTCTGTTTCAACTTCGCCACCTATGCCTGTAACTCGTTCCTGGTGCCGATGCTGCAACGTTATTTCCTGATGCCGTTGCAGGAGGCCGCAGTGGCGACGGGGGTGATCGTCGGCGTCACCGGGTTGTTCGGCCTGACGTTGGGCGGCTGGGTAGCGGACAAGATCCATCAGCGGGTTGCCAACGGTCGTCTGCTGTTCGCCGCGTTCAGCCTGATCATTTCAACCCTGTGCACGGCGTGGGCGCTGCATTCGGGGCGGATCGAGATCGGCGTTTTCGTGGCCGTCTTCAGCCTGGGCTGGTTGTTTGCCTATAACTTCTATACCTGCGTTTACACGGCGATCCAGGACGTGGTCGAGCCGCGCCTGCGGGCCACCGCCATGGCCTTGTTCTTCGCCGGGCTGTACCTGTTGGGCGGTGGGTTGGGGCCAGTGGTGGTCGGCGCCTTGTCCGATCACTTTGCCCACACGGCGATGCTCGCGGCGGGTGCCGGGCAGATGACCGAGGCGTTCAAGGCGGTGGGCCTGCATGACGCGATGTACCTGATCCCGGTGGCGCTGTTCTTCACCATGGTGTTCCTGGTGTTGGCGTCGCGGTGTTTTGTGCGCGATGCCAAGCGGATGAAGGATGGGTTGGGTAGCGTAGTCGAGCCTGAGGGGGCCGCGGCGACTGCTTAATCGCTTTCGCGAGCAAGCCCGCTCCCACAGGGGGATTGCATTCCAGATGTGGGAGCGGGCTTGCTCGCGAAGAGGTAATAAGTAGCACTACAAAACTCAAGCAAACAAAAAAGGCCCGCATCGCTGCGGGCCTTCTTTTTTTACAGGTGGAGCGGGGGACTTAACCCGCCACCAACACCCGGATCGCTTCCAGTCGCAGCGCAGCCTTGTCGAGCATGGCCAGGCCTTGTTCGCGTTGCTTGCGCAGGGCAACCAGTTCGCTGTCACGTACGGTCGGGTTGACCGCTTGCAACGCGGTCAGGCGTGCCAGTTCTTCGTCGGTGTCGGCGGCCAGGCGACGTTGCGCCTCTGCCACGCGTTCGGCGTGACGTGGGTAGATCTTGTCTTCGCCGGCGTTGATCCGTGGCGTCAGCTGATCGCGCTGGGCCTGGATGAACTTGTTGGCGCTGGCGCGCGGTACGCTTTCGAGTTGATCGTTCAAGGTCTCGAACGACACCCGGGCCGACAGGTCATTGCCATTGGTGTCGAGCAGGCAGCGCAGGGCGGCCGGCGGCAGGTAGCGGCCCAGTTGCAGCGAACGGGGGGCAACCACTTCGCTGACGTAGAGCAGTTCCAGCAACACGGTGCCGGGTTTCAGCGCCTTGTTCTTGATCAGCGCCACGGCGGTGTTGCCCATGGAACCGGACAACACCAGGTCCATGCCGCCCTGGACCATCGGGTGTTCCCAGGTGATGAACTGCATGTCTTCGCGAGACAGCGCCTGGTTGCGGTCGTAGGTGATGGTCACGCCTTCGTCGTCGCCCAGCGGGAAGCTGGCGTCGAGCATTTTTTCGCTCGGCTTGAGGATCAGGGCGTTTTCCGAATGGTCTTCGCTGTCGATGCCGAATGCATCGAACAGGGTTTCCATGTAGATCGGCAGGGCAAACTGGTCGTCCTGCTCGAGAATGGCCTCGACCAGCGCTTCACCTTCGCCGGCACCGCCGGAATTGAGCTCCAGCAAGCGGTCGCGGCCGGTGTGCAGCTCGGCTTCGAGGCGCTCGCGCTCGGTGCGGGCTTCGTCGATCAGCGCTTGCCATTCGCCATCGTCGGCTTCTTCGAGCAACGGCAGCAGGCGCGGGCCGAACTGATGTTGCAGGGCGTTGCCGGTCGGGCAGGTGTTGAGGAAAGCATTCAGGGCTTCGTGGTACCACTGGAACAGGCGCTCTTGCGGGCTGGTTTCCAGGTACGGCACGTGCAGTTCGATGGTGTGCTTCTGGCCGATCCGGTCCAGACGACCGATACGTTGTTCCAGCAGGTCCGGGTGGGACGGCAGATCGAACAGCACCAGGTGGTGGGAGAACTGGAAGTTGCGGCCTTCACTGCCGATTTCCGAACAGATCAGCACTTGCGCGCCAAACTCTTCGTCGGCGAAGTAGGCGGCGGCGCGGTCACGCTCGAGGATGTTCATGCCCTCGTGGAACACCGTGGCCGGAATGCCGGAACGCACGCGCAGGGCGTCTTCCAGGTCCATGGCGGTTTCGGCGTGGGCGCAGATCACCAGCACCTTGGTGCGCTTGAGCATTTTAAGCTGGTCGATCAGCCACTCGACGCGCGGGTCGAATTTCCACCAGCGCTCTTCTTCATTGGCGTCCGGCTGGGCCTGGAAGCTGACTTCCGGGTACAGCTCGGCGTGATCGCCCAGCGGCAGTTCGAGGTATTCGTCCGGGCACGGTAGCGGGTAAGGATGCAGTTTGCGCTCCGGGAACCCCTGGACCGCGGCCCGGGTATTACGGAACAGCACGCGGCCGGTGCCGTGGCGGTCCAACAGTTCGCGCACCAGGCGGGCGCTGGCTTCGGTGTCGCCATCGTTGACGGCGGTCAGCAGGGCTTCGCCTTCGTTGCCGAGGAAGCCGTGAATGGTTTCATGGGCTTGCGGCGACAGGCGACCTTTTTCCAGCAGCTCCTGAACGGCCTCGGCCACCGGGCGATAGTTTTCGCTCTCGGCGCGGAAGGCAGCCAGGTCATGGAAGCGGTTCGGGTCGAGCAGGCGCAGACGCGCGAAGTGACTGTCCTGGCCCAGCTGTTCCGGGGTGGCGGTCAACAGCAGGACGCCGGGGATCGTTTCAGCGAGTTGTTCGACCAGCGAGTATTCCGGGCTGACCTGGTCTTCGTGCCACACCAGGTGGTGGGCTTCGTCGACCACCAGCAGGTCCCAGCCGGCCGCGAACAGCGCGTCCTGGGCTTTCTCGTCATCCACCAGCCATTCCAGGGCCACCAGCGCGAGCTGGGTGTCTTCGAACGGGTTGGAGGCATCGCTTTCGATGAAGCGTTCTTCGTCGAACAGCGCGACCTGCAGGTTGAAGCGTCGGCGCATTTCTACCAGCCACTGGTGCTGGAGGTTTTCCGGCACCAGGATCAGCACGCGATTGGCGCGGCCCGAAAGCAGTTGGCGATGGATCACCAGACCGGCTTCGATGGTTTTGCCCAGGCCCACTTCGTCGGCCAGCAGAACCCGAGGCGCGATGCGGTCGGCCACTTCGCGGGCGATGTGCAGCTGGTGCGCGATCGGTTGCGCACGCACGCCACCCAGGCCCCACAGCGACGACTGCAGTTGGCGGCTGGTGTGTTCGAGGGTGTGATAACGCAGGGCGAACCAGGCCAGGGGGTCGATCTGCCCGGCGAACAGACGGTCGCTGGCGAGACGGAACTGGATGAAGTTCGACAGTTGGGTTTCCGGCAGGGTGACCACTTCGTTCTGCGCGTCGAGGCCGTGATAGACCAGCAGGCCATCGACGTCGTCGACTTCGCGTACGGTCAGTTTCCAGCCTTCGAAGTGAGTGATGGTGTCACCCGGCGAAAACCGCACACGGGTGAGGGGCGCATTCCGTAGCGCGTACTGGCGAGTGTCGCCAGTGGCCGGGTAGAGCACGGTCAGCAAGCGGCCGTCCTGTGCCAGAACGGTGCCCAAACCCAGCTCCGCTTCGCTGTCACTGATCCAGCGTTGCCCCGGTTGATACTGCTGCGCCATGCTGCCTGACTCCCACCTTGAAAAAGCGGGCTATCTTAACGGAATCAGGTCTCCAGACCAAAGGATTACCTGTGTGGGAACTGCCTTGGGCTGCGATCTTTTGATCTTGCCAGGCTGAAGAAATCGTAGCCTGCGAACGTTCCCACCGTGCCAATCGACTCACAGTTTGCGACCGATGGCTCAAGTCGCCGTCACAGCGGCCGACAGCCTGCTGACAGGAGACTGATAAATATGCTGCCACCGATGCTCCCCTTGAGTGCCGTGCCGATCACTTCCCAGCACGACCCGGTTCGCCCGCGCCCGGACATCGCGCCCGTCGTGCCGGTGCAGGAAAGCGCCAGCGACAGCACCATCGACCTGCAAAAGCGCGATCCGGAAGAGGCCGCGCTGGTGCTGCGCGAAGAACAGCGGCGCAAGCAGGAGCAGCAACGCCGCCGCCGTGAAGCCGACGAGGACCCCGAAGCGCACCTGGCGATCCCGGGTGACGAACTCAATGCCGACAACACCGTGCCTGTGGCTCCGTTGATGGAAGACCAGCCTCGTCAGGGCCTGTGGGTCGATATCGAGATTTGAGCCCGTGACTGGTCAGCGCCGTCGCCAGACCGCATTATTGGCACATTCCTGCCAAGCGATGCACTGACACCATGAGCCAAGACGACAAGCTGATCGACCTGAATGCCGAACGCGCCAAGCGTGTCCATGACCTTAACGACAAGCGCCTGAACGAAGTGCGCCAGGCGTTCGAGCAGGCCATGCCATTGGGCAAGGCGAAGAAAAAGCCGAAGAACAAACCGAAAAAGCGTTGAGTCTTCCTGCATCGATTGATGCAGGTCAGTTTTCCCCCGCCTTCCAGGCCCGGTCCCGGGCAACATTGATCCCGGTCAATATTTTCTCCTGCCCGATTGGTTACCTTGGCCCCATCGCAACAGGGCAACTGCAGGAGACGCGTCATGTTTTTCGATAACGTGGTGATCGCCGGAGTGCTGACCGTCAGCCTCATGGTTGTATTTTTTGCAGGGTTCGGATTTTTTATCTGGAAAGACTCGCACAAGCGCAAAGAGCCGTAGGTCTTTCTGGATGCAATGAGCACGCAAGGCATTTTGGGCAACTTCGGTTGCCCTTTTTTTTGCCCTGAACAATCTACTGGCATGCACCAATCCCCTGTAGGAGCGAGCTTGCTCGCGATGGAGTGTCAGTCGACACCTTCGTAGCTGACACACCTTCGCGAGCAAGCTCGCTCCTACAGTGATGTGCGGTGTTGCTAAAATTCGGTAATAAAAAAGGCGCGGTCCTCACGGAGCGCGCCTTTTTTCGTTCGGTTGCCTGTCAGCTGCCGAGTGCCTTCGACGCCAGCCAGAACAAGCCGGCCGACAGCGCCACGGTGGCTGGCAGGGTCAGGACCCAGGCCAGCAGGATGGTCTTGACGGTGCCGCCTTGCAGGCCGCTTTTGTTGGCGACCATGGTACCGGCAACGCCCGAGGACAGGACGTGGGTGGTGGACACCGGCAGGCTGAAGATGTTGGCCATGCCGATCAGGCTCGCGGTGGTGATCTGCGCCGACATGCCCTGGGAATAGGTCATGCCTTGCTTGCCGATCTTCTCGCCGATGGTCAGTACCACGCGTTTCCAGCCGACCATGGTACCCAGGCCCAGGGCCAGGGCGACCGCCAGGATCACCCAGAACGGAGCGTATTCAGTGGTCGTGGTCAGGTCCTTGCGCAGCTTGTCCAGGTCAGCCTTTTCCCGCGGGGCTAGGGTTGGCAGTTTGCTGACTTTCTTCGCCGTGTCGTCCAGGCAGAGCAGGTAGCGACGCACTTCGATGCGGCTTTCCGGCGGCAGCGAGTGGTAGTCGGCTACACCCTTGAGGGTGCCAAGCAGGGCATTGATGGTCGGTTCGGTCTGTTGCGGGTTGCAGCGGAATTTCTCCGGCAGATCGCCTTCGACGCTTTTGCCCAGGGCCAGGAATTCGCCCAGGGTTTCGGCGTTGCGCTGGTAGAACTGGTTCAGGTGCAAGGTGGCGTCGCGGGTACGTTCGATCTGGTAGGTGGTGCTGTTCAGATCAAGTACGAACTGCGCCGGCACGATGCCGATCAGCACCAGCATGATCAGGCCGATACCTTTCTGACCATCGTTGGAACCGTGCACGAAGCTCACGGCCATGGCCGAGATCACCAGCACCAGGCGGTTCCAGAATGGCGGGTGTTTCTTGTCGTCGATCTTGCGACGCTGCTCCGGCGTCTTGTGCATCTTCGACAGCGGGCGCCACCATTTCAGACCGATCAGAATCAGCGCAGCGATCAGGAAGCCTGCCATTGGCGAGAACACCAGCGACATACCGATATCAATCGCCTTCTGCCAGTTCACGCCATCGGCCAACGGAATATCGTTGATCAGGGCGTTGGCCAGGCCTACGCCGAGGATCGAACCGATCAGCGTATGGGAGCTGGAGGCAGGGATACCGAAGTACCAGGTGCCCAGGTTCCAGGCGATGGCTGCGGCGAGCAACGAGAACACCATGGCCAGTCCGTGACCGGTGTTCACATTGATCAGCAGCTCCACCGGCAGCAGGTGGACAATGGCATACGCCACGCCAACGCCGCCCAGCAAAACGCCGAGGAAGTTGAACACACCGGAAAAGAACACCGCCAGATGAGGCGGCATGGCTTTGGTGTAGATAACAGTGGCTACCGCGTTAGCGGTGTCATGAAATCCGTTGATGAACTCGAAGGCGAGGACAAAAGTCAGGGCGAGCAGGAGGCTCACAAGCACCCAAGCATCCAGTCCGCTGAATAAATCGATCATGAAGGTTTTCTGACCCGGTCATAAGGGGGCGCGATTATGCCAGAAAAGACTGGAAATCGATGCACTTGCTGCTCATCGGTAACATTCTTCAACGAATTATTTTGCTTTGGGACCTGAATTTCCTGCGCTTTTGCGGGTCTTGCAAGTACTTGAATTTCTTTGGAAAGCCCGCAGGCACAGGGGTTCGCCACGCCTGGAGGGACCTTGCGCGCGCTTGTATGAAATTTCTGAAAATAGTGTCAGATACGAGCCTTCAGCCTCATCAGGTCGGCAAGGCGGCCGCTGCCCGCTCGTGGCGGGCGCAAAAAGGCAACATCAGTACATCCCGCTTTTAACGGATGCAATGCAGACCCCGGCAGGTATTAAAAGCCCAGGACGTCACGGCTCCTCGGCTTTCAGTTCCTTTTCCATTTTTTCCAGTTCCTGCTTGAATACCTGATCCTGAACGGTGGCGCGTTTGCGCCATGGCTTGCGTTCCGGTTCGGGCTGGGCGGCGTAGGTGGTGACTTCCCCGCCGTAAACTTCCTTGTAACGTTGTTCCTGGCGCTCAAGTTCCGCGCGCAGTTCGTCTTTTGTCACGGTGCTACCTGATTGAGTTGAGGTGAATTCTGGTGAAACGCGCTGCACTCGATGTATTGACCGCACTCGTCAAAAGCAAAAAGCCCTTACAGGCATCATTTTTGCGACAGTGTGCTCATTACTTCCATGTTGCAGGCGGCCACGGCACCAGAGATATATAGCTGACGTAGCATCAGTTCCTGTTTCAGCGAGCGCGTTGGCGCGATGCGGATGCAGTCGGCGTCATGGGCTTGCTGAGGAGAGCGGCGATGGAACATCGCGCCACCGGTAGCGGGATCGGCTAATAAAAAACCGATTGGCTACTGAATTACATTATAGCGAGCGATTGACAGAACACTATCACGATAGAGTTAAAAGTGGATCTTGATGTGTGATTGTTTTCTACCCATAACCCGTTAGTGGCAACTTGGGCACTGGATGATGCCATTGTACGGCGATGCCTTTTTGGCGCCATTAAGTCGCACAACTTAAGACCATTACATTGCGCCTTGAAGTCGGCAGATGCGCCGCGCAAAAAAACATGGATTGCGATTATCGATCGATGGTTCGATAATCGCCCAATCTTGTCGGGCCGGGCTTGTGTACCCTACAGCCAGTCGCCTGTAATGGATCGACGATCCGTCTGGGAAAAGGACCTAGTATGAACGATCAACTGCGCAACTCCTTCGCTTCGGTGGCACCGCCGATCGTTGCTTCCCCCGCCAAGCGGATCCAGGCCCTGACCGGCGACCCGGACTTCATGACCTCGCTGGCGCGTGGACTGGCCGTGGTGCAGGCGTTCCAGGAGCGCAAGCGGCACCTGACCATTGCCCAGATCAGCCACCGGACGGAAATTCCCCGCGCCGCCGTGCGCCGTTGCCTGCATACGTTGATCAAGCTCGGTTACGCCACCACCGATGGCCGCACCTATTCGCTGCTGCCCAAAGTGCTGACCCTGGGCCACGCCTATGTGTCCTCGACGCCGCTGGCGGTTTCTGCACAGCCGTACCTGGACCGCATGAGCGAGCAACTCCACGAGGCCTGCAACATGGCCACGCTTGAAGGCGATGACATCTTGTACATCGCCCGCTCGGCAACCACCCAACGCCTGATATCGGTCGACCTGTCGGTGGGTGGGCGCTTGCCGGCCTATTGCACGTCGATGGGCAGGATCCTGCTCGCCGCCCTCGATGACACGTCATTGCACGAGTATCTCGACCACGCCGACCTGCAAGCCAAGACCAGTCGAACCCTCCATACCCCCGAGGCATTGCTCGAATGCCTGCAGGAGGTGCGACAACAAGGGTGGTGCATCGTCGACCAGGAACTGGAGCAGGGGCTGCGTTCGATCGCGGTGCCGGTGTACGACGCTTCCGGCCAGGTGGTCGCGGCGCTCAACGTCAGTACCCACGCCGGGCGGGTCAGCCGCAGCGAGCTTGAACAACGTTTCCTGCCCGGCTTGTTGAGCGCCAGCCGCGACCTCAGCACCCAGCTGTTTACCTAAGCTGTTCGATAATCGCACAGACTCGCGTCTGGCGAATTGACGCTCTTTCCCTTGGCTCATTAATGTCGCGGCAGCGTCATCCGGCGCTGTCGATCTCGATCCGGGACCGGACGACGACCCCATAATAATGAGAAGAGGCACCCCATGCGCACATTCCCCGACTGTCGCCGTTCTCCCCGGTTTTTGTGCCGGAACCCGATCGCCTGATCCTGACCCCCCCTTTACCGTGACAGCCCTGTTAAAGGCTGGCACCTGTTCGACTGCGTTTTGCGTGGAAAAAAATAATGAACCAGCCCCAGTCTGCTGTAGGTAACTGCCTCGACGTGCAGTCCTTCATCAATGCCCAACCCATTTCGCGCTATCAGTGGCGCGTGGTGATCCTGTGTTTCCTGATTGTCTTCCTCGATGGCCTCGATACCGCGGCCATGGGCTTCATCGCGCCCGCGCTGTCCCAGGATTGGGGCATCGACCGGGCCAGCCTCGGCCCGGTGATGAGTGCGGCGCTGATCGGCATGGTCTTCGGCGCACTGGGTTCCGGTCCGCTGGCTGACCGCTTTGGGCGCAAGGTCGTTCTGGTCGGGGCGGTGCTGCTGTTCGGTGCCTTCAGCCTGGCTTCGGCCTACAGTACCAACGTCGACCAGTTGCTGGTGTTGCGTTTCCTGACCGGTCTCGGCTTGGGCGCGGGCATGCCGAACGCAACCACGCTGCTGTCGGAATACACCCCGGAGCGCAAGAAGTCCCTGCTGGTGACCAGCATGTTCTGCGGCTTCAACCTGGGCATGGCCGGCGGTGGATTCATTTCGGCGAAGCTGATTCCGGCCTTCGGCTGGCACAGTCTGCTGCTGATCGGCGGGATCCTGCCGTTGATCCTCGCTGTCGTATTGCTGGTCTGGCTGCCGGAGTCGGCGCGTTTCCTCGTGGTGCGTAATCGCGGCACCGACAAGGTACGCAAGACCCTGGCACCCATCGACCCGACGGTGGTGGGCCAGGCCTCGAGCTTCAGCGTGCCGGAGCAGAAAACCGTGAAGGCGCGCAACGTGTTTGCGGTGATCTTCTCCGGCACCTACAGCGTCGGCACCTTGCTGTTGTGGCTGACCTACTTCATGGGTCTGGTGATCGTCTACCTGCTGACCAGTTGGCTGCCGACCCTGATGCGTGACAGTGGCGCGAGCATGGAGCAGGCCGCGTTCATCGGCGCGTTGTTCCAGTTCGGCGGGGTGTTGAGCGCGGTGGGCGTAGGCTGGGCGATGGACCGCTTCAATCCGCACAAGGTCATCGGCATTTTCTACCTGCTGGCCGGGGTATTTGCCTACGCGGTAGGGCAGAGCCTGGGCAACATCACAATCCTGGCGACCCTGGTGCTGGTGGCCGGTATGTGTGTCAACGGCGCGCAATCGGCAATGCCGTCGCTGGCCGCGCGGTTTTATCCGACTCAAGGGCGAGCCACCGGGGTTTCGTGGATGCTCGGGATTGGCCGCTTCGGCGCGATCCTCGGTGCATGGATGGGCGCGACGCTGCTGGGGCTGGGCTGGAATTTCGAGCAGGTGCTGACGGCATTGGTGATTCCGGCGGCATTGGCAACGGCGGCGGTGCTGATCAAGGGGTTGGTCAGTCATGCAGATGCCACCTGATCATGCCTTTGTAGGAGCTGCCGCAGGCTGCGATCTTTTGCAGGCGACAAAACGATAGCCAGACAACAATGTGTTCGATAAACGAACGCTCAGTCGATTATCGAATTGTTTGGCCTGTGCCATGGGCTTAATCTTTAACCATTGCGGCGCTGCGCATCGGCGCCTTTTTTACTACGTCGAAATAACAAACGGGAGCTCGCTCTGCGTGATCTCGAAGCCCGGAGAAGCATGATGCGTGAAGTTTATATCTGCGACGCGATTCGCACCCCCATCGGCCGTTTCGGCGGCGGCCTGTCGGCAGTTCGCGCCGACGACCTGGCCGCGGTGCCGATCAAGGCGCTGATGGAGCGCAACCCTTCGGTGGACTGGACGGCGGTGGACGAAGTGTTCCTCGGCTGCGCCAACCAGGCCGGTGAGGACAACCGCAACGTGGCGCGTATGGCGCTGCTGCTGGCGGGGCTGCCGGAAACCATTCCGGGCGTGACCCTCAATCGCCTGTGCGCTTCGGGCATGGACGCCATCGGCACCGCGTTCCGCGCCATCGCCAGTGGCGAAATGGAGCTGGCGATTGCCGGTGGCGTCGAGTCGATGTCCCGCGCGCCATTCGTGATGGGCAAGGCTGATGCCGCGTTCTCGCGCAACATGAAGCTGGAAGACACCACCATCGGCTGGCGCTTCATCAACCCGTTGATGAAAGCCCAGTACGGTGTGGATGCGATGCCGCAAACCGCCGACAACGTCGCCGACGATTACCAGGTGTCCCGCGCCGATCAGGACGCGTTCGCCTTGCGCAGCCAGCAACGCACCGCCGCCGCGCAAGCCGCGGGCTTCTTCGCCGAAGAAATCGTCGAAGTGCGCATTGCCCACAAGAAGGGTGAAACCGTGGTCAGCCAGGACGAACATCCGCGCGCCGACACCACCCTCGAAGCCCTGACCAAACTCAAGCCGGTCAACGGGCCGGACAAAACCGTCACCGCCGGCAACGCTTCGGGCGTCAACGACGGTGCCGCCGCCTTGATCCTGGCTTCGGCCGAAGCGGTGAAAAAACACGGCCTGACCGCCCGCGCCAAAGTGCTGGGCATGGCCAGCGCCGGTGTTGCGCCACGGGTGATGGGCATCGGCCCGGTGCCCGCCGTGCGTAAACTGATTGAACGCCTGGGTGTGGCCGTCAGCGATTTCGACGTGATCGAACTCAACGAAGCCTTCGCCAGCCAGGGCCTGGCGGTACTGCGTGAACTGGGAATCGCCGACGACGCGGCCCAGGTCAACCCCAATGGTGGTGCCATTGCCTTGGGCCATCCGCTGGGCATGAGCGGTGCGCGCCTGGTACTGACCGCATTGCATCAGCTGGAAAAAACCGGTGGCAAGAAAGGCCTGGCGACCATGTGCGTCGGTGTCGGCCAGGGTCTGGCCCTGGCGATCGAGCGCGTCTGACGCGCTCTGCCACTAACAAGAAATCGAGGAAAGCTTCATGACTGACAAGCCTGGTTACCGTCGCCCGCAGGAAGGCACTCAGCCTGAGTACCTGCATCCGACCTACCAATCCACCAACCTGCGCTCGCCGTCCAAGCCATTGGTGTTTTTGCCGCATTCGTTGTCGGAAATCACCGGTCCGACCATTGGTGCCGAGCGCGTCAATGAGAAGGATAACGACCTGACCGCCCAGCATGAAGGCGAACCACAGGGCGAACGCATCATCATTCACGGCCGTGTGCTGGATGAGAACGGCCTGCCGGTGCCGGGGATCCTGGTGGAGATCTGGCAGGCCAACGCCGCCGGTCGCTACAACCATGCCCGTGACCTGCACGACGCGCCGTTGGACCCGAACTTCACCGGCACCGGCCGCACCGTGACCGACGCCGATGGCTGGTACCAGTTCCAGACCATCAAGCCCGGCGCGTATCCGTGGGGTAACCACCACAACGCCTGGCGCCCGGCGCACATCCATTTCTCGCTGTTCGGACCGAGCATCCTGACGCGCCTGGTCACCCAGATGTATTTCCCGGGCGACCCGCTGCTGGCGTACGACCCGATCTACAACTGCGTGCCCGATACCCGCGCCAAAGAGCGTTTGATCGCCTCGTTCGATCTGGAAAAAACCATCCCTTCCTATGCCCTCGGTTATCGCTGGGACATCGTCTTGCGCGGCCGCGACGCCACGCCGATGGAGAAATAAGATGACGCTGAATGCGACCACGTCCCACACCGTCGGGCCGTACTACCACATCGGACTGACCTGGCTGAACCGCGAAGACCTGACCGTCGAGCAAACCCTGGGCGAGCGCGTGGCGATCACCGGGCAGGTGGTCGATGGCAACGGCGATGTCGTCAACGACGCGATGCTGGAAGTCTGGCAGGCCAACGCCGCCGGCAAATACGACCACCCCGAAGACGACCAGGACAAACCCCTGGACCCGAACTTCGAGGGCTTTGGCCGGGTGCCGGTGGATGCCGAAGGGCGTTTCCGGTTCACCACCATCAAGCCGGGTACGGTCGAAGGCCTCAAGGGCACGACCCAGGCACCGCATCTGGTGGTGCTGGTGTTTGCCCGTGGCCTGGTGAAGCACTTGCTGACGCGGATCTACTTCGATGGCGAGCCGGCTAACGTCGCCGATCCGTTGCTCGAATGCGTGCCGGCAGAACGTCGCGGCACCTTGCTGGCGAAGCAGGATGCGTCGGGTGTGTACCAGTGGAACGTTGTTCTGCAGGGCACCGACGCCGAGACGGTGTTCTTCGATTATTAAGTGAACACCGCATCCCCTGTAGGAGCTGGCTTGCCAGCGATGGTCGTTAACGATGACGCGTATCCATTGGTTTACCGTGTCGCTCTTGCGTCCATCGCTGGCAAGCCAGCTCCTACAGGGGGTTGATGCATTTGTGGAACGGGACTGTTGCAAAGTATGTCTAGACTCTCACAGTCCCCATTGAGTAAAAAACAATGACATCGATCACCGCTACAGAACCTCTGTACACCGGCGAAGAACGCAACAAGCGGATCTTCGCCATTGTCGGCGCTTCGTCCGGCAACCTCGTCGAATGGTTCGACTTCTACGTCTATGCCTTCTGTGCGATCTACTTCGCGCCTGCCTTTTTCCCCTCCGACAACCCCACCGTGCAGTTGGTCAACACCGCGGGCGTATTTGCCGCCGGGTTCCTGATGCGCCCGATTGGCGGCTGGATCTTCGGCCGTGTCGCGGACAAACACGGCCGCAAGAATTCGATGCTGATATCGATTCTGATGATGTGCTTCGGATCGTTGCTCATCGCCTGCCTGCCGACCTACAAGGACATCGGCGTCTGGGCGCCGATCATGCTGTTGTTCGCGCGCTTGCTCCAGGGCCTGTCGGTGGGTGGCGAATATGGCACCACCGCCACCTACATGAGCGAAGTCGCCCTCAAGGGCCAGCGCGGTTTTTTCGCCTCGTTCCAGTACGTCACGCTGATCGGCGGGCAGTTGCTGGCGGTGTCGCTGGTGGTGGTCCTGCAGCAGTTCCTCAGTGAGGACGAATTGCGCGCCTACGGCTGGCGGATTCCGTTCGTGGTCGGTGCGATGGCGGCGCTGGTTTCGCTTTATCTGCGCCGTTCGCTGAAAGAAACCACCAGCAAGGAAATGCGCGAAAACAAGGACGCCGGCAGCATCCGCGCGCTGTTCCGCGACCATAAAGCCGCGTTCATCACGGTGCTCGGCTACACCGCCGGTGGCTCGCTGATTTTCTACACCTTCACCACGTACATGCAGAAATACCTGGTGAACACCGCCGGCATGCACGCCAAGACCGCCAGTTACATCATGACCGGCGCACTGTTCCTTTATATGTGCATGCAGCCGTTCTTCGGCATGCTCGCCGACAAGATCGGCCGACGTAACTCGATGCTGTGGTTCGGCGCCTTGGGTACTTTGTGCACCGTGCCGATCCTGCTGAGCCTGAAAAGCGTCAGCAGTCCGTTCCTGGCCTTTGTGCTGATTACCGTGGCACTGGCAATCGTCAGTTTCTACACCTCGATCAGCGGCCTGGTAAAAGCCGAAATGTTCCCGCCCGAAGTGCGCGCACTGGGCGTCGGCCTGGCGTACGCGGTGGCGAATGCGATCTTCGGCGGTTCGGCGGAGTATGTTGCCTTGAGCCTTAAAGCGGTCGGGATGGAAAACTCCTTCTACTGGTACGTGACGGTGATGATGGCAATCGCGTTCCTGTTCAGCCTGCGCCTGCCCAAGCAAGCCAAGTATCTGCATCACGACCTTTGATCCATACCCGCGGGCCCGAGCGGCCCGCGCCTGCAGGGATTGTTTATGAACGAGCGACCGGGCAATCAATTGTTCGATGCCTATTTCACTGCCCGCGACATGCGTGAAGTGTTCTGCGATCAGGGCCGGGTCCAGGCCATGCTCGATTTCGAAGCGGCCCTGGCCCGTGCCGAAGCGCGGGTTGGCCTGATTCCGCACACGGCGGTGGCGCCGATCGAAGCGGCCTGCCAGGCCGGGCATTACGATTTTGCGGCCCTGGGCGAGGCGATTGCCACGGCGGGTAATTCTGCGATTCCGTTGGTCAAGGCGCTGGGCAAGCAGATCGCGGCGAGCGATGCCGAGGCCGAGCGCTACGTGCATCTGGGCGCCACCAGTCAGGATGTGATGGACAGCGGCCTGGTGCTGCAATTGCGCCGGGCGCTGGAATTGATCGACAGCGATCTGGCGCAACTGGGCCAGACTCTCGCTACCCAGGCCCAACGTCATGTGGCCACGCCACTAGCCGGGCGCACCTGGTTGCAGCACGCGACGCCGGTGACCCTGGGCATGAAAATCGCCGGTTGGCTGGGGGCGGTGACCCGCAGTCGTCAGCGTCTGCTGGAACTCAAGCCACGTCTGCTGGTGCTGCAATTCGGCGGCGCTTCCGGGACCCTCGCGGCCCTCGGCGAGCAGGCGATGCCGATTGCCCAGGCGTTGGCCGAAGAGCTGCAACTGACGCTGCCCGACCAGCCCTGGCACACCCAGCGCGATCGCCTGGTGGAGTTTGGCTCGGTACTCGGACTGATCGCCGGCAGCCTGGGTAAACTCGGTCGCGACATCAGTCTGTTGATGCAGACCGAAGCCGCCGAGGTGTTCGAGCCTTCGGCGCCGGGCAAGGGCGGGTCCTCGACCATGCCGCACAAACGCAATCCCGTCGGCGCGGCGGTGCTGATTGGCGCGGCGACGCGCGTACCAGGCCTGCTGTCGACCTTGTTCAGCGCGATGCCCCAGGAGCACGAGCGCAGCCTGGGGCTGTGGCACGCCGAGTGGGAAACCCTGCCGGAGATTTGCTGCCTGGTGTCCGGCAGCCTCAAGCAGGCGCTGCTGGTGACCGGCGGGCTGGAAGTGGACGCCGCCCGCATGGCGCGCAACCTAGACCTGACCCAGGGCCTGGTACTCGCCGAAGCGGTGAGCATCGTCCTTGCGCAACGGGTCGGCCGCGACACTGCGCATCACCTGTTGGAGCAATGCTGCAAACGTGCCGTGGCCGAGCAACGTCATCTGCGCGCGGTACTCGGCGACGAACCGCAAGTGACCGCCGAGTTGTCGGCGGCTGAACTCGATCATCTGCTGGACCCCGCCCACTACCTCGGTCAGGCCCGTACCTGGGTCGAGCGAGCGGTGGCTGAACATTCTGCGTTGACTGCCTGAAGGAGACTGCTGTGGCTTTCGTTCAACTCGCCGATGGCGAACTGCATTACAAACTCGACGGACCGGTCGATGCGCCGGTGCTGGTGCTGTCCAACTCGCTGGGTACTGACCTGCACATGTGGGACGCGCAAATTGCCGCGTTCAGCGAGCATTTTCGCGTGCTGCGTTTCGACACCCGCGGCCATGGCAAGTCCTTGGTGACGCCGGGACCGTACAGCATCGAGCAACTGGGCCGCGACGTACTGGCGCTGCTGGATGCGCTGCACATCGAGCGCGCGCATTTCTGTGGACTGTCCATGGGCGGGCTGATCGGCCAGTGGCTGGGCATCAATGCCGGCGAACGCCTGAACAAGCTGGTGGTGTGTAACACCGCGGCGAAAATCGGCGATCCGTCGGTGTGGAACCCACGCATCGAAACCGTGCTGCGCGATGGCCAGGCGGCGATGGTCGCCCTGCGCGATGCGTCGATTGCGCGCTGGTTCACCCCGGACTTCTCAGCGGCCAACCCGGCCGCGGCCAAGCAGATCACCGACATGCTGGCGGCCACTTCGCCTGAAGGTTACGCGGCCAACTGCGCAGCGGTGCGTGATGCCGACTTCCGCGATCAATTGTCTTCGATCAAGGCACCGCTGTTGGTGGTTGCCGGGACTGAAGATGCAGTGACGCCGCCCTCCGGTGGACACTTCATCCAGGAGCACGTGCAGGGCGCCGAGTACGCCGAGTTCTACGCCGCGCACTTGTCCAACGTCCAGGCCGGCGCTGCGTTCAGCGAGCGGGTACTGGCGTTCTTGTTGGCTCATTGAAGGGGATTGTTGTGGACGAGAAGCAACGTTACGACGAGGGCATGAATGTCCGTCGCGCGGTACTGGGCGACGCCCATGTCGACCGCAGCCTGACCACCCTGACCGAGTTCAACTCGGAGTTCCAGGAAATGATCACCCGCCACGCCTGGGGTGACATCTGGACCCGTCCGGGCCTGCCGCGTCACACCCGCAGCCTGATCACCATCGCCATGCTGATCGGCATGAACCGCGAGGGTGAACTCAAACTGCACCTGCGCGCCGCCGCCAACAACGGCGTGAGCCGTGGCGAGATCAAGGAAGTGATCATGCAGAGCGCGATCTACTGCGGCATTCCCGCCGCCAACGCGACGTTCCACCTGGCCGAGTCGGTGTGGGATGAGTTGGGGACTGAATCGCGGGATTAAATGTGTCGCAGGTCTTGAAGATACCGAAGATCTAGTGTGGGAGCGGGCTTGCTCGCGAATGCGGTGTTTCAGTCGACATCATTGCTGGCTGACCGTCCGCTTTCGCGAGCAAGCCCGCTCCCACATTTGTTTTGTGTTTACAACAGGCTGATCGGATAGCTGACGATCACGCGGTTTTCATCGAACTCATTGTTGCTGTAGTCGCGACGCATGGTCGAGTTGCGCCATTTCACGTTCAGGTCTTTCAGCGCACCGCTTTGCACGGTGTAGCCCAGTTCACTTTCACGCCCCCATTCCTTGCCATCGGTGATCGTCCCCGTGTGCACGTTGTCGCCGCTGATGTAGCGGTTCATCAGGGTCAACCCCGGCACGCCAAGGGCGACGAAGTTGTAGTCGTGGCGCACCTGCCAGGATTTTTCCCGGGCGTTGTCGTAGCTGGAGTTGTAGCTGTCGTTGGCCAGGGTTCCGCCGCTGGTGCCGTTGACGCGCATCCACGGGCTGTCGCCGGTGAGTTTCTGCAGGCCGACGTAAAAGGTGTTGCCACCGTACTTGGCCGATAGCAGCCCGTACATCGTCTTGTTGTCCAACTCGCCGGCCCGGGCGCTGCCGTCATCCTTGCCGTAGAAGAAGCCGAGATTGGCACCCAGGGTCCAGGCGCCGAGCGGTTGGCTGTGGGTCAGGTTGATGAATTGCTGGCTGTAGATGTCCTTGAGTTCGGCGTTCCACACAGCGATCTGGGTGCGTTTGTCGTTGAACAGGTACTCGCCGCCCTGGAAGTTGAAGCGGTCGGAGGTGAATGCGGCTTTGCCGGTCATCGACATGTCGCTCATGCTGCTGTCGTCGCGCGGGCTGTTCTGGCGGAACTGGCCGCCGTACAGCGTCAGGCCGTCGAATTCCTTCGAGGTGATCTGACCGCCACGGAAGGTCTGCGGCAGCGAGCGGCCGTCGTCCGAACGCAGGATCGGCAGCACCGGCATCCATTCGCCCACCTTCGCTTCGGTCTGCGACAGCTTGGCCTTGAACGCCACGTTGGTGCGCCCGAAGTTGTCGGCCGGGCGGCCGTCACTGTCCAGCGGCAGCAACTGCGTGCCACCGGTGCCTTTGCCGCCATCGAGTTTCACCGAGTACAGGCCCAGCACATCCATGCCGAAGCCGACGATGCCCTGGGTATACCCGGACTTGGCGTCAAGAATGAAGCTTTGTGTCCACTCTTCGGCCTTGCCCTGGGTCTTGGTCGGGTTGGTGAAGTTGCGGTTGATGTAGAAGTTGCGCAGGTTCAGGTTGACCTTGGCTCCTTCGACAAACCCCGACTCTTCGGCCTGGGCGGGCAGGGCTGCGCTCGCCAGGGCGACGGCGATCAGGCTGGGAACGAAGTAATGCGCGGGAGAAGGCATGGGCTCGGGTCTCTCTAATTCTTGGGGATGAAACAGGGTGATGCCGCAACCTGGGGTTGCAGACGTGCATGCGAGATCGGGACAAGCGGGGCGGATCAGCCGGAGAGGGTAGGGCGCGGGGGCATCGTATCGAACCTGTTGTTATTGGTTTTGTGGATCGAATGGTGATGTGAATGTACTAGGTGGTTCAATCTGTGAAAGCAGGTTTTGGGCGATTATCGAACGTAAGATTGGCGGTGAGATTTGTGTTGTTCTTGCGGGCCTCATCGCTGGCAAGCCAGCTCCTACAGGGAACCGAGTTTCGCCGAAGGAAAGCGGTCGAATGTGGGAGCCAGCCTGCTGGCGATGGGGCCATGACATACAAACCCCCAACAAAAAGCCCACCAAAAGGTGGGCTTCATGTTTTTTCACAGCACCATCAGAACAACTTCAACTTCGGCGCTTCTTCCTTCAACGGCTCGTTCTTCGCCGTCTGTTCGTTCCAGCCACCACCCAGGGCCTTGTACAGGTTGACCTGGCTGACCAACTGCGCCAGGCGGTCGGTGATCAGTGCCTGTTGGGCACTGAACAGCTGACGCTGGGCATCGAGGAAGGTCAGGTTGCTGTCGACACCGATGCGGTAACGACGCTCGGCAAGACGGTAGTAGTCCTGGTTGGCATTGACGAAGTCCTGCTGTGCCTGCAACTGCTGCACGTAGGTCTGGCGCGCGGCCAGGCCATCGGCGACTTCCTGGAAGGCCGTCTGGATGGACTTCTCGTAGTTCGCCACGCCAATGTCTTTCTGGATTTTCGAGTAATCCAGGCTGGCGCGCAGGCTGCCGGCGTTGAAGATCGGCAGGTTGATCTGCGGCTGGAACAGCCAGGTGCCCGAGCCACCCTTGAACAGGCCGGACAGGTCCGGGCTCAGGGTGCCGGCGTTGGCCGTCAGGCTGATGCTCGGGAAGAACGCCGCCCGCGCCGCGCCAATGTTGGCGTTGGCGGCCTTGAGGTTGTACTCGGCCTGCAGGATGTCCGGACGACGCTGCAGCAGGTCCGACGGCAGGCCAGGCGGTACTTCGGCCAACAGATCGTCCGCCAGTGGTTTGGCCGCCTGCAGGTTGGCCGGGATGCCGGTGCCGAGCAGCAGCACCAGGCTGTTTTCATCCTGGGCGACCTGACGGGTGTACTTGGCCAGTTGCGCCCGGGCGTTTTCCACCGAGGTGCGCGACTGCGCCAGGTCCAGTGCCGAAGCGACCCCCACTTCGTTGCTGCGGGCGGTGAGCTTGTAGCTCTCCTCGAACGCCGCCAGGGTGTCCTGGGTCAGCTTGAGCAGTTCCTTGTCGGCCTGCCAGGTCAGGTAGGCGTTGGCCACACTGGCCACCAGGCTGATCTGGGTGCTGCGGCGGCCTTCTTCGGTGGCGAAGTACTGCTGCAGCGCTTCTTCGTTCAGGCTGCGGATCCGCCCGAACATGTCGAGCTCGTAGGCACTGATGCCGACCGTGGCCGAGTAGGAACTGCTGATGCCCGCTTCACCGGTCTGAGAAGCGTCAGCCGGCAGGCGCTGACGGCTGCCGCTACCGTTGGCCGAAACGGCCGGGAACAGATCGGCGCGCGAGATGCGGTATTGAGCCGCAAAGGCATCGATGTTCAGGGCCGCGACACGCAGGTCGCGGTTGTTTTCCAGGGATACCTGAATCAGCTGCTGCAGCGCCGGGTCATGGAAAAACTGCCTCCAGCCCTGCTCGGCAGCGGCCTGCGCCGGTGCCTGGGCCGGCGAGTATGCCGGGCCCTGCGGGTATTGACCTGCCACCGGAGCGTCCGGCCGCTGATAGTCAGGTATCAGCGAGCAGCCACTTAGCACGAAGGCGGCGACTGCCAGGGAGAGTAGCGACTTGCTCATTGGCCAGCCTCTTTAGGAGTTTCAGTAGCGTCTTCCTGGTCGACGTTTTTACGCTGACCCATGGCCGACACGGTGACGAAGAACAGTGGGACCCAGAAGATCGCCAGAACGGTTGCCGTGATCATACCGCCAATCACGCCGGTGCCGATGGCATGCTGGCTACCGGAACCTGCGCCCGTGGAGATCGCCAGGGGTACCACACCGAGCACGAAGGCGAGGGAGGTCATGATGATCGGTCGCAGACGCATGCGGCAGGCTTCGATGGCCGCCTCACGCAGGCTGCGCCCTTGTTCGTGCAGTTCCTTGGCGAATTCGACGATCAGGATGGCGTTTTTCGCCGCCAGGCCGATGGTCGTCAACAGGCCCACCTGGAAGTACACGTCGTTGGACAAACCACGCAGGCTGGTGGCCATCAGCGCACCGATGATCCCCAGCGGAACGACCAGCATCACCGCGATCGGAATCGACCAGCTCTCATACAGCGCCGCCAGGCACAGGAACACCATCAGCAACGACAGGGCGTACAGCGCCGGCGCTTGCGAGCCGGACAGCCGTTCCTCGTAGGACAGCCCGGTCCAGGAAATACCAACACCCTTCGGCAGTTTGGCGGCAAGGGCTTCGACTTCGGCCATGGCTTCACCGGTGGAATAACCCGGAGCCGGGGCGCCGAGGATTTCCATCGCTTCTACGCCGTTGTAGCGGGCCAGTTTCGGCGAGCCGTAGATCCACTCGCCCTTGGCGAACGCCGAGAACGGAACCATGGTGCCGACGCTGTTGCGCACGTACCACTTGTTCAGGTCTTCAGGGCTCATGCGTGAACCCGGCTGGCCTTGCACGTAAACCTTCTTCACCCGACCACGGTCGATGAAGTCGTTGACGTAGCTACTGCCCAGGGCGATCGACAGGGTGTTGTTGATGTCGGCGATGGTAATGCCCAGGGCACTGGCCTTCTCGTCGTCGATTTCCAGTTGGAATTGCGGTTCGTCGTTCAGGCCGTTAGGACGCACCTGGGTCAGGATCTTGCTTTGCGCCGCCATGCCGAGGAACTGGTTACGGGCTTCCATCAACTTGTCGTGACCGATACCGGCGCGGTCCTGCAGAAACACGTCGAAACCGGTGGCGTTACCCAATTCCAGTACCGCAGGCGGGGCGAAGGCAAACACCATGGCGTCACGGAAGGTGAAGAAGTGCTGTTGGGCACGGGCCGCGACCTTGAACACGCTGTTGTCAGCGTTTCGATCTTCCCATGGGCGCAGCATGATGAACGCCATGCCCGAGCTCTGGCCGCGGCCGGCGAAGTTGAAGCCGGTCACGGTAAACACCGAGTTAACCGCATCGCCTTCACCGCCATCCTTGCCCGGACGCAGCAGGAATTCACGCATTTCGTCCACGACCACCTGGGTGCGCTGGGCGGTCGAACCGGCTGGGGTCTGTACCTGGGCGAACAGTACGCCCTGGTCCTCTTCCGGCAGGAACGCCGTTGGAATGCGGGTGAACAGCCAGATCATGCCGACGACGATGATCAGGTAGGCCAGCAGGTATGGCGCCTTGTGCGTGAGCATGTTGCCCACGCCACGCTCGTAGCTACTGACACCACGGTCGAAGTTGCGGTTGAACCAGCCGAAGAAGCCGCGTTTCGGGGTGTGATGCTCGCCTTTCGAAATCGGCTTGAGCATGGTGGCGCAGAGCGCCGGGGTGAAGATCAGGGCAACCAGTACCGACAGGGCCATGGCCGAGACGATGGTGATCGAGAACTGCTTGTAGATCACACCGGTGGAACCGCTGAAGAACGCCATCGGCAGCAATACCGCCGACAGCACCAGGGCGATACCGACCAATGCTCCCTGGATCTGCCCCATGGACTTCTTGGTCGCTTCCTTGGGCGACAGGCCTTCTTCGCTCATCACCCGTTCGACGTTTTCCACCACGACGATGGCGTCGTCCACCAGCAAGCCGATGGCCAGCACCATGCCGAACATGGTCAGGGTGTTGATGCTGAAACCGGCCGCCGCGAGGATGCCGAATGTCCCGAGCAATACCACCGGAACCGTCATCGTGGTGATGATGGTGGCACGGAAGTTCTGCAGGAACAGGAACATCACCAGGAACACCAGCGCAACCGCTTCGACCAGGGTGTGTACCACGCCCTTGATCGATTCGGTCACCACCGGCGTGGTGTCGTACGGGAACACCACTTCCATCCCTTCAGGGAAGAACGGCTTGAGGCTGTCGATGGTCGTGCGCAGGGCCTTGGCGGTATCCAGGGCGTTGGCACCGGTGGCCAGCTTCACGGCCAGACCGGACGCCGGGGCGCCGTTGAACTGGGCGTTGATGCTGTAGTTCTCGCCACCCAGGCCGACTTCGGCGACATCTTTCAGGCGAACCTGGGAACCGTCCTTGTTGACCTTGAGCAGGATCTTGTTGAATTGCTCGGCGGTCTGCAGGCGCGTCTTGCCGATGATCGTCGCGTTCAGCTGGGTGCCGGGCAGGGCGGGCAGGCCGCCGAGCTGGCCGGAGGACACCTGGACGTTCTGCGCGGCGATGGCGGTCTTGACGTCAACCGGGGTCAGATTGAAGTTGTTCAACTTGGCCGGGTCGAGCCAGATACGCATGGCGTACTGCGAACCGAACACCTGGAAGTCGCCGACGCCGGCGGTCCGCGAGATCGGGTCCTGCATGTTCGACACGATGTAGTTGGACAGGTCGTCCTTGGTCATGCTGCCGTCACGGGACACCACGCCGATTACCAGCAGGAAGTTCTTCACTGCCTTGGTCACGCGGATACCTTGTTGCTGCACTTCCTGCGGCAACAGCGGGGTGGCCAGGTTCAGCTTGTTCTGGACCTGGACCTGCGCGGTATCGGAGTTGGTGCCTTGCTCGAAGGTCGCGGTAATGGTCATGGTGCCGTCGGAGTTACTTTCCGAAGACACATAACGCAGGTTGTCGATACCGTTGAGCTGTTGCTCGATCACCTGGACCACGGTGTCCTGCACGGTTTGCGCGGAAGCGCCCGGGTAGGTCACGGAAATGGCGATGGCCGGCGGTGCAATGCTCGGGTACTGGTTGATCGGCAGCTTGAGGATCGACAGTGCCCCGACCAGCATGATCACCAGGGCTATTACCCAGGCGAAAATCGGACGGTCGATGAAAAATCTGGACATGAGTTACTCCCCTTTGCCGCTGGCAGCCTGCTCAGCTGGCTTGGCGGGGGCCGGGTTCTTGGCGCCTACGTTAGTGGCGTCAGTGGCCTTGACTTCGATGCCTGGCTTGACGAATTGCAGGCCTTCGGTGATCAGGCGATCGCCGGCTTTCAGGCCGTCTTCGATCAACCATTGGTTACCGACGGTGCGGCTGGCCTTGAGCTGACGCAGTTCAACCTTGTTGTCAGGGCCGACGACCAGTGCGGTCGGACTGCCCTTGAGGTCGCGGGTCACGCCTTGTTGCGGGGCCAGGATCGCCGCGCTGTTCACACCAGCCTGCAACTGTGCGTGCACGAACATGCCCGGCAGCAGGGTGTGATCAGGGTTCGGGAACACGGCACGCAGGGTCACGGAACCGGTGGTCTGGTCGACCGAGACTTCGGAGAACTCCAGTTTACCGTCCAGTTTGTACTCGCTGCCGTCCTCGAGGGTCAGCTTGACCTTGGCGGCGTTGTCACCGGCCTTCTGCAGGCGACCGCTTTCCAGTTCGCGCCGAAGTTGCAGCAGTTCGACCGAGGATTGCGTCACATCGACGTAGATCGGGTCAAGTTGCTGGATCACCGCCATCGCTTCGGTCTGCGCGTTGCTGACCAGCGCGCCCTCGGTCACCGTGGAACGACCGATGCGGCCGGTCAGCGGCGCGTAAACCTTGGTGTAGCGCACGTTGATCTGTGCCGATTGCAACGAAGCTTCCGATTGCAGGCGGTTGGCCACGGCCGTGTCGTATTCCTGGCGGCTTACGGCCTGTTCGTTGACCAGTTGCTGGTAGCGATCGGAAATCGACTTGGTCGAACGCAGGTTGGCTTCGGCGCTTTTCAGGGTCGCCTCATAGACCGATGGATCGATCTGATAGAGCTGCTGGCCGGCCTTGACGTCACTGCCTTCCTTGAACAGGCGCTTGAGAATGATGCCGTTGACCTGTGGACGAACCTCGGCAATGCGGAACGCGCTGGTGCGCCCCGGCAATTCCGAGGTGAGCGTAAACGTTTGCGCTTGCAGGGTAACGACGCCGACCTGAGGCGGTGGTGCGGCCGGTGGAGCTTCTTCCTTTTTGCATCCGCTGAGCAGCGATGCCAGGGCGACGGCGGCGACCAGAGCGGTAACAGCTGGCTTGAATTGCATGAAAATCCTCGGGTCAGGCGCGAAAAAAAACGCACAAGAAAAGATGGAAGGTTAAAAAGTGGGGTCCGGGTGGATAAGTAGCATGCTAAGGAATATACTTACATTCACGGCTGTTTGTAAAGGCCCTGGCCGTGTATCCAGGTCGTTACAAACGTCCTGGAAAGGTTCAAATCGTAAGCCCGGGGACGATACCCAAGAGCTCTCGCCCCGCTTTTATTCAGCTGATATCCAGACATCGCTGAAGCATCCTGATTGAGGTTGTACTGCCATGGTCCGTCGTACCAAAGAGGAAGCCCAAGAAACCCGCAGCCAGATACTCGAAGCGGCCGAGAAAGCCTTTTTCGAGCGGGGTGTGGCGCGAACGACCCTGGCGGACATCGCGACCCTGGCCGGCGTCACCCGCGGGGCGATCTACTGGCATTTCAGCAACAAGGCGGACCTGGTACAGGCCATGCTCGACACCCTGCATGAGCCTCTGGATGAAATGGCCAAGGCCAGCGAAAGCCCGGACGAACCCGACCCCCTGGGCTGCATGCGCAAGCTGTTGATTCATTTGTTTCATCAAATTGCACTGGACCCGAAAACCCGACGCATCAACGAAATTCTGTTTCATAAGTGCGAGTTCACCGATGAAATGTGCGACTTGCGCCAGCAGCGTGTGGCGGCCAGCCTGGACTGCAATGTACGGATCGGCCTGGCCCTGAGTAACGCCGTGAATCGCGGGCAACTGCCGGAAAACCTCGACACGGCTCGCGCGGCCATCAGCCTGCATGCCTACATCGATGGCATCCTGTACCAGTGGCTGCTGGCCCCCGACAGCTTTCAATTGCACAGCGAGGCTGAGCGTTGGGTCGATACCGGGCTGGACCTGTTGCGCTTCAGCCCCAGCTTGCGCAAATGAAGCAAGATGCGTAATTGACTGCAGCCGTGTCAATCGATGCAGCGCCAGATGAACCTTTCTTCACGCGACTTGCGGTATGGGGTGCTTTTATATACGGATGCTCGACCGGTTCACAGTCAATGAACTACGTATTTTGTAGGAAATTTGTGTTGTCGCCGGGAGGGAGCTTGATTCGCAGGCTGATCGATGGAAAGCGGGAACTGCGTCAACGAAGTACAGGGCAAGCGCCTGCTATCAAGCGCTTGCGTGTTCTGTTCAGGTGCTGTTAACCCACCCTGATCACGACGATGTAGCTATAAGGGCTCTTTGGTATTCTTCTGGTGATGCTGGAGGTGCACTTCAATTTTTCCTTACCAATAGATCGAACAGTATGTTTAAGGTGGGGAGTGAGTCCAGTAGTGGAAAGGCTCACACTCAGCGATGTCGTGAATTGGAATGCAAGTTTGCCACTTTCATAAGAGAAGTCATGATTGACTTTGATTTCACGAAATTTTCTGGTACCTATTCTAGGTGGCTCACTGCGCAGTATGAATGACAAGTAGTCCCAGGGTTCAAGGTCATATTTCTCGTTGGGGTGAATGCCGTTATCCCAGCTTGATGTGGTGAGGCTGAACGTTTTTGCGGTGGCATTGAAGATGTAGAAGATAACGCTGTTGGGAGACTGAACGTTACTGATGGAGCGCCAGGCCTGTTCCTCGTCACGCTTACCTTCGCGGATGAATTCGTCGAATTCCTCCACGGTTTTCTGTTTGTCTATGGCGTTATCTATGTCTGCTCTATCTTCGGCAAAACTGACCAGGTGCTGCAAATAGGCGGGCAGCATGGCGCGGGTCATGTCTTTAAGGAAGTTCTGTTCAAAGGTTACATCTTTAATGTCTTCGTTGCTGTTTTCTTGATTGTTTTCTTTATCGTCCATGATATTACCTATTTTCGGTGGTTGGTATTTATAGATAATAACAGGGGTGCGATTAAGGTGTATTTTATTGGTGTAATGGATTGTTGCTGGTGGCGAAAATCAAATGCCTAAAGCTGTTAACCCAGCCTGATCACGACGCTGTAGCTGTAAGGTTCCTTTGACAGGCTTCTGGTGATACTGGAGGTGCACTTCAATTGTTCCTTACCAATAGATCGCACAGTATGTTGAATGTGGGGAGTGAATGTAACCTTGAGGACAAAAGGACCATCACCTTTCAAACTCAGCGATGTATTGAATTGGAATGCAAATTTGCCACTTTCAAAAGAGAGGTCATGATTGACTTTGATGTTAGGGTTTTTTTTAGTAGGTGGCTCGCTGCGCAGTATGATTGACGCGCAGTCCCAGGGTTCGAGGACACAAGCCTCACTGGGGGGAGCGCCGTTATACGAGCTTGTTGTGGTGAGGCTGAACGTTTTTGCGGTGGCATTGAAGATGTAGACAATCACGCTGTTGGGAGACTCATCGTTACTGATGGAGCGCCAGGCCTGTTCCTCGTCCCGCTTACCTTTGCGGATGAATTCGTCGAATTCCTCCACGGTTTTCCGTTTGTCTATGGCGTTATCTATGTCTGCTCTATCTTCGGCAAAACTGACCAGGTGCTGCAAATAGGCGGGCAGCATGGCGCGGGTCATGTCTTTAAGAAAGTTCTGTTCAAAGGTTACATCTTTAATGTCTTCGTTGCTGTTTTCTTGAATGTTTTCTTTGTCGTCCATGATATTACCCCTTTTTGGTAGTTGGTAGTTGTAAATAATAGCAGGGGTGCGATTAAGCTGTTTGGTATTGGTGTAATGGTTTATTGCCGGTGGCGATAATCAAATGCCTAAACAAAAAAAACCTCGGCTCTTTCAAGTCGAGGCTATTGCGTGTTAACGGTAACGCTTACAGTGTTGGGTAGTCGATGTAGCCGACCGGGCCCTTGGCATAGAACAGCTCAGGACGCGCGTCATTCAGTGGCGCATCCGCTTTCAAGCGCGCCGGCAGGTCCGGGTTGGCAATGAACGGTACGCCGAAGGCGACGGCATCGGCTTTGCCGCTGGCCAACCATTGGTTGGCACTGTCCTTGGTGAAGCGTTCGTTGATGATGTACGGGCCGCCAAAGGCTTCCTTGATCTGCGGGCCGAGGCTGTCGGCGCCTTCTTTCTCGCGCGAGCAGATGAATGCGATGCCACGCTTGCCCAGTTCGCGAGCGACGTAGGTGAAGGTTTCTGCCAGGTTGTCATCGCCCATGTCATGGGAGTCGGCGCGCGGTGCCAGGTGCACACCGACACGGCCGGCGCCCCAGACTTCGATCGCGGCGTCGGTCACTTCCAGCAACAGGCGAGCACGGTTTTCCACGGAACCACCATAGTTGTCGGTACGCTGGTTGGTGCTGCTTTGCAGGAACTGGTCGAGCAGGTAACCGTTGGCGCCGTGGATTTCCACGCCGTCGAAACCGGCGGCCTTGGCGTTCTCGGCACCGGTGCGGTAGGCGTCGACGATGTCGGCGATTTCCTCGGTTTCCAGGGCGCGCGGGGTCGGGTAGTCGGCCAGTGGACGAACCAGGCTGACATGACCCTTGGGCTGGATGGCGCTCGGAGCGACCGGTGCTTCACCACCCAGGTACGATGGGTGCGATACACGACCCACGTGCCACAGTTGCAGGAATATCTTGCCGCCCGCGCCGTGGATCGCCTTGGTCACGTTGGCCCAGCCACGCACCTGGTCGTTGGACCAGATACCCGGGGTGTCCGGGTAGCCGACGCCCATCGGCGTGACCGAAGTGGCCTCGCTGAGGATCAGGCCGGCGGAGGCGCGTTGTACGTAGTACTCGGCCATCAGGGCATTCGGTACGCGGCCTTCATCGGCGCGGCAACGGGTCAGCGGGGCCATGATGATGCGGTTGGCCAACTCGAGGTCGCCCAGTTTGATCGGATCGAAAATAGTAGTCATTTATTGCATCCCTCGTGAGGTATCAGTTGGTAGCGGGGGCCAGTTCGGGATTACCGCTCTGACGGAAAGTGATCAGGGTGACCAGCAGGGCGAGCACCGCCAGTACGGCTGCCGCGAGGGGCACGCTGGTCAGGCCGAACCCGTGAGCGATGACGCTGCCGCCGACCCAGGCGCCGAGGGCGTTGCCGACGTTGAAGGCGCCGATGTTCAGGGTCGAGACCAGGTTCGGCGCGGCCTTGCCGTAGGTCACCACGTTGACTTGCAGGGCGGGCACGGCGGCAAAACACGCGGTGGCCCAGAGGAACAGGGTGATTTCGGTGGGGATCAGCGCGACGCTGGTCCAGGTCAGCACGGTGGAGACCACGGCCATGGCGACGAAGACGCCGATCAGCGTCGCGGCCAGGCCTTTGTCCGCCAGCTTGCCGCCAATGATGTTGCCCACCGTCAGGCCCAGGCCGATCAGCATCAGGGTCCAGGTCACGCCACGGGGCGAGACGCCGGTGACTTCGCCCAATAGCGGGGCGACGTAGGTAAACAGGGTGAACACCGACGCGGCGAACAGTGCGGTCATGCTCAGGGACAGCCAGATGCCGGCGCCTTTGAGAGCGCGCAATTCGGCGCGCATGTCGAGTTTCTCTTCATCGCGCTTGGCCGGCAGGAAGCGGATCAGGCCAATCAGTGCGATAACACCGATCACGGTCACTGCCCAGAAGGTCGAACGCCAGCCGGCCTGCTGACCGAGCGCGGTGCCCAGCGGCACGCCCAGTACGTTGGCCAGGGTCAGGCCGGTGAACATCAAGGCCACGGCCGATGCGCGCTTGTTGGCCGGCACCAGTCCCGCCGCCACGACCGAGCCGATACCGAAGAACGCACCGTGGCACAGCGCGGTGACCACGCGGGCAAACATCAGCACGTTGTAGTCGCTGGCCACTGCGCAGAGCAGGTTGCCGATAATGAAGATGCCCATCAACGCGACCAGGGCGGCCTTGCGCGGCAGCCGGGCGGTGGCCAGTGCCATGAACGGCGCACCGATGGCCACGCCCAGGGCGTACCCGGTCACCAGCCAGCCGGCGCCGGGGATCGACACACCGAGGTCGGCAGCCACGTCGGGCAGCAAGCCCATGATGACGAACTCGGTGGTGCCGATGGCGAAGGCGCTCAAGGCCAATATGAGTAGCGAGAGGGGCATTGGATAATTCCTTTTCGGCTGGCTGACGTAAAGGGTCAGAGCTCTTTGCTGAAGACTTTGAGGAACTCCTGAATGGTTTCCTCATTGCGTTTAAAGAAATGCCACTGGCCGACTTTGCGGCTGCTGATCAGGCCGGCGCGTTGCAGGGTGGCCAGGTGCGCGGACACCGTGGACTGCGACAAACCGCAACGTTGATCGATCTGCCCGGCGCAAACGCCGTGCTCGTTGCTGTGGGACTGGTCTGGAAATTCGACGTCCGGATTTTTGAGCCAGTGCAGGATTTCTCGCCGTACCGGGTGCGCCAGGGCTTTTATTATTTCGTCGAGTTCAAGGTTCATGGTTGGGGGCTCGTGATGTGTAAAACGCTATATCGCGATGAAGCGAACTTTAAATCGTTATTTCGCGATATACCAATATGATTTTGGTCTGACGACCGAATAAATCGGTATATCGGGTTATAACGATATGTTGGGTGTAGAGACACAGGCGCAATGTTAAGCTGCGCCCATGAACTATCTCGCACATCTTCACCTCGGTGGCCAGCGTCCTGGTCAATTGCTCGGCAGCCTGTATGGCGATTTCGTCAAAGGGCGGCTGCAAGGGCAGTTCGACCCGGAGATCGAAGCGGCCATCCAGCTGCATCGCAGCATCGACGTTTTCACCGATCGCCATCCGCTGGTGGATACCGCGTTGTCGCGGTTTTCCCTGACGCGTCGGCGCTATGCCGGCATCGTGCTCGACGTGTTTTTCGACCATTGCCTGGCCCGGGACTGGGCGCTGTATGCCGACCGGCCGCTGGAGTTGTTCACTTCGGACGTGTACCGGGTGCTGTCCACACAAGCGCAACTACCGGAACGCCTGGCGAAAATCGCTCCGCACATGGTGGCCAACGACTGGTTGGGCTCGTATCAGGAATTTGAAGTGTTGGAGCAGGTGTTGCGGGGGATTTCGCGGCGCCTGACCCGGCCGGAAGAGCTGGCGGCTGCGATGCAGGAACTGCGGGTGCTGTATGAGCCGTTGAGCGAGGATTTCCGGTTGTTCTATCCGCACCTTCAGGATTTCGTCCAGGCAACGCAGATCTAGGGTGGGAGCGGGCTTGCTCGCGAATGCGGTATGTCAGTCAACATCAATGGTGAAGGAGAATCCGCATTCGCGAGCAAGCCCGCTCCCACAGGGGAAATGGGTCAGGCCGCGATAGCGGGGCGTATTGGGGCTTGCTGTTTCTCCGGTATGGCCCCAAACAACGCCTTCTGCACCGCCTGCTGGGCTTCGAACGCCAATGCCGCACGCTCGCGACCTTCGCAGGCAATCGGCTTGAGCAGGTGAATTTCCACACCGCCCCGGTCATTGGCAAACAGGCGCATCAAGTGCGACAACAGATCATCGTCGCCAATGAACGGCGCCAGGGTGTCGGGCTCGCCGTTGCGCACATAACGAATCGCCACCGGTTGCAGCGCCACTTCGGAGTCGATGGCGGCTGACAGCAAGCGACCGTGGAAGGTGCGCAGCGAGCGACCGTCCGTGGTGGTGCCCTCGGGGAACATCAGCAGCGGGTGGGCGTGCGCCAGGTGGCGGGTCATCTGTTTGCGGATCAACTGGCTGTCGCCCGAACCACGGCGGATGAACAGGCTGCCGGCCTTGGCTGCCAGCCAGCCGGCGACGGGCCAGGTGCGCACTTCGGCCTTGGACAGGAACGACAGCGGCGTGAGCATGCCCAGCAGCGGTATATCGGTCCAGGACACGTGATTGCTGACCCACAGCATCGGCACTTGCGGCAGCTTGCCGTGAACCGTCACATCGAAGGGCAGGGCGTTGCCCAGGCGCGCCATGAAAAACCGCGACCAGCGCTGGCGGCGTTCCATCGAATGGGCCAGCCCAAGCCGCTCGAACACGCCGAACACGCTGGCCATGCTCAAGCCGAGCCCGACCACCAGTAACACCCGTGCGATTCGCGCGTACACGCGCAAGCGACTCATTACACGGCCGCCTTGAAGTGTTTGGCGTAACGCGGGCAGAGTTCGTCGCGCTTGAGCAGGATGAACACATCGGCCACCTGGAAATCTTCATCCCAGCACGGCTCTCCGCAGATCTTCGCGCCCAGGCGCATGTAGGCCTTGAGCAGCGGCGGCATTTCGGCGATCACGTTGGAGGGAATATCCAGGGTCGGCAGCGGCTTTTTCGGTTCGGCGCGCAGGTGTTCGGTGCACAGGTAGCGTTCGCGCAGGCGCTGCATGATCGCATGGGCCTGGATCCCGCCGTCCTGCATCGGGATGCTCGCGCACCCCATCAGGTAGCTGTAGCCGCCCTGGTTCAGTACTTCGGCCAGCTCACCCCAGAGCACGGCGATGGTGCCGCCGTTGCGGTAGGCCGGGTCGACGCAGGTGCGGCCGATTTCCAGGATCGGGCCTTGCAGATGGACCAGGCCGTGCAGGCTGAATTCTTCCTCGCTGTAGAACTTGCCCAGGCTGCTGGCGGCGGTGTGGTCGAGCAGGCGGGTGGTCGCCACCAGGCGCCCGGTGTTCAGGTCGCGCACGCCGATGTGGGTGCAGTGAACATCGTAGTCATCCATGTCCAGACCCAGTTCCGCGCCTTTGAGCTTGGCGTTGAATTCGCCGCTGAACACGTTGAAGCGCAGGGCCTGGGCTTGCTGCAAAGCCTCTTCGCCCACCAGGCGTTCGGCTTGCAGGCGGCGTTCGTTGCCGGTGTCGCTGATGCGGGCGATCTGAGTCATGACGAATCTCCGTGCGGGCTGCTCACCCGTCTTTGGGTTACAGCGAATCGACTTTCTTTATCCAGCCGTGTTGTGCAAAGTCAGGCTATGTAGCCCCGGTGTCATCGCCATTAAGCTTTGGTGATGCTTGTATGACAGCCCACAAGGAGCCTCTTATGCCCTGGCAAACCCTGTTGAACCGCCACGCTCGCCTGCCCGCCAACCCGGATCTGGGCGAAGGGTTCGCCACGTTGTTGCAGCAGCTGGGCCACGTCACTCCGTTTGAACTGGCCGTGGTCGGCGCACGCATGATGGCGACGCCGGGGCTGGCGTTCCTGGTGGGTTATCAGGCGGCGTTGCGCATGCTCTGGCCAAGCGCGCCGCCGAGCCTTGGCGCGTTGTGCGCCACCGAGCAACGCAGCCTGCGGGTGGCTGACATGCAGACCCGCCTGCACGATTTGCGCTTGAGCGGGCGCAAGGATTTCGTCACCGCAGGCGATGCCGCCGACTGGCTGCTGATTGCCGCGCGCAGCGAACAGCCCGGCGAAACGCCGCGCCTGAGCCTGGCGGTGGCCTACCCCGATGAGCCGGGCGTGCGGGTGGAGAAACTGCCGCCGATCCCGTTGATGCCGGACATCAGCCATGGCCGCCTGATTCTCGATAACGCACTGTGCGAACTGCTGGCGGGGGATGGCTGGGATGCCTACGTCAAGCCGTTCCGAACCCTGGAAGACATCTATGTATTGAGTGCCATGACCGCCTGGCTGTACGGCGTCGGTCAGGACTGTGACTGGCCGCAGGCCTTGCAATTGCGCTTGATGGCGCTACTGGCCGGGTGTGCGGAGGTCAGTCGACATCCCCCCGTCAGTCCGGCGGGGCATGTATTGCTCGGTGGGTTGTTTGCGCAGTTCGAGGGGCTCAAGGGTGAGATCAATGAAGCGCTGGCCGAGGGGCCGCCGGAGTGGGCGGCCATGTGGCAGCGGGATCAGGGGGTGATGGAACTGGCGGCTGAAGCGCGGGGCAAGCGATTGGCTAAGGCACTCGTGAATTTTCAGTGAATTGACCGGCCCTTCGCGAGCAAGCCCGCTCCCACATTTTGAAATGCGTTCCCCTGTGGGAGCGGGCTTGCTCGCGAAGGCGGCCGCATTAACAACACCAATCCCGGAACTGTCATCAACCTCTACTAGGCTCAGCAGTTCATCCCCACGAGCCCATGCCATGTTCAAAGGCTTGTCCCTGATCTTCATGCTGCTGCTCAGCCTCACGGCCCGCGCTGAAAACTGGCCCGCCGAACAATGGTCGCCCGGCCCGACTGTCACCGGCCCAGCACTCCAGGCCCTGGAAAACTACGCCTTCCCACCCCGCAACGACTCCACCCATCAAGGCATCCGCACCGACGCCTTGCTCGTCATCCGCGACGGCCAGGTGATCTACGAGCGCTACGCCGGCCCGACCACTGCCCAGACACCGCATCTCACCTGGTCCATCAGCAAAAGCCTGATGGCCACCGTCCTCGGCGTGGCGTATGGCGAAGGCCGGTTCAAGCTGCAGGACAAGGTGGCCAAATTCTATCCGCCACTGCAAAAACACCCGGACCTGACCCTGGCCGACCTGCTGCACTGGGCCTCGGGTCTCGACTGGCAGGAAGATTACGAATACGCACCGCTCAACTCCTCAGTGGTGGCCATGCTCTACACCCGCGGTCACCGGGACATGGCTGCCTTCACCGCCGATCACGGCAGCTACGCCGCACCGGGGCAGGCGTTTCGTTATTCCAGTGGCGACACCAACCTGCTGTCCGCCGCGCTGAAAACCATCGTCGGTGCGCAGCGCTACGCGGACTATCCGTGGACCGCGCTGTTCGAACCGCTGGGCATTCGCCGAGCGATCTGGGAAACCGACGCCGCGGGCACCTTCGTCGCCTCGTCCTATGCCTACCTCACCGCTCGGGACCTGGCCCGCATCGGACTGTTGATGGCGCGGGACGGTCGCTGGGGCGATAAACAACTGCTGCCCAAAGACTGGGTGGCCTTCAACCGCGAACCCTTCGCGGGCTATCGCGCCAACCAGGATGATGCAGTGCCCGGCGGCCACTGGTGGCTCAATCGAGCAGTAGGCGGGGGCGCCAGACCCTGGCCCGATGCCCCCGCCGATACCTTCGCCGCCCTGGGCCATTGGGGCCAGGCGCTGTACATGATTCCCGGGGAAAACCTGGTGATCGTGCGTTATGGCGATGACCGCGATGGCCTCTACCAGCACAACGAATTGCTCAAGCTCGCGCTGAAGGCCTTTGCCGGGACGGTGAAACCATGAGCGGTTTCATGAGGCGCAGACCGATCAGTTCATTGTTGTTGATCCTGCTGCTCGCCTTGCTTGGCTGGGTCTGGCAGGAGCGGGTGGCGCTATGGGCCTTCCCGGACATCATCAGCGCCTACACCGCCAAGGAATACTGTTCGTGCCGCTACGTGATGAACAACGACGCCGGGTATTGCCGTGGCTACGTCAAGCAATGGCTGCCATTCAGCGGCTTTACCGATGACGCGGCCAGCAAGCGCATCACTGTCAGCGGGATGGGGCGCAGCAATATGGCCATGTGGATCGGCGAGCACCAGGGCTGTCGCCTGAACCCCTGACCTGCAGGTTCCATCTGGTGGAACCACATTCGATTGTCCTCGCGCGCGACTCGCGGTTATCTGGCGGTGAGCGCGACCTGCCTTTTTAAACGTCGCGAAATCATAACGAACAAAAAGAACGGGAATACACCCGGCCCGAGGAAATCGTCATGACCCGACATCAACACATTCTTGCCTGGCTCAACGACGTCGCCAGCGACCTGCACGCCACCCGCCAGGACATCCACGCCCACCCGGAACTCGGCTTCGAGGAAAACCGCACCTCGGCGCTGGTGGCCAGATCCCTTTCGGAATGGGGCTACGAGGTGCACACGGGCATCGGCAAGACCGGGGTCGTCGGTGTGCTGCGCAATGGCGACAGCCCGCGCAAACTTGGCTTGCGCGCGGACATGGACGCGCTGCCGATCATCGAGAATACCGGCGCCGCTTACAGCAGCCGGCATCAGGGCTGCATGCACGCCTGCGGGCACGATGGCCACACAACGATGTTGTTGGGCGCGGCCCGTTACCTGGCGGCGACTCGCCAGTTCGACGGCACCCTGACCCTGATTTTCCAGCCGGCCGAAGAAGGCCAGGGCGGCGCCGAAGCGATGCTCGCCGATGGCTTGCTTGAACGTTTTCCCTGCGACGCACTGTTCGGCATGCACAACATGCCGGGCCTGCCGGCGGGGCACCTGGGCTTTCGCGAAGGGCCGATGATGGCTTCCCAGGATTTACTCAACGTCACGATTGAAGGTGTCGGCGGTCACGGCTCGATGCCGCACCTGGCGGTCGATCCGCTGGTGGCGGCTGCCAGCGTGGTGTTGGCCCTGCAAACCGTAGTCGCGCGCAACATCGATGCGCAGCAGGCGGCGGTGGTGACGGTCGGTGCATTGCAGGCCGGGGAGGCCGCCAACGTCATCCCCCAGCAAGCGATCCTGCGCCTGAGCCTGCGTGCATTGAATGCCCAGGTGCGTGAGCAGACCCTCGAGCGGGTGCGCGCGATCATCGAATCCCAGGCCCAAAGTTTTGGTTGCAGTTCGACCATCGAACACCGTCCGGCTTACCCGGTGCTGGTCAACCACGCCGCCGAAACCGAGTTCGCCCGGCAAGTCGGCGTCGAGCTGATCGGTGCCGACGCGGTGGACGGCAACACGCCCAAGCTGATGGGCAGCGAAGACTTCGCCTGGATGCTGCAACGCTGCCCCGGCGCCTACCTGTTCATCGGCAACGGTGTGTCGCGGCCGATGGTGCACAACCCCGCCTACGACTTCAACGACGACATCCTGCTGACCGGCGCGGCGTATTGGGGCGCGCTGGCCGAGAGCTGGCTCAAGCCGGCCTGAGCCTTTCACTTTCTACTGCCGCTGGACCGGGCGCGTCATGTCGCGCCCGGCATCACCCAACAGGTTTCTGGAGAGTTCCCCATGCACACTTCGAGCACCGGTGTTTCGCGCACCCGGCAAGTGGTCGCGGCCGTTATCGGCAATGCGCTGGAATGGTATGACTTCATTGTCTACGGCTTTCTGGCGAGCATCATCGCCCGGCAATTTTTCCCTTCCGAAGACGAGTACGCCTCACTGCTGATGGCCCTGGCGACCTTCGGCGTCGGTTTCTTCATGCGCCCGGTGGGCGGCATCCTGCTGGGCATGTATTCGGACCGCAAAGGCCGTAAGGCGGCGATGCAGATGATCATCCGCCTGATGACCGTTTCGATCGCACTGATCGCCTTCGCGCCGAACTACGCCGCCATCGGCATGGGTGCGCCGCTGTTGATCGTGGTCGCGCGGATGCTCCAGGGCTTCGCCACCGGTGGTGAATACGCCAGCGCCACGGCGTTCCTGGTGGAAAGCGCGCCGGCGCACCGTAAGGGTCTGTACGGCTCGTGGCAATTGGTCGGGCAATGCCTGGCGGTGTTTTCCGGGGCGGGCATGGTGGCGCTGTTCACCCATCTGTTGACTCCCGAGGCCCTGGACAGCTGGGGCTGGCGGATTCCCTTCATGATCGGCCTGTTGATCGGCCCGGTCGGCCTGTGGATTCGCAAGCACATGGAGGAACCGGAAGAATTCCTCGAAGCGCGCAAGCAGGCCAAGGGCGAAAGCCCGGGTTTGCTGCAAGTGATCCGCGAACATCGCCGCGCCATTCTGGTGTCGATGGGCCTGGCCTGTGGTGCGACGGTGTCGTTCTACGTGGTGCTGGTGAACATGCCGACTTTCGCCCACAAGAACCTCGGCCTGCCGCTGGACCAGGTGCTGCTGGTGCAGATGCTCGCGGTGGCGGTGATGACCGTGGTGATCCCGCTGTCCGGCGCCTTGTCGGATCGCCTCGGCCGTCGCCCGGTGCTGATGGCCTTCACCCTGGCGTTTTTCCTGATGGTCTATCCGCTGTACGTGTGGGTCGCGGCGGCGCCCTCGGTGGAGCGCTTGCTGGTGATGCAACTGTTGCTGTGCACGGCGATCGGCGGCTTTTTCGGGCCGGCACCGACGGCGCTTGCCGAACAGTTTCCGATTGAAGTGCGCTCCACCGGGGTGTCGGTGGCCTATAACGTCGCGGTCATGGTGTTCGGCGGTTTTGCCCCGCTGATCGTGACCTGGCTGAGCAAGGTCCTGGCCACGCCGGTGGCGCCATCCTTCTACGTGTTGTTCGCTTGCGTGCTGACGCTATTGGGCACTTACTGCATGCAGGAAGCACCACGGGCGAAGAAATCCGTAGCACTTAACCTTGGGGTGAAACCTTGAGCATGAATCCGATTGTTGAAATGGACGCCGATGCATTGTCCCGGGCGATTCACGGGCGGCAGGTGTCCTGCCGTGAAGTGATGCAGGCGTATCTGGCGCAGATCGAACGTTTCAATCCGCAGGTCAATGCGCTGGTGTCGCTGCGACCGGCCGAGGAGCTGCTGGCAGAGGCCGACACCTGCGACCGGCAACTGGACCAGGGCCAGTCCCGGGGCTGGATGCACGGCATGCCGCAAGCGGTCAAGGACCTGGCGGCCACCGCCGGTTTGCGCACGACCATGGGCTCGCCGCTGTTCGCCGAGCAAGTGCCGCAGCATGACGCCATCAGCGTGGCGCGGGTGCGTGACTGCGGCGCGATCATCATCGGCAAGAGCAACGTGCCGGAATTCGGCCTCGGCTCGCAGACCTACAACAGCGTGTTCGGCACCACCACCAATGCCTACGATCCGGCACTGGTCGCCGGCGGCAGCAGCGGCGGGGCGGCGGTGGCGCTGGCGTTACGCATGCTGCCGGTGGCCGACGGCAGTGACATGATGGGCTCGCTGCGCAACCCGGCGGCGTTCAACAACGTGTTCGGCTTTCGCCCGTCCCAGGGCCGCGTGCCCCATGGCCCGCAACCCGAGGTGTTTGTCCAGCAACTGGCCACCGAAGGGCCGATGGGCCGCACCGTCACCGATGTTGCGCGGTTACTTGGCACCCAGGCCGGGTACGATTCGCGCGCGCCGTTGTCGCTGACCCAGGATCCGGAGATTTTCCATCAGTCGCTGGCCCAGGATTTCAGCGAGGTGCGCGTAGGTTGGCTGGGCGACTACAACGGCTACCTGCCGATGGACCCGGGCGTGATGAGCCTGTGCGAGGCGGCGCTGCAGGACTTCACGGCCCTGGGTTGCAAGGTCGAAGCCTGCCAGCCGGATTTTTCCATGGAGCGCCTGTGGCAGGCCTGGCTGGTGCACCGTCACTGGCTGGTGCAGGGCGGCCTCGGTAGCCTGTATGCCGATCCGCACAAACGCGAGCAGCTCAAACCCGAAGCCCAATGGGAAATCGAGGGTGGCCTGCGCCTGACGGCGGCGGATGTCTATCAGGCCTCGGTCAGTCGCAGCGAGTGGTATTGCGCCTTGAACGATTTGTTCGAACGTTACGATTTCCTGCTGCTGCCCACTGCCCAAGTGTTCCCTTTTGATGCACAAACCCCTTGGCCACGTGTCGTCGGCGGGCAAAGCATGGACACTTATCACCGCTGGATGGAAGTGGTGATCGGACCGACCCTGGCCGGATTGCCGAGCATGAACGTGCCGGTGGGTTTCAATCCGGCCGGGCTGCCGATGGGCCTGCAAATCATTGGCCCGGCCCAGGCCGATCGTGCGGTGCTGCAACTGGCTTATGCCCACGAGCAACTGACCCAGTGGGTCAAACGCCGGCCGCCCGGCTGTCTGCAAAGTGCGTAAAACTTGTGGGCAGGCCCACATCTTGCTGCAAGAATCGATCATCCATTAGCGCCCAAGGAGATCGGACACATGGACAGCAAGGCTGAAACCGGCAGCGTACGTTCGGTCGAGCGCGCCCTGGCGATCGTCGAGTTGCTGGGTGAGCATCAGGCGTTGGGCCTGGAGGAGTTGCACTACCTCACCTGTCTGCCCAAAGCCACGGTGTCGCGCATGTTGCTGACCTTGCAGGAGCAGGGCTGGATCTATCGCGGCTTGAGCGACCGGCGTTACCGCCTGTGCGCCAAGCGCCTGTTTGGTGACAGCCGGCAGCGCTTCAAGCGGCGCCTGGTGGAAAACGCCGCGCCGCTGCTGCTGGAGTTGAGCGAGCGCACCGGGCTGGTGGCGGACCTGTCGTGCTTCGATGGCGAACGGGTGGAGGTGATGGAAAGTGCGATCCCGCAGGTGTTGCGCAAGCGCTATCCGAACAACTGCCAGATCGTCGGCCAGCACGCCAGCCTGTTCCATTCGGCCATGGGTCGCGCCTGCCTGGGTGAGCTGCAAAGCCATGAAGTGGAACGCCTGGCCGAGCGTGAGCGGCTTTGCGACGAATCGCTGTTCAGCGCCACCGAACAGGCGTTGCATCAAGGTTTCGGCCAACGCACCGAAGGCTACTGGGAATACCCGGTGCGGCTGCCCTTCCTGATCCGTGCGGTGGCCTTGCCGATTCACACCGATGGCCGGCTGGTCGGCAGCATGGCGTTGCATTGGCCGATGGATCAGGCGCCGGTGGAACGGGTGCTGAGCCTGCACCTGAACAGCCTCGCCGCGACCATTGGCAATGTGCAGCAGGCGATGGCGTAAGGCCCAAAAAAGATCGCAGCCTGCGGCAGCTCCTACAGGATCCGGGTGCGAATGCGATCCTGTAGGAGCTGCCGCAGGCTGCGATCTTTTGATCGTGGGTTTGCAATAGCGGCGGGGCCAGTTAAGGTTCAGCACAGGTTTATCTGCCCCCGAGTGTTTATGTTCCAGCGGTCTGTCTGCAAAACCCTCGCCTGCCTGTTGTTGGCCGGCGCTTCGTTGTCGGCCCAGGCCAATTGGTACCTGGACGGCGAATCCTCGCGGCTGTCGTTCGTCAGCACCAAAAACGCCAATGTGTCCGAAGTGCAGCGCTTTCTGGTGTTGCACGGCAAAGTCGATCCCGGCGGAAAAGCCGAAGTGGAGGTCGAGCTGGAATCGGTCAACAGCGGCATTCCCTTGCGCGATGAACGCATGCGCAAGGAGCTGTTCGAGATCGAGAAATTTCCCGAAGCCCTGATCACCACGCAAATCGACCTGCGCCCGATCAACGACCTCGCGCCAGGCGCACAACTGGAATTGCGCCTGCCGCTGACCGTCGACCTGCACGGCAAGCAACACACCTACAACGCCGAACTGCTGGCCACCCGTCTCGATGACCGGCGTTTCCAGGTGGTGACTCTGGAGCCGGTGGTGGTCAATGCCGAAGATTTCGACCTGGCGCCGGGCCTGGACGCGTTGCGCAAGGTCGCCGGCCTGTCGGCCATCAGTCTGTCGGTGCCGGTGGGTGCGGTGCTGATCTTCACGGCGCGTTGACATGGCCGGCCCGATCTTTCCCTGGCGTGAAGGCAATAGTTTCCAGTTGCTGGTCGACGGCCCGCAATTCTTCCCGCGCATGCTGGTGGCGATCGCCCGTGCCGAAGAACAGGTCGAGCTGGAACTGTATCTGGTGGAGGCGGGCGCCTGCGCCGAGGCCATGGTCCAGGCGCTGGTCCAGGCCGCCGAGCGCGGTGTGCGGGTGCGTTGCCTGTTCGATGATTACGGCAGCCTCGCCTTTACCCTGACCCTGCGCCAGCGACTCACGGCCGCCGGCGTCGAGTTGCGCTTCTACAATCGCCTGAGCTGGCGACGCTGGGTCGGCAATTTCTACCGCGATCACCGCAAGTTGCTGCTGGTGGACCAGAGCCTGGCCGTGGTCGGTGGCACCGGCGTGACCGATGAATTCTGGACGCCAAACGAAGACGTCAGCGAGTGGCACGAAGTAATGGTGGAAATCACCGGTCCGCTGGTGCTCGACTGGCAATTGCTGTTCGACCGCCAATGGATCGCCAACCGCCATCGCCGAGCCTGGCGCCCGGCTTCGCACTTCGGCCTGCCGCGCCTGCCCCGCGTGCCGTCCACGGGTGAGGGCATGGGCCGCGTCGCCTATGCCGACGCCCGCCAGCACCGGGACATCCTGCAATCGCTGATTCGTGCATTGAACAGCGGCCAGAAACGCATCTGGCTGGCCACGCCGTATTTCCTGCCGACCTGGAAAGTCCGTCGCTCACTGCGCCGCGCAGCCTCCCGCGGCGTCGATGTGCGGCTGCTGTTGACCGGGCCGCGCACCGATCACCCGTCGGTGCGTTACGCCGGGCATCGCTACTACCCGCGACTGCTCAAGTCAGAGGTGAAGATTTTCGAATACCAGCCGTGTTTCCTGCACCTGAAAATGGTCCTGATCGATGACTGGGTGAGCATTGGTTCGTGCAATTTCGACCACTGGAATTTGCGTTTCAATCTGGAGGCCAACCTTGAAGCATTGGACGCTGGATTGACCCGTGACGTGGTGGCGAGTTTCGAAAAGGACTTCTCTCTGAGCCAGGAAGTCAGCCTGGAGGCATGGCAGCGCCGCCCGCTGTGGAAGCGGGTCAAGCAGCGAGTGTGGGGGTGGGTGGATCGGTTGGTGGTCAATCTGCTGGATCGACGGGGCTAGTCGCTACACCAAAGACCCCTGTAGGAGCTGGCTTGCCAGCGAAGGCGGTATAACATCCAACCAAGATGTTGAATGTTATGGCCTCTTCGCTGGCAAGCCAGCTCCTACAGAGGATCGCGGAGTTACAGCAGTTCAAAGCTCTGCTGCGTCACATCCTGGGAATCCAGGCCGATCTGCACGTTGAACTTGCCCGGCTCCGCCACGTACTTGAGCTGGGTGTTGTAGAACTTCAGGTCGTCTTCGGTGATGGTGAAGTGCACGACTTTCTGTTCGCCGGCCTTGAGCATGATCTTCTGGAAGTTCTTCAGCTCCTTGATCGGGCGGATCATCGAGCCGGTCTCGTCCTGGATGTACAACTGCACCACGGTCTCGCCGTCGCGCTTGCCGGTGTTTTTCACCGTGATGCTGGCGTCGAGCTTGCCGGTCTTGTTCAGTGTGGTCGACGACAGCGCCATGTCGCCCAGGCTGAAATCGGTGTAGCTCAGGCCATAACCAAACGGGTACAGCGGGCCTGTGGTGTCATCGAAGTACTGCGAGGTGTAGTTGCCCGGTTTGCCCGGGGTGAACGGCCGGCCGATGGTCAGGTGGTTGTAGTAGGTCGGAATCTGGCCCACCGAGCGCGGGATGGTGATCGGCAGTTTGCCCGACGGGTTGTAGTCGCCGAACAGCACGTCGGCAATGGCGTTGCCGCCTTCGGTGCCGCTGAACCAGGTTTCCAGGATCGCGTCGGCCTGTTCCTTCTCCTCGAGAATCGACAACGGACGGCCGTTCATCAGCACCAGTACCAACGGTTTGCCGGTGGCTTTAAGGGCACGGATCAGCTCGCGCTGGTTTTCCGGGATGTTCAGGTCGGTACGGCTGGACGATTCGTGGGACATACCGCGGGACTCGCCCACGGCGGCCACCACCACGTCGGCATCCTTGGCCGCTTTCACCGCTTCGTCGATCAGCACGTTCGCCGGACGCGGGTCATCCACCACTTCCGGGGCGTCGAAGTTGAGGAAGTTCAGGTAACCGAGGATCTTCGGGTCGCTGGTGATGTTGGCGCCACGGGCGTAGATCAGCGTCGACTGTGCGCCCAGAGCGTTGGTCATGCCATCGAACAGGGTCACCGATTGCGCCGGGCGACCGGCGGCGGCCCAGCTGCCCATCATGTCGATTGGCGCTTTGGCCAGCGGGCCAACCAGGGCGATTTTCGCGGTTTTCTTCAGCGGCAGGGTTTCGCCCTGGTTTTTCAGCAACACCAGGCTGCGGCGCGCCACATCGCGGGCCTCGGCACGGTGCAGGCGGCTGTCGGCGTAGGTGTCGACCGGGTCATCCTCGGCCTTGCCGATGCGCAGGTACGGGTCCTTGAACAGGCCCATGTCGTACTTGGCGTCCAGTACCGCACGCACGGCGTTGTCGATGTCGCTCTGCTGGATCTCGCCGGCTTTGAGCAGCCCTGGCAGTTCCTTGCCGTACAGGGTGTCGTTCATGCTCATGTGGATGCCGGCCTTGATCGCCAGCTTCGCCGCTTCTCGGCCATCGCGGGCGACACCGTGCTTGATCAGCTCGAAAATCGCTCCGTGGTCACTGACCGCCAGGCCCTTGAAGCCCCATTCCTTGCGCAACAGGTCGTTCATCAGCCAGGTGTTGGCCGTGGCCGGCACGCCGTTGATCGAGTTCAGCGCGACCATCACCCCGCCCGCGCCGGCATCAATCGCGGCGCGGTACGGCGGCAGGTAGTCCTGGTACATCTTGACCGGGCTCATGTCGACCACGTTGTAGTCGCGACCGCCCTCGACCGCGCCATACAGGGCGAAATGCTTGACGCTGGCCATGATGCTGTCGGCGGCGTTGGCGCCAGTACCCTGGAACGCCTTGACCATTACGCCGGCAATGCGTGACACCAGGTAGGTGTCTTCGCCAAAGCCTTCGGACGTACGGCCCCAGCGCGGATCGCGGGAGATGTCGACCATGGGCGCGAAGGTGATATCGAGGCTGTCAGCCGCGGCTTCCTTGGCGGCAATGCGCCCGGACAGGCCGATGGCGTCCATGTCCCAGCTCGACGCCAGGGCCAGAGGGATCGGGAAAATGGTGCGGTGGCCGTGGATCACGTCGTAGGCGAAGAACATCGGGATCTTCAGGCGGCTGCGCATGGCCGCGTCCTGCATCGGACGGTTTTCCGGGCGGGTGATCGAGTTGAACGTACCGCCGATGTTGCCCGCCGCGATTTCCTTGCGGATCATTTCGCGCGGCATTTCCGGGCCGATGCTGATCAGGCGCAACTGGCCGATTTTTTCATCGAGGGTCATTTGCTTCATCAGGTTGCTGACGAAGGCGTCCTTGTTCTCCAGGGGTGCGGGCGTCGTGGCGGCCAGTACGTTTTGACTGGCCAGGCTGACGAACAGGCCCAGCAAACACAGCTTCTTCATGAATAGTTTTCTCAAGGGCCCAAGCGGCGATGTACACGCCGGCCAGCCAAAATTTAGGGAGCGACTATTGTTGTTCGGGTGCTGACTCAAAAAGCGACGGCCGAAAACGGCAGTCGAACACCGGAAGCGGTTTTTCTGCAGGGCATCTTTTAGCCCATTTGCCCCGACGCAATCCAGTGCCGCGCCGATTATGCCCGAAGAGCCGGCCGAGAGGGTCGCCGGTTGTTTTTTCCATGAAATGTGAACGGAGCATCACCGCGATGAATGTACGACAGTCCTACCGGTCGAGCCTGCAAGTGGCCACGTTGCTCGTGTTGGCCACGTTGCTGACGGCCTGCGGCATCAACAACATCCCGACCCTCGATGAACAGGCCAAGGCTGCCTGGGGCCAGGTGCAGAACCAGTATCAGCGCCGTGCCGACCTGATTCCCAACCTGGTGGAAACCGTCAAGGGCTATGCCGCGCATGAAAAGGACACCCTGACGGCCGTGATCGAAGCCAGGGCCAAGGCCACCTCGATCCAGGTCGACGCCTCCACGCTCGACAACCCGGAAAAGCTCAAGCAGTACCAGCAGGCCCAGGATCAGCTCAGCGGTGCCTTGAGCCGCCTGATGGTGGTGTCCGAGCGTTATCCGGACCTCAAGGCCAACCAGAACTTCCTGGCCCTGCAATCGCAGCTTGAAGGCACCGAGAATCGGATCAGCGTGGCCCGACGCGACTTCATCCTGGCGGTGCAGAAATATAACACCGAGATCCGCACCTTCCCCGGTCGCCTGTGGCACAGCGTGATGTACAGCAATCTGCCGGAACGCGCGACCTTCGAGGCCACGCCGGGGTCGGAGAAACCACCCGAGGTCAAATTCTGAATCCTGATGGCGGGTAGATACCCTGTAGGAGCTGCCGAAGGCTGCGATCTTTTGACTTTGTTTTTCAGCGGTTTCGAAAAGATCAAGATCAAAAGATCGCAGCCTTCGGCAGCTCCTGCAAGGACGTGCGAGGTTGCCAATGCGAGCGTTGAAGATCGGTCTGGTGTTGTTGCTGTGGCTGTTTGCCCTGGCGGTCCAGGCCCAATTGAAGTTCCCGGAGCTGACCGGGCGGGTGGTGGATAACGCCCAGATGATCGAGCCAGCGGTGCGCGAGCAGCTGGTTCAACAGTTGCAGGCCCATGAAAAGACCACCGGCGAGCAGTTGGTGGTGGTCACGCTGGCAAACTTGCAGGGCACCGATATCGCCGATTTCGGCTATCAACTGGGCCGCTACTGGGGCATTGGCCAGAAAGACAAGAACAACGGCGCGCTGCTGATTGTTGCCCGTGATGAGCGCAAACTGCGCATCGAAGTCGGCTACGGCCTGGAAGATCGCCTGACCGACGCCCAGAGCTCGGTGATCATCAACCAGGTCATCACCCCGGCGTTCAAGGCGGGCAATTTCAGCAAGGGCATCAGCGACGGAGTGGCGGCGATGCTGGTGGTGCTGGGTGGCAATCCCCTGGACGAGCCCTCGACGGTCTATGAGTCCAGCGGCGATCCGGGTGACGATTTCGTCTCGCGGCATCCGGGGTTGTTCGTGTTTCTGGTGTTGTTGTTCATCCTGACAGTATTCGTTTGCCAGATGCTCGGTATCCTTCCTGCCGGTCGTGGCGGCTCCGGTGGTTCCGGTGGCGGTTTTGGTGGCGGTGGTTTCGGCGGTGGCGGTGGGGGCGGGTTCAGCGGCGGAGGGGGCAGTTTCGGTGGCGGCGGTTCGTCGGGCGGCTGGTGATGACACGGAAATAAATACATTAGCGAGCAGGCATTCAACAGATGGCATTACTGACTGAACACGAACAACGCAAGGTCGCCGAGGCGATTGCCCGGGTCGAGCGCGACACCGACGCGGAGCTGGTCACCGTGCTCGCGGCCCGCGCCGACGACTATGTGTACATCCCGCTGCTCTGGGCCAGTCTGCTGGCACTGGTGCTGCCGGGGATCGTGCATTACCTGACGGGCTGGCTGACCTTGCACAGCCTGCTGATGGTGCAATGGAGCACCTTCATCGTGCTGTGCCTGGTATTGCGAATTCCGAAAATCACCACGCACCTGATTCCGCGGTCGGTGCGCCATTGGCGTGCCTCGAACCTGGCGCGCCGGCAATTCCTCGAACAGAACCTGCACCATACGGTCGGCAGCACCGGCATCCTGATTTTCGTCTCTGAAGCCGAGCGCTATGTGGAAATCCTGGTGGACGAGGGTATCTCCAGTCGGCTGGACAACAGCCATTGGGACGCGATTGTCGCGCAGTTCACCCAGCAGGTGCGCCAGGGCCAGACGTTGCAGGGCTTTATCGCCTGCGTCGAGGCCTGCGGTGAGTTGCTCAAGGTGCACGTTCCAGTGACCCATGTGCGCAACGAGCTGCCAAACCGCCTGGTCGTGCTCGGCTAGGCTGGCCGTCGCACACTTTTGTAACGCTTGGCGGTACAACTGCGGCCGGTTGTCTGGCTCCTGCCCGGTCTTCAACATCTCCCTCCAATAGCGAACGCTCTGTGACGGGCGTCCTGACGTAGAGGGAGTACTTATGTCAACGCATCTACCGCTCGACTCTTTTGCCGGTGCAGCGCCTGACGGCGGGAGAAATGAAACGCCGATCCATCTGACAACTAAAGAAACACAAGCCTTGATCTGGTGCTACAAAGGCAAGACTTCCTGGGAAATCGCCAGGATTCAGAATTGCTCGCCCACCACGATCAACTTCCACTTTGCCAGTATTCGCCGCAAGTTTGCTGTCAGGTCCCGGCATGCCGCCTTGCTCAAAGCCATTGAGTCGGGCGCCATTGTCATCGACGAGGTCGATGAGCGAGGTGTCCATGAACCTGACTGACTCGGCCTATAACAGTATCAGTGGGCTACTGCTGGGATTGGGCATCGCGACATTGCCGGCGATAGATGGCGAAGCGCTGTTCGGTGCATCGCTGGGGGCGTGGCTGGTTATCACGACGCGCGTTGAATTCAAAGCCTGGCAGCGGATCGGCTCGTGGTTGCTGTCGGCGGGCGTCGGCTATCTTTTTACCCCTGTCGCACTGCCGTTGGCGCCTTTCCTGACTGCAGGGGTAACGGCATTTCTTTGCGCGCTGATCATTATTCCCATCAGCGTCAAGATCATGCAGTGGGTCGACGGCGCTGGCCTTGGGGAAATCATTGAGCGCCTCAAAGGGCGACGCTGACGGGTATCAACTCGTCATGATCAAGTAAACCGATTGCGAACTACATATGTACTCATGTTTCGTTCGCCTGTTGAAGTGTCGACAGAATAGACGCCATCTCTGAAAGTTTGAGTTCCATTTCACGCAGGCGGCGTTTTTCCTCCAGGGCATTTTGTATGGCGCAGCGATCTTCTTCACCGAGCAATCGCCACATCGCGAGAATTGTATTTTCCCGATTGGCTGTTTCCTGGTGGTGTTCGAGTTCATTGGCCGCAGCGCTGTGACGCAGGATTGGACCTTCGCCCAGCAACAACCAGTCGAGTGAAATGCCGCGCGACTGTGCAATTTCTACGCATAATGAGTATGGCGTACTGTCGCGACCCTTCCAGCTACTAAGGGTCTGCGGGCTGACTTGTAACGCCGAAGACAAAGAGGCATCGCTTTTTGTGCCGGTAATTTGCTTCAGTCGCGCTAAAACAGCCTGAGATTTTTTGCTACGCAATTTGAGCCTCTTCCTTTTGACACACGCTTTTTGAGTGCTTAATGTATGCGCAATGAGTAACTTTTTTATTGTGAGGAATCAATCTTCAACTATGAATCAGATGAATATGATGTCGAAACTTCCTAATGGTAGCAGGGTGATTTCCTACATGTTTGGTTCCTGCCCATTACGCCGTTATTCCTTGCACTTTCTTCTTTCGGGTGGGCGTTATTTGCAATGCCGGGTTGCAGCGATCATCTCATCAAGCAGTATTGCGTTTGATTATGTTGATTACCACCCGACGAACAGCGGGATCCAGGTATGAGTACTTACAAAATGGTGTGCCCGCACTGCTTGAGCCGGATGCGCATCCGCACCAGCGAGGGTCGTCATATTTTCCTGCGGGTGGCGTACTTGCAATGCACGTCGGAAGCCTGCGGCTGGTCGGTGCGGGCCGAGTTCGAAATGACCCACGAACTTTCACCCAGTGGCATGCCCAACCCCGCCGTGCGTTTGCCTTGCGCCGGGCCCGATTTGCGGCACGCCGCGCGTCCGCTTGCACCGACGGCGCCTGAGTCGACGGAGTCATGAACATGTCCGCCATTGTTGAAAACGAGGATTTGAACGAGCAATTTTTGGCCATCGCCCAGGCATTTCTGGCCCGTCACGAAAGTGATGCGGTAATTGATGACCAGGTGCTGTTCTGTCGTGCCGTGAAGCACCTGCAAGGGATTGATGTGCCGATGCACCTGGCGGAGCGACTGGTCAGCCACGCCTACGGGGAGCTCAAGTCCTGCAACGATCGACGACGCCTGGACATCGGCGCCAGCTCCGAAACCGTCGCTGTCATCACGGACCCCGCCAATGGCCTGACGTGGGCCGTACCGGTGGGATTGATCGTCAGGTATGTGATCAATTCACCGATCAATCGCAAACTTCGGCTGGTGGAGCCCTGACGGCACGCCGGATACTCGCAGGTCCGAGGGGCATTTGCGTGCCTGCGAAAAATAACCCCGTGCCCAAAACCCGCATCCCCCCTAAAATATCGGCCATTCTCCGATTTGCATTGCCCGAGGCCGTTTTTCCATGTCCGTCACCGCTACTCCCGCCAGCCTCGCGCCGGACCACCACGCCCAGTTCATCGGCCTGCTGCAATCGAGCCTCGACCAGAATGCCTTCATCAAGCTGGTGCTGGCCAAGTACGCCGGCGAGGAAGCGGACCTGCAGCGGATCATCATCAAGCCGGTGACGGTCAAGGCGCAGGCTTGCCTGTCCTTCGTCTATCGGTACAAGACCCGCGACATCACCAAGAACCTGCCATTGGCCGAAGGTGTGGCAGTCATCGCCGGTTTGTTGCCGGCGTCGTTCAAGAATGCGCATTTGTTGTCGTTGACTGATGAAGCCCAGCTCGAATACAGCAAAAAGGGCAAGTCTTCGCTGTTCAAGAGCAAACCCCAGCAATTGCGCGAAGTGCCGTCCGCCGGGCACAACCGCGAGAAAAACCGCTTTCTCGATCTGGAGCGGCCGTTTCTCGCCGACCTGGGCGTCACCAACAAGCAGCATGAACTGATCCCGGCGATGTCGCGCAAGTGGAAACAGATCAACAAGTTCATCGAGGTCTTCAGCCATGCGCTGACCTCGTCGCCCCTGGCGCTGGACAGCCCGGTGCGGGTGGCGGACTTCGGATCCGGCAAGGGTTACCTGACCTTCGCGATCCATGACTATCTGCGCAATACCTTGAAGGCCGAAGCGCAGGTAACCGGCGTCGAGCTGCGCGAAGACATGGTCACCCTGTGCAACACCGCCGCGGCCAAGCTTGAGCATCCAGGGCTGGTCTTCAAGTGCGGGGATGTGCGCAGCGTGGCACCGAGCGAGCTGGATGTGATGATCGCGCTGCATGCCTGCGACATCGCCACGGACTATGCGATCCATACCGGCATTCGTTCCGGCGCCTCGATCATCATGTGCTCGCCGTGCTGTCACAAACAGATTCGCCTGCAAATCCAGAGCCCGGCATTGCTCAAGCCGATGCTGCAATACGGCTTGCACCTGGGACAGCAGGCGGAAATGGTCACCGACAGCTTGCGTGCACTGTTCCTCGAAGCCTGCGGCTACGAGACCAAGGTGTTCGAGTTCATCTCGCTGGACCACACCAACAAGAACAAGATGATCCTGGCGGTCAAGCGCGCCGAGTCGGGTGATCCGGCCCAGCTGCTGGCGAAGATCGAGGAACTCAAGGCGTTCTACCACATCACCGAGCATTGCCTGGAAACCCTGTTGCGGGCTGACGGTTACCTCTGATCCCGTAGGTATTACGCGGTGGCAATGCGTGCGGGCTTGACCGCCGTCTTGCGGCCCAACACGACGGTCACGATCACCCCGCCGGCGAACAGCCAGGTGATCGGCTCGACCTGTTCGCCAAAGAACAGTGCGGAAAAGCCGATGGTGAAGAAAATCTGCAACAGCTGGATCTGGCTGACCCGGGCAATGCCACCGATGGCCAGCCCGGCATACCAGGCAAAGAAGCCGATGAATTGCGAAAACAGCGAGACGTAGCCGAAGGCCCACCAGGTTTTGGCGGAAATCTCGCCCTGATGTTGCAACGCAAGGTACAGCACCGGCCCGATCAACAGCGGCGTCGACAGTACCAGCGCCCAGCAGATCACTTGCCAGCCGCCCATTTCCTTGGCCAACCGGCCACCCTCGGCGTAGCCCAGGCCGCCCACCGCAATCGCGCCCAGCATCAACAAGTCACCGGCCTGGATGCTGCCGGCCCCGCTGATCAGCGCATAACCGAGCACCAGGGCACTGCCCAGCGCGGCGCAGGCCCAGAAGGCTTTCGATGGGCGTTCGTGGGACAGCCACGCGGCGTACAGTGCCACGCACAGTGGCTGCAAGCCATTGACCAGGGCGCCATGGGACGCCGGCAAGGTTTGCATGGCCCAGGCCGAAAGCACCGGGAACCCGAGGATCACCCCGGCAATGACCAGCGTCAGGCCCTTGACCTGCTGCCAGGTTGGCCATTTCTCACGCCGCCACAGCAACAGCAACGCCGCGGGAATCGCCGCGAACAGGGCCCGGCCCAGGCCATTGAGCAGTGGATGCAGTTCCTGCACGACGATGCGTGTGAAGGGCAGGGTGAGGCTGAAGATCACAACGCCGAGCAGGCCCAGGGCCATGCCGGTGTTTTCGCGCGAGGTCATGATGGCAACCAGAATCGTGGGTGATGGGAAGTGCCTTCATCTAGCCATAAACCGTGGCGTCTGCGCTGTTACAGCTAAGTGCAGAGTTATCCGTACAGTTGGGAGCGAAGCTCCCAACGTAGGAGCTGCCGCAGGCTGCGATCTTTTGATCTTGCTTTCAAGATCAAGATCAAGATCAAAAGATCGCAGCCTCCGGCAGCTCCTGCACAAGGAGATCGCGTAGTAGCAGGTTATTACCCACCCCAGCGGATAAGGACTACCTTGAACACTCCTACGCATTTCCCAGAGGAGTACTCCCCATGGCGGCGAAAAAAATTCTGATGCTGGTCGGCGATTACGTCGAAGACTACGAAGTGATGGTGCCATTCCAGGCCCTGCTGATGGTCGGTCACACGGTGCATGCCGTTTGCCCGGACAAGACCGCCGGCCAGACCGTGCGCACAGCCATCCATGACTTCGAAGGCGACCAGACCTACAGCGAAAAGCCCGGTCACCTGTTTGCCCTGAACTTCGATTTTGCCAAGGTCAAGGCGGCGGATTACGATGCGGTGCTGATCCCGGGCGGTCGTGCGCCGGAGTACTTGCGCCTGAATGAAAAAGTCCTGGAACTGGTGCGCGACTTCGACAAGGCCGGCAAGCCGATCGCCGCCGTGTGCCACGGTGCACAGTTGCTCGCCGCCGCGGGAATTCTCGAAGGGCGTGAATGCAGTGCTTACCCGGCCTGTGCGCCGGAAGTACGCCTGGCGGGCGGTACGTTTATCGATATCCCGGTGACGGACGGCCATGTTCAAGGCAATCTGGCCACGGCGCCAGCCTGGCCTGCCCACCCTAGCTGGCTGGCCGGATTCCTCGGTTTGCTGGGCACCAAAATCACGCTGTAACGGGGGACCCGTCCATGTGCGAGCTGTACGTCAAAGCCGATCCGATCCTCTACGAATCGCGCTCGCGCTCGCTGCGCATCTGCGGGGTGGTTACCACCCTGCGGCTGGAGAATCAGTTCTGGGACATCCTCAGCGAAATCGCCGAGACCGACGGCATGACTACCAACCAGTTGATTGCCAAGCTGTATGAAGAGGTCATGGACTACCGCGGCGAAGTGGTCAATTTCGCTTCGTTCCTGCGGGTGAGTTGTACGCGGTATCTGAGTCAGCGGCGGGTAGCTGCTCCGGAGTTGTCGGTGGTGAAGCGTTCAGTCAATTAGGTTTGCAGCTTACTTACGGGCCCCATCGCCAGCAGGCTGGCTCCCACAGTGGATTGGTGTGCATCAGTCCAATGTGGGAGCCAGCCTGCTGGCGATAGGGCCCACACAGGCGACAGAAACAGCAGGCTGGTCTTTACTCTGAAGCGCGCAACCTTCCAATCGCCAAGGAGAAAGAGCATGTCCGGATGGTACGAAGTGAGCAAGAGCAGCAGCGGTCAGTTCAGGTTTGTGCTGAAGGCGGCGAATGCCGAAACCATTCTGACCAGCGAGTTGTACACCACCCGCGCCGCGGCCGACAAAGGCATAACGTCAGTCCAGGCCAACAGCCCGCTCGATGAGCGCTACGAGAAAAAAACCACCAAGGATGGCCATCCTTATTTCAACCTCAAGGCGGGTAACCACGAGATTATCGGCAGCAGTGAATCCTATTCCTCCGATGCCGCCATGGAGAAAGGCATCGCCAGTGTGAAGGCCAATGGGCCGAGCAAGGTGATCAAGGACAAAACCCTGCCCGTACTCTGAAAACACCACGCGACGCCCCCTGTAGGAGCCGGCTTGCTGGCGATGGTGTGTCAGTCGACACTTGCGTCGCTGACCCACCATCGCCAGCAAGCCGGCTCCTACAGGAGGGTGTGATTTGGAGATCAGCGCAGGGCTTTCAGCAGCCCTTGCAGCTGACTGACACCGGCCTCATCCAACGGAAACACCGGCAACCGCGGATCACCCACCTCCAGCCCTGTCGCTCGTAAACCAGCCTTGATCGTCGCCGGCAACCCCCCCTTGAGAATGAAATCCAGCAATGGCAATTGGCGATAGAACAGTTCACGTGCCTTGTTCAGGTCGTTGGCCAGCACGGCGTCGTACAGGTCGAGATTGAGCTGCGGGATCAGGTTCGGCGCCGCGGTGCACCAGCCTTTTGCCCCGGCCGCGAAGGCTTCCAGCGCCAGCGGGTTGCAACCGTTGTAGAAGGGCACCTGACCTTCGCCCAGGCGTTGCAGTTGATGCATGCGCTGGATGTCGCCGGTGCTCTCCTTGACCATGGTCACGTTCTCCACGCTTTTGACGATGCGCAGAATCAGGTCCACCGACATGTCGGTGCCGCTGGTGGCCGGGTTGTTGTAGAGCATGATCGGCACGCCGATGCTGTCGCCGATGGCGCGGTAGTGCGCGAGGATCTGCGCTTCGCTGAGTTTCCAGTACGACGTCGGCAGCACCATCACCACGTCGGCGCCATGGGCTTCGGCGAAACGGGCGCGACGCACCGCTTTGGCGGTGGTCAGGTCGGACACGCTGACGATGGTCGGCACTCGCCTGGCCACGTGCTTGATACTGAATTCGGCGACCTGGTCCCACTCCGCGTCGCTCAGGTAAGCGCCTTCGCCCGTGCTGCCCAGGGGTGCGATGGAATGCACACCGCCGTCGATCAAACGGTCGATCGAGCGCCCGAGCGCGTCCAGGTCAACGCCCTCGCCATTGGCGGTAAAAGGGGTGATGGTGTAGCCGATGATGCCGTGAATGTTTGCAGTGGACATGGGGTCTCTCCGTACAAAAAAGGTCTGGGGTTCAGTTCAGGCAATCGGCGTGTCGACGCAGGTTCTGCCGGGCGTAGTAATTGAAAGCGGCGGCATGACGCTTGGGCCGGGCGATCCAGTCATGGGCTTCTCGGCCCAGCTCGGCAATGATCGGCTTGATGGTTCCGGCGCTCATCGCCAGCAGCTGCAACCTGGCGGCGCGTTCGATCAGTTGGGCAATCACGCAGGCCTCCTCGATGGTGGTGCCGGTGGACAACTGGCCATGGTGGGAAAGCAGGATTGCCCGCTTGTCGCCCAGGGCACCGGCAATCAATTCGCCTTCTTCATTACCCACCGGTACGCCGGGCCAGCCTTCGAGAAACGCGCAGTCGTCATAGAGCGGGCAGAGGTCCATGTGGGAAATCTGCAACGGCACTTCCAGCATCGACAACGCCGCGACGTGGGTCGGGTGGGTGTGGATGATGCAATTCACATCCGGGCGGGCGCGGTACACCCAGCTGTGGAAGCGGTTGGCCGGGTTGGGCATGCCGTGGCCTTCGAGCACTTCCAGGTCTTCGTTGACCAGCAGCAGGTTACCCGCGGTGATTTCGTCGAAACCCAGGCCCAGTTGTTGAGTGTAATAGGTGCCAGGCTGCGGGCCACGGGCGGTGATTTGCCCGGCCAGGCCGGAGTCATGGCCATTCTCGAACAGAATGCGGCAGGTCAGGGCCAGCTTTTGCCGGTCGGTCCACGTATTATCCGCGAGGGTGTTTTGCATCTGGTTCAGCGCTTGCTTGACCAGTTGATCTTTGGGCAGTGCTAATGTCGTGGCCATATCGATGTCCTCTTTGGCTGGGTCATGCAGATGACACGAAAGATGCTATATGACACCTTGTGTCATGAGCAAGGACAATTCGTCACCTCCTTGATGGATTAATCGTTCTACATGTCTATCCGTTTGAAATTATTGAGAAAAAAACTTGGCGTAACCCTTGAGGCATTGGCGGAAAAATCCGGCATGACCAAGAGTTATCTGTCGAAAGTCGAACGCGGCCTGAACACGCCGTCGATTGCGACCGCGTTGAAACTGGCCAAGGCACTGAACGTGAAGGTCGAGGAGCTGTTTTCCGAAGACAAGGTCAGCCTCGACAGCTACAGCCTGGTGCGCAGCCATGAGCGCCAGCCACTGGGTGCCAGCGGCGACAATCCGGGCTACGCGGTGCTGGCCCATCAGGTCAGCGAACGCAGCCTGCTGCCGTTCATCATTTACCCACCGACAGAATTTACCGACAAAGCCTTCAAGGAACACCTGGGCGAAGAATTTCTATTCGTCCACGAGGGGCAGGTGGAAGTGGATTTCGTCAACGAGCGGGTGCTGCTCAGCCGGGGCGATGCGCTGCACTTCAACTCACAGAAACCGCACCGGATACGCTCGGTGGGCGAGGTGCAGGCGCAATTGCTGGTGGTGGTGCATAGCAGCGAGGAATGAGTCAGCTTTAAAAGCTTCGCGAGCAAGCCCGCTCCCACAGGGAATTTGTGCACGCCGCAGATCAACTGTGGGAGCGGGCTTGCTCGCGAAAGCGTCAGATCGGGCAAGACTAAACTTCGACTGGTACCGATAGCTTCGGGCTACCCAGCCCATGTGTCTTCGAATCAAAAAACCGCAACTCCACCCCGGTCCCTTCGAACACCTTCGCGTAATGCCGCTTCTGATGCTGGATGAACGCCTTGCTGCGCGGGTAGATCGAGATCGCCACCACCTTCGGTTTCGCCAGGCGCAAGGCGTGCACGATGTGGCTGTCCTGCTCACCCAGTGCATGCCCAAAGATGCACAAGCCATCGCCATGGCCGAGCAACTGGTCATAGCAGAACGACAGGTAATCGGAGCTGCGGATGGTCTTGAGCTTGTCCGCGCTCGGCCCTTCGTTGATGAACAAGGGCACGTCATCGAGGGTCTTGATCGTGTTGTTGATGGCGAAGTTGCCCAGCAACGTGCCCTCGGTCGACATCAGTTTGCGCGCCGTGCCGTCCTGGTTGCGCACCAGGTGCAGACCGCCGTGCAGGTACAGCAGGCGGGTCTTGTCGGTGGCGGTAACGCTCAGGTCGAAGGCCGGTTCTGACCCCTGGAACAGATCGGTGACCGCCTCCGGTTGCTGCTGGATCGCCCAGTAATTGAGCAAATCGTAGTTGGTGGTGAACACCGTGCGATAGCGGCCCAGTTCCTGGCTGATGGTCGCCAGGCTCGACGCCTCGACCAACCGCCACGGAATGTGCACCGCGTGCACGGTGTTGATCAGCGCTTCCTTGATCGCGTAGTAACGATTGCGCGGCGCGGCGGAGCTGACCGCCAGGGCCTTGTTGACCCGGCTGGTGGTTTTCAAGGCGCTGAGCACCTGCTCGAAACTGCGCGTCTGCAGCGCCTCGAACACGCTCAGCTCGGACGGGCTGAGGGGTTTTTCCTCGACGGTGCGGGCGTTTTCGAACAGCGAGTCGTAGCCGAAGTCGTCCCACACCGCACGGCTGGCCCCATTACCCACCAGCAGACCGTCGAACGCAGCGCTGGCGCGCAGGGCGTTCCAGTCTTCAAGTTGGGCATCGACATCGTGGAAATCGGTCATTGCGGTGGTCGTCTCGAAGCAAAAGGTCTGATGGGCGGCGACTTTATCATGCTCGGGCGGTTCAACCACGGCACGTCGCGGGCGAAGGGCGCTATGCTGCGACTTTCGCCCGAGCCACCTTAGCCGAGTGTCCGATGCTGCAAAAAAGCCTGATCCGCCGTCTCGACCTGATCACCCTGCAACTGTTTGTCGCGGTCCACGAGGAGGGCACGCTCACCCGTGCTGCCGCGCGTGAGGCGATTGCGGTGTCGGCGGCGAGCAAGCGCTTGATGGAGCTGGAGGAGGCGCTGGGTATCAGCCTGTTCGTGCGCCAGGCCAAGGGCATGACGCTGACGCCGGCGGGTGAAACCTTGCTGCACCATGCCCGGCAGATGTTGTTCAACGTCGAGAAAATGGGCCTGGAACTGGGGGAGCACAGCCACGGTGTGCGCGGTTATGTACGGATGCTCGCCAACCTGTCGGCGATCATTCAATTCCTGCCGGAAGACTTGCGGGATTTTTCCGAGCGTCATCCGCAGGTCAAGACCGATCTCGAGGAACGGCCCAGTGCCGGGGTGATCCAGGGTGTCCTGGACGGTGTGGCGGATCTCGGCATCTGCTCCATCGACAGCGACACCAAGGGCCTGCACAGCGTGCTGTATCGCCAGGACAAACTGGTGGTGTTGATGCCGCCGCATCATCCGTTGGCGAGCCGGTCGAGCCTGGCGTTTGCCGACACGCTGGACAGCGATTACGTCGGGTTGCACGCCGCCAGTTCCATCAACATGCGCACCCATAAGGCGGCGCGTGAGGCGGGCAGGGTGCTGCGGGTGCGGATCCATGTGCCGGGCTTCGACGCCATGTGCCGCATGGTCCAGGCCAACATGGGGATTGGCGTTCTCCCGCAGCGGGCCTATGAATTGTTTGGTCGGGCCCTTGGGCTGACGGCCGTGCCATTGACCGATGAGTGGTCGGATCGCGCCTTGATCGTGGTGGTGCGTGATGAGGCACTGCTGTCGCCGGTGAGCCGGATGTTGTTTGAGCATTTGCGGGGGCAACTCTGAGTTGTTCATTGGCCGGGCCGGCGTCTTCGCGAGCAAGCCCGCTCCCACAGGGAAATGCATTCCAAATGTGGGAGCGGGCTTGCTCGCGAAGGCGGCCCTGAGGTCACGACAATCTCCCAAAGCATTCGCGTTTCGCGAACGCCCGTTGCCAACTGAAGGTTGGATTCCCAAGCTCCCTGTCCTCTAGCCTTGGCGCATATTCCAAGAACAAGAGGTACCCCGCGATGACTGCCCCCTTGAGTGCGATCAAAGTGATTGAGATCGGCACGCTGATCGCCGCGCCGTTCGCCGCGCGCATACTCGCCGAGTTCGGCGCCGAAGTGATCAAGATCGAAGCCATGGGCCAGGGTGATCCCCTGCGTAAATGGCGCAAGCTGCACGAAGGCACCTCGCTGTGGTGGTACCTGCAATCGCGCAACAAGAAGTCCCTGGCACTGAACCTCAAATCCCCTGAAGGCATCGAACTGGTCAAGCAACTGGCGACCAGCGCCGACGTACTGATCGAAAACCTGCGTCCCGGCGCCCTGGAAAAACTCGGCCTCGGTTGGGACGTGCTGCACGCCCTCAACCCCAACCTGACCCTGGTGCGGATTTCCGGTTACGGCCAGACCGGTCCGTACCGCGATCGTCCGGGTTTCGGTGCCATAGGCGAGGCCATGGGCGGCATCCGCTACACCACCGGCACCCCCGGTTCGCCACCGGCGCGGGTGGGCGTCAGCCTCGGCGATTCCCTGGCCTCGCTGCACGCCGTGATCGGCGCGTTGATGTCGCTGCTGCGGGTCAAGACCGGGCAGGGCGGTGGACAGATCGTCGATGTGTCGCTGGCCGAAAGCGTGTTCAACGTCATGGAAAGCCTGGTGCCGGAATACGACATGCTCGGCCATGTGCGTGAGCGCAGCGGCGGTGCCTTGCCGGGCATCGCACCCTCCAACACTTACCTCACGGCCGATGGTGCCTACGTGGTGATCGCCGGCAACAGCGACCCGATCTACAAGCGCCTGATGTTGACCATCCGCCGCCCGGATCTGGCCGACGCCCCCGAATTCGCCCATAACGACGGACGTGCGGCCAAGAGCAACCTGCTCGATGCGGCGATCACCCACTGGACCAGCAGCCTGCCGATCAACGACGTACTGGCAGCGCTGGAAGCCGCCGAAGTGCCGGCCGGACGTATCTATTCGGTGGCCGACATCGTCGCCGATCCGCATTATCAGGCGCGGGACATGCTGCTCAATGCCGAACTGCCGGGCGGCGCCACGGTGAAGATGCCGGGCATCGTACCGAAATTGTCGGAGACCCCCGGTGGCGTCAACTGGTCGGGCCCGGGACTGGGCCAGCACACCGACGGCATCCTTGCTCAACTGGGCCTCACCGTGGCGGACATCGAACGCCTGAAAGTCGAAGGAGTGGTGCAATGATCACCGATTATTCCGAGCGCCTGATCGTTCAGGAAGTCTCCCCGCGCGACGGCTTGCAGATCGAGCCGACCTGGGTGGAAACCGTCGATAAGATCGCGTTGATCGATCAACTGTCGCTGGCCGGGTTCAGCCGTATCGAGGCCGGCTCGTTCGTGTCGCCCAAGGCCATTCCGGCGTTGCGCGACGGAGAGTTGGTGTTCAAGGGCATCAGCCGCCAACCGGGGGTGATCTATGTCGCGCTGATCCCCAATCTCAAGGGTGCGCAACGGGCACTGGCCTGTAGTGCCGATGAATTGAACCTGGTGATGTCCGCCAGCCAGACCCACAACCTGGCGAACATGCGCATGCGCTGCGAAGACTCGTTGGCGGCGTTTGGCGAGATCGTCCAGTTTGCGCAGGGCACGCCTGTGCGCCTCAACGCGAGTATCGCCACGACCTTTGGTTGCCCGTTCGAAGGCAAGATCGATGAGGACCGGGTGTTGCAGATCGTCGAGGCCTATCAGGAGCTCGGCATCCAGGGCATCACCCTGGCCGATACCACCGGCATGGCCAATCCGCGGCAGGTCGACCGCCTGGTGCGACGGGTGTTGCAGCGGGTATCGCCAGCGGACCTGACCCTGCACTTCCACAACACCCGCGGCCTGGGCCTGTGCAACGTGCTGGCCGCCTACGAGGCCGGTGCCCGACGTTTCGACGCGGCGCTGGGTGGTCTTGGCGGCTGCCCGTTTGCGCCGGGCGCTTCGGGGAATATCTGTACTGAAGACCTGGTGAACCTGTGCGATGAAATCGGCATAACGACCGGCATCGACCTGCCGCTGTTGCTCAAGCTGTCCCGAGGATTGCCGGCGCTGCTCGGCCACGAAGTGCCGGGCCAGCTGGCCAAGGCCGGACGCAATTGCGACCTGCACCCCGTGCCCTCCTGACCACCGCGAACCTGTAGGAGCTGGCTTGCCAGCGATGAGGCCCGTCCAGTCAAAATCAATGTCGACTGACCCACCACATCGCCAGCAAGCCGGCTCCTACAGAAGAACATCGTCACCAACCAGACAACAAAAACAATCGGACACCCCAAGGGCAGTCCGCCTGGAGAACCGCAATGAGCCTCAATGCACTGGAGGCCGGGGCGAGCCCGGCCGTTAGCCACGATGAAGAAAAAGCCCTGGTCAGCAAGGTCGCCTGGCGCTTGATGCCGCTGATCATGGTCTGCTACCTGTTCGCGTTTTTCGACCGCATCAACATCAGCTTCGCCAAGTTTCAGTTGCAGGCCGACCTGAGCCTGAGCGACACCGCCTACGGCCTCGGCGCCGGGTTGTTCGTGGTCGGTTATGTGATTTTCGAAGTGCCGAGCAACATGATGCTGTACAAGGTCGGCGCCCGGCGCTGGATTGCCCGGATCATGATGTCCTGGGGCCTGGCCACCGCGCTCATGGTCTTCGTCAACAGCGAATGGCAGTTCTACACCCTGCGTTTCGTGATCGGCGCGATGGAGGCGGGTTTTGCCCCGGGCGTGTTGTATTACCTGACGCTGTGGTTCCCGCAGCACTATCGCGGGCGCATCACCTCGATGCTGTTCCTGTCCTCGGCCTTCGCCGGCCTGGTTGGCGCACCGTTCTCCGGACTGGTGCTGCAACACCTCGATGGCTTCCTGGACATGCGTGGCTGGCACTGGTTGTTCCTGCTCGGTGGCGTGCCGTGCATCGGCCTCGGCCTGCTGGTGCTGACCTTGCTCAAGGACCGCATCGAAGACGCCCATTGGCTGACCCCGTCGGAGAAGACCCTGCTGGCCAGTCGCATCGCCCACCATGAACCGCACAAGAGTGGCGGCTCGCTGCTCGCCGCGCTGCGGATTCCGGGCTTCCTGACCCTCGGCCTGATCTACTTCCTGATCCAGGTGGCGTCCTACGGCCTGAACTTCTGGGCGCCGCAACTGATCCGCAGCGCGGGGACCGAGAGCCCGGTGATGATCGGCCTGCTGACGGCCATCCCGTACATCTGCGGCGCCATCAGCATGGTGGTGATCGGGCGCCTGTCCGATGCCTCTGGCGAGCGACGCAAGTTTGTCGCCGGTCTGGTCGCCGTCGGCGCAATTGGGTTCTTCTGTGCCGGGATCTTCGCCAACCACACGACCTTCCTGATCGTCGCCCTGGGCTTGCTCGGTGCCGGCATCATCGCCTCCATCCCGAGCTTCTGGACCCTGCCGCCGAAACTGCTGGCCGGTGCCGGCGCAGGTGCGGCGGGCGGGATCGCGGTGATCAACACCCTGGGGCAGTTCGGTGGCATCGTCAGCCCGGTCATGGTCGGACGGATCAAGGACCTGACCGGCAGCACCACACCGGCACTGTACGTCATCGGTGTCTGCGCGCTGATCGCCGTGGCGCTGTTGCTCTGGGGCCTGCCGCAGAAGCTGCGCACCCTCGACAAGTTTTAACGATTCGCAGGCTACGGCAGCACCCACAAGGACCACGCATCCTTGTAGCTGCCGCAGGCTGCGATCTTTTGATCCTCAAGACGTCGCAGTCATCGCTTTTCCAGCCGAATCACCAAACTGAATCAACACCACACCGCCGATCAACAACACCGCCCCCAACAGCTTGGGCAATGTCACCTGCCGCTCCACCAACCCAAACCACCCGAAGTGATCCAGCAGCAGCGACGCCACCACTTGCCCCGCCAGCGCCAACGCCATGAACCCTGAAGCGCCTAGCCTGGGCAGCAACACCAGCGCCAACGAAATAAAACACACCCCAAACGCCCCGCCAGCCCACATCCACATCGGCGCCCTGGCGATGAACGCCAGCGATGGCAACGGCTAGCGCATTGCCAGCATGATCGGCAGCAACACCAAAATGCTCACCACCAATGAAGCGAGGGTCGCCCACAACGGATGACCCAGGCCGCGCCCGAGATTGACGTTGATCGCACTCTGAAACGGCACTACCGCACCGGCGAACGCGGCAAGCAGCAACAGGCCCGCCCAATGCAACGTACTCATGGTCATTCTCCAACAGGTTTTGCTGGACTCTAGAGTATTCGTCGCGCAGATTTAAATTCCGTTTTACTATCCAGAACATGCATCAGATGAATGATCTGCGCCGCATCGATCTCAACCTGCTGGTGATCCTCGACGCCTTGCTCAACGAGCAACATGTGACCCGTGCGGCCGAGCGCCTGCACCTGAGCCAGCCTGCCGTCAGCCATGCATTGGCGCGGCTGCGTGATCTGCTCGACGATCCGCTGCTGGTGCGCGCCGGCGCCAGCCTGGTGCCGACGCCAAGAGCGCTGGAGTTGACGGCGCCGCTGGCCGAGGCCCTGGCCCAGGTGCAATCGCTGCTGGCTCCGAACACCTTCGATCCGGCCACGGCCAAACGAACCTTTCGCCTGGCGATGTCCGATTACGGCGCCGCCATCGTCCTGCCAGGGTTGATCCGTACGCTGCGTCGCGAAGCGCCTGGCATCGACCTGCAAATCAGTCATGGCAGCCGTGAAGGCATGCTCGATGGAGTCCTCAACGGCGATATCGATGTCGCCGCCGGGGTGTTTCCGGAAATGCCCAACGAGCTGCGCAGCACGATGCTGTTCGAGGAACACTACGCCTGCCTGGTGGACCGCCACAGCCTGCCCGCCGACGCTGTCCTCGACCTGCCGAGCTATCTGGCGCGGCCCCATGTGCTGCTGGAAATGCGCGGCAGCGGCACCCCGGAAATCGAACGAGCCCTGACCGCCTTGCGCGAGCGCCGTCGCGTCGCGATCAGCCTGCCGCACTGGAGCGTCGCGCCGCAATTCATCAGCGGCACCGACCTGATCCTCACCGTCGCTTCCCGGGGTTTGCGCGACATCGACGAGTCGTCGTTGATCGTCGTCCCGCCGCCGTTTCACATTCCGTCGTTCACCTTTGTCCTGGTGTGGCACAAGCGGCGAGGCGGGGATCAGGCCCTGAACTGGTTGAATGCACAAATCGAGCGCGCCGCAGGTGATATAGACTGGCGCCCATTCAGCAAAACAACTCATAAGGACTCCCCATGACCCCCTCACTGCTAATGGCCGTTCTCGCCTCGGGCTTTATCTATGGCATCACGCCAGGGCCGGGCGTATTGGCGGTGTTCGGTATCGGCGCGGCGCACGGGCGGCGGGCGGGAGCGGGATTTCTCTGCGGGCATTTGTTGGGCGACGTGGTCTGGTGCAGCACCGCGCTGATAGCGATCGTCGGTGCGCGGGAAATCGGCAGCACCGCGTTCGATGTGCTGGGCGTGCTTAGCGGGCTCTACCTGTTCTGGCTCGGCTGGCGCGCGGTGCGCGCGCGTCAACGGGGTGTCGAGGCGCCGCAGGGGCCGGCGCGGCAGCCGTTCTGGCACGGCATTCTGTTCGGCCTGACCAATCCGAAAGCCTACCCGGTGGCCGTCGCCACTTTCACGGCGCTATTGTCCAGCCGGGCAGAGTTGCTGACCTGGTCGATGTTGCCGTGGCTGATCGTGTTGAGCTTCGTCGGCGGCCTGATGGCCTACGCTATCCTCATCGGCATCGTTGGCGCGCGCCAGGTTCGCACCTTGTATCAACGCCATGAGTTGGCTATCACCCGCTTGTGCGGGGTAATGTTTATCGGTTTTGCCATCAACGCCCTGGCGCATGCACTGCCTGGGCTGGTGACGAACAAGGCTTGACGCTGGACGTAGGGACGCGTCAGTTGCACTGCGACTCGTCTGAAAATTTCGCCACCGTTCGTCGAGACGATTCCAGGTTTTCTAAACCTTTTGATGCGTGGAAATTCAGATTCTATGCGGGCTACAGCTCGCCGAGATCATCATCAAGAGGTAGAGAATCATGCCTAACTCAAGAAACTCGAACTCGGGAAACTTCGCCAATGATCGAACGAAGGCGTCTGAAGCCGGTCGCAAAGGTGGGAAAACCACTACCACGACCGTCGATAAAGAGCCTACGAAACCCATGGGCCGCAAGCCTGGACAGAAGTCCAAGTAATCGATGCAGGTGGTTTTGATCGAGAAGCGGGAGCGAAAGCTCCCGTTTGAATTTTTACCGAGGAGGGCGCGACCATGAACCGCATGGCCACCCGATTACGCAATGGCGGCCTGGCCGCATTACTGGGCCTGTGTGCCACCAGCGCCTTCGCCCAGAGCCCCACCGAATTCATCAACGATGCGTCGGCCCAGGGCATTGCCGACATCGAAGCCAGTCGCCTGGCGCACCAGAAGTCCGAGTCCAAGGAGGTCAAGGACTACACCATCGTGGTCATCAACGATCGCACCACCGCCAACCAGCATCTGGCGAAAATCGCCAAGCAACTGGATCTGCCGGTGGCACCGCGCGAAGAGGTAGTGGAAAAAGCCAAGGCCCTGATGCCACCAGTCTCGGAAGGTGCGTCCTTCGATGAGGCTTACGCGGCCAGTCAGGTCAAGACCACCGAGCAAGCCATCGAGCAGCTCGAGCAAACGGCGCAGACCACCGACGTGCCGCAGATCAAGGCGTTCGCTGAAGAGACCCTGCCAAAGCTGCAAAATCACCTGCAGATGGCCAGGGCCCTGCAAGCCAGTCGCTGACCCTTCGCATACGCGGGTGACCTTGGGTCACCCGCGTAACATCGATCAGCATTTATTCAGATCCTGTTTACCTTTCTCCTGGACCACGGTGCCGTCGATGGAAATGGTCTGGCCTTCGCCGAGGCTGCGGTAGTGTTTTCTCAAGGCTTCCAGCTCCTTGAGGTCCAGCGCCTCGAGCCCGAGCATCGCGTTCTGCGCCTCTTTCGTTACCCGCAGCAACTCATCGACCTTCAGATGCAGGATGTCCGTGTCGCGGTTCTGGGTGTTCTGGATCAGGAACACCATCAGGAAGGTGATGATGGTGGTCGAGGTGTTGATGACCAGCTGCCAGGTATCGTTGAAACCGAAAATCGGCCCACTTAACCCCCACACTAAAATCAGGATTATCGCCCCGAGGAACGTCGTGGGGCTGCCGGTCCAGAGAGCCAGTTTCTGGGCGATTTTTGCGAATTTCATGGCCGTTTTTCCTTATTGGGGATGCACCTGAAATTCAGACACTGGCGGCGGGGTGAAAATTCGGCTTTATACCCGCTACCCAATGGAAAATCCCGTAGGCGTCCTCATAACCGACCAATCTCTACCGGCCGCATCCCAATCCACTGTAGGAGCTGGCTTGCCAGCGAAAGCGCCCTCATGGCCGCCCCCTCTCTACCGGCCCCACCCGATCCACTGTAGGAGCTGGCTCGCCAGCGAAGGCGGCCGAAAGACTACCGCAATGTTCAAGGTGCAATAGAGCACCACCCACCAGTCGATGTATCGTAGCGAACCCGTTGTCAGCCAAGCCCCAGACAACGCACCAACAGGAGAACGCAATGAGTTGGTCCGCCAAACAATACGTCGCTTTTGAAGATGAACGCACCCGTCCCGCTCGCGACCTGCTGGCCGCCATCCCCGCTGGATCAGTGCGCTCGGCCATCGACATCGGTTGCGGTCCCGGTAACTCGACCGAGTTGCTGGTGGAACGCTTCCCCGACGCCACGGTGCGCGGGCTGGACAGTTCAAACGACATGATCGAGGCCGCACGCAAGCGCCTGCCCCAAGTGCAGTTCGACATCGCGGACATCGACATCTGGAATGATACTGGCCCATTCGACGTGATCTTCGCCAACGCCGTGCTGCAGTGGGTACCCGATCACGCCACATTGCTGCCTGCGCTGGTGAGCAAACTCACCCCCGGTGGCTGCCTGGCGATCCAGATGCCGGACAACCTCAATCAACCCTCGCACCGTTTGATGCGCGAAGTCGCGGCACAAGGCCCGTGGGCCGAAAAACTGGCAGGCGTCGCCGCACAACGGACCGAAATGGCCGATGCCAGCACGTATTACTCAATGCTCAAAGCCTGTTGCACCCGCGTCGATGTATGGCGCACCACGTACCATCATCCGCTGGCGGGCGGCGCGTCGGGTGTGGTGGAGTGGTTCAAGGGCAGCGGCTTGCGGCCGTTCCTCGAACCATTGGATGAGACGCAACGGGTGCAGTATCTGCAGCAGTATCAGACTGCAATCGAGCAGGCCTATCCGGCATTGGCCGATGGTTCGGTATTGCTGCCGTTCCCGCGTTTGTTTCTGGTGGCGACGCGCTGATTCATCTATCAGCGCTGTACCGCGACCAGCAGCATCATCGGTCGCTCCCGCTCTTCGGCCAATGCCGGTTGCGCTTCAACCTCGGCATCCGTGGGGCCCCATTCGTTGACATGCTGGATGCTGAAACCAGCGCCAATCAATGTGTTGAGCAAGGTGCCGAGGGTGCGATGCTGCTTGATCACGCCGTCGGCCAACCAGTTGGTCACACGCTCGCCTTCCCTCTGATAACCATCGACCGGCCAGCTCCTGCGGCCTTCGGCATCGGTGATCCAACCGGGATGACGGGGCGCCATGAAGATCGGATGCTCGATGGAAAACACAAAACGTGAACCGGGTTTGAGCGCTGTGTGGATAGTCGCGAACAGCCCCGGCAAGTCCTTGATGTAATGCAGCGCAAGAGAGCTGTAGGCCAGGTCAAAACTGTCTGTCGGCAGATCGAGCTGTTCCAGGTCTGAGCGTTCGTAGCGGATATTGCTGGCAGACGTTGTGCTTTGAGCCTGATCGAGCATTTTCTGCGAAACGTCCAGGCCCAACACACTGTGGGCGCCTTGCTCACTGGCCCAACGGCAAAACCAACCGTAACCGCAACCGAGATCCACCACCTTCAAGCCATGCATCGGCGGCAACATCGACTGCAGCGCCGGCCATTCCGGTGCGGCATCGAGGCCGCCAATCGAGCGGGCCATCTGGCTGTAGCCGTGGAAAAATCCGGGATCGTCGTAGATGTTTTGAGTCATGGTAGTGGTGCTCTGCTGAGATGGTTTGGGTATCGCAAACCCTGTGGGAGCGAGCCTGCTCGCGATGACGGTCGCACAGTCACATCCGTGTTGCCTGCCAGACCACCATCGTGAGCAAAGTGTTACGTCAGGACGGTTCGGCGTCCATGCGCCGAGCAATTACGTCCAGCACATCGCAGCCATCGCGCAAAGGAATGCAACACAACAATGCGAAGTCGCTGAGGATGACCGAGTCGGTGCTGATTTCACCTCGCATCGCGAGGTTTTCGAGAACCTGCGTCACGGCGCCGATCCGGTAACGGGCACTGCTGAGCAGCGAGTGCAGCGGTTGAGTGGTGTTGACGTAAAACGAGGGGAGGTCGTCGGCGTTGCTGGTTAGAGCCATATATTCGTTCATGAGTGATTACCTTGAAGTTAGGTGAACTACCACTCATCGTCGCCAAACAAAGGGTGGTAGCTGTACGCGGGTTGGCGAACCGGACAAGGCACAAACCGGCAGACCCGAAGATCTCCCACGCACAGCCACCAAAAAACAGGTAGCCAAGTGCGTTCAGAAACGCTCCGAGCTGGCCGGAGATTTCTGTGCCTTGCCATCGAGTCGCCAAACCCGATACGCCATTTGGGGCGCGCTCGGACTATAGATCTCATGACAATGGCACAGCAATGCGCGAGTGTACGGACATTTCCCAGACTATTGTAGGACGTTGCTTTTTTTAGAAATGGTGTCGCCTGAGATCCAACATTCATTAAATTCCGGCCACAAAAAACCGGCCACTCGGGCCGGTTGATAGATCGCTGCAGTAAGCTTATCAGCTCTGCTGCAATACCTTGAGTGCTGCCGAAGCCAGAAAGCCCGAACGGCTTTTCTCTTCCGGATGGTGCAGCACGTATTCATCGATACGGTTTAGCAGGTACCCAGGCAGTGTGATGTTCAGCTTCTGGGCCTTGCCCAAATATTTGGTAACGTCGATGTCCACCAGAGCCCACGCACATCCCGCGTACTTTGGGTTGGCTGCGTGCAGTGTCACTTTATTTGCGGGGGGAATGGCTGAACCCCCTTCGGCCAAGATCTCGAAATGGCCTTCTATGGCTTCTCGGGCCATCGCCATCGCATCATCCAGATCTTCCCCGGCGGAAAAGCAGCCCGGGATGTCAGGGACTTCAACGCCCCAGGCGTGCTCCTCATCTCCCATTGAAATCGCAATCGGGTAAAGCATTGTCATTGTCCTCCGAGGACTCGGCACAGCGTCTGTCAGAGCAGCGCCTGCTGCAAAATACTGATGGCCGTTTTCTTGAGAAGATCTTTCTTCGGGTGAGGGACTGTCACCAGCCCCGGTTTGGTCGGATGCTTGAAGTGATGATGGCTGCCTCTGATTCGTACCAGATACCAGCCGTCCGCAACGAGTTGGCTTATCAAAAATCGGCTATTCACATCACCTCCCTGTGGTGTGCTTGTGGTTACTATACCTACTGGTTGTTTTTAATCAACACTATAACCACCAAGTCGTCCTGGCTCGGTGGGACAGCGATAGGAATCGAGTCTAGAAGGCCGCTGCGGACATGGCTTTGGGCAAGCCTGAAAGGAGAGGGTTGGGTGTATTGCGAGGTTTTGCGTGCAGGAGCCAACAAGCCGGCACCTATAGATCCAGTGCTTGTGGAAAGGCTAATGCCTGATGAGATTCGAGAGCAAATCCACGTCTTAGCTTGAGCGTCTGATTGTCCTGGCTGCGGAATTAGTTTCATCTATGAATTGCAGTTGCGGAAGCTCGCTCATCGGGGCTGTGGGAAGCTCGGGTTGATTCAAGAGGTTCTCCTGGTCTCTCGCAAACCGTGTGCTTTGCGATAGACGTCCAGTTTGAGGTGGTGCACCGCGTGCAGTCGAATGTATGGGGGCAATGGGAGTCAGGGCTATCGGTGGACTATATGGTGGCGGTGGATCAAGGTTCAAGGTGGAGAACGATGGCGGCAAACCCGGCAATGACAAAGTTGAATATCGAGGCGGACGATCCAGGACCCTAGCCACCGTCTGAAACCATTGAGTGCTTCTTGCCGTTGCTTCTCTTGCCGCTCTGAAAGCCAGCGTTATGGTGGCTGCCCCTGCTGTAACACTCGCACCCGCCAGAACGGGTGCTATTACCGAGGCAGGGTTTGCAATTGCCGCGGCACTGAGCAGCAAGCCTGACGCTCCCGTACCCAGAGCCAAAATTCCTTGCCCTCGAAAACGACCACTTGTAGACAGGGAAAGCGCCATTCCTCCTGTCGAGGATGCCGCGCCTGCAACGCCTGAAAGAATATTCACAACAGCCGGTATAGCGAAGCGCCCTGTGGGATCTCGATGATTTACTGGATCTGCGACGCAATAGGTGTACGCGTTTAATCCACCGGCGGCGAATGGGCTCAATTTGTCAGGAGAGTGGAACCGCATCAGCACCGGGTTGTAGGCTCGATGACCGTTCCCCAATAAATACCAATGAGTCTGTGCTTCCTTAAACTCACCATTGAAACCAAGACGGGTACAACGGTGATCGCCTGATCGGTACCCATAGGCAGTGTATGCCAATGGATTCACCTCGCCTTGACTCACCTGCGCCACAACGGATTGGTTCTGATGGGTCGCAAGTAGAATCGTTTTTGGTTCGTTTTTCTCGATTCGAGTGGGCGTGACCATAAGGGGCTTCTGGATACTGAAAGGACGATACTGTTGTTTTACAGATTATGGTCCCGCGTCGGTACTAGCAGAACTGATAGTACCTTGGCCTAGCTCCAGTCTACATTTAGCGAGAGCGGCGAGGATCTTGAAACAGGGAAAAGTAGGGAAAAGTAGGGAAAAGGGGAGACGGATTTATTTCTCTTCACTGCTTCCCATCTCGCGATCTTCAAACGCCGAACGCACAGCCTCCACAACTCGTTCCGCCATGCGCTCATCCTCAAGCTGCGGATACCCTTTCTTCAGCTTGCCCGAAACCACCCAACCATTCTCCTTGATGGAGCGGATGATGCGATTCGCATCCTGGTCGGGCATCTCCAGCACCTCTTTCAACTGCTCCTGTGCTCGCTGAAAGATCAACAATACGCGCGCTTCATCCGCCATTTCCGTGCGAATCGTATGCTCGACAACATGTGCGGTGTACAGGACATGTTCAGTCAGGTCCGGGTACCGCCAGGCAAAACAGGCATTCTCATATTCATCGAAGATGAAGTTGCTGAGGGTCCCGTCCTCGTAAATCACCAGTTCGCCGAAGCGATAGGCCGTCGCGTAACGGCGCATGAAAGGTCGCGAGAACACTTCGAGTGTACGGTCGTAGCCGGCCCGGAAGTCGATCGAGCTGGTGATGGTGGCTGATATCGGCAGAATGACGCCGTCGGGCACTGCCTTGTCTCGAATCAAGGTGTCGTTGATCAGGAAACGGTGGATCCGACCATTGCCATCGCGCATGGGATGGATATAGACGAAGCCAAATGCCAACACAGCGGCACGCGCCAGCGATTCCGCACCACGTGTTGCAATCTCAAATTCGTTGAGGCCCGCCAGTAGTGAGTCAAGGTCCCTGGAGTGGGGCGCAATGTAGTGCACGATGTCCTCGCGCATCGTGGCTTGCCCCACAAATACGGGAGAGCGCCGCAAGCCCAGGCCGATGGCGTCATGTCCCAGAATGCCGACTTGCAGGGACTGCAGGCTGTCGTTGCTCAACGGGTTTTCGATATGACCGCAGTATTGGGCAATGACATGGGCAAACCGCTGGATACGATCAGCCTGGTCGGCTTCCTTTTCGATCAGAAAGCTTGCACGCGACTCCTTGAACGTCAGCCAACTGGCCGTACGCATCAGGATGTCGGCGCCAAAGGCCTGATCCAACTCGGCCAATGCTTCGCGCAGATCAAATTGCAGAGCGTCCTGCACGGGCGCTGTTCGACGAACCAAGGGACAGAACTGAGCCGTTCCCGGCAGATTGTTATTGATTCGCCAACGCCGAATTCGTAACGACTGGCGACGAGTCAGGTATTTTTTTGGCGAAAGTGCATCAACGTAGGCACCATTGGTCACGTCCGGCACATCCAGGTGTTCACCTGTCAGCCATTCATAAAGGAATCCTGTGCGATGGGCGTACTGGCCGAAAGGCTCTCGTCGACACCAGTCTTCGACAGGCTGCGGCCCTACGACCGCAAACAGGCGGGCAAAAAATTCGAGATGAATGTCTTCGTACTTGAGGCCGAATTCGAAATGTCCTGCAAAGTCGTCTGCGGGTCGGTAGCTTGGCGGATACCGGTTCTCCACATGCCCGTCGCTCTCGCGGCTGACCCGTGTGCTGCCGATCGTGGACTCGACGCGCAGAGGCTGCGCCAATGCGATGTCGTAGCGGTTCGCGAGGGTGTTAAAACCGACTTGCATTGACGAGATCCTTTACTGAGGAAAGAAAAACGCTAACAGAACGTCGATCCTATGCGAAAACGCTAATTCATGCAGGTGTGAAAAGGCTAATGTTTGATGAAAATGATACTAAAACCGGGTTCTGAGAAAAAAAACGCTAACGAGTCCAGATTAGTCACTACAGCGGTGGGGTTACATGCTTATCGAAAGTGGAAATGAAACGCTGAATTTCACCAAATATTAGACACAAAAAAACCGGCCATCTAAGCCGGTTTTTTCTTTACCTGCATCCCCCGTCAAAAAACAACGTGAGACAAGAATTCGGTTGGAGCGGGTGAAGGGAATCGAACCCTCGTTATCAGCTTGGGAAGCTGGAGTAATGCCATTATACGACACCCGCTCAGAGCGGAGACTTTGTACCAGATGTGCGCGTGGAAATGAAGTTTTTCTTTGCGTTTGATGGCTTTAGCGCGGGTGAAGCACATGCATGGACCCTGTGACGGTCGTTCGCGGGCAAGCCTCGCGCCTACGGATTACGTAAGGGCAGCGGGGCTTGCTCGCGATGACGCTGTTTCAGAGGGACAATGCATGGTGGTCCTGAACGTAGTGGTAACGCGGTCGGGCATCGTGCTGTGCCGGCTTCAGGAACCCCAGTAATGCGTTGCGGCTGTCTCGGCAGGCGGCTTTGTGTTCCATGTCGAGAAAGTGGCCGGTAGCGCCCAGGGTCGTGAAGGTGGCGTCTTGCACGTGGTCGGCGAACAACCGGGCGCCATCGGCGGCGGTGTATTCGTCCCATTCGCCGTTCATGAACAGCACCGGTACGTTGATTTTCTGCGCCGCCTTGAAGAAGCACTGGCGGTCGCTGTGCAGCAGGTCGCTGATGTGGAAGTGCATCTGCCCGTATTCGTGATCGGCCAGGCTGCTGACGTGGCGGTAGTTGAAGCGCTTGAACAGCGTCGGCAGGTGTTTGCCGATGGTGCTGTTGACCAGGTTGCCGACCCGGTCACCGTCACGGCTGCCCAGGTAATCCACACCGCGCTCGAGGTAGTCGAGCATGTGCGCATTGATCTCCGGGGAGAACGAGCTGATCACGGCTTTTTCGATGCGCCGAGGCTGTTGGGCCAAGGCGACCAGGGTTGCGGCGCCACCCCAGGAAAACGACAGCACGTGTTCGGCGGCGAAGTGGTCGATCAGCTCCAGGAGGATCTGCCCTTCGACTTCCTTGGTCAGCAATTTCTCGTGCAGGTTGTGGGCTTTGGACCGGCCCGCGTAGGGCTGGTCGTAGCAGACCACATTGAACTGCGGGTGGAGATTCTTCACGGTTTGAGCAAACGACGCAGTCGTGGCCATCGAGCCGTTGACCAGGATAATGGTCTTCTCTGCGGCGTCTGCGCGATAGAACTCCGTGTAAACCCGATACTGACCCTGTATATCCAACACAGCGATTTCTGGCCTCATGTCATAAGACTCCTGGCAAGCGGGTATGCGCGCAAAAGAGATTGCACGAGCTTTGTGACAGGTAGGCATACGCCCTGGAAATTGTTAGCCCATGTCGATCCAATGCAGTCCGGTCGACGGGTATTGTTATTGGCGGGCAGTTTGCCGGGTGAGGCCGGAACCCAAGGGTCCCTACCGGCAAAAAGTTTCTTAGATACAGCTTGTGACTCATCGGTCACATTTCGGCCGACGTCCTGATTCAAGCAGGGGTCACGTCATCGCGCAAGTGCCTTTGGCAAATTGTTCGACAACTTCTGCTCAGCGGTAGGCTGCTTAGATCAATTCGATCTCATCAACGCTCAGCGGGCGGTATTCACCCGGTTTCAACGCGTTGTCGAGCACCAGTGGGCCCATGGATTCGCGATGCAGGCGCAGCACCTTGTTGTCGAAGTGACCGAACATGCGCTTGACCTGGTGGTAGCGTCCTTCGACGATGCTCAGGCGTGCGCATTTCGGGCCCAGCAGCTCCAGCCCGGCGGGTTGGGTGGTGAGGTCTTCGAAGGCGAAGTACAGCCCCTCGCGAAAGGTGATCGCGTATTCGGGGCCGATGTCCTGCTCGGTTTCAACGTAGTAGACCTTCGCCAGTTTGGTCTGCGGCTGGGTCAGGCGTCGCGACCAACTGCCGTCGTTGGTGATGAGCATCAGGCCGGTGGTGTTGAAATCCAGGCGCCCGGCGATGTGCAGATCATCCTTGTCCGGTTCTGCGATCAGGTCGAGGACGGTGGGGTGCTGCGGGTCGCGGGTGGCACTGACGCAGCCGGCGGGTTTGTTGAGCATGAAGTGACGCAGCGGCTTGCCGGCTTGCAGCACCTGGTCGTCGACTTCGACGCGGCTGAATTCGCGCACGTCAGTGTGGGGATCGCTGACGGTCTTGCCGTCGATCCGGACGCGTTTTTCCACCAGCAACAGGCGCACCTGCTTGCGGTTGAAGCAGGGCAGGTTGCTGAGAAAACGGTCGACGCGCATGACGTGAGGATCAGTGAATAAAGGGGGCGCGCATCTTACTTGATCGACGGCGGCGTTGCTTGCAACTGCGCCTCAACCTCGGCGCAACGCGGACACAGGCAGGCTGTGTTGCGCAGTTCGGCGGGCAGCGCCTGGAGCACCGCCGGGTCGATGCTGACGCCGTAGCACCAGCAGGCCCGGTCAGCGGTTCGCGGGTCGGCCAGGGTGCAGTCGTTGGCTGCGCCGCAGGCGGGGCAGAGGTCAGGCTTTTTCATAGGCAGGTTGAGGCAGTTCCACGCAGATTCGGTTGCGGCCCGATTGTTTGGCCCGGTACATCGCATGATCGGCCCGGGACAGCAGGGTGTGCAAGGTGTCATCGGGCTGCAGGGTGGTCAGGCCGATGCTGACGGTCAGTTGCAAGCGGTTGCCATTGTACGCATAGGGCTGTCGCTCCACATGCTGGCGTATTTTCTCGGCGATCACCTGTCCGCCGTCACCGTCGGTGTCCTTGAGCAGCACGATGAATTCTTCACCGCCCCAGCGACAGACGATGTCGGAGTGGCGCAGGCAGCTTTCCAGGTCCCGGGCGAAGCCGATCAGCACTTGATCGCCGGCCAGGTGGCCGTAGGTGTCGTTCAAGGCCTTGAAGTGGTCCAGGTCCAGCAGCAGCGCCGTCAGCGGCCTGGGTTCACGCTGGGCTTCTTGCATCGCTTGCGCGGCCAGCAGGTCGAAGCCGCGGCGGTTGGGCAGTTCCGTCAGGCTGTCGAGCGTGGCCTGGGTCTGGATCTGTCCCTGGTAGCGCTTGATCACGCGGTTGAGCAGGGCCAGCACGATCAGTGTGACGATCAGGCAAATCAGCAGGTTGAGGTACAGCGAGCGGCGGATGTCGCTGAGGTCGCCGTCTTCGCGCTTGTCCACGAACAGGTACCAGTTCAGCTCCGGGATGAAGCGCACGTTGAGGAAATGTCCCTGGCCCTGGCCGGAATATTCGTAGCTGCCGCTGTGGGGCTTGGGCAGTTGGCTGAGCAGGTTTTTCATGCTGTCGAGCTCGGCCAGGGTCTGCCCGGCCAGGGCGCCTTGTGGCCCGCCCTCGGCCCCGGTGAGCACCAGGCGGCCGAAGGTGTCGACGAAGTAGACGCTGCGCTGGTAGCGCTGCTGGTATTTGTCGATCAGCTTGATCACCGCATCCACCGTCAGCCCGACACCCGCGGCGCCGATGAAGCGGTTGTGGTAGTCGTAGACCTTGTAGTTGATGAAGACGGTCAGGTTGTCCTTGTTGGCGAGGTCCGGATCGACGTTGATCTCGTAGGGATCCTTCATGTCACGGACACGGAAGTACCAGGCATCCCGGGGTTCGGTGACCCTGACCTGCTTGAGCACACCCTTGGCGTGGTAGTAGGTGAGGCTCGCGTCGGAGACGAAAAACGCCGTGTAGGCACCGTAGTGGGTCATGACCTCGTCGAGGTAGCGGGTCATCTGCCCGGTGTCGCGTTCGCCATTGACCACCCAGTCGCGCATGAAGGTGTCGCGGGACATCATCGAGGAAATCAGGATGGGCCGGACCAGGTCTTTCTGGATTTCCGAGTAGACGGTGTCCGATGTCAGCGGCAGCTCGGTGTTGACGATGTTGTCGCGGATCGACGCTCGCGAGGCGTAGTAACTGAGAAAGGAAGTGGCCAGGAAGCCTGCGCCCAGCAACGCGACCAACGTGAGGACCAACGACCGTTGGGAATACAGCGGCGAACGAAGTGGCATGGCAGTTCCATTGTCAGCAATCCGATGGCAAGCATTCTAAGGGCTGGCGCGGGAAATAACTGCTCCATGTGCGTCGCGAATGGTCGTTCCCATGCATGACGCAAACAATCCCTGTAGGAGCTGCCGCAGGCTGCGATCAAAAACAAAGTCAAAAGATCGCAGCCTGCGGCAGCTCCTACAGGGGGCGGGGTCAGGCTAGAGTTTTGAGGTAGGCGCGCCAGCCGCCCAGATGGCTGATATCCACTGCCCCCTCCAATCCATAAGCCTCACAGATGAATCCGCTTTCCCAGCGACCATCCGCCAGCTGTACCTTGCCCAGCCCCAACGGTGCCGGGATGCCGGTGAGGAACGAGCCCAGTTCGCTGCTTGGCAATTCCCAGACTTCCACGGCAATCGCCACGCCGCCGTGCTTGACCCGAACCATGCCCGGACGCAACGGCGGGCCACCGGCCAACGCATGCAGCTGATAATCGGCCGAGCTGAACGTGGTTTCCACCAGGCGCGCGCCGCGTTGTTGGAGCTGCCAGTTCAACGCCAGGCCATCCAGGTGCGCGCCACAGACCACCAGCCGCGCGCGGTCATTGCGCGCGACCGCGGTCGGTGCCGGGGCAGCCAATCCTTGCTGGCGCTGCAGGCCATCGGCCAGGCTCAACAGGTACTGATCGGTGAACGCCCGCCCGAACAGGGTCACGCCCCAAGGCAAGCCGTTGTCCATGAACGCGCTGGGCATCGCGACGGCAGCGTAATCGAGCAGGTTCATGAAGTTGGTGTAGTAGCCCAGTTCGCTGTTGCGCAGCACCGGTTCGGCGTCGAGTTCTGCCAGGGTGACCGGGCGGCCAATGGATGGCGTGACCACGCAATCGAGACCTTGCAGGGCTTTGTCGCACAAGGCTTTCAGCGCTTGCAGCCGGTATTGGGCGCGGAAGGTCTGCACGCCCGTGACGGCCGGGGCCTTCGCCAGTACGGCGCGAATGACAGGCAGTACGGCCTCGGGATTGTGTTCCATCAATTCGCCGGCCACGCTGTAGCGTTCGGCCACCCAAGGGCCTTCGTAGAGCAAACGCGCCGCTTCGAGAAAGGGCGACAGGTCCAATTCCACCGCTTCGCCACCCAGGGCCTTGAGTCGATCGATCGCATCGGAAAATAGCTGCGGGCCTTGAGCGCAGCCAAAAAATTCCAGGTCTTGCGCACGGGGCACACCGAAACGGAACCCACGCACTGCGCCGAACGCCGAGCCGTCATTCCACAGCGGATTAGCGCGGCTGTACTTGTCCCGTGGATCGAGTTTGGCGGTCAATGCGAGCAACTGACTCGCTTCCCGGGCGGTCGCGGTAAAGGTCGTCACGCAATCGAGCGTGCGACAGGCCGGCACCACGCCCGCGGTGGAAATCAGGCCCTTGGTGGCTTTCATCCCCACCAGATTGTTCAACGCCGCCGGCACGCGCCCGGAGCCCGCGGTGTCGGTGCCCAGGGCAAAACTCGCCACACCGAGCGCCACCGCCAGGGAAGAACCGGCGCTGGAACCGCCCGACGGGTATTCCGGCAACACGCTATTGGGGCACGCGCCATAGGGCGAGCGCGTGCCGTTGAGGCCGGTGGCGAATTGATCGAGGTTGGTCTTGCCCAGCGGCACGGCGCCCAGGGCCAGCAGTTGCTCGACGATGGTCGCCGAACGTTGCGGCACGTAGGCAAATGCCGGGCAGGCCGCCGTGGTCGTGATGCCCGCCAGGTCGATGTTGTCCTTGATCGCGAACGGCACGCCGTACAAAGGCAGGCTGTCGATGTCGCGGCCGTCGAGGGCGGCGAGGTAGGGTTCCAGTTCTTCGGCGCTGAGCAGATGGATGAACAGGTGATAGTCCGGGTTCAGTGCCGCTGCTTTATCGCGCAGGCTTGATAGCAGTTGACGAGGCGTGGTGCTGCCGTCGCGGTAGGCGTTGCGCAGGGCGTCGAGTTGCAGATTGATGTTCATGCTATTCGTCCTTTCGAAAGGGGTTCAGTCGAGTTCAAGCACCACGACGCGTTGTCCGGCACGCACCGCCGAACCCGGCTGCACGCGAATCTCGCGCACCACGCCGGCCATCGGCGCGAGCAGCGGGATTTCCATCTTCATCGACTCCAGGATCACCAGCACGTCACCGGCCTCGACGCGGCTGCCGGTTTCGACCTGAACCTGCCAAAGGTTGCCGGCGATGTGGCTGTCGACGCTCTGTTGACCGTTGGCCAGAGGGGCGTCTTCGCTCGCCTCTGGAACCAGCTCTTCGCTGTCGAAATGCGCCTGGCCGCTGGCGATCCAGCGCTCTCGTTCGGCGTTGAAGGCGCCTTGTTGTTGATCGCGAAAGGCCGCGATGGTCTCGGCTTCTTGCGTCAGAAACGCCTGGTAATCCGCCAGGTTCAGCTGACTGTGCTCGATGTTCAGATCGAAACGCCCGAGGGGGAAATCCCGGCGGATGCGCAGCAGTTCATCGGCGCTGACCGGGTAGAAACGGATCTGGTCGAAGAAGCGCAGCAGCCAGGGCTTACCATCGAACGCGGCGACTTCGCGATAGCGATTCCACATCTGCAAAGTGCGTCCAACAAACTGATAACCGCCGGGGCCTTCCATGCCGTACACGCACATGTAGGCGCCACCGATGCCCACCGAATTTTCCGCGGTCCAGGTGCGCGCCGGGTTGTACTTGGTGGTCACCAGGCGATGGCGCGGGTCGAGCGGAGTGGCGACCGGTGCGCCGAGGTAGACGTCACCCAGGCCCATCACCAGGTAGCTGGCGTCGAACACCGTGCGTTGCACTTCATCGAGGTTCGGCAGGTCGTTGATGCGACGGATGAACTCCAGGTTGCTCGGGCACCAGGGGGCGTCCTTGCGCACGGTGGTCATGTATTTTTCGATCGCCAACTGGCAGGCCGGGTCGTCCCAGGACAGCGGCAGGTGGACGATGCGCGAGGGCACCTGCAGGTCCTTGGCGGCGCACACGGCGTCCCATTCGCCGGCGACGATGCCGAGCAGATCGGCGAGCGGAAGTTGCTCGGGTTGGTAGTGCACTTGCAGCGAGCGGATGCCCGGGGTCAGGTCGATCACGCCGTGCAGGTGTTTGCTTTCCAGGGCTTGCATGAGGGCGTGGGCGCGGAAGCGCAGGACGAGGTCGAGTTCGGGGGCGCCGATTTCGAGGAGCAGGTGGGTGTCGCCCGACAGCCTCGCGACCAGTCGCGTATCCCCCTGGCCCAAATCCAGCACCACAGGCGACACATCCCCCTGTAGGAGCTGGCTTGCCAGCGAAGGGGCCAGTCCTGACACCGCATCAACTTCTTCGCTGGCAAGCCAGCTCCTACAGGTTTTCCATTTCAAGGCGAGGGTGCGGGCGGTCTTGAGATCGACTGGGTGGAACTGCACCTTGTCCCCAGCCTTGAGCTGGCCCAGCTGCCAAAGATCCGCTTCGATCACCGTCACCGGGCACACGAAACCGCCCAGGCTTGGGCCGTCCGGCCCCAGGATCACTGGCATGTCACCGGTGAAATCCACCGCGCCAATGGCATATGGATTGTCGTGGATATTCGAAGGGTGCAAACCGGCTTCACCACCGTCGGCACGCACCCACTCAGGCTTCGGCCCGATCAGGCGCACGCCGGTGCGGCTGGAGTTGAAGTGCACTTCCCACTGCGTGGCGAAGAAGGTGCCGATGTAGTTTTCGGTGAAGTATTCCGGTGCGCCGTGTGGGCCGTAGATCACGCGGATTTGCCGTACGGCGGGCAACTCTGCGATTTCAGGCAGTTGCGCACCGACGCTACGGTCGTTCAACGCCGGCAGATGCAACACATCACCCGCCCGTAAGGCACGACCGCCATGCCCACCAAACTGACCGAGGGTAAAGGTGCTTTTGCTCCCCAGATAATCCGGAACCTGCAAGCCACCGCGTACGCACAGATAGCTGCGCGCACCAGCGCCGGCGATCGTGCCGAGGCTCAAAGACGCACCGGACGGAACCAGTAGCGCGGTGTTCATCGGCACCAATTCACCATTTAGCGTGAGCGGAATCTGCGCACCGGTCACCGCCACCACCGCATCACAATTGAACCGCAGCAACGGCCCGCTCATGGTGATTTCCAGCGCTGCGGCGCCTTCGTCATTGCCCAGCAGGAGGTTGCCCAGGCGCAACGCACGGCTGTCCATCGGCCCCGAGGGCGGCACGCCGACCGCCCAATAGCCGAGGCGGCCGGGATAGTCCTGGACGCTGGTCTGGGTGCCGGCGCTGAGCACTTCGAAGGTATTGGCCCGGTACTCCAGGCCTTCCAGGCAACGGGTCCACGGCTGGCCGCTGGCGAAGGGCGCATCTAGCAGAATCTGCCTCAGGTAGTCACGGTTGGTTTCCACCCCGTACAGCAGGCTGTCACCCAAGGCTTGATGCAGATCGGCAGCCGCTTGTTCGCGGGTCGATGCCCAGCTGATGACCTTGGCGATCATCGGATCGAAGTAGGGCGGGATCTCGCAACCGGCCTCGACCCAGGTGTCGATGCGCAGCTGTTTGCCGTCGGCGACGGGAAAATCAACGGCGGTCAGCAAGCCCGGACTCGGTTGAAAATCCCGTCCCGGATCCTCGGCATAAAGTCGGGCCTGAATCGCATGGCCGTCAGCTTTCAAACCTCGGCTCAACTCGCTCAACGGCGGCAGATCACCCGCGGCCAGTTGCACCATCCAGCGCACCAGGTCGACGCCCCAGACTTGCTCGGTGACGCCGTGCTCCACCTGCAACCGGGTGTTCACTTCCAGGAAGTAGAAACGCTGGGCATCGCTGTCGAAGACGAACTCGACGGTGCCGGCGCTGCGGTAGTTCACCGCCTTGGCCAGCTTGATCGCCGCCGCGCACAGTTCATCGGCCATGCCCTCGGGCAGGTTCGGCGCCGGGGTTTCCTCGAGGACTTTCTGGTTGCGCCGCTGCACCGAACAGTCGCGCACGCCGAGGGCTATCACCTCTCCACGGCCGTCGCCAAACACCTGCACTTCCAGGTGCCGGGCGCGCTGGATGTACTTCTCGATGAACACGCCGGCGTCGCTGAAATTGTTCTGCCCGAGGCGCTTGACCGCCTCGAAGGATTCGCTCAACTCGGCCGCGCTGCGGCACACGCGCATGCCGATGCCGCCACCGCCGGCGGTGCTCTTGAGCATCACCGGGTAACCGACCTGTTCGCCGGCGATCAGCGCTGCGTCGAGGCTGTCGAGCAGCTCGGTGCCTTCGAGCATCGGCACGCCGTGTTGTTTGGCCAGGGCGCGGGCGGTGTGCTTGAGGCCGAACACCCGCAGTTGTTCCGGCGTCGGGCCGATGAAGGCGATGTTGGCGGCTTCGCAGGCTTCGGCGAACGCTGCGTTTTCCGAGAGAAAGCCGTAGCCGGGATGGATTGCGGTGGCGCCGGTGGCTTTGGCGATGGCGAGGATTTTTTCCACCGCGAGGTAGGTGCCAGCGGCCGCGCCTTCACCGAGGCAATGGGCCTCGTCGGCTTGCAGGATGTGCAGGCTCGCGGCATCGGCTTCGGAATACACGGCAACGCCTGCGACCTGCAGTTCGCGCAAGGTGCGCAGGATGCGGCAGGCGATGGCGCCACGGTTGGCAATCAGGACTTTTTCGAACATGGCATAACCCCTGAAGGGGATGCGGGCCGTCCCGCAGTTTTTCGATGAGCGCCAGGGTCGTCCCCGACGGGAAAATCAACTTTCTTCAAACACCACCGCCCCCTGTAGGAGCTGGCTTGCCAGCGAAAGCGGTGTGTCAGTCACACCATTGTTGAATGTGCTGGCCCATTCGCTGGCAAGCCAGCTCCTACAAGGCACTGGCTTGAGCGGGCCTGGCACAGGGCAAACAACCAGCGGCGCAATTTCGGGAATTTCAGTTCCATACCAGCAGCTCCGCAGGGGTCGGGTTGTAGGCGTTGCACGGGTTGTTCAGTTGCGGGCAGTTGGAGATCAGCACGATCACGTCCATCTCGGCCCGCAGATCGACGTACTTACCCGGTGCGGAAATCCCGTCTTCGAAGGTCAGCCCGCCGTCAGCCGTGACCGGTACGTTCATGAAGAAATTGATGTTCGGCCCGATGTCGCCTTTGCCCAGGCGCCCGTCATGCACGCAGGCGCGCAGGTAGTTGTCGCGGCAGCTGTGCATGTGGCGTTTTTCCAGGGCGTAGCGCACCGTGTTGCTCTCTTGCGCGCACGCGCCGCCGAGGGTGTCGTGACGGCCGCAAGTGTCGGCGACGATGGTCAGCATCGGCTTGCCGAGGTTGGAATACAGCACGCTGCCGGTGGTGAGGTACACGCTGTTCTGGCGGCGCAGGGTGCGCTGCACGTCGTAGCGTTCCTTGGGATTGGCGACACTGTAGAACAGGGTGTCGACGGCCTGGTTGCCTTCCAGGTCGAGGATGCGCAGGGTCTGGCCGGCCTTGACCTCCATCAACCAGGGTTCGCCGGCGGGGATGGTGGCGCGGTAGACGGCCGTTTCAGGCGACTGTGGAGCGGTGGCGATAGCGAGTGACATGGCAGCGATCCTCAGGCGAACAGACGGTCGGTATTGATGAAGCCGCGCTCGTTTTCCGGGCGCGAGGTGCGGCAGTGTTCGGCGACGCTGGAGTCGGCGTTCATCCAGCTGAGCTTCAAGGGTTTAGGTGCGTATTCCGGCGACGGGTCCATCGGATGCTGCAGGGCGGTGAGCACCACCAGGGTGTCCATCGGCGCGTACAACTCGATGTAGTCGCCAGCCTTGGAGTTGCCCTCGACGAAGTGAAAGCGCCCGGCGTCGTCGACGTTCACCCGGCTGAACAGGTTGAGGGTCATCAGCAGGTCGGACAGCCCCAACCCCCACTTGCCCAACTCCACCAGCAGGTTATCCGTGCCGTTGCGGAAGAAGCCGTTGCGCAGTTCCTGATAGCGGCCTTGGCCATATTTTTCCGCCACTTCTTCAGCACAGAGCACGCCGCCAAGGCTATCGCTCCAGCCGCAGGTGTCGGCGGTGATGGCGGCCAGCACGCGGCCCATGTCCGAGTACAGGCAATGGCCGGCGGTGAGCTTGGCGGTGTGTTGGCACTTGAGGCTATCGGGCAGGTTCAGGCGTTCGGTTTTTTCGTTGGCGTTGAGCAACGTCAGGCTGACGTTGGCGCCGCCGCGCAGGTCGGTCAGGCGCAACAGCTGGCCGCGTTTGAGCACGAAGGAACGGTGGCCGCCGCCGGGCAGCATTTCTTCGGCGAAGGGCGGGAACAGTTGAGTCGAGTCGGTCATTTTCATATTCCTCTAAGCGATACGAAGCGTGCTTGCCAGTTGCACGGGCAAGGCGTCGACGGCGGGACGGCAGGTGCGGCGGTCGCTGTTCAAAGGGATGTCGTAGGTGATGCGTGCGCCATAGGCACCTGGGGCGTGCGGGTCGAGGCGGACCTTGTCGAACACCAGCAGGCGAGTGCCGAGGCTGAAACCTTCGGACAGGTCGTGGGTGACCATGAACACCGTCAGTCGTGTCTCGCGCCACAGCTCCAGCAGCAGGGCGTGCATGTCTTTGCGGATGCCCGGATCGAGGGCGCCAAAGGGTTCGTCGAGCAGCAACACCCGCGGCTTCATGATCAGCGCCTGGGCGATGGCGAGGCGTTGTTGCATGCCGCCGGACAGTTGCGCCGGGTACTTGTCCAGCGCATGACCGAGACCGACTTTGTGCAGCAGCACCGAAGCCTTTTCGCGAGCCTCTTTTTTAGCGCTGCCGAACAGGCGTCCGAGCAAACGCGAGCGGGGCAGTTCGAGGCCAAGGGCGACGTTGTCCAGCACGCTCAGGTGCGGGAACACCGAATAGCGTTGGAACACCACGCCACGGCTGGAATCCGGTTCGCCGGCCAGGGTTTGGCCGTCGAGCAGGATCTCGCCGCGACTGGCTTTTTCCTGACCGAGCAGCAGGCGCAGGAAGGTTGACTTGCCGCAACCGGAGGCGCCCACCAGGGTGCAGAACTCACCCTCGGCGACGCTCAGGTTCAGGCCTTCGAGCACCACCTGGTCGGCGTATTGCTGCCAGACGTTTTTCACCGTGATGAAACTCATGCCCGCGCTCCTTCATACCAAGGGAATGCACGCAGGGTCAGGCGCTTGAGGCCCCAATCCATCAGCCAGGCGAGCAGGGTGATCCACACCACGTACGGCAGGATCACGTCCATCGCCAGGTAGCGGCGCACCAGGAAAATCCGGTAGCCGAGGCCATCGGTGGAGGCGATGGCTTCGGCGGCGATCAGGAACAGCCACGCCGAACCCAGCATCAGGCGCAGCGAGATCAGCAGGCGTGGCAGCAATTGCGGCAGCACCACCCGCAGCATCAGGGTCCAGGTCGAGGCACCGAGGGTCTGGGCCTTGATCAGCAGTTCCACGGGAATTTCCCGGGCGCGCTGTTCCAGGTCGCGGGCCAGGGCCGGTGTGATGCCGATCACGATCAGCATCACTTTCGACAACTCACCCAAACCGAAGACGATGAACAGGATCGGCAGGATCGCCAGCGGCGGCACCATCGACAGCACGGTCAGCAAGGGTGACAACGGCGCGCCGAACAACGGCAGCGTGCCGGCGGCGATGCCCAGGCACAGGCCGGCCAGCGCGCTGATGCCCAGGCCGATGGCCAGGCGTCGCAGGCTGGACGCTGTGTCCTGCCAGAGCAGGTAGTCGCCGGTGCGGCTGTCGGCCACGAAGGCCAGGCGCTGCACCGCGTCGCTCATCTGTACGGCGCTGGGCAGCAGTTTGTCGTTGGGGTTATCCGCCAGGCGCTCGGCCGAGCCCATGAAGTAGGCGAGCAGCAGCAGGGCGAAGGGCAGGATCACCAGCAACAGGCGGCTCGGGCGATCCGGGTGGCGATTGATCAGGCGCATGGCCAAGTCCTCTGGTTACAACTTGGCGTCGGCAGCCATCTGCACGTAACTGGGGTCGAAGCGCAGCTTGAGGTTGCCCTTGTCGCCGCTGGTCACGCCGTTGGCGAAGGCCATGCCCACCGCGCTGGTGTCTTTGGCGCCTTCACCGAGCAAGCCGTGCTGGAAGGAAAACTCGGCCACCTTGCGCATGGTTTCCGGCAGTTGTTTGCTGGTGCTGAACGCCAGGGCTTCCTGCGGGGTGGCGAACAATTTGGTGGTGTCCAGTTGCGCCTGGAAACCGGCCAGGTCGGTGCCCGAGGCTTTGGCCATGTGCTCCAGTGCGGCCTTGCCCGCGGCGTTTTTCGCATTCATCAACTCGACCACTTCGAACCAGGCGCCGGTCAGCGCCTTGCCCAGGGCCGGGTTGTCCTTGAGGGTCTGGGAGTTGACCACCATCATGTCCATGATCTCGCCGGGGATCTGGCTGGAATTGAACACCTCGGTCACCCCGGGCTGGGCCTTGATGTCCGAAAGCATCGGGTTCCAGGTGGTGACGGCGCTGACCTGATCGGTGTTGAAAGCGGCGGAGATATCGGCGTCGGAGGTGTTGACCACTTTCAGGTCTTTCTCGGTGAGGTCCACCGAATCCAGGGCCCTGGCCAGCAGGTAGTGCGACACCGAAAGCTCGACCAGATTGACATCGGTGCCCTTGAGGTCGGCGATTTTCTTGCCTTCGCCCTTGAGCACGATGCCGTCGTTGCCGTTGGAGAAGTCGCTGACGATCAGCGCGGTGCTGTCGACGCCGCCAGCGGCCGGAATGGTCAGCGCATCCATGTTGGTCATGGTGCAGCCGTCGAATTGGCCGGCGGTGTACTGGTTGATCGATTCGACGTAGTCATTGAGCTGGACCACATCGATCTTGATGCCGTACTTCTTCGCCCACTTGTCGACGATGCCTTGGCTGCCGGCGTATTCCCAGGGCATCCAGCCGGCGTAGATCGTCCAGCAGACGCTGAACTGGTCTTTCTGGGCGGCGGGGGACGAGAGGCTCACCAGGGCTGCGAAGGCAGCGGCGAGCAGGGCGGGTAAACGATGCTGGGACATGGTGGTTCTCCAGTTGATCAAGGGCGGACAGGAAGGCAGCGGCACCGCGAACGGTGGCTTGTCTCCCGGGCTTTTGTCCCGCCGTGTAACCTCAACTGGAGGTCGCCAACTCTCGGACCAGCCACTCGCGCTTGCGAGCCGGAACCCTAGTCAGCCATTGCAAATTGTGGTGCCGCGAACCTGTGTTGACTCCTGCACGCATTTGCTAAAGCGAGAGCCGTGCCAAGTCGGTTGAAGCGCTCTGGCATGCGGGATTGATCGACTGAAGCGCTAGCAAGGTTGCTTGCGCCTGCCTTGTGATGGTGCGCGGGTGCACCGCAATGGGACGTGCTGGCCAGCGTTAATAGATGAAAAACTTTTCATCGGCGACATGTTTCAACGTGTTGCAGGGACGCACCAGATCTCGAATTCGATGTCTGATCTATCGACAGTTGGAACATTTGGCTGTCGCCTGCCAGCGTCGCTGGTTTGGCTCATTCGCGGTCCAGGAGGCCGCTATGCATCGACAAATTCTTCTCATTGCCGTGTTGGGTTTGTTCCTGGGTGGTTGTGTGCCTTATTCCGATGGAGGAGCCGGTTACTACAGGTCCGAGGTCTATACCTCGCCAGCGCCTTATTACGCCGGTGGAGGCTCCTATTATTCCAACGGCGGTGGTTATTACACACCACCACGCCGGTACTACGCGCCGCCTGCCCGGTATTACCAGCCAACGCCGCGCTATTACCACCAGCCGCGGGTTTATCAACCGGCGCCACGCTATTACCAACCGGCACCTCGCTATTACCAGGCTCGCCCAGACTACCGGGCACATGGTTGGGACGGCCGTAACCGCGGCGGCTGGAACAACGATAACCGGGGTGGACGCAACAACAAGCACGGTGGTCGAGGTGACCATAACGGTCGCGGCAACCACCGCTAGTCTCATGCATTAACGCAATACCTTGTGGGAGCGGGCTTGCTCGCGAAGGCGGAGTGTCAGACAACGGTAATGTCGACTGATACTCCGCCTTCGCGAGCAAGCCCGCTCCCACATTTAGTTTCAGTAATTCGACAGATCCGCCAGTGGATGACGCCCTTCCCAGACCTTGTGAAAGTGCGCCTCCACCACCGCATCCGGCACGTTGTTGACGTCCGGCCAGTGCCAGTGGGGTTTCTGGTCCTTGTCGAGCAACCGCGCGCGCACGCCTTCGCTGAATTCGGGATGGCGACAGCAGTTGAGGCTCAGGGTGTATTCCATCTCGAAGACTTGCGCCAGCGACAGGTGGCGGGCGCGTTTGATCTGTTCCCATACCAGATGCGCGGTCAGCGGCGAGCCTTCGATCAGGTTGCGCGCCGCGCGGTTGAGCAGCGGGTCGGCGTGATCGCGCAGGGTGGCGATGGCCTTCCAGGCGCAACGCACATCACTGACATCCAGCAGTTCATCGATCTGCTGGCGGCGTGGCAGCCACTGGGCTTCGGGCATCTGCGCAACCGCCTCCTGCTGCAAGGCCTTGAGCAGGCTGTTGAGCTGCATCGGCGTCTGTTCCTGCCAGTTCAACTGCAGCAGGCCTTCGATCAGCTGTGGCTGCTGCTCATCGAGCAGGAAACGATCAGCCAGGTCCAGATCGATCGCATCGCGACCGTTCATGTGGGCACCGGTCAAGCCGAGAAACAAGCCGAGCTTGCCGGGCAAGCGTGACAGGAACCAACTGGCGCCGACGTCCGGGTACAGGCCGATGGTGATCTCCGGCATGGCCAGCCGGCTGCTCGGCGTGACAATCCGGATGCTCGCCCCCTGCAACAGCCCCATGCCGCCGCCGAGCACATAACCGTGCCCCCAGCAGATCAGCGGTTTTGGATAGGTATGCAGGCTGAAGTCCAGCCGATACTCCGCGGCGAAGAAATTGGCGGCCAGGGGTGGCACTTCGCCCGGATGGGCACGACAGGCCTCGACCAGACTGCGCACTTCACCGCCGGCGCAGAAGGCCTTGATGCCTTTGCCGCGCAGTAGGACGCAAACGATTTGCGGTTCCTTGGCCCAGGCGTCCAACCTGTCGCGCAGGGCGTTGATCATCGGCAGGGACAGGGCGTTCAACGATTGCTCGGCATCCAGGGTGGCAATGCCGATACGGGCGCCGTCAGTGCCGGTGAGTTCTTCGAAGTGCAGATTCATCGGTGACCTCGCTGGGGAATTTGAGGGGTAAGTATGATCGCTGTGTGGGAAAGTGCCGGATCTGCGTCAGATCAATTGACAAGCGTGATGGGCTTTCCTAGGGTTCGCCCCATTGTTTTTGCCGGATGTAACCATGACTGCTGACGACCGTATCAAACTCGAACCGAGCTGGAAGGAGGCACTGCGTGCCGAATTCGACCAGCCCTACATGGCAGAGTTGCGACAATTCCTCCAGGACGAGCGGGCGGCGGGCAAGGAAATCTATCCGCCGGGCCCGATGATCTTCAACGCGCTCAATTCCACGCCGCTGGACAAGGTCAAGGTGGTCATTCTCGGCCAGGACCCCTATCACGGCCCGGGCCAGGCCCATGGCCTGTGCTTCTCGGTGCAACCGGGCGTGCCGGCGCCGCCGTCGCTGGTCAATATCTATAAAGAGTTGAAGCGCGACCTGAACATCGACATCCCCAGCCACGGCTACCTGCAAAGCTGGGCCGAGCAGGGCGTGTTGATGCTCAATACCACCATGACCGTGGAGCGTGCCAACGCCAATGCGCACAAGGACAAGGGCTGGCAGTTTTTCACCGACCGGATCATTGAAGTGGTCAGCCAGCAGCAACCTCACCTGGTGTTCATGCTGTGGGGCGCCCATGCCCAGAGCAAACAGAAGCTGATCGATGCCACCAAGCACCTGGTGCTGACCTCGGTGCACCCGTCACCGCTGTCGGCCTATCGTGGTTTTCTCGGGTGCGGGCACTTCAGCCGGACCAACAAGTTTCTGGAGCAGAATGGCGAAACGCCGATCGAGTGGCGGTTGCCGCCGATTTGAAAAAAGCATCGCCAGCAGGCTGGCTCCCACACTGGATCTTCAGTGTTCACACAATCAAGGTGGGAGCCAGCCTGCTGGCGATGAATTCAACGCGGTCTTTACTCTGGATTGCGGTTCCAGTACTTGAACAACGGCTCCGCCAGAAACAACACAAACAACAACCGCATCACCTGCATCGCCGTCACCAGCGGCACCGACAATTGCAAGGTTTCCGCCGTCAGGCTCATCTCGGCGATCCCGCCGGGCATCATGCCCAATGTCAGTGAACGCAAATCCAGGTGGGTCAGCGCACTCAAGCCCAGCGCCGCCGCCGTGGCGATCAGCATGGTCAGCACCGTACCGATCAACGTCCGCCCCATGAACGATGGCGCACGCCGGAAAAACTGCCGATTGAAGTGACAGCCCAGGCCGCTGCCGATCAGCCATTGGCCGATCTGGCTGCCGCCGTTGGGCAAGCCGATGTGCAGGTCCCAACCGATGCTCACCGCTGCGCTCACCAGCAAGGGGCCGAACAACCAGGGATTGGGTTGGCGCAGGCGCTCCCAGATCCAGGCCGCCAGCGCCCCCGCCGGAAACAACAACGCCAGCCAGTACCAATCGATGCTGCCCGCGTGGGAAATCGGCGCACCGTCGCCCAACAGATATTTGAACGCCGCCGGAACGCACAGCACCACCACCAGCACCCGCAGGCTTTGCCCGGCAGCCACCCGACTGAGTACCGCGCCATTGCGCGCGCCGAGGTTGACCATCTCCCCGGAGCCGCCGGGCATGCTGGAAAAAAATGCCGTGGCGCGATCTTCGCCGGTACGGCGCATCAACCACACCCCGACCACCGCCGACAGGCTGGTGACCAGGGCGCCGAAGAAGATCAGGCCGAAATGACTCAGTACTTGCTCCATCACCACCGGGGTAAAGTGCAGGCCGATGCCGATGCCGACGATCCACTGGCCACACTTGCGCCCGCCAGGGATTTCCGCCAGTTGCCAGGGTGTCAGGCAGCGCACGAGGATGATCGCCAGCAACGAGCCGACCATCCACGGCAAAGGCCAGCCGACCTGGCTGGCGAGGAAACCGCCCAGCAGGCCGACCAGCGGGGTTCCCCACCAGAGTTTGAAGGGAGACCTATCAGACATCGGCGATAACGCGTTGCGCGGCCGCGCGTTTGCGCCAGATGCGGATGATCGGCATCAACAGCATGATCGCCGTCAGGACCCAGCAACCGAACGTGATCGGGCTCGACCAGAGGATGTCCAGCGCACCGTTGGAAATCGACAGGGCGCGGCGCAGGTTCTGTTCCATCAGGCCGCCGAGGATGAAGCCCAGCAAGACTGGCGACAGCGGGAAGTCCAGCTTGCGCAGGATGTAACCGAAGATGCCGATGCCGATCATCAGGAACAGGTCGAAGGTGGTGGCGTGCACCGCGTAGACGCCGATCCCGGTAATGATCGCGATCACTGGCACCAGCGCCCAGTTCGGCACGGCGAGGATACGGGTGAAGATGCGGATCATCGGGATGTTGAGGATCACCAGCATCACGTTGGCGATGAACAACGACGCGATCAGGCCCCAGACAATGTCCGGTTGCTGTTGGAACAGCAGCGGCCCTGGCGTGATGTTGTACAGCGACAGGGCACCGATCATCACCGCCGTGGTACCCGAGCCCGGAACACCGAGGGTCAGCATCGGCACCAGCGCACCGCAGGCCGCGCCGCCGATGGCGGTTTCCGGGGCCGCGAGGCCGCGCATGTCGCCCTGGCCGAAGGTGCCCTTGGCGCCCGCCATGCGTTTTTCGGTCATGTAGGCCACGGCGCTGGCCAGGGTTGCACCGGCACCGGGCAACACGCCCATGATGAAACCCAGTACGCCGCAACGGATGTTCACCACGAACACCGATGCCGCTTCCTTGAAGTTGAACATCATGCGCCCGGTGGCTTTCACCGCTTCCTGGCCGTGGTGGGTTTTCTCCAGCAGCAGGAGGATCTCGCTGATGGAGAACAGGCCCAGCACCAGCACGACGAACTGGATGCCGTCGGTCAGGTGGATGTTGTCCCCGGTGAAGCGGTACACGCCGCTGTTGGCGTCGATGCCGACCGTCGACAGGAAGAGGCCGATCAGCGCCGCGATGAAGGTTTTCAACGGTCGATCACCGGCCATGCCGCCAAGGCAGACAATCGCGAACACCATCAGCACGAAGTATTCCGCGGGGCCAAAGGCGATCGCCCATTTCGCCAGCAGCGGGGCGAACAGCACCATGCCGCAGGTAGCGATGAAGGCACCGATGAACGAGCTCCACGCCGACAGCGACAACGCCACACCGGCCAGGCCTTTGCGGGCCATCGGGTAGCCGTCGAGGGTGGTCATCACGGTGGAGGCTTCGCCCGGAATGTTCAGCAGGATCGAGCTGATCCGCCCGCCATATTCGCAACCCAGGTACACCGCCGCCAGCAGGATCAGCGCCGATTCAGGTGGCAGGCCGAGGGCGAATGCGATGGGGATCAGCAGCGCCACGCCGTTGATCGGCCCCAGGCCCGGCAACAGGCCGACCACGGTGCCGATCAGGGTGCCGCACAAGGCGGTCACCAGGTTGTACGGGCTCAGCGCGACGCCGAAGCCCTGACCCAAATAGCCAAGAGTATCCATATCAGTTCTCCAGAACGTCGAGCACGCCCAGGGGCAGCGGCACGTCCATCAACTTGTCGAACAGCAGGTAGAGGCCGACGGCCATCAGACTGATGATCACGCTGCTTGGCACCCAGCGACCGCCGTACAGACGGGCCATGGGCACGCCGATCAGGATGCTGGCGACGATGAACCCCAGGGGTTCGAAAGTGCCGGCGAACACCAGCAACAGCACCACACAGATACCGATCTTGGTCAGGGTTTCGCGATCCAGCGGCGGCTCGTCATCACTGTGCTTGATCGGTGCCGGACGGAACACCATGTACAACAACGCCGAGCCCATCAGGCCCAGCATCAACAGTGGAAAGGCCCGAGGCCCCACCGGTTCGTAGGAAAAAGCCGCTTGATACGGCCAGGCCATCAGCGCCAGGCCGACACAGGCCAGCAACAGCACCGAAGCAAAAATGCGTTGTAAGAGCATGGGGAACTCCTGTGCCGCGGCTCCGCCAGACGGAGCCGCAGCCGCTAGACAGAGACGATCACTGGATCAGGCCGAACTCTTTGGCCAGCACTTTGTAGTCCGCTACCTGCTTCTTCACGTAGGTGTCCAGCTCCTGGCCGGTCATGGCGAACGGGAACAGTTCACGCTGATCGCGCAGCTTGGCGAACTCGGGCGAGGCCAGCAGTTTGTCGAAGGAATCTTTCCACCAGGCGTAGTCTTCATCGCTGACTTTTGGCCCGAGGTAGAAACCGCGCACCACTGGCCAGACGATGTCGTAGCCTTGCTCGCGGGCGGTCGGGATGTCTTTCATTTCCGGCTCGTCCAGGCGCTTGTCGGAGAACACTGCCAGCAGGCGCATGTCGCCGCTCTGGATGTGCGGCATGGAGTCGGAGATGTCGGTGCTGCCGACCTGGATGTGGCCGCCGAGCAGGGCGGTGGCGATTTCACCGCCGCCTTCGAGGGCGACGTAACGCAGGTCACGCGGGTTGATCCCGGCGGCCTTGGCGATCAGGGCGGTCTGCATCCAGTCCTGGCTGCCGACGGTGCCGCCGGAACCGATCACCACTTTGCTCGGATCTTTTTTCAGCGCCTGCACCAGATCGTCGAGGTTCTTGTAGGGCGAATCGCTTTTCACCGCGATGGCGCCGTAGCTGGTGCCGACGGCGGCCAGCCAGCGTACGTTGGTTTCATCGAAACGACCGAACTTGCCCTGGGCCAGGTTCAGCAGCGAACCGCTGGACCAGGCCACCAGCGTGCCGGCATCGGCAGGGCGCTGGGCGACCACGGCGTTGTAGGCCACCGCGCCGACACCGCCGGGCATGTAGGTCACGCGCATCGGCTTGGTCAGCAGCTTTTCGTTGACCAGTGCGCTCTGCGCCAGTTTGCAGGTCAGGTCGAAACCGCCGCCGGGGGAGGCCGGGGCGATGCATTCCGGGCGCTTGGGCTCGGCCATCAGTTGGCCGGCAAACAGCATGACGCTGGCGGCGAGGGCGAAACGGCGCAGTGATCCATTCATTGTTGTCTCCACGGGAGTTGTTGTTTTTGGGGATGTTTCAGATGCGGCGGTTTCGCCTCGCGCAGCCGATGACGGCGCCGGCAAGCGTAAACGATGGGGAGCGGGAAAAGGGGCGGGGCGGGCAAATCTGGCGCTGGGTGGACAGCATGGCGAAGTACCTCGTTATTGTTCTTATTGGCGAAAACGCATCGAGGCGTTTTTCGGGAGCTACATTTCAAAGCAGGATCGATGGCTGCGATCGAAACCATCCGTGACTCGACTCTAACGGTCGAACCTTTCGCTAACCTTTCATCGGGCTTTCACGGTTTTTCGGGCTTCACAGCGACGGATGCCGCTGTAAACTCCGCGCCAAACAATGGCGTCGACCATCCCTGAACGAGGTAATGATCCATGCGTGTCCTGCTCGTCGAAGACCATCTGCAGCTCGCCGAAAGCGTCGCCCAGGCGCTCAAGAGCACCGGCTTGACCGTGGATGTGCTGCACGACGGTGTCGCGGCCGACCTGGCGCTGGGCAGCGAGGAATACGCCATGGCGATTCTCGACGTCGGCCTGCCGCGCATGGATGGGTTCGAGGTGCTGGCGCGCCTGCGTGCCCGGGGCAAGAACCTTCCGGTGTTGATGCTCACCGCCCGCAGCGACGTCAAGGATCGGGTCCATGGCCTGAACCTGGGCGCCGACGATTACCTGGCCAAGCCTTTCGAGCTCACCGAACTCGAAGCCCGGGTCAAGGCCTTGCTGCGCCGCAGCGTGTTGGGAGGAGAGCGTCTGCAGCGCTGTGGTGTGCTGGCCTACGACCTGGAGACCCGGCGCTTTACCCTCGGTGAAGAATTGCTGACCCTGACCTCCCGCGAGCAGGCGGTACTTGAAGCCCTGATCGCCCGTCCCGGCCGGGTGATGAGCAAGGAGCAACTGGCCTCGCAGGTCTTCGGCCTGGACGAGGAGGCCAGTCCCGACGCCATCGAAATCTACGTACATCGCTTGCGCAAGAAACTCGACGGCCACCCGGTAGCCATCGTCACGTTCCGCGGTCTCGGTTATCTGCTGGAAAGTCGTGATGCATAAGGCCAGCAGCCTGCGTTGGCGGTTGCTGTGGAACCTGGCGCTGTTGCTGGTGGTATTGATGCTGGCCAGTGGCTTGAGCGCTTACTGGAACGGGCGCGAAGCGGCCGACACGGCCTATGACCGGACGTTGCTGGCCTCGGCGCGGACCATCGCCGCCGGCCTGTCCGAGCGCGATGGCAGCCTCAGCCTGGACGTGCCTTATGTGGCCCTCGATACGTTCGCCTACGACAGTGCGGGGCGGATTTTCTACCTGGTCAACGACATCAACCAGAAGCTGATTTCCGGCTACGAAAACCTGCCACCACCGCCACCCGGTACGCCGCGAACCGACGACTACCCGGCGCTGGCGCGTTTTTACAATGCGACTTACCAGGGGCAGAACGTGCGCGTGGTCAGCCTGCTCAAGGCGGTCAGCGAGCCGAACATGAACGGCATGGCGGAAATCCGCGTGGCGGAGACCGACGAGGCCCGCGTCAGCATGGCCCGCAGTCTGGCCGGCGATACTTTGCTGCGCCTGGGCATGCTGGCGATCGGGGCCCTGATGATCGTGTGGTTTGCGGTCAGTGCGGCGCTGCGTCCGCTGGAGCGTTTGCGCACCGCGGTGGAGGAGCGTCAGCCCGATGACCTGCGGCCGTTGCCCCTGGTCGAAGTGCAGCGCGAACTGTGGCCACTGGTGCGCGCACTCAATCATTTCACCGAGCGCCTGCGCGGGCAGTTCGAGAAACAGGCGCAATTCATCGCCGATGCCGCCCACGAACTGCGCACGCCGTTGGCGGCACTCAAGGCCCGGCTGGAATTGGGCTTGCGCTCGAGCGATGCGCAAACCTGGCGCAGTACGCTGGAAACCGCCGCCCAGGGCACGGATCGCCTGACCCACCTGGCCAATCAACTGCTCTCGCTGGCCCGGGTGGAAAACGGTGCCAGGGCGATTGCCGAGGGCGGCGCGCAATTGCTCGACCTCAGTCAGTTGGCGCGTGAGCTGGGCATGGCCATGGCGCCGCTGGCCCACAAGCGCGGCGTGGCCCTGGCGCTGGAAGCGGACGAGCCGGTGTGGTTGCGGGGCGAACCAACGCTGCTCAACGAACTGTTGAGCAACCTGGTGGATAACGCCCTGGCCCATACGCCTGCGGGTGGCAACGTGATCCTGCGGGTGTCGGCCCCGGCGGTGCTGGAAGTCGAGGACGATGGGCCGGGGATTCCCCTTGATGAGCGGGATCGGGTGTTTGAACGGTTCTACCGGCGCAATCAGCAGGTGGCGGGGTCAGGGTTGGGGTTGGCGATTGTTGGCGAAATTTGTCGGGCGCACCTGGCGCAGATCAGCCTGCATGATGGGGAGAAGGCGGGGTTGAAGGTGCGGGTGAGTTTTAATGCAGGGGAGTGATGTGCCTGTTCTGGCCATATCGCCAGCAGGCTGGCTCCCACAAGGATCTGTGGCGTTACATAAATCCCTGTGGGAGCCAGCCTGCTGGCGATGGGCGCGACGCGGTCTTCAATCAATAAAACATCAAGCGGGTGTCTTCCAGGTCGGCACACATCGCCTTGTTGTCCGGATCGATCCCGAGCTTGACGAAGGCCGGTACGCCGAAGGGGTCGATGCGCGCAATCGGGTGGTCGGTGCCTTTGTGGCAGTACAGGCTGGCCACCTGGACCAGGTCGACATAATCGACTCGCGCGGACTGTCGCTTGAAGTCGAGATAGAGCTGCGGCACCTGCACCAATTTTTCCGGAAACTCCCAGACCCGCAGCAGTTTATCGCCGAGCATTGGATGAATGCGGTCGATCACATGGTTGAGGCTGACCGGATCGGCCAGCAGTTCATAGTGATCTTCGGCGTACGTCAGGATCGGCAAGACCCCGATCTGGTGCACCAGCCCGCCAAGGGCCGCCTGATCGGGCTTGAGCTGGGTGTAGTTGCGGCACAGCGCATAGCTGACGCCGGCAATTTCCAGGCTTTTGCGCCAGACATCGCGCATTTTCTGTTCAACCACCGCGGAGCGGGCATGGAAAATCTGTTCCATGACCAGGCCGATGGCCAGGTTGCTGCTGTAATTGATGCCCAGGCGCGTGATCGCCGTGTGCAGATCGGTGACTTCCTGCGCCGCGCGCAGCAGTGGGCTGTTGACCACTTTGATCAGGCGCGCCGACAGCGCGGCATCGCGGCCAATCACTTTGCTCAGGCTACCGATACTGATTTCCGGGTCTTCAGCGGCCTTGCGAATCTGCAAGGCCACTTCCGGTAACGTTGGCAGAACCAGGTCATCGTTATCGATGGCCTCAACCAAATCCTGTTGGACCTTTTCCGCCAGCTCACTCATTACGCTTCTCTAGGTGTTGCAAAAAAGTACCGCGGTTAACGCTGGATTTCGCGATCGCGGTCCAGTTCATACGGCAGGTCGAGCAAATTCAGGGCCGGGCCGTCGAGTGCGCCCAGATGAATGTCGCCGCCTTCTGCAGCTTCGGCTTGCAACACGGCCAACAGTTCAATCTGATTGGCGGCATTGGCGGCCAGCACCACTTCACCGATCGAGCTGCCGTGACTCGGGGCAAACAGCTGGGTGCCGGGCTCTGGCAGTTCGCCGCCAGCCAGTTGCAGGCGATACAAGCGGCGCTTGAGTTTGCCGAGGTACTGCATGCGCGCGACGATTTCCTGGCCGGTGTAGCAGCCTTTCTTGAAGCTCACGCCGCCGACCGCTTGCAGATTGAGCATCTGCGGGATGAACAGCTCGCGGGTACTTGGCATCACCTGGCCGATACCGGCACGGACCTGGCCCAGCAACCATTGATTGAGTTCACCTTCAGGCAGCAGGGCGGACAGCTTGCCCTTGATGCCATCGGCCTGATCGGCGGCAACCCAGAGTTCGGCGCGTTCGGGCGAGACGCGAATGGCGATCAAACCGTCATGGCGCACCAGGCTGTCGGTCTCTGCAGGCAGTTCCAGGCCGAGGCTTTTCAATGCCTCATCGCCCTGCTCGACGCCGAAGCGAACCCAGGCAGCGCTTTCATCGGTCAGTTTGGACTTGGAAAACACCGCGTATTTCTTCAGGTCCGCCAATTGCGGTTCGAGCAACTCGCTGGCCATGGCCAGGAGTACGCCATCACCTTCGAGCAGGATGCGAAAGCTCGACTGCATCCGGCCTTTCTGCGTGCAGCGCGCGCCGAGGCTGGCCCGGTTGTCGCTCAGGTAATTGAGGTTGCAGGTCAGTTGGCCTTGCAGGAACTTGCCGGCGTCCGCGCCGCGGACCGCCAGGACACCTTCATGAGACAACGTGCAGAAAAAAGCGGAATCGGCCATGGGTCATCGCAGGGTAAAGAGTCTGGCAGACATGATAAGGGGCTGCCCCTGAAATGGGTAGTTCACAAAGGATCGTCGTGCCCGACCAAAGCCGACTGTTCGATGGGGCGCGGGGCTGTATACTTGCGGCCTATTTGAGGAGCGCTCCATGGTCGAAGATGTTGAACTGAATCGCCTCTACTGGCACAGCCGCCGCGGCATGCTTGAGCTTGACGTGTTGCTGGTGCCGTTTGTGAAAGAGGTTTATCCGCACCTCAACGAAGTGGATCGCGCCTGCTACGTCAGGCTGCTCGAATGCGAAGATCAGGACATGTTCGGCTGGTTCATGGAGCGCGCCGAATCGGAAGATCCGGAACTTCAGCGCATGGTTCGTATGATCCTGGATCGTGTCCAGCCCAAGTAACGGGTTCGAATGCCGCTGGCATGCCTCACGGCAGTTGCTGGCGGCGTACCTTTTGGCCCAGGCGTTCGCGCTGGGTTCCTTGTTCCTGCTCGCCATACCGCTCTGGGCCAGTCTGCCCGGTGCCTTGTGCTGTCTGTTGCACGGCGCCTGGGCGTTGCCTCGCCAGATTCTACTGACCCACCCACAGGCTTTTCGCGGCTTGCGTCGTGACGCCGATGGCTGGCAGCTGTGGAGTCAGGCGAAGGGGTGGCAGCCGGTGCAGTTGCGCCCGGACAGCCTGGCGTTGCCGTTGATCGTGGTGCTGCGCTTTCGTCTGCGCGGTGAGCGGCGGGTCAGGACAATCTGCGTGCCCCGGGACTCGCAGGCGGCGGATCTGCACCGACGCCTGCGGGTGCGGCTCAAGTTCACTCGGCGTAGGTGGGCGGCACCAGAATAGTGTCCATGGCGACAGGTAGCATGTTCGGGTAGTCGAGGGTGTAGTGCAGGCCGCGACTCTCCTTGCGCTCCATGGCTGACAGGATCATCAGCTCGGCCACTTGGGCCAGGTTGCGCAATTCGATCAAGTCCCTGCTGACTTTGTAGTTGCTGTAGAACTCGTCGATTTCGTCGAGCAACAGGCGCACCCGGTGCTGGGCCCGTTGCAGGCGCTTGTTGGTGCGAACGATTCCGACGTAGTCCCACATGAAGCGGCGCAATTCGTCCCAGTTGTGCGCAATGATCACGTCTTCATCGGAATCGGTCACCTGGCTGGCGTCCCAAGCCGGGAGGGCGACAGGGGCCGATACCTGTGGCAATTGCTCCAGGATGTCCGCCGCCGCCGAGCGCGCGTAGACAAAGCACTCCAGCAACGAGTTGCTGGCCATGCGGTTGGCACCGTGCAGGCCGGTGAAGCTGGTTTCGCCAATCGCGTACAGCCCTGGCACGTCTGTGCGACCTTGCTGGTCGACCATCACGCCGCCGCAGGTGTAGTGCGCCGCGGGCACCACCGGGATCGGCTGTTTGGTGATGTCGATGGAAAATTCGAGGCAGCGTTCGTATACCGTCGGGAAGTGCGTCTTGATGAAATCTTCGGACTTGTGGCTGATGTCCAGATAGACGCAGTCGACACCGAGCCGCTTCATCTCATGGTCGATGGCCCGGGCGACGATGTCCCGTGGCGCCAGTTCTGCGCGGGGGTCGAAGCGCTGCATGAAGCGTTCGCCATTGGGCAGCTTCAGGTGCGCACCTTCTCCGCGCAGGGCTTCGGTGATCAGGAAACTCTTGGCTTGCGGGTGATACAGGCAGGTGGGGTGGAACTGATTGAATTCCAGGTTCGCCACCCGGCAGCCCGAGCGCCAGGCCATGGCGATGCCATCACCGCAGGCGCCATCGGGGTTGCTGGTATAGAGGTAGACCTTGGCGGCACCGCCGGAGGCGAGGATCACGAAACGGGCGCCGTAGGTGTCGACTTCCCCGGTGCCACGATTGAGCACATAGGCACCCAGGCAGCGATCGCCCTCAAGGCCCAGGCGCTTTTCGGTAATCAGGTCGACCGCGACCCGCTGTTCCAGCAACTCGATGTTGGGCCGTTGCTGGGCCTGGGTGAGCAGCGTCCTGAAAATCGCGGCGCCGGTGGCATCGGCGGCATGGATGATGCGCCGATGGCTGTGACCGCCTTCACGGGTCAGGTGGAACTCGAATCCACCGTCTTCCGTGCCGGACTGTTCGTCGCGGGTGAACGGCACGCCCTGGTCGATCAGCCATTGAATCGCTTCCCGGCTGTGCTCGACGGTAAAACGCACGGCATCTTCGTGACACAACCCGCCACCGGCGTTGAGGGTGTCGTCGACGTGGGACTCGACGGTGTCAGTGTCATCCAGTACGGCGGCGACCCCTCCCTGGGCCCAGAACGTCGAGCCATTGGCGAGGTCGCCTTTGCTCAATACGGCAATGCGCAAGTGACCGGGCAAGGTCAGCGCAAGGCTCAAGCCGGCAGCACCGCTGCCAATTACCAGGACATCGTGTTGAAACTGTTGGCTCATTTCAGGATTCCGCTCAAAGCGACCCGGGTCGGGGTAGGCGCCAGACATCTGGACAGGCATGCCCGGCAACCGCACAGCCCACTAGTATATAGAGGGGGGGAGCGGCACAATAGCCGAGCCGATATGGCATTGTGAAACTACTGTGACGGAAATCTGCCGACGCTTCGTCGGATGTTTTTTCCACCGGTTCGGCGACAAGCGAACTGTATCGTGGATTTAACACTCTTTTTCGCTTCAGGGTTGCACAATGTCGATTCTGTGCAGCTATAAATATTTGGAACTTTTGCCAAAGGCCCAAGATCAATAGACGGTTGCCTGAATCAAGGGACAGTGTCGGTTTCATCCCAGGATCGCGGTTGGATCCCTGGCGGTCAGACCGATGACAAGATTATTCGCGCAGCCGGGGAATCTCGAGCTGCGTTTTTCGTGCGTGCCGAATCAGAGCCCGCAGGAAACTTGCCTGGAGGGGGAGAACTTTTGCGAAAAGCCCGAGTCTATGTTTGCAAGCCCGGTCGTTTAGTAATGCAAGCCTCCTCCAAGCTTATCGAGGAGTGTTCATGCTAACCCAGGAAGAGGATCAGCAGCTGGTCGAACGCGTTCAGCGCGGCGACAAGCGTGCATTCGATCTGTTAGTGCTGAAATATCAGCACAAAATTCTCGGGTTGATCGTGCGTTTCGTGCACGACACCCATGAAGCCCAGGATGTAGCGCAGGAAGCCTTCATCAAGGCCTACCGCGCACTTGGTAATTTTCGCGGAGACAGCGCGTTTTATACGTGGCTTTACCGCATCGCCATCAACACGGCGAAGAACTATCTGGTTTCACGCGGCCGTCGGCCGCCGGATAGCGATGTCAGTTCCGAGGATGCAGAGTTCTACGATGGCGATCATGGCCTCAAGGATCTCGAGTCGCCAGAACGGGCTTTGCTGCGGGATGAGATCGAAGGCACCGTCCATCGAACCATTCAGCAACTGCCAGAAGATTTGCGTACGGCTTTAACTTTACGTGAATTCGATGGTCTGAGTTACGAGGACATTGCGAGCGTCATGCAATGTCCGGTGGGTACCGTGCGCTCCCGGATCTTCCGCGCCCGGGAGGCCATCGATAAAGCCCTGCAGCCTTTGTTGCAGGAAAACTAAAGACAGCGGCGACAGCCAAGAGAGGAACGCCATGAGTCGTGAAGCCCTGCAGGAATCGCTGTCCGCAGTGATGGATAACGAAGCGGACGAATTGGAATTGCGTCGGGTACTCAGTGCCTGTGACGATGTTGAAACCCGTGAAACCTGGGCTCGTTATCAGATCGCTCGGGCAGTGATGCACAAGGACCTGCTGCTTCCACGCCTGGACATTGCCGCGGCTGTTTCTGCTGCATTGGCCGACGAAGCCGTACCGGCAAAAGCCACCCGTGGTCCATGGCGCAGCCTGGGTCGTCTGGCCGTTGCCGCATCGGTGACCCTGGCGGTGCTGGCAGGTGTTCGTCTGTACAACCAGGACGAGATCGCTGGCGTTGAGCTGGCGCAGCAATCCACCCAACCTGGCCTGGCGGTTCCACAAGTCAAGGGCCCGGCTGTTCTGGCAGGCTACAATGAGAGTTCAGAAGCCACTGGTCCCATGGCCAATGGTGTGTTGCAAGGTCAGCCAGGCTGGAACGATCAACGTTTGCCAGGCTACTTGCGCCAACATGCTCAACAGGCTGCACTGAAAGGTACCGAGAGCGCTCTGCCTTACGCGCGTGCAGCAAGCCTGGAAAACCGTTAAGGAGGATCATGCGCGCCATACCTCTACTTACGCTTTTGCTCAGTGGCTGGTTCGTTGTTCCAGCCCACGCCGATCAGGCTCAAGACTGGTTGACCCGTCTGGGCCAGGCCGAGCAGAAGCAAAGCTTCCAAGGTACTTTTGTCTACGAGCGTAACGGTAGTTTCTCTACCCACAACATCTGGCACCGCGTCCAGGATGGCAAGGTCCGCGAGCGTTTGATCCAGCTCGACGGCTCCGCTCAGGAGGTCGTACGCATTGATGGGCATACTCAATGCGTCAGCGGCAACCTGATGGCAGGGCTGGGGGATACCTCCAACTCCACCGCTCGTGCACTCGATCCACAAAAGCTCAAGAATTGGTATGACCTTGCTGTCATCGGCAAGTCGCGCGTGGCCGGTCGCCCGGCAGTGATTGTTTCCCTGACACCCCGTGACCAGCATCGTTACGGTTTTGAACTGCATCTTGATCAGGAAACCGGCCTGCCCCTGAAGTCATTGCTGATCGATGACAAGGGCCGTCTGCTCGAGCGCTTCCAGTTCACTCGACTCGATCCCGCCACGGTTCCCACCGACAGTGACCTGCAGCCGGGCGCTGACTGCAAGGCGGTCAAGCTCGACAGCGACAAGGCTTCGGCGGTCAAGGACGCCCGGGTCTGGCATTCGGACTGGTTGCCACCGGGTTTCGAACTGACCAGCAGTACGACCCGCAAGGATCCAGAGACCAAGTCCCAGGTCAACAGCCTGCTGTATGACGATGGTCTGGCGCGTTTTTCAGTGTTCCTCGAGCCCTTGAGCGGTTCAGGTACCACCGACACCCGTACGCAACTGGGCCCAACCGCCGCCGTCTCCCGGCGCTTGAGCACGCCGCAAGGCGAGATGATGGTGACTGTGGTGGGTGAGATCCCGATCGGCACCGCTGAACGGATCGCCTTGTCCATGCGCACCGACGCTACTGCAACCCAGCAGTGACTTGAAATCGAAATGTTTAGTGAGCATTTCAATTTGCAAATCCCCCCAATATTTTTTATAGGTCAGAGCCCCTCGGCTCTGGCCTTGTTTGTTGTTCCCGGAACAAAAATACCGGCGTATCTTTCCCGGTGTTCCTTGCTCCATATCGCTTAACCATGCTCGTCGTAACGGGAGCCGTATGTCGATACCACGCTTGAAGTCTTACCTCTCCATTTTTGCCACCGTGCTGGTGCTCGGTCAGGCGGTCGCTGTCCAGGCGGTCGAATTGCCTGATTTCACGCAACTGGTCGAACAGGCATCGCCTGCGGTGGTGAACATCAGTACCACGCAAAAATTGCCTGACCGCAGAGTCAACCAGCAGATGCCTGACCTCGAAGGCTTGCCGCCAATGTTGCGCGAGTTTTTCGAGCGCGGCATGCCGCCACAGCAACCTCGATCCCCCCGTGGCGACCGCCAGCGCGAGGCGCAATCCCTGGGTTCGGGTTTCATCATTTCGCCTGACGGCTACATCCTGACCAACAATCATGTGATCGCCGATGCCGACGAAATCCTCGTGCGTCTGTCCGACCGCAGTGAAATGAAGGCCAAGCTGATCGGCACCGATCCGCGCTCCGACGTGGCGCTGCTGAAAATCGAAGGCAAGGATCTTCCGGTCCTGAAGCTGGGCAAATCCCAGGATCTGAAAGCCGGGCAATGGGTCGTGGCCATCGGCTCGCCGTTCGGTTTTGACCATACCGTGACCCAGGGCATCGTCAGTGCCGTCGGCCGCAGCCTGCCGAATGAAAACTACGTGCCGTTCATCCAGACCGACGTGCCGATCAACCCGGGTAACTCGGGTGGGCCGCTGTTCAACCTCAACGGTGAGGTAGTCGGTATCAACTCGCAGATCTACACCCGTTCCGGTGGTTTCATGGGCGTATCGTTCGCGATCCCTATCGACGTGGCCATGGACGTTTCCAATCAGCTCAAAAGCGGTGGCAAGGTCAGCCGTGGCTGGCTGGGCGTAGTGATCCAGGAAGTGAACAAGGACCTGGCTGAATCGTTCGGCCTGGAAAAACCAGCCGGTGCGCTGGTCGCGCAGATCCAGGATGACGGCCCGGCTGCCAAGGGCGGGCTGCAGGTAGGCGACGTGATCCTGACCATGAATGGACAGCCGATCGTCATGTCCGCCGATCTGCCACACCTGGTGGGCGCATTGAAGGCGGGCTCCAAGGCCAATCTGGAAGTGATCCGCGAAGGCAAGCGCAAGAATGTCGAGCTGACCGTTGGCGCTATCCCGGAAGAAGGCAAGGAGCTTGATGACCTGCCGCAGTCGAGCATCGAGCGCAGCAGCAACCGCCTTGGCGTCTCGGTAGTCGAACTGACGGACGAGCAGAAGAAAACCTACGACCTCAAGGGTGGCGTGCTGATCAAGGAAGTTCAGGACGGTCCTGCGTCGATGATCGGCCTGCAGCCGGGCGATATCATCACTCACCTGAACAATCAGGCGATCGGTTCGGCCAAGGAGTTCACGGACATTGCCAAGGCGTTGCCAAAGAACCGTTCGGTATCGATGCGTGTACTGCGCCAGAACCGTGCGAGCTTCATCACCTTCAAGCTGGCTGAATAACCCGCCTGTTGGTTGAATAAAAAAACCGCCTCGAATGAGGCGGTTTTTTTTTGTCGCTGAAAACGTCAGCCCATCATGTCCTTGATCATGCGTTCCTGCTCCATCAGCTCGCGCTGGCGGGCATCGATTCGCGACGACAGCGGGAAATTGCTGCCGGCCTTGCGCTTGGCAAAATCCAGTTGCTGGATGGCCTGGCGATAGTCGCCCACCAGTGCGAAATACTCGGCGCGCGCCTGGTGCAGGCCGATGATATTGCCCGACAGGCCGCGGGTTTCGGCCACCTGATACCACACGTCCGGATCGTCCGGGCGCGATTTGAGCAGGCCTTCGAGGGCCTTTTCGGCATCGGCGGCGCGGTTCTGTTTCAGCAGCAGGTCGACGCGAACCTGGTTCAGTGGATAGTTGCCGGGGTATTGCGTCAGCAGGCGGTCAACCCTGGACTGTGCATCCGGCAGGCGATTGTTGGTGATGTCCAGATCGACCTGGGCGAGGTTGTAGATGATCTCGTTCGGTGCCTTGGCCAGCAACTGCTTGAGGTTTTCCCGTGCTTCGTTCAGCTGTCCGCCCTTGATCTGGGCGATCGCCAGACCATAGCGCGCCACATCGCTTTTCGGGTTTTCATCCAGCAGGGCGCGGAAGCGCTTGGCGCCCAGGCCTGGGGTTTCTTCATAGATCAGCTGGACCCGGGCACGAATCAACTGATAACGCAGGGTGTCTTCGATGCCGCCCTGCGGGGCCTGCTCGGCGCGGTTGCGGGTGTCGGCGATACGCGATTCGGTCACCGGGTGAGTCAGCAGGAATTCCGGCGGCTTGGCGTCGAAGCGGTACTGACGCCCCAGGCGTTCGAACATGGTAGGCATGGAGCGGGGGTCGTAGCCTGCCTTTTCCAGATTGAGGATACCGATGCGATCGGCTTCCTGTTCGTTCTGGCGCGAGAATCGCCGTTGTTCCTGGATGGCTGCCGCCTGTGTCCCTGCAATCGCCGCAATACCGGCATCGCCGGCACCTGCCGCGGCAATCACGATACCGGCCAGCAGCGCGGCCATCATCGGTACCTGCATGCGCTGTTGGGCCTCGACGCCACGGGCGAAGTGGCGCTGCGACAAGTGAGCCAATTCGTGGGCCAGTACCGAGGCATACTCGCCTTCGGTCTGCGCATTGAGGAACAGGCCGCCGTTGACCCCGACAATCCCGCCGGGCGCCGCGAACGCGTTGAGCTGCGGGCTGTTGATCAGGATGAATTCCAGGCGCCGGTCATTGACCTGGCTGGTCTCCACCAGGCGGTAGACGCTGGACTCGACGTAGTCCTTGAGCTGCGGGTCATTGAGCTGAGCTACCTGGCTGCGCAACAGGGCAAGCCAGGCGCGACCCAACTGATACTCCTGTTGCGGCGAGACGATGGCAGAACTGGCGTCGCCGAGTGACGGCAGGTCGTCGGCGAAGCCCGGTGAGGCAAGCAGGCAAGCGAGCGTCAGCAGGGTAGGGCGCAAAAAAGTCATGCACAAAGCCTTAGTCGACAAAGAGCTTACTGTAGCCGGACACCAGCCCTGCGACCAGATATTCTAGGCAACTCAGCCACCTGACCCGGAGTGATGCAATGATCGACGCTGTAGCCCATGACGTTGAACTGGACGCCAGTGGCCTCAATTGCCCCTTGCCGTTGCTCAAGGCCAAGATGGAACTCAATAAGATGTCCAGTGGTACGGTGCTCAAGGTCATCGCCACCGATGCAGGCTCGCAGCGTGATTTCCGCACCTTTGCCCGATTGGCCGGTCATACGCTGCTGCGTGAAGAAGATGAAGCGGGCATTTACCGTTACTGGTTGAAAAAAGCCTGAAACCAGATGCGTTCGTTACTAAGGATTATTGATGTTCAAAGTGTTGCGCGACTGGATTCAGCGCTACTTCTCCGACGAAGAAGCCGTGGTACTGGCGGTCCTGTTGTTCCTGGCGTTCACCGCGGTGTTGACCCTGGGCGGCATGCTGGCGCCGGTGTTGGCCGGGATGGTGCTGGCCTACCTGATGCAGGGTCTGGTGGTGAGCCTGGAGCGCCTGCGGGTGCCGGGTGGCGTCGCAGTGGGGCTGGTCTTCGCGCTGTTCATGGGGCTGCTGCTGGTGTTCATGGTGGTCGTGGTGCCGTTGCTCTGGCATCAGCTGATCACCCTGTTCAACGAATTGCCCGGCATGCTCGCCAAGTGGCAGACCCTGTTGCTGCTGTTGCCGGAGCGTTATCCGCACCTGGTGTCCGACGAGCAGGTGCTGCAGGCCATTGAAGTGGCGCGGGGCGAGATCGGCAAGTTCGGTCAATGGGCGCTGACGTTTTCGCTGTCGAGCCTGCCGTTGCTGGTCAATATCATGATCTACCTGGTACTGGTGCCGATCCTGGTGTTCTTCTTTCTCAAGGACCGGCAAATGATCGGCGAGTGGGTGCGCGGCTACCTGCCCCGTGAGCGGGCGCTGATCACCCGTGTCGCCCATGAAATGAACCGGCAGATCGCCAACTACATTCGTGGCAAGGTCATCGAGATTTTCATTTGCGGCGGGGTGACCTACATCGCCTTTGTCGTCCTGGAACTCAATTATGCGGCGCTGCTGGCCTTGCTGGTGGGCATCTCGGTGGTCGTGCCCTACGTCGGGGCGGTGGTGGTGACCGTGCCGGTGTTCCTGATTGCGCTGTTCCAGTGGGGCTGGAGCGATCAGTTCATCTATCTGATGGCGGTCTACGGGATCATCCAGACCCTGGACGGCAACGTGCTGGTACCACTGTTGTTCTCGGAAGCGGTGAACCTGCATCCGGTGGCGATCATCTGCGCGGTGTTGTTGTTTGGCGGGTTGTGGGGCTTCTGGGGGGTGTTCTTTGCGATTCCCCTGGCGACGCTGTTCAAGGCCGTGCTGGATGCCTGGCCGCGTAAAGAGCCGGTGGTGGCGCCGTTGCTTTGAATGCTGGCTCTGAGGGCCTCTTCGCTGGCAAGCCAGCTCCTACAATGGTCGCGCGTACCTTGTAGGAGCTGGCTTGCCAGCGAAGGCGTCAGAACAGACACCCAATTAATCAGGCTTGGTTAAGGGTCTGGGCGGCCGCCAGAACCGCATCCACATGCCCCGGCACCTTCACGCCACGCCATTCCTGACGCAACACACCGTCCTTGTCGATGAGGAACGTGCTGCGATCCACGCCCATGTATTCCTTGCCATAGAGCTTTTTCAGCTTGATCACATCAAACAGCTGGCAGAGCGCTTCTTCCTTGTCGCTGATCAGCTCGAAGGTGAAGGCCTGCTTGGCCTTGAAGTTCTCGTGAGACTTGAGGCTGTCGCGGGACACGCCGAACACTTCGGTGTTGGCCGCCTTGAAAGCGTCCAGCTGGTCGCGAAAACCCTGGCCCTGGGTGGTGCAGCCCGGTGTGCTGTCCTTGGGGTAGAAGTAGATGACTACCTGCTTGCCCTTGAGGTCGGCGAGGCGCACGGTTTGCCCGCTGGTGGCGGGTGCTTCGAAGTCGGCAACCGGTTGGTCGAGTGCAACGGCCATGAATGCTTCCTTACATTGGGTTCTGTGGACGCCACGGTTCGATCAGGGCGTCGAGGTTCAGCGCGTCGGCGAAGTCCAGGAACTGGTCACGCAACCAGCTGATCTGCACACCGGCCGGCAAGGTCACGGTAAACGTGGCATTGAGCATGGTGCCGCCGGTCTGCGGGGCCTGGTAGGTGTCACAGGTCAGGTTTTCCAGTTCGACGTTGTGGTCCATGAAGAACTGGCACAGCTCGTTGATGATGTCCGAGCGGTAGGCCGAGCTGACATAGGCCACGTAGGGCAGGGCCTGGGGACGGTTCTCCAGGGCGGCGCTGCGCACCACGTTGACGGTGAAGGCGTGGCGTTTTGCCAGGGTCGGCAGGCTGCCCTCCAGGCGAGCCAGGGCGTCCCAGCTGCCGGAGATTTCGAGGACCAGCGCACTGCACTCGCCATGACGCGTCAGGCGGGAGGTGACCACGGCGCAGCGATTTTCATGGCTGGCGCGGCACAGGACGTTAGTCAGCTCCATGGGGTTGGCGCCGAGGGCACTGATGACAAGGAATTGTTCGCGAACTGTGGGGGTGGACATGCAGCATTCCTAAAGCGATGAGCGGTCGGTACTTCTATCGGCTGGTTTTGCCGGGAGCGAGCCTGCGCATGCGAACTCCCAAAGCTTCGGGCACAAGGTCGCAACGTGGCTCCAGAGTAGCAGGAGCGGGGGTGGCAACCCTGGATCGGGGGCTTGGGATGTCGAAAGTGGAGGCGCAAACCCGAAATACGAGCTTAGCAGTATCGATCAAAGTCTGAAGGGTAGCGAAAAGCGGCGCCAAGGGGAATGGCGGCAGCGCAGTACTTCGCTTGTACAAGCATCTTGGCGCCAGTACCATTACGGCTCTCTTTTTCCGGCAGGAGCGGTTGCATGATTGCGGGCAGTATGGTGGCACTGGTCACACCCATGGATGCACAAGGTCGTCTCGACTGGGACAGCCTGAGCAAACTGGTGGACTTTCACCTGCAAAACGGCACCCACGCCATCGTGGCGGTCGGCACTACAGGTGAATCGGCCACCCTTGATGTGAGCGAACACATCGAAGTGATCCGTCGCGTAGTCAAGCAGGTCAACGGCCGCATTCCGGTCATCGCCGGTACCGGCGCCAACTCGACTCGCGAGGCGATCGAGCTGACCACCAATGCAAAGACCGCCGGCGCCGACGCTTGCCTGCTGGTCACACCGTACTACAACAAGCCGACCCAGGAAGGCCTGTACCAGCACTTCAAGGCGATCGCCGAAGCCGTTCATATCCCGCAGATCCTCTACAACGTGCCAGGCCGCACCGCCTGCGACATGCTGGCCGAGACCGTGATCCGCCTGTCGAGCGTCAAGAACATCATCGGGATCAAGGAAGCCACGGGCGACCTGCAGCGCGCCAAGGCCATCATCGACGGCGTCGACAGCAACTTCCTGGTCATTTCCGGTGACGATGCCACCGCGGTCGAGCTGATCCTGCTGGGCGGCAAGGGCAATATTTCGGTGACCGCCAACGTCGCCCCGCGTGACATGGCCGACCTGTGCATTGCCGCGCTGAACGGCGAAGCCGAGAAGGCGCGCGCCATTCACCAAAAACTGATGCCACTCAATAAAACCCTGTTTATCGAGTCCAATCCAATTCCCGTGAAATGGGCGCTGCATGAGATGGGCCTGATGCCGGACGGAATCCGTCTGCCGCTCACCTGGCTCAGCGCCGAATGTCACGAACCGCTGCGGCAGGCCATGCGCCAGTCCGGCGTCCTGGTTTAATTGAGGAAGTACAACGCATGAAGCGAATGGCCGGACTCTCCGCGCTTGCCTTGATCATCTCCAGCACCAGTGGCTGTGGATGGCTGTGGGGCCCGGATGGTTATTTCCGTGACCGTGGTAGCGACTACCTGGAAGCGCAACAGACCGCACCGATGCAACTGCCACCGGATATCACCACTGCCAAGCGTCTGGATCCGCTGTTGCCGATTCCGCGCAACGTCGCCGATGACACCGCCAAGGGCGAATACATCGTGCCTCGTCCGCAGCCATTGACCGCTGCCGCCGACGCCAGTGCCTACTCGCTGCAAAAGAGCGGCGATACGCGTTCGATCCTGGCGCAGAACCCGCCAGCGGAAGCCTGGCCCGTGGCCGTACAGTTCTTCCAGGACAACGGTTTCCGCCTGGACGAACAGCGCCCTCAGACTGGCGAATTCACCACCACCTGGCAGCGTTCCGACGAGCTGTCCGCAGCCATGGCCAAGCGCCTGAGCGCAGCCGGCGTCGCCTCTGACAGCGAAATCCGTGCCCGGGTACGTATCGAGCCGGGTGTGCAGCGCAATACCAGTGAGATCTACGTGGTCACCGCCGAGCGTCCTGCCGGCAGCACGGCCGACGTCGCTTTCACCAACCGTTCGGTCAACACTGGCCTGGACGCGGCACTGGTCGACGACATGCTGGCGAGCATGAGCCGCATCTCCGAGAAGGGCGGTTCGGTCTCCATGCTGGCTTCTCGCGATTTCGACGCGCCAAGCCGCATCAGCCTGAGCGAAGACGGCAGCGGCAACCCGGTGCTGAACGTCGGCACCGACCTGGATCGTGCCTGGTCGAGCGTCGGCCGTGCGCTGGAGCAGGGCGAATGGCGTGTTGAAGACATCAACCGCAGCCTGGGCCTGTACTACATCAACCTCGCTGAAAAAGCCGAGAAGAAAGACGACAAGCCCGGGTTCTTCAGCAGCCTGTTCGGCAGTGCGCCGAGCAAGGAAGAAGTCGAGTCCCGTGCCGAGCGTTATCAGGTTCGCCTGAGCAAGGTCGGCGAAAGCGTCCAGGTCACCGTCGAGAAAAACATCAACACCGTGGCGCCGGCTGACGTGGCGCGCAAAGTGTTGAGCGTGATTCAGGACAATCTGGGCTGATCACATGCGTTTTGCCGTTCTCGGCAGCGGTAGCCAAGGGAATGGCACGCTGATAGCCAGCGCTGATACGTACGTGCTGGTGGATTGTGGTTTCTCCCTGCGGGAAACCGAAAAACGCTTGCTGCGCCTGGGTGTGAACCCTGCGCAGCTGAGCGCGATACTCGTGACCCACGAACATGCCGACCACGTGCATGGCGTGGGTTTGCTGTCTCGGCGCTACAATCTGCCTGTCTACCTCAGTCGCGGCACCCTGCGCGGGATGCGCAAACCGGTCGAACCCGCGGGCTTCCTGGCCGGTGGCGAACAACTGCAGATCGGCAACCTGAGCATTGGTGTCATTGCCGTGGCCCACGATGCGCAGGAGCCGACGCAATACGTGTTCAGTGACGGTGAGCGGCGCTTCGGCCTGTTGACCGACCTGGGCTCGTATTGCGACAAGGTGCTGGAAGGCTATCGCGACCTCGATGCATTGATGATCGAGGCCAACCATTGCCGGGACATGCTGGCTCGCGGTCATTACCCCTACTTTCTCAAGCAGCGGGTGGGCGGTGAGCTGGGACATTTGAACAACCATCAGGCGGCATTCCTGGTGTCCGAGTTGGGCTGGAAAGACCTGCAACACCTGGTCCTGGCCCATCTGAGCAGCAAGAACAACCTGCCGCGGCTGGCCCGGCAATGTTTTGTCGACACCCTCGGGTGCGACCCGGACTGGCTGCAACTGGCCGATCAAGATTCAGGGCTCGACTGGCGACACATCGCCTAGCCCACCTACTTAGCAAGCGGAGCCCATCATGGAAAAACGTGAAGAACTCTACCGCGGCAAAGCCAAATCGGTTTACAAGACCGACGACGCCAACCGCTTGATCCTGCTGTTTCGCAACGACACTTCGGCGTTCGACGGCAAGCGCATCGAACAGCTCGACCGCAAAGGCATGGTGAACAACAAGTTCAACGCCTTCATCATGCAGAAACTCGAAGAAGCCGGCGTACCGACCCAATTCGACAAACTGCTGGGCGACAACGAATGCCTGGTGAAGAAGCTCGACATGATCCCGGTCGAGTGCGTCGTGCGTAACTACGCCGCCGGCAGCCTGGTCAAGCGCCTGGGCGTTGAAGAAGGCATGAAGCTCAACCCTTACACCTTCGAACTGTTCCTGAAGGACGACGCCAAGGGCGACCCGTTCATCAACGAATCCCACGTCGTGGCCTTCGGTTGGGGCACTGCCGAGCAACTGGCGCGCATGAAGGAACTGTCGCTCAAGGTCAACGAAGTCCTGAGCAAACTGTTCGACGACGCCGGCCTGCTGCTGGTCGACTTCAAACTGGAATTCGGCGTGTTCCACGACGGCTCCATCGTCCTGGGCGACGAATTCAGCCCGGACGGCTGCCGCCTGTGGGACAAGGCCACCAAGAAGAAAATGGACAAGGACCGCTTCCGCCAGGGCCTCGGTGACGTCATCGAAGCCTACGAAGAAGTCGCCAATCGTCTGGGTGTACCGCTTTAATCGACGCAAGCATCTGATAGCACAGAAAAAATTTTCGAAAGAGGGTTTGCTTTCGGCAAAAGTGTTGTTATGATGCGCGCCGTTGGAGAGATGCCAGAGTGGCCGAATGGGACGGATTCGAAATCCGTTGTACCTTCACCGGTACCTAGGGTTCGAATCCCTATCTCTCCGCCATTATTCGGAAAGCCCCGCAGATCAGCGTCTGCGGGGCTTTTTCATTTCTGAAGTGTACGTAGCAATTGTACGTAGCTCGCCACGCCGTTTTGTACGTGTCCATCAGCCCGTCAGACCCTCGCACAGCCCGCATCGGAGTTGCACCCACTTAGTGCTGCCGCACGCGCCCCTATGCCCATTCCGCACGCCCAACAGGGTCGTGCCCCGCCGGATTTCACTGGCTGGGAGATAGTCCGAATACCCCAATGTGCTGTGCAATCCTGATGATCTCGACTCCGATTATCAGATTGTTGTAAAAAATACTTGCATTAGCTTCGTGGATGTGCTTGACAGATCAAGGAAGTGTAGTAACGTATTCGTCTTAGTCGAGGAAGCCACTCGGCTTTTCTCCTGCTATACCCATCCCCGGCTACCAATACAGCGTTAGGAACGGACAGATTTGCCTGTGTCCTATAATCCTGATCTCGCCGTAGGGCAGGTGATCGCGTGATGCATCGGGTGATTTGATTCCGCAATTGGAGCAACACTGCACTTCCCCATATAAGTGCCGAACAACTAGATGCCAACTTAATCCGGAATTCTTGGCGTGTGAGCCTCCACCTGGCTTCGTCGGTTTCGTGCTGCCTGAAGAAGGGCAGTTGAAGGCCGCAGGTAGTATAGATTTATGACACGCTAATATGAGAAACCCCGCGTAATACGTGGCTTTCAGCCAATCACAGCCTATAGAAAATGAGTGTAACCATGCGATTGAACGTGAACGAGCAGGCTCAGAAAGAGCTTATCGAGATGATGCAGGCAAGGGGCAAGTACAACCCTTCTTACTTCATAAACCTTCTGATTACAGAAGCATATAAACAGTATCTTGAAATCCCAACCTCTGAGGGAAACAATGGAAAGCCGGAAACAACCCACGCAGCGTAGTTACATCTGCTGCCACTGCAATAACGAGTACATCGCTAAACGCTTCACCGATCAAAACCAACGCTACTGCACCAGCGTATGCCGTAAAAAGGCCCACAGGGCGAGGCAGCCCAGCAAGAAGGTAGCGAACAGATTTGCAAAGCTAGCCAAGAACGCCTTCTGGCGGTGGGTGATCCGAGAGTGCCGAGAGGCTGGCACTGTTCAAGTTCTAACCGGACATACGTCCGCCACTCTGTTAGTTCTGCACTCGTTAAGCGACGCCATGTACAAGTGTTACGGCTGGAGCAGCGACCAGAAGACGAATCTGTTCAACATCTGCCATATCCAGCCACGGAAGGGCGGAAATGGTTACCTCGGTCTGCTCCACCCGGCAAACCTGTTCATCGGTTGCAGCTCAATGAACCGGGGGCAGAGCAACAAGCCGGTGCCCGCCGATGCAGGTCTGAGAATCGCCACCAGTACTTTAAAGCGGAAGTGGGCAGTGGAGCAGGGCGATACAAACGCAGCCATTGCCGAACTGATCCGCGCCTTTCTTGGGAAGGTACTTGATGACTATCTCGACCAAGTGTCGTCGATCGACCTCGACAGGCGTCATACTCTTGCCCAGCGGATCTACAACCGCCAGCAGAAGGGGACCGCCATCCGCAGCCTTGATCGTCAATGGACATTGGCTGAGCTGGAGTCGCGTGATATCGAAGTCGAAGTGCTGGAGCAGATGGACGCACACCAACGCGGTAAGACGACACCCAACAAGTTTCAGCCAGAGGTCTATGCAAGGGCGATCCTGTGCATCTACGCAGATGAGTTGGAGCGGGTCGCCGCTACTGCCACTGGACGCCACCAGGGCAACTGCCAAGTGATGCTACGTCTAGTGCGAGTGCTGGGAATGTACCTGGCCCAGACCGAAGACTTCACCCAGCCGCAACACGGCAGTTTCCTCAAGCCCGTCAATGCTACGTGGACACCACTACAATACTTTTGCCACCGGAACCCGTGGAAACCGTCAGCTCAGATGCTTGAGGCAGACCGCCAGATGTTGGTCGTACTGATTACAGAGGCAGCATTCATTGCACTACAGGGGCTATCGATCCCCGTAGAAATGCTTGAGGCGAAGCTGGTGAAGCGTATGCACCTTCAATCGCTAGTGCCAGTTGTAGAGATTCCTGATCTGTATTCGTGGCGAGCCTGTGGTTTGAACTGGGAGGTTTACATCGCCAACTTGTACAGCTCGTTTGAGAGCACGTGGCAAGCGCTGCTGGACGTAGGCATCTGCACTGCCGACGAGATCGCAGCGGCTCGCACAGGCGTACTGGAGAGCCTGCATTCCGCTATCGAGCGGGGGCGCCAGCAGTACAAGAATCAACCCTGCTTTAAGCGTCTATATCGCGGGAAGTACTACAGCGACTGGGGTTTCAGGGGTTACCCTGCATATCTGGATTTCCCGCCAGTATCAGCGGAGCCGGTGTTCCTAGCTGCGTAAGTACAGGGCCTCATCTCTAGAGAAGACACCCTGCTACTCGGGGTGGGCCAGCAACGGCCCCGAAATGCTTCGCAAATCTTATTTCCGCTTGGGATTTGCCGGTACTACCTTGAGTTGCTCTATAGGGGGTCCCCAGTCTGAAAACATCCCCTTGCTTAACAGGTACGGCTGCCCGGTCTCCTGCTCGCCTAGTGCCTTGTAAATTGCGTGAAGCTGCTCTCTTGTACGATCATCAAAGTTTTCGGGAAGCCATTTCCCGATGAGAGCTCTCATCACGGTGATAGTGCCGGGCTCTAACTTGTCGGCGGCAATCAGGTCATCTAAGTAGAGCGGCTTTGGTTTTACGCCTCTCAGCAGCATCTTGAAGAACTCCATGGTGGTCGTCCCAATCCGAATAATCGCACCAGTGATCATAGTCGAACGTGCGTTAAGGGTAAGGGGTGCATATCTAATAGGGCATCTATTAGTTATCTAACCCGCCTAAGCGTCGGCTACAGGGGGGTGATTTCTTTGTGGCACGTCAACTCCCTTGTTTATAGTGCGTTGCCACTACAGGTACTAAGCCAGTCTCTCTTTTCGTGCATCTTTCCATCGGACGCGGCAGAGTGAGCCGCCAACCATCCGTCGATTCCGCTACCTGAGGGTTTGATGTGCTGGCCATTTGCCGCTAAACCGAATAGCGACGATCAGCATATAGGTGACGAAATGGTATCGAGATTCGTTGTCGTTCCTGGGATACCAAAGGAAACGGGATCAGTACGTAATGGCTCCCGCTATTACTCCACCATGGCGCCTTCCGGCTACAATATTTACGACAACAAGGAAAAGACTCGACTACCCGAGTCATTCCCAACACGAATGGAAGCTGAGGCTGAGTGCGAAGCGAAGAACTCAGAGCAGTTATTCACTCAACACCGTGGGTGTAACGACCTGAGCTGGTGATCTATGACGGCGAACGAGGATCTGATCGATTGGAGTAACCACTGGCATATCGCTAACGGCGTCGTGTCATGTCGAACCTGCCAAGCAAAGCAGAAAGAAATTGATCGCAGCGAAGCGTTCGTACATTCCTCAGCTTGTGGTTGTGCAGGACAACCGCGCAATCCATGGGATGACTTGGACGCTATCTGCAAAAAGTCCGGTCGCGCCACCTAGGCTCAGGCCGCCATAGAATTTATCTGCCCGACTCAGCAATACTCGCCACTCGCCATAGATCGAGATTGCTAACCAAAGCCCCCCGACTTTTTAACTAATGGAAAACCCTCAGTCTTCCGATGGTTCGTAGCTACCTGCCGCTCGCCCATCCAGTACAGGCACCGGATCAATTTTTGGCGCGTTGAGCAAAGTAACCCAAGCCTCATACGCCAGCTTCTGACGATTGATAGCGTCAGCCCAAGGAGACCCCTCCAATCGCCGTGCCGATACGAGCATCATCAGGCTGGTGGTGGCTGCATCTAGCTCAAGCAAAAGCTCGTGGGATCGGAAGCGATAATCGTCTGTATTGTTCATCGAAGCGGATTCCATCATAGGCCTGGCTCAGGGCTTCGAGTCGTTGTTCCTATCGGTTCAGTGTGACATCAGATACATGATGACGTCAGTTCGCAAGACAATCGGCTTCGTTTTAGACCCGATAACAGAGCGTGGAACGCCAACCCCTGCTCTGAGTAAGGCGTTCGCACAAAAACAGGCGACTGATACTCGATTTCCGCCTGTCGCCACCGTCAGCTATGAGTCGTTCTCCGTCGCTCATGTCCGCAAATCTCGCTCGTCAAACCGATGCACATGACTAGTCAGGTCGAATGTAAATGGGTAGGCAAATTCATACCATTGCCTATTCCCCACGAAGTGTGTGAGCAAAGTTGCTCAGGCATCGCCGCAGCTAGAAAATCTGCTTTCACGTCACCCCTCGGTCAACGCCGGATCGGGCCAGCCGCCATTCTCCGGCAAGTACCAACAAACGACCGTTAAACGATACCTTCCAGACAGACGGTATTAGGTGTCATCAAAATAGGCTTCGTGCATTATCGATACCTTGGTACACTGATGCCACCTTAAGTGATACCAGTGGAGTCGCCTGCCATGTCCCGCACTTTCCTTTACTGCCGCGTCAGCACCTCAACCCAGTTCACTGAGAACCAGGTGCAAGAAGTAAAAGCCGCTGGTTTCGATGTGCAGGCGAGCCGAGTAGTCGAGGAAACCATCTCAGGCAGCATCCCCGCCAGTGAGCGTAAAGGCTTCCAGACCCTGCTAGGCAAGATGGAGTCGGGTGACGTGCTAATCGTGACTAAGCTGGACCGCCTAGGCCGTAACGCGATGGATGTACGCCAGACCGTCGAGCAATTGGCGTCTGCTGGAATCCGCGTTCACTGTCTCGCCCTTGGCGGCGTGGACCTGACCAGTGCGGCAGGCAAGATGACCATGCAGGTGCTGAGTGCCGTAGCAGAATTTGAGCGTGACTTGCTGATCGAGCGTACTCAGCAGGGTTTGATTCGTGCCAAGGCGGAAGGTAAGAGGCTGGGACGTCCAGAAGCAACCGACACTACAGCGAAAGTAAAAAGACTCAAGGCGAGGGAAATGACGCAGGCTCAGGTTGCGGCTGACCTCAACATCGGTATTGCCACCGTAAAGCGTCACTGGAACAAGGCCTAGTCCACTCAGTAGCCCCGCCAAGTGCGGGGCTTTTATTTGGTTGGATATTTTAAAATCGTAATTGCCGGTAGCGAGGTGGCACGGTGGTGGCGTTAAGGACCGACCTCCAGAATGTGGAATCCAGCGTACTGCCAGATACTCCGTTCCGATATTTTGTACGCTGCATCATGGGGCATGTTCGATCTAGAGCAAGTGGCGATTTGAATATTGTCGGGCATCAGCGGATGGGAAAATGCCCCAGCCAAGGGCAAGATGAACGAGGATTTCGTCTTCTATGCGCCTACGGTGGATTTTCTCTGTCAGTTCCCATAGTCTCTGGTGCATTCACAATCTTTTGAGTGTTAACAAGGATAGGTTTTCATGAGTGAGGTGCTCCCTAATTTTCCTGGTGGCTCAAAGTCCCGCGTGAACGCTGCGGGCTACACGATTCGTGATCAGTGCCCATCCGGGGAAGACATCCGGGTTATCGATGAGTGGAGAGCGGCACACCGAATTGTCCTGAACACCTTTCAAGCAAGTCTCCGAACTCGCACTCGCGGCAAGCAAATCGTAGTTGCTCAGAGACACAAGCGTAAAAACACAATTTTTAACAAATTGATGCGGCTGCCGAAGATGGAGCTTTCACGAATGGACGATGTGGCGGGTTGCCGTCTAATTTTCCGCTCCATCAAAGAACTCTACGAGTTTAGGGACGACTTCCATAAAGCCCGCTTTAAGCACAAGCGGAAAAATGATACGGATAAGTATGATTATATAAAGCGCCCAAAGCCTACTGGGTATAGGGGTATTCATGACGTCTATACCTATGACGTGCGATCAAAGAACGGTGACCAATATCGCGGGCTGCTTCTAGAGATTCAGTACAGAACTCTAGTCCAGCATGCTTGGGCCACAGCAGTTGAAGTAATCGGCTTCATCACGGAAAGTCAGCCGAAGTTTCAACAAGGTGATAAACGTTATGAATACTGCATGGCACTTGCGAGTGAAATCCTTAGTCGGGCACACGAGGGTCACACTGGGGCCTTTCCTGAAATTGACAATGGCGAGCTGCTTCAGCGGTTTGAGCAAGTCAACGAGGAAATTCATCTGGTAAGGGTTTTGACTGGTTTAAACTCTTCAGAGACAGTTTCTACAGAGAATCGAAACTCCATCTTGATATTCAACGAAGATGGGAGCTTGGAAGTTAAAAGCTTCAAAGAGGCAACCGATGCTCTTCGAGAGCTATTCAGGCTGGAGAGGGACTTTCCATCGCTCGATGTAGTACTGGTAAAGGCAGATACGAACGAGGAAATCCGCATGGCGTTTAAGAACTATTTTTCCGACGCCAAGGACTTCATTCGGCTGTTGACTGAGGGGCAAAATATCCTTGCAGGGCAAACTTAACTTTGTAAATTCCCAGCTTTTGGATCTTCCTATCGTCCTTTAGGCCCGGAGCTGGGTTTTAACTGTCTAACGTGATCGCCATACGCATACCCCATCCGCGACGTTTCCCGTCCCTGTCGCGGTCATGCATTTCGCTGAGTCCGCTTTAGTCGGTCATGTTCGACCATCAACGCCGCCAGTTCGGTCGAGCTATCCCGGTACATGACGATCAACCGGGCGATGTCCCGGTGGGCCTTCTGTGAGTCGTAGCGTGTCGTCTCCAATTCGGCACAAAGCAGGGTGCATTGGTGCTTCAGCATCTCTACTGGCGTAGGCATTCCCAGCTCAAACCCCAAATCATCGATCAAATCGTCTTCCATCCTGTATCCGCCATATACTGTGTGTGCGTACAGTATAGTGGCGAGCGGCGATGTTCAATCTGCTGGTGACAGGTGGGGGGACCTTAACGGTTGGGCAAGGTAGGGAGTTTGGAAATCGCTTCTAGCTTCTGTGCAGCCGAATGGCCTTGGCTGTACACGTCATAAGTCACGGTGCCAGTCTCATGACCGACAAGTTCGGCAATGATCGTACCTGCAACACTGGCTCGTACAAGCTGAGTAATTGCCGTCATGCGGATGCTGTGGAAGACGTGGAACCTATCAAACCCCAGATCCTTCTTGATCCTGCCGAACGCTTTGCTCATCAAGTCAGAGCGTATGCCGTACTTGTTGTTCGCCTTTGAGGGGATGAGGTAGCCATCCTTCGTATCCTTCATCAATCGCTTCACCAGTTCTGCTAGGGCTGGGTGCACAGGGACAACGCGGATTCCCGCAACTGTCTTGCTGTCCACAATATCGAAGCTCTGCACGCCTTCATCTTCAATGACGTTTTCAGTGCGTAGTTGGCAAAGTTCTTCGATCCTGGCCCCAGTGTAAGCACCGAGTAAAATCAGGTCCGCCAGTGCATGCAGCTTCTTGTCCTGAGCGGCTGCGTACAATGTGGTTATCTCGCTCCCCTCAAAGGCCACGCGTTGGGCGTCCTTCTTGGCCCTGCCTTTCAGTTGCGGCAGGTCGTGGCGCTCAAACGGCGTGATGACGCCCTTATAGTCTTCCTTCCAGCGAGCGTCGTTCTGCATCGCCCACTTCCAGAAAGTGTTGCCAGCATTGAGGTACTGGGTTTTTGTCTTGCTGGCAGCCGTGATCGAATCGAGCCATGCGGACACGCAGTCAAAGTCGAGAGGCTTGCCGGATGTCGCAAGGAATGCCGATAACTTCTCCAGCTTCGATTCTTGAGCATCGATGTTTTTCGCGGATATGGCTCTTGCTTCCCTGTATTTTCGGAAGGCTTCAATGCGGGCGGTGGTGATGGGCGACTTCGGCTTGTACACAGTTGGATCGCGCACTATCGCCTTTGCTTCGGTCATCTCCGTGGGGCTCAGGTCATAATCTGATGTGCATATGTGCGCCGTTGCTGCTCGCATGAAGTCAGCCATACCTTGCACCTTGTCTAACGCGCTACCGGCATTAGTTGCTTTTTCGAGAAGGGCCAAAAAGTCCTGCACCGTCTCCGGGTCCTTTATGGCGAGACGAAGCTCATTGAGAAGCATCTGTTTGCTAACCTCTCTTTCATCTGGCTCAAGCTCTCCAAAGGTCAGAGTTCCTTTGGACGCAGAAATCAGTTTCGCACCGATACGGGCGTCGAGTTCGCCAGCCAGCATTGCGAGGTCGGGGCGCCAGTCCTCCTTGGCCGCCTTTGCCTGTAATCTGGCTGCTGCAATTTCCGCCGTCCACTGGGTGAGGTACGGTAGGCGCCGCTTCATGGCTTCGGATCGCAAGCCAGTCTCCAGCGACTTGGAGAGAATCTTCCTGCCACCGAATTCCTTACGCACGTCTTTGGGGATCGACTTGCGGACGTGCCAAGTACCGCCTTGTTGTTCAAGATTGTCTGCCATGCTAAGCCCTTGGATGATAAGTTATACGTAAGGATTGTACGTAATATCCGCTAAAAGGCCAGTAATACTGTGCTTATTGGGGTTTAGGGTTGTTAGTGGTGAGTCCCTATCTCTCCGCCATTACATGGAAAAAGCCCCGTAGCTGAAAAGTTACGGGGCTTTTTTGTTTGCGCAAAAAACTGTCAGGTTTTTATTCGCACGGGGTGCGCAGGGCGAATCAGTTACCCATGGTGGCATGGGTGATGATTTCGTTCTCGACCAGCAGGTTGATCCGTGCAGGGTTGTAGTCCTTGGTCATGATGAACCCGTTGCCCCGCGGTCGTACTGCCAGGCCGGTCTTGTTGGCGAGTTCTTCGCGTAGCTCCTCGGTGTATTGCCGGCCGATGTACTGATTGGCAGTGTCCAGGTGTTGTTTCAAATCCATGGTCATGAATTGCTTCCTTGCGATAATTGAAATAGGTGTGTGTGTTTCCGTCATCCGCGTGGGATGACGTAGCGGATTGTGGAATAACTGTGTTTGTTTATCACCCGTTGGACTGTATCGCGATGTTTGGCTTCTATGTTCGCAGGGCGGGGAAGTTGATGTTAATTGTTTTTGCGAAAGACCCTGTTTCAAATGTCTCCAGTAAACTTTGAGAGCAGGATTTATAATTGATGGTAGTGGGCAATGAGGAGATTGTTGCGCACAAAGCTGCAGAATATTCCTACGCAATATCTAATGATTTCCTACAATTACAAAGAGGTCAAATATGCTCAGGAGCATTGCCGCTGCCATCCTGGTTGTTTCCGTTCCCGCGTGGGCTGCCCAGGCCCCTGCGGCCTTTACCGGTACCGACTATAGTGGGCGCTATGAATGTATTGGCAAGGACAGCCATATTGGGGGATTTAAAGGGGTGGTCGACATGACGCTCAATGCCGAACAGAGTACCGGGAAGTATGGCGCTTATAACTTTGTACTGACGCTGGAGGACAAGTCCAGGTATGACGGATTCGCTGCCGGCACGTCCGACTCGCTGGCCATTTATTTTGCGCATACCGATCCGTCATTGAAGGATTATGGAGTCGGTGTTGCACAGGTTGTTTCAACGCCGGAGGGGAAAGTGTCGTTCACCAAGTATTATTATGGTCCTGAATACAGTGGCGGCGGTCACGGTATGGAGCATTGCGTTAAAAGCTGAATTGATCGAGCAAGTCGGTGAAGCTGCTCGTCAAGAGCAGCTTCCTGTTGCCCGGGCAGTCTTACGGCTGCGAGTGGCCCAGTTTTCTCTTGATCAAGTCGTAGACGTCCTTGTGGGTTGAGTTGTGCAGGGATTTGTCCTGGCAGGCCGATGCCAGGAAGTTTTTCACTTCGTCCCTGGCGTGAGGATAAAGACCGGCGACGTAGTCGGCTTCATGCGCCTGGGTGCAGTTGAAGTGCTTGTCGTCTTTCGCTTTGTCTCTAGCCATTGAAACTCTCCTGTTGTGTTCGAAGGATATAGGTCCGGGCTGGTTTTGCCCGAAGCCCCCCTGAGCTTAGGGGCGCGAGGCTGTACCGCCAGGGGTGCGACGAAATCAGGAAGGGGCTGTAGGACCCATCGCGTGAGCCTGTTGGCATTAAACACAAACCACTTGAGGCATTCGTTCAGTCGCATAGACGCCGATTGTTACATCTCCCTAAACTGTCGATAGTTTTACAGCGCGGGGTCAATGGATGAATCGCAACGAACTACGCAAGGCCGACATCAACCTGATGGTGGTGTTTGAAACGCTGATGCTCGAACGCAATGTCACCAAGGTGGCGAAGAAGCTGTTTCTCGGTCAGCCGACCATCAGTTCGGCGCTCAATCGCTTGCGTACCATGTTCAACGATCCGTTGTTCATCCGCGTCGGGCATCGCATGGAGCCGACGGCGCGGGCTGAAGAGATCTTTCGGCATCTGTCGCCGGCGCTGGATTCGTTGTCGGTGGCGTTGAGCCTGACCCATGATTTCGACCCGAGCAGCAGCACCATGACCTTTCGCATCGGGATGTCGGACGATGTCGAGTTCGGCCTGTTGCCGCCGTTGCTGCGGGCGTTGCGCCAGGAAGCGCCGAAGGTGGTGTTCGTGGTGCAGAATGTCGACTACTGGCGCATTCCCGACTTGCTGGCGTCTGGCGACATCACGGTTGGCGTCACCCAGACCCGCGGCCTGCCAGCCAACGCCAAGCGCAAGTTGTTGCGGCACATCCGTCCCAGCGTTTTACGCGCCGATGCCAGCGATACACCGCTGACGCTCGATGAGTACTGCTCGCGCCCCCATGTGTTGGTGTCGCATATCGCCAACGTCAGTGGTTTCGCTGACGAGTGGCTGTCAGCAATCGGCCGCACGCGCCAGGTGGTGCTCTCGGTGCCGCAATACAGTTCGTTGCCAGCCTTGCTCGCCGGGACCGACCTGATTGCCAGCCTGCCGGATTACACGGCAGAGGCCATGGCGGCGTCCGGTCAGGTGTTCATGGAGCCGTTTCCGTTCAGTACGCCGACCCTCGAGTTGTCCATGGTCTGGCTCAGCCATGTCGACAGTGACCCTGCCGAGCGCTGGTTGCGCTCACGACTCGAAGCGTTCATGGGCGAGCGAAATCTGTTGTCGCTGCCCCATTGACCAAGGCAGCGCTATGCTATGAACTTTTCCACCAACCTACAGGAGTTACGCCATGCCTCACCTGCACCTGGAATACACCGCCAACCTGCCTGATCTGAACGCTGACGTGGCGTTGATGCGTATGAACAATGTGCTGGTGGGCTCCGGTCAATTCGGTGCCGAATTCGACATCAAGAGTCGCGCGGTGAAGCTCCAGACGTTCAAGGTCGGCACGGCATTGGCCGAGCGGGCGTTTGTGCATGTGAAACTGGCCGTGCTGAGCGGTCGCTCCGCGGAGATCAAGAAGCAGCTGTCCGACAGCCTGCTGGCCGTGGTCAAGGATCTGTGCGAATGGCCGACGGGAGTGGAGGTGCAGTTGTGCGTGGAGATTCTCGACATCGATCGCGAATCCTATGCCAAGACTACCGTCGGCGTCTGAGTTTCAGGTCGTGTCCAGTTCGGCGCAGGCCTCGATCACTTGCTCACGTAACCAGATGTTCGCGCTGTCCTGATCGGCGCCCTGGCTCCACTGCATGTCGAGGGTGAAACCCGGCAGGCCATTGGGCGCTTCACGGCGCTCGAAGACGGTGTCATCGGCCAGCAATTGCTGAATGCGCCGGGGCAGGGTGAGGATGAAGTCGGTGCCGCTGATCATCTTCAGGGCTGCGCCGTAGCTGTTGGCCCGTGCGACGATCTGGCGTTGGCGGGTTTGTTGCGCCAACCAGCCGTCGACCATGTTGCTGGTGGAGGTCCAGGGCGTCGGGAACACATGACGGCGCTCGATGAAGGTTTGCAGGCTCAGGCGTGGTTGCGACGGGGTGGCGCCTTTGTCGAAGACGCAGACGAAATCGTCTTCCAGCAGTGTGCGCACCTTGAAGTCGGCGTGGCTTCGATGAAAGTCCGGACCGAAACCTATCGCCAGATCCAGGCTGCCATCACGCAGAGCCTGGGCCGGGATGTCGGTCTCGAGCTTATGCACATTGACCACCACCGCAAGCTCGGCGCACGCGAAGCGCTTCAACAGGCGCGGCAGCACCAGTTGCTCGAAGTATTCCGGAGCGCAGAGGTTGAAAACCGTTGGTTGTTGGGTGGGATCGAACTTTGAGGCACTGGCGTGGCACAGGTTGATGCTGTCGAGGATCGTCAGCACGTGGGGGTACATGCCGTCGGCCTTGTAGGTGGGGCGCATCCCGGTGCGGGTATTGATGAACAATTCGTCGTCAAACACTGCGCGCAGTTTTTTCAGGCAGTAGCTCACGGTGGACTGGCTGACGCACAGCGTCTCGGAAACGCCGGAGACGCTGTTTTGCTCAAACACGGCGACGAACACCATCAAGTCCTGCATGTCGAGCTTTCGTAGCACGTTGCTGTTCAGCATCCTTTCTGGCTCATGTGCAAACTTGAGCGAATGATCCTAGCGCAATGAAGGCAACAGGAGAATGTACTGCAAGCATTCGGAGTCAGTGCATGTGCCTGGCGTAATGCCGTGGATCGAAGCGCAAGGCCATCAGGATCATCAGCGCCATGACCCCGGTGAGTGACCACCACGCCCATTCGAAACTGCCGAGCCGGTCACGGATCATCCCGGCCGCCAGCGGCGAGAGACCTGCGATCAGGTAGCCGATGCCTTGCACGAATGCCGTGAGCCCACCCGCTTGCCGAGGCTCGTCCAGGTGATCCAGCGACACGATCAGGCTCATCGGGAACAGCCCGCCGATTCCCAGCCCCAACAGGCACGGCCACAGGAGGCCGAGGTTTCCCGGGCTGAGAATCAACCCGCAAAAACCGACCATGATCAGCGCCAGCAGCACCACCAGCACCAGGCGTCGATCACGGTTGCGGTTGGCAATGGCAGGAACCAGCAGGCCGGACAACACCTCCATGGCGGTCAGGAAGCCAAGCAACAATCCGGCATCCTGTTCGCTCCAGCCCTTTTCCACGTAGTACGGCGCCAACCAGGCCAGCACGCAGGTGTAGGACGCCGTGCCCAGGCCGAAAAACGCCGCGAGCAGCCAGGCGCGAGGATGGCTGAAGAAGGAGCGGTGGCTGGTTGAACCCGGCGTCGGTGCCCCCACGCGTTGACCGCACCAGAACAGCAGCGCGAGCACGGCCAGCACCGCCCAGATGGCCAGGCCCATGCGCCAACTGCCTGTGTGGAGCATCACCAGGGGGGAGAAAGAGGCGGCAATGGCGGCACCACCCGTGATCGACGTGACGTAGAGCCCCATGCACAAGGCCACGTTGTCGCTGAAGCGGGATTTGATCAACGTCGGCATCAGCGCCTGGATCAGTGCGATGCCGATGCCGGCCAGCACGGCACTGAGGATCAGTTCCAGCGCCGAATCGAGGAACAATCGCGATGCAGTGGCCAGGCCGATGACCAGCAGCGACAACACCACCGTGCGGCGCTCGCCGAGGCGTTGGCTGATCGCGAGCCCAAAGAACATCGCCAGGCCCATGGTCATGACCGGCAGCAGGGTCAGCAGAGAGGCGAGACTGAAACTCAGCGGGATGTCGCCGCGAATTGCCGACAGCAAAGGACCTACCGCGGCCATGGAGGGCCGCAGATTCAGCGCGACCAGCAGGATGCTGGCCATCAACCACAGGGCAGGGCGAGAAGTAGCGCGAATGTTTTCCATGATCGGACCTTGATGAATCAGGGGCCGATTAGGCGCGAGTGATTCGCAGGCGGCAAATCAGAAAATCCCGGGCCTTATCGGGAAATTAAATACTGCTGCGATGAGACCTCTTCAGATGTTCGGACCTTAGCTCTTGCTGAACCGGAACTGAACCATTCTCAAATAAGCGGAAAGTTTCATCGAGTGTAGGAGAGGCAACTAATCGTTGGCTTCTTTTTCACGAAAAATTGATGGTCGGCTACCTACAGTTAGTGTCGCCGCGATAAATGAAATTTTCACATTTGTTGACGGCACTTCTTTTCAGGAACAGCCGAAAATCATGTTGAAGATTAAAGCCGTGCACCCGGAATGGGTGACACTGATTGCCAGTGCATTTTTATTGACTGCCTGCAATTTTGTCCTGTGGCAGCACCTTTTAGATATCACCGCGGCTGACGGTAAAGGCATCGTCCTGCGCGTGGCTTTCGGGGCGATGATTCTCGCGGCCTTCAACATTGTCCTGACCTTGCTGGCTTTCCGGCCGGTGCTCAAACCCCTGCTTACCCTGCTGTTCATGATCAGTGCCGGCGTCGCTTATTTCATGGGCCAATACGGTGTCCTGATCGACATTGGCATGTTGCGCAACTTCGCTCAAACCAATGCCACGGAAGTGCGCGACTTACTGTCTTTAAAGTTACTGGCTTATATTGTTTTTCTTGGAGTGCTGCCGTCCTGGTTGTTGTGGAGAACGCCGGTTAATTACCGCCGCTGGCATCGGGAGTTATTAAGCAAGGTACTGGTGACTGTTGCCTCGGCGGCGGTCATTGGCGGTGTTGCACTGGTTAACTATCAAGGCCTGTCTTCATTGTTTCGCAATCACCACGAACTGCGCCTGATGGTGGTTCCGAGCAACTATATTGGCGCCTCCGCCGGTTACTTGCGCGAGCAGGTCGCCTCGGCACGCCAGCCCTTTGTCAAAGTCGGTGAAGATGCCCGGCGCGATTCTGCCTGGCAAACCCATGCTCGCAAATCCCTGACGGTCCTGGTGGTGGGGGAGAGTGCCCGGGCAGAGAACTTCGGCATTCTGGGCTACAACCGCGACACCACACCGATGCTGGGTAAGGAAGCCGGGCTCATCGCCTTTACCGACGTGAAGTCATGCGGCACTGAAACAGCGGTGTCAGTGCCCTGCATGTTTTCCAACATGGGACGCAAGGATTACAACGCGAGCAAGGCCAGGAACGAAGAAGGCCTGCTGGATGTGCTCAAGCGTGCCGGTCTCGACGTGATCTGGCGTGACAACCAGTCTGGCTGCAAGGGGACTTGCGATCGGGTCACCCTCGACGACCTCAGCAACCTGAAAGACCCGGTGCTGTGCGCCAACAGTGAATGCCGCGATGAAATCCTCCTGCAAGGCCTGCAGCATTTTATCGACACTTTGGATAAGGACACGGTACTGGTACTACACCAGATGGGCAGTCACGGTCCGGAGTACTACAAACGTTATCCAAAGGAATTCGAACGCTTTACTCCGGTTTGCAAGAGCAATGCACTGAACAACTGCAGCCGCGAAAGCATCATCAACGGCTACGACAACACCCTGCTGTACACCGACCATGTGTTGTCGACCCTGATCGATCTGCTGCGCAGCAACCAGGACAAAGTCGATACCGCGATGCTTTATCTGTCGGACCACGGCGAATCCCTGGGCGAATACAACCTGTTCCTGCATGGCACGCCTTACATGCTTGCACCGGATCAACAGAAACATGTGGCGATGCTGGCCTGGTTCTCCGACAGCTATCAGAAGTCGTTCTCGGTGGACACCCATTGCCTGCAACTGAGTCGGGAAAAACCCTTGAGCCAGGACAACCTGTTCCATTCGATGCTGGGGCTGCTGGAGGTCAACAGCCAAGTTTATAACCAGGACCTGGATATGTTTGCCGGGTGCCGCAGAGCCGCAATCGATGGCGTGCTGGCCAAGGGTTGAGGGTTTAGATGGCTGGGAAAGGCCGGTTAGGCCTTGTTTGCCGGACTATTCTTACGATCAGGAAGGCATTTTCGCTAAAGCTCTTGTTCAGTGAATGCGCGGAAATCGTCGAGGGCGATATATACTGCGCGCCATTCTTCAAGGGAGAGCCGTGTGGCCATCGATATTCACTGGATTCGCGACAACGATAGCCTCGGTCGGTTTTGCACCGAGTGGCAGCAGCTGCCGTTCGTTGCCCTCGACACCGAATTCATGCGGGTCGACACCTTCTATCCGATCGCAGGCCTGCTGCAGGTCGGCGATGGCGAACGTGCCTACCTGATCGATCCGCTGACCATCGACAACTGGCAGCCATTGGCCGCCTTGCTGGAAAATCCGGCGGTGGTCAAGGTTGTCCATGCGTGCAGCGAAGACCTCGAAGTCCTGCTGCGCCTGACCGGTAGCCTGCCGGCGCCGCTGTTCGATACCCAACTGGCCGCCGCTTACCTGAACCTGGGTTTCTCCATGGGCTATTCGCGGCTGGTGCAGGAAGTGCTGGGCATCGACCTGCCCAAGGGCGAAACCCGTTCCGACTGGCTGCAACGTCCGCTTTCCGAAACCCAGATCAGCTATGCCGCCGAAGACGCCGTGCACCTGGCGGAAGTCTTCGTCAAGTTGCGCCCGCAACTGTCAGACGACAAATACGCCTGGGTCCTGGAAGACGGAGCGGAGCTGGTGGCCAACCTGCGCCGCGAGATCGACCCGTACGAGGTCTATCGCGACGCCAAGCTGGCCTGGAAGCTGTCCCGCGCGCAACTCGCCGTGTTGCGTGAGCTGTGCGCCTGGCGCGAGCAGGAGGCGCGTGCCCGCGACCTGCCGCGCAACCGCATCATCCGCGAGCATTCGCTGTGGCCGTTGGCGCGCACCCAGCCGGACAACCTCGGTGCACTGGCGAAAATCGAAGACATGCACCCGCGTACCGTGCGTCAGGACGGCGAGTTTCTGCTTGATCTGATCAAGCGCTCTGGCAGTGTGTCGCCGGAGCAATGGCCGCCCGCCGTGCCTGAACCGTTGCCGGTGGACGCCGCCGCGCTGCTCAAGCGGCTCAAGGCCATCGGCCAGGCCGAGGGCGAACGCCTGAACATCGCGCCCGAGGTGATGCTGCGCAAGAAAACCCTGGAAGCGCTGCTCAAGAGCGGCTTCCCCAATGGTCCCTACCAATTGCCTGATTCATTGCGTGGCTGGCGCCGCGAATTGATGGGCCAGGCGCTGCTCGACAGCCTGGCCACCGCCGGAGAACAGCCTTGAAACGTATTTGCTCGATCTACCGCAGTTCGAAGAAAAACGAGATGTACCTCTATGTGCTCAAGAGCGATGCCCTGGAGCGTGTACCGGAACCCTTGATGGCCGCCTTCGGCAAAGCGATCCATGCGTTCGACCTGGTGTTGAGCCCCGAGCGCAAATTGTCGCGCGAGGACATCACCGTCGTGCTGGATAACCTCGAAAAGCAGGGCTACCACCTGCAAATGCCGCCGGCGGAAGAGGAATACATCGAACACTTGCCGGAAGAATTGCTGCGACGCAACGATCCCATGTGATCGATAGACGGGCTTCGGTTCGAAGCCTTGATCAACACTGGAATGATTTTGGCGATGGCCGCACGGACGGAGCAGGACTCTGTCGGCGGCCGTCTGCACTGTTTTTCGAAAGGTTTGAAGCATGCGCGTCCTGATTGCTGAACACGACCACCCGGTGTACGCCCGACTGTTGCAAGAGACGGCGCCTGATGTGGAAGTACTGACCAGCGGCGATTCCGCCGAACTGGCACGCCTGGCGGCCGATTGCCCGGTCTGGCTCGGCCAGCCCGACCTGCTGGCGACCCTGCTGCGTCAGGGCCATCAGCCGCAATGGCTGCAGTCGACCTGGGCGGGCATCACGCCGCTGCTGGCCGACGGCTTGCCTCGGCACTATCGCCTGACCCGCGCGGTGGGGATTTTCGGTCAGGTCATGGCCGAATACGTGCTCACCTACATGCTCGGCCACGAACGTGAAGTGCTGGCGCGGCTGGTCAGCCAGGTCGAGCGCAAATGGGACAGTCGTCATGGCCAGAGCCTGGCGGGGCGCAAGGTATTGATCGTCGGCACCGGTGATATCGGGCAGACGGTGGCGCAGTTCCTCGTGCCTTTTGGTGTGCAGTTGTATGGCATCGCCAGTGAGGCCCGTGAGCAGGCCCCCTTTATCGAAGTCGGTTCGCTGGCGGATCTGCCACGCTTGGTCGGTGAAGTGGATTATGTGGTCAACCTGCTGCCAAATACACCGAACACCCACGATATCTACGATGCGGCGCTGTTCAAGCAGTTCAAGCCGAGCGGCTTGTTCATCAACGTCGGGCGCGGTGTGGCGGTGGTGGATGCGGATCTGGTGGAAGCCTTGAAGGAAGGCCATCTGGTGGGCGCCGTGATCGACGTCTGTCGCCAGGAGCCGCTGCCGCAACGGCATCCGTTCTGGACGGCCTTTGGCCTCTTGCTGACGGGCCACAGCTCGGCACCGACGTCACCGTCGTTGATGGTAGAGCTGTTTGTCGCGAACCTGCGGGCGTATCAGGCGGGTGAAGCGTTGCGCGGGGAAGTGGATTTCAATCGCGGCTACTGAGTTGACGCTAAACCTGTAGGAGCCGAGCTTGCTCGCGAAGAGGCCATCACATTCAACATCATCGTTGACTGTGACACCGCTATCGCGAGCAAGCTCGGCTCCTACAGTAGATATGCGTTGTGGCTCAGAGGGTGAAGTCGCCTTCAGCAGCCAGTTCGCTCAACGGACGCCGCGGGCTCGGCTCTTCACGCGCCTGCAGGTAATCCGCCAGCGTCGCTTTATCCCCCAATTTGCCCACTGCCACGGCCGCGTGCAGGGCGTAGCCTTCGGGAATGTTCAGCTCCTTGCGGGTCAGTTCCTGATCGAAACCGGCCATGCCGTGGGTGTGCCAGCCGCTGATGCTGGCTTGCAGCGCCAGGTGGCCCCAGGCGGAACCGGTGTCGAAGGTGTGCCACAGCGCCGGGGTCTCTTCGCTGGCGCCAGGCGCGGTGAAGGTGGTTTTCGAGATCACGATCACCAGTGCCGAGGCGTGTTGCGCCCAGCTGCGGTTGAATTCATTCAGCAGGCCCAGGTAACGCTCCCAGTTCGGCGTATCGCGACGCGCATAGAGAAACCGCCAAGGCTGCGAGTTGTACGCCGACGGTGCCCAGCGCGCGGCTTCGAAGAAGCTAAGCAGGGTTTCTTCAGGAATGCTTTCGCCGGTGAAGGCGCGGGGCGACCAGCGATCGGTGAACTGAGGGTGAATGACATAATCGGCAACGCGTGGGTTGGCACTCATCAAGAGATTCCTTGCTACGTTTGAAAGTGGGAGCGACGCAAAACCCTACTTGGCGGCGCGATAACTGACAAGCGTGTTCTACCGGCAGTCGCCAATGCTTGGCCCGCGGGGCTGCGGGCACTAGACTGGCGGCCTTTTCACCACCTGATGTCGATGCTCGAACCATGGCCGCCAAAGTAGAACCGTTCTGGATACGCAAAACCCTCGATCAACTTGATCAGCAGGAATGGGAATCGCTGTGCGACGGCTGTGGCCTGTGCTGCCTGCAAAAGCTCGAGGACGAAGACGACAACAGCGTCTATTACACGCGCATCGCCTGCAAACTGCTGGACCTGAAAACCTGCCAGTGCAGCGATTACCCCAACCGTCGCGCCTCGGTGCCGGATTGCATCCAGCTCACACCGGGCAAGGCCGACGAGTTCAAATGGCTGCCACCGACCTGTGGCTATCGCCTGGTCAGCGAGGGCAAGGACCTGCCGCTGTGGCATCACCTGGTGTGCGGTGATCGCGACGCGGTGCACCACGAACGTATTTCCCAGTCCGGGCGCATGCTCGCCGAAGGCAGCGTGGCGGAAGAGGATTGGGAAGACCATCTGATTTTCCGCGCAGGTTAAAGCGCAGCGCAGGTCAAGGTTTCACGAAGGAGTGTGTATGACTGTGGGATGGCGGCGGGCGCTGGTCGTTGGGTTGTGCGCCCTGAGCGCGCCTGTGTGGGCGGCGAAGAAAGTCGATCTGGATTACCACGTGCGCCTGTTGCCGCAAAGCGACCAGGCTGAAGTACGCCTGACCCTGGCCCAGGGCGCGGCGGTCCGCAGCCTGGATTTCGACCTCGGCGACGGCAGCCACTACAGCGATTTCAAGGCCGACGGCCAATGGCAGCTGACCGAGGGCAAGCCGGCCCGCGGCGTGTGGCGCCCGGCGGCCGAAAAGGCCAGCCTGACCTGGCGGGTAAAGATCAGTCACGGGCGCAAGAGCGGCAGCTTCGACACCCGCATGACCCCGACCTGGGCACTGATGCGCGGTGACGATCTGGTGCCGCCGGCCAGGCTCGATCAACAGGACGGCATCGAGCTGGTTTCACGCCTTGAATTCGAGTTGCCCACTGGCTGGCAAAGCGTCGAAACCGCCTGGCCGCGCATCGGCAAGAACAAGTTCCGCATCGATAACGTTTCCCGGCTGTTCGATCGGCCCACAGGCTGGATGCTTGCCGGGCACCTCGGCAGCCGTCGCACCCGCTTGGGCGAAACCGAAGTCACCGTCGCTTCACCGCGTGGCCAGGGCATGCGGCGCATGGATGTGCTGACGCTGCTGACGTTTGTCTGGCCCCAGGTACAGGCGGTGTTTCCTCGTCACCCGACCAAGTTGCTGATTGTCGGCGCCAACGATCCGATGTGGCGCGGCAGCCTGTCGGCGCACGAATCGATCTACCTGAATAGCCGCCTGCCGCTGGTCAGCGAAAGCGGGACCAGCCCGGTTGTGCGCGAGTTGGCCCAGGTGTTCGGGCGAATCAACGATCAGCAGCGCAGCGACTGGATCAGTGAAGGTTTTGCCGAATACTACGCCATCGAACTGGTGCGCCGGGCCGGTGGCATGAGTGATGAGCGGTATGAGGGCTTGCACGGGAAGCTGGTCAAGGACAGCCAGAAAGTCACCAGCTTGCGGGGCGAGCAGATCAATGCTGCGCAGGTGGCCAAGGCGGTGTTGTTGCTACAGGAGCTGGATCGCGAGATTCGCTTGCAGACGCGCAACAAGCGTTCGCTGGATGATGTGCTGCGCGGGGCGATGCATCTGGGGAGCATTGATACCAAGGAATTCGTACAGCTCAGTGAGAGCGTGCTTGGTGAGTCTTCCAAGGTCCTGGATACCGGGTTGCTTCAGTAACACCGCCATCGCCAGCAGGCTGGCTCCCACAGTGATCTTCGCTGTTCACACAATCTGTGCAACAAAGAAGATCCCCTGTGGGAGCCAGCCTGCTGGCGATGAGGCCATAAGCCTTAGCGCAAATTCCCGATCAAACCCCGGTTTTAGGCGACTTCAAGGAATCGTTGCCGGTGACGGTCGCGGTGTTGGTCGCTGCCTCGGCATTGGCTTTCAGCCGGTTCAACTCTTCGCCCGCGCGCTGAATCTTCGCCCGCACGTTGTTCATGTCCTGGCGGCTTTTTTCCAGCAGGCTTTTCGCCGAGCTGTGGCCGGTGATGCCGCGGGCCAGGGCCACGCCGCCGATGGCCACCTGAATCAGGCCGAACAGGCCGCCACGACGCAAGCCCTTGCCGACCATGACCACGCCGCCCGCCAATGAACCGATGCGTTCCCAGCCATGGACATTCTGCTCGGAAGAGGTCTGGAACGGGGTGGATTCGATGCGCTCTACGCGTTTGAGTTCGCTCATGATCTGACTCCAGGCTTGAGTAGTGGATAGATAAGCTGACTGCCGGAGCAGGCCACTTGTTCCATCGGATGTGCGGCGATTCAGCGGAATTTCGGCCCCGAGCGGGTGTTGAGGCCCTTGGCCATGCGGTCGTAGAGCACGACGTTGACCGTGGCAGCGAGGTTCATGCAGCCGGTGGTCGGGATGTAGACCACGTCTTCGCACCAGTCACGGATCTCTTTATCCAGCGAGCCGTCTTCCGGGCCGAAGATGTAGAGCGCGCGGTCCGGGTGGGTGTACTCCGGCAACGGGCGGGCGCCGTCGACCAGTTCCACGGCAACGGGAACACAGTTGAGGGGCAGGATTTTCTTCAGGTCGTCGATGCCGATCAGCGGGATGTCGTAGTGGACGCGCTTGGTATCGGTGACGAAGTCGGCGGCGCGTTCGTAACGCTTGCCGGTGTAGAACACCGACGCCACGCCGTAACAGCCAGCGGCGCGCATCACCGAACCGACGTTCTCCGGTGATTTGGGGTTATACAAACCAATGCAGCTGTACCGTTTGTCTGCCACGAGCGAAGCGCCTTTCAGGAAAAAGCGAGATTATACGGGGATTGAGGAGCTGCGGTCAGATCGGAGATTGACGGTGCAGGCGCGGCCGCCATCGCCAGCAGGCTGGCTCCCACAGGGGATTTTCAGTGCACCAGAGATCCAGTGTGGGAGCCAGCCTGCTGGCGATGAGGCCGGATCAGGCAATGAAGAGATTCAGTCTTCTTTTTTCATTAACCCCGCCAACGCCGCAAACGGGTTGTGCGTCGCCTTGGCGATTTTCGGCGTGCTCAGCGAGCCCTCGCCGAAATACTGCTGGTCGGTATAACGCGAGTGTTCGTTATCGTGGCAGTACAGGCACAACAATTCCCAGTTCGAACCGTCCTGGGGGTTGTTATCGTGGTTGTGGTCGCGGTGGTGCACGGTCAGTTCGCTCAGGCGCTTGCCGGAGAACTCACGGGCGCAGCGGCCGCACACGTGCGGGTACATCTTCAGGGCCTTGTCGCGGTAGCCCATTTCCTTGTCGCGCTGGTTGTCGGCCAGGATGCGGTCCAGCTTCGAGGTGTTGGTCGGGGTGGACGAACTCATGGGTTCACCTTTGTTGAATGACTAATGACGGTATAACACGCAGTTTAGCTCAGCCCTTGAGCTTCTCGGCAATCCAGATGGTGTGGCGGGTGCCCTTGTTGCCGTGGGCGAAGACCTGCACTTCCTCGGCCTTGAAACCGGCTTTCTTCAGTTTGTCGGAAAACTGCCGGTCGGCGCTGGCCGACCAGACCGCCAGCACGCCTTTTGGTCGCAGGGCCTTGGCGCAGGCGCTCAGGCCGCCGGCGGAGTAGAGCCAGCTGTTGGCTCTCTGCGTCAGGCCTTCGGGGCCGTTGTCGACGTCGAGCATGATCGCGTCGAAACCTTGCGGCTCTGCCTGCAGGACCTTGGCCACGTCTTCCATGCGGATCACCGTGCGCGGGTCTTGCAGTGGGTTACCGGCCTTCTCCCCCAGTGGTCCGCGGTTCCACTCCACGACGCCGGGCACCAGTTCGGCGACCACCACTTCAGCGCTCTTGCCCAGGTGCTTGAGCGCCGAGGCGAGGGTGAAGCCCATGCCCAGGCCACCGATCAACACCCGCGAATTCGGTCTTCCTGCGACCTTGCGGCAGGGGATCTCGGCCAAGGCATCCTCAGAGCCGTGCATGCGCGTATTCATCAATTGTCCGCCGTCACCACCCTGGATCTTGATGACGAAATCCTCGCCGTACTCGAACAGGCACAGGGCACCGCCGTTCTCGGGAATAGGGGCGGTATCGAGCAGAACAAAACGTTTCATGGGGCTCACTTGAGGAAAAATGGCAGCACAGGGGAAGGCAAACCGGCGCAGTTGGGAGTAGCCTGCAATCGACCACAAGGCCAACGGAGCCATTGATGAAGCGCACCATTCTAACGGCCATTGCCCTGACCGCGCTCTCGATAACTGCAGTGCAGGCGCAGCAGTTGCAGACCATGCCGATCAGTCCCGCGCCAATGCCCGGTTCGCCGGGCACCGCAACGCCCACGCCGTATCCGCAGATCAGCCCGGCACCCCTGCCGAAAGTAGGCCCGGGCAGTGGCGGGCCACCCTTGGTGCCGATCGAGATGCCAAGCCCGCCGACCAAGGACCAGCCGGTGCCGGGGATCGAGCAGAACCCGCCGAAGGTCAAGTCGCCCGGCGGTTAGACCTGCTGCGACAGCAGTTGCCCATCGGCCATGCGCAAGCGTTTGGAGAGCGAGACGGCGAGGGCGCGGATGATCTTGGCGGCGATTTTCGGTGCCTCGTTGAGCATCTTTTCCAGCGAATCCTTGCCCAGGTTGAGTAACTGGCAGTTGCTCGCCGCCACGCAACTGGCCGAACGGTGTTCGCCGTCGAGTACGGCCATTTCGCCGAACGAGCGACCGCTGCGCAGGGTCGCGATGGTCACCTGCTGGCCGTCGCTGGTGGTCTTCTGCACCGCCACCTGGCCGGTATGGATGATGCACATGAAGCTGCCGGCATCGCCCTCGTGGAAGATTTCTTCGCCCTGGACAATGGTGCTCAGGCTGAAGTAGCCCGAAGCCGCGGCGAATTCCGCCGGCAGCAGTTGGTTGAACAGGCCGCAGTCCATCAGCCAGTTGCGGATTTCGTTGTTCAATAAGGTGGGTTCTGACATGTCGTGCGATCTTTTTTGTCTGCTTCTATTCCGGATTTGATCTCACCGCTGATCCCTGTGTAGGAGCTGCCGCAGGCTGCGATCTTTTGATCTTGATTTTTTAAGATCAAAAGATCGCAGCCTGCGGCAGCTCCTACAGGGGATCAGTGTTGTATCGGCCACCGATGTCCGGGATTAAGACCGGTTCGTCGCGCCAAGTTCCTCAGGCAACACCCAATACCTTGAACAAAAATGCATATTCGAGCGCTACGTCACGCAATCCCTGATAGCGACCGCTCATCCCGCCATGCCCCGCGCCCAGTTCGGTCTTGAGCAGCAGCGGGTTGTCGTCGGTCTTGGTGGCGCGTAATTTCGCCACCCATTTGGCCGCTTCCCAATACTGCACACGGCTGTCGTTGTAGCCGGCGATCACCAGGGTCGGCGGATAAGCCTGGGCGCTGACGTTTTCGTACGGCGCGTAGGCCTTGATCCGATCGTGCACGTCCGGCTCTTCAGGGTTGCCCCACTCGTCGTATTCGGTGACGGTCAATGGCAGCTCCGGGTCGAGCATGGTGTTGAGCACATCGACGAACGGTACCTCGGCTATCGCGGCGCCAAACAGCTCCGGTCGCTGGTTAAGCACCGCCCCGATCAACAGGCCGCCGGCACTGCCGCCGCTGATCGCCAGTTGTGGCGCGGTGGTCAGGCCATTGGCGATCAGGTGTTCGGCGCAGGCGATGAAGTCGCTGAAGGTGTTCTGCTTGTGCTCCTGCTTGCCGGCGCGATACCAGGCTTCGCCCAGTTCACCGCCGCCGCGCACGTGAGCGATGGCGAACGCCATGCCGCGATCGAGCAGGCTCAGGCGCGCGTGGGAGAACCACGGGTCGAGGCTTTCGCCATAGGCGCCATAGCCATACAGGTAAAGCGGAACCGGCTTGCCGAGTGCTTCGCGCTTGACCACCAGGCTGATCGGCACTTGCGTGCCATCGGGCGCCGTGGCCCACAGGCGCTGGCTGACGTAGGCGTCGGCGTCGAACGGGCCCAGCACCGGGGTTTGCTTGAGCACCTGCTGCGCACCGCTGACCAGTTCCAGTTGGCGGATCTGCGCCGGACGGTTCAACGCTTCGTAGCGCAGGCGAATCCGCTCGCTGACGAATTCCAGGCTGTTCTGCACGTGCAGGCTGTAGGCCGCGTCCGGCAGTTGCACCCGATAGCTCGGCAGGTCCTGGGGGTGAACTTCGATCACCGGCAAGCCGCCGACCCGCAGGCTCAGGGTCATGGCCCCGGCGTTCAGGCTCATGCCATCGATCATCACCGTGTCGCTGTGAGGGATCAGGTTCTGCCAGTCGGCTTCGGTCGGCGCCACGCCGCTGTCGACGGCGGTGTACAGGGCAAAATTGATGCCGTCGCGATTGGTGCGGATGAACCAGGTCCATTGGCCGTCGAGCGCGCCGTGGTCAAGGTCATACTCATGGTTTTCCTGGCGCGGCGCGACGCAGGTAAAGGGCCGTTGCGGGTGATTGGCATCCAGCACCCAGACTTCGCTGGTGGTCTTGCTGCCCACCGACAGCAGCAATTGCTGTTCGGAGCTCGATCGGTAGCAGTGCATGAAGAAGCGGCCGTCGGTTTCATGGAACACTTCTTCGGCCGCCGTGCCGTCCAGGCGATAGCGCAACAGCTTGTGCGGGCGATGGGTGTCGTCCAGCTCGCCGAAAAACAGGGTCAGGCTGTCATTGGCCCAGGTCATGCTGCCGTCGCAGTCCTGGAACTCCAGCTCACTGACGCGACCGTCGGACAATTCCTTCACGAACAGCGTATAGATCTCGTCGCCCGTGGAATCGATGCTGTAGGCCAGGCGCTGGTGATCGGGGCTGATGCTGAACGCGCCGAGGGAAAAGAAGCCGCCTTGGGCCAGTTCATTCGGGTCCAGCAGCAGTTGCTCCCGGCTTTCATCAAGGACCAGGCTGTCGTCGGCCGGACGCGGGCAGCGGTAGTGACGGGCGTATTCGTCACCGGCCGTGGTGCGCGTGTAATACAGGTAGGGTCCCCACGGCGAGGGCAGGGACAGGTCGGTTTCGAGAATCCGGCCCTTGATCTCCTCGAACAGGGTTTCGCGCAACCCGGCCTGATCGGCGGTTTGCGCCTCCTGATAACTGTTTTCAGCCTTGAGGTAGTCGAGCACCGCTGCGCTGTCGCGCTCCTGCAGCCAGGCGTACGGGTCGGATCCTTCGGCCTTGCGGGCAATCGGGGCGTCGGAAACGTTGGCGGATAGGGGCATGAAGGTCTCTCGAACAAGATACTGAATAGGGGGGGCGCAACCTGTAGGAGCTGCCGCAGGCTGCGATCTTTTGATCTTGTTTTTTCAAGATCAAAAGATCGCAGCCTGCGGCAGCTCCTACATGAAGGAGCCTGATGGACGAAAAGCCGTTATCATAAGCGCCTCTTTGCCTGCCTTGCCATGGACACCATGACCGAGAACGACTATCTGATCGCTTGGGGCCTCTACGCCTTTGCCGCTTTGGGCTGCCTGTTGGTGTGGATGCGCATCACCCGCTGGATGTGGCGCTGGCTGCGCGAACCCCTGCGTTTACTGGTGGCGGTGCTGCTGTTCAGCCCGACCATCATCGACCCGGTGAAGGAAAAAGTGGCCCCGGCCCTTGCCATCACGGCCCTTGACCTGTTGTTCAAGGTCGGCAACAACGCATGGCGGGCGATTTCCGACCTGTTCATGTACGGCATGATCGCTTTTGGCATCTACCTGGTGTTCGCCGGGGCGCGTTTTATCCTCGAACGTGGCGCCAGGGCCCGCAAGGAACAGGCAGCCGCCGCCCAGGCCGCTCTTCGTGCCGACGAACCGGAAGAGGATCACCCCTTCGGCGGTGCCGGCGATGATCGTTACGGTCGTCCGCCTGTGCCGGGCAATCCCCAGCGGATGCGCGTCGAACCCCGTCTGTAACCGTGCCCCTGCCATGAAGCGAGAGTCCAAGCATGTGTGAGTTATTGGGCATGAGCGCCAATGTCCCGACCGATATCGTGTTCAGCTTCACCGGGCTGATGCAGCGTGGTGGGCGTACCGGGCCGCACCGTGACGGTTGGGGCATCGCTTTTTACGAAGGCCGGGGTTTGCGCCTGTTCCAGGACCCGGCGGCGAGCTGCGAGTCGGAAGTGGCGAACCTGGTGCAGCGCTACCCGATCAAGAGCGAAGTGGTGATCGGGCATATCCGCCAGGCCAACGTCGGCAAGGTCTGCCTGTCCAACACCCATCCCTTCGTGCGCGAGTTGTGGGGGCGCAACTGGTGCTTCGCCCATAATGGCCAGTTGGCGGATTTTCAACCCACGACCAGCTTCTATCGCCCGGTTGGTGATACCGACAGCGAAGCGGCGTTCTGTGACTTGCTCAACCGCGTGCGGGCAGCGTTTCCGGAGCCGGTGGAGGTCGAGGAACTGCTGCCGGACCTGGTCGCCGCCTGCGCCGAATACCGCAGCAAGGGTGTTTTCAACTGCCTGCTCAGCGATGGCGACTGGCTGTTCTGCTATTGCTCGACCAAGCTGGCGCAGATCACCCGTCGTGCCCCGTTCGGCCCGGCGCGCCTGAAGGACGTCGATGTGATCGTCGACTTCCAGGCCGAAACCACGCCCAACGATGTGGTCACGGTGATTGCTACCGAGCCTTTGACCGAAAATGAAACCTGGACCCGCTACGAGCCAGGCCAATGGAGCCTGTGGCGACGCGGCGAATGCGTCAGCCAGGGCAGGACCGAATAAGGATCATCCCCCATGTTGCTCAGTTATCTACGGCTGGTGTTGTTTGCGGCGGGCCTGTTGATCGGTGTCCAGGTGCCGGGGTTCATCAATGATTACGCCAAGCGGGTCGAAGCCCACCTGATCGAAGCGCAGGCCGGGTTGAGCGGGTTCCAGAACACCGCCAATCAATTCTTCAAGGGCGACATGCAGGCCCTGGTCGCCCACTATCGCGCCAGTGAAGACCCGATCTTTCGCAGCGACGCCGACAGCCTGGGCAACCTGCTGAGCCGCCAGGTGGCGTTGGACAAGCAATTCCAGGCGATGCAAGGGCCGTGGTACATCCGCTTCCTGCAAGTGGTGCTGGCCGCTGATCCGGATATTCGCAAGGAAACCTGGAATGGCTACAGCTACCAGATCCTGCTGACCCCGGAGGCGATGATCTGGGGCATGAGCGGGGCGTTGCTGCTGTCGTTCGGGATCGAGTGCCTGTTCCGCCTGATCGATTGGGTGGTGTTGGGCGGCAAGCGTCTTCGCCAGAGCCGGCCGATAGAAGAGCGGGATTTGCGCGGTCTGTAGGAGCTGGCTTGCCAGCGAATCAAGTGATGCGGTGTGTCAGGCATTGCGCCTTCGCTGGCAAGCCAGCTCCTACAGGTCAACGTTGCAAAACGATGTAATTCTCCCCCACCCGGCGCGCATAGCCCTCCAGCACCTGCTGACACAACGCCACAATCTCCTCGACCCATTCCACGCCCACCCGCCACGACACCACCACTTGCAGGTCCGGTGGTCGCTGGTCGATGTCCAGCAAGGTCAATTCACCCCGCGCCAGTTCCTCGGCCACCAGCACCGGTGGCAATGCGCCGATGCCAAAACCGTCGCGCAGCAGGCGGGTGATCGCCGAGACCGAGTTCACGCAGTTCAGCCGAGGTGCGATGACGCCGTTGGCCTGCATCAGCGCGAGCACTTCCTGATGGGGATGGGAGTTTTTCGAGTAGGTAATGATCCGCTCATTGGCCAGGTCGGCGATGCCTGAATAGTCGCGGTTGTAGAGTGAATTGCTGGCGACGATCCAGCCCATGGGGTGGCTGGCCAGTTCCAGGCTGCGCACGCTTTCCTGGCGCAGCAGGTCGGTTTGCAGGATCACATCGAGAAAGCCTTTTTGCAGTTGATCGCAGAGGTTGAGCGAGGTATCGGCCACCAGTTCGATTTCCACCAGCGGGTAGTGATCGGTCATCTGCGCCACCAACGGGCTCAGCCAGGTGTGGATCACCGTGTCCATCACGCCGATGCGCACGCGACCGGCCTTGCAGGAGCGGGTCTCGATCGACTGTTTGAGCGCTTGCATGGTGTCCATCATCTGCTCGGCGTATTCGAGCACTTTCAAGCCTTCCGGCGTCAGGCTCACGCCCCGTGAGTCGCGCAGGAACAGCTTCACCCCAAGCTCGCCTTCGAGCACGGCGATGCGGCTGGAAATCGACGCCTGGGTGGTGAAGAGCTTGTCGGCGGTGAGGCGGAAACTCTTGAGCCGGGCGACCCAGACGAAGGTCTCGAGAAACTTCAGGTTCATGTGATCAAGTTTTTCTTATGGCTAGGGCAGGTTTTTATTAGTTGGACGCAGAGCGCTGGCGCGTCCAAAAATCGACACATCCGGTTCCCACGATAGGCGTCGTCGGGGCTCAGAACAATACCAATAAAATCAGCGCGGAGATTTGCCATGAGTGCGCCCGACACCACCGCCATTCCGAAAGCCACGGCTCGCCCGGGACCTTTCGACTGGTATCGCAACATCAATCAGCAGGAACGCCGCACCTTCTGGAGCTGCAAGATCGGCTATGGCCTCGATGGCATGGACACCCAGATGCTCAGCTTCGTGGTGCCAACGCTGATCGCCATGTGGGGCATCACCACCGGCCAGGCCGGGCTGATTCACACCAGCACGCTGATCGCCTCGGCCATCGGTGGCTGGGTGGCGGGGATTCTCTCCGACCGTATCGGTCGGGTGCGCACCTTGCAACTGACGGTACTGTGGTTTGCCTTCTTCACCTTCCTCTGCGGTTTCGCCCAAAACTACGAACAACTGCTGATTGCACGGACCCTGATGGGCTTTGGTTTCGGCGGCGAGTGGACCGCCGGTGCGGTGCTGATCGGCGAAGTCATTCGTGCCCAGGACCGCGGCAAGGCCGTTGGCATGGTGCAATCGGGCTGGGCGCTGGGTTGGGGCCTGACCGCGATCCTGTACGCGCTGCTGTTCTCGATCATGCCGCCGGAAGACGCCTGGCGCGCGCTGTTCATCCTCGGCATCGTGCCGGCGATTTTCGTGATCTTCGTCCGCCGCCTGGTCAAGGACCCGGAAATCTACCGCGAAGCCAAAGCCAAACAGGAACCCAGCAACCCGTCGAAGTTCTACGAGATCTTCGCGCCCGGCATGCTCTTCACCACGATTCGCGCTTCGTTGCTGACCACCGGTGCATTAGGCGGCTACTACGCCATCACCTCCTGGCTGCCGACCTTCCTGAAAAACGAACGCGGTCTGAGCGTACTCGGCACCGGCGGATATCTGGCGATGGTGATCGTCGGTTCCTACGTCGGTTATGTCATCAGCGCCTATCTGACCGACATCCTCGGCCGCAAAAAGAACTTCATCCTGTTCGCCGTCGGCTCGTTCACCATTGTGCTGCTGTACACGCAAATGCCGGTGAGCAATGGTGTGATGCTGTGGCTGGGCTTTCCGCTGGGCTTTTTTGCCTCGGGTATCTTCAGTGGCATGGGCGCCTTCCTGACCGAGTTGTTCCCGACGCGCATTCGGGGTTCGGGCCAGGGCTTCTGCTACAACATCGGCCGCGCGCTGGCGGCGTTGTTCCCGCTGCTGATTGGCCTGCTCAGCCAGACGGTGCCGCTGAGCGTCGGCATCGGTGCCTTTGCGGCGGTGTCCTACGGCGTGGTGATCCTCGCGGCCCTGAGCTTGCCGGAAACCCGTGGCAAGCAACTCGACGCCCAGTAACTGGTAATCTGCGGGCGTGTCATACGGATATGTCCCACAGCTAAAAAGAATAAAGCCTACAGGAGTGTTCAGCGTGAGCCGCCTGCTATTGAACTGCGACATTGGCGAAAGCTTTGGCAACTGGACCATGGGTCTGGACGCCGAAGTCATGCCCTTCATCGATTGCGCCAACATCGCCTGCGGTTTCCATGCCGGCGACCCGAGCATCATGCGCAAGACCGTCAGCCTGGCCCTCAGCCACGGCGTGCAGATCGGGGCCCACCCGGCCTATCAGGATCTGGTCGGTTTCGGCCGCCGCTCCATGGCCTATGCCACCCAGGAACTGCAGGACATCCTGCATTACCAGATCGGCGCCCTCGACGGCATCTGCCGGGCTCAGGGCGGTCGGGTCAGCTACGTCAAGCCCCACGGCGCCATGTACAACGACATGATGGCCAACCCGGCTCAGCTGCGCGCCGTCCTGCAAGCAGTGGCGTCCTATGACCGCAGCCTGCCGTTGATGCTGATGGCCACCCGCGACAACAGCGCCGCGCAGCAGTTGGGCGAGGAGTACGGCGTGACCCTGTGGTTCGAAGCCTTCGCCGACCGCGCCTACGACAGCGCCGGCATGCTGGTGTCGCGGCAACTGCCGGGGGCGGTGCATCACGAACCGGAGAAAATCATCGAGCAGGCGTTGATCATTGCCCGTGGCGATCACCTCACCGCCAGTGACGGCAGCGCCCTGCACCTGCAGGCCAATACCCTCTGCGTGCACGGCGACAACGCCAGCTCGGTGGCCGCCGTGCGGCGCATTCGTGAAGCTTTGAACCAGCAGGGCGCGTCATGAAACTGCGGGTAGAAGTGGTCGCGCTCGATTGCCTGATGGTGCGTCTGTTCGATGAGATCGCCGAAGCCAACATGCCGTGGATGCTCGCCGCCAGCGAAAGCCTGCGGGCAGCGTTCGGTGACCGGCTGATCGATCTGGTGCCGTCCTACACAACCTTGATGGTGCATTACGACCTGACTGCGCTGAATCCGGTGCAGGCCCGGGAATTGATCGCCGAGGCGTTGATCGACTTGTCCCCCAACGCGCGTACTCGCGGCAAATGCCATGTGCTGCCGGTGTGGTACGACTTGAGTGTCGGTCCGGAATTGAGCCTGTTGTCGCAACGCAGTGGGCTGGCGGTGGAAGAGGTGATCCGCCGTCACAGCGGGCGTGAATACCAGGTGTTCGCCCTGGGCTTCGCCCCGGGGTTCGCCTTCATGGGCCTGGTGGAAGAAGTACTCGCCGCACCGCGCCTGAATACACCGCGCAAGAAAGTCGCTGCGGGCAGTGTCGGCATCGCCGAACGGCAGACGGCCGCCTATCCAGTGGTATCGCCGGGCGGCTGGAACCTGATCGGTCGCACGCCGGCCAAATTGTTTGACCGCAACCGAGACGGCTACAGCCTGATGCAACCGGGCGACACCGTGCGCTTCGAAGCGGTCGGCCGTGCCGAGTTCATCAATTTGGGCGGTGACGACACGCCACTGGAGGCCCAGGCATGAGCCGTCTGACGATTGAAGCGAGTACGCCGCTGTGCCTGTTGCAGGACGCTGGTCGTTTTGGCGTGCGGCACCTGGGCGTGACCCAGGGTGGCGCGGCTGATTGGCGTTCAATGTCCTGGGCCAATTGGTTGCTGGGTAACGGGCTGGATGCGCCGGTGATCGAAATCACCCTCGGCGGGTTCACCGTAGTGGCCGAGGACGAATGCGTGCTGGCGCTGGCCGGGGCCGATCTTGGCGCGAAGGTGGACGGTGAAGCCTTGGCACCGTGGCGCAGCTTCAGGCTTCAAAAGGGCCAGCGTCTGCAATTCACCCAGCCATTGCTCGGCGCCCGGGCCTATCTGGCCGCACCGGGTGGCTTCGATGCGCCGAAGGTGTTGGGCAGCAGCGCTACGGTGGTTCGTGAGGAACTGGGCGGACTGGATGGCATGGGGCGTGCGCTGGGCAAAGGCGCGTGCTTGAGCTATTCGGGTAACTCAGTGATGTTGCTGCGAGAGTTGACCGCAGACCAGCGGCCGGACCTGAACCTCAAGGCCCCGTTGGACCTGGTGCTCGGTGCGCAGATCGGTGAATTCAGCGGGCAGAGCCTGTTCGATGCGTTCAACAGCACTTGGAGCCTGGACAGCCGTGCCGATCGCATGGGCATTCGTTTGTTGGGCACAGCTTTGCAGTACCAGGGAAAACCGATGATCTCCGAAGGTATTCCGCTGGGCGCGGTGCAGGTGCCGCCGGACGGGCAGCCGATTGTGCTGCTCAATGATCGGCAGACCATTGGCGGTTATCCGCGGCTGGGGGCGTTGACGCCGTTGGCGTTGGCGCGGCTGGCGCAGTGTCTGCCGGGGGCGCAGGTGCGGTTGAAGCCGGTGGTGCAGGATGTCGCCCATCGCGAGCAGGTCGAGTATTTGCACCGTTTTACTGTTTGAAGATCAAAAGATCGCAGCCTGCGGCAGCTCCTACACCGATCTCTGTAGGAGCTGCCGCAGGCTGCGATCTTTTAGACCGTCACCCGATCATTTGGACAGGAACCGCATCCCTTCCTCCAACCCCCGCAGGGTCAACGGATACATCTGGTCCTCGATCAAATCCCGCACGATATTGGTCGACGAGGTATAACCCCAGGTGTCCTTCGGATACGGATTGATCCAGATGAGCTTCTTGTACTTCTCCTTGAACCGCTGCATCCACACATAACCGGCTTCTTCGTTCCAGTGCTCGACGCTGCCACCCGGCTGGGTGATTTCGTAGGGCGCCATGGCGGCGTCACCGATGAAGATCACTTTGTAGTCGGCGCCGTACTTGTGCAGCAGGTCCATGGTCGAGGTGCGTTCGGAAGTGCGACGCATGTTGTTCTTCCACACCGACTCATAGATGAAGTTGTGGAAGTAGAAGTACTCCAGATGCTTGAATTCGGTCTTGCAGGCCGAGAACAGCTCTTCGCAGATCTTCACGTGGGCGTCCATCGAGCCGCCGATGTCGAACAGCAGCAACAGCTTCACCGTATTGCGCCGCTCCGGTCGCATCTGGATGTTCAGCAAGCCGGCATCCTTGGCGGTGTGGTCGATGGTGCCATCGATGTCCAGCTCTTCCGCCGCGCCCTGGCGGGCAAATTTGCGCAAGCGGCGCAGGGCGACCTTGATGTTGCGCGTGCCCAACTCGACTGAATCGTCGAGGTTCTTGTACTCGCGCTGGTCCCAGACTTTCACGGCCTTGCCCTGGCGCTTGCCGGCATCGCCGACCCGAATGCCTTCCGGGTTGAAACCGCCGGAACCGAACGGGCTGGTACCACCGGTGCCGATCCACTTGTTGCCGCCGGCATGGCGTTCCTTCTGTTCTTCCAGGCGTTTCTTGAATTCTTCGATCAACTTGTCGAGGCCGCCAAGGGACTGGATCGCTGCCCGTTCTTCATCGGTCAGCGAGCGCTCGAACTCCTTGCGCAACCAGTCTTCCGGAATCAGGGCCTGGAGGTGATCGTCGAGCTTTTCCAGGCCATTGAAGTAGGCCCCGAAGGCCCGGTCGAACTTGTCGAAATGCTTTTCGTCCTTCACCAGGATCGCCCGGGACAGGTAATAGAACTCGTCCATATCGGCGAAGGTCACGCGCTGTTTCAGCGCGTTGATCAGGTCCAGCAGCTCGCGCACCGAGACCGGCACCTTGGCTGCGCGCATTTCATTGAACAGGTTGAGCAGCATGGCATCAGCCTCTTATCGACTGCCGCGACGGCTCATGAACGCCAGACGCTCCAGCAGTTGCACGTCCTGTTCGTTCTTCACCAAAGCGCCGGCCAGCGGCGGGATGGCCTTGGTCGGATCGCGTTCGCGCAGCACCGCTTCGCCGATGTTGTCGGCCATCAGCAACTTCAGCCAGTCCACCAGTTCTGAAGTCGATGGTTTTTTCTTCAGGCCCGGCACCTTGCGCACGTCGAAGAACACATCCAGCGCTTCGCTGACCAGGTCTTTCTTGATGTCCGGGTAATGCACGTCGACGATCCGCTGCATCGTCGTGCGATCCGGGAACGCGATGTAGTGGAAGAAGCAGCGGCGCAGGAAGGCGTCCGGCAGCTCTTTCTCGTTGTTGGAGGTAATGATGATGATCGGGCGCTTCTTGGCCTTGATGGTCTCGTCGATCTCGTAGACGTAGAACTCCATCTTGTCGAGTTCTTGCAGCAGGTCGTTGGGGAACTCGATGTCGGCCTTGTCGATTTCGTCGATCAGCAGGATGACCCGCTCTTCGGATTCGAAGGCTTCCCAGAGCTTGCCCTTTTTCAGGTAGTTGCGAACGTCGTGGACCTTTTCCGTGCCGAGCTGCGAATCGCGCAGGCGGCTGACCGCGTCGTACTCATAGAGGCCCTGGTGAGCCTTGGTGGTGGACTTGATGTGCCAGGTGATCAGCTTGGCGCCAAAGGAGTCGGCCAGTTGTTCGGCGAGCATGGTCTTGCCGGTGCCAGGTTCGCCCTTGACCAGCAGCGGCCGCTCCAGGGTGATGGCGGCGTTGACCGCCAGCTTCAGGTCATCGGTGGCGACGTAGGCCTGGGTGCCTTCGAACTTCATCTGCTAATCCTCGAACGGTAACGCCGGCCTGAGCGAGGCAGGGCGCAGGGGTGCAATGAAAGGTGCAATAAAAGGTGCAATAAAATGGTCAGCCCCGACTATAACGCGGTGTCCGGTCGGCTGTGAACGCAGACGGCTTATTCAGTCTCTGAATGGAGCGTCACATCTTGACTCAGTCTCGGCGGCTGGCCAGTATTGAGATATCGCCATTTTGGCGATAGCTTGCCGGGCATGTCTACTAAATACCGATTTCGAGATACGTATCGCATTCCGCTGCGAGAGAAGGATCACCCGCCGCCCCACGTTCACCTGACCGGTGGCGGGCTGGATGTCATGCTGAGCCTGGAAACCGTCGAAGTGATGGCAGGCAAGGCACCGCCGTTGATTATCAAGGAAGCGCTCGGGTGGATCAGAGCCCATCAGGCGCAATTGCTGGAGGATTGGAAACGATGTTACCCATGAAGCGACCACGACTATCAGCAGTGGAAGTACTGCCGGATTATCGCCTGGCGCTGACGTTCATCGACGGTCAACAACTGACCCTGGACCTGAGTCGCGACCTGCAGGTTTTTGCCGGCCTGCAGCCTTTGCGTGGCAGTGCGTTCGAGGGGGCCATGCTGGGTGACGATGGCTGGTGCGTGGAGTGGCCTGAGCTGGACATCCAGATCGGTGCCGACACCCTGTACCTGGATGCGCTGGCGCAAAACGCGTCGGACGAAAATACCCGGATTTTCATCGACTGGCGCGCTCGAACCGGATTGCCGCTGAATCAGGCCGCCGAGGCGTTGGGCGTCAGCGCCCGCAGCATCAGTCGCTACAGCAGTGGCCGAGAGGCGGTACCGCGGTCACTGGCCCTGGCCTGCCTGGGATGGGATTTCCTGCAACAGCAAGCCAATCCGCTACGGGCAGCCGAAGACACCGGGCGTTACACTGTCACGCGTAAAAATTAATCGGCCTCCGGCTTGGGTCGTTCATAGCGCGCATTGAATGCCTGGATGAAACCATTGCGTAAAATCTGCAAAAACGCCTGGAACGCGCTGATATCTTTTTGATGGACGTTGCCGCTGAGCTCGACCCGGGTGGCAAACTGGTTCTTGCCCTGGTTTTTCAGCACGGTTTCCGAGCCGCCGACGATAGCCTCCCAGATGGAACGAAAGATCCCCTTGTCCTTGTTTTCCACATCCTGTTGCCAGTTGAACACGTCGACATCCCGCAGCAGCGGTTTGATATAGCCAGTCAGTTTGGCTTTATTCGCCTTGGCTTCGATGACCACGTCGCCATGGCCGGCATTGAAATCGAACTTGCCGTAGGCCGAAGCGAAGTCATTCATGCGTTTGAGCTCAATGTTCCGGGCCCGCATGCGAAATTCGAAATCTTCGAAGTTGCTCAGGGGGTCGAAGGTGGCCGTGGTTTCCAGGGGCGCGTGACCCAGCAGTAGCGCCTTGCCTTCGAAGCGGGCGTCGCGTTTGCCTTTGGCATCGACCACGTTAGTCAGGTTGTAGATGCTCAGGTCGACCTTGGTGGCATTCATGTTCACCGGTGGCTTGGAATTGAAGTTGCGAAAGCTGATCTTGCCATCGTCGATCCGCACTTCATCCAGGGTGATCGGCAGCAATTTCCCCAGTTGGGCACGCCAGTCGGTGCCTTCGCCGGTTTGCGAGTTCTGTTTGTTGGCCCCGCCGTCGACAAAGTTGACCTCGGGCCTGAGGAACGTCACTTGGGCGACCACTGCGTGGTCGTACCACAGCGAATGCCAACTGACCGAGAGATCGATCAGCGGCGCATTGACGAAGGGCACAGGCACCTTGCCCTCGACCTTGACGATTTTCAGGCCGTTGATCTTGTAGGCACCGCGCCACAGGGCCAGGTCCACGTCGGTGATCTGGCCACGGTAATCGCCCATGTTCGCCAACCGGTCATTCAGGTAGTCGCGCACCAGGTAGGGCAGGGCGAAGTGCAGGGCAATCAGCAACACAAGGAGGCCGGCGAAGCTCCACAACGGCCAGCGGTATCGACGTTTCATGGTGGTAATTCTCTGACGTTCTAAAGCCATTGACTGCGGTTACATCCGGACGTTCGACCTGACTGGACGCCCAGGGGCAAGAGGCTTACCTTGATGCCCTATTTCAATGCTGTCGTTAAGGACCCAGCCATGAGCCGTATCTACGCTGACAATGCCCATTCCATCGGCAACACGCCGTTGGTGCAGATCAACCGTATCGCGCCGCGTGGCGTTACCATCCTGGCCAAGATAGAGGGGCGCAACCCCGGTTACTCGGTCAAGTGCCGGATTGGCGCCAACATGATCTGGGACGCCGAAAGCACAGGCAGGCTCAAGCCGGGCATGACCATCGTCGAACCGACGTCCGGCAATACCGGCATCGGCCTGGCCTTCGTTGCCGCCGCCCGTGGCTACAAATTGATGCTGACCATGCCGGCATCCATGAGCATCGAGCGCCGCAAGGTACTCAAGGCGCTGGGGGCGGAACTGGTGCTGACCGAGCCGGCCAAGGGCATGAAAGGCGCGATCGAGAAGGCCGGGGAAATAGTCGCCAGTGATCCGGCGCGCTATTTCATGCCGGCGCAGTTCGACAACCCGGCCAACCCCGCCATCCACGAAAAAACCACCGGGCCCGAGATCTGGAACGATACCGACGGCGCGGTGGATGTCCTGGTGGCCGGTGTCGGAACCGGCGGAACCATTACCGGCGTTTCACGGTATATCAAGAATACCCAGGGCAAACCGATCGTCTCGGTGGCGGTGGAGCCAGCGGTATCACCGGTGATTTCCCAGGCATTGGCCGGTGAAGAAATCAAGCCGAGCCCGCACAAGATCCAGGGCATCGGTGCCGGTTTCGTGCCGAAAAACCTCGACCTGTCGATCGTCGACCGGGTGGAGCTGGTCACCGACGAGGAGTCCAAGGCCATGGCGCTGCGCTTGATGCAGGAAGAAGGCATCCTGTGCGGCATCTCCTGCGGCGCCGCGATGGCCGTGGCGGTACGCCTGGCCGAGACCCCGGAGATGCAGGGCAAGACCATTGTGGTGATCCTTCCGGATTCCGGTGAACGTTATTTGTCGAGCATGCTGTTCAGCGATCTGTTTACCGAGCAGGAGAACCAGCAGTAACGGGTAGGGAAGGCTGGATGATGGAGAAGGGGAGTCCCCTTCTCCATCAGGTGTCCTGACGCGGATCAGCAAGCGTTCAGGCACCTTGTGTTAAGACATGCTTTGTTGCGCATTCCTTAACACTGTATGTCGGGTTACACGGGTTTTTCCCGCGATTGGTAATGTTTATCATGCCAACGGCCGCGTCGAGGAATGGCGTTGCGTAGATTATCGATCAAGGAGTTGTAAATGAGCGTTTCGGTTGCCGCGAAAGCGTCGTTGTTGCTGCTGTTTCTGGGCAGTACCCTCTATGTACATTTGCGTGGCAAGGCGCGCTTGCCGGTCTTGCGTCAGTTCGTCAACCATTCGGCCCTGTTTGCCCCCTATAACGCCTTGATGTATCTGTTCTCCGGCGTGCCTTCAAAACCCTACCTGGACCGCAGCAGGTTTCCCGAGCTGGATATGCTCAAGGACAATTGGCAAGTTATCCGCGAAGAAGCGCTGCACCTGTTCGATGAGGGGTACATCCGCGCCGCGGAAAAAAACAACGATGCCGGCTTCGGTTCGTTTTTCAAGAAGGGCTGGAAGCGCTTCTACCTCAAGTGGTACGACCAACCCTTGCCCTCGGCCGAGTTGCTGTGCCCGCAGACCGTAGCGCTGGTCAGCGCGATTCCCAACGTCAAGGGGGCCATGTTTGCCCTGCTGCCGGGGGGCAGTCATCTCAATCCGCACCGCGATCCATTTGCCGGCTCTTTGCGCTACCACCTGGGGCTGTCGACGCCCAACAGCGACGCTTGTCGCATCTTTGTCGACGGTCAGGCCTACGCCTGGCGTGATGGTGAAGACGTGATGTTCGACGAAACCTATGTGCACTGGGTCAAGAACGAAACCGACAAGACCCGGGTCATTCTGTTTTGCGACATCGAGCGGCCGCTCAGTAACCGCTTGATCACCGGCATCAACCGCTGGATCAGCCGCCTGCTGGGGCGGGCCACCGCGCCGCAGAACCTTGCGGATGAACGGGTGGGCGGGATCAACCAGGCCTATGCCTGGAGCAAGCAGTTCAGCGACAGGTTCAGCGGGCTGGTCAAGCAGTGGAAACGCCGTCACCCCAAGGCGTATCGGGCAATGCGGCCGATCTTGGCGATTGGCGTGCTGGGGTTACTGGGCCATTGGCTGATAGGTTGAGCACCCGATGGCCAAAGGCCGGGAAAAAAGATCGCCACCAGGCGATCTTTTTTTTTATTTTTGGGAGCTAAGCTATATTACGAATGTCGCCTGTTAATGCCGTTCAGGGCGTCGGGGGAGTCTAAACAGAGCCGGTCGTAGAGCTGGCGAGCGCTGGTTGAATGTTCAAACCCTTATCCAAAATCCTTGCGACAGCAGAGTTTCCTTGGCAGTAACGCCATTGGGGGGCCGATCCTCGCAACCTTACTGAAAAAGGTCTGAATCAATGACCATCCTGGTAACTGGCGGTGCAGGCTTCATTGGGGCAAATTTCGTATTGGATTGGCTGGCTCACTCCGATGAAACCGTAGTCAATCTGGACAAGCTGACCTATGCCGGCAACCTGGATAACCTCAGCAGCCTGTCGGGCAATACCCGGCATGTATTCGTGCAGGGCGATATCGGTGACAGTGCCCTGGTCGAGCGCTTGCTCGAAGAGCACCAGCCCCGTGCCATTCTCAACTTTGCCGCCGAGTCCCATGTCGATCGCTCCATCCACGGGCCGCAGGCCTTCATCGACACCAACATCGTCGGCACTTTCCGCTTGCTCGAAGCCGTGCGCGCCTACGCCAAGGGGCTGGCGCCCGATGCGCTGCAGGCCTTTCGCTTCCTGCATGTGTCCACCGACGAAGTCTACGGCTCACTGGCCAAGGACGAAGCGGCGTTCAACGAAAACCACCCCTATGAACCCAACAGCCCTTACTCGGCCAGCAAAGCCGCCAGCGACCACCTGGTGCGCGCCTACCATCACACCTACGGCCTGCCGGTACTGACCACCAACTGCTCGAACAACTACGGTCCGTATCACTTCCCGGAAAAGCTCATTCCGCTGATGATCGTCAACGCGCTGTCCGGCCAGGCATTGCCGGTCTATGGCGATGGCCAGCAGATTCGCGACTGGTTGTACGTCAAGGACCACTGCAGTGCCATCCGCCGCGTGTTGGAGGCCGGCAACGTGGGTCAGGTCTACAACGTCGGTGGCTGGAACGAAAAAACCAATCTCGAGATCGTGCACACCGTCTGCGCGTTGCTCGATGAGCTGCGTCCGCGTGCCGACGGCCAGCCCTACCATGCACAGATCAGCTACGTGACCGATCGGCCCGGGCACGATCGACGTTATGCCATCGATGCCCGCAAGCTTGAGCGTGAACTGGGCTGGAAACCGGCGGAAACCTTCGAGACCGGCATTCGCAAAACCGTGCAGTGGTACCTGGACAACCAGGATTGGGTACGCAATATCCAGTCCGGCGCCTACCGCGAATGGGTCGAGAAAAACTATGCCGGGCGCAATGCATGAAACTGCTATTGCTCGGCAGGAACGGCCAGGTGGGTTGGGAGCTGCAACGCAGTCTCGCGCCCCTTGGCGAGGTGTTGGCGCTGGACTCCGCAAGCCAGGAGTACTGCGGCGATCTGACGGATTTGCCAGGGCTGGCCGCCACCGTGCAGCGCTTCGCACCTGACGTTATCGTGAACGCAGCGGCCTACACCGCGGTCGACAAGGCTGAAAGCGAATCGCAGCTGGCCCATCGGGTCAATGCCGATGCACCGGCGGTGCTGGCTCGCGAGGCGTTACGGCTCAAGGCTTTGCTGGTGCATTACTCCACCGATTATGTGTTCGCAGGGCTTGGCCATACGCCCTGGCAGGAACAGGATCCGGTCGCGCCATTGAGTGTCTATGGGGCCAGTAAGCTGGCCGGCGAACAGGCGATCGCCGCCAGCGGCTGTGCGCATCTGATCCTGCGTACCAGCTGGGTGTATTCCGCTCGGGGCAACAACTTTGCCACGACCATGCTGCGCCTGGCCCGGGAACGTGAACGCCTGGCCGTGATCGACGATCAGTTCGGCGCGCCAACCGGTGCCGAATTGCTCGCGGATGTGACCGCCCATGCCATCCGTAGCCTGCTGGCCGACCCGCAATTGAGCGGGATCTACCATCTTGCAGCCGCTGGCGAAACCACCTGGTGTCGCTATGCTCGTTTTGTACTCGAACATGCCGAGCGGGCAGGCATGAAGCTCAAGGTTGGCCCGGCAATGGTCGACGCGATCGGCACCGAGGCGTACCCGACGCCGGCGCGACGCCCATGCAATTCCCGACTCGATACGCAAAAACTGCAAAAGGCCTTTGCGCTGAGCTTGCCTGACTGGAAAGTCGGCGTGACACGGATGCTCGCAGAAATACTGGAGAAATGAATATGCTCAATCGTAAAGGCATCATCCTTGCCGGCGGCTCTGGTACTCGACTGCATCCGGCGACATTGTCCATTTCCAAGCAGCTGCTGCCGGTCTACGACAAACCGATGATCTACTACCCGCTGAGCACCCTGATGCTGGCGGGTATCCGCGATATCCTGATCATCTCCACGCCACAGGACACCCCACGCTTCGAACAGCTGCTGGGGGATGGCACCCGTTGGGGCCTGAACATTGCCTATGCGGTGCAGCCTTCGCCCGATGGCCTGGCACAGGCCTTCATCATCGGCGAAGACTTTATCGGCAACGACCCCAGCGCCCTGGTCCTGGGTGACAACATCTATCACGGCCACGACTTCATCAATATTCTGCAAAGTGCCATGGCGCGTCAGGCGGGTGCGAGTGTCTTTGCCTATCACGTCAATGACCCGGAGCGTTACGGCGTGGTCGAGTTCGACAGCCAGGGCACGGCGATCAGCCTCGAAGAAAAGCCACTCAAGCCCAAGTCGAATTTTGCGGTCACCGGGCTGTATTTCTATGACAACGACGTTGTCGAGATGGCCAAGAGCATCAAGCCATCGGCGCGGGGTGAGCTGGAGATTACCGATATCAACAGTCTCTACCTGGAACAGGGCAACCTGTCGGTAGAAATCATGGGCCGCGGTTACGCCTGGCTGGATACCGGAACCCACGACTCATTGCTCGATGCCAGCCAGTTCATTGCCACGCTCGAGCGTCGCCAGGGCCTCAAAGTCGCTTGTCCTGAAGAGATTGCCTTCCGGCAGAAATGGATCGATGCCGATCAGCTGCAGAAACTGGCGGCGCCATTGGCAAAAAATGGTTATGGCCAATACCTCAACCGTCTTTTGCAAGAGAGTTGATGCCTGCCACACCTCTGGTTATAGTCAGCTCAAGCAGGTCTGCATGACCTGCTTTTCAACTTTTCGAAAAAGATCAGCCCAATGCCTGCAACCCTCATCAACGCGGTAGTCGATTCAGCGGTCAACGCTGGCGTCGTGCCGTGCGGGAACCAGCAGCCTGTGCAGATCAGTCATTACCCCCCACCTGTCCGTAGCACGCCGGTGTACGCAGTCGTATCACCGCCGGGTGTTGGCATTTCGGGCTGATCAGCATTGTTCTGCTGACCCTCTCCGAAACGCGCCCGCTTGAAAAAACTACTGGATTTCAGCTTCGGCTGAATTGGCTTCTTGCCTGACTACAGGTGGTATTCATGTTTGTCCTTTCGAAAAAGTCCGCGCTCGCGGCGGCTTCCACGAGCCTGTTCGTTCTGCTGTGGAGCAGCGGGGCGATTTTCTCCAAGTGGGGGCTGGCCCACGCATCACCCTTTGCCTTTCTGTTGATTCGCTTCGTCATCGCGTTGTGCGGCCTGGTGTTGCTGATGCCGCTGCTGAAGCTGAAGTTGCCCAAGGGCGGCAGGCCGATGTTGTATGCGATGGCGACTGGTGTGGTGTTGCTGGGGGCGTATCAGATTTTTTATCTGCTGGCGCTCGACCTAAAGGTCACGCCCGGTGTAATGGCGACCATCATGGGCGTGCAACCGATTCTCACGGTGGTGCTCATGGAGCGCCAGCGCTCGGCCAGCCGCATGTTCGGCCTGTCGATGGGCCTGGCCGGGTTGATCATGGTGGTCTATCAGGGCATCGGCCTGGCCGGCATGTCGCTGGCCGGGATGCTCTTCGGCCTGCTGGCGCTGGCAAGTATGACCTTCGGTTCGATCATGCAAAAACGCATCACCGATAATCCCCTTGGCACGCTCCCGGTGCAGTACCTGGCCGGGTTGTTGCTCTGCGGGATATTCGTGCCGTTCCAGCCGTTTCATTTCGAACACGGCAGCGGTTTCATCGTGCCGGTGTTGTGGATGGGGCTGGTGGTGTCGGTGCTGGCGACCCTGTTGCTGTACCGCTTGATCGCCCGGGGCGACCTGGTGAATGTCACCAGCCTGTTCTATCTGGTGCCGGCCGTGACGGCCGTGATGGATTACCTGATTTTCGGCAATCGTCTGGCGCTGTTGAGTATCCTCGGCATGGTGCTGATTATCGTTGGCCTGGTGTTCGTGTTCCGTAAAACCGCGTAAACGCATTTCCCTGTAGGAGCTGCCGAGTGCAACGAGGCTGCGATCTTTTGACCTTTTAAAAGCAAGATCAAAAGATCGCAGCCTCCGGCAGCTCCTACAGGGGCCTTTTCATTTGCTCAGCGCATGCTCGGCCCGCACCGAGTTCATGAATGCCTGCATCGCCGAGGACTGAATGCGATGGCGGCGGGTGATCAAGCCGTAGGGTGGCAGTCGTGCTTCGAATTTGATCGGCAACACCGCCAGCAGGTCTCGACCGGGATAATCCTCGACCACCGACACCGGTGTGACACCGAGCATATCGGTCTGCTGGATCAACGAGAGCAGGGTCATGATCGAGGTGGTTTCGACGATGCTGCTGGGAATGTCGACCCGCGCATTGTGGAACACCTGATTGATGATCGCGCGCATCGGGCTTGGCTGCTGTTGCAGCACCCAGGTCATGTTCTGCAATTCTGCCCAACCCAGTTGCTTCTCCTGCGCCAGCGGATTTTGCGCACCGGCAATCACGCACAGGGCTTCTTCGCCCAGGCTGTCGAACAGCAGTTCTTCGGCCCGTGCTCCGGGCGGAATCCTTCCTAAAACGATGTCCAGTTGATCCTGCAACAGCGCCTGTACCAGCACGTCGCTGGTGTCGACCTGGATGCTCATGGACAAGCGTGGATGGCTTTGCTTCAAGGTCGCGATGGTGCGGGTCAACAGCCCGGAAGCCAGCGCCGGAATCGCGCCAACGGCGACCCGACCCAGGTTGCCCGATTGCAGCGCCACCAGTTCTTCGCGCATGCCGCTGAGCTCGGCGAAGACCATGCGTGCGTAGTAGATGACGGTTTCACCGAACGGGGTCGAGCGCATGCCCCGAGGCAGCCGTTCAAACAGCTCGACGCCGAGCAGGTCCTCGGCTTCGTGCAGCATCTTGGTCGCTGCCGGTTGGGTCATGCCGATGTGGTCGGCGGCGCGGCGCAACGAACCGAATTCCTCCAGCGCGAGCATCAGCCGCAGCTGGCGCAGCCGCAGTCGACTGTGGATTACATTGGCATCAGGAATTCGGGACATGGGCCGCACTCGCAATCAGGACTGCGGCAAGCCTGACAACAAATGTCAGGCGTTGCCAGCATTGCTGTGTCACAGCACCGATTTTGGCTTGGCGACCTGGGGTTTACGAAAGCCCATCAGGGCTGCCAGGGCCTTGGAAATCAGCGGCCAGAACAGCATCAGCAGCGCCGCCGTGGTCAGGCTGCCGACCAATGGGTTGGACCAGAAGATCCCCAGGTGCCCGTCAGAGAACAGCATCGACTGACGGAACGCATCTTCGGCCTTGTCACCCAATACCGCCGCCAGTACCAGTGGCGCAATCGGGTAGCCGAGTTTCTTGAACAGATAACCCAACGCGCCGAAACCGAGCATCAGCACCACGTCGAAGAACGAGTTGTGTACCGAGTAGGCACCGATGGCGCAGACCATGATGATGATCGGCGCGATGATCGAGAACGGAATGCGCAGGATCGAGGCGAACAGCGGCACGGTGGCCAACACCACGATCAGGCTCACCACGTTGCCCAGGTACATGCTGGCGATCAGGCCCCAGACAAAGTCATGCTGCTCGACGAACAGGGTTGGCCCAGGGTGCAGGCCCCAGATCATCAAGCCACCGAGCATCACCGCTGCGGTGGCGGAACCGGGGATACCCAGGGTCAGCATCGGCAGCAAGGCGCTGGTGCCGGCGGCGTGGTCGGCGGTTTCCGGAGCGATCACGCCTTCGAGTTCACCCTTGCCAAAGTTGTCGCGGTTCTTCGAGAAACGCCGCGCCAGGCTATAGCTCATGAACGAAGCGGCGGTCGGCCCGCCCGGGGTAATGCCCATCCAGCAACCGACCAGGGTGCTACGCACAATGGTCCACCAGTAGCGCGGCAACTTGGCCCAGGTGCGCAGGATCACCATCGGCGTGATGCGCGCGTGTTCGCCACGGAACACCAGGCCTTCCTCCACGGTGCAGAGGATTTCGCCGATACCGAACAGGCCGATCACCGCCACTTCGAAACTGATGCCGGTCATCAGGGTCGGCTGATCGAACGTCAAGCGCAGGTTGCCGGACACGGTGTCCATGCCGACCGCCGCCATGGCGAAACCGATCATCATCGCCACCACGGTTTTCAGCGGCGGGTTCTTGCTCATGCCGATGAAGGTGCAGAACGCCAACAGGTACACCGCGAAGAACTCCGGCGAACTGAACGACATGGCGAAGGCGGCAATCTTCGTCGAGAGGAAGGTCAGCAGCAACACTCCCGCCAGTGCACCCAGCAACGCCGAACTGAACGCGGCGGTCAGGGCTTCGGCGGCACGGCCTTCGCGGGCCATCGGGTAACCGTCGAACGTCGTCGCCACCGATGAGGGCTCACCGGGAATATTGAACAGGATCGAGGTGATCGAGCCGCCAAACAGCGCACCCCAATACATGCACGACAGCAGGATGATCGCCGACACCGGCGACATGGTGAAGGTCAGCGGCAGCAACAGTGCCACGCCATTGGGGGCGCCGAGGCCGGGCAACACGCCGACCAGGATGCCCAGCAGCACGCCGATCACCATCAGGCCGATGTGGCCTGGGGTCAGGATCAGGTTCATGCCTTGCAACAGGGAATCGAATTCGCTCATTTGAAGTTTCTCCCGGCCAGGGCAATCCAGTCGCCCAACGGGCCGGCATCCAGCGGGACCTTGAACCACAGCGCGAAAATCAGGTAACTGGCGAGTACCGCGCCGAGGGATATACAGGCAATCATCAGTTTGCCGTAAGGCTTGGCGCGGTCCTTGTCACGCCACATGAACCAGGCGATGAAGCACGCCGAGGCGACATAGATGCCGGTCAGTGGCATGGCCGCGACGAACAGTGCAATCGGGATGAACACCGACAGCACTTGCCTGAACGCACTGCGACTGACGAATGCAACGCTCAGCGCTTGCCAGCGCACCAGGGTCAGCACAAAGTTGGCCACGCTCGCGGCGCTCAGCATCAGGCCGATGTAGAAGGGGAAGTAACCCGGCTCGGGGCCGGCATCGCCCCAGCCGATACCCTGTTCGACACTGCCGAACATCACCACCACGCCGATCAGCGCCGTGAAGAGGGTCAGGCCGAGCTCGACCCAACGGGTGCCGACCAGCGCGGGTGAATCCGAAGAATGGGACATGAAGACACCTCCAGCAGATGACGGCCGCCCGCAGGCGAGCGGCCGCGACAACTTAGTTTTTCAGCCAGCCGGCTTCCTTGAAGACCGGGGTGACGCGGGCGGTGTCTTTTTCGATGTAGGCGGTCAGCGGCTCGCCCTCGAGGAAGGTCGGCACCAGCGCGTTCTGCTTGACGTAGGCCTTGAACTCCGGCGTTTCGGTGACCTTGCGCATCAGCTCGACATAGAACGCGCGTTGCTCGGCGGAAATGTCGCCAGGCATGAACACGGTGCGCGGGAAGCGGTATTGATCGATGCCCAGGCCTTGTTCGTGGCAGGTCGGTACGTCGGCCCAGGATTTGTCGCCGGCGACTTTTTCGGTGTAGGCCATGCGCTCCTTACTGAACACGCAGAGCGGTTCGACCTGATCGCCGCGCCATTGGCTGATGCTTTCGCTGGGGTTGTTGACGTTGGCGGCGATGTGCTTGCCGGCCAGCTGGGTCGCGGCCTCGCTACCGCTCTTGAACGGGATGTACACCAGTTTACTGTTGGTGGTCTGGTTCAGCAGCAGGGTCAGGGTCTGGTCGACATCCTTGGACTGGCTGCCACCCATGCGCAGTTTCGACGGGTCGGCCTTGACCGCTTCGTAGAAGCTTTTCGCATCCTTCCACGGTGCGCCTTTGTAGCTCCAGAGAATGAAGTCATCCTCGGCCACGGCGGCAATCGGCGTCAGCTCCTGCCATTGGTAGCCGAGCTTGGACACCAGCGGCAACAGGTAGATGTTGTTGGTGCCGATCACCAGCTTCTCGGCATCGCCCTTGTTCATTTTCATGTCGAGGAAAGCCTCGGCGCCGTTGCCGCCACCCTTGTTCAGGACGATGGTATTAACGTCGAGCAGTTTATGCGTGGTGATGATCGACTGGATCAGGCGACCGAGTTGGTCGGTACCGCCACCGGGGCCACCGGCAACGACGATTTCGACGTTCTTGTCCGGCTGCCAGGCGGCTTGAGCGAGCGCGGGAAGGGCGCCGGCGGCGATCAGGGTGCAGCCAAGAAACAGACGGGAAGTGCGACGGACGAATGCATTTCGCATGGGAGGGCCTCGTTTCTGTGTTTTTGTAATTGTTATGAGCGACTTGTTTGAGCGGTAAAGCCGCAAGCCTGGAGTGAGTGTGGGAAGAGGCAGCCCCCGCGTCTAGTCAAAACAATACATACACCGATAGCCTGGGGTTATAGCTAGTCAAACGAAGCAGGACTTCTGTAGGAGCAAGCTTGCTCGCGATGGACTCACGAGCGCTGCGCTAATTCAGGAAACACGCGTTTTCGTTGACGATCATCGCGAGCAAGCTCGCTCCTACAGAAAAGAAAGGTCCAACATTGAAAGATCGTTGAAAGCACGGCGTGCCATAACCCGAAGCTATCGCCTGATTTCAAGTTTTGATTAGACGGTTATCACCGGGCCTTCGATAGTGCTCATCAACACCGTGAAAAACGCGGCACAGGTTAATGTCTGCAACTGTACAACAATAAAAATTGAGGGACGCGCAATGGCTCGTCACCAGTGCGGTGTGATTATGCAAATGAGCAGTGGATTTGCCCCGGTGCCGGGATTCTTCGCGGTGTGCTCGGCAGTGTTTGTGCTGGCTACGTTGTTCATCAGTCTCGACGAGGTGCGCCATGGGTGAACTGTGGAACGGTCCCATCATCGATGCCCATCATCACTTCTGGGACCCAACGATCAACGACCATCCGTGGTTGGCGCCGGAGGCGAACATCCCGTTTCGCTACGGCGATTACTCCGCGATCAAGCGCCGTTATTTGCCCGACGATTACTTCGCCGATGCCGGCGACCAGCGAGTCGTGCAAACGGTGTATGTCGAGACCGAATGGAACCCGCAGGACCCGATTGGCGAAACCCGTTTCATCGAGCAACTGGCCGCCCGCTACGGCGTGCCGAATGCGATCGTCGCGCAAGCCTGGCTCGACCACCCGGACGCCATTGCCGTGCTGCGCGAGCAGGCCAGTCACAAGTGCGTGCGCAGCGTGCGGCATAAGCCCGGCGGACCGACGTCACCCGCGCAGTTCGGCCGGGTGCGCAGCCTGATGAGCGACGAGCACTGGCGGCGCGGTTATGCCGCGCTGGAGGGCTTGGGCCTGCACTTCGATCTGCAAACCCCCTGGTGGAACTTGCCCGAAGCTGAGCGACTGGCCCGGGATTTCCCCGGTATCACCCTGATTCTCAACCACGCCGGCTTGCCCAGCGACCGCAGCGCTGAAGGCCTGGCCGGTTGGCGCGCCGCGATGGCGCGGCTGGCGCAGTGGCCCAACGTGCAGGTCAAGATTTCCGGCCTGGGCCAGGCGGGCCGGGCGTGGCGCGCCATCGACAACGCCTGGATCGTGCGCGAAATCATCGCGATGTTCGGCACCAAGCGGGCGATGTTCGCCAGTAACTTTCCGGTGGACAGCCTGTGTGGCTCGTTCAACGACATCTACAGCGGTTTCAAATCCATCGTCGCCGATCTGCCAGTGGCCGATCAGGAGCGACTGTTCTACAGCAACGCGCAGCGCATCTACCGCTGCGAACCTTGCGCCATTGACCGGGCGCGGCCTGAATCCTTGAGGAGTGAAGCATGAACAAGACAACCATCGCGATGGTCCTGGGCGACCCCGCGGGCATCGGTCCGGAACTGATCGCACGCTTGCTCGGAGAGCCCGATGTACGCAGCCAGGCGAATGTGATCCTGATTGCCGACGAAGCGGAAATGCGGCGAGGCATGCGCATCGCCGGGCTGGAGTTTCCCTATCGCCGGGTGGAGTCGCTGGAGCAGCTGTCATTCATGGACGACACGCCGCTGTTCTACGATTTTCGCGGCGACACTGTCGGTGAATTCCCGCGCAGCGAGTCCAGTGTCATTGGTGGTCGCTACAGCCTCGACACCCTGGAAGTCGCCCTGCGCCTGACCGAGGCCGGGACCACCGACGCGATATTGTTCGGGCCGCTGAACAAGACTTCGTTGCACATGGCCGGCATGGCCCACAACGATGAGTTGCACTGGTTCGCCGAGCTGCTGGATTTCCACGGGCCGTTCTGTGAATTCAACGTGCTCGACAATCTGTGGACTTCCCGTGTGACCTCCCACGTGGCGTTGGCTGAAGTCCCGGGCCTGCTTAGCCAGGCGCGGGTGGTGGAAGCGATTCAACTGATCGACACCGCGCTCAAGCGCAACGGCCTGGAAAAACCGCGCATCGGCGTCTGTGGATTGAACCCGCACAACGGCGACAACGGCTCGTTCGGTCGCGAAGAGCTGGACATCATCGGCCCGGCCGTGCGTTCGGCCCAGGCACTGGGGATCGCGGCGGAAGGGCCGTATCCGGGGGACACGATTTTTCTCAAGGTCCAGGGTGATGCCAGCGCCTTTGACGCGGTGGTGACGATGTACCACGACCAGGGGCAGATCGCGATCAAGTTGATGGGCTTCTCCCGTGGTGTCACGGTCCAGGGCGGCCTGCCCATCCCGATCACCACGCCGGCCCACGGCACCGCGTTCGATATCGCGGGGCAGGGCAAGGCCAACGTCGGCGCGACTCGCCAGGCGTTCGAGATTGCCTGCCGGATGGGTGGCAACAGCTACTGATTTTCAAAAACACGCAATACCCCTGTAGGAGCTGGCTTGCCAGCGAAGACGGCCTGACAGACACCCCTGAGGTGCCTGTCGGGCCGCTTTCGCTGGCAAGCCAGCTCCTACAGTTTTATGTATTGCCCCGATAACTCGATCTAGGGGATTACTGCTTTTTCCTATCACCCCAGGTTATCGCCGGATACGCATAAGTGATTATCCGCACCCTCGGGCGCTGGCTACAGTCGCTCCATCGAATGCCTGGAACCGCCATCCGAGCGGCTCCACGCAGCGACACAACAATGACAAAAAGCCGGCAGCGCAAGGAAACCGTATTCATGAAAATCAAAGCGATCCGTACCCGCGTATTCGAGTGGAAAGGCAAAGTCGTCCCACCTCAAGCGCACTTCTGCACCAACGCCAGCGACATCCTGTTCGAGCGCGGCGACGCCATGGGCTCGTTCCGTTTCCACGGCTGGCTGGTGGTGGAAGTCGAGACCGACACCGGTCTTGTCGGCATCGGCAACTGCGCCCTGGCGCCTCGTGTGGCCAAGGAAATCATCGACACCTACCTGGCACCCATCGCGATTGGCGAAGACCCGTTCGACAACGAATACATCTGGCAGAAAATGTACCGCCAGAGCCACGCATGGGGCCGCAAAGGCATCGGCATGGCGGCCATCTCGGCGATCGACATCGCCATCTGGGACATCATGGGCAAGGCGGTCAACAAGCCGGTGTTCAAACTGCTCGGCGGCCGCACCAAGGAAAAGATCTGGACCTACGCCTCCAAGCTCTACGCCAACGACAACCTCGACCTGTTCCTCGAAGAGGCCCAGGGCTATCTGAACCAGGGCTTCACCGCGCTGAAAATGCGCTTCGGCTACGGCCCGAAAGACGGTCCGGCGGGCATGCGCAAGAACATCGAACAAGTGCGCGCCCTGCGTAACCTGGCCGGCCCCGACGTCGACATCATGCTCGAATGCTACATGGGCTGGACCCTGGAATACGCCCGCCGCATGTTGCCCAAACTGGCCGAGTTCGAGCCGCGCTGGCTGGAAGAACCGGTGATCGCCGACGACATCGAGGGCTACATCGAGCTGAAAAAAATGGGCATCATGCCGATCTCCGGCGGCGAGCACGAGTTCACCTCGTACGGCTTCAAGGACCTGCTGGAACGCCGTGCGATCGACGTGATCCAGTACGACACCAACCGCGTCGGCGGCATCACCGCCGCGCGCAAGATCAACGCCATGGCCGAGGCCTGGTCGGTGCCGGTGATCCCCCACGCCGGGCAGATGCACAACTACCACCTGACCATGTCCACCACGGCGTCGCCCATGGCCGAGTTCTTCCCGGTGTTCGACGTCGAAGTCGGCAACGAACTCTTCTACTACGTATTCAAGGGCGAACCGCAACCAGTCAACGGCTACATCCAGCTCGACGACGACAAGCCGGGCCTGGGCCTGGAAATCTCCGATGAGTATTTGAGCGACTTCAACATCATCGAGTGACCTTGAGGCGCCGTCATCCGGCGGCGCCGTCCATGACTTTGCGGAGGCGACATGCGCCTGATTCAATTTGAAAACACTGCCGGGGAACGCCAGGTCGGGCTGGTCGACGGGGCACAGGTCCAGGTGCTTAAAGGCACCCGCAGCACCCGTGAACTGGCACTCGCGGCGATCCGCGGCCAACGCAGCCTGCAGGAAGAAGTCGCCCTGCGCGGCACCGAACCGGGCCCGGACTACGCCCAGCTGTTGCAGCAGCGCCAGGTGCTGCCACCGCTGGACCACGAAGACCCGGCCCATTGCCTGATCAGCGGCACTGGCCTGACCCACCTGGGCAGCGCCTCGGCGCGGGACAAGATGCACCAGCAGGAAGGTGCCGTCGAAACCGCCATGACCGACACCATGCGCATTTTCAAATGGGGCCTGGAGGGCGGCAAGCCCGCGGCCGGGCAGGTCGGTGCGCAGCCGGAATGGTTCTACAAGGGCGACGGCAGCATCGTCGTGCGTCCCGGCGCGGACTTCCCGGTGCCGCCCTTTGCCGAAGACGCCGGCGAAGAGCCGGAGCTGACCGGGCTCTACGTGATCGGCGACGACGGCCTGCCGTATCGCGTCGGTTATGCCCTGGGCAATGAGTTCTCCGACCATGTCATGGAGCGGCGCAACTACCTGTACCTCGCCCATTCGAAACTGCGCTGCTGCTCCTATGGCCCGGAGCTGCGCGTCGGCGAATTGCCCAGGCACCTGGAGGGCACCAGCCGCATCAAGCGCGATGGCAAGACGATCTGGGAAAAGGAGTTTCTCAGCGGCGAAGACAACATGTGCCACAGCCTGGCCAACCTCGAATTCCACCACTTCAAGTACGCGCAGTTCCTGCGTCCCGGTGATGTGCACGTGCACTACTTCGGCACCGCCACGCTGTCGTTTGCCGATGGCATCAAGACCCAGCCGGGGGACCGCTTCCAGATCAGCCTCGATGAGTTCGGAGCGCCGCTGGTGAACGGCATCGGTGAAAGTGCCCAGCCGTTGGCAATCGGTCAGGTGCGCACGCTTTAACCCCTGTAGGAGCCGGCTTGCCGGCGAAAGCGATTTTTCACGCGACGTTGATGTTTGCCGTGCCATGGCCTTCGCCGGCAAGCCGGCTCCTACAGGTCTGTAATCGATCAAGGAATCCGCAATGACCACGATACTTGGACACAACTACATCGGCGGCCGCCGCAGCGCCAACGGCAACTTGCACCTGCAAAGCCTCGACGCGACCACCGGTGAGCCTTTGCCCGGCACCTTCTTCCAGGCATCCGAAGCCGAGGTGGATGCCGCCGCCAAAGCCGCCGCCGCGGCGTACCCGATCTACCGTAATCTCAGTGCAGAAAAGCGCGCGACCTTCCTCGATGCCATCGCCGATGAAATCGATGCCCTGGGCGATGACTTCGTCGCCACCGTGTGCCGCGAAACCGCATTACCGGCCGGGCGTATCCAGGGTGAACGCGCTCGCACCAGCGGCCAGTTGCGCCTGTTCGCCAAGGTCCTGCGTCGCGGTGATTTCTACGGTGCGCGCATCGACCGGGCGTTGCCGGATCGCCAGCCATTGCCACGCCCGGACCTGCGTCAATACCGCATCGCCCTGGGCCCGGTGGCGGTGTTCGGCGCCAGCAACTTTCCGTTGGCATTCTCCACCGCCGGTGGCGATACCGCCTCGGCCCTGGCCGCCGGATGCCCGGTGGTGTTCAAGGCCCACAGCGGGCACATGGCAACCGCCGAGTGGGTGGCGGACGCAATCATCCGCGCCGCCGAGCGCACGGAAATGCCCGCGGGGGTGTTCAACATGATCTACGGCGGTGGCGTCGGTGAGTGGCTGGTCAAGCACCCGGCGATCCAGGCCGTGGGTTTCACCGGCTCGCTCAAGGGCGGCAATGCCCTGAGTCACATGGCCGCGACCCGGCCACAGCCGATCCCGGTGTTCGCCGAGATGTCGAGCATCAACCCGGTGTTCCTGCTGCCCGAGGCGCTGGCCGTCCGGGGTGAACAGATCGCGGCGCAGCTTGCCGGTTCAGTGACCCTGGGCTGTGGCCAGTTCTGCACCAACCCTGGCCTGGTCATCGGCCTGCGTTCGCCGCAGTTCAGCACCTTTCTCGAAACCTTTTGCGCGAGCATGAACCAGCAACCTGCGCAAACCATGCTCAATGCTGGCGCGCTGGCCAGTTACAGCCGAGGCCTGGGCGAGCTGCACGAACATCCGGGGCTGACCCATCTGGCGGGCAAGCCGCAGCAGGGCAGTCAGGCGCAGCCGCAAGTGTTCAAGGCCGATGTCAGCCTGTTGCTCAAGGGTGATGAACTGCTTCAGGAAGAAGTGTTCGGGCCGACCACCATCGTCGTGGAAGTCGAGAGCCGTGCGCAGTTGGCGCAGGCGCTGCAGGGGTTGCGCGGGCAACTGACCGCGACCTTGATTGGCGAGGCGGATGAGCTGCTGGAGTACCGCTGGCTGGCGGAGATGTTGCAGGAAAAGGTCGGGCGGATTTTGCTCAATGGTTATCCGACCGGGGTCGAGGTGTGCGAGGCGATGGTGCATGGCGGGCCTTATCCGGCAACGTCCGATTCGCGCGGGACCTCGGTGGGGACGTTGGCGATCGATCGCTTCCTGCGCCCGGTGTGCTTCCAGAATTACCCGGATGCGTTGTTGCCCGAGGCGTTGCAGAACGCCAATCCGCTGGGGATTCGGCGGTTGGTGGATGGGGAGGTGAGTCAGTCAACCTTGTAGTGTCTGGATGACCGCTATCGCTGGCAAGCCAGCTCCTACAGGTTTTGCGGCGTGCTCGAAACCTGTAGGAGCTGGCTTGCCAGCGAAGGCGTCATCAAGCTCACCACAAATTACCTGGCTCCCACCTCAATTGCCTTCACCGCAGGCTTCAACACCAGCCACAACGCCGCCGCAATCAACACCCCGCCATACACATGCGCCATCGACAACGGCTCACCCAGCAACAGTGCGCCCCACAACACCCCGAATGGCGGGATCAGGAAGGTCGTGGTCATCGACCTCACCGGCCCGACCGAGCTGAGCAAGCGGAAGTAAACGATGTACGCCAGCGCAGTACAGACCAGCCCCAATCCCAGCAACGACAACCAGACATCCCAGCCACCCCAGCTCGCCGGCGGCTGGCTGATCACGCTGTAGCCGAACAGCGGCAGCAGGAACAACGTCGCCCCGAGCATGCTGCCCAGCGCAGACAAACGGCTGTCGAGCCCACCGGCCTGATCCAGCCAGCGGCGTGCTAGAAAACCGGCAAAGCCATAACAGGTGGTGGCGAGCAGGCAGGCGAGGGCGCCCATCAGCAATTGCATATCGAATGCCACCGGGCCCGCGCGCGTCAGCACGCCAACGCCGAACAAGCCGAGAAATACCCCGCCGAGCTTGGCGCCGGTGAGTCGCTCATGGAAGAACAGGCCGCCGATCAACACGCCCATCAGCGGTGTGGTGGCGTTGAAAATGGCCGAGTACCCAGCCGGCAGCACCTGGGCGGCTACGGAATACAGGGTGGCCGGAATCCCCGAGTTGATCACCCCGAGCAGCATCACGGTCTTGAGTTTGCCTTTGAAATCCCAACTGATGCGCATCAGCCCGAGGATCAGCAACAGGCCGGTAGCGGCAATCGACACGCGGAAAAAGGCCGTGGGGATGGTACCAATCACCGGGGCGATGATGCGCATGAACAGAAAGCTCGCACCCCAGATGGCCGCCAGTGACAGTAAACGGACAATATCGACGGGGTTCACGCTGCTCTCCTTCCTTTATGGGGACGAGAGTGTTGCCGAGCGGCTGATCGATGGCAACCGAAAAACCGGCAAATAACCCGGGCGCAAAATTACGCTTCTCCTGCACCCGCTTCACTGGCTAAGCTCAGGGCTCACGAATTCCCGCAGAGGTCTCACCATGCCGCAGCAATGGCCAGCCGCCGATATCGCCCGAATGATCCTCGATGGCTTTGACGATTACCGCGAGCATTTCCGGCAGATCACCGACGGTGCGCGGGCCCGCTTCGAGCAGGCCCAGTGGCAGGAGACGCAGGTCGCGTCGGCCGCGCGGATCAATCTCTACGAAGAAAAAGTCAGCGAAACCGTGGAACGGCTGCGCATCGCGTTCGACAGTGACACCCTGGACGTCAGTTGCTGGCCGCTGGTCAAGAGCGCCTACATCAGTCTGATCGACCTGCGTTTCGACGATGAATTGTCCGAGACCTGGTACAACTCGATTTTCTGCGGGCTGTTCAGCCATGACCTGATCAGCGACGGCTGCATGTTCATCCACACCACGCGGCCGAGCCTGCGCCGGGCCCGCGCTGCGCAAACCCGCACCTACAAACCCCAGGGTCAGTTGGCGGGGATGCTGGCGAGCATCTTTGCCGACTATCGCTTCAGCGAGGAATACGCCGACCTGCCCGGCGATCTGCGCCGCCTTGAAGCGCAACTGCGCGAGAACCTGCCAGACTGGGTGTGCAAGGACCCGGAGCTTGGCGTCGAACTGTTTTCCTCGGTGCTCTACCGCAACAAGGGCGCCTACCTGGTGGGGCGCATCTACACCGCCGATGAGCAATGGCCGCTGGCGATCCCGCTGCTGCACCTGGAGGGGCGCGGTATCCAGATCGACGCGCTGATCACCGACGAAGCGGACGTGTCGATCATCTTCTCGTTCACCCGTTCCTATTTCATGGTCGATGTGCCGGTGCCGGCGGAATTCATCGGCTTCCTCAAGCGCATCCTGCCGGGCAAGCACATCGCCGAGCTGTACACCTCGATCGGTTTCTACAAGCATGGCAAGTCCGAGTTCTATCGGGCGTTGATCAACCACCTGGCCAACACCGACGACCAGTTCATCATGGCCCCCGGCGTGCGCGGCATGGTCATGAGCGTGTTCACCCTGCCGGGGTTCAACACCGTGTTCAAAATCATCAAGGACCGCTTCTCCCCGTCGAAAAACGTCGACCGCGCGACTGTGATCGAGAAGTACCGGCTGGTAAAAAGCGTCGACCGCGTCGGGCGCATGGCCGACACCCAGGAGTTCGCCGATTTCCGCTTCCCGCTGAGCAAGTTCGACCCGGCGTGCCTGGAAGAACTGCTGGACGTCGCGCCGTCCACGGTGTCGGTGGAAGGCGACACGGTGCTGATCCGCCACTGCTGGACCGAACGGCGAATGACCCCGCTGAACCTGTACCTGGAAAACGCCAACGACGCGCAGGTGCGCGAGGCCCTGGAGGATTACGGCCTGGCGATCAAGCAACTGGCGGCGGCGAACATCTTTCCCGGTGACATGCTGCTGAAGAACTTCGGCGTTACCCGTCACGGACGGGTGGTGTTCTACGACTATGACGAGATCTGCTTCCTGACCGAGGCCAACTTCCGCCACATCCCGCAACCGCGTACGCCGGAAGATGAGATGGCGTCCGAGCCGTGGTATTCGATCGGACCGCTGGATGTGTTCCCCGAGGAATTCCCGCCGTTTTTGTTTGCCGATTCGGGGCAGCGCAAGTTGTTCGATCAGCTGCATGGCGAGTTGTACAACGCTGACTACTGGAAAAGCCTGCAGGAGGCGATTCGGGCAGGGAAGGTGATCGATGTGTTTCCGTATCGGCGTAAAGGCCACGATACCGAGTAACCCCATCCCCCCTGTAGGAGCCGGCTTGCCGGCGAAGGCAATCCTGAGCCTTGCATCGCCAGTGCCGACGCCTTCGCCGGCAAGCCGGCTCCTACAAGGGATCTCGCTCGTCCTTCAAATCTGCGACAATCCCCGACCTGCGCCACTAGACGACTGAATTGCGTACCCGATGACCGACGAATCGCCCTCCATCGACAAACTGCTGAAAAACCTCGATCACGCCATGCTTGCCGACCGCCACCGGCTGCGGAGGCAGTTGCTTGAGCTGCGCAAGAAACCCGACGAAGCCAAGCTAGCCCAATGGGTGGCGCGGATGCAGGCGTCCTGTGACCAGGTGCTGGCCCGCCGCGCCAGCCTGCCGGTGATTCGTTACGACGACAGCCTGCCGATCGCCGCCAAGCGCGACGAAATCAAGAAAGCGCTGGAAAAGCACCAGGTGCTGATCATCGCCGGCGAGACCGGCTCGGGTAAAACCACCCAGTTGCCGAAGATCTGCCTGGAAATCGGCCGCGGCCAACATGGCCTGATCGGCCACACCCAACCACGGCGAATCGCCGCACGTAGCGTGGCGGCCCGGGTGGCCGAAGAACTCGGCACGCCGTTGGGCGCGCTGGTCGGCTATCAGGTGCGCTTCGAGGATCAGAGCGATTCCAACACCCTGATAAAACTGATGACCGACGGCATCCTGCTGGCGGAAACCCAGAACGACCGCTATCTGGAACGCTACGACACCATCATCGTCGACGAAGCCCACGAACGCAGTCTCAACATCGACTTCCTGCTCGGCTACCTGAAAACCCTGCTGCCGCGTCGTCCGGACCTGAAAGTCATCATTACCTCGGCGACTATCGACCTGGAGCGTTTCTCCAAGCATTTCGACGATGCGCCCATTGTCGAAGTCTCCGGCCGTACCTTCCCGGTGGACACTTGGTATCGCCCGCTGACCCTGGAACAGGATGAGGAGGGCAACCGGGTCGAGGACGACCTGACGGTGGATCAGGCGATCCTCGCCACCCTCGACGAAATTGCCGCCTACGAGCGCAGCGAACGCCGCAGCCCTGGTGACGTGCTGGTGTTCCTGCCCGGCGAGCGCGAGATTCGCGATGCCGCCGACATGCTGCGCAAGGCCCAGCTCAAGCACACCGAGATCCTGCCGTTGTACGCGCGCCTGTCGCCGGCCGAGCAGCAGCGGATTTTCCAGTCGCACCCGGGCCGTCGCGTGGTGCTGGCGACCAACGTCGCGGAAACCTCGCTGACCGTGCCGGGCATCCGTTACGTGATCGACAGCGGCACCGCGCGCATCAGTCGCTACAGCTACCGCGCCAAGGTCCAGCGCCTGCCCATCGAAGCCATTTCCCAGGCCAGCGCCAACCAGCGTAAAGGCCGCTGCGGACGGGTCGAGCCGGGCATCTGCGTGCGCCTGTACAGCGAAGAAGATTTCCTCGGACGCCCGGAATTCACCGATCCGGAAATCCTGCGCACCAACCTCGCCGCCGTTATCTTGCAGATGCTGCACCTGCGCCTTGGCGAGGTCAGCGCATTCCCGTTCATCGAGCCGCCGGATGGCAAGGCGATCAGCGACGGCTACAACCTGCTGCAAGAGCTCTCGGCGGTGGACCGCAACAGTCAGTTGACCCCGCTCGGTCGGCAACTGGCGCGACTGCCGGTGGACCCGCGCATGGGCCGCATGCTGCTCGAAGCGGCCAAGCTCGGCAGCCTGCAGGAAGTGCTGATCGTCGCCAGCGCCATGTCGATCCAGGACCCGCGCGAACGTCCACCGGAGCGCCAGCAAGCGGCGGATCAGGCCCACGCGCAATGGAAAGATACCGACTCGGACTTCGCCGGGCTGGTCAACCTGTGGCGCGGGTTCGAAGAGCAGCGCCAGGCGCTGACCGCCAGCCCGCTGCGTAACTGGTGTCGCAAGAATTTCCTGAACTACCTGCGCCTGCGTGAATGGCGCGACTCCCATCGCCAGTTGAGCCTCATCTGCCGCGACATGCAGCTGAGCCTTAACAAAGAGCCGGCGGATTACCCGAAACTGCACAAGGCAGTGCTGGTGGGCTTGCTCAGCCAGATCGGCCAGAAAACCGAAGACGGCGATTACCTCGGCGCGCGGCAGCGGCGTTTCTGGATTCACCCGTCGTCGGGTATCGGCAAGAAACGCCCGCAGTGGCTGATGACCGCTGAGCTGGTGGAAACCACCAAGCTGTATGCGCGGATGGTGGCCAAGATCGATGCCGACTGGATCGAGCCGCTGGCCGGGCACCTGATCAAGAAAAACCACTTCGAACCCCATTGGGAGAAGAAGCGTGGCCAGGTCGTGGCCTTTGAGCAGATCACCCTGTTCGGGCTGATCGTGGTCGGCCGCCGGCCGGTGCATTACGGCCCGATCGATCCGGTGGTGTCCCGTGAACTGTTCATCCGCGAAGCGCTGGTGCGTGGCGAAATCCAGTCGAAAGCCAAGTGCCTGACGGCCAACAAGCAGTTGCTGGAACAACTCGACGAACTGGAGGCCAAGGCCCGTCGCCGGGACATTCTCGCCGACGAAGAAACCCTCTATGCCTTCTACGATGCGCGGTTGCCGGCAGAGATCCACCAGACCGCGACGTTCGACAGCTGGTATCGGATCAACAGCCAGAAAGACCCGCAGCTGCTGATCATGCGCGAAGAGGACGTGCTGGCGCGCGAAGCCAGTGAAGTCACCGCCCAGCATTACCCGGACACGCTGCACATCGGCGACCTGGAATTGGCCCTGAGCTACCACTTCGAACCGAACCACCCGCGCGACGGCGTGACCCTGCGGGTACCGGCACCGCTGTTGCCGATGCTGCCGCCGGAACGCCTGGAATGGCTGGTGCCGGGGGTGATCGAAGCCAAGTGCATTGCCCTGGTGCGCAACCTGCCCAAGGCCTTGCGCAAGAATTTCGTGCCGGTGCCGGATTTCGTCAAGGCTGCGTTGCAGCGCATGACCTTCGCTGAAGGCTCGTTGCCCCAGGCCTTGGGGCGCGAGTTGCTGCGCATGACCGGCGCCCGGGTCAGCGATGAATCCTGGGCCGAGGCGGCGCAGCAGGTCGAAAGCCATCTGCGGATGAACCTGGAAATCGTCGACGCCCAGGGCAAGTTCCTCGGCGAAGGGCGCGACCTGGCCGAACTGACGGCGCGTTTCGCCGAAGCCAGCCAGGCCGCCCTGGCCGTGCCGCAAACCGCGAAAAGCCAGCAGCCGGTCGAGCCGAAAGTGTTTGCCGCCGTGGCCGAGAAAACCCAGCAGAAGATCGCCGGGCTGTCGATGACGGTCTATCCGGCGCTGGTGGAAGAGGCGGGGACGGTCAAGGAAGGACGTTTCTCGACCCCGGCCGAAGCCGAGTTCCAGCATCGCCGCGCCTTGCAGCGCCTGCTGATGCAGCAACTGGCGGAGCCGGCGAAGTTCCTGCGTGGCAAGTTGCCGGGCCTGACCGAGCTGGGCCTGCTGTATCGCGACATGGGGCGTGTCGATGCATTGGTGGAAGACATTCTGTTGGCCAGCCTCGACAGCTGCATCCTCGACGGTGAAGACCCGCTGCCACGGGATGGCGCCGGATTGGCCGCGTTGGCCGAACGCAAGCGCGGGGCCTGGACCGAACATGCCGAACGCGTGGCCAGGCTGACCCTGGAAATCCTCAAGCACTGGCACGGCCTGCAAAAACGCTTCAAGGGCAAGATCGACCTGGCGCAAGCCGTGGCCCTGAACGACATCAAGCAGCAGCTCAGCCATCTGGTGTATCCGGGGTTTGTCCGGGAAACGCCGATGCAGTGGCTCAAGGAACTGCCGCGCTACCTCAAGGCCATCGAACAGCGTTTCGAAAAAATCGGCGCCCAGGTGCAACGGGATCGGGTCTGGAGCGGCGAGTTGTCCGGCCTCTGGACGCAATACCAGACCCGCGCCAACAAACACGCCCAGGAAGGCAAGCGCGACCCGCAGCTGGAGTTGTACCGCTGGTGGCTGGAGGAATACCGGGTTTCGCTGTTTGCCCAGCAGTTGGGAACCAAGGTGCCGATCTCCGACAAGCGCCTGAGCAAGCAGTGGAGTCAAGTCGAAGCCTGACCGGACCCTTGTAGGAGCTGGCTTGCCAGCGAAAGCGTCCTTGAGCCCTGCATCGCCATGAAGACGCCATCGCCGGCAAGCCGGGCTCCTACAGGGTTTGCGTCGTTCTTTAAGCGGATTCGACATTCAGCAAAAAGGCGCCAAAATCCAAGGTTTATGGCAAACTTCGCGCCTATAAACACCGGCCCCGCGATTTTGAGCCTTCGCCGCCGCGGGCAGGCCGGAATACAGCGATGCCAGGTTTGCGTCCACGGATGGGAATAGACCCTTTGTGCATTGGTACGTTTGTACCAATGCTTTCTGCCTGAACAGATCAGAGACACGACCATGCATAACGTCGTCATCAGCGGCACCGGCCTGTACACCCCGGCCAACAGCATCTCCAACGAAGAGCTGGTGCAGTCTTTCAATGCTTATGTCGCTCAATTCAACGCTGACAACGCCCAGGCCATTGCCCGTGGTGAAGTCGAGGCGTTGACCGAGTCCAGCGCAGCCTTCATCGAAAAAGCCTCTGGCATCAAAAGCCGCTTTGTCATGGACAAGGAAGGCATTCTTGACCCGCAACGCATGGCGCCACGCTTGCCGGAGCGTTCCAACGACGAATGGTCGGTGCTCTGCCAGATGGCCATCGGCGCCGCCGAACAAGCCTTGCAGCGTGCCGGCAAAACCGCCGCGGACATCGACGGCGTGATCGTCGCCTGCTCCAACCTGCAACGCGCCTATCCGGCCATTGCCATCGAAGTCCAGGAAGCGCTGGGCATCCAGGGTTTCGGTTTCGACATGAACGTGGCGTGCTCTTCGGCCACCTTCGGCATCCAGGCCGCGGCCAACAGTGTCCAGTTGGGCCAGGCCCGGGCGGTCCTGATGGTCAACCCGGAAGTCTGCACCGGTCACCTGAACTTCCGCGACCGCGACAGCCACTTCATCTTCGGCGATGCCGCCACCGCCGTGATCATCGAGCGCGCTGACCTGGCCACCTCCAGTCACCAGTTCGACATCGTCAGCACCAAACTGCTGACCAAATTTTCCAACAACATCCGCAACAACTTCGGCTTCCTCAACCGCGCCGCGGAAGAGGGCATCGGTGCCAAGGACAAACTGTTCGTGCAGGAAGGCCGCAAGGTGTTCAAGGAAGTCTGCCCGATGGTCGCCGAGCTGATCGCTGCGCACCTGGAAGAGAACCAACTCAACGTCAATGACGTGAAACGCTTCTGGCTGCACCAGGCCAACCTCAGCATGAACCACCTGATCGTCAGGAAGCTGCTGGGACGTGAAGCCAACGAGCAGGAGGCGCCGGTGATTCTCGATACCTATGCCAACACCAGTTCGGCAGGTTCGGTGATTGCGTTCCACAAGCACCAGGATGATCTGGCTGCCGGCTCGCTGGCGGTGCTCAGCTCGTTTGGTGCGGGTTATTCGATTGGTAGCGTGCTGTTGCGCAAGCGCTGATTTTTTTCGCTGTCGCCGAAAAGATCGCAGCCTGCGGCAGCTCCTACATGGATCGATGTTCAATCGCGATATCGCGGTTGAAACCCGATCCTGTAGGAGCTGCCGAAGGCTGCGATTTTTTTTTGCGCCAATAGAAACAGCCCAGCGTTGAAATATCGGAGGATGATGGGGACCGATAAATCAACGCCAGGCTGTAAAAGGGGCTCAGGCATCCATGCCGGAGTCGTGTAGCGGGGTCATCAGAACTTCGCTTCGGCATCCAGTTGCAGGGTGTTGATGTCGGAGTCTTTCAGGTTGACGCTGGCGTTGGTGTAGTCGGAAGTCGCCATGAAGTACGTCGCACCCAGGGTGAAGTTCTTGTCCAGCTCGTAGCTGACTTTCAGCTTGCTGCCGCGCGAACCGGTGAAGCCGTTGGCGAAGTCGGAGTCGGTGAAGGCACCCACCACCGCGTTCTGCTGTATGTCGCGGTAGTTGTAGTCCAGGCCGAAGCCGTAGAGCTTGGTCTTGACCCCGGCCAGCCAGCCAGTGTCCTGATTGTTGCTGGCTTCGGCGTTGTGTACGTACTGGCCGTAGAGCGACAGCGGCATCGGCAGGCCGCCGATATCGATCTGGCTGAAACCTTCCCACAGGCGGAACTCTTCGCCCGGGCTGTTACCGTTGACGGCCAGAGCGCATGGCGAGGTGGTGGCGGTGCAGGTGCTGTCTTCGTCGTTGTCGTAGTTGTAGAGGCTGCCGCCGACGGTCAATTTCAGGTTGTCGGTAATGGCGAAACGCGCACCCAGCTGGCCAGCGTACAGACGCAGGTCGTGCTTGAACTGCACGCCGTCGCCATCGACGTTGTCCTTGAGGGTGTAGTGACCGGCGCTGCCGAACAGTTCGGTATTGCCCAGCGGGTACTTGTAGGTCAGGGCCAGGCCTTCAGGGTTGATGTCGCTGTCCCAGATGATGTCGCCCATGCTCACCCACGGTTGCAGCATCTTGCCGCCGATCACGTGCAGGTTCTTGATGGCGTCGGGGTGGTAGTCGACATAGCCCAGGTCCAGCCAGATCTGCTTCTTGTCGAAGTAGTTGTTCAGGTCCTGGTTGGTGGAGCGAGCGTCGTCGCTGCTGCCGGTGGCGATACGGATGCCGGTGTCCACTTGCGGGTTGATTTCGCTGAACGCACCCAGGCGGGCACGAATGCGCTGGCGGTCCTGGTCTTTGTTGTTGGAAACGCCGTCGTTGTGGACGTTTTCCTGACGGAAACGCACGTCGCCCTTGAATTGGGTCTTGGCCGCCCACGCCAGTTTCTGGTCGAAGGTGCTCAGCTCATTGGTTTTCTTCGCGGTGGCCGCGATCTGCTCGTTGGTCTCTTGCTGGGCCTGACGAGCGATTTGCTGGTCCTTCTGATCCCTTGCCAACTCGGCTTGCAATTCGCTGTACTGGGCGTTGGTAATCGAACCGTTAGCCCGGAGCATGTCGAGCAGTTTGGCGTCGACTGCGGCGCTGGCCGGAACACTCATGGCCAGCAACAGGCCGCCACACAAGGCCGCCGCAGTTTTCGTGGAAGCAAGACGCATATCAATCTCCGAAGATGAGAGTGGATGGCTGGACCATCCTGGGCACAACCGACCATGGGGTGGACGGAAAACAGTGGCCGGATATAACCCGGCGCTCTAAAAACAGGCGCCAGTATCGCGATGGTTTATTACAGTGCAGTGGCAGAGTGATGGCATGTCTGTGACGATGTACAGTCGTTGCGAACCCTTGATCTAGAGCGCTGTCGTCGAAATGCCCGTGTGCAATGCACACCGATAGGCGATACTCGCGAGGCTTTCACGCCATGAAGAGTGAGGATGGTGATGCCGTTGCAACGCTTGCAAAGTCTGTCCGAAATCGACCCGCAAACCTGGGACGCGCTGGTACCCGAGAATCAACCATTCCTGCGTCACGGGTTTCTCGGCGCGCTGGAAGACAGCGGCAGTGTCGGGCCCCATTCCGGCTGGCAGCCCGAGCATTTGCTGCACATGGAAGGGGATCGGCTGATCGCGGCATTGCCCAGCTACCGCAAATGGCATTCCTATGGCGAGTACGTGTTCGACCACGCCTGGGCCGATGCCTGCGAACGCGCGGGCATCGATTACTACCCCAAGCTGCTGACGGCCGTGCCTTTCAGCCCGGTCAGCGGCCCGCGCTTGCTGGCGGCCCGGGTCGAAGACGGTTTCGAATTACTCAAGAGTCTGCCGGGCTATCTGGAGATCGAACAACTCTCCAGTGCCCACATCAACTTCAGCGACCCGTTCACCGACGCTGCACTGGCCGAACAACCGGGCTGGTTGCAGCGCATCGGCTGTCAGTATCACTGGCAGAACCGTGGTTATCGGGATTTTCAGGACTTTCTCGACGTCCTGAGTTCGCGCAAACGCAAGCAGATGCGCAAGGAACGCGAGCAAGTGGCGGGGCAGGGGATCGATTTCGAATGGCTCGAAGGCCGGGAATTGACCGAGTCGCAGTGGGATTTCGTCTACGCCTGCTACGCCAATACCTACGCGGTGCGTCGGCAAAGACCCTACCTGACGCGGGCGTTTTTCAGTCTGCTGGCTGAGCGCATGCCGCAATCCATTCGCGTGGTATTGGCCAGGCAAGGGTCCCGTCCCGTGGCGATGGCGTTCAGCCTGGTCGGCGGTGACAGTTTTTACGGGCGTTACTGGGGCTGCCTGGCGGAGTTCGATCGGCTGCACTTCGAGACGTGCTTTTATCAGGGGATGGACTACGCGATCGCCAATGGCTTTGCGCGTTTCGACGCCGGAGCCCAGGGTGAGCACAAGTTGATTCGCGGTTTCGAGCCGGTCATCACGCATTCCTGGCACTACTTGCGCCATCCGGGTTTGAAAGCGGCTGTGAAGGACTTTTTGCAGCAGGAACGGGTCGGGGTATTGGCCTACGCGGATGAGGCGAAGACCGCCTTGCCTTACCGGCAAGGCTGATCTTCGCGGTGCTGCCGGTCAGCTGCTTTCCTTGCCGAGAAAGCGATACAGCACGCCGCCGACGACCGCACCGAGCAGCGGCGCGACCCAGAACATCCACAACTGCTGGATCGCCCAGCCACCAACGATCAGCGCCGGGCCGGTGCTGCGTGCCGGGTTGACCGAGGTGTTGGTGACCGGGATCGAGATCAGGTGGATCAGGGTCAGTGCCAGGCCAATGGCGATCGGCGCGAGCCCCGCTGGCGCACGGTTGTCGGTGGCGCCAAGGATGATCAGGATGAACATGGCGGTCATCACCAGCTCACAGACAAATCCCGCCGCCATCGAGTAGCCGCCAGGGGAGTGTTCACCGAAGCCGTTGGACGCCAGGCCCGACGCCAGTTCGAAACCGGGCTTGCCGCTGGCAATGAAGTACAGCAGGGCGGCGGCGATCACCGCGCCAAGCACCTGGGCGATGATATAGGCCGGCAGTTCACTGGCCGGAAACCGTCCGCCGACCACCAGCCCCAGCGACACCGCCGGGTTGAGGTGACAACCGGAAATGTGTCCGATGGCGAATGCCATGGTCAGCACCGTCAGGCCAAACGCCAGGGAAACCCCGAGCAAACCGATGCCGACGTCCGGGAAAGCAGCGGCCAGCACCGCACTGCCGCAACCACCCAACACCAGCCAGAAGGTACCTACCAACTCTGTAGCGGAACGTTTGAACAGAGACATGAGAGAGTGTCCTTTCGAGATTTTGCTGCCTTGTGCATCCAGCAGATGGACTGCAGAACCACCTCCAGAACCTTGGCTGAGTACAGCACTGTTTTTCCAAAGTTCCAGTGGGCATAAAAAAACCGCCAGCGCCCGGGGTAGCGGGCGTGGCGGTTTTTTAGCGGGTGCAGGGCCTAATCGATCCCGACAAAACCCCCAGTCTGGTGTTGCCACAACCGCGCATACAAACCGCCATGGGCCAGCAATTCTGCGTGGCTGCCGGTTTCGGCGATCCTGCCGTTTTCCAGCACCACCAGCCGGTCCATCCGGGCGATGGTCGAGAGCCGGTGGGCGATGGCGATCACGGTCTTGCCCTGCATCAGGGTTTCGAGGCTTTCCTGGATAGCCGCTTCGACTTCCGAGTCCAGTGCCGACGTGGCCTCGTCCATGATCAGGATCGGCGCGTCCTTGAGCAATACGCGGGCGATGGCGATGCGCTGGCGCTGGCCACCGGAGAGCTTCACCCCGCGTTCCCCGACATGGGCATCGAAACCGCTGCGGCCTTCGGCGTCCGAGAGGGTGGGAATGAAACCGTCGGCCCGGGCCTTGTGCACCGCCTCCCAGAGTTCGGCGTCGGTGGCGTCGGGTTTGCCGTAAAGCAGGTTGTCGCGGATCGAACGATGCAGCAGGGACGTGTCCTGGGTGATCATGCCGATGCGTTCGCGCAGGCTTTCCTGGCTGACGTCGGCGATGTTCTGGCCGTCGATGAGGATGCGCCCGCCCTCGACGTCGTAGAGGCGCAGCAGCAGATTGACCAAGGTCGATTTGCCCGCGCCGGACGGACCGATCAGGCCGATCTTCTCGCCGGGTTTGATCGTCAGGTTGAGCCCGCCGATGATCCCGCTCCGCTTGCCGTAGTGGAAGTCCACGTTGTCGAAGCGTACTTCGCCACGGGCCACCGCCAGCGGTTTGGCCTGGTCACGGTCGGTGACGCTGACTGGCTGCGAGATGCTTTGCAGGCCGTCCTGGACCATGCCGATGTTTTCGAAGATGCCGGTGACCACCCACATGATCCAGCCGGACATGTTGACGATGCGGATCACCAGCCCGGTGGCCAGGGCAATGGCGCCCACGCTGATCAGCGACTGCGTCCACAGCCACAAGGCCAGGCCTGTGGTGCCGACGATCAACAGGCCGTTCATGCTGGTGATGACCACGTCCATGCTGGTGACGACACGGCCGGCCAGCTGGGCTTTTTCGGTCTGCTCCTTGATCGCTTCGCGGGCGTATTGCTGCTCGAAGTTGGTGTGGGCAAACAGCTTCAGGGTGGTGATGTTGGTGTAGCCGTCGACGATCCGCCCCATGAGTTTGGAGCGCGCATCGGAGGACACCACCGAACGTTCCTTGACCCGTGGCACGAAGTAATAAAGGGCGCTGATGAACGCGACGATCCAGGTCAACAGCGGGATCATCAGGCGCCAGTCGGCTTCGGCGAACAGCACCAGCGAGCTGATGGCGTAGATCAGCACATGCCACAGCGCGTCCACCGCCTGCACGGCTGAATCCCGCAGGGAGTTGCCGGTCTGCATGATGCGTTGGGCGATGCGCCCGGCGAAGTCGTTCTGGAAAAAATTCAGGCTCTGCTTGAGCACGTAGCTGTGGTTCTGCCAGCGGATCAGGCTGGTCATGCTGGGGCTGAGGGTCTGGTGCACCAGCAGGTCATGCAGGCCGACGAACACCGGGCGCAACACCAGCGCCACCACCACCATCCAGGTCAGTTCAAGGCCGTGTTCCTTGAAAAAATCCGCGTTGGGCGTGCCCTGAGCCAGGTCGATGATGCGGCTCAGGTAGCTGAACAGCGCCACTTCGATCAATGCGCCGAACAGGCCGACGATCAGCAGGGCGGCGAAACTCGGCCAGACTTGCTTGAGGTAGTAGGTATAGAACGGCAGGACCCGATCTGGCGGGGCGGCTGTCGGGGCGTCGCGGAATACGTCGATCAGTTTTTCAAAGCGGCGATAAAGCATCGGTTATTCACCCGCGAACGGGCTCTCCTTCAACGGTTTGAGCGTTGCCGGCAGAAACCGGCAACGGCTCGGACATCCTTGTCCAGCTTGGTTTCAGTCGATGCGCTTGGCCGACTTGATGAACACCGGGTCTGCCGGCACATCCTTCATGCCGCTGCGTACGGTGGTTGGCGAATTGACGATGATGTCCACCACGTCCATACCCTTGACCACTTTGCCGAATACCGCGTAACCGTCACCCTGGTCGAGGAAATCGTTGTCCTTGACGTTGATGAAGAACTGGCTGGTGGCCGAGTCAGGCACCGAGGTACGGGCCATGGACAGGGTGCCACGCACGTTGACCAGGCCGTTCTTGTGCTCGTTCTTGATCGGCGCCTTGGTTTCTTTCTGCTGCATCTGTTGAGTGAACCCGCCGCCCTGGACCATGAAGCCCGGAATCACGCGGTGGAAAATCGTGTTGTTGTAGAAGCCGCTGTCCACATACTCAAGGAAGTTCTTGGTACTGATCGGGGCCTTGACCGGGTCCAGTTCGATTTCGATCTGGCCGTTGGTGGTGTCCAGCAGAACGTGCGGCGCCTTGGCAGGCGTTGCTGCCATCAGGTTGGCGGCAAACAGAACGGAGCCAGCGGCGAGGGCGATTTTTTTCAGCATGGGTCAGTGATCCTGAGGGGTGGTGTCGACTGCGGCGAGAAACTCCAGCAGCGTCTGGTTGAAGCGTTCGGGCTGGTCCAGCGGGGTGGCGTGACGCGAATCGGCGATCACTGCCAGCCGAGCATTGGGCAGCAGTCTTACGTAGTTTTCCTTCAGCGCGACCGGCGTGTAGTCACGGTCGGCGCTGACGATGAGGGTTGGACAGGTGACCTTCGACAGTCGTTCCTGAACCCCCCAGCCAACAATGGCGTCGAAGCTGGCGAGATAAGCACGTTTGTCGTTTTTTGCCCAGCGATCGGCCATCTTTTGTCGCAATTGGGCCTGCTCCGGCTTGGGAAACAATTTGCCGCCCAGGGCTTCGCCGATGGTGCGCAGGCTGAGCGCACGCATCAGGCTCCAGCGCTTGAACCACTGCCAGTAATCGTCGCGGCTGCGCAGCTTGACCTCGGGTGCGCTATTGACGATGCACAGGCTCTTGAGCAATTGCGGCTGGTCCACACCCAATTGAAAGCCGATCATGCCGCCCATGGACAACCCTACGTAGTGGGCCGGCCCCAGGTTCAGGTGCTCCATCAGCGCCACCAGGTCGGCGCTGAACCCCGCGATGCTATAACGCTCGCGGGGTTTGTCGGAGCGCCCGTGGCCGCGCACGTCCGGCACGATCACCCGGTAGCGGGCGGCCAGCGCCGGGATCTGTTCTTCCCAGTCCAGGGTGCTGGAACCCAGGCCGTGGACCAGCAGCAACGGCGTGCCGTGCCCATATTCCTCATAGTGCAGGTTGCAACCTTCGTGTTCGAAATAGGCCATGCGTTACCTCCGTGTCAGGCTTGTTCTGGGGCGGCGAACGGTGCGTCCAGGGGTGCGGTGTCGAAAGTGCGCAGCAGCTCGATGAGAATCTGCGTCGCCGGGCCGAGCGGCTTGTCCTTGTTCGAATACAGGTAAAAACTCGGGTTACGGCTGCCGCCCTGGTCCAACGGTAGCAGCTTGAGCGTGCCTTCCTTGAGTTCCCGTTCGATCATGTGCCTTGGCAACCAGGCAAATCCCAGGCCGCTGCCAACGAACGTGGCGGCGGTTGCCAGGCTACCGACGGTCCAGCGCTGTTCGGCACCGAGCCAGCCGACGTCCCGTGGCTGCTGGCGACCGGAGTCGCGGATGACCACTTGCAGCTGGCTTTCCAGATCCTGGAAATTCAGTTCGCGATTGAGCCGGTGCAGCGGGTGTTCCGGATGGGCGACCGCGACGAACTCGACGTCGCTCAACTCCGCGCCCAGGTAACCGGGAATGCTGAAACCGCTGATGGCCAGGTCGGCCACGCCTTCGAGCAGCACCTCTTCCACGCCCGACAGCACCTCTTCGCGCAGGCGCACGCGGCAGCCACGGCTTTGCGGCATGAACGCGGTCAGTGCGCGGACCAGGCGGGCGCTCGGGTAGGCGGCATCGACCACCAGGCGCACTTCGGCTTCCCAGCCTTGCTCCATGTGATGGGCCAGGTCTTCGAGCTGGCTGGCCTGTTTCACCAGTTGGCGGGAACGGCGCAACAACACGCCGCCAGCCTCGGTGAGGACTGCCTTGCGACCGTCGATGCGCAACAACGGCACGCCGAGCTGGTCCTGCATGCGCGCGACGGTGTAGCTGACCGACGATTGCGAGCGATGCAGCGCCTCGGCGGCCTGGGCGAAACCACCGTGGTCGACCACGGCCTGCAGCGTTCGCCATTGATCAAGGGTCACGCGGGGCGCTTTCATGATGGGCTCCTCTTGTCCTAAGCTGCGCAGTTCTTATTGGAGACTGCTGAATGAAAAAAATCTGTTGTTTGTTACTGGCAATGTTGCCGCTGACTGCGTTTGCTTATCCGATCGATGTACAGAAAGAGCTCAATGGACTGAAGATCGACTACACCACCTACGCCTCCGACTACGACATGGGTTCGATCACCGTGAACAACTACGGCGACACCGCTGCCGAATGTGCGGTGGTGTTTCGCAACGGTCCTGAATCGCCAAAGACCCGCAGGATCAATCTCGACGCCAGCAAAAGCGCCGATCTTTCCGCCAAGTTCAACCGCAAGATCATCAAGCTGTACATCACCATGACCTGCAAGCCGAAATGACCTTCAGCGGAGCACGCCCATCGCTGATGCTCCGCTTATAAACGAAATTATTGATCGGTTATAGCAGTTATTTGCGCTTTTTAATCGATATGACGCTGTTTAACCTTCACTCCATCGACCTACAGCATTCTCAGATGGAGGCTACAGCCCATGTCCCGCGTTCTGATCATCGAAAGCAGTGCCCGTCAGCAAGACTCGGTTTCCCGTCAACTGACCCAGACCTTCATCGCCCAGTGGCAAGCCGCGCATCCGAAGGACCAGATCACCGTTCGTGACCTGGCCGTCAACCCGGTGCCACATCTGGATATCAACCTGTTGGGCGGCTGGATGAAACCCGCCGATCAGCGCAGCGATATCGAGCAAGTATCCCTGGAACGCTCCAACCAGCTGACCGACGAGTTGCTCGCCGCCGACGTGCTGGTGATGGCCGCGCCGATGTACAACTTCGCCATTCCGAGCACGCTCAAGGCCTGGCTCGACCATGTGCTGCGTGCCGGCGTGACCTTCAAGTACACCGAAACCGGCCCGCAAGGCCTGCTCAGCGGCAAGCGCGCTTACGTACTGACCGCTCGCGGCGGGATCTACGCCGGCAGCACCGCAGATCATCAGGAACCCTACCTGCGCCAGGTCATGGGCTTCATCGGCATCCACGACGTGACGTTCATCCACGCCGAAGGCATGAACCTGGGCGGCGACTTCCAGGAGAAAGGCCTGAACCAGGCGAACGCCAAGCTTTCCCAAGTGGCCTGAGTCGTTAATCGCCAGATAATCACCGGATGGTCTAGTGACCTGGCGCGTTACCCTTCAAGCCTGCACGCGCATCGAACCTCCCTTTGCACTTGTTGCTCCTGAGTGCTCTGGCCCGATTGAACGCTTTAGCGAGATCGGGCTTTTTTTTGCCCAGGATTTTGTGGGAGCGGGCTTGCTCGCGAATGCGGTGTGTCATTCAGCATTTCAGTCGACTGACACACCTTATTCGCGAGCAAGCCCGCTCCCACAGGGTTTTCGTATCGTTTGACTGTTCGCGATCCCCGTCAAAAACCGCTATCTTCGCCGCCATTCAAAACGAGGCGAGCATGGGCTATCTACTTTTTGTCACGCTGATCCAGGCGTTTTCCTTCAGTCTGATCGGCGAATACCTGGCCGGTCATGTCGACAGTTACTTCGCGGTGCTGATACGCGTGCTGCTGGCGGGGCTGGTGTTCATCCCGCTGACCCGCTGGCGTTCGGTGGAACCGGCGTTCATGCGCGGCATGTTGCTGATCGGTGCATTGCAGTTTGGTGTGACCTACGTCTGCCTGTACCTGAGCTTTCGCGTGCTGACGGTGCCGGAAGTGCTGCTGTTCACCATCCTCACGCCTCTGCACGTGACCCTGATCGAAGACGCGTTGAACCGTCGTTTCAATCCCTGGGCCTTGATCGCGGCACTGGTGGCGGTGGGCGGCGCAGCGGTGATTCGCTACGACCGGATCAACCCGGACTTCTTCATGGGCTTCCTGCTGCTGCAACTGGCCAACTTCACCTACGCCGCCGGGCAGGTGCTCTACAAACACCTGGTGGCGCGCCATCCGAGTGACCTGCCGCATTACCGGCGCTTCGGTTATTTCTACCTGGGTGCATTGGCGGTGGCGTTGCCGGCGTTCCTGATGTTCGGCAAATCCAACTTCCTGCCCGAAGCACCGCTGCAATGGGGCGTGCTGCTGTTCCTCGGCCTGGTCTCGACCGCGCTCGGGCTGTACTGGTGGAACAAGGGCGCGTGCCTGGTCAACGGCGGGACGCTGGCGGTGATGAACAACCTGCATGTGCCGGTGGGGCTGCTGATCAATCTGCTGATCTGGAATCAGCATGAAGAGCTGGGGCGGTTGTTGCTGGGGGGATCGGTAATCTTGATGGCGGTGTGGATCAGTCGGTTGGGCATTCGCCAATCCGCGGTCGCACACTGAAAACCTGAGGGAGAGAGCCGGCGCTAAAAAAACAAAACCCCTGAGGCCATCAGGCATCAGGGGTTTGGAAATCATGGTGCCCAGAGACGGAATCGAACCGCCGACACGGGGATTTTCAATCCCCTGCTCTACCGACTGAGCTATCTGGGCCGCGGCGGCATTAAACGTTTTTACGGCTGAGGCGTCAAGCAAGAAATCACAAAAACCTAATGAATACCTAAGCTTACGACTAGATTACATGACGTGTTTTTCAGGTGTGGGGATGTGGCTCGCGCCCAACACCGCCGGTAGCAGCCCGGCGCGCAGATCCGTTCCACTGGGCTGCTGGTAAAGGCTCAAGCCAAATTCCGGCAACACCGCCAGCAGGTAATCGAAAATATCCCCCTGGATCCGCTCGTAATCGGCCCACGCGGTGGTGCGGGTAAAACAGTAGATCTCCAGTGGAATACCCTGGGCCGTGGTCTGCATCTGCCGGACCATGCAGGTCATGTTGGGCTGGATCTCCGGATGACTCTTCAGATACGCCAGTGCATAGGCGCGAAAAGTGCCGATATTGGTCATGCGGCGGCGGTTGGCTGACATCGCTGCGACATTGCCCTGGGCTTCGTTCCAGGCCTTGAGTTCGGCCTGCTTGCGGCTGATGTAGTCCGTGAGCAGATGAACCTGGGACAGCTTCAGCTCCTCGTCATCGCGGATGAACCGCACGCCACTGGCGTCGATGAACAGGCTGCGCTTGATCCGCCGGCCACCGGACTGCTGCATGCCGCGCCAGTTCTTGAAGGACTCGGACATCAGGCGCCAGGTCGGGATCGAGACAATGGTCTTGTCGAAATTCTGCACCTTGACCGTGTGCAGGGTGATGTCCACTACATCGCCGTCGGCACCCACCTGGGGCATCTCGATCCAGTCGCCGACCCGCAGCATGTCGTTGCTGGTCAGCTGCACGCTGGCGACAAACGACAGCAGGGTGTCCTTGTAGACCAAGAGGATCACCGCCGACATCGCTCCCAGGCCCGACAGCAGCAACAGCGGCGAACGGTCGATCAAGGTGGCGACGATGATGATCGCGCCGAATACGTACAAGACCATTTTCGCCAGTTGCACGTAGCCCTTGATCGAGCGGGTGCGGGCGTGTTCAGTGCGGGCATAGATGTCCAGCAGGGCATTCAGCAAGGCGGAGACGGACAGCAGCAGGAACAGGATGGTGAACGCCAGCGCCACGTTGCCGAGGAACAACATCGCGGTTTTGCCCAGCTCCGGCACCAGGTGCAGGCCGAACTGGATCACCAGCGACGGAATTATCTGCGCCAGACGCTGGAACACCTTGTTGTGCCGCAAGTCGTTGATCCAGTGCAGCGCGGGCTGGCGGCCCAGTATTTTGCTGGCGTGCAGGATCAGGTAGCGCGCCACTCGTCCGAGGACCAGCGCAATGAGCAACAACACCACGAGTGCCAGGGCGGCGTGCACGATCGGATGCTGGTCGAGGGCACCCCAGAGGTCTTGGGCATTGAGCCAGAGCTGTTTGATATCCATGGGCAAAAAACGATTCTTCTGTGGGACACGATGGGCGATTAGAGCATTTAAGACGCTTTGTATTACCGTCGGTGACAATTCGAGCAACAAAAAAACCACTGTTTACCGCCATTTGTATAAAGAAACTCGGCCTGAGCGCTCGAAACCGGTACCCTATGCAGCTGTTTTTTTGCATTTCTTCGAGGTAGCACCCGTGTTTTCCGAATTCGCCTTGCACGAACGCCTGCTCAAAGCCGTGGCCGAGCTGAAATTTGTCGAGCCAACGCCTGTGCAAGCAGCGGCTATTCCGCTGGCGCTCCAAGGTCGTGACCTGCGGGTGACAGCGCAAACCGGTAGCGGCAAGACCGCTGCATTCGTTTTGCCGATCCTCAACCGCTTGATCGGCCCGGCCAAGATCCGCGTCAGCATCAAGACCCTGATCCTGCTGCCGACCCGCGAGCTGGCCCAGCAAACCCTGAAGGAAGTTGAACGCTTCGCGCAGTTCACCTTCATCAAGTCCGGCCTGATCACCGGCGGCGAAGACTTCAAGGTCCAGGCTGCCATGCTGCGCAAGGTGCCGGACATCCTGATCGGTACCCCGGGCCGGATGATCGAGCAACTGAATGCCGGCAACCTCGACCTCAAGGAAGTCGAAGTGCTGGTGCTCGATGAAGCCGACCGCATGCTCGACATGGGTTTCGCCGAAGACGTACAGCGCCTGGTGGACGAGTGCACCAACCGCCAGCAGACCATGCTGTTCTCCGCCACCACGGGCGGTTCCGGCCTGCGCGAGATGATCGCCAAGGTCCTGAACAACCCTGAGCACCTGCAGCTCAACGCGGTCAGCCAGCTGAACGAAACCACCCGCCAGCAAATCATCACCGCTGACCACAACCAGCACAAAGAACAGATCGTCAACTGGCTGCTGGCCAACGAGACCTACCAGAAGGCCATCGTCTTCACCAACACCCGGGCCATGGCCGATCGCATCTACGGTCGCCTGGTGGCCCAGGAATACAAGGCGTTCGTGCTGCACGGCGAGAAAGACCAGAAGGATCGCAAACTGGCGATCGACCGTCTGAAGCAGGGCGGGGTAAAAATCCTGGTCGCTACCGACGTCGCCGCTCGCGGCCTGGACGTGGACGGCCTGGATCTGGTGATCAACTTCGACATGCCGCGCAGTGGCGACGAATACGTGCACCGCATTGGCCGTACCGGTCGTGCCGGCAACGATGGCCTGGCCATCTCGCTGATCTGCCACGGCGACTGGAACCTGATGTCGAGCATCGAACGCTACCTCAAGCAAAGCTTCGAGCGCCGCACCATCAAGGAAGTCAAAGGCACCTACGGCGGGCCGAAAAAGGTCAAGGCCTCCGGCAAGGCCGTTGGCGTGAAGAAGAAAAAGACCGACGCCAAGGGCGACAAGAAAAAAGTCGCCGCCAAGACCCCGACCAAACGCAAGAGCGTCAACCGCCCGAAGAGCGACTCTCTGGTGAGCAAGGACGGCATGGCCCCGCTCAAGCGCCGCAAGCCGGAAGCGCCGGCCGCTGAATAAGGCCCCGTAAAAATCAAAAGATCGCAGCCTGCGGCAGCTCCTACACGGGACCACCTGTAGGAGCTGCCGAAGGCTGCGATCTTTTGATCTTGTCTTTTTAGCTCTCGGCTTTCTTCTCTGCCGTCCCGAGCTCCTTCAATCGCTGATCGATCAACTGGCACTTGTCCGGCAAATCCTTGGAGGCCGTTCCAAGGTCCATCTTCTGCAGCTCGTCGTTGATTTCCTTGGCCTTGGCCGGGTTCTGTTCGGTGAGCCTGGTGACTTCCTTGGCCAGCTGCTCGCGCTTGAGGGTGGCCTCCTCGGGAGTGCAGGCCCACACGGGCAGGGCGCAGGCTAGGGTGGTGGCGAGGGTGAGTTTCAGCAGGATCTTCATCTGTCGGGCCTCAGTTCCGGTTAAGGCGGGTTAACCGGTTGAGGGCTGGAACAGGGAAAAAGTTCACCCTCATCCGCCATGGCAGCAGCTCTTGGGCGCCTGATCCTCATACCGGTCATGGTGCCGCACCCAATCCATGATTTCGTCTTCATTGCGCCCCTTGGGCGTCAGGTCCAGGTAGTTGTAGGTACCGACCAGCAGATCCAGGCCCCGTGCATACGTCGAGTAAGTATGGAAAATCTCGCCGGCCTCATTTCGATAAAACACGCTGAGACCGGGAAGTTCTTCTTCGCTGCCATCGGTTTTTTCGTAGTTGTAGGTGGCCTTGCCGGCGGCGACGTCTTCGGGGCGAGCCGTCACACCGAAGTCATAATTGAAATCGCAGCCTTCGGACGACACCCAGTCGAATGTCCAGCCCATGCGCCGTTTGAACGCCTGGAACTCGGCGAACGGTGCATGGGAGACCGCCACCACTGCGACGTCGTGGTGCGCCAGGTGCTGGTTGGCGCCGTCGATGTGGTCGGACAGGAACGAGCAACCCGGGCAGCCCTCATCCCAGCCTTCAGCGAACATGAAATGGTAAATGACCAACTGGCTGCGGCCACCAAACAGGTCGGCGAGTTTCAGTTCGCCGTCGGGACCCTGGAAGTGGTAGTCCTTGTCGATTTTTACCCAGGGCAGGGCGCGGCGCTCGGCGCTGAGTCTGTCGCGTTCCCTGGTGAAGGCCTTTTCGTGGGCCAGATGTTGCTTACGGGCGGCGAGCCAGTCTTCCCGGGACACGACCGGGTGATTCTGAATGTTCATCGGGCTTTCTCCTGCGTGAGGCGGGGAGGTGACTTACACAGCCTAGTCGTTTGACTTGCCGGTAATTCGACATGCCGCCGGTCGGTAGCGCTAAAAAGGTGGGCTGAACGGCTACCCCGCACTCGTGTCACAACCTATGAAGGCCCTCTCTCACGGGTACCGGAGGTTGAAACGGGATGACGACTTATAACTGGGATTTGATTGAACGCTTGCTGCACGAAGTCCAGAACGGTGCGAGCAGCTTCACGCCACGGCCCTACGCCGAGCAGTACGCCGCAGAAAAAGCATCGGAAGGCGAGCAGACGGAAAACCTGGATCACTTGAAGGCAGTGGCCGGCGAGTACGAAAAGCTGCTGCTGGAGCGAGGTTATATCGAACCTCGGCCGGAAGAGCAGGGTGGCACCGGTTCGAATTACATTCTGACGATCCGGGGTTCGAGGTTGTTGAGCCTGATCGACAGCAGTATTCCGGGCAATGACCATCCGCGGCAGGTTCTCGATGATCAGGAAGATGCGCTGGACGAACTGACGTTCGATGAAGTGGCTTCGAAGGCGCAGATTGCCTGAATAAAAAGATCGCAGCCTGCGGCAGCTCCTACATGGATCGAGTGATTCTGTAGCTGCCGCAGGCTGCGATCTTTTGATCTTTCAACCCTGCTTAGCCGCTTTCAGGCACTTCAAATCACTGAAATCCTTCCTCACGCCCTCGATTTTCGTCAGCAAGCGTTGACGTTGTTGCGGCGTACTTTCCGCCATCAAATCCACAAACAGCGCCCGCGCCTGGGCTTCGGTCTTGGCAAAAGCCTCGCGGTAAGCCGGTGTCCACAAGCTCTCGCGATTGACCAGAAGCGTCTCGATCCGCTGTGGGAATTGTGCGGTATGGCGCTGCGCCACGGCGGCACTGAATTGTTTCTGCCAGTGGATGCGGTTGGCGATCCATTGCGTATTCTGGTCGCCCAAGGCATTCGACCAGGCCATGACCCGCTGGTGTTGAGAGGCGTTGAGCGGTCCGAGCCATTCATTCAGGCGTTTTTCCATGCGCGCGCCACGCTGCTTGATCTGCTGCTCCAACGACGGTTTCAGGTATTGCTCCTGGCGCTTGCGCTGGTCCTTGGCGAAGGCCTCGTTCATTTCCGCGACCTGATTGTCATCCAGGCCCTGCAGCAATTCGATGGCCGATGGTGTGATTTCCCGGGCCGTCTCGGCAATCGCCGCTTCGGCTTCCGCGGTGCGCGCCTGCAGCGCGGCATCGGTCACCTGATTGGTCTCGATCATTGACTGCAAGCGGTCCAGCCAGTCGAGATACCCCGGCATTTGCGTGGTGCAATGCCAATCCAGGTGTTCCTTCAGGCGTTCGCTCAGCCAATTCTTTTGCTCACCGTTCATGTCCAGGTAGTCGCTGAGCGTCCAGGGAATGATCACGTCGAGGTTGCGATAGGCCAGGCCCATGCGGCTGCACGCGCCGAGGGCAAGGGTGAACATGAGCACAAAGGCGATGTTTTTGATCCAGCAAGACATGGGCGAATCCTTGCGAAAGCCTGGCTTCTGCAACTGTTTTTCATCTGAACGCAGAATCAACCCGGCAGTTCAGCCCGTCAGTAGAACGCGCGTTCGGCCTTGAGGGTGAGAAGCGCGTCGCACTGGCTATTTTGCCCGGTATAAGCTGAACAATAGCTGCTGCTGAGGCTGGAGTCGCTGTAGATCAGGTCGAGGTCGATGCCCATGAACGGTCGGGACAGTTTGACCGACCAGTCGGTGAAGCTGCCGACGTAACCGCCGTCTACCGCGACCGGCGTGTTCAGCTGATGGGTGGTGTATTTCATGCTCACCCCGATGCCGAACGGCTGGTTGCCGCGCAGGTCGGCAAACAGGGTGCTGTTCTGTTTGTCCGGGTCGTTGCTCAATGCTGCACCGAATCGGCTGCCCAGCAGGGTCAGGCCACCGAACACTTCCTGGCTGTCGAGGGTATCGACTTCGGGGTAGCTGTAATGGATGACGCCCACTTCGTAGCCAAGGACCTGGTCGAAGGGTTGCTTGAAGCCGGCGTAAGAGTCGATCTCGAGGTTTTTTCCCGGGCTGATGCCCATGCTCGGCGACCATTGGCCAAAGTAGAAGCCGCTGTCATGGGTCAGGTCCAGGCCGCCATGAAACGAGCCGACGGCCGATGGCTTGACGAGGCCCTGGGCCATGCTGCGGCTGGGGCTGGTTCCGAGCTTGAGGTCGAAATCCCCCAGCTCGCGCTGAAAGATTTGCCCATGCACCGCCGGACACGCCAGCAGGCCGGCAAGCAGCAAGGATAAACAAGAAGGTATGCGCATGCGTCACTCCATGAACAGCGAGCGCAAGCTTGGGCCTGCTGAAACGCTTGATCCAGACGCGTGCAAGGATACCGACGAATGACAGGCAGCGTGGCCCGTTCGTCGATTTCTACAAGATTGGAGGTTTTGCAGCGGGGGTGTAGCGGGGTTCCAGTCCAAGCGCTTCGAAGCTCAAAGCGCTTAGGGACCAGGTGCAGCGCAGGGTATTACTTCTTGCCGAGCGTGATCTGCTTGGACGGGCCGAATGTCTGGCCGCTGACACCTTTGGCAATTTGCTGGATTTCACCACCGGATTTGAGAAACGCAGCGATCTGGCTGTTGATCGACTCGCTGGTTTCGACGGCTGGAGCTGGCTTTGCTTTGCTGTTGGATGCTTTTACACGCATGGCGGCCATTAACCTGTAGAAAATTAACTTGGCCAGGCATCGTACAGGATTGACTGCCTATTTGCTTGGTAAATATCCGCTTGAGGACATTGGGTGGTGGTGCGACAAAATGCAAGTTGTTATTTGCGATATTGCCCTAAGCCGCTGTTTTAACTAAGAACCTGGCTTGGAAAACAGCGTTCCATCCAGCGTGGGCGGCAGGGAAACTGACGGATCAGTCAGACGAGCGGCCGATCAGTGAGCGCAAAACCGAGAAAAATTAAGGCTTTGCGGGGAATTTCTGGCTCCACCGGGCTGACCGCCGAACCTGACCGCTAAAACCGGGTAGAATGGCGCCACGCAATGAGGGTATTGGACATGGCTTTAGTCGGGCGTTACAACAGTTTGCAAGTAGTTAAACACACTAACTTCGGTTTATATCTGGACGGTGGCGCGGATGGCGAAATCCTGTTGCCGAATCGTTATATTCCAAAGGACATTCCCAGCGAAGATGAAGACTGGCTCAACGTTTTTGTTTATCTGGATAGCGATGACAAACTTATCGCAACTACTGAAAAGCCGAAAGTTCAAGTCGGTGAATTCGCCAGCTTGAAAGTTGTTGAAGTCAACAGCATTGGCGTGTTCCTGGATTGGGGGCTGCCCAAAGACCTGTTGCTGCCGTATTCGGAAGAAAAGCGCCAGATGCAGGCCGGTGAATACGCCGTGGTGCATGTCTACCTCGACAAGCACACCCGCCGCATAACAGCGACGGCGCGTCTGGACCGGTACCTGGACAAGACGCCCGCCAACTACACCCCCGGGCAGGAAGTTGACCTGCTGGTGGCCGAAGCGACCGACATGGGCTTCAAGGCGATCATCAACAACAAGCACTGGGGCCTGATTCACAAGAACGAAATCTTCAAGTTCATGCGCGCCGGCAAAGAAGAGAAGGGCTTCATCAAGGAAGTTCGCAGCGACGGCAAGATCAGCCTGAGCCTGCAACCGGTGGGCGTCGAAGCGGCCAGCAGCCTGAACTCGAAGATCCTCGCCAAGTTGCGCGAGAACAACGGTAGCCTGGCCGTCAGCGACAAGAGCGATCCGACCCTGATCAGCAGCATGTTCGGCGTCAGCAAGGGCAACTTCAAGAAGGCCATTGGTGCGTTGTACAAGAACGGCCAGATTGTCATTCATGCCGATCGTATTGAACTGAGCTGACCGTCCCATGTTCCGTGTTGCCGAGGTAGAACGGTGAGCGCCACCCGGCGCAGCGCCGATGGATTTGCCCTGCAAGTGATGGTGGGCTTGTGCCTGGTCTGGGGCATTCAGCAGGTGATGATCAAATGGGCGGCGCCGGATATTGCGCCGGTCATGCAGGCAGCCGGGCGTTCGGGCCTGTCCGCGCTGCTTGTGGGGTTGTTGATCTGCTGGAAGGGCGGCTGGGATCAGGTGGGCGCCACCTGGCGCGGCGGGCTGTTGGCCGGGGCCCTGTTTGGCCTGGAGTTCCTGTTCATTTCCGAAGGCCTGCAGCTGACCACGGCGGCGCACATGTCGGTGTTCCTCTATACCGCACCGATTTTCACCGCGCTGGGCGTGCATTGGTTGTTGCCCAGCGAGCGTTTGCGCCCCGTGCAATGGCTGGGCATTTTCCTCGCCTTCGTCGGGATCGGCATTGCCTTTGCCGGTGGAGTGTCCTGGGATAACCTCGATCGCCGCATGTTGCTCGGCGATGCCCTGGGCGTCCTGGCGGGTGCCTGCTGGGGGGCGACCACCGTGGTGGTGCGTGCATCGCGCCTGTCTGAGGCGCCGGTGACCCTGACCCTGTTTTACCAACTGATCGTCGGTTTCGTCGGCCTGTTGCTGATTGCGCTGCTCAGTGGCCAGATCACCCACGTCAGCCTGACCCGCGTGGCGGTGGCCAGCGTGCTGTTCCAGGGCGTCGTGGTGTCGTTCTTCAGCTACCTGGTCTGGTTCTGGCTGCTGCGTCGTTACCCGGCGGCCAACCTGGCGGTGTTTTCCTTCATGACGCCCTTGTTCGGCGTGACGTTCGGGGTTGTCCTGCTGGGGGAGGCGCTGAGCCTCAATTTCGTCATCGGTGCCGTGCTGGTGCTGCTGGGGATAACCTTTGTCAGCGCCGAACAGTGGGTACGTCGCCGTTTGCGCAGGGCGCTCGGGCAGTCTTGAGTATGCCGGTCGTCATCTGCAACGCGCCTGGCTGAACGCTTGTCGTCGGATTGTGATCCATTCAGTAACAGATCGTTGCTATGTTTGGCGAGCATTGCTCGGCACTTCGGACTATTATCAGTGCGAAGCGACTACAGAATTCCGGTCGCCCGGCACTACCCTGAAGGGGGCATCATGAAAGAGAAAATCCAAAACTGGCTGCACGACCTGGGTGTTGCGCTCGGTTTGATTGAACCGCCTCTGCAACCTGTGCCTATTCGTACCGACGACGAACAACGCCGTCGCCAGCAGCGTCGCCGGTAAACGCGACGCCGTTTTGCAGCAGCAGCCAAAGGCTGCTGCTCGATAAGCAATGAGTGCTTCCAGGGAGATCGGCCAGGTCAACGCCGTCCGATCTCCATCAAGAACCGGCTCAAGTCGTTCGCCGTCCTGGCGGTCTTGAGCATCCGGTTTTCCTCGACGGTGAACGCCGTCAAGCCGAGTTCGTCTTCCAGATGGAAGATCAGGTCTTCGGTATCCGCTTTGTCCAACCCCAACGACTTCAGGCGTGCGAGCGTTGCCACTGGTCAATCATGTGGCGCAGGTGCTCCCCGGAAAAACTGCCGAAATGCCCGCCATGCACCGTACGGATCGGCAGGGCGCGCAAGCGCTGCAGACTGTGTGCGTAGTCATCGAGGTTGGAGTGGTAGGCGTCTTCGATCAACGGCCCGTCGTAGATGATGTCGCCGCTGAACAGGGTCTCGGTGGCCGCTTCGTACAGGCTGATGCCGCCCGGCGAGTGCCCCGGCGTGTGCAGCACTTGCAGCACCCGGTTGCCCAGGTCCAGTACATCGCCTTCCTCGATGGTCCCGGTGGCCGGTGCGGCCTTGACCCGATATTCGGCGTAGCACAATGGGCAATCGGGGGGCGCTTCGAACATGTCGTCGCCGACGAAAGCCTTGCTCAAGTCATTTTCGCCGTCCGGTGCGGCCAGGATGTCCGCCTCCGCTGGATGCACCAGGCGCTCGGCGAATTCGTGGTGCCCGGCAATGTGGTCGAAATGGCAGTGACTGGCCACCGCCACCAGCGGCCGCTCGGTGATCCACGGCAGCTGTTCGCGCAGGCTGACCAGTCCCGAGCCGCTGTCGAGCAGCAGGTCTTTGTCGCGGCCTTGGATGTGCCAGAGGTTGCAGCGATAGAAGGGGCGAATCCAGGGTTCGTGAATCAGGCGGATGCCGTCACTGAGCTGTTTGACTTCGAACCACTGATCGCGGCTGACGATCTTCATGGGGCAGTTTCCTTCAGGCGAAAAAAAACGAGTGTGGCAACCGACGCCACACTCGTCGAAGAAAGCATCAAGTCGTTATATTCAGCTTAGGCGGCGCTGGCCAGTGTCATCGGGCGACGAGACAGCAGGCTGACCACCACGAAGCTCACCAGGCCTACGCCGAGGCTGTAGTAGATCGGCGTGTTGGCATCCAGGCCGTCCTTGAACATGAACACCAGCGCAGTGGCGAAGCCCAGGCCCATGCTGGCGATGGCGCCGGCGGTGGTGGCGCGTTTCCAGAAGATCGCACCGATCAGCGGCACCAGCATGCCGCCCACCAACAGGTTGTAGGCCAGGGTCAGGGCGCTGATCACGTCGTTCACCACCAGGGCGATACCCAGCACCACAATGCCGGTGAGCATGGTGACCAGGCGGTTCAGGCCCAGGCTCGACTGTTTACCGCCGCGCAGTTTTGGCAGCAGGTCTTCGGTCAGGGTGGTGGCGGCGGCGAGCAGGCCGGCGCTGGCGGTGGACATCATGGCAGCCAGTGCTGCAGCGATCACCAGGCCACGGATACCGTCCGGCAGGGACAGCTTCACGATGGCGGCGAAAGCGTTGTTGACGTTGTCCAGGTCCGGGATCAGTACGTGAGCGGCCATGCCGATCAGGGCACAGGCCAGGCCGTAGATGATGCAATAGATACCGGCAGCGGTACCGGCAACCTGGGCGACTTTGGCGGTCTTGACGGTGAACACCCGTTGCCAGATGTCCTGACCGATCAGGATGCCGAAGAAGTAGATCATGAAGTAGGTGATGATGGTGTCCCAGCCGATGGTGGTGAAGCTGAAGCTTGCCGCCGGCAGTTTCAACACCAGCTCATCCCAACCACCTACACGGTACATGCAGATTGGCAGCAGGATGAACATCAGGCCGACGGTCTTGATGACGAACTGGACGATGTCGGTCAGGGTCAGCGACCACATGCCGCCAATGGCCGAATAGATCACCACGACGCCACCGCCGAGCAGTACCGAGACCCAGAATGGCAGGCCGAACAGCACTTGCAGCACGGTGCCGATGGCCAGGATCGAGGTCACGCCGATCATCAGCGCGTACGCCAGCATGATCACCGCGCTCGCGGAGCGGGCCATCGGGTTGTAGCGTTTTTCCAGGACCTGGGTAACGGTGTAGATCTTCAGCTTGAGCAATGGCTTGGCGAGGAACAGGTTCAGCGCCACGATCCCGCAACCCAGGGCCGCGCACAGCCAGAAACCGGAGATGCCATGCACGTAGCCCAGGCGCACAGTGCCCACGGTGGACGCACCGCCCAGGACGGTGGCGGCCATGGTGCCCATGTACAGGCTCGGACCGAGGTTGCGACCGGCGACCAAAAAGTCTTCGTTGGTCTTGGCCTTGCGCATGCCGTAATAGCCGAGTATCAGCATCGCAGCGGCGTAGATGAGTACGACGAATAAATCCAAAGCCATGATGGCGTGTCTCCGATTGTCTTTTTTATGTGAGGCTGAAAATCAATCCCCTGTGGGAGCGGGCTTGCTCGCGAAGGCGGCGGCACATTCAAAATTAATGTGACTGACCGATCGCTTTCTCGAGCAAGCCCGCTCCCACAGGGGTAATGCGTTTACTCAGGCGACCTGTCGCATCGCCGGTTTAACGAGCGGGTCCGTGCTCTTGCTGCGTGGATCATTCGGGCCGAACACCGCGCGGGGTTCCGGGAACAGGCTCAGCAGCGCCAGGTACACCAGCGAAGCCAGGCCCAGGGTGACCGGCAGGCTGACGTCGATACCGCCGGCCAATTCGCCCAGTGGTCCGACGAACTGCCCCGGCAGGTTCACGAAGCACAAGCCGACGGCCGCGCTCGGGATCCAGGCGCCCAGGCCACGCCAGTTCCAGCCGTGGGTGAACCAGTAGCGGCCACCTTTCTCGCCGCGGGTGAACACTTGCAGGTCATCCGGGCAGTAGAAGCCGCGACGCACCAACAGGCCGATGATCATGATCACCATCCATGGGGTGGTGCAGGTGATGATCAGCACGGCGAAGGTCGACACGCTCTGCACCAGGTTCGCCGCGAAGCGTCCGATGAAGATGAAGGCAATCGACATCACCCCGATCAGCAGCGTTGCCTTGACCCGCGAAAGTACCCGTGGGAACACGCTGGACATGTCCAACCCGGTGCCATAAAGCGAGGTGGTGCCGGTGGACATGCCGCCGATCACCGCAATCAGGCACACCGGCAGGAAGAACCAGCTCGGCGAAACCGCCAGCAGGCCACCGACATAGTTGTTGGCCGCGATGTAGTCCGGTGCCTTGATCGCTACGATGGTGGCGGTGGTCAGGCCGAACAGGAACGGGATGAAGGTCGCGATCTGCGAAATCACCACCGCCGCCATGATCCGGCGCTTGGAGGTTTCACGCGGAATGTAGCGCGACCAGTCGCCGAGGAACGCACCGAACGAGATCGGGTTGCTCATGGCCACCAGTGCGGCGCCGATGAAGGCCGCCCAGAAACCCGGTTGCCCCATGTTCACAGTGCCGGCGTAGTTCGCATCGAAAGGCCCTGCAAACGCGAAGACGCCCAGCAGGAACAGCAGGCTGGCGCTCCACACCGCGATCTTGTTGACCCACAGCAGGAAACGGAAGCCGTAGATGCACACGGTCAGCACCAGGATCGCGAACAGACCGTAGGCCAGGCCCAGGGTCAAGTCGGTTTCCGGCAGGCCGATCAGGCGTTTGGCGCCACCGATCAGCGCATCCCCCGAACTCCACACCGAGAGCGAGAAGAAGGCGATGGCGGTCAACAGCGACAGGAACGAACCGACGATCCGCCCGTGCACGCCGAAGTGCGCACCGGAAGACACGGCGTTGTTGGTGCCGTTGATCGGACCGAACAGGCCCATCGGCGCGAGGATCATCGAACCCAGCAACACGCCCAGCACGATCGCCAGCACGCCCGCCTGGAAAGACAGGCCGAACAGTACCGGGAAGCTGCCGAGCACGGCGGTGGCAAAGGTGTTGGAACCCCCGAAGATCATCCGGAACAGGTCCGTGGGGCCGGCGGTGCGTTCGTTGTCCGGGATCTGTTCGACCCCGTGGGTTTCAATCTGCGTAAGGCTTTGGTCGTTGTTGTTGTTATTCATGATCTGCTCCGATCATAAAGGCGCGCTCATCGTGTGTGAGCGTCACCTGTTTGGCTAAGGGGTTGGCAGCCCTTCCGGCATCGCGGACAAATGTTCGTGGCAGGCCAGCCATAGGCCTTGTTGTTCTTGGCCAGACGCTTGTTTCTTGAAAACAATCGTCTCGCGCTCCTGGCTGAAGTGTTGCTCCCCTTGCATGCGCAGCTCGGTGGCCACGTCATGGATGAAAATCGCCACGTCACCCTGCAGGCTGACGAAGGCGTTGCTCGAGGTGCACGAAAGCACCTCGAAGCCGTCCTCGGCACGCCAGCTGTCCCACAACGCCTGGTAGGCATCGCGCGACAGCAGCGGCTGTTCGAGGGTGTAGAAGACGAAGCTGGCGTCGGCACTGAACGCGCCGAAGTAGGCTTCGCGATCGTTACGGGCGAAGGCGGACACCAGGTCGGCGGCCGCTTTCAAGACCTGATCACGTTCGTTCATGACCGACCCTCAGCGATGGACCACGCCAGGCAGTACGCAGAGCATTTCGTACAGCAGGTTGGCGGCCAGCAGCGAGGTGTTACCGGTGGTGTCGTAAGCGGGCGAGACTTCTACCAGATCGCAACCGATCAGGTCCAGGCCTTGGCAGCCGCGAACGATCTCGATGGCCTGAATGGTCGTCAGACCACCGATTTCCGGGGTGCCGGTACCCGGTGCCCAGGCCGGATCGATACCGTCGATGTCGAAGCTCAGGTACACCGGACCGCCGCCGACCTTCTCGCGTACTTCGGCCATCAGTGGCGCCAGGGATTTGTGCCAGCACTCTTCGGCCTGGACCACACGGAAGCCCTGGTTGCGGCTCCAGTTGAAGTCGTCAGCGGTGTAGCCCTGGGCGCGCAGGCCGATCTGGACCACACGGTCCGGATCGATCAGGCCTTCTTCAACGGCGCGACGGAAGGTGGTGCCGTGGGCGATTTTCTCGCCGAACATGTGATCGTTGACATCGGCGTGGGCGTCGATGTGCACCAGGCCGACCTTGCCGTGCTTTTTATGGATGGCACGCAGGATCGGCAGGGTGATGGTGTGGTCGCCGCCCAGGGTCAGCGGGATTACATCGTGTTCGAGGATGTTGTCGTAGGATTCTTCGATGATCCGCACGGCATCCAGCAGGTTGAAGGTGTTGATCGCCACGTCGCCGATATCGGCAACCGACAGCGAGTCGAACGGTGCAGCGCCAGTGGCCATGTTGTACGGGCGGATCATCACCGATTCGGCGCGGATTTCGCGAGGTCCGAAACGAGTGCCAGGGCGCAGGGAGGTACCGATGTCCAGCGGCACGCCGACAAAAGCAGCGTCCAGACCTGCAGCGGTGGGTACATGGGGGAGTCGCATCATGGTGGCGATGCCGCCGAAGCGCGGCATTTCGTTGCCGCCCAGTGGTTGGTGAAGAATCTTGTCCACGGGTAGGGCCTCATCGTCGTTGTTTTATTTATTGGGTTTCGCCGTTCGCGGAAGGCACGGGCGAACCTTGTGGCGGCGATTCTGCGAAATGTAGTGGCCGGGAAGAATCGCTACGGGCAAATACTTAGTTCAGATTTTTCTAAACTAATGGCGGGAGCGGCGATAGACTTCCCGGCTTGAGAGATGTGTTGTCTGGGCGGGCTGATCGCCAGCAAGCCGGCTCCTACAGATTTGCGTTACGTCGGACCTGATCGCTGAACCTGTAGGAGCCGGCTTGCTGGCGATCGGTTGCGCAGCAACCGCCCATCCGACAACGCGGACTCACCTGAACAGGTTACGGAGCCCCCATGGCCAACGCTTTACCCGACCTCAAACTTTTGCGCATTTTCGTCAGCGTGGTGCGCCATCAGGGCTTCGCCAACGCCCAGCAAGAGCTCAACCTCTCGACGTCGGCCATCAGCACCTACATGAGCCAGCTCGAATCCGCCCTGGGCCTGGTCCTGTGCCATCGCGGCCGTGGCGGGTTCAGCCTGACCAGCAAGGGTGAACTGTTTCATCAGGAAACCCTGCGCTTGTTAGCCGAGCTTGAAGGTTTCGAACAATATGCCGCCGCGCTCAAGGGCGAATTGCGCGGCACCCTGAACCTGGGGGTGATCGACTCCACGGTCAGCGACAAGGCCCTGCCGTTCGCCGAAGCCATCGGCGCCTACAGCCAGGAGCACCCGGCGGTGCACTTGCACCTGTCGGTGATGAGCCCCTATGAACTGCAATTGGGTGTGCAGGACAACCGCCTGGACCTGGCCATCGGCGCGTTTTCCACGCGCATGAGCGGCTTGGTGTACATGCCGCTGTACCGCGAACAGCACTGGTTGTATTGCAGCACCCGGCATCCGCTGTTCAATGAGCGGCGCATCCCCGAGCAAGTCATCACCCAGCAACGCATGGTCGGTCGCGGCTACTGGAGCCAGGCCGAACTGGCCCGTCATGGTTTCAAGCACAGCGCCGCAACCGTGGAGAGTATGGAGGCGCAGCTGATTCTGGTGCTGTCCGGCGCCTACATCGGTTACCTGCCGGAACACTACGCCCAGGCCTGGGCCGACAAGGGCGACCTGCGCGTGCTGTTGCCGGCCACCTTCGGTTACCAGGCGCCGTTCTCGATGATCGTGCGCCGGGGCCGCAGCCGCGAGCCGCTGATCCAGACCTTTCGCGATCTGCTCAAAGCACAACTCAACCAGGCGTGAAGAAGATGCCGAGAATTCAATGTCCCCGCTGCCTGCGCCCGCAAAGCCATTGCCTGTGCCCGCTGATCCCCAGCCTCGACAGCCGCACCCGGGTGTTGCTGTTGCAACACCCCAGCGAAGTGAACCATGCCCTGAACACCGCGCGGTTGGCGGCGCTTGGTTTGAAGAATGCCGAGTTGATCGTCGGTGAGGTGTTCAAGGATCTACCGACGTTGTTGAACCAGCCGGGCTATCGGGCGCGGTTGCTGTTTCCCGGGGACGACGCGCAGCCGATGCAGGCCTGTGCCGCCAGCGATGAGCCGCTGTTGCTGGTGGTACCGGATGGCACCTGGCGCAAGGCGCGCAAGATGCTGCATCTGAATCCGTTGCTGGCAGCGTTGCCGAGGGTGACGCTGGCGGAGGGCGGGGTGTCCCGTTATCGCTTGCGCAAGGCCCCGGGGCCTGGGGCGTTGTCGACGGTGGAGGCGATTGTGCAGGCGTTGGAAACCCTGGAAGCGCCAACCCGCTTTGCGCCGTTGCTCAGACCGTTCGAGGCGTTGATCGAGGGGCAGATTGCGGCGATGGGGGAGGAGGTTTTTCAGCGTAATCATGCTGACAGGTAAGGGTTGATTGTGCCGGCCTCATCGCGAGCAGGCTCGCTCCCACATTTGACCGAGTTCCTTCAGGACAAACGCGATCAAGGGTGGGAGCTAGCCTGCTAGCGATGACGGTATAACAGCCACCAAAAAACTCCAGCCAGACTACCGCTCTCGCATCGCCTCGGTCCGCGCTTTCAACACCGGTTTCAGCAGATAATCCAACACCGTCTTCTCCCCGGTAATGATATCCACCGTCGCCACCATCCCCGGAATGATCAGCAACGGTTTCACATCCCCACCCAAGTGGTTTTTGTCGGTGCGCACCTGGATCAGGTAGAAACTGTTGCCCTTGTCGTCGGTGATGGTGTCGGCGCCGATCAGCTCCAGCTTGGCACTCAAGCCGCCATAGATCGTGTAGTCATAGGCACTGAACTTGACCATGGCTTTCTGGCCCGGATGCAGGAACGCCACGTCCTGTGGCCGGACCTTGGCCTCGATCAGCAGGTTGTCTTCCAGCGGCACGATTTCCACCATGTCACTGCCCGGCTGGACCACGCCGCCGATGGTGTTGACCTTCAGCATCTTGATGATGCCCTTGACCGGCGAGAGCACCGTGGTACGGGTCACGCGGTCGTCGATGGCAATGCTCGAGGCTGTGATTTTCGACAGGTCGGTGCGTTTCTCGTTCAGCTCTTTGGCCGCCTCCGAGCGGAATGTCTGTTCGGATTCATCAATCTTGCTGCGGATCTCGGCAATCGCCGATTCCGCCCGGGGAATGGCCAGGGTGGTGGCGTTCAGCGAACCACGGATTTCCACCGCGCTGCGCTTGAGCCGCAGGATCTCCACCGGCGACACGGCGCCGGTCTTGACCAGGGGCTCGGACATGGCCATTTCCTGGTTGACCAGCGCCAGGCTGGAGCCGTATTGCCCGGCTTTGGAGCGAAATTCCGCCAGTTCCTGGGTTTTTTGCCGCAGTTGTTCGGTCAGCGTGCGTTGTTCGCTGGCCAGTCGACGTTGCCGCTGTTCGTACAGCGAGCGTTCGTCTTCGGCCACTTGCGGCGCCTTGGCGATCACTTCTTCCGACAGCTTGAAGGGCCGGCCTTCGGCTTCGGCCGACAGGCGTTCGACCTGCGCGGTCAGCGTGTAGCGATCGACCTCGCTTTCGCCCTTGTTCGACAGGTAGCGCGTGTCATCCAGGCGCAGCAAGGTGTCGCCCTTGTTCACCATCTGCCCTTCACGCACGAAGATCTCGGTGACGATGCCGCCCTCGAGGTTCTGGATCACCTGGACCTTGCTCGACGGAATCGCCTTGCCTTCGCCCATGGTGACTTCCTGCAGCACCGCGAACCTGGCCCAGGCCAACGCGCTGATCAGCAACGCGGCGGCCAGCCACACGGTAATCCGCGACCAGCGTGGGGAATCCTGCAACGCGGCGCCGGCCGTTTCCGGCATGAACTCGGCTTCGGCACTCTTGCTGAAGCTGTCGAAGTAGCCACGTGCTTTCGAAGAATCCGATGAAGCGGACATAGGCAACTCCTAGACGGCCGCAGAGCCGACACGGCCCTTGCGCAGTGCATCGATGACCGCTTCTTTCGGGCCGTCGGCGACGATCCGCCCGTTGTCCAGCACGACCAGGCGATCGACCAGGCTGAGCATCGAGGTGCGATGGGTCACCAGCAGCAGGGTCTTGCCCTGGACCCAGGTGTGGAGTTTTTGCCGCAGGGCGTCTTCGCTGCTGTTGTCCATCGCACTGGTGGGTTCGTCGAACAGCATGATCGGCGGGTCGAGCAGCAACGCCCGGGCCAGCAACACGGCCTGGCGTTGACCACCGGAGAGCAATTGCCCGCGCTCGCCGACAGGACGGTCGAAGCCTTGCGGGTGTTGCCGGGCCAGTTCGGTGACGCCGGTCAGTTCGGCCACTTCGAGCATGCGCGCGTCACTGATGTAGCGCGCCCCCAGGGTCAGGTTGTCGCGCAGGCTGCCGGCCAGCAGCGGCAGGTCATGGGCGACGTAGCCGATCTGATGGCGCAGGTCCGCGACGTCCAGTTGCCGCAGGTCCAGGCCATCGAGCAGCAATTGGCCCTGGGCCGGTTCGTAGAAGCCCATCACCAGGCGCGCCAGGGTGCTTTTGCCCGAGCCGCTGCGACCGATGATGCCGATCCGTTCGCCGGGTTTCACGCTGAAGCTGACATTGGCCAGCGCCGGGGCATTCTGGCCGTTGTAGTGGAAGGTCACGCCGACCACATCCAGCGCGCCTTGCAGTTGCGTGCGCTCCAGCGGCCTTTGATTGGCATCGCGCTCCTGAGGCAGGGACATCAGCGCGTCGGTGCTTTTCATGGTCAGTTGCGCCTGCTGGTAGCGCGTGATCAAGCCGGCGATCTGTCCCAGCGGTGCCAGTACCCGGCTGCCGAGCATGTAGGTCGCCACCAGCGCGCCGACGCTGAGGTTGCCGGCGATGATGCTGTAGACCCCGGCGACGATGGTCGCCATGCCGGAAAACTGCTGGATGAACAGCGTGCCATTGGTGGCCAGTGCCGAGAGGTTGCGCGCATGGCTGTCGAGGCGGGTGAGGGCGCCGTGGGTGCTTTCCCATTTGTGCTGGCGCTCGCTTTCGGCGCTGCAGGCCTTGAGGGTTTCCAGGCCGCCGAGGGTCTCGATCAGCAGGGCCTGGCGTTCGGCGCCCAGGCTCAGGCTTTTCTGCACGGTGTCGCGCAAGCGCGCCTGGATGATCATGGCGAAAATGATCGTGATCGGAAACGCCAGGACCGGAATCACCACCAGCCAGCCGCCCAGCAGGCCGATCACCACCAGCATCAGCAGGGCAAAGGGCAGGTCGATCAGGCTGGTGAGGGTCACGGCGGTGAGAAACTCGCGCAGCCCCTGGAAATCGTGAATGCTCTGGGCAAAGCCACCGATGGTCACAGGCTTGGCCTTCATCGCCATGCCGGTGATGCGTTCGAACAGGGTCGCCGAGAGAATCACGTCGGTCTTCCTGCCGGCGGTGTCCAGCAAGTGCGCGCGCACCACCCGCAGCACCAGTTCGAAACCGGTACCGATCAGCAGGCCGATGGCCAGCACCCACAGGGTCGAGGTGGCCTGGTTCGGCACCACGCGGTCGTAGGTCTGCATCACGAACAGCGGCACCATCAGGCCCAGCAGGTTGATCAGGAAGCTCGCCAGGATCGCGTCGCTGTACAGCCATTTCGACAGCTTCAACGTGTCGCGAAACCAGGCCTCTACCCGCGGCACCAGGGGGGAACGGAGGTCTTCGAGTTCATGCCGGGGCCGGGCGAACAGCGCCTGGCCACTATAGTGTTCGGCAAGCTCTTGTGTGGTGGTCCATTGCTCGCCGCCATCGGCTTCGCTGGGCAGGACCAGGACCCGGCCATCCTCGCCAAAGCGGCGCAGCACGGTGGTGCGGCCGTTGTTGAGCAACAGCAGCACCGGCAGGTTGAGCGCGCTGATGTCTTTCAGGTCGCGGCGCAGCAGGCGTGCCTGCAATCCCGCCCGGGCCGCTGCGCGGGGCAGCAGGTCCAGGCTCAGGCGTTGGTGTGCCATTGGGAGCCCGGCACTGAGGCTGGCGCGACTGACCGTCGCGCCGTGGAGTTTGCAGAGGATCAACAGACCGTCCAGAAGCGGGTCATCGAAGCTCAGGCGTGGATCGACACCGGTGTTGGCGGTTTCCATGCTGGTCACATTGATCGCTCCCGTTGCGCTACGGCATCTGGCATGGGTATCTGCACATCCCCCTGTTCACATCTCCTTGTGTTCATCTGAGTTCAGGCAGGCGAGCTTCGCTTTTCACTTCCGCCTGGGCGACGGCGTCGGCCGGCAGCACCACGTGTTGCTTGCTCAGCAACTGGCCCATGTTCGCCAGCACACGGTACATCGAATACTCCTCGGTGTAGCGGACCTCGGTGTAGCGGCGGTTGGCGTTGTACAGCTCGTTTTCGCTGTCCAGCAGGTCGAGCAGGGTACGTTGGCCGAGGCCGAACTGATCCTGATACGCCACGCGCACGCGTCGGCTGGTCTCGGCGTACTCGCGGGCGGTCGGCGTTTGTTTCTTGGCGTTGACCATGGCGTTCCAGGCCAGGTTGATGTTTTCGTTGAGCTGGCGCAGGGCGTTGTTGCGGATGTCCATCGCCTGATTGATCTTGTGGGCATCGGACTGCAGGCGCGCCTTGTCGCTGCCGCCGCGGAACAGGTTGTAGTTCATCACCACGCCGACCCGCCATTCGTTGTCATGGCCTTCTTCGCCGGCGATGTTGTTGTTCGCGCCCACCGCGGCTTCGGCGTCGAAGCGTGGGTAGAACGGCGATTTGGCGACTTCGTACTGGCTCTCGGCCGATTGCACGTCGGCCTGGGCGGATTTCAGGTAGGGGTTGTTGTCGACCATGCTTTGCTGGGCATCGGTCAGCGAGGCTGGCACTTCACCACGGATCGACGGCGGTGCTTCGAGTTCATCGGGCAGGCGCCCGACTACGGCGGCGAAGTTCGACTCGGCGTCGGCCAGATCGACTTCGGCGGTGTCGAGGTTGTTTTCCGCCAGGGCTCGACGGGCGCTGGACTGGTCGGCGTCGGCGTTGCTGCCGACCCCGCGCTCGGTGCGCAGGCCGATCTGATCGTTGACGCGCAAGTGCGCTTGCAGGTTGTTCTTGGCCAATGTCACCAGCTCGCGGCGCTTGAGCACTTCGAGGTAGACCTCGGTGGTGCGCAGGGCCAGGTCCTGGGCGGTGCCCTGGGCGTAATACGCCCGGGAGTTGACGACGCCCTTGGTGCGCTCGACTTCGTTGGCGGTGTTGAACCCGTCGAAGAGCATCTGCCGCAGACGCAGTTCCGACTGGGTGTAGTTGAGGATTTCGGTGTGGTGATTGCCCAGCGCCCGGGTGTTGGTGTTGTCGCTGTACCCGCGCCCGTACGCGGCATTCAGGTCCACCGATGGATAAAAACCGCCCTTGGCGACTTTGACGTCTTCATCAGCCGACAGACGGCTGTCCACCCGCGATGCCAGCTCCGGGTGGGTCGCGATAGTGCTCTGGATCGCTTCGGTCAGTGACATGGCATGCGCTTGGGAACTGCAGGCAATTGCCAGCAAAACCGCGCTGCAGAGGGGGTTTAAAAGGCGCATGGTCCATCTCCCTGAATCCTAGTGGTACTTTATGCGTCGCCAATTATTTGACGACATTTATAGGTCAAACCGTTTCATGCTTGTAACAAGAGAGCTAAGAACATTTTCAGGCGAACCTAAGAAGTTTTTCTCATAACGCTTATGCCAAAAAAAACTTATGTACTCTGCCAAATCCAGCACATTGTTCACTGCGAAAGCCCTTGATTTATGTGCCTTATGGCGCTCATCACGGCTTGAGGAAAGTTCAAGTCCACTTATCGACAAAGAGCGGAGAAGTGCTGGAGGGGAGGGATGCGAGGCAGACTGGGGTGACGGTTTTTTGTCGCCAAGGTGATTCAGGACTGTTACGCAATGCTGGCGGATGACGTTATTTTCGACAGGTAGCCCAATGCCATTGATTGCAAAGGGGTTATCCGGTTCGCGAACAGCGGCGGCAATTCGCCAGGCAACCTGCTTGAGCCCATGTGCATGTTCTCCGCATTCAGACAGGGTGCCGACAAAGCGTTGGCAGCGGAGGGAATGCACATGGCTACGCTCATCGGTATCGTCAGCAAGGTTATCGGTCAGGTCTTCGCGGTAGCGGGTGATGGCGCCCGTCGAGTGCTGGTCGAGGGGGACCGGTTGTTTGCCGGCGATCAACTGGTGACCGGGGCCGAAGGCGCGGTGGCGGTGCATCTGCAGAACGGCCAGGAATTGACGCTGGGCCGTGGCAGTAGCCTGCAAATGACTGACCAGTTGCTGGCGCAAACTTCGCCCCATGTGGATACCGCTGAAGCGACGACCCCGAGCCAGGCGCAGTTGACCGATGTCGAGCAACTGCAAAAAGCCATTGCCGCCGGTGACGACCCGACCCAGACCGCTGAAGCCACGGCGGCCGGCCCGGGTTCGACCGGACCTGCTGGGGGCGCACTGGGCGGGGGCCACAGTTTTGTCATGCTTGAGGAAGTGGGGGGGCATGTCGATCCGACCATCGGTTTCCCCACCGCCGGGTTCAACGGTATTCCGGAGTTTCCGCGGGAGCGGCACGACGGCGATCGCAACCCTGAGGATGGCGCCTCTGCACCGCTGATTACGCCGCCAGTCATTACACCGCCTGTGGTGGTAGTACCACCCTTGGTAACACCACCTGAAGTCACGCCGCCGGTAGTCACACCACCGGAAGTCATACCCCCTGTCGTCACCCCGCCCGAGAACAATCCGGTCAGCCTCAACGGGCTGTCGGTGGCGGGCGGTGAACTGACCGTCAAGGAAGCCAACCTGGCCGAAGGTTCGGCGAGCAATCCCGACGCGCTGACCCAGAGCGGCACCTTCACCGTCACGGCACCTGACGGCCTGACCAGCCTGAGCATCGGCGGGATCAGCGTGATCAGCGCTGGCGTGGCCAACGGTTTTCCGCAATCGATCACCACGCCGCTGGGCAGCACCCTGACCATCACCGGCTACAACCCGACCACGGGCGTGGTGAGTTACAGCTACACCCTCAACGGCAGCGAAAACCATTCGACCGGCGACGGCACCCAACTCAGCGAACATTTCACCGTGGTTGCCGGTGATAGCAACGGCGACACCGCCACCGGCACTCTGGACGTCAACATCACCGATGACCTGCCCAAAGCGATCGATGACAACAATCTCAGCACCGCCTCGGAAACCCGACTCACCCTCGAAGGCAACGTCCTGGGCAACGACGTGCAAGGCGCCGACCGCGTAGCGACGGGACCCAACAGCGGCCCAATCACCCCCGGCACCTTCGTCGGCACCTACGGCACCCTGGTGCTCAACGCCAACGGTACCTACACCTACACCCTCAATCCCGGCGACGCTGACTTCAAGGCCTTGCACGCCGGCGGCAACGGCACCGAGACCTTCACCTACACCCTGACCGACGCCGACGGCGACAGCAGCACCGCCAACCTGGTGCTGAACGTACACAACAACGACGACGGGGTGACCCTCGGCGGCCTGGACGTCGCAGGCGGCGAACTCACCGTCTACGAGAAAAACCTCACCTACGGCAGCGACCCCGACGCCCCGGCGCTGACCCAGCACGGGACCTTCACCGTGAACGCCCCGGATGGCCTGCAGAGCCTGAGCATTTCCGGCGTCGAGATCATCAGCGGTGGCGTGGTCCAGGGCTTGCCGATCTCCGGCAGCACCTGGATAGGCAGCACCCTGACCATCACCGGTTTTGACCCAGCCACCGGCGTGGTGAGCTACAGCTACACCCTCAACTACACCGAAACCCATCCCAACGCCGACGGCGCCAACAGCATCACCGAGAACTTCGAAGTCATCGCCGTGGATGCCGACGGCAGCGAGGCGCGTGGCGAAATCAACGTCAAGGTGGTCGACGACCTGCCGACCGCCAAGCCCGATTCGACTTCGGTGGCCGAGGGCGGCACCGTCACCGGCAACGTGCTGGTAAACGATATCGGCGGCTCCGATGGCTCCGGCGGTGGCGTGGTCGGCGTGCGTGCCGGCTCCGACACCTCGACCCCGGTGCATGGCGGCCTGAACAGCCAGATCAACGGCACCTATGGTTACCTGACCCTGGATGCGTCGGGCAACGCCGTGTACCACAGCTACCCGAACTCGGTGAGCGCGCCGGGCGCGAGCGATGTGTTCACCTACACCTTGCGCGATGCCGACGGTGACGAAAGCACCACCACGGTGACCATCGACGTGCACAACAGCTGCCTGGTCGCGGCCAGCGATCACGACGTGACCGTGTATGAAAAAGCCCTGGACCCGTACCAGGACGGTCAGGACCTGGCGCCCGGCAGCGTGACCGGCAGCCAGCCATACAACACCGGTGAAACCGCCAGCGGCACACTGGTCGGTGCAGTTCACGGCGGCAGCGGCGCCATCACCTACAGCCTGCTCAGCAATGCCATCGGCACCTACGGCCAGCTGCTGCTGAACCCGGACGGCAGCTACACCTACACCCTGACTTCGCCGGCCAGCACCGCACCGCAAGCCAACGACGGCGCCAACACCCTGCACGAAAGCTTCACCTACCAGGCCGTCGATGGCCTTGGTAATGTGGTCACCAGCACTATCGTGATCAACATCGTCGATGACGTGCCAACCGCTATCCCGGACATCGCCTCGGTGGGCGAGGGCGGCTATATCGGCGGCAACGTGATCTGGAACGACACCGTGGGTGCCGATGGCCAGTTCGCTGGCGGTGGCGTGGTGGGCGTGCGCGCAGGCTCCGACACCTCGACCCCGGTGCACGGCGGCCTGAACACCCAGATCAACGGCACCTACGGTTACCTGACCCTGGATGCGGCAGGCAACGCGCTGTACCACAGCTACCCGAACGCGGTGAGCGGCCCGGGTGCGAGCGATGTGTTCACCTACACCCTGCGCGATGCCGACGGTGACGAAAGCACCACCACCGTCACCATCGACGTGCACAACAGCTGCCTGGTCGCGGCCAGTGACCAAGACGTGACCGTCTTCGAAAAAGCCCTCGACCTGAACCAGGATGGCCAGGACCTTGCCCCCGGCAGCGTGACCGGCAGCCAGCCTGGCAATAGCGGCGAAACCGGCAGCGGTACCCTGGTCGGCGCGGTGCATGGCGGCAGCGGCAGCATCACCTACAGCCTGGTCAGCAATGCCATCGGCACCTACGGCCAGTTGCTGCTGCACCCGGACGGCAGCTACACCTACACCCTGACCTCACCGGCCAGCACCACGCCGCACGCGGACGACGGCGCCAATACCCTGCACGAAAGCTTCACCTACCAGGCCACTGACGGCCTGGGCAACATCGTCACCAGCACCATCGAGATCAACATCGTCGACGACGTGCCCCAGGCGATCGATGACCACAACCTCAATACTGCCTCGGAAACCCTGCTCACCCTCGAAGGCAACGTCCTGGGCAATGACGTGCAAGGCGCCGATCGCGTCGCGACCGGCGCCAACAGCGGCCCGATCACCCCCGGCACTTTCACCGGTACATACGGCACCCTGGTGCTCAACGCCAATGGCACCTACACCTACACCCTCAATCCCGGCGACGCTGACTTCAAGGCCTTGCACGCCGGCGGCAACGGCACCGAGACCTTCACCTACACCCTGACCGACGCCGACGGCGACAGCAGCACCGCCAACCTGGTGCTGAACGTGCACAACAACGACGACGGGGTGACCCTCGGCGGCCTGGACGTCGCAGGTGGCGAACTGACCGTCTACGAGAAAAACCTCACCTACGGCAGCGACCCCGACGCCCCGGCGCTGACCCAGCACGGGACCTTCACCGTCAACGCCCCGGATGGCCTGCAGAGCCTGAGCATTTCCGGCGTCGAGATCATCAGCGGTGGCGTGGTGCAGGGCTTGCCGATCTCGGGCAGCACCTGGATAGGCAGCACCCTGACCATCACCGGCTTTGACCCGGCCACAGGGGTCGTGAGCTACAGCTACACCCTCAACTACACCGACACCCACCCCAACGCCGATGGCGCCAACAGCATCACCGAGAACTTTGAAGTCATCGCCATCGATGCCGACGGCAGCGAGGCGCGTGGCGAAATCAACGTCAAGGTCGTCGACGACCTGCCGACCGCCAAGCCCGATGCGACCTCGGTGGGCGAGGGCGCAACCGTTACCGGTAATGTGCTGGTGAACGACGTTGGCGGTTCCGATGGCTCCGGCGGTGGCGTGGTCGGCGTGCGTGCCGGCTCCGACACCTCGACCCCGGTGCATGGCGGCCTGAACAGCCAGATCAACGGCACCTACGGTTACCTGACCCTGGATGCGGCGGGCAACGCCGTGTACCACAGCTACCCGAACTCGGTGAGCGGACCGGGCGCGAGCGATGTGTTCACCTACACCCTGCGCGATGCTGACGGTGACGAAAGCACCACCACCGTCACCATCGACGTGCACAACAGTTGCCTGGTCGCGGCCAGCGACCAGGACGTGACCGTCTATGAAAATGCCCTGGAGCAGCCATGCAACACCGGCGAAATCGCCAGCGGCACCCTGGTGGGTGCGGTCCATGGGGGCAGCGGCGCCATTACCTACAGCCTGGTCAGCAACGCCATCGGCACCTACGGCCAATTGTTGCTGCACCCTGATGGCAGCTATACCTACACCCTGACTTCGCCAGCCAGCACCACGCCGCTGGCCAACGATGGCGCCAACACCCTGCACGAAACCTTCACCTACCAGGCCATCGACGACCTGGGCAACATCGCCACCAGCACCATCGTGGTCAACATCGTCGATGACGTACCGACCGCTACTGCCGACATTGCGTCCGTGGGAGAGGGCGGCTACATCGGTGGCAACGTGATCTGGAACGACCACGTGGGGGCCGACGGCCAGTTCGCCGGCGGTGGTGTGGTCGGCGTGCGCGCTGGCGACGACACCTCGACCCCGGTGCATGGCGGCGTGGGCAGCCAGATCAACGGCACCTACGGCTACCTGACCCTGGATGCGGCAGGCAACGCGCTGTATCACAGCTACCCGAATACGGTGAGTGGCCCGGGTGCGAGCGACGTGTTCACCTACACCCTGCGCGATGGTGACGGTGATGAAAGCACCACCACGGTCACCATTGACGTGCACAACAGCTGCCTGGTCGCGGCCAGCGACCACGATGTGACCGTCTACGAAAGTGCCCTGGAGCAGCCGTGCAACCCCGGCGAAATCGCCAGCGGCACACTCGTCGGCGCGGTCCACGGCGGCAGCGGCACCATCACCTACAGCCTGGTCAGCAATGCCATCGGCACCTACGGCCAACTGCTGCTACACCCGGACGGCAGCTACACCTACACCCTGACTGCGCCAGCCAGCACCACACCGCCGGCCAACGATGGCGCCAACACCCTGCACGAAACCTTCACCTACCAGGCCATCGACGACCTGGGCAACATCGCCACCAGCACCATCGTGGTCAACATCGTCGATGACGTGCCGACCGCAATCCCGGACATTGCGTCCGTGGGAGAGGGCGGCTACATCGGTGGCAACGTGATCTGGAACGACCACGTGGGGGCCGACGGCCAGTTCGCCGGCGGTGGTGTGGTCGGTGTGCGTGCTGGCGACGACACCTCGACTCCGGTACATGGCGGCGTGGGCAGCCAGATCAACGGCACCCATGGCTACCTGACCCTGGATGCAGCAGGCAACGCGCTGTACCACAGCTACCCGAACTCGGTGGGCGGGGCGGGTGCGAGTGATGTGTTCACCTACACCCTGCGCGACGGTGACGGTGATGAAAGCACCACCACGATCACCATCGACGTGAACAACAGCTGCATGGTGACGGCCCACGACAGCGGTGCGAGCGTCCACGAAAAAGCCTCGGAGCCCGCAAAAGGGGCAGACTTTACCGGGACCAAACCGAACTACAGTGTCTCCGGCGACAATGCCGATATCGCCCGCAGCGCCTTCGTCGCGAATACGGCGGCCATGACCGCGGTCCTGGTGGTCAGCGGAGCGCTGGGTGCGGTCAACGGTCACAACAGCGATGACCTGATCACCGTCAATCTCAAGCAGGGGGAAACCCTCAACCTGGATCACAACCTCACTGCCGGTCAGGTCAGCCTGGAGTACTCGATCAACGATGGCGCCTACACGCCCATCGCTGACGGCCAGACCATTACGGCGAAGGAGGATGCGACCTATCACATCCACATCACCAACATCCCCGACGGTCCGGGCCCAGGCGCAAACAGCGCTGAAAACTACGAGTTGAAGATGACCGTCGATTACTCCGCGGCCAAGGACACTGCGCCGGACCACAGCTACTCCGCCAGCGACCCCCATGGCGGCAGCGACAGCATCAGCTACCAGGCTGACCACATCCTCACCGGGACAGCGGGGGATGACGCGCTGGTCGCCGACACCGGAAACAACGAGCTGCACGGTGGAGCCGGCAACGACTTGCTCTACAGCGGACCGGGCAACGACCTGCTCGATGGCGGCACGGGCATCGACACCGCGAGCTATGCCCACGCCACCGCCGGGGTCACGGTCAATCTCGGCGAGAGCGGCGCACAGAACACCATCGGTGCCGGCACCGACACCCTCACCGCCATCGAAAACCTGACCGGCTCCAACTTCAATGACTCGCTCACCGGCGATCACAACAGCAACATCATCACCGGTGGCCTGGGTAACGACGTGCTCAACGGCGCGGGTGGCGACGACTTCCTGATCGGTGGATTGGGCAATAACACCCTCACCGGCGGAAGTGGCGCCGACACCTTCCAGTGGCTCAACGGCAACAGCGGTCACGACGTCATCACCGACTTCACACCGGGTGCCGACAAGCTCGACCTGTCGCAACTGCTGCAAGGAGAGACCAGCACCGCGGCTTCACTGGATGACTACCTGCATTTCACCGTCAGCGGCAGCGGCGCGTCACTGGTGACCAGCATCGACGTCAGCGCCATGGCCGGCGCCGCGCCGAACCAGACCATCGACCTGGCCGGCGTCAACCTGGCCAGCCACTATGGGGTCATGCCGGGGGCGGGCGGGGTCGTTGGCTCAGCGGATGCGGCCACCATCATCAACGGCATGCTCAATGACCATTCATTGAAGGTGGATACCGTGTGACCTGAAAACCGCAATAAAAAAACCGCTCTTCCTGTGACAGGGGAGAGCGGTTTTTTTTGCCTGCGACCGTCCGCAGATCACATCGGCTGCGGCTCACCGATCAAGCGCCCCATCACGCCAAACACCCCCAATGCCCGGATCGCTTCCAGCTCCCCCTGGGTTTCCACTTTTTCTGCGATCAAGGGTAAGTCGATGCTGTGGGTCGTGCGGCAAACCGCCTCGATGAACAGCCGTTTATCATGCTCGGCATCGATGCCACGGATGTAGGCGCCGTCGATTTTAAGGTACGCCAGCCCCAGTTGCGTGAGGTTGCCGATCTGGCTGAAATGGCCGCCAAAATGCTGCAGCCCGATACGGTAACCGGTGGCGAGCAGGCTGTGGCTCAAGCGTTGCAACGGGTCTGGCGGAGGCAGTTGGCGCTCATCGATTTCCAGGGTCAGGAAGGGCGCCAGTTCCGGCAGGGATTCAAGCATGTCGAGGATCAGTTGCACCTGCGCCTGATCGCGCAAGGTGCTGCCGGACAGGCTCAATGCCAGGGGCATCCGGTTGATGACGAGGTATTCGAGGGTGGCTTCGAGCATCGCCAGGTCAAAGCGCGCCGACCAGCCAAACCGCTCGATCCACGGCAAGAACTGGCCGGCGGCGATCGCTTCGCCCTGTGGATCGAGCAGGCGTGCGAGGACCTTGTGATGCAGCACCTGACGAGTCTCGGCGCATAACACCACCGGTTGAAAATACAACTGCAGCTGGCCTTCGTTCAGGGCAGCGTCAAGCCAGGTGTGCCAGTGGTGTTGGGCCTGCTTTGGTGCGCTGTCGCTGTGGCCCAACACGGCCCAGGGGCGCTCGGGATGTTGCCGGGCTTCGTTCAGTGCCTGGTCAAGTTGATGCAGCACGTGGCTCGCCGGGTCGCCGGGATGGAAGGCGACGACGCCCAGATGGGCGACGGGCATGCAGTCACTGGCACCGGTGAGGCGCAGGTTTTCCAGGGTGGCGCTGAGCTCGGCAGCCAGGCGCGTTGCCTCCTCGGTATCGAGATCCGGTGCCAGCAGGCTGAATTCGCCACCGCGATTGCGCGCTGCCAGCCAGGTGCGCCGTTGCGGTACCTGAGTCAGGCGCTTGAGCAAGTCGCCGACCGCGCCAATCAACGCATCGGTGCGTTGCCCGCCAAGGCGTTGATTGAGCCCGGCCAAATCGTTGAGCTGCAGCATCAGCAGATGACCGTCGCCATTTTGCTCGGCGATCCGCAATTGATCGGCCAGTTGTTCATCGAGCAATCGCCGGTTGGCCAGCCCTGTCAGGCTGTCCCGGTAGGACTCGCCGAGCAGTTTTTCACTGCGCGCCGCCTCTTCGGCGAACAGCGTCTTGAGCTTCTCGACCATCTGGTTCATCGCCAGCACCACGCGTTTCAACTCCGGTGTGCGCGGCAGCGTCGGCAAGCTGAGAAACTCGCGTTTGCTGATGGCGTCGGCCTGCCGGACCATGGTGTCGAGCGGGCGTAATTGCCGACGCAGCAGCCAGCCACCGAACACTGCACTGAGCAGCCCGCAGAGCAGCAACCAGACGAGGCTTCCCAGTGTGCTGTCCCAGAGTTTGGCCAGGGCGAACTGGGGATTGCTCAACACTTCAACGCGCGCCACCTGTTGCCAGCCACGGGTGATCAATGCATCGCCGCCCTCGGGGCGCAAATTCACCAGGTTGACGAACCAGCCGGGCACGCCGTCGATTTGCTCGGGGACGCTGCGCTGCACCAGCACCTGCCGATTCTCCAGGTGGGTGACGCGGATGTCGCTGTAATAGCCGCTGTCGAAAATCGAGCTGACCATCAACTCCATCATCGCCGGGTCGTCGACCTGGGTGGTCAGGGTCAGGCCCAGGGCGGTCGCGGCGTCCTGGGCATGGGCGCGCAACTGGCCCAGCGTTTGCTCGCGAGAGCTTTCCAGGCTGGCATAAAAACTGCCGCTGAACGCCACCAGCAAGAACAGGCAGATGGCAAGAAACAACTGGTTGCGCAGTTTCATCGAGCGCTCCTTGGCGTGGCGACTAACCGTCGCCGACGGCGAATCCTTCGGTTTGCATTTTTTTCAGGACGTCTTGCCAGCGCGACAGTTTTTTCGAGTCGCCGCTGCGCGGGTGGCCAGGTTTGCCGGGCAGGTACAGGCCTTCGGCGTTGAAGGCATACACCGGCAACAGGTCCTTGCGCTGCGAGGCGGGGCGGATTTCGCCGATCAGGTTGTCGAGCACCAGCGGTTCGGCGCCAGGGCTGCTGTAATAGGTCAGCACCATGTGCGCCTGGTTCTGTTTCAGGGCCTTGACGTAGGTAATGCGCAGCTTGTCGCTGGGAATGCCCAGCTGGCGCAGGCTGAAATATTTCGCCAGGGCATAGTCTTCGCAATCGCCCGCGGCCTTGATCAGCGCCTCGACGGGCGTGGCCCAGTAATCGGCCTGGCGCCAGAGGCGGGCGTCGTCCTGGAAATCCAGCTGCTGGTTGAAGAAGCGATTGACCGCAGTTAATTGCTCCAGCTCGGGCAGGTTGCGTTCACCTTGCAGCATTTCACTCCAGGGTTGGAGACGTCCCTGGGTCGGCCCCAGGCTGGCATAGCGCTTTTGTGCGGTATGCGAAATCTGCGCGAAATCCCAGGCGGGCCAGGCGCTGGCAAGCCCGGCCAGGGGAAAACTGGCCAGCAGCAGCCATCCGCCAAACCGAAGTCGGAGTGTTGGCCATCCTGGACTACCCGGACTGCGCGGCATGACTGGCTGCTCGAGTGCAGAGACCTGAAGTCTAGGTGGTGGTCGGGTCAGCGTCGACCTGCAGGCGGGGGAATCTCAGGACTTGTGCAGGGTTTTCTGCTTGAGGATGTACAGGGTCACCAGCACCGCACTGGTCAGCATGAACGCCCGCGCCCAGGGCATCGGCACCAGGTAGCAGGAGAACAGGATGCTGGCCCACATCAGGCCAATGGCATAGACCTTGCCCTTGAGCGGAATGCCATTACCTTCGAGGTAGTCACGAATCCACGGCCCGAGCCGCGGGTGATTGACCAGCCACTGATAGAAACGCGGCGAACTGCGGGCGAAACAGGCAGCCGCCAGCAACAGGAAGGGTGTGGTGGGCAGCACCGGCAGGAAAATCCCGATCACCCCCAGCGCCACGCTCAGCCAGCCGATGGCCAGCAGCACGTAGCGCAACATCAGGGAGCGGTTGCCTATGGGGTTGTCCATAGGCGGGACCTTAGTGATGGCGTGGCTTGAGGATCGCCGGTTTTTCGTCTGGTGCGTTGCACAGCAGGTACAGCGCAGTCAGGGCTTCCGGGATCTGCACGATCATGTCGTCCATCAGGTTGGCGTCGGCGGCAATGTCGGAGAACTCCGGTTGCTCGTCGAACAGGCCCGAACCGACCATGATCGGCAGGAGCATTTCGCTGACTTCGTCTTCGGCGGTTTCGAACCAGGCTTCTTCGCGCAGGAACACGCCTTCCATGAATCCGATGCACCAGCCGCGCAGCTCGGAATCGTCCGGGTCGTCGCCCAGGTCGAGGTCGCACGGCAGCTCGAACTCTTCATCGGAGGCCAGCTGGCGGGCGATGTGAGCCTTGAGACCGATCAGCGTGGCTTCGATTTCTTCGCGTTGGGCTTCGCCGCTGTAGTGCGGCTCTTCGGCGAAGAGGGCGTCGATCCATTCACGGTCGGGAACGTCTTCGGAACAGATCGACAGCGCGGTGAGGTAGCCGTGGGCGGCCACGTAGTCCAGCGCCTCGTCATGCAGTTCATCGGCGTCGAGGAAGACTTGCAGGCGGGTTAGTTGCTCAGCGAAGGACATTAAAGGGCTACCTTGGGGAATATTCGATGCGGGAATTCTAGGCCTTCTTGAGCGCTTGGGCCAGCCGCGCGGCATATTTGCCCCTCTTGGATGCAGCATTCCCTGTAGGAGCAGCCTTCGGCAGCTCCAGGGGTTCATCTTCATCCGCTCTTATCAGCGGTGCCCTGCGCGAGGGAGGGCTCGGGTATACTCGCGCGTTTTGTGATGCCCTGCTGGCGTCATGGCTGAAATGTGAAGCGACATGCAATGCGCACTTACGATTTGTCGGTGCAAAGTTGCGGGTTCTGCACCAGCCTTGCAGGGATGTTTCGGTGATTTTTGGAGTTTTTATGCTCGAACAGGCTCAGCGCGTCCTCAAGGACATCTTCGGCTACGACAGTTTCCGTGGCCGCCAGGGTGCAATCATTGAGCGCGTGGCCAGTGGCGGCGATGCCCTGGTCCTGATGCCTACCGGTGGGGGTAAATCCCTGTGCTTCCAGGTGCCGGCGCTGCTGCGCGACGGCCTGGCGGTCGTGGTTTCGCCGCTGATCGCGCTGATGGACGATCAGGTCGCGACCCTGGAAGAACTGGGTGTGGCCGCCGCGGCATTGAACTCCACGCTCAGTGCCGAGCAACAGCGTGACCTGGCGGCACGGATCCGCCGCGGTGAAGTGAAAATGCTCTACCTCGCGCCCGAGCGTCTGGTGCAGCCGCGCATGCTGAGCTTCCTGCAAGGGCTGAACATCTCGCTGTTCGCCATTGACGAAGCCCACTGCGTGTCCCAATGGGGCCATGACTTCCGCCCGGAATACCTGCAACTGGGCCAGTTGGCGGAACTGTTCCCCGACGTACCGCGCATCGCCCTGACCGCCACCGCCGACAAGCGAACCCGGGAAGAGATCGTCACCCGCCTGCACCTGCAGAATGCCGAGCGCTTCCTGTCGAGTTTCGACCGGCCGAACATTTTTTATCGCATCGTGCCCAAGGAGCAGCCGCGCAAGCAGTTGCTGGCGTTCCTCACCGAGCGTCGCAGCGATGCCGGTATCGTCTATTGCCTGTCGCGCAAGAAAGTCGAGGAAGTGGCGACCTTCCTCAGCGAGCAAGGCTTCCCGGCGCTGCCGTATCACGCCGGCCTGCCCAACGATCTGCGGGCCCACAACCAGAAACGCTTCCTCAACGAGGAAGGCCTGATCATGGTCGCTACCGTGGCCTTTGGCATGGGCATCGACAAGCCCAACGTGCGCTTTGTCGCGCACCTCGACTTGCCGAAGTCGCTTGAGGCCTATTACCAGGAAACCGGGCGCGGCGGCCGTGACGGTCTGCCCGCCGATGCCTGGATGGCCTATGGCCTGCAGGACGTGGTGATGCTCAAGCAGATGCTGCAGAACTCCGAAGGCGACGAGCGCCACAAGCGTCTGGAGCAACACAAGCTCGATGCCATGCTCTCGCTGTGCGAGGAAACCCGCTGCCGTCGCCAGACGCTGCTGGCCTACTTTGACGAAGACATGCCAGAGCCCTGCGGCCATTGCGACAACTGTGTCGATGGCGTGCAGACCTGGGACGCCACCGAACCCGCCCGTCAGGCCCTTTCGGCGATCTACCGCACCGGCCAGCGCTACGGCGTCGGGCACCTGGTGGATGTCCTGCTGGGCAAGGACAACGAAAAGGTGCGCAGCTTCGGGCACCAGCACCTTTCGGTGTACGGGGTCGGCAAGGCGATGGCCGAAGGCGAGTGGCGTTCGCTGTTCCGCCAGTTGGTGGCTCGCGGCCTGGCCGACATCGACCTGGAAGGCTACGGCGGCCTGCGGCTGAGCGACACCTGCCGTCCGCTGCTCAAAGGCGAAGTGACCCTGGAACTGCGTCGCGACCTGAAGGCGCAAACCACTGCCAAGAGCAGCAAGAGCCAGGCGAGCCAGCTGGTGCGGGGCGAAGAGCGCGAACAGTGGGAAGCCCTGCGTGCCCTGCGGCGCAAGCTGGCCGAAGAACACGGCGTACCGCCGTACGTCATTTTCCCCGACTCGACCTTGCTGGAAATGCTGCGCAGCCAACCAACCTCGCTGGCGCAAATGGCCCGGGTCAGTGGCGTCGGCGCACGCAAGCTGGAGCGTTATGGCGAGGCGTTCCTCGAAGTCCTCGGTGGCCAGGTCGAGGCACCGAAAGTTGTCGCAGACCTGCGCCACGAGCTGATCACCCTGGCCCGTGCCGGCATGACGCCGTTGCAGATCGCCGGTCAGTTGCAATGCTCGGAAAAGAACGTCTACACCCTGCTCGCCGAGGCGATCGGCAAGCAGCAGTTGTCGCTGGAGCAGGCGCTGGACTTGCCGGAGGACTTGATGGGCGAAGTCCAGGACGCGTTCCTCGACGGAGAGGGCGAACTGCCGCCGGTAGCGGAAATTTCCGCGCTGTTCGCAGGGAGGGTGCCCGAAGGGGTCCTGTACTGTATTCGGGCGGCTTTGCAGTCCGAATTCGAACTTTGAATGACCAGCCTCATTGATGTAACGATTCAGTACAGAACAAGCCTTGCCTCCAGCCAAGGCTCATGCTTAGCTGACTAATTATTAGTATTTCTCTTATTTCAGTCTGATCATGAGTGTTTTATGTCGTTGACCGATCAACACCGTTTTGGCATGCAGTTGGCACAAATGTCCCGTGGCTGGCGCGCCGAGCTCGACCGCCGCCTTGCCGGACTTGGCCTGTCCCAGGCCCGCTGGCTGGTGCTGCTGCACCTGGCGCGCTTCGAGCAAGCCCCGACCCAGCGTGAGCTGGCGCAAAGCGTCGGCGTCGAGGGGCCAACCCTGGCGCGGCTGCTCGACAGTCTGGAAAGCCAGGGCCTGGTGCAACGCCAGGCGGTGGTGGAAGACCGTCGGGCGAAAAAAATTGTGCTTTGCGCGCCGGCGCTGCCCCTGATCGAACAAATTGAAACCATTGCCACCCAGCTGCGTCATGAACTCTTCGAAGGTGTCGATGAGGCGGACGTAAAGGTCTGCATGCGTGTTCACGGGCACATCCTGGCCAACCTCGAAAAATCCTGAGACACAACCTCCCGCCCAGGCTTTTGAGCCAGGGCATTGGGCGGACTATAAGAACTAGTCGGCAATATCGTGTTCGTACCGCAGGTGCGAACACGTGCAGATTGGTTTTTGGTTTACCTAAGGGATGTTCATGCTCCAGAGTCGGCTATTGGTTGTACGGTTTGGCGCCAGGCTGTTGCTGGCCTGTGCCGCTGTTACTTATTCGGCCTGGGTGCCGGCGTTGGGCCTCGGTGAAATCACCCTGCACTCGGCACTGAATCAGCCGCTGCGCGCGGAGATCGCCCTGGTGGATGCCGCCGCAGTGACTGAGGGCGAGCTGTCGGTCAGCCTGGCGACGGCGGACGAGTTCAGCCGCGCCGGCGTCGAGCGCGTGGCCTTCCTCAACGACCTGACATTCACGCCCATCCTGCGGGGCAATCGCAGCCTGGTCCGGGTCAGCTCCAACAAACCGGTCAAGGAACCCTACCTGGATTTTCTGGTGCAACTCGACCAGCCCAATGGCCGCGTGTTGCGCGAGTACACCGTGCTGATCGATCCTCCAGGTGCAGAAAACATGGCGCCGATCAGTGATGAACCAGCGGTGAACCGTCCCTCTTCAGCATTCCCGAGTGTCGAGCCGGCAGTCGCACCATTACCTGCACGCACGGAATCGGCGGCAAGGCCTGTCGCCGATCCCCTGGCTGAACAACTGGCCACCAGCGTCCTGCACAACCAACAGTTGCAGGCGAGCGTCGATGAACTCAACGTGAAACTTCAGGCCCGGGACGAGCAGATCGCCGTTGAGAAAAAGCAGGTCGCCGAGTTGCAAGCCCGATTGGCCGAGGTCAAGCAGGCACCCACGGAACCTGTTGCGTCGGTTGACGTGGCGCCAGCGCCAGTGGCGGAGCCTGGGTCGAACTGGCTAGCGATCGGAGGGTTGCTGGCGCTGGTGGCGTTGGCGTTACTGCTGGTGCGGGTTCGTCGGCAAAGACAGCAGGACCAGGTATCGCTGGAACCATCGCAACCAGACCCGCAGCCCGATGGGCAGAGCCTTCAGGAAGTGCCCGTCCGCCAATCGCCATTGCAACCTCTTGCGCCGGTTGTGCTTGCAGCACCGGTACTTTTGCCCCTGGTGACGCCATCGCCGCCATTACCCTTCGATGAGTTCCAGCTGAATCTGGACGACTTGTCGATGGAAACGAACTGGGATCTGGGCCCGATGGACCCTTCTCCTACCGCCGAGCAGCCGCCGAAAGCGCCAGCGCTGCCCGAGCCTGAGATTGAATGGGTAATCGAACCCGCCGAACCGGGTAACAGGCAGTAAACACCGTTATCATGGTGGCGCCCTCTGCCTCAGGAGTTTCGCCGATCATGACCGCCAGCAAACCGGAAATCGTCATCACCTATTGCACCCAATGCCAGTGGCTGCTGCGTGCGGCCTGGCTCGCCCAGGAGCTGCTCAGCACCTTTGGCGATGACCTGGGCAAGGTGTCCCTGGTGCCCGGCACGGGTGGGGTCTTTCACATTTTCTGTGACCAGGTGCAGCTCTGGGAGCGCAAGGCTGATGGCGGTTTCCCCGAGGCCAAGGTGCTCAAGCAGCGGGTCCGCGACCAGATCGATCCGGACCGCGACCTGGGGCACAACGATCGCACTCAGTGAGACACCGCCTCGGCGGCAACGGTTTTCTTGCTCGCACCACTCGATAGCCTGCTGGACACCACGATCGCGACGATGATCAATGCGCCACCCAGCAGCATGCGCAGGGTCGGGTTTTCATCGAACAGCAGCCAGGCGATGGTGATCCCGTAGACCGGCTCCAGGGCGAAGACCACGGCGGCGGTCCGTGCCTTGATCACCGCCAGGCTGGCGACAAACAGGCTGTGGGCGACGCCGGTGCAGAACACCCCGAGCAGGCCGATCCACAGCCAGTCGATGGCGCGCACTTCACTCAGGTGCGGGGCTGCGGCTGGCAGCAGGCACAATCCGACCACCACGTTCTGGCACAACGCCGCCTGCACCGGCGGGATGCGCGCGGAGCTGGCGCGGTTGGTCAGCGACAACAAGGAAAACAGCAAGCCCGAGGCGATCGACCAGAGCAGGCCGGTGGTGGCGCCACTGCCCAGATCGAACGCAGGCGTGACCAGCACCAGCCCGACACTCACCAGCGCCACCAGCATAATTTCATTGGCGCGGATGCGCTCACGGAAAATCAGCCCTTCAAGGATCACGGTAAAGGCCGGGAAACTGGCAAAGCCCAGCGTCGCGATGGCAACGCCGGCGACCTTCACCGAGATGAAGAAACTCACCCAGTGCCCGGCCAGCAGCAAGCCGCTGAGCAGCAGTCGGCGCACATCCACCGCTTCGAGTCTTCGCCATCGGCTTTGGCTGGCAAAGCGCGCAAAGAACGCCAGCGCCAGCACCGCGAACGCCGCCCGGCCGAAGACGATGATCGCCGGCGAAGCGGCGGCGAGTTTGCCGAACACGCCGGTCAGGCCGAACATCAATGCGCCGATATGCAGGGCGCCCAGGGCGGTACGGGGAGTCATGGCAATCCTTGATAAACGTGGCCGACAACACCGCCGACCCTTGTAGGAGCTGCCGCAGGCTGCGATCTTTTGATCTTGATCCTGAAAGCAAGATCAAAAGATCGCAGCCTGCGGCAGCTCCTACATTGAACGTGTAAACGAACCCTGTGTCTGTCGCCAGACTCGCGTCATTTGTCGCCAGCCTCGCGCCGCAATTTACCCGGCGATGCGCCGAACTCGCGCAGCACCGCTGCGGCAAAGGCACTCTGGGAGCTGTAGCCGACCCGACAGGCAATCTCGCCAATGGGCAGCGCCGAATTGCGCAGCAGTCCCACGGCCTTGTGCAGGCGTCGGCTGCGGATGTAGTCCATCGGCGTCTGCCCGCATTCGGCCACGAACCGGGCATGCAAACGGGCGCTGGAAAGACCGGCCACGCGCGCCAGGTCGGCGACTTGCAGCGGGTAGGCGGCGTATTGGTCGATGTGTGCATTCAGGGCGGCGTAGGGCAGGCGCCGGCCGCCGACCGAGTCGGGCCTGGCGTTGTTGAGGCTCGCCAGCAACAGCACCGCGCCCTGTTGCGCAATGACCGGATCATCGACCGGGCTGTTGGCCAGCCACTCGACCAACTGGCTCTGTCCCGCATCCAGCGACAAGCGGCCGGCGTTGTCGAGCAGGCGTCGACTGGCATCGGCATGATCGCCCAGGGACTGGCCAAGCCATTGATCGCCGGGCACGTCGAGGACCAGGCAGCGGCTGCCGTTGGGGCTGCCGCAGGCATGATGAAAGCCGCCCGGAATCACCACGAAGCTTTGCTGGACCACCTGGCTGCCATGCCCGTCGACTTCGAAATCCAGCGCACCCGACAGCCCGAACACCAGTTGCGCATGCTCATGGCTGTGGACGATCAGGTCGTGGGTGTACTGGCGCAGGGTGAGGATCGGTCTCATCTCGGCTCTCGTTGCAGGGTTGATGCGTCAGGTCGCAGTCTACACCGACACCACCTGCGCGCGCTGTCACAGGACTGACTCGGCGCTGTCATGGGCCATTAACCCGGACGCGGCAAGCTTGCCAAAACTTGTCCTGAGGGTTGCCCATGACCAGCGCCGAGCTCGCCAAACCCAGTCGTAAGCAACGTGTGCGGACCCTGTGGATTTCCGATGTGCACCTGGGCACCCGCGATTGCCAGGCCGAGCATCTGTCGCAGTTCCTCAAGGGTTATCACGCGGACAAGGTCTACCTGGTCGGTGACATCATCGACGGCTGGAAACTGCGCGGCGGCATGTACTGGCCCCAGGCGCACACCAACGTGATCCGGCGCCTGTTGACCATGAGCAAGCGCGGCACCGAGGTGATCTACGTCACCGGCAACCACGACGAATTCCTGCGCCGCTATTCGAAGCTGATCCTGGGCAACATCCAGCTGGTGGACGAAGCGGTGCACGTGACCGCCGATGGCCGACACTTGCTGGTGATCCACGGCGATCAGTTCGATGTGATTACCCGCTACCATCGCTGGCTGGCGTTTCTCGGCGACTCGGCCTACGAATTCACCCTGACCCTCAACCGCTGGCTCAACCACTGGCGCGCCCGATACGGCTACGGCTACTGGTCGCTGTCGGCGTACCTCAAGCACAAGGTGAAAACCGCGGTGAGCTTCATCAGCGATTTTGAAGAAGCCATCGCCCACGAGTGCGTCAAGCGCGAACTCCACGGCGTGGTGTGCGGCCATATTCACCATGCCGAGATTCGCAAGGTGGGCGGGGTCGACTACCTCAATTGCGGCGACTGGGTGGAGTCGTGCACGGCGCTGATCGAGCATTGGGATGGCACGATCGAGTTGTATCGGCTGGCGGATGCGCAGGAGGCGCAATTGAAGGCAGTTAAAATGGCAGAGCCTGCGTAGACAGGTCCGGCGCCTTCGCTGTAGGAGCAAGCTTGCTCGCGATGGAATTCAACGATGACGCGGGAAACCAGACACCCCGCGGCGACCTCAGGTTTTTCGTCGGAACGCCGCCCGGAGCAAGCTCGCTCCTACATCGCCGCCTTGTAGATCGAGTTCTTCGGCTGCGCAAACAACCGTTCCATCATCGGCTCGAAGAAACTCAACGGCAGCGTGTCATACGCCGGGTCAAACGCCGCCGCATCGTATTTGGCGCAGAATTCGATGGTGGCCTGATACTGCGGGTGATCGCAGAATTGCTCGCGCAGATGCCGGTCCATGCCCAGGTGATGGAAGAAGTAGTAGCCCTGGAAAATCCCGTGTTTTTCCACCATCCACAGATTCTCGGCGCTGACAAACGGCTTGAGGATGGCCGCGGCGATGTCCGGGTGGTTGTAGGAACCCAGGGTGTCGCCGATGTCGTGGAGCAGGGCGCAGACCACGTACTCTTCATCGCGGCCATCGCGCCAGGCACGGGTGGCGGTTTGCAGCGAGTGGGTCAGGCGGTCCACGGGGAACCCGCCGAAATCACCTTCGAGCAGCTTCAGGTGCGCCGCGATCCGAATCGGCAATTGGCGAGCGTAGGCGCTGAAGTCCGCGGCGATGATCGCCCAGTCTTCCTGCGTACCATCCTTCATGTGGGTAAAACGGGCATTGGCATTCATCGGCAATCCTCTGCTGATCTAGAACGGCACGCGTCCCAGGATCATGTCGCGATACATGACGAAATCGCCGAGAAGGCTGTAGAAAGGGTGCTGAAAGGTTGCAGGACGATTCTTCTCGAAGAAGAAATGGCCAACCCAGGCGAAGCTGTAACCCGCCAGCGGCAATACCCACAACAAGGTCCAGGCGCCACGACCGACGGTCAGCGCCAGAATGAAAATAACCAGCGTGGTGCCGATGAAGTGCAATCGTCGGCAGGTACTGTTGCTGTGTTCGCTGAGGTAATACGGATAAAACTCAGCGAAGCTATTGAAACGCTTGATGTTTTCCACGACCGCGATCTCTGTGGTTATTGTTCTGGCTGCAACTTGTTCTGCGGGTAGCTTATTTGAGTCTAGAGTGATCATTGGCGCGAGCCAGTGACAATAGGCGCCACTTTAGTATCCTTCGGAAAATTTGCCGCGACAGACGGCTCACCAAGACAGTAGACGCCATGAGCGAACGAACGACTTCTGCAAGCTGGGCGATGGGGATTGTCAAAGCACTGGAAATGGACGGCCTGGATTGCCGGGTTCTGTTCAATCAACTGGGGCTCGACTACGCGGCACTGGATGATCCGGATGCGCGCTTCCCGCAAGATTCCATGACACGACTGTGGCAACGGGCGGTTGAACTGTCCGGCAACCCGGCGATTGGCCTGAACATGGGCAAGGTGGTGCGACCGGCACAGTTCCATGTGACCGGATACGCCCTGATGTCCAGCCAGACCCTGGCCGAAGGCTTCAGGCGACTGGTGCGTTACCAGCGGATCATCGCCGAAAGCGCCGACCTGAGTTTTCGCCTGCTGGATGAGGGCTATGCGCTGATCCTGACGGTGCACGGCGACCATTTGCCACCCACCCGGCAAAGCGCCGAAGCCTCGTTGGCCTGCGCCCTGGCACTGTGCGGCTGGTTGACCGGACGCACGCTGCACCCGCGCAAGGTGCTGGTGCAGGGTGATCAACCGGCCGATCTCGAACCCTATAAACAAGCCTTCCATGCGCCGCTGGTGTTCAACGCGCCCTACGATGCGTTGATATTTGAACGCGCGGACATGGAAGCACCGCTGCCGACGGCCAACGAGGCCATGGCGCTGTTGCATGACCGGTTTGCCGGCGAATACCTGGCGCGGTTTTCCGAGAGTCGGGTCACGCACAAGGCGCGCCAGGTGCTGTGCCGTCTGCTGCCCCAGGGCGAACCCAAGCGCGATGCCGTGGCGCAGACGCTGCATTTGTCGCAACGCACCTTGCAACGGCGTCTACAGGAGGAGGGCACGAGTTTTCAGACGTTGCTCGACGACACCCGTCGTGAACTGGCCGAGCAGTACCTGGCGCAACCGAGCATGACCCTGCTGGAAATCGCCTACCTGCTGGGGTTCGCTGATCCGAGCAATTTCTTCCGCGCTTTCCGCCGCTGGTTCGACACCACGCCCGGCGAGTACCGGGCGCGCCTGATGGAAACGCCGGCGCCGGTCAGTGACGCCAGAACGCCGGTATACACAGCACAAACACGGTAATGATCTCCAGTCGGCCCAGCAGCATACCGAACGAGAGAATCCACTTGGCCGCGTCCGGCAGGGAAGCGAAGTTGCCTGCCGGGCCGATGGTCTCGCCCAGCCCCGGGCCGACGCCGGACACGGTGCTGGCGGCGCCGGTCAGGGCGGTCATCCAGTCCACCCCGAGCAGTGACAGCAACAACGCGATCACGCAGATGGTGATGGCGAAGAAGAACGAAAAGGTCAGGATCGAACGCACGATCTCTTCATCGAGGCGGTGGCCGTTGTACTTCTGCTTGATCACCGCACGGGGGTGGATCAGCTGGTTAAGGTTGGCCTTGAGCAGGATGTAGGCGACCTGGAAGCGGAAAATCTTGATCCCGCCGGCAGTCGAACCAGAGCAACCGCCGACGAAACCCAGATAGAAGAACAGCATCAGCGAGAAATTGCCCCACAGGCTGTAGTCCCCCAGCGCGAAACCGGTGGTGGTGACCACCGACGTCACGTTCAGCGCCACATGCCGCAACGCCTCCAGCCAATGCAGCTGGGTGGTCCACCAGTACCAGGTGCCAAGTACCAGCCAGGTCACCAGCAACATGCCGAGCAAGCCCTGGACCTGCTGGTCCTTGATCAGCGCCCGGCGGTTACCGCGCAGGGTCGCCACGTACAGGGTGAACGGCAGGCTGCCGAGAATCATGATGACGATGGCCACCCAATGCACCGCCGGTTGCGTCCACTTGGCCAGGGACTGGTCCGAGGTCGAGAACCCCCCGGTGGAAATCGCCGACATCGCATGGTTGATCGCATCGAACGGGCTCATCCCGGCCCACCAGAAGGCCAGGCTGCCGAAAATGGTGATGCCGACGTAGGCCGCCACGATCAGGCGCGCCACCATGTGCGAACGGGGCATGACTTTTTCAGAACGGTCCGAGGACTCGGTCTGGAACAGCCGCATGCCACCGATGCGCAGCAGCGGCAGGATCGCCACCGCCATGCCGATAAACCCGATGCCGCCGATCCAGTGCAGCAGCGAGCGCCACATCAGGATGCCGGGGGACATGTCGTCCAGGTGGTTGAGCACCGTCGAACCGGTGGCGGTGATCCCGGACATGCTTTCAAAGAACGAGTCGGTGTAGCTGATGTGCTGGGTCAGCAGGAACGGCAGCGCGGCGAAGATACACACCACCAGCCAGCTGCTGACGGTCAGCAGGTACATGTCCCGTGGTCGCAGATGGACATGCTCGGGGCGCCCGGGAATGACCAGGGCGAGGCCGGCGACAAAGGTGATCATGCTGGCCCAGAGGAACGACGGCAGGTCGCCGGTGCGATCGAAGATCACCAGCGTGGCCATGGGCACGACCATGGCGATGGCCAGGGTTATCAGGAAAATGCCGATGATGAAACCAATGAGACGTAAGGTCGGCAACGCCATGAAATCCGCTCGGCTGAAGTAAGGAGGGCGCCATTCTACCTGCGGGGCGGGGCATGTAAACCGCACTGCCTCAGTAGTTACAGCTAGAATAGCCGCACATTTTTTTCTGGAGGTGGCCGATGCAGGCTCTCGACGTTTTGCTCAACCGTGTTTCCGTGCCGCGCCTGATCGAGCCGGCACCTACCCAGGCGCAACGCGAAGTGCTGTTTGCCGCAGCCATGCGCGCCCCGGATCACGGCCACTTGCAGCCTTGGCGCTTCCTGACGGTCGAAGGCGCGGCGCGTGAGCAAATGGGCGAGTTGCTGGCCGAAGCGGCAAAGCTGCAGGACGCTGAAGTCGCTGAAGCGGCCATCGACAAGGCGCGTAATGGACCGCTGCGGGCACCGCTGGTGGTCGTGGTGATTGCGCGGGTGCAGGAGCACGTCAAATATCCGAAGTCCGAACAGTTGCTGGCCGCGGGTTGTGCGGCCCACGGGATTTTGCTCGCGGCCTATGCGCAGGGTATCGGCGCGGTATGGCGCACCGGTGACCTGGCCTATTCGTCCCATGTGGCCAAGGGGTTGGGACTGGCGGAAGGGGAGGAGGTGATTGCCTTCCTGTACCTCGGCACGCCGCAAAAAGAACCGCGGGTGGCGGAGAAGGTTGATCTGGCCGAATTTGTCAGTGCCTGGCCCGGTAAAGCCTGAAGATCAAAAGATCGCAGCCTGCGGCAGCTCCTACAGTGTTACATCCGTAGGAGCTGTCGAGTGAAACGAGGCTGCGATCTTTTCAGGTCACCGCCCCCGGCACCAAAGGAAATTCCAGACTGGCAATAAATCCACCCTCAGGGTGATTGGCCAGCATCAGGCTTCCGCCATGGCGTTCCGCCGCACGGCGCGCAATCGCCAGTCCCAGGCCGTGCCCGGCTGCCGTCTGCCCGGGCGCGCGATAGAAGGGCTCGCCCAGCTGGCGCAAATGTTCAGCTTCCGCCCCCGGCCCATGGTCACGCACGGTCACCACGATCCGCTCCCCCTGGCGCAAGGCCTGCATTTCAATCGGCAGGCCGCCCGCCGGGTTGAAGCGCTGGGCGTTGCGCAGCAGGTTGTCCACGGCGCGCTCGATCATGGTCGGCCAACCCTTGAGGGTCAGCTGCGACTCGGCTTCCAGGTGCACGAGCTGATCGGGTGAACCCAGCTGTGCATCTTTTTGCAGGGTCGTGAGCAGGGCGTTGAGATCCACTTCTTCGGCACTGGCGTTATCGGCATCGACCCGCGCCAGCACGAGGATTTCGCTGATCAAGGCTTCGAGGCGGTCGCATTCGCGGGTGAGCCGCGGCCAGAGTTTTTCCCGCTCTTCAGGGCTGGCCCGTTCGGCCAATGCCAGGGCAATGCGCAGCCGGGCGAGCGGGGACCGCAGTTCGTGAGACACATCGCGCAGCAGTTGCCGTTGACTGCCGATCAGGCTTTGCAGGCGCGCGCCCATGCGGTTGAAGTCGTTGGCCAGCACGCCGAATTCGTCGCGGCGGTTGGCCAGCTTGACCAGGCTGTTCTGTTGGTAGGTGGTTTGTCCCAGGTCATGCACCGCGCCGCGTAAACGGCTGAGCGGGCGGGTGATGGAGAAGGTCACCAGCAGGCTGAACAGGGTCAGTACCACCAGGGCGATCCCCAGCGCACTCAACGGCCAGAGCAGGCTTTCGCGGTGCCAGGCGTCGAGTTCCGGGTGAGGGATGCGGTAGATGAACAGGTAGGTGTCACCACTTTTGTCGCTGGTGAACTCATCGGTCAGGCGCCGCCATGGCAGGCGGCGGTCGTCGTTGTTCTGCCGCGCCTCAAAGGCAGCCGCACGCCGTGGGAAGGTGCCGCGCACCACCGGGTCACCGCTCTCGTTGAGTACCTGGACGTCGATGTGATATTGGCGCTTGCGCTGTTGCAGAATGTCCTGGGCTGCGTCTTCGCCCTGGGTTTCGTAGGTTTGCGTCCATTGTTCGGCCAGGGTATTGAGGCCCGGATGGCGACTGAGAATCCACGCGTCCTGATTGAGCATGTGCCCGAGCAGAATGGAGAGCCCTGCAACCAGGGCGATGGCCAGCCAGAAGCTGGCCAGGACCCGCCAGAACAATGAGCGCACAGAAAATCCTCGAACAGACCTGTAGGAGCGAGCTTGTTCGCGATGGACGACTAGACAACACGGGCTACCTGATGCCGCGCGTTATCGTTGACGTCCATCGCGAGCAAGCTCGCTCCTACAGTAGATCAAAAGCAATGAGGCCCAACGGTGGTTAACCGTTGGGCCGGGGGTTAGCGCATTATTGCGCTTTTTGCGCCTGCTGCGCTTTCCAGGCCTTGAACTCTGCCCATTCCGCGCGACGTTCAGCCTGTTTTTTCTGGATCTCGTCGAATTTCTTCTGTTGATCCGGCTTCAACAAGGCACGCACATCGGCTTCGGCTTTCTTGTGGTTGGCGGCCATTTCATCTTTCATGGCTTTCTGGTCGGCTGGCGAGAGTTTTTCCAGGTACTTGTCGACCACTTGCTTACGCTCGTGCATCTGCTCGCCCATGATCTTGCGGATCTGCTCGCGCTGCTCGCGGCTCAGGTCCAGTTGGCTGTACGGGCCTTTACCGTGCATGCCGTGCATCTGACCGCCGTGGCGCGAACCGTCCATCGGGCCATCCATCGGGCCTGCGCCTTCAGGCATGGCCATGGCAACGGTCGGCAGGGCGGTGGCGAACATCAGAGCGATAAGAGTCTTGCGCATGGTGAATCTCCTTGTCTCATTCCCGGTACGTTCCGGATGAGTTCAGATTACGCAGATCAAGGTCAGCGGCGGTCAGCGGTACGTAAAGCTTGGGTAAAGATGGTTTTGCGCCGACCTGACAAAAACAACCCTTGTAGGAGCCGGCTTGCCAGCGAAGGCGTCCGAAAGAACGACGCATTATTCAAGGACGCCTTCGCCGGCAAGCCGGCTCCTGCAAGGGAGCGTAGGTTTAGAGGCTGTAGTAGTAGCCGCGGCTGCGCAGGGCCACGATGCGCGGGCGGCCATCGGGATGCGGGCCGATTTTTTTGCGCAGGTTGCTCACGTGCATGTCGAGGCTGCGGTCGTACAGGGTCAGCTTGCGGCCGAGGGCGATTTGCGCCAGTTCCTGTTTATCCAGCGGCTCGCCGGGCTGCTTGAGCAGGGCTTCGAGCAGGCGGCTTTCGGAAACTGTAAGCGTGAACTCCTGTTCATCGATGCTGACCACGCCGCGCACCGGGCTGAAACACAGGTCGCCCAGCTCCATCTGGCTGGACGCCGGCGCCGGATGGCTGCGGCGCAACACGGCGCGCAGGCGGGCTGTCAGTTCCCGTGGGTCGCAAGGTTTGGCCAGGTAGTCGTCGGCACCGAGCTCCAGGCCGAGGATACGGTCCAGGGGTTCGCCGCGGGCGGACAGCATCAGCACCGGCAAGTCCGGGTGATCGCTGCGCAGTTGCTTGAGCAGTTCCAGGCCACTGCCGTCCGGCAACATCACGTCCAGCACCACGGCCGCCGGGGAGGTTTCGGCCAGTGCGCGACGGGCGCTCTGGCCATCGTGACAGGCGCGCACCTGAAACCCTTCCTGGCTCAGCCAGCTGCTCAGGAGCTCGCACAGCTCCTGGTCATCATCAATTAGTAACAGCTCGCTCATGAATCACTCAATTTAGCCATTGTCGACGTTTTCGACTCGCTCCACTGGCGAAGATACCGCAGAGCAGGGCCAATAGCGCCACCCCGGCGCCAACGACGAACCACTGTTGCTGATCGGTCAGCAAGCGCGGGATCGTACTGCCGGCCTGGACTTCCCGAAGTTGCAGCTTGAGTCGCTGATTCTCCTGGCGCAACCGGACCAGCTGGACGCTTTCGCGTTCGCCATCGGCATTGTTCAATTGTTTGCCCAGTTCTTCTCGTTGCCGCTCGCTTTCCTTCAAGCGTTGCTGCAGTTCGTTGATCTGGCTGCCGGCGCTCAAGGACAGCGGCGTGGAGTTCGCGCCCTCGGCGGCTTCTTCACCGTGGGCGGGCGCCACGATCGACAACGTGACCAACATCAGACACAACGGACCTTTGCGCATCGCGACTCCTGATTCCAATACGGATATTGGGGAGTTTGTCGGCAGGCAAACGAGAATAATGAGCGATTGAGAACGCGATGAACCGATAAGGTTCACCGCGCCAAGAGACGTTACGGCAGGACTTGCTTGAAAGGCTTGACCAGGACGTTGGCGTAGACGCCGGCGGCGATGTACGGATCGGCGTCGGCCCAGGCCTGTGCGGCGCTCAGGGAGTCGAATTCGGCGACGATCAGGCTGCCGGTGAAACCCGCTGCCCCTGGATCATTGCTGTCGACCGCCGGATGTGGGCCGGCCAATACGATGCGACCTTCGCCTTTGAGCACCTGCAGGCGCTCAAGGTGTGCAGGCCGGGCGGCCAGGCGGGCTTCCAGGGAGTTGGCGACGTCTGTGGCAATGATTGCGTAAAGCATGTCAGTCCTCGGTTTTCGGCGTTGTGGTATCGGCGTCGTGCAGGTGGCGGGACAGGTAGATGCCCTGGCCGACCAGGAACAGCAAAGTCATGCCCAGGCTGCCGAAGACCTTGAAGTCGACCCAGTAGCTCTGGAACGTGAACGCGACGAACAGGTTGGCGGCACCGCAAAACAGGAAAAACGCGATCCAGGCGATGTTCAGGCGCGTCCAGACCGGCTCCGGCAGGCTCAGCGCGTGGCCCATGATGCGCTTGATCAGCAGTTGGTCACCGATGAAGTGGCTGCCGATGAACGCCAGGGCGAACAGCCAGTTGACCACCGGAGCTTTCCATTTCAGGAAGGTCTCGCTGTGGAAGGCCAGGGTCAGGCTGCCGAAGACCAGGCAGGCGATCAGGGTCAGCCACTGGCTCTTCTCCAGCTTGCGCTGCTTGATGAACAGCGTGCCGTAGACCACCAGGGAGCTGATGATCAGCATCGCGGTGGCGCTGTAGATGCCGCCTACAGTGACCTCGTGGCCGGCTATGTCGACGACCCGTGGATCGATCTTGAAGACGATGAAAAACAGCAGGAGCGGGATGAAATCGATGAATTGTTTCACAGTGGCAGCCAGAAGCAGGATGTGGCGGCATAATAACAAACATATGGGCGCGCGATAGCGCCAGCTGATTTGAGGTTACAAAGCCCTGTGAATGTTGATTTGCACTGCCATAGCACGGCCTCCGATGGCGCCCTGGCGCCTGCGATCCTGGTTGCGCGAGCGTTCGAGAAAGGCGTGCGAGTCCTGGCCTTGACCGATCACGACACCCTCGAAGGCCTCGACGAGGCCCGCTGTGCAGCGAATGCGCTGGGGATGCAACTGGTCAATGGCGTCGAATTGTCCTGCACCTGGGGCGGCGCGACCATTCACGTGCTGGGCTACGGTTTCGATGTCAATGCCGCGCCGTTGGTCGAGGCGATTGCCAAGTTGCGCGACGGCCGCTGGCTACGTTCCGAGGAAATCAGCCGCAAACTGGCGTTGAAAGGCATGCCGGGAGCGCTCGAAGGCGCCCGGGAAGTCCAGCAGGCCCTGGGCGACAGCGGTAACGCGCCGGCCCGCCCGCACTTCGCCGACTGGATGGTGCGCGAAGGTTTCGTCAAGGATCGCGCCGAAGCGTTCCGCAAATGGCTGGGTGCCGGCAAGCTGGGCGACGTCAAGCAACACTGGCCAACCCTGGAAGAAACCGTCGAAACCCTGCGCGCGGCCAAGGCGTGGGTCAGTCTGGCTCACCCCTGGCACTACGAATTCACTCGCAGCAAGCGTCGCCGCCTGATTGCCGACTATATTCAAGCAGGGGGCCACGCGATCGAAGTGGTCAATGGCCATCAGCCTGCCGAGCAAGTAGGCAGCCTGGCTATTCTGGCCCGCGAGTTCGGTCTGCTGGTCAGCGCCGGCAGTGATTTTCATGGCCCTGGAGGCTGGTCCGAGATCGGTGAATATCGCCCGCTTCCGGAGGATCTGCCACCACTGTGGTGTCGATTCAAACATGACCCAAATATTGCCGTCGTCTGAACAGGTAGAGAATGTGAGTCAATTTTTCCAGATTCATCCGGAAAACCCGCAAGCGCGCCTGATCAAGCAGGCTGTCGAGATCATTCGCAAGGGCGGGGTGGTGATCTATCCCACGGACTCCTCCTACGCCATCGGTTGCCAGATCGGCGACAAGGTCGCCGTGGAGCGCGTACGCCGACTGCGCCAGCTCGACGAAAAGCACAACTTTGCGCTGATCTGCAGCGATCTGTCACAACTGGGGCTGTTCGCCAAGATCGACACGGGCACCTTCCGCATTCTCAAGGCTCATCTTCCAGGGCCCTACACCTTCATCCTCAACGCCACCCGTGAAGTCCCGCGCCTGCTGTTGCATCCGAAAAAGCGCACCATCGGCCTGCGGGTGCCGAGCCACCCGATTGCCCTGGCGTTGCTCGAAGAGCTTGGCGAACCGTTGATGAGCGTGACGCTGATCATGCCGGGCGACGAGGATCCTTTGACCGATCCTTACGAAATGCGCCAGTTGCTCGAGCATCAGGTCGACCTGATCATCGATGGCGGTTTCGGCGGGATCAAGGCTTCTACGGTGATCAACCTCGCCGATGGCGAGCCGGAAGTGATCCGCGTCGGTTGTGGCGACCCTGCGCCGTTCATGGTCGAGGCCTAGATGTCCGCAGTTGAACCCGTCGACAGTCAGGCTGGGGCCCAACAAGAGCTGCCTTTCGCCATGGTCTATGGCCAGGCGGTCATGGAAATGCCGCTGGACCTGTACATCCCGCCGGATGCGCTGGAGGTCTTTCTCGAAGCCTTCGAAGGCCCCCTCGACCTGCTCCTGTACCTGATCCGCAAACAGAACATCAACATCCTCGACATCCCGGTGGCGGAAATCACCCGTCAGTACATGGGGTATGTCGAGTTGATGCAGTCGGTGCGCCTGGAACTGGCCGCCGAATACCTGGTGATGGCCGCGATGCTGGCCGAGATCAAGTCGCGGATGCTGCTGCCGCGGGCTGAAACCGTCGAGGACGAGGAAGAAGACCCGCGAGCCGAACTGATCCGTCGCTTGCAGGAGTACGAGCGTTTCAAGGCCGCCGCCGAAGGCATCGATGGCCTGAGCCGGGTCGGTCGCGACGTGGTGGTGCCCAAGCTCGATGCCCCGGAAGCCAGGGCGCGCAAACTGTTGCCGGATGTGCGCTTGTCCGAGATTTTGCTGTCCATGGCCGAGGTGCTTCGCCGTGGCGACATGTTCGAAAGCCACCAGGTCAGCCGCGAAGCACTGTCCACCCGCGAACGCATGAGCGATGTGCTGGAACGGCTCAAGGGCGGCGGTTTCGTACCGTTCGTCGAGCTGTTCACCGCCGAGGAAGGGCGCCTGGGGGTTGTCGTGACCTTCATGGCAATTCTCGAGCTGGTCAAGGAATCCTTGGTCGAGCTGGTGCAGAATGAGCCGTTCGCCGCGATCCACGTCCGAGCACGAGCCGAATAACGAGTCCAATCATGAACCTGAGTGAACCCCGCGAGCTGGCGCCACTGCTCGAAGCCTTTCTGTTGGCCTCTGGAAAACCGCAATCGCTGGAGCGCCTGTTCGAGCTCTTCGAAGAGGGCGAGCGCCCGGAACCCGCGGTCTTCAAGAAAGCCCTGACCATTCTGGGCAAGTCCTGTGATGGCCGCGCCTACGAGTTGAAGGAGGTTGCTTCCGGCTATCGCCTGCAAATCCGTGAAAAGTTTTCGCCGTGGGTCGGGCGCTTATGGGAAGAGCGGCCGCAGCGCTACTCGCGGGCCATGCTCGAAACCATTGCCTTGATCGCCTATCGCCAGCCGATCACCCGAGGCGAGATCGAGGATGTGCGGGGCGTGGCGGTCAACAGCCAGATCGTCAAGACGCTGATGGAGCGCGAGTGGATCCGCATCGTCGGCTACCGCGATGTGCCGGGCAAGCCGGCGATGTTCGCCACCACCAAGGCGTTTCTCGATCATTTCAACCTGAAGAACCTCGATGACCTGCCGCCGCTGGCCGAGGTGCGCGAACTGGAGCCGGACCCGGTGCTCGATTTCGACGACGCGCCAGTACCTGCAGGGCTGCAAGAACTGGCCGACGCCAGCGCCGAGCCGGAAGAGCCTAAGGAAGAGACCAGTTTCCATACGCTGTTGCTGGAGCTGGACAGCATGGAGGAGGGGATCAAGACCGACTTCGACGATTTGTTGCGTGATGGTGAGTTGCCGGGGATTGATCCGGAGCAGCCTGACATCGAACCGGAACAGGTTGAACCCGAAGCTGAGCCCGAGCAGGAAGACGACATCCTCGGCGTTGCCGAGGCTCGCGAAAAGCTCCTGGCCGCCGTCGCTGCCCTGGAGCAGCCAAAGCCCGAGCCGGAGCTATCCGACGAAGAAGCCGAAGCCTTGGCCCTCGCCGAAGCCATCGAAGCCGAACGCCGCGAGTTCGAAGACTGACACAGTTCCAATGAGGGGGAATGTGTTCAAAGTGGATCACCGGCCGGCGGAAAAGCCAATAACCTTGCATTCATCAGCTAGTCTCTGATGCGCAAACGCCCGCATGCGCGTATGATTCGCGACCCTTCGGCGATCCCTTCGCCCAAGTACCCAGTTTTCAGAACACACCGGGAGGTGCCCAGATGAGTATCAAAGACCAGAAAGACGACCAGGAAATCGGCCCAGCAGGCGAAAAGCTGCAGAAGGTCCTCGCCCGTATCGGCGTCGGCTCGCGCCGTGACGTGGAAGCCTGGATCAGCCACGGCCGGATCAAGGTCAACGGCAAAGACGCCACCCTTGGCCAGCGCGTCGACATGCACGACGCCATCACCATCGACGGCAAGGTCATCAAGCGTGAAGAGGCCGCCGAGTCGGTCCGCCGCGTGATCATGTACAACAAGCCCGATGGCGAAATCTGCACCCGTGTCGACCCGGAAGGCCGTCCGACCGTGTTCGACAAGATGCCAAAGCCGAAAGAAGGTCGCTGGATCAATATCGGGCGCCTCGACATCAACACCACCGGCCTGCTGATGTTCACCACCGACGGTGAGCTGGCCAACCGCCTGATGCACCCTTCCTACGAAATGGACCGTGAATACGCGGTGCGTGTGCGTGGCGAAGTCGATGACGAGATGATCGAGCGCCTGAAAGCCGGCGTGGTCCTCGAAGACGGCCCGGCCAAATTCACCGACATCAAGCAGGCGCCGGGCGGCGAAGGTTTCAACCACTGGTACCACTGCGTGGTGATGGAAGGTCGTAACCGCGAAGTACGTCGCCTGTGGGAATCCCAGGGCCTGGTGGTCAGCCGTCTGAAGCGCGTGCGTTTCGGTCCGGTGTTCCTCAACTCGGACCTGCCGATGGGTCGCTGGCGCGAAATGAGCCAGTACGAAGTCGACATCCTCAGTGCCGAGGTCGGCCTGACGCCGGTCGCGATGCCGCAGATGAACGCCAAGAGCAAAGACAAGCTTGACCGGATGCAGCGTAAATCGTCGCGTCCAATGGCCAAGACCGAGCGCGTACGGACCCTGCGTCCAGCCACCGCCGCACCTGCAGCGCCACGTGCCAGCCGCGAGCCGCAGATCGAAGGCGAGCGCCCGGCGCGCAAGCCGGCTGCTCGTCAGGACGGTGAACGCGGTCCACGCACGCCGCGTCCGGCCAATGGCCGCACCGAGCGTGGCGAAGGCCGTGGTACGCCGGTAGCTGATCGTCCGGCCGACACCAAGCGTCCGGCCAAGCCGGCGCCGAAGCGTCCGGGGATCAAGCTGGTCGACGGTGATGCGCCGTCGGGCAAGCGCCGTGGCGCACCGGCCGGTTCCGGTCAGCGTCCGGGGTTTGGTCGTCGCAAGCCTGAGTAATCGAAAAGCGCTTCATGAAAAACGCCAGCCTTCGGGTTGGCGTTTTTTTTGTGCCTGGTTTTAGCCCTGTAGCGTTTTTGAGGACGCTTTCGCGAGCAAGCCCGCTCCCACAGGTGACCGAGTCGGCACAGATAAATGCGATCCGCTGTGGGAGCGGGCTTGCTCGCGAAAGCGCCAGTCGCTGCACCAGTGATTCCGAAGTGGAAAGTCAAAATGACAGGCTGTAAAGATTTCATGACGAAATCCCCGTATTAACCCCATGAAATCGCCTCTCACGTAATGCCGTAAAAAAATTCTTACGCTCAATTCGCTCAAGTCCTTCCCCCAGCGCTCTAGCCCGCTTGTTTCCCGCCCCCATGCAAGGTGTTATGCGCGCCATGCCTGTCGTGCAGGTGCATAACAAAAAGGAGGCGCAATGAACGCCGCAATCCATTTCCAGCTCCCATCGCGGGTCGGTTTTTCCACCGTCCCGGTCCATGACCCGCAAAGGTCTGACCTCCTTTTTGCAGTCGCCCGATCCCATCGAGGCGGACACATGCAATCCCGGCTACCGACACGCTGATCCAGCGGGGTCTGGCAACAGGGGGTTACCGGTGTACAATGCGCCGCGTTTTACCTGTGACCTCCTGCGCAAATGCGCAAACCTCAAGGCTATCCGCCTTGTTCACTCCGCCGCGCCACAAGCGCGTCGGGTTCGATTTCGTCACAGATAAAAACAAACAGGTGACGCATGACCGTTGTAAATACGCTGAACTCCTGGTGCCTGCGCTGGGGTTTGATCGGCGCTGCTTAACGTCTGTCTTGAGCAGCAACGCCTTCTGAACATCATCAAACCTTGCGTGAGACCCTTTTCATGAGTGGACAAAACTCGCATTCAGGCGAGCTGAAACGCGGCCTGAAAAATCGCCACATTCAATTGATTGCCCTCGGTGGCGCGATTGGTACCGGTCTGTTCCTCGGCTCGGCCGGGGTACTGAAATCCGCCGGCCCGTCGATGATCCTCGGCTACGCCATCTGCGGTTTCATCGCCTTCATGATCATGCGCCAGCTGGGTGAAATGATCGTCGAAGACCCGGTGGCCGGCTCCTTCAGCCACTTCGCGCACAAGTACTGGGGCGGCTTTGCCGGTTTCCTGTCGGGCTGGAACTGCTGGATCCTGTACATTCTGGTCGGCATGTCGGAGCTGACGGCGGTCGGCAAATACATCCACTACTGGGCGCCGGACATCCCGACCTGGGCCTCCGCAGCGGCGTTCTTCGTGCTGATCAACGCGGTCAACCTGGCCAACGTCAAAGTCTTTGGCGAGGCCGAGTTCTGGTTCGCGATCATCAAGGTCGTGGCGATCGTCGGCATGATTGCCCTGGGCAGCTACCTGCTGGTCAGCGGCAACGGCGGCCCGCAAGCGGCGGTCAGCAACCTGTGGTCCCACGGCGGCTTCTTCCCGAATGGGATCAGCGGCCTGGTGATGGCCATGGCGTTCATCATGTTTTCCTTCGGTGGCCTGGAAATGCTCGGTTTCACCGCAGCTGAAGCCGACAAGCCGAAGACCGTGATCCCGAAAGCGATCAACCAGGTGATCTACCGGATCCTGATTTTCTACATCGGTGCGCTGGTGATCCTGCTGTCGCTGACCCCGTGGGACAGCTTGCTGGCCACCCTGAACGCCTCCGGTGATTCCTACAGCGGCAGCCCGTTCGTGCAAGTGTTCTCGATGCTGGGCAGCAACACCGCTGCGCACATCCTCAACTTCGTGGTCCTGACCGCGGCCTTGTCGGTGTACAACAGCGGCACCTACTGCAACAGCCGCATGCTGCTGGGCATGGCCGAGCAGGGCGATGCGCCGAAAGCATTGGCGAAGATCGACAAGCGCGGCGTGCCAGTGCGTTCGATCCTGGCCTCGGCCGCCGTGACCCTGATCGCGGTGCTGCTGAACTACCTGATCCCGCACAGCGCGCTGGAACTGCTGATGTCGCTGGTGGTGGCCACCCTGGTGATCAACTGGGCGATGATCAGCTACTCGCACTTCAAGTTCCGCCAGCACATGAACAAGACCAAACAGACGCCGCTGTTCAAGGCCTTCTGGTACCCATACGGCAACTACATCTGCCTGGCGTTCGTGTTGTTTATTCTCGGCGTGATGCTGTTGATTCCGGGGATCCAGACATCGGTGTACGCGATTCCGGTGTGGCTGGTGTTCATGTGGGTCTGCTACGGCATCAAGAACAAGCGCAGCGCACAGCGCGCCTTGCAGCCAGCGGTGGAATAACTGCACACAGTAAAAACAAACCCGGCCAAGTGCCGGGTTTTTTATGAGCGCTGCAAAAACCTGTGGGAGCGTGGCTTGCCCGCGATGAACGATAACGCGGTGCCCCTGATAAACCGTGGCGCCTGAATCGCGGGCAAGCCACGCTCCCACAAGGTCCGCATTCCTTCAATCTATTCGCGGTATCCTGAACACTCTCGAATACGGACGCTTTTCCATGCTGGTGATTTCCAACAACGTGCATCTGCCGGATGCCGAGATCGAATTGACGGCGATTCGCGCCCAGGGTGCGGGAGGGCAGAACGTCAACAAGGTCTCCAGCGCGGTGCACCTGCGCTTTGACATTCCGGCTTCGTCCTTGCCCGAGTTCTACAAGGAGCGGCTGTTGGCGCTGCGCGACAGTCGCATCACCAGCGAAGGCGTGTTGATCATCAAGGCCCAGCAATACCGGACCCAGGAGCAGAACCGCGCCGATGCGCTGGAGCGTCTGGTCGAGTTGATCCAGAGCGCCACCAAGGTCGAAAAGAAACGCCGGCCGACCAAGCCGACCCTCGGTTCCAAGACCCGTCGGCTCGAGTCCAAGAGCAAGCGCGGCAACATCAAGGCCGGGCGCGGCAAGGTCGACTTCTAGCGTGAATCCCGCGCCTGGCGTTGCTTCGGTGCCTGCCGGTAAAGGTAAACGCTCAGCGCCAGGCCGCTCAAGGCGGCGAGGGCGGCGAACAGGAAGATCGAGGCAAAGCCGAAGCCCGCCGCAACCGCACCAGCCAACGGCCCGGTGATCCCCAGCGACAAGTCGATGAACAGCGAATAGGCGCCGACCGCCGCCCCGCGGCTGGAGGCCGGCACCAGGTTGACCGCTTCGACACCCAGCGCCGGAAACACCAGCGAGAAACCGAAACCGCTCAAGGCCGCGCCCGCCAACGCCCAATGCGCATCGGGTGCCAGCCACAGCAGCAACAGGCCCAGGGTTTCCACCGACAGGCAGGCAATCGCCACGCGAAAACCGCCGAGGCGATTGATCAGGTTGCCGAACAGCAGGCGTGCACCGATGAAACTCGCGCCGAACAGACTCAGGCACAGCACGGCGTTGTCCCAGTGTTGGGTGGCGTAGTACAGGGTGATGAAGGTGGCAATGGTGCCAAAGCCGATCGAGCCCAGTGCGAGGCCGCAACCGTGGGGCAGGACCCGGCCAAGCACGTGCATGAATGGCAGTCGTTCACCGACCACAATGGGCGCGGCGGTTTTCGGCCAGGCCAGCAGCAGGCCAAGCAGCGCCAGCAGGACAATGCTCACGCCCATGCTCCACAAGCCCAGCTGCTTGACCAGCAACACGCCCAAGGGCGCACCCACGGCCAATGCGCCGTAACTGGCGATGCCGTTCCAGGAGATGACCTTGGCGGTGTTCGCTGCGCCGACCCGGCCGATGCCCCAACCAATGGAGCCTGAGCCCACCAGGCTTTCGGCGCTGCCGAGCACCAGGCGGCCGATCAGCAGGCTGATCAGGCTGAGCATCGGCAGGCTTTGGGTCCAGGCCGAGATCAGCATGAACACGCCGCTCAGGCCACAACCGGCCAGGCCATACATCACCGCCAGCTTGCTGCCCTTGTTGTCGATGATTTTCCCGGCGTAGGGGCGGCTGAGCAGGGTGGCGAGGTACTGCACGCTGATCACCAGCCCGGCGATCACCGCACCAAAACCCAGGTCGCTATGGACATAGCCCGGCAGTACCGCCAAGGGAATGCCGATATTGAGGTAGCCGATGAAGGTAAACAGGACGATGGAAACGACTTGCAGCGTGACCGCCAGGGGGCGCTGGTTTTCAGACATGGGTAAAGGTCCACGGGAAAGCAGGATAGATAGGCTGCTTATGATAGCGGCGCGAGCGGCCGCGGGTCGTGGAAAAAGTAAAACTATTTGCCGGGCGGGATCAATCAGGCTTGGCAGGTGCGACCAGTTGCGTGGTGACCAGGGCGGCCAGTGCGTTTTCTTCGCTGCCGAAGCGGGCGAGCAAAGCGGCCTGTTTCTCGGGGGAGAGGCGATTCCAGATTTCGATCATTTTCTCGGCGGTGCCGATCAGGAGGCTGGCCTGGGTTTCGTCGAATTCGTCGGTCATGGGCGGGGTCACTGTTCAGGCGGTGTGGAAAGCGCATGTTAGCGCTTTCCACACAGTCTGTACGGCGGGTGTTTCAGTCTTCGCTGTCTGCCTGGCGGCGGTCAGTGGCTTCTTTCGGCTCGGGCTGTTGGGCACCGGCTTGTTGCGTGGTCGTCTGCTCAGGTACGTGCAGGCTTGGGAAGGGGAGATTAGGAATCTCGTGCATGGTCGCGCTCCTCGCTAAGTCTGTTGATAGATCTGGTAGATCCGCGCTTTCAAAAAAGCCTGGGCAGGATACAGGAGTAGAAATGACAAACAGACTTTTATATCCATTTGTTTCGACGAATGGGGTTGTCTAGACAGGTCTGGAAGATCAACACAAAACAAATGTGGGAGCTAGCCTGCTGGCGATAGCGGAGTGTCATTCAGCGGTGATGTTGAATGATAGACCGCTATCGCCAGCAGGCTGGCTCCCACAGTAGGGGTTTACTTGCAGACGGTGGCGATCGCCTCGGCCAGCAAATCCAGGCGCGTAGCATCAATGCCGGCAACGTTCGCCCGACCCGAACTGACCATGTACACGCTATGGTTATCCCGCAGCGCTTTCACTTGCTCAGGTGTCATCCCGGTGAAGGAAAACATTCCGCGCTGCACACCAATGTGCGCAAAGCGCTCACGCAAACCGTAAGCCTCCAGCGCTTCGAGCAAACCGCTGCGCAGTTGCGCAATACGCAAGCGCATGGTTTCCACTTCGTCGGCCCAGAGGTTTTTCAGTTCCGGGTCGCCGAGGATGGTCGCCACCACGGCAGCGCCGTGATCCGGCGGCGTCGACCACAGGTTGCGGGCGATGTGGGCCAGTTGGCTGCGGATGTCGGTCAGCTTGTCGGCGGATTTCGCACAGACAATCAGCGCGCCGGTGCGGTCGCGGTAGAGGCCGAAGTTCTTCGAGCAGGAGCTGGTGATCAAGACTTCCGGCAACTCGGCGGCGAACAGTCGGGTGGACCAGGCGTCCTGCTCCAGGCCGTCACCGAAGCCCTGGTAGGCGAAATCGATCAGCGGCAGCAACTCGCGCCGGCGCACCACGTCGAGCACCCGGCGCCAGTCGTCATGGGACAGATCGAAGCCGGTCGGGTTGTGGCAGCAGGCGTGCAGCAGCACCACGTCGCCCTTGGGGGCTTGCTCGAGCGCGGCGAGCATGGCGTCGACGTCGAGACGGTTGTCACTGCCCACGTAAGGGTAATGGCTGACCTTGACCTTGGCCGCGGCGAAAATGGTTTCGTGGATCGGCCAGGTCGGATTGCTCAGCCAGACGCCACGGCCCGGCAGGCACTGGGCGATGAAGTCAGCGCTCAAGCGCAACGCACCAGTGCCGCCCGGGGTCTGGGTGGCGCCGGCGCGTTGTTCGCTGAGCAGCGTCGAGTCGGCGCCGAGCACCAACTCACTGATGACCTTGCCGAAAGCCGCGTCGCCGTGACCGCCGATGTAGGTCTTGGTGGTCTGGCGATCCACCAGGCGCGCTTCGGCCAGCTTCACCGCCTGGGGAATGGTGGTCAGGCCCTGGGCGTCTTTGTAGACACCCACGCCGAGGTCGAATTTGCGCGGGTTGGGGTCCTGCGCATACGCCTCCATCAGACCGAGGATCGGGTCGCCGGGCACCCGGCCGATGGCGTCGAAATGCATTATTTGCGGCCCTCGGCGTCCTTGGCAACGATGTCCGTGCGCGCGGCCATGATGAAGTCGTTGCGGTGCAGGCCCTTGATCGAGTGGCTCCACCAGGTCACGGTGACTTTGCCCCACTCGGTCAGCAGGCCAGGGTGATGACCTTCGGCCTCGGAGATTTCACCGACGGCGTTGGTGAACGCCAGGGCGTGCTTGAAGTTCTTGAACAGGAAAACCTTTTCCAGCTGCATGATGCTGTCGCGAACTTCGATGTTCCAGTCCGGGATCTGCTTGATCAGGACTGGCAGTTCATCATCGCTGACCTGTGGGGCGTCGGCGCGGCAGGCTTCGCAGTGGGCTTGGTTCAATGTGGACATGATGGATTCCTGAAATCGGGATAAAGGGAAATCGACCGTCAATAACACCACGCTAAAGCAAAGCGTCGGTTCCTGACAGACTCACTTGATCGAAAAAGCGGCGGTTCAGGCCGCTTTGGGTTTCGGTGGAAATTTCGGAGCATGCAGACCCATCTGCATCGCTTGCTGGACCATGCCCATGATGTCTTCGTGGGCCAGGTCGAACAGGCGCTTGAGGTTCGGCAGAACGAAATACAGCGGTTGCAGGATGTCGATGCGGTAAGGCGTGCGCATGCATTCCAGCGGATCGAATGCCTGATGCTCAGGCTCGTCCGACAGGCAATACACGGTTTCTTTCGGTGAAGACAGGATGCCGCCGCCGTAAATGCGCTGGCCTTGCGGGGTGTCGACCAGGCCGAACTCGATGGTCATCCAGTACAGGCGCGCCAGGTACACGCGCTCTTCCTTTGATGCCTTGAGGCCGAGTTTGCCGTAGGTGTGGGTGAATTCAGCGAACCAGGGGTTGGTCAGCAGCGGGCAGTGGCCGAAAATCTCGTGGAAAATGTCCGGCTCTTGCAGGTAATCCAGCTCTTCGCGGGTACGAATGAAGGTGGCCACCGGAAACTGCTTGCTGGCGAGCAATTCAAAAAAGGTCTGGAAGGGGATCAGCGCCGGCACGCGGGCAACTTGCCAGCCGGTGGTTTCACCGAGGACCTTGTTGATCTCGCCCAGTTGCGGAATGCGGTCGTGGGGCAGACCGAGTTTTTCGATGCCGTCCAGGTATTCCTGGCACGCACGCCCTTCGATCACTTTCAGTTGGCGAGTGATCAGCGTGTTCCACACCGCGTGTTCTTCGGCGGTGTAGTCGATAAAACCATGCGCATCGGGCTCGCGAGCCACGTATTGCGTCTGCTTCATGCTGCTCTCCTGCTAGGGGATTCGTTCTTGTTATGTGCTGCTATGGACCTAGGAATACCCCATCGATTGCAGCGCTGCAGCAGGTGAGCGGCGTCCTGCGCGGGAAAATCCCTGGATTATCGTAAAGTTTTCGTTACGTATTGGCCGTCATCGCGTAAATGTTGAGATTGGCGGGTGGGAAAAGCCCTACATCTGTCACATAATCTTGACGACTATCTGAGCGCCTGATCAGAAAAGTCGGGCGCTAACCCTGTGGGAGCCAGCCTGCTGGCGATAGCGGCGTGTCATTCGACAACAATATCGCCTGATGCGACGCCATCGCCAGCAGGCTGGCTCCCACAGGTCAATCATCGTTTATCAGGTCTTTTACATGCGTATCAAAGTCCACTGCCAGAACCGCATCGGCATCCTGCGCGACATCCTCAACCTGTTGGTCGAGTACGGTATCAACGTCGCCCGCGGTGAAGTGGGTGGCGAGCATGGCAATGCCATCTACCTGCACTGTCCGAACCTGATCAACATTCAGTTCCAGGCACTGCGTCCGAAATTCGAGGCGATTGCCGGGGTTTTTGGCGTCAAGCGTGTAGGGCTAATGCCCAGTGAGCGTCGGCACATGGAGCTCAATGCGTTGCTCGGCGCCCTGGAGTTTCCGGTGCTGTCGATCGACATGGGCGGTTCCATCGTCGCGGCCAATCGCGCGGCGGCGCAGTTGCTGGGTGTGCGGGTAGATGAGGTGCCGGGGATTCCCCTGTCGCGTTATGCCGAGGATTTCGATTTGCCGGAGCTGGTGCGCGCCAACAAATCGCGGATCAACGGACTGCGGGTCAAGGTCAAGGGCGATGTGTTCCTGGCCGACATCGCGCCCCTGCAATCGGAGCATGACGACAGCGAAGCCATGGCCGGGGCGGTGCTGACCCTGCATCGCGCCGACCGGGTGGGCGAGCGCATCTATAACGTACGCAAGCAGGAGTTGCGCGGCTTCGACAGCATCTTTCAAAGCTCGAAGGTGATGGCGGCGGTGGTGCGCGAAGCCCGGCGCATGGCCCCGCTCGATGCGCCACTATTGATAGAAGGCGAGACCGGCACCGGTAAAGAGTTGTTGGCGCGGGCCTGTCATCTGGCCAGCCCGCGCGGGCAATCGCCGCTGATGGCGCTCAATTGCGCCGGTCTGCCGGAATCCATGGCCGAGACCGAGCTGTTCGGCTATGGCCCTGGCGCCTTCGAGGGCGCCCGGGCCGAGGGTAAGCTCGGGCTGTTGGAGCTGACGGCGGGCGGTACGCTGTTTCTCGATGGTGTCGGGGAAATGAGCCCGCGCCTGCAGGTGAAATTGCTGCGCTTCCTGCAGGATGGCTGCTTCCGTCGCGTAGGCAGCGATGAAGAGGTGTACCTCGACGTGCGGGTGATCTGCGCGACCCAGGTCGACCTGTCCGAACTCTGTGCCCGTGGGGAGTTTCGCCAGGACCTGTATCACCGATTGAACGTGCTGTCGTTGCACATCCCGCCGCTGCGCGAATGCCTGGACGGCTTGACGCCGCTGGTGGAGCACTTCCTCGATCAGGCCAGCCGGCAGATCGGTTGCCCGCTGCCCAAGCTCGCGCCAGCAGCCATGGACCGGCTCAGTCATTACCATTGGCCGGGCAACGTTCGGCAGTTGGAAAACGTGCTGTTCCAGGCGGTTTCCCTGTGCGACGGCGGGACGGTCAAGGCCGAGCATATTCGTCTGCCGGACTACGGTGTGCGTCAGCCACTTGGCGATTTTTCGTTGGAAGGCGGGCTGGACGAGATTGTCGGGCGCTTTGAGAAGGCGGTGTTGGAGCGATTGTATTCCGAGCACCCGAGCAGTCGGCAGCTGGGCAAGCGGTTGGGGGTTTCGCATACCACCATTGCCAACAAGTTGCGTGATTATGAGGTGGGCAAGACTGAGTCTTAGCTGACTTTTGTTGTGATTGTGCCGGCCTCTTCGCGAGCAAGCCCGCTCCCACAGGTTTTGTGAACGCCACAGATCACTGTGGGAGCGGGCTTGCTCGCGAAGGGGCCAGCATTGCTGGTAACCAGGTCATGCGTTGCCACTTACCGGCATATCACCGCCGGTTTTTCGTCTCTGATGCAAACCCTCCAGACCTGCGAAATCTCTCAAGTCCTTTGTTTGCCGGGCCTCGCGCCGCCAAAACCAACTTGGTCTGCAAATTGCTTATGCCACCTCAGAACAGCATCGGGCGGCAAACGTCCGGCAGGCAGAGGAAAGCGTGTGGACAAGTACCTTTATGTGGCAATGACCGGCGCCAGCCAGAATGCGCTGGCGCAAAAGGCCCATGCCAACAACCTGGCGAACATCTCTACCAGCGGCTTCCAGAAAGACCTGGAGCAGGCCCGCTCGATGCCGGTGTTCGGTGACAGCTTTCCGGCGCGAGCGTTTGCCCTGTCCGAACGCCCGGCCACCGACTTTTCCCCAGGCTCGCTGGTACAGACCGGCCGCGACCTCGATGTTGCCGTGCAAGGCAACGGCTGGCTGGCGGTGCAGAACCCTGATGGCGGCGAAAGCTACGTGCGTACCGGCAGCCTGGTGGTGGATGCGCTGGGTGTGCTGCGCGCGGGCAACGGCATGCCGGTGATCGGCAATGGCGGACCGATCGCCGTGCCGCCCGAGCAGCAGATCGAAGTGGGCGAGGACGGCACCATCAGCATTCGCGCAATGGGCGAAGGCCCGCGGGTCATGGCCGAAGTCGACCGCATCAAGCTGGTCAACCCGGACATCAAGAACATGACCAAGGGCTTGGACGGTTCGATCCACACCAAGGACGGCCAGCCTGCGCAAGCCGATGCCAACGTCAAGCTGGTCTCCGGTTTCCTCGAGTCGAGCAACGTCAATGCTGTGGACGAGATGACTCAGGTACTGGCCCTGTCGAAGCAGTTCGAGCTGCACATCAAGATGATGAACACCGCCAAAGAAGACGACCAGGCCATGGCTCGGGTCTTGCAGATCAGCTAATTACCAGAACGTCGCGCCGTAAAACAGGCGCACGAGGAGAATCGAATGCTTCCGGCTCTATGGGTTGCCAAAACCGGTCTGTCCGCCCAGGACACCAACCTGACCACCATTTCCAACAACCTGGCGAACGTCTCGACCACGGGTTTCAAACGTGACCGCGCCGAGTTCCAGGACCTGCTGTACCAGATCAAGCGTCAGCCAGGCGCTCAGTCGACCCAGGACAGCGAACTGCCGTCGGGCCTGCAACTGGGTACCGGTGTGCGCATCGTCGGCACCCAGAAAAATTTCAACGCCGGCAGCCTGCAAACCACCGAGCAACCTTTGGACATGGCCATCGACGGTCGCGGCTTCTTCCAGATCCTGCAGCCGGACGGCACCACGTCCTACACCCGTGACGGTACTTTCCACCTGGACTCCAACGGCCAGATCGTCAACGCCAGCGGCTTTGCCCTGGAGCCGGCGATCGTCATTCCGAACGACGCCCAGACCTTCACCGTGGGCAAGGACGGCACCGTGTCCATCACCGTCGCCGGCAACCCGGCCTCCCAGGTGATCGGCAACCTGCAGACCGCCGACTTCATCAACCCGGCCGGCCTGCAGGCCGTGGGCAACAACCTGTTCCTGGAAACTGCCGCCAGTGGCGCGCCGCAAGTCGGCACCCCGGGCCTTGCCGGTTTCGGTACCACGCTGCAGAACACCCTGGAAACCTCCAACGTCAGCACCGTTGAAGAGATGGTCAACATGATCACCACTCAGCGCGCCTACGAGATGAACTCCAAGGTGATCTCCACCGCCGACCAGATGCTCTCGTTCGTAACGCAGAATCTGTAATCAAGTCTTTGGGGCGGCCAAGAGGTCGCCGGCAACACCGTGAGGTAGGGTCATGAAACGCTTTGTATCTGTTCTGGCACTGAGTGGGGTCACTGTGCTCGCGGGCTGTGTGCCCATGTCGCCCAAGCCCAATGATCCCTACTATGCACCGGTGTTGCCGCGCACGCCGTTGCCGGCTGCCGCCAACAACGGCTCGATCTACCAGGCCGGCTTCGAACAGAACCTGTACAGCGACCGCAAGGCGTTCCGGGTCGGTGACATCATCACCATCACCCTGAACGAGAAGACCCAGGCCAGCAAAAACGCCAACTCGCAGATTGGCAAGAACAGCAAGGCCAGCATCGGCCTGAGCTCTCTGTTCGGTTCCACGCCCAGCACCAACAATCCGTTTGGCAGTGGTGACCTGAGCCTGGACGCCAGCTACGAAGGCGACCGCGCAACCAAAGGTGACAGCAAGGCTGCCCAGGGCAACACCCTGACCGGTTCGATCACCGTGACCGTCGCCGACGTATTGCCCAACGGCATCATCGCCGTGCGCGGCGAGAAGTGGATGACCCTCAACACCGGCGACGAGCTGGTACGGATTGCCGGCCTGGTCCGGGCTGACGATATCTCCACCGATAACACCGTGTCATCGACCCGCGTCGCGGATGCGCGCATCACCTACTCGGGCACCGGTTCATTTGCCGATGCGAGTCAGCCAGGCTGGTTCGACCGTTTCTTCCTCAGCCCGCTGTTCCCTTTCTAGGTGGCGACATTGAATTTCAAACACCTGATGGTGGCTGCGTTCCTGATGTCCGCAGCGTTCGGTGCTCAAGCCGAGCGCCTGAAGGACATCGCCAGCATTTCCGGCGTGCGCTCCAACCAATTGATCGGCTACGGCCTGGTGGTCGGGCTCAATGGCACCGGCGACCAGACGACGCAGACCCCGTTCACCCTGCAGACCTTCAACAACATGCTCTCGCAGTTCGGCATCAAGGTGCCGCCGGGCTCGGGCAACGTGCAATTGAAGAACGTCGCGGCGGTGTCGATCAGTGCCGACTTGCCGGCGTTCGCCAAGCCGGGGCAGCAGGTCGACATCACCGTGTCGTCCATCGGTAACTCCAAAAGCTTGCGCGGCGGCACCTTGCTGCTGACGCCGCTCAAGGGTATCGACGGCAACGTTTATGCGGTGGCCCAGGGCAATCTGGTGGTCGGCGGTTTTGATGCCGAGGGTCGCGATGGCTCGAAGATCACGGTCAACGTTCCATCGGCCGGGCGCATCCCCGGCGGTGCTTCGGTCGAGCGAGCGGTGCCGAGCGGATTCAACCAGGGCAACAGCCTGACCCTGAACCTCAACCGCTCCGACTTCACCACGGCCAAGCGCGTCGTCGACAAGATCAACGACATGCTCGGCCCAGGCGTGGCCCAGGCCATCGACGGCGGCTCGGTGCGCGTCACGGCGCCGCTCGACCCGAGCCAGCGTGTCGACTATCTGTCGATCCTGGAAAACCTTGAAATCGATCCAGGCCAGGCGGTGGCCAAAGTCATCATCAACTCGCGCACCGGCACCATCGTGATCGGCCAGAACGTCAAGGTTTCCCCGGCCGCCGTCACCCACGGCAGCCTGACCGTGACCATTACCGAAGACCCGATCGTCAGCCAGCCCGGCCCTCTGTCCAATGGCCAGACCGCGGTCGTGCCGCGCTCGCGGGTCAATGCCGAGCAGGAAGCCAAGCCGATGTTCAAGTTCGGCCCAGGCACCACCCTCGACGAAATCGTCCGTGCGGTGAACCAGGTCGGCGCGGCACCGGGTGACCTGATGGCGATCCTTGAAGCACTGAAACAGGCTGGCGCCTTGCAAGCCGACCTGATCGTGATCTGAGGACGGCGACCATGGACATGAACAAGAGCGGTCGGGTCAGCAGCAGCGATTCCGGTGCGTTTTCCGACCTGAACCGGCTGAACCAGCTCAAGGTCGGCGACAAGAACAGCGACGCCAACATGCGCAAGGTGGCGCAGGAATTCGAGTCGCTGTTCCTCGGCGAGATGCTCAAGTCCATGCGCTCGGCCACCGAGTCGCTGGGCAAGGACAACCCGATGAACACCGCCGAGGCCAAGCAGTACCAGGAAATGTACGACCAGCAACTGGCGGTTTCCATGTCCCGCGAAGGCGGCGGTATCGGCCTGGCGGACGTGCTGATGCGGCAGATGTCGAAGAACAAGCCGCTGGCGCCGGGTGAAGCGGCGACACTGTCGGCGGCCAAGCAGGAAGCGGCGAAAGCGGCTGCGCAGACACCAGTGGCCGCTGGCACGGTGGCGATCAACGGGCCACTGTCCCGGGTCAATGGCGAGCGCCCATTGTGGGCCTCGCGTTCGCTCAGTGCGCCGACAGGCGAGGGCGCCCATCGCAATGACATGGCGCTGATCAATCAGCGCCGCCTGGCCCTGCCGCCAAAACTGGCCGACCGCTTGCTCGCCGGGCTGGTGCCTTCCGCCACGCCGACCAGTGCCACCGCAGTCAACAAAGCGGCATTGCCCGAGCGCGTCGCGAGCAGCGGTTCCGGCCCCTTGTACAACGGCGACTGGCTGGCGAACGCGCAAATGGCGTCGAGCGGGTCCCTGCAGATCCACGGGCGCGCCATCGCGCAAATCCCCCTGGCACCGGCGAAAAAAGCCTTCAGCTCCGCCGACGAATTCGTCAACACCATGCTGCCGATGGCCAAGGAAGCGGCCGATCGCATTGGTGTCGACCCACGTTACCTGGTGGCCCAGGCCGCCCTGGAAACCGGTTGGGGCAAATCGGTCATGCGGGCCCAGGACGGCAGCAGCAGCCACAACCTGTTCGGCATCAAGGCCGGCAGCAGTTGGCAGGGTGATTCGGCGCGGGCGATCACCAGCGAATTCAGGAATGGCGAGATGGTCAAGGAGACGGCCGAGTTCCGTTCCTACGACTCCTACAAGGACAGCTTCCATGACCTTGTAACGCTGCTGCAAACCAATAATCGCTATCAAGATGTCGTGAAGTCGGCCGATAACCCCGAACAGTTTGTGCGCGAGCTACAAAAGGCCGGTTACGCAACCGACCCGGCTTACGCCAGCAAGATTTCGCAGATAGCCAGGCAGATGACGAGTTATCAGAACTACGCTGCGGCGGGCGTTTCAACCACGCCTTTATAGACATAAGGGTCTGAACCATGAGTTTGCTCAACATCGGAATGTCGGGTCTATCCGCTAGCCACGCCTCATTGGTGACTACCGGTAACAACATTTCCAACGTCGATACCGTCGGGTACTCGCGCCAACAAACTGTGCAGGGCACCAAAGGCTCGATTCAGTACGGCAATGTGTTCATCGGCACCGGTACCACGCTGGCCGACGTGCGTCGGGTGTACAACAGCTACCTCGACGCGCAGTTGCAGACCTCGACGTCGCTCAACAGTGATGCGCAGGCTTACCTGGGACAGGCCACCCAGGTCGACAAGCTGCTGTCCGACAGCGGCACCGGTGTGACCAAATCCTTGCAGGCTTTTTTCTCGTCCTTGCAAACGCTGGCCGGCAACTCCAACGACAATGCCGCGCGCCAAGCGTTGCTGACCAACGCCCAAGGCTTGAGCAGCCGCTTCAATGCCATCTCCGGGCAATTGAAGCAGCAAGGCAGCTACATCAACGATCAGCTGGGTTCGATGGCCGACCAGGTCAACAAGCTGGCGTCGACCGTTGCCGCGTACAACAAGAAAATCAGTGAAGTCAGTGGCTCGGGTGGCACGCCCAACGAATTGCTGGACCAGCGTAACGAAACCATCCGCCAGCTCAATGAGCTGGTGGGCACCCAGGTCACTGAGACCGAAGGGCGCATGGATATTTACCTGGGCAGCGGCCAGCCTTTGGTGGTGGGCGACACCGTCAACAAACTGCGCGTGGCCGCCGACCCGGCCGACCCGACCCGTTCCTCGATCATCATGGATCGCAACGGATCGTCGATCGACATCACCAACGTGATGAGCGGCGGCGAGATGGGCGGGCTGTTGCGTTATCGCAATGAGGTATTGACCCCGGCGGTCAATGGCCTGGGGCGTATCGCCATGGTCGTCGCCGATCAGGTCAACAAGCAGTTGGGGCAGGGGCTGGACCAGAGCGGTAACTTCGGCGCAGCGTTGTTCAATGACATCAACAGTGCCGCGGCCATCAGTCAGCGCAGCATTGCCAATGCCAAGAACAATCCGGCGTCGGGTAACCTGAACGTCACCATCAAGGACACCGGCAAGCTGGCGGCCAGCGATTACCAGGTGACCTTCACCAGCGCCACCGGCTACAGCGTGCGGCGCCTGTCGGACAATACCGACATGGGCAGTTTCGACCTGGGCACGACACCGCCACCGGTCATCGATGGCTTCAGCCTGAGCCTCAACGCCGGTGCGGTAAACAGCGGCGACAGCTTCAAGATTACCCCGACCCGCAGTTCCGCCGCGGACATGGCCACCGTCATGACCGACGCCAAGCGCCTGGCCACGTCTGCACCGCTGACGTCCACCAAGGCCCAGGGCAATAACGGTACGGGGGATGCCAGCCAGCCGACCCTGAAGACCAACCTGGACATCTACGATTCGGCCCAGCGCCTGGAAGTGCAGAGCGCGGTCAAGGCGTCGATGCCGGTTCGAATGCTGATGACCAGCGCCAGTGCCTATGAGGTGTTCGATGCCAAGGGGGTCAGTATCGGCACCGGCAACATCGTGCCCGGCCAGAACAACGACCTGAACATTTCGGTGCCGTACACCGATGCCAGCGGCGCGGCCAAGACCTTCAGTGTCGGCATGACCGTCAGCGGCAGTCCCAAGGCGGGCGACAGCTTCAATATTGCGATGACCGCCGCAGACAGCACCGACAACCGCAACGCACAGGCGTTGCTGGCCCTGCAGACCAAGGCCACGGTCGGCGCGACTGCGACCAGTCCCGGTGTGAGTTTTACCGAGGCCTATGGTGGCCTGGTGTCCACCGTTGGCTCCTTGACCAAGCAGGGTCAACTCGATGCCACGGCGACCGACACCATCGTCACCGGGGCGCGCAATGCGCGTGACTCGCTGTCGGGCGTCGACCTCGATGAAGAGGCCGGCAACCTGACCAAGTACCAGCAGTACTACACGGCCTCTTCGCAGATCATCAAGACTGCGCAGGAAATTTTCAGCACCCTGATCAATGCTCTTTAAGGAACCGTAGAACATGCGAATTTCTACTGCACAGTACTACGCGACCACTGCTGCCAACTATCAGCGCAACCTCAACAACGTGATGAAGACGGCCGAGCAGGCCAGTAGTGGCGTGAAACTCGAGACCGCGGCAGATGATCCGGTCGGCGCGGCGCGCTTGCTGCAACTCGAGCAGCAGAAAGCCATGTTGGGTCAGTACACCACCAACATCAACGCGTTGAACACGGCCCAGGCGCAGGAAGAGGGCGTGCTGGACAGCATCAACAACGTGCTGCAGAAAGTCAGCGAGTTGGCGATTCGGGCGGGTGGCGGATCGTTGAACGACGATGACCGCAAATCCATTGCCGCCGAGCTCAAGCAGTCCGAAGAGCAATTGCTGAGCCTGATGAACAGCAAGGACGCCAACGGCAAGTACATCTTCTCCGGCGCCAGCAACAACACCCCGCCTTTTTTACGCAATAGTGACGGCACCTACAGCTACAAGGGCGACCAGACCCAGCTGGAACTGAAAATCGGCGACTCGATGTCCCTGGGGCTGAACGATACCGGCTGGGACGTTTTCCAGCAGGCGATCAACGCTGCGCGTAGTTCGACCACCATGACAGCACCCGCCGTCGATGACGGTCGTGTGGCCCTGTCGCCTGGTCTGGTGAGCTCCGGTCCGACCTTCGATGCGAACTTCCGCAGCGGCCAGCCTTATACCCTGTCGTTCGTCAGCAGCACCCAGTACAAGATCACCGATGCATCGGGTAATGACGTGACCGCCGAAGCCGGTGGCGGTGGCAAGTTCGATCCGAATGCCAAGGGCGGTTCCGACGTCGATTTCCGCGGCGTGACCTTCAAGCTGGACATTACGTTCCAGGCCGGCGACACCCCCGCCGACTCCGCCAGCGCCGATGCGGTCATTGCCGGTCACAGCTTCCAGCTGACGGCCAAACCGGACAGTTTCGTCGCTAACCGCGCCCCGAGCAACACGTCGACTGCGATCATTTCCCAGGCCGCAGTGACCAACGCTGCGGATTACAAGAGCTTCTTCCCGGAAGGCGGAGCGGTGCTGAAGTTCACCGGTCCCGGGACGTTCGAGATGTACACCCGTCCGTTGACGGCTGGCAGCACTCCAGTGACCACCGGGACCGTGACCGCTGGCGTAGCGACGGCAGCCGGTGTCAGCTTCACCCTCGGCGGCACGCCGGCGGTTCCAGCGGCAGGTGATCAGTTCGATATTGCGGTCAACACCCACCAGACCCAGAACGTGCTCGACACCATCAGCCAGCTGCGTTCGGCGCTTGACTCACCGACCCAGGGTAATCCGGTCGCACAACGTTTCCTCGAAGACACGCTGGCTTCGTCCATTGCCAACCTGAACAACGCCAAGAACCAGGTGGACCTGGCACGTGGCGCTATCGGTGCACGGGGCAATGTGATGGATATGCAGAATGAGCAGAACACCAGCACCAGCCTGATCAACGAATCGACCGGAAATTCGATCAAGAACACCGATCCGGCGGAGGTGCTGACGCGTCTGACCTTGCAGCAGACCATGCTGCAGGCCGCGCAACTGGCATTCGCCAAGGTCTCCCAGCTGAGCCTGTTCAACAAGCTTTGAACCGGTCCTGACTCCTCGCGGCCAGCCCTCTGCATGGGGGGCTGGCCTTTTTTTTTGATTTTTTTTTAATTCTACGTAGCGGGGTGGGGCGGGGCTGCGGACCACAAAATCAAATAAAGCGTGGATCTCTGAGTGACCCGCCGGTCAAAACGCGCATCTTCACTGTATCCTGTCTGCGGGCGGTTAGGTGGCGGGCTGTTCAAGGTAACTGCTTGAATCCCGACGTCGCTTCTTCTGGGGGCCTGGCCCCGACTGTAGACGCCCTCGATTCAGCGAGCGGCGATGTTCAGCTGTTTATTATTGGGAAGCCATAATGATTGGCATAAAAAATATAGCGAGTTACGTGCCGGTAGCCGGGATTGATAATTACGCCCAGGGTGCCAAGTTCGACAAGGACGAAACCTTTATCCTTGGCAAGATCGGCTCGGCATTTTTGCCACGCATGGCTGCCGATCAGGAAACTTCCGATCTGTGTGTCGAAGCCGCCAATGCGCTGTTTGCCGCCAGTCCCGAACTCAAGCGTGAGTCCATCGACTGTCTGATCGTCGTCACCCAGAACGGGGATGAGGAGGGGTTGCCGCACACCGCCGCGATCGTTCAGGACAAGCTGGGCCTGCCGACCCACGTCGCCGCTTTCGATATTTCCCTGGGCTGTTCCGGCTACGTGTACGGCCTGTATGCGATCAAAGGCTTCATGGAAGCCGCGGGGCTGAAAAACGGCCTGCTGATCACCGCCGATCCGTATTCGAAGATCGTCGACCCGGAAGACCGCAACACCACCATGCTGTTCGGCGATGCCGCAACCGCCACCTGGATGGGTGAAAATGCGGTCTGGCAATTGGGCAAGTCGAAGTTCGGCACCGACGGTTCCGGTGCTCCGCACCTGAAAGTCAGCGACGGTGTGTTCTTCATGAATGGCCGCCAGGTCTTCAACTTTGCCTTGCTCAAAGTCCCGGCGCATTTGCATGAGTTGCTGAGCGAGTCGAATTTGCAGGCCAGCGATATCAACGCTTTCTGCATTCACCAAGGCAGTGCGGCAATTGTCGATGCCGTGGCACGCCGCTTTGAAGAAGGCGAGCCGGAGAAGTTCGTCAAGGACATGCTCGAAACCGGTAACACGGTGTCGTCGAGCATTCCGCTGTTGTTGCAGAACCACGTGTTCGATTCCAAGTGGACTCGCGTGGCCATCAGCGGCTTTGGCGTGGGCCTCTCGTGGGGTTCGGCGATTCTCTATCGCGGTTGACTCATTCGATTGCAATGGCAATAAAAAGCGCCCGGAAATTTAGATTTCCGGGCGTTTTGCGTTTTTATGGCGCCGAATTTATGGCGTTAAAGCCTTGAAAATAAAGGGCTGGCACCCTGCCACTAAAAATTTGCAAAAAACCGCTCAAGCAAAGCCTCTTCACGACGATAACTATTACGTAGGTTCTCTAGGCCAAACCCGACGGATGTCAGGGCCGGAAGCCGAAGTATCCATCCAACGAGGATTTCGTCATGGCTTTAACCGTAAACACCAACCTTGCTTCCTTGACCGTTCAGAACAACCTGAACAAAGCTTCCGGCAACCTGCAGACTTCGATGCAGCGCCTGTCCTCCGGCCTGCGTATCAACAGCGCTAAAGACGACGCTGCTGGCCTGCAAATTTCCAACCGTCTGACCAGCCAGATCAACGGCCTGGGCACCGCCATCAAGAACGCCGGCGACGGTATCTCCATCGCGCAAACGGCTGAAGGCGCGATGCAGGAATCCACCAACATTCTGCAGAAAATGCGTACCCTGGCCCTGGCTTCCGCGAACGGCTCGCCAAGCGCTGAAGACCGTAAGTCGAACAACGCTGAATACTCGGCTCTGACTGCTGAACTGACCCGTATCGCTACCACCACTACCTTCGGTGGTCGTAACCTGCTGGACGGTTCATTCGGTACTACTGCTTTCCAGGTGGGCGCAAACGCCAACCAGACGATCAACATGACTCTGGGCGACGTTTCTGCTAACAAAGTTGGCTCTCAGCAACTGAAAAGCGTAACAAACGCACCTAGCACTGCTGGTGGTCTGACTGGCGGTCCTATCGTTGTTACAGGCGGTGGCCAGACCAGTGGCACTATCACCGTTGCTGCCGGTGATTCGGCCAAAGCTATTGCCGCTCAGTTGAACGGTGCGGTAGGTGGCTTGAGCGCAACTGCCAGCACTGAAGTTTCTTTCAAAGTAACTGCTACACCTGCGGTACCTGCTAACTTTTCCTTGACGGTAGCTGGTGCCAAGGTCAGCTTCGTTGGTGTAACCAGCACTTCCGATCTGGCTGATCAGTTGAAGTCCAACGCTGCAAAACTGGGCGTCAGCGTAAACTACGATGCCACCACTCAAGCCCTTTCCGTGAAGTCCGATACCGGCGAGAACCTTGTATTCGACGGCGGTGATGCCGGTGCAGTAGGCGTACAGGTCGCAACAAAAAACGGTTCTGGTGCTCTTAGTGGTTACACTGCCTTGGCCGCAGCTGGCGCTACAATCATCGCTACCGGCGCAATCTCGCTGAACTCCACCAACAGCTATTCGATGTCGGGTGCTGGCGTTGGCGGCTTGTTCGGTGGTGCGGCAGCTACTTCCGCAAATTCGGCCAAGACAGTTGTCAGCAATACTGACGTGACTACTGCTGCCAATGCACAAAACGCTGTTGATGTGATTACACAAGCGATCACCGCGATCGACTCCCAGCGTGCTGACCTCGGTGCTGTGCAAAACCGTTTCGATAGCACCGTGGCCAACCTGCGCAGCATCTCGGACAACTCCACTGCTGCTCGTGGCGTGATCCAGGACGTTGACTTCGCGGCCGAAACTGCTCAGCTGACCAAGCAGCAAACCCTGCAACAGGCTTCCACCGCGATCCTGTCCCAGGCTAACCAGCTGCCGTCGGCTGTGCTGAAGCTGCTGGGTTGATTCCGGCGCTTGGTAACTGACGGAAGGGCGCGTTTACGCGCCCTTTTGTTATTTTCATGATCAGGAGATCAGGCATGGACATGAGCGTCAAGTTGACCCAGTCCTATCCCGCCGTTGCCCCGCAAGGCGTAACGCCGAATGTCACTGGAAAGTTGGAACAGCCCAAGGCTGAAGCTGTGAAGGCTTCGAACTCCGAGCCCAAGCGTGACGAGCTGGAAAAAGCTGTCACCGACATTCAGGAGTTTGTCCAGGCTGCCCGGCGCAATCTGGATTTTTCCATAGATGATTCCACTGGCCGCGTCGTGGTCAAGGTCATCGCCACCGAAACGGGTCTGGTTATTCGTCAGATACCCTCGGAAGCTGCACTAAAGCTGGCTCAGAGCCTGTCGGACGCCAGTAGTTTGCTGTTTGACGACAAAGTCTGAACTGGCATGAATTTTGTTGCTGTCGCTGTTTAAGACGTTCCTGGTCAAGGAAACGGCGGCAGCTACTGGATAAGGAGAGAGAGGATGGCGGGTACATCGGTTAGCGGTATTGGTTCGAACATCGATACTCAGGCGATTGTGAAGTCTTTGGTGGATTCCGAAAGGGCGCCAAAACAGACGCAGATCAACAATCAGACGCTGAAAGCAACCACCTCGCTGTCGTCGATCGGCAAAATCCAGGCGGCGCTGGATGCCTTCCGTGGTGCGTTGGACAACATGAAAACCGCTTCCAGCTTCAGCGGCCTGAGCGGCACGTCTTCCGACGAAAAAGTCGCCACCGTGACAATAGGTAACGGTGCCGCTGCTGGCAATTTCTCGCTGCTGGTCACTCAGTTGGCAACTGCATCGAAAATTTCCACCAAGGTTTTCACAGACGGCGCGTCTTCGGTCGTCAATTCGGGTTCGGCGCCGTCTACTCTGAGCATCAAGCAAGGCAGCGATACGTTCGACGTCAGCATTCCTGCCGGCGCGACGCTGCAGCAAGTCCGCGATTCGATCAATTCCCAGTACGCGAACCAGGGCTTGAGCGCCAACATCCTTACTGACGCCAATGGTTCTCGGATGGTGCTGACTTCCAATAAAACGGGTGTCGGTTCGGACCTGAGTCTAACGGGCAATTCCGGTCTGGAAACCGGCACCTCGGTTCTCGCGACACCACAGAACGCCAAGTACAAGCTTGATGGCGTGGTGATGGAATCCAAGTCCAATACCATTGCCGACGCAGTGAGTGGCATTACCGTCAAGTTGACGGGCGTTTCTCCGATTCCGTCCGGTGGCGGTGCGGCGACACCAGCCACCATCACGGTGTCTGCCGATACCACGGCGTTGAAGTCGGCAGTCAAGGGTTTTGTTGATACCTACAACGCGCTGATTTCGGCTGCTAATACCGAGACCAAAGTCACGACCAATGCCGACGGTTCGTTGACCACTGGCGCTCTGACAGGCGACGCCTCTCTGCGTTCACTGTTGTCGTCGGTGCGTACCGAGTTGAATGTCATGGGCGGCACCGGCCAAATGAAATCTCTCGCTCAGTTCGGCGTCGAGACCGATCAAAAGACCGGCCTGCTCTCCATTGATGACAAAGTGTTTAATGCGGCGGCGCTCACTAATGCCGCTGATATCAATGGGATCTTTTCGGGCGATACCGGTTTGCTAGCGCGCATGAAGTCTGCGACGGACAGCTTCGCGATGAAAAATACCGGGGTTTTTGCTGCGCGTTCGACAAGCTTGAGCGATAGCTTAAATGACCTGAAAAAGCAGCAAGACACTCTTGATGCGCGAATGGCCAGCCTGCAAACGAGCCTGACTGCCAAGTACACCGCCATGGATTCCCTGGTAGCCCGACTGCGCGCCCAGAGCGACAGCATCATGACCACCCTCAATGCGCTGAACAATCCGAAAGACAGCTGATCCGGATTAGGCATAAAAAACCCAGGCAAGCTGTAATGACAGCGCCTGGGTTTTTTCTTGGGTGAAGTGTCTGCGCTAAAGTTCTGTGCCGATCAGTCGACATAAAGATCAGAGCCTTCCCAATTCCAAGCTGCTGTCTGTCACGAGGTAGAAATATGAACCCCATGAGAGCCCTTCGCCAATACCAGAAGGTCAATTCCCATGCCCAGATCTCTGAAGCCAATCCACATCGCCTGGTACAACTTCTGATGGAAGGCGGGCTGGACCGCATGGCCCAGGCCAAGGGTGCGTTGGAGCGTGGCGACATCGCACTCAAGGGTTTGATGATGGGCAAGGCTGTGGACATCATCATCGGTCTGCGCGATGGCCTGAATCCGGAAAAAACCGATGATCCGGCTTCGCTGCAGCAGCTCGACAATCTGTACGCCTACATGATGACGCGTCTGATGGAAGCCAATCGAGAAAACGACGCGGCCATCATCGACGAAGTAGCAGGTCTGCTTGAAACCCTGAAAAGCGGTTGGGATGCGATTGGAAGCCCACAGGCCTGAGGGCCGAGGATGACGTCATGAGTCAAGCACTGCAACGGATCGAAGAAACACGCGAAGCGCTCATCGATGCGCTGGCCGAACGTAACTGGGATGCGATCGGCGAGCTGGATTCGGCCTGCCGTGAATGCGTGGATGAGGTGCTCGCTGAAGCACCGATCGACGAGGACGCGCTGCGCGCCCACCTGGAGAGTCTGCTGGCGGTGTACAAAGATTTATTGACGGTGACGATGGGCGAGCGTCAGGCAATTGTTGATCAGATGTCGCAGATCAACCAAGCGAAGAGTGCCGCAAAGGTTTACCATCTGTTTGGTTAATTAATATCTGCTTGATCCAGTCAGATTGCGCCATAAATTTGACTGTGAACGGTTTTTTGACTTTACTAGTGGCTGTTTCCAGATTTCAGGCGTCTACAGGCATTAACAGTCTGCAAGCGTCTAGCTTGCCCACTCATTTCGGGCACCGGGTTGACTAGGGAAGTTACGATTGCATGTGGCGTGAAACCAAAATTCTGCTGATCGATGACGATAGCGTCCGCCGCCGCGACCTGGCGGTGATTTTAAATTTTCTCGGCGAAGAAAATTTACCCTGCGGTAGCCATGACTGGCAGCAGGCTGTCGTCTCTTTGTCGTCCAGTCGTGAAGTAATCTGTGTCCTCATCGGGACGGTCAATGCTCCGGGTTCGCTTCAGGGCTTGTTAAAGACACTCGCGACATGGGATGAGTTCCTTCCGATTTTGCTGATGGGCGATAATTCTTCCATCGACCTGCCGGAAGACCAGCGTCGCCGCGTGCTGTCGACCCTCGAAATGCCTCCCAGCTACAGCAAGCTGCTCGATTCGCTGCACCGTGCCCAGGTCTATCGCGAGATGTACGACCAGGCCCGTGAGCGCGGTCGGCATCGCGAACCCAATCTGTTCCGCAGCCTGGTCGGCACCAGCCGGGCGATCCAGCACGTGCGCCAGATGATGCAGCAAGTGGCCGACACCGACGCCAGCGTGCTGATCCTCGGCGAGTCCGGGACCGGCAAGGAAGTGGTCGCGCGCAACCTGCATTACCATTCCAAGCGCCGCGAAGCGCCGTTCGTGCCGGTCAATTGCGGGGCGATTCCGGCCGAGCTGCTGGAAAGCGAATTGTTCGGCCATGAGAAGGGTGCGTTCACCGGGGCGATCACCAGCCGTGCCGGGCGTTTCGAACTGGCCAATGGCGGTACGCTGTTCCTCGACGAAATCGGCGATATGCCGCTGCCGATGCAGGTCAAGCTGCTGCGCGTGTTGCAGGAGCGCACGTTCGAGCGCGTGGGCAGCAACAAGACCCAAAGCGTCGACGTGCGCATCATCGCCGCGACCCACAAGAATCTCGAAAGCATGATCGAGATCGGCACCTTCCGCGAAGATTTGTACTACCGCCTGAACGTGTTCCCGATCGAGATGGCGCCGCTGCGTGAACGTGTCGAAGATATCCCGTTGCTGATGAACGAGTTGATCTCGCGCATGGAGCACGAGAAGCGCGGTTCGATCCGCTTCAACTCCGCGGCGATCATGTCGCTGTGCCGTCACGGCTGGCCGGGCAACGTCCGCGAGCTGGCCAACCTGGTGGAGCGCATGGCGATCATGCATCCGTACGGGGTGATCGGCGTGGTCGAGCTGCCGAAGAAATTCCGCTACGTCGATGATGAAGACGAGCAACTGGTCGACACCCTGCGCAGTGATCTCGAAGAGCGGGTGGCAATCAACGGCCATACCCCGGACTTCACCACCCATGCCATGTTGCCGCCTGAAGGCCTGGACCTGAAGGATTACCTCGGTGGCCTGGAGCAGGGTCTGATCCAGCAAGCACTGGACGATGCCAACGGCATTGTCGCGCGCGCGGCCGAACGCCTGCGCATCCGCCGCACCACGCTGGTGGAAAAAATGCGCAAGTACGGCATGAGCCGCCGTGATGGAGATGAACAGGCGGATGATTGACGCCTGTTTTTCAACTCTTTCATTTTCAAGCAGTTTTTTTTAGGCACGGGTATTGCTATAGCCCTCGCAACGTTCCGTTTAACTGACGGTCAGCCAAGCGAGAGAGCACGATGCCCCAAGCCGCCCCCCTGTCTCCTGTCCCTAGTGCCCTGGGACAATCGTCGTCCGTAGAGCAGGCGAGCCGGCTTGGCCTCCCGCAGGCGTTTGCCCTGTTCAACCAGATGTCCAGCCAACTGACCAACTCCTACAGCATGCTCGAAGCCCGGGTGACCGAGCTCAAGGGCGAGTTGGCGGTGGTCAGCGCCCAACGCATGCAGGAGCTGGCAGAGAAAGAACGCCTGGCCAATCGCCTGCAACACCTGCTCGACCTCCTGCCCGGCGGCGTCATCGTTATCGACGCCCAGGGCATCGTGCGCGAAGCCAACCCGGCGGCTTGCGAACTGCTCGGTCTGCCCCTCGAAGGCGAGCTGTGGCGGCAGGTGATTGCGCGTTGCTTTGCCCCCCGTGAAGACGACGGTCATGAAGTCTCCCTCAAGGATGGTCGGCGCCTGTCGATTGCCACGCGTTCGCTGGGTGCGGAGCCTGGGCAACTGGTGTTGCTCAACGACCTGACCGAAACCCGTCATCTGCAGGATCAACTGGCGCGCCACGAACGCTTGTCTTCACTGGGGCGCATGGTCGCGTCGCTGGCGCATCAGATTCGCACGCCGTTATCCGCGGCCTTGCTCTACGCCAGTCACTTGACCGATCAAACGCTGCCGGTCGACACCCAGCAACGTTTCGCCGGACGACTCAAGGAGCGCCTGCACGAGCTGGAGCATCAGGTGCGCGACATGCTGGTGTTTGCCCGTGGCGAGTTGCCCTTGACCGACCGGGTGACCCCGGCGCAGCTGATGCAATCACTGCAGGCGGCGGCGCTGACCCATGTACAGGACCTGCCGATTCGCTGGCAATGCGACAGTCATGCCGGTGAATTGCTGTGTAACCGCGACACCCTGGTCGGTGCGATCCTCAACCTGATCGAGAACGCGATTCAGGCCAGTGCCGGTGAGGTGCGCCTGAAGGTGCATCTCTACACCCGTGGCAACAACCTGCGCCTGTGCGTCAGCGATAGCGGCAGCGGTATCGACGGTGCTGTGCTGGCACGCCTGGGAGAACCGTTCTTTACCACCAAGACCACCGGCACCGGCCTCGGCCTGACCGTGGTCAAGGCGGTCGCCAGGGCTCATCAGGGCGAGTTGCGCTTGCGCTCGCGAGTCGGTCGCGGCACTTGTGCGCAGGTGTTCTTGCCGCTTTTTATCAATGATAAAAACAGCGCCCAGGGAGTGGAGTGAAGGTCATGGCAATCAAGGTTCTGCTGGTCGAGGATGACCGCGCTTTGCGCGAAGCGCTGGCGGACACGCTGTTGCTGGCCGGGCACGATTACAAGGCCGTGGGTTCGGCGCAGGAAGCCCTGGAAGCGGCGGGGGCCGAGGCGTTCAACCTGGTGGTCAGCGACGTCAACATGCCGGGCATGGACGGTCATCAATTGCTCGCGTTGCTGCGGGCGCGACAGCCGCAACTGCCGGTGTTGCTGATGACGGCGCACGGTGCCGTCGAGCGGGCGGTCGATGCGATGCGCCAGGGTGCCGCGGATTACCTGGTCAAACCGTTCGAGCCCAAGGCGCTGCTCGACCTGGTCGCACGCCATGCGCTGGGCAATGTCGGCAGCACCGATCACGAAGGACCTGTGGCGTTCGAACCGGCCAGTGCGCAGTTGCTGGAACTGGCCGCGCGGGTGGCGCGCAGTGATTCCACGGTGCTGATCTCCGGGGAATCCGGCACCGGCAAGGAAGTGCTGGCGCGCTACATTCACCAGCACTCCCGGCGCGCCAACCAGCCATTTATTGCGATCAACTGCGCGGCGATTCCCGACAACATGCTGGAGGCCACGCTCTTCGGTCACGAGAAGGGCTCGTTCACCGGCGCCATCGCGGCGCAGGCCGGCAAGTTCGAGCAGGCCGATGGCGGGACTATCCTGCTCGATGAAATTTCCGAAATGCCCCTGGGATTGCAGGCCAAGTTGCTGCGGGTGCTGCAGGAGCGCGAGGTCGAGCGAGTCGGTGCGCGCAAGCCGATCATCCTGGATATCCGCGTGGTCGCGACCACCAACCGGGATCTGGCCGCTGAAGTGGCGGCGGGGCGGTTCCGTGAAGACCTGTACTATCGCCTGTCCGTATTCCCGCTGGCCTGGCGGCCCTTGCGCGAGCGCACGGCCGATATCCTGCCGCTGGCCGAGCGCCTGCTGGCCAAACACGTCAATAAAATGAAGCATGCGGCGGCGCGATTGTCGCCCGAGGCGCAGGCGTGCCTGATTGGTTATCCGTGGCCGGGCAATGTGCGCGAACTGGATAACGCGATTCAGCGCGCCTTGATCCTGCAGCAGGGTGGAATGATTGAGCCTGAGGATTTCTGTCTCGCCGGGCCGGTCGCTTGCGCGCCGTTACCGGCACTGGCGCCAGCGCGGGCAGTGGAAGTAGAGGCCGAATCTGCCGGGGCGCTGGGCGACGATCTGCGGCGCCGTGAGTTCCAGATGATCATCGATACCCTGCGCACCGAGCGCGGCCGCCGCAAAGAGGCCGCCGAGCGCCTGGGCATCAGCCCGCGCACCTTGCGCTACAAGCTGGCGCAGATGCGCGATGCCGGCATGGACGTGGAAGCGTATTTGTTTGCCACCTGAGCGCTGGCCTGCACGGGGCCCTGTAGGAGCAAGCTTGCTCGCGATGGTCGTTAACGATAACGCGGGGTTTCAGGATAAACACGTCGCTCTTGGGTCCATCGCGAGCAATCGAGCGTCGACCGGCTGCTCCTACAGATGCGACACCGGGAAAGCTGGCACCCTTGTTGCTAACACCTCGTTACCCGCTGAGTGAGCGTCAAAAAATTGCGGGCCGCCAGAGAGAGTAGAGCATGAGCCAAGGTATTGAATTCAATCGATTGATGCTGGATATGCGCGCCATGCAAATGGACGCCATGTCTGCGCCGAAATCGACTGCCGCCGTCCCTGAACTGAATGGCAGCAGCTTTTCCGACATGCTCGGTCAGGCCGTCAACAAGGTCAACGACACCCAGCAGGCGTCCACAGCCCTGGCCAATGCCTTCGAGATCGGCAAGAGCGGTGTCGATCTCACGGACGTGATGATTTCCTCGCAGAAGGCCAGCGTGTCTTTCCAGGCTTTGACCCAAGTGCGCAACAAGCTGGTTCAGGCTTACCAAGACATCATGCAGATGCCGGTTTAAGGACGAGATTGAGTCATGGCTGATGCAATCGCTGACAATGTTCCGGCCAAGGCCAATTCCGTAGGCGGCAAGCCGCCGCTGTTCGGGTTGTCCTTCCTGGAAAACCTCTCCGAGATGACCATGCTGCGTCAGGTGGGCCTGATGGTCGGCCTGGCCGCGAGCGTGGCGATTGGCTTTGCCGTGGTGTTGTGGTCCCAGCAACCGGACTACCGTCCGCTGTACGGCAGCCTTGCCGGCATGGACGCCAAGCAGGTCATGGATACCCTGGCGGCCGCCGATATTGCCTATAACGTCGAACCCAATTCCGGTGCCTTGCTGGTCAAGGCCGAAGACCTGTCCCGCGCGCGTCTCAAGCTCGCGGGCGCGGGTGTCACTCCCAGCGATGGCAACATCGGTTTTGAAATCCTCGACAAGGAACAGGGCCTGGGTACCAGCCAGTTCATGGAAGCGACCCGTTATCGTCGCGGCCTGGAAGGCGAACTGGCGCGCACCATTTCCAGCCTGAACAATGTCAAGGGTGCCCGGGTGCACCTGGCCATCCCGAAAAGCTCGGTGTTCGTGCGTGACGAGCGCAAGCCGAGCGCCTCGGTGCTGGTCGAGCTGTATTCCGGGCGTTCGCTGGAGCCGGGCCAGGTCGTGGCCATCGTCAATCTGGTGGCGACCAGCGTCCCCGAACTCAGCAAGTCGCAGATCACCGTGGTCGACCAGAAAGGCAACCTGCTCTCCGATCAGGCGGAAAACTCCGAGCTGACCATGGCCGGCAAGCAATTCGATTACAGTCGCCGCATGGAGAGCATGCTCACCCAGCGCGTGCACAACATTCTGCAACCGGTGCTGGGCAACGACCGCTACAAGGCCGAAGTCTCGGCCGATGTCGACTTCAGCGCCGTCGAGTCCACCTCCGAGCAGTTCAACCCGGACCAGCCGGCGTTGCGCAGTGAGCAGTCGGTCAACGAACAACGTACCGCCAGCAACGGCCCGCAAGGTGTACCGGGTGCCCTGAGCAACCAGCCACCGTCGCCAGCCTCGGCACCGCAAACCACCGGTGGCGCCACCGCGTCGGCCGGCATGGTGCAGCCCGGCCAGCCACTGCTCGATGCCAACGGCCAGCAGGTCATGGACCCGGCCACCGGCCAGCCCATGCTCGCACCGTATCCGGCGGACAAGCGTCAGCAGTCGACCAAGAACTTCGAACTGGACCGCTCCATCAGCCACACCAAGCAACAGCAGGGCCGATTGAATCGCCTGTCGGTCTCGGTGGTGGTCGATGACCAGGTCAAGATCAACCCGGCCAACGGTGAAATGACCCGTGCACCGTGGAGTGCCGATGAGTTGGCCCGCTTCACCCGCCTGGTCCAGGATGCGGTCGGTTTCGACGCCAGTCGTGGCGACAGCGTCAGCGTGATCAACATGCCGTTCTCCGCCGAGCGCGGCGAAGTGATTGCCGATATTCCGTTCTACTCCCAGCCGTGGTTCTGGGATGTGGTCAAGCAGCTGTTGGGCGTCCTGTTCATCCTGGTACTGGTCTTCGGGGTGTTACGCCCGGTGCTCAACAACATCACCGGTGGTGGCAAGGACAAGCAACTGGCGGGCATCGGCAGCGACGTCGAGCTCGGTGGCATGGGCGGCCTGGACGGCGAACTGGCCAACGACCGTATCAGCCTCGGTGGCCCGACCAGCATCCTGCTGCCAAGCCCGAGCGAAGGCTATGACGCACAGTTGAACGCAATCAAGAGCCTGGTGGCAGAAGACCCGGGTCGTGTCGCCCAGGTCGTGAAAGAGTGGATTAACGCAGATGAGTGATAACCGAGCCATTGCCGCGAAACTGAGCAAGGTCGACAAAGCCGCGATCCTGCTGCTGTCACTGGGCTCGACCGATGCCGCCCAGGTATTGCGCCACATGGGGCCCAAAGAGGTCCAGCGTGTTGGCGTGGCCATGGCGCAGATGGGTAACGTGCACCGCGAGCAGGTCGAGCAGGTGATGAGCGAGTTCGTCGACATCGTCGGCGACCAGACCAGCCTGGGCGTCGGTTCCGATGACTACGTGCGCAAGATGCTCACCCAGGCCCTGGGCGAAGACAAGGCCAACGGCCTGATCGATCGCATCCTGCTGGGTGGCAACACCAGCGGCCTGGACAGCCTGAAGTGGATGGAGCCGCGGGCGGTCGCCGACGTGATCCGTTACGAGCACCCGCAGATCCAGGCGATCGTGGTGGCGTATCTCGACCCGGACCAGGCCGGTGAAGTGCTGGGCAACTTCGACCACAAGGTGCGCCTGGACATCATCCTGCGGGTGTCCTCGCTGAACACCGTGCAGCCGGCCGCCCTCAAGGAACTCAACCAGATTCTCGAGAAGCAGTTCTCCGGCAACTCCAATGCTTCGCGCACCAGCCTGGGCGGGATCAAGCGCGCGGCCGACATCATGAACTTCCTCGACAGCTCGATCGAAGGCCAGCTCATGGACTCGATCCGCGAAGTCGACGAAGACCTGTCCGGTCAGATCGAAGACCTCATGTTCGTGTTCAACAACCTGGCCGATGTCGACGACCGCGGCATCCAGGCGTTGCTGCGTGAAGTGTCCTCCGACGTGCTGGTACTGGCCCTCAAGGGCTCGGACGAAAACGTCAAGGAGAAGATCTTCAAGAACATGTCCAAGCGTGCGGCCGAATTGTTGCGCGACGATCTCGAGGCCAAGGGCCCGGTGCGCGTCAGCGATGTGGAAACCGCGCAGAAAGAAATCCTCACCATCGCCCGTCGCATGGCCGAAGCGGGCGAAATCGTGCTCGGCGGCAAAGGCGCCGAGGAAATGATCTGACCCCATGGCCAAGAACGATGAGCAGCCCTCTGACCTGATCAGGGCCCGTGATGTCGGTGGTTTCGAGTCCTGGGCACTGCCCAGCTTCGATCCGCCGGCACCCGAGCCTGAGCCCGAGCCCGAACCCGAGCCACCGGAAATGGAGGAAGTGCCGCTGGAGGAAGTCCAGCCACTGACCCTTGAGGAGCTCGAGAGCATTCGCCAGGAAGCCTACAACGAAGGTTTTGCGGTGGGCGAAAAAGAAGGGTTCCACAGCACCACGCTCCGAGTGCGTCAGGAAGCCGAAGTGGCGTTGGCGGCCAAGATCGCCAGCCTTGAAAAAATAATGGCGCACCTGTTCGAGCCCATCGCCGAACAGGACACCCAGATTGAAAAGTCCCTGGTCGAGCTGGTGCGGCACATGACCAGACAGGTGATCCAGCGCGAACTGGCCATGGACTCGACGCAGATCGAACACGTCATGCGCGAAGCCCTCAAGCTGTTGCCATTGGGCGTTGAAAACGTGCGGTTGTATATCAATCCGCAGGATTTCGTCCAGGTCAAAGCCTTGCGCGAGCGCCATGAGGAAACCTGGCGCATCGTCGAGGACGAGGCGCTGTTGCCTGGCGGTTGCCGGGTCGAAACCGAGCACAGTCGTATCGATGCTACGGTCGAAACCCGCGTTGCGCAGGTGATGGACAAGCTGTTCGACCAGATGCACGAACAAGCCTTGCACCCGGCCGCTCCGGACCTGAGCCTTGAGTTGCCCGTCGAAAGTAAACCTGTGGCTGCCCCTGATGCGCCTTGAACGCACCAGTTTCGCCAAGCGCCTGGGCAGTTACGCCGAGGCCACGACACTGGCTGGCGCACCGATCCTCGAAGGCCGCCTGCTGCGCATGGTCGGCCTGACCCTCGAAGCCGAAGGCTTGCGCGCCGCCATGGGCAGTCGCTGCATGGTCATCAACGATGACAGCTACCATCCGGTGCAGGTCGAAGCCGAAGTCATGGGTTTTTCCGGCAGCAAGGTCTTCCTGATGCCGGTCGGCAGCGTGGCCGGCATCGCCCCCGGTGCCCGGGTGGTGCCCCTGTCCGACAGCGGTCGCTTGCCGATGGGCATGAGCATGCTCGGGCGCGTGCTCGATGGTGCCGGCCGCGCCCTGGACGGCAAGGGCGGGATGAAGGCCGAGGACTGGGTGCCGATGGACGGCCCGACCATCAACCCGCTCAAGCGCGAGCCGATCAGCGAGCCGCTGGACGTGGGCATTCGTTGCATCAACGGCATGTTGACGGTTGGACGCGGTCAGCGGCTTGGCTTGTTCGCCGGTACCGGCGTCGGTAAATCCGTGCTGCTGGGCATGATGACGCGCTTTACCGAGGCCGACATCATCGTCGTCGGGCTGATCGGCGAGCGGGGTCGTGAGGTCAAGGAGTTCATCGAGCACATCCTCGGTGAAGAAGGGCTCAAGCGCTCGGTGGTGGTGGCGTCGCCCGCGGACGATGCGCCGCTGATGCGTCTGCGCGCCGCCATGTACTGCACGCGAATCGCCGAGTATTTCCGCGATAAGGGCAAGAATGTTCTGCTGCTGATGGATTCGCTGACGCGTTTCGCCCAGGCCCAGCGGGAAATCGCCCTGGCCATCGGCGAGCCGCCGGCGACCAAGGGTTATCCGCCCTCGGTGTTCGCCAAGTTGCCGAAACTGGTGGAGCGCGCCGGCAATGCCGAGAAGGGCGGTGGCTCGATCACGGCGTTCTATACCGTGCTGTCCGAAGGCGACGACCAGCAGGACCCGATTGCCGACTCGGCGCGGGGCGTGCTCGACGGGCACATCGTGCTGTCGCGGCGACTGGCCGAGGAGGGCCATTACCCGGCCATCGATATCGAGGCCTCCATTAGCCGGGTCATGCCGGCCGTGGTGTCGCCGGAACACATGGCCCGGGCGCAGTACTTCAAGCAGTTGTGGTCGCGCTATCAACAGAGCCGCGACCTGATCAGCGTCGGCGCCTACGTCGCCGGCGGTGACCGCGAGACCGACCTGGCGATTTCCCTGCAGCCGCAGCTGGTCAAATACCTGCGCCAGGGCCTCAACGACAGCATCAGCCTGGGCGAAAGCGAAGCGTATCTCGCCTCGATCTTCGCGCCTGCGGCGGGCGGTTAACCGGCCATGGCCCAGAGTCGGGCGGGCCGCCTGGCCCCCGTGGTGGAAATGGCCGAGAAGGCCGAGAAAACCGCGGTCCAGCGTCTGGGGCACTTCCAGGGGCAGGTGCGGCTGGCCGAGAGCAAGCTGGCCGACCTCGAAGCCTTTCGGCTCGACTATCAGGAACAGTGGATCGTGCGCGGCAGTGCCGGCGTGTCCGGGCAATGGCTACTGGGCTACCAGGGCTTTCTCGCGCAATTGGGCACGGCCATCGATCAACAGCGGCAGAGCCTGGCCTGGCACCAGAACAACCTGAACAAGGCGCGGGACACCTGGCAACAGGCGTTCGCCCGGGTCGAAGGCTTGCGCAAGCTGGTTCAGCGCTACCAGGACGAAGCGCGGGCGCTGGAAGACAAGCGCGAGCAGAAGTTGCTGGATGAATTGTCCCAGCGCCTGCCGCGACAGGATGCGTATTGATAGATTGCCCGGGAATGATCGCAGCCCGCGGCAGCTCAGCGCGAACGCGAAACCCCTGTAGGAACTGGCTTGCCAGCGAAGAGGCCCGAGAGACCAGCGCAATACTCAAGACCCCCTTCGCCGGCAAGCCGGGCTCCTACAATGTTGCGTGTAGGCCATGAATCCATGGTTTTCCACGGACCTGTAGGAGCTGGCTTGCCAGCGAAGAGGCCCGAAAAACCAGCGCAATACCCAAGACCGCCTTCGCCGGCAAGCCGGGCTCCTACAATGTTGTGTGTTGGCCATGAATCCATGGTTTTCCACGGACCTGTAGGAGCTGGCTTGCCAGCGAAGAGGCCCGAGAGAGCAGCGCACTACCCAAGGCCGCCTTCGCCGGCAAGCCGGGCTCCTACAATGTTGCGTGTTGGCCATGAATCCATGGTTTTCCACGGACCTGTAGGAGCTGGCTTGCCAGCGAAGAGGCCCAAAAGACCAGCGCAATACCCAAGACCGCCTTCGCCGGCAAGCCGGGCTCACAATGTTTTGTGTTAGACATGAATCCATGGTTTTCCACCGACCTGTAGGAGCTGGCTTGCCAGCGAAGAGGCCCAAAAGACCAGCGCAATACCCAAGACCGCCTTCGCCGGCAAGCCGGGCTCACAATGTTTTGTGTTAGACATGAGTCCGTGGTTTTCCACGGACCTGTAGGAGCTGGCTTGCCAGCGAAGAGGCCCGAAAAACCAGCGCAATACCCAAGACCGCCTTCGCCGGCAAGCCGGGCTCCTACAATGTTTTGTGTTAGACATGAATCCGTGGATGTCTTCGGACCTGTAGGAGCTGGCTTGCCAGCGAAGAGGCCCAAAAGAGCAGCGCACTACCCAAGGCCGCCTTCGCCGGCAAGCCGGGCTCACAATGTTTTGTGTTAGACATGAATCCGTGGTTTTCCACGGACCTGTAGGAGCTGGCTTGCCAGCGAAGAGGCCCAAAAGACCAGCGCAATACTCAAGACCGCCTTCGCCGGCAAGCCGGGCTCCTACAATGTTTTGTGTTAGACATGAACCCGTGGATTTCCACCGACCTGTAGGAGCTGGCTTGCCAGCGAAGAAGCCCGAAAGACCAGCGCAAAACTCAAGACCGCCTTCGCCGGCAAGCCGGACTCCTACAATGTTGTGTGTTGGCCATGAATCTATGGTTTTCCACGGACCTGTAGGAGCTGGCTTGCCAGCGAAGAAGCCCGAAAGACCAGCGCAAAACTCAAGGCCGCCTTCGCCGGCAAGCCGGGCTCCTACAATGTTTTGTGTTAGACATGAATCCGTGGATGTCTTCGGACCTGTAGGAGCTGGCTTGCCAGCGAAGAGGCCCAAGAGACCAGCGCAATACCCAAGACCGCCTTCGCCGGCAAGCCGGGCTCCTACAATGTTTTGTGTTGGGCATGAATCCGTGGCTGTCTTCGGACCTGACCTGCCGAAGGCTGCGATCTGTTGATCTTGATCCCCAACCTTGCCCCAACCTCTACCCAATGCTAAACCTTGTACAAGAAGGTTTACCAATGACAAGGAAGCCATGACATGTCAGTCGTTACAGAAATCTCCCCGGACGGGAAAAAGCTGACGATATCGATCAAGGGACGATTCGATTTCGCCAAGCATCAGGAATTTCGAAAATCCTACGAAGAGCAGAACCTCTCAAAGGTCGTGGTCGATCTGAAAGAAGCCACCTACCTCGACAGCTCCGCCCTGGGCATGCTGCTGCTCTTGCGTGACCATGCCGGTGGCGACGATTCCGACATTCGCGTGGTCAACAGCAGTTCCGATGTGAGGAAAATCCTCGCCATTTCCAACTTCGACAAGCTGTTCGACATCAGTTGACCACCGTGCAGGTGGTACTCGAACCGCTGACGATCCTGATCGCCGAGGACAGCGCGGCCGACCGCATGCTGTTGTCGAGCATCGTCCGCCGCCAGGGGCATCAAGTGCTGACGGCCGCCAACGGCGCCGAAGCGGTTGACGTGTTTCGCCAGCAGCGCCCGCAACTGGTGTTGATGGACGCGATGATGCCGGTGATGGATGGCTTCGAGGCGGCGGCGCACATCAAGGAACTGGCCGGGGAAACCCTGGTGCCCATCATCTTCCTCACCTCGCTGTCGGAAAGTCAGGCGTTGGCCCGCTGCCTGGAGGTCGGCGGTGACGATTTTCTGGCAAAACCCTACAACCAGGTGATCCTCGCCGCCAAGATCAAGGCGATGGACCGCTTGCGGCGTCTGCAGGCCACTGTCTTGCAGCAGCGCGACCAGATCGCCAGGCACCACGAATATCTGCTTAACGAGCAGCGGGTGGCCAAGGCGGTGTTCGACAAGGTGGCCCATTCCGGCTGCCTGAATGCCGCCAATATCCGCTACCTGCAATCGCCCTATGCATTGTTCAACGGCGACCTGCTGTTGGCCGCGTTCACCCCGGCAGGGGACATGCATGTCTTGCTCGGCGATTTCACCGGCCATGGCCTGCCTGCTGCCGTTGGCGCCATGCCCCTGGCCGAAGTCTTCTACGGCATGACCGCCAAGGGTTACGGCCTCGCCGAAACCCTGCGCGAGATGAATGCCAAGCTCAAGCGCATCCTGCCGGTGGACATGTTCTGTTGCGCGACGATGCTGTGCCTGGGTTTCCAGAGCCGCTCGCTGGAGGTCTGGAACGGCGGCATGCCGGACGGCTACCTGCACAGCATTGCCAGCGGGGCGCGTACGCCACTGACGGCGCGGCATTTACCGCTGGGTGTACTGAGCCCGCAAACCTTCGATGATCGGACCGAAGTGTTCCCGATGGCCATGGGTGACCGGGTGTTCCTGATGTCCGACGGGGTGATCGACACCTGCGATGCCGATGATCAGCTGTTTGGTGAGCAGCGTTTGCTGCAGGTATTTGCCGCCAATCGTCAGCCCGACACCTTGTTCGAGGACATCGAGCAGGCGCTTCGGGACTTTCAAGGCATAACGCGCGACGATGTCAGCATGGTCGAGGTCATCCTGGCGCCACCCGTGCATGCGAGTCCGCCGGTGCCGGTCTATTCCGACAGCGGCCAGTCCTGTCCCCTGGACTGGTCGGCCAGTTTCGAATTTCGCGCCGCGACCCTCAAGCGCTTCAACCCGTTGCCCTATCTGTTGCAATTGCTCCAGGAAGTGCACGGCCTGCGGGCGCAGAGCGGGGCACTGTACAGTGTGCTGGCGGAGCTGTACTCCAATGCCCTGGAACATGGGGTGCTGGGCCTGGACTCCAGCCTCAAGCGCGATGTGTCGGGTTTTACCCGCTATTATCAACAACGCAATGCACGCCTGGACGAGCTGCAGGAAGGTTATGTACGGGTGCATTTGCAAGTTACGCCAGAGGGCGAGGGTGGTTGCCTGGCGATTCGCGTCGAGGACAGCGGCAAGGGCTTCGATGTCGGGCGGGTGCTGGAGCGCCCGGTCGATCCTGTCCGTCTGTCCGGACGCGGCATCAGTCTGATCCGTCAGTTGGGTCAAAATGCAAGCTGGTCCGACGACGGTCGCAGTGCCCGCGTGGAGTTTTACTGGAAGGCTCTGGCATAATCCGAAGATTCTTGATCAAGGAGCGAACAAGTGACTGACGAACATCTGGACCTGGACGCGCTGAGCGCGTTGCGCGAGGTCATGGAGGACGAGTATCCGAAATTGCTGGATACCTTTCTCAGCGATTCCGAAGAGCGCCTTGGATTGTTGCGCAAGGCGCAGCAGGGCGCGCAACTGATAGAAGAGGCTCACAGCTTCAAAGGCAGCAGCCTCAATATGGGGGCCGTCAGGCTCGCCGAGCTGTGTGGCCAGCTTGAAAAGAGCGCCAACAGCCTGTCTTCCCTGGATATCAGTGAACTGATCGCCAAAATCGATGGTGAGTTCGCCTTTGTGCGACCTCTTTACCAGGCTGAGCGGCAACGGTCCCTGGCGGAAAACTGAGGCCCAGGACGCTTTTCGTCGGCATCGAGCGAAACTGGCTCGCCCCTTGCAATCAATTCTTCAACTGTACCTACGATCCCAGTGCAGCGGAGACCGTTAAATGCCCCTTACGCCCCAATCACTGCTCCTGGCCGCTACTCAGGCCAAGAGCAAGACCGTCTCCGCCCCTGCCGCCACAGTGGCCGCCGAGCCCATGGACAAGGCCTCCAGCTTCTCTCAGGTGTATGCCAGGCAGGCTCGGAACACGTCCGCAGCCGCTGAAGCACCTGCGAAACCAGCGCGTGACAAGGTCGAAGATAGCGTCGGTCAAAAGTATGATAACGCTGCCGCCGAGAAGCCCGCCGTTGCCGATAGCGGCAAAGGCTTGCCCGCCGATAAACCGACGCAAGACGACAAGCAGGCCGACGCCGATTCGACGGATGCCGGTCAGGCAGCGATCGCCGATGCGGTGCCTGTCGACCCTGCCTCGGTGCCTGTGGTCGCGGCGCCTGTTGTGGCTGAGCAGCCACCCGTTGAAGCGATTGTTGCAGCGGTCGTCCCGCCAGCAGTCCCCGCCACCGACACCGGTTTCGATCCCGAAGCCGACCCGCTCGACGCCTTGCCAGCCCTGCGCATGGCCATGGAGCAGAGCGGGCATGTCTCGGCCTCGAGCCAGGCAGCCAAGTCGGCACCGACCCAGGCCGACGGCGAGCCGACTTCGGCGCAGACCTTTGCCGCCGGCATGGCGAACATGCTCGATGTGCAGGCCGACCAGGACAGCACCAGCCAGGGTGGCGAAAAAGCCTTCAGTGGCCTGATCGATGCGGGCCTCAAGGACCTCACGTCGGCCAGCAGCGATACCCGGGTCGACGATTTCGCCAACCGACTGGCGGCACTGACCCAGGCGGCCACGCCGAAAACCGCCAACGCCGTGCCGGTCAACCAGCCCATCGCGATGCATCAGAGCGGCTGGACCGAAGAAGTGGTGAACCGGGTCATGTACCTGTCCAGCGCCAACCTCAAGGCGGCCGACATCCAGTTGCAGCCGGCCGAACTCGGCCGCCTCGACATTCGGGTGAACATGGTGCCCGACCAGCAGACCCAGGTGACCTTCATGAGCGCCCATCCGGGCGTGCGGGAAGCGCTGGACGGCCAGATGCATCGCTTGCGCGACATGTTCGCCCAGCAGGGCATGGGCCAGGTGGACGTCAATGTGTCCGACCAGTCCCGCGGTTCGCAGGATCAGGGGCAGCAACAGCAGGCGCAGAGCGGGCGCGCCAGTGCCGGCGGTGGACGTCTGGATGCCATGGATGACGAGATCGCGCCGAGCGTGACCGAAGTGGCCGCAACGGCTACCCGGGTGATCGGCTCCAGTGCCGTCGACTACTACGCCTGATTCGCGATGCTCCTAAAAGATCGCAGCCTGCGGCAGCTCCTACAGGGGAATGTGTACACCCTGTAGGAGCTGCCGCAGGCTGCGATCTTTTTTGTTTCTGGCATAACACTTGCTCTTGCCTTGCCGTGCGACTGTGAAAACCCGAATAGTGACGGATTATTGGCATGGCGAAGAGCGACGCAGCAGTAAAAGACCCCACAACCAAAGGCAAACTCAAGCTGATCATCTTGATCGTGGTGGCGCTGCTGCTGGCCATCGGCCTGTCCGTTGGGGCGACCTGGTACTTCATGCACAGCGCCCAGAACAAGCCTGCCGTCGAAGCTGAAACCGCCGCTTTGGGCAAGCAGCCAGCGGTGTTCGAGCCGATGGCCCCGGCGTTCGTCGCCAACTACACCCAGAACGGTCGCCAACGCTACATGCAAGTGAGCATCACCATGCTCGCGCGCAACCAGGCGGATCTGGACGCGCTCAAGGTGCACATGCCCGTGATCCGCAACAACCTGGTGATGCTGTTCTCCGGTCAGGATTTCGCGACCCTCGCCTCGCCGGTCGGCCAGGAAATGTTGCGCCAGAAGGCCACGGCCAGCGTCCAGGAAGTGGCGCAGAAAGAGCTCGGCAAAGTGGTGATCGAACAGTTGCTTTTCACTAATTTCGTACTGCAGTAGGAACACGACATGGCCGTGCAGGACCTGCTGTCCCAGGATGAGATCGACGCGCTGCTGCATGGCGTCGACGATGGTCTGGTACAGACCGATATCGCTGCCGAACCCGGCACCGTCAAGAGCTACGACCTGACCAGCCAGGATCGCATCGTCCGTGGACGCATGCCGACCCTGGAAATGATCAACGAGCGTTTTGCCCGCTACACGCGCATCAGCATGTTCAACATGCTGCGCCGCTCGGCAGACGTGGCGGTCGGTGGCGTGCAGGTGATGAAGTTCGGCGAATACGTGCACTCGCTGTACGTGCCGACCAGCCTCAACCTGGTCAAGATCAAGCCATTGCGCGGCACTGCGCTGTTCATCCTCGATGCCAAGCTGGTGTTCAAGCTGGTGGACAACTTCTTCGGCGGCGATGGCCGCCACGCCAAGATCGAAGGGCGTGAATTCACCCCGACCGAGCTGCGCGTGGTGCGCATGGTCCTGGAGCAGGCCTTCGTCGACTTGAAAGAAGCCTGGCAGGCGATCATGGAAGTGAACTTCGAGTACATCAACTCGGAAGTGAACCCGGCCATGGCCAACATCGTCGGCCCGAGCGAGGCCATCGTGGTGTCGACCTTCCACATCGAACTCGATGGCGGTGGCGGTGACCTGCACGTGACCATGCCTTACTCGATGATCGAGCCGGTGCGCGAAATGCTCGATGCCGGCTTCCAGTCCGATCTCGACGACCAGGACGAGCGTTGGGTCAACGCCTTGCGCCAGGACGTGATGGACGTCGACGTACCGATCAACGCCACGGTCGCCCGTCGCCAGTTGAAGCTGCGCGACATCCTGCACATGCAGCCGGGGGATGTGATCCCGGTGGACATGCAGGAAGAACTGGTCATGCGCGCCAACGGCGTGCCGGCCTTCAAGGTCAAGATGGGCTCGCACAAGGGCAACCTTGCGCTGCAGGTTATCGAGCCGATCGAGCGTCGTTGAGGCGGCGCCACTCCCCCTATTAATTGACTCTTCTGACTGAAGAGTTGTTCGCCGAGGACAAATGATGGCTGACCACATGAATACCCAGGACGACCAGGCGCTGGCCGATGAGTGGGCTGCGGCCCTGGAAGAAGCCGGTGACGCCGGCCAGGCCGATATCGACGCCTTGCTGGCCGCCGATGCGGGTCGTTCCTCGTCCAATCGCCTGCCTATGGAAGAATTCGGCAGCGTGCCGAGGAGCAACGAGCCGGTGAGCCTGGAAGGCCCGAACCTGGACGTGATCCTCGACATCCCGGTGTCGATCTCCATGGAAGTCGGCAGCACCGACATCAACATCCGTAACCTGTTGCAGCTCAACCAGGGCTCGGTCATCGAGCTCGATCGCCTGGCCGGTGAACCGCTGGACGTGCTGGTCAACGGCACCCTCATCGCCCATGGCGAAGTGGTGGTGGTCAACGAGAAGTTCGGCATCCGCCTGACCGACGTGATCAGCCCAAGCGAACGCATCAAGAAGCTGCGCTGAGTGAAAAGGCTTTTGGGATTGTTCTTGGGGCTGGCGCTGGTCTTGCCCTGCAGTGTGCTGGCCGCCGAGCCCGTCGCCAATGCCGCCGCCGCGCCTGTGGCCAGCAGCGGCGTGGCCGGGCAGTTGACACAACTGGTGTTTGGTTTGTTGCTGGTGCTGGGGCTGATTTTCTTCCTCGCCTGGCTCTTGCGCCGGGTACAACAGGCCGGGCCGGCGGGCAAGGGGCAGGTGATCGAGCTGATCGGTTCCCGCGCGCTGGGGCCCCGTGATCGCCTGATGCTGGTGCAGGTCGGCAACGAGCAGATCCTGCTCGGCCTGAGCCCGGGCACCATCACGGCGCTGCATGTGCTCAAGGAGCCGGTGCAGGTGCCGACCGCGACCGAAAAAGCCACCCCGGAGTTCGCCCAGCGCCTGATGGAGCTGATGGGCAAGGACCAGAAGGATAAGAAGTAATGGCTGCGCTGCGCATCATCCTGACGCTGGCCCTGATGCTGGCCGCGCCGCTGGCGATCGCCGCCGATCCATTGTCGATCCCGGCCATCACGCTCGGCACCAATGCCGAGGGCGCCCAGGAATATTCGGTCAGCCTGCAGATCCTGCTGATCATGACCGCGCTGAGTTTCATCCCGGCGTTCGTCATGCTGATGACCAGTTTCACCCGCATCATCATTGTCTTCTCGATCCTGCGCCAGGCCCTGGGCTTGCAGCAGACGCCGTCGAACCAGATCCTCACCGGCATGGCGCTGTTCCTCACCCTGTTCATCATGGCGCCGGTGTTCGACCGGGTGAACCAGGATGCCTTGCAGCCTTACCTCGCGGAAAAAATGACCGCCCAGGATGCCGTGGCCAAGGCCCAGGTGCCGATCAAGGACTTCATGCTGGCCCAGACGCGCACCAGTGACCTGGAGCTGTTCATGCGCCTGTCCAAGCGCACCGACATCGCCACGCCGGATCAGGCGCCGCTGACCATTCTGGTGCCGGCGTTCGTCACCTCGGAACTCAAGACCGCGTTCCAGATCGGCTTCATGATCTTCATCCCGTTCCTGATCATCGACCTGGTCGTGGCCAGTGTGCTGATGGCGATGGGCATGATGATGCTCTCGCCGCTGATCATTTCCCTGCCGTTCAAGATCATGCTGTTCGTGCTGGTCGATGGCTGGGCCCTGATCATCGGCACCCTGGCCAGCAGCTTCGGCGGTGTGTCGCCATGACGCCTGAAGTCGCCGTCGACATCTTTCGCGAAGCATTGTGGCTGACCACCCTGATGGTCGCGGTGCTGGTGATTCCGAGCCTGCTCGTGGGGCTGCTGGTGGCGATGTTCCAGGCCGCCACCCAGATCAACGAACAGACCTTGAATTTCCTGCCGCGCCTGCTGGTGATGCTGGTGACGCTGATCGTCGCCGGCCCCTGGCTGGTGCAGACCTTCATGGAATACATCCTGCAGTTGTACGGCAGCATTCCGCAGGTCATCGGCTAAGCCATGTCGTCGCTGCTGCAGCTGACCGATACCCAGATCAGCACCTGGGTGGCGACCTTCATGTTGCCGCTGTTTCGCGTCGGCGCCTTGCTGATGGTCATGCCGGTGTTCGGCACCGCCCTGGTGCCCAAGCGCATCCGCCTGTACTTCGCCCTGGCTATCACCGTGGTCATCGCCCCGGGCCTGCCGCCGATGCCGCCGGTGAATGCGCTGGACCTGAGCGGGCTGCTGCTGATTGCCGAGCAGATCCTCGTCGGCGCGATCCTGGGGTTCTCCCTGCAACTGTTCTTCCAGGCCTTCGTGGTGGCGGGGCAGATCGTCGCGATCCAGATGGGCATGGGTTTCGCCTCGATGGTCGACCCCACCAACGGCGTGTCGGTGGCAGTGATCGGACAGTTCTTCACCATGCTGGTGACGCTGCTGTTCCTCTCCATGAACGGCCACCTGGTGGTGTTCGAGGTGCTGACCGAGAGCTTCACCACGTTGCCGGTCGGTAGCGGCCTGATGGTCAACCACTACTGGGAGCTGGCCGGCAAGCTCGGTTGGGTGCTCGGCGCGGCGCTGCTGCTGGTGCTGCCGGCGATCACCGCGCTGCTGGTGGTCAACATCGCATTTGGCGTGATGACCCGGGCGGCGCCGCAACTGAACATTTTCTCCATCGGCTTCCCGCTGACCCTGGTGCTCGGCATGTTCATCCTCTGGGTCGGGCTGGCGGACATTCTCAACCAGTATCAACCGCTGGCTTCCGAGGCCCTGCAGTTTTTACGCGAACTGGCACAGGCGCGCTAAGGCATGGCTGAGAGCGAAAGCGGTCAGGACAAGACAGAAGACCCCACGGAGAAAAAGAAAAAGGACGCCCGTGAGAAAGGCGAGATCGCCCGTTCCAAGGAGCTCAATACCCTGGCGATCATGCTCGCCGGCGCCGGTGCGCTGCTGATCTTCGGGGGTGCCCTGGCCCAGGACATGATGGACCTGATGCGCCTGAATTTTTCCCTGTCCCGCGAGGTGGTGCTGGACCAGCGCGCAATGGGCACTTACCTGCTGCACTCGGGGCAGATCGCCTTGCTGGCGGTTCAACCGGTGATGATCACCTTGCTGCTGGCGGCGATCATCGGCCCGATTTCCCTTGGTGGCTGGCTGTTCTCCGCCGGCACCATGGCGCCCAAGTTCAGCCGCATGAACCCCGGTGCGGGGCTCAAGCGCATGTTCTCGGCCAAGGCCCTGACCGAACTGCTCAAGGCCTTGGCCAAGTTCTTCATCGTCCTGTTCGTGGCCCTGGCGGTGTTGACGGCGGACATCGACGACCTGCTGCGCATCGCCCACGAACCCCTGGACCGCGCCATCACCCACAGTCTGCAAGTGGTCGGCTGGAGCACCCTGTGGATGGCCTGCGGGCTGATCATCATCGCCGCCGTCGACGTGCCGATCCAGATCTGGGAAAGCATCAAGAAGCTGAAGATGACCAAGCAGGAAATCCGCGACGAGCACAAGGACCAGGAAGGGCGGCCGGAAGTCAAGCAACGGATCCGCCAGCTGCAGCGCGAAATGTCCCAGCGCCGGATGATGGCGGCGGTGCCCGATGCCGACGTGGTCATCACCAACCCGACCCACTACGCCGTGGCCCTCAAGTACGACCCGGACAAGAGCGGGGCGCCCATGCTGATCGCCAAGGGCAGCGACTTCCTGGCCCTGAAAATCCGTGAAATCGCGGCGGCCAACGAAATCCTTCTGCTGGAATCGCCGGCGCTGGCGCGGTCGATCTATTACTCCACCGAACTTGAGCAGGAAATCCCTGGCGGCCTGTACCTCGCCGTCGCCCAGGTACTGGCCTACGTGTACCAGATTCGCCAATACCGCGCGGGCAAGGGCAAGCGCCCGGATCCGCTAAAAGATGACCTGCCGATCCCGCCGGATTTGCGTCGCGATTCCTGATAACCCCATTCAGCCAACACACAAAACCCTGTGGGAACGGACTTGCCCGCGAAGGCGGAGTGTCAGGCACCATCAATGCCTCTGACACACCCTCTTCGCGAGCAAGCCCGCTCCCACTGGTCTTGCGCCATGACTGAATCCGTCACTGCCCCAGCGGATCGGTATTATCCAGCGCACGACTCACTGCCAGTTCCGCCAGCATGATGATCTGCTGAAACCCCAGCATCGTATTGCGTTGCGACGTATGTTTAAAGTCGAAAAGATCGCGAAACCTCTGTCTCAATTCTCCACCAAACATCTGTCCCTTTCGTTTACCTTTGTCCCCTTCTTAGCCAATCGGGTAAAGAAATCTCTCCGCGTTCTTGCGCTTGCCTTACTGAGGTCATCACGCTTGCATGTTCTGTTCTTGTTATTCTTGAGAACTCTTCTTCTGTCTGTAGTCGATTCGGTCTAGCTGGATGTGTTGTTGTCTCCAAAGAATTCTGACGATTATGTATATCGTCAAAAGACCGATTGGACGTTCGTCTATTGGAGGTTTGTGTGTTGAGAGGGGTTGAAGTTCTTGCTTCGGTAACAATTTGTGCATCGCCAACAAATGGTGCGTTGGTTGGGTGTTGTATTGGGACGATTTTTGCTTCTGGTATAATTTTTTTTGTGGAAGTGTTTTCAGTTAGCGAAAGAAGTCCGTTCGTTTTTGAGTGTGGTATTGGTAAGTTAGCAGTGAGAGGGGGCATGAGTGCGTTGGTTTTTCTGGTTGCCTTTAACCAGCGTAAAGCCAATGACCTGACCCGTAACACTATCGCAAAGTGACCTGTAGGATCTGACTCGTTAATCGGCTCTCCTGCACAATACGCATACGAATTCAATCCACCCTTGTCAAACGGACTCAAACTGTCCGGACTATTAAAGCGCATCAAAAACGGATTAAACGCTCGATACCCATTCCCTAACAAATACCAACCGGTCACTCGATCCGGCCGCTCTCCGTTGAATCCAAGGAGGGTAAATAACCCGTTCCCGGCAGGGCGGTGGCCATAGGGTGAATAGGCGATGGGTCGTTGGGGTTGATTGGTCTTGAGCGTCTGCAACACCGAGCGCTGCTGATCAGTGGTCAGGAGTGTGGTATCGAGTGAACCGCCTTCCTTTTGCTGTTGCGCCAGCAGTTGGTCGCTGTGCTGAAATACCGAATACCGGTTCGCACCCTGAATCTCGGTGGCCAGTCGGCTTTTGCAATAAAAGCGCTGGTGCTCGGGCTCGTTTGGCAGTTCGTTGCTCGTCAGGCGGTCAAGCGCATCGTAGCTATATCGACAGAGCAGGGTTTCGCGTGGGGTTGCCATGTATGGACGCCTCGAAAGGTCGAAGGACTTGCGCCGAGTATCAGCGATTATGCAACGGGCGGGTACTAGCAGAACTGATAGGTTCGCCGTTGTAAGGTCGTGCGATACACGGACTGAAGATCAAAAGATCGCAGCCTTCGGCAGCTCCTACAGGGGTACTCCGAGCCTCTGTAGGAGCTGCAGAAGGCTGCGATCTTTTTGCTTGCGCAAACCTCTATTTCAAACCTGCGCAAAAGTTGGAAAGCTTCTTGCAGTGCCCACCCCGCGCCCGCTTCTGGCGTCAAAAGTTTTGCTTCAAAGGAACGGGGAATACCGGTGGATCGCTCTCAGTTAATCAACAGTGCCCGCACGAACATGGCAGACCTCAGTCGAGGCAATCTGGGCGTGCCGCTGTTGCTGCTGGTCATGTTGGCGATGATGATGTTGCCGATGCCGCCGTTCCTGCTCGACGTGTTTTTCACCTTCAACATTGCCCTGTCGATCGTCGTGCTGTTGGTCTGCGTCTACGCCTTGCGGCCGCTGGATTTTGCGGTGTTCCCGACCATCCTGCTGGTGGCGACGTTGTTGCGCCTGGCTTTGAACGTTGCGTCAACCCGGGTGGTGATGCTCCACGGCCAGGACGGCCATGCTGCCGCGGGCAAGGTGATCCAGGCCTTTGGCGAGGTGGTGATCGGCGGTAACTACGTGGTCGGTATCGTGGTGTTCGCAATTTTGATGATCATCAACTTCGTCGTGGTGACCAAGGGTGCCGGGCGGATTTCCGAGGTGAGCGCGCGGTTCACCCTCGATGCGATGCCCGGCAAGCAGATGGCCATCGACGCCGACCTCAACGCCGGCCTGATCGACCAGAACCAGGCCAAGGCGCGGCGTTCGGAAGTGGCCCAGGAGGCCGAGTTCTACGGCTCCATGGACGGTGCCAGCAAGTTCGTGCGCGGTGACGCCATCGCCGGCCTGCTGATTCTGTTCATCAACCTGATCGGCGGCATGGCGGTCGGTATCTTCCAGCACAACATGTCCTTCGCCGATGCCGGCAAGGTGTACGCGCTGCTGACCATCGGTGACGGTTTGGTGGCGCAATTGCCATCACTGTTGTTATCCACAGCGGCGGCGATCATGGTGACCCGTGCTTCGGGCTCCGAAGACATGGGCAAGCAGATCAACCGGCAGATGTTCGCATCGCCCAAGGCGCTGGCGGTGTCGGCCGGCCTGATGGCGGTGATGGGGCTGGTGCCGGGCATGCCGCACTTCTCCTTCCTGTCCATGGCCGCCCTGGCCGCCGGTGGCGCGTACCTGTTCTGGAAAAAACAGAACACCGCCAAGGTGCAGGCCCTGCAAGAGGTCAAGCGTCAGCAGGAACTGCTGCCATCGCCGGCCCGCGCCCAGGAAACCAAGGAGCTGGGCTGGGATGACGTGACGCCGATCGACATGATCGGCCTGGAAGTGGGCTATCGCTTGATTCCGCTGGTGGACCGCAACCAGGGCGGGCAATTGCTGGCGCGGATCAAGGGCGTGCGCAAAAAGTTGTCCCAGGACCTGGGTTTCCTGATGCCCACGGTGCACATCCGCGACAACCTCGACCTGGCGCCGAGCGCCTATCGCCTGACCTTGATGGGGGTGATCCTGGCCGAGGCGGAGATTTACCCGGATCGCGAGCTGGCGATCAATCCGGGGCAGGTCTACGGCACGCTAAATGGCATAACCGCCAAAGATCCGGCTTTCGGCCTGGAGGCGGTGTGGATCGAAATCAGCCAGCGCGCCCAGGCGCAATCGCTTGGTTATACCGTGGTCGATGCCAGTACCGTGGTGGCCACGCACCTGAACCAGATCTTGTACAAGCACTCCAGCGAGCTGATCGGCCACGAAGAAGTCCAGCAACTCATGCAATTGCTGGCGAAAAACTCGCCGAAACTGGCCGAAGAGCTGGTGCCGGGCGTGCTGTCGCTGTCGCAATTGCTCAAGGTCCTGCAAGCGCTGTTGGCCGAACAGGTGCCGGTACGCGACATTCGCAGCATTGCCGAAGCCATCGCGAACAACGCCAACAAGAGTCAAGATACCGCCGCGCTGGTGGCTGCGGTGCGCGTCGGCGTATCCCGCGCCATCGTGCAAAGCATTGTAGGCACTGACTCCGAGCTACCAGTGATCACGCTGGAGCCAAGGTTGGAACAGATATTGCTCAATAGTCTGCAGAAGGCAGGGCAAGGCTCGGAAGAGGGCGTCCTGCTGGAGCCAAGCATGGCTGAGAAGCTGCAACGCTCGTTGATCGATGCGGCGCAGCGGCAGGAGATGCAAGGTCAACCGGTGATTCTGCTGGTGGCCGGTCCGGTTCGCGCGATGCTCTCGCGATTTGGCCGGCTCGCAGTCCCGGGTTTGCACGTGTTGGCGTATCAGGAAATCCCTGACAACAAGCAAGTGACCATCGTTGCGACAGTAGGGCCCAACGGCTGAGGTAGTGGTTTATGCAAGTTAAGCGTTTTTTCGCCGCCGATATGCGTCAGGCCATGAAGCTGGTTCGTGATGAGCTGGGCGCCGATGCCGCCATCATTGGCAACCGGCGCATCGCCGGTGGTGTCGAGCTGATGGCTGCCCTGGATTACAAGCTGTCGGCGCTGGCACCGCGTGTGCCGAACGTGGAGCTCGAGGACGAGCTGCGCAAGACCCAGTCGCGGATCGTCACCGCCCAGGCCGAATTGAGCCTGCGGGGCGAGGGCGAGAGCGACAAGGGCACCAATCGCCAGTTGTTTGCCGGCCTGCCGTTGACCGCTGCCGAACCGCTGATCGAACCGACCCTGGCCGAGCCACCGCGACCTGCCCCGGCCCCTGCGCCGGCGGCCGGTCTCGATACGCGGGCCTTCGATTCGATGCGATCGGAACTCAACAGCCTGCGTGAACTGATGGAAGTGCAGCTCGGTTCCCTCGCCTGGAACCAGCTGCAGGGCAGCCGCCCGGCCCAGGCGAACCTGTGGCGTCGCCTGCAGCGCATCGGCCTGTCCGGTCCGTTGTCGCGGGACCTGCTGGCACTGGTCAGCGAAATTGAAGAACCCCGTCAGGCCTGGCGCATGTTGCTGGCGCACCTGGCGCGGATGATCGCCACCCCGGAAGTGGAACCGCTGGAAGAGGGCGGCGTGATTGCCATGGTCGGCCCGGCCGGCATGGGCAAGACCACCACCCTGGCCAAGCTGGCTGCGCGTTACGTGCTCAAGTACGGCGCTCAGAACATTGCCCTGGTAAGCATGGACAGCTTCCGCATCGGAGCCCAGGAACAGCTCAAGACCCTCGGGCGGATCCTCAATGTGCCGGTGACCCACGTCGATCCGGGCCAGTCGCTGGTCCAGGCGCTGGACCCGTTGCTGCGCAAGCGCGTGGTGCTGATCGATACCGCCGGCCTGCAAGCCAGCGACCCGGCCCTGCGCATGCAGCTCGAAAGCCTGGCCAGTCGCGGCATCCGCTCAAAAAATTATCTGGTCCTGGCAACCACCAGCCAGAAACAGGTTCTAACCGCCGCTTATCACAGTTACAAGCGTTGTGGGCTCGCTGGCTGCATCCTGACTAAACTGGATGAAACGGCAAGTCTGGGCGAGGTGTTGAGCCTGGCCATCAGCCATGAATTGCCGGTGGCCTACCTGACCGACGGTCCGCGGATTCCAGATGATCTGCATCTGCCGCGCCGTCATCAACTGGTCAGTCGGGCCGTCAGCGTGCAAATGCAGGAAGAACCCAGCGAAGAAGCCATGGCTGACATGTTCGCTGATATCTATCACAGCCCGACCAAGCAGGTTGGCTGAGGTAACAATGAATAGTTTTTGTACCTACATCGATGGCCTGCCATGCATTGTTCCGGTTGTGAACGCGCAGCCAGTTATGTGGCCCCGTCTATGCAGAACAAGGTAAAGAAATAACATGGGCAGCATGCATCCTGTACAGGTGATCGCGGTGACCGGCGGCAAAGGTGGCGTCGGCAAAACTAACGTGTCAGTGAACTTGTCCCTGGCTTTGGCTGAGCTCGGCCGGCGCGTCATGCTGCTGGACGCTGACCTGGGCCTGGCGAACGTCGACGTTCTGTTGGGGCTGACACCCAAACGTACCCTGGCCGACGTGATCGAAGGCCGCTGTGAGCTGCGCGACGTGCTGTTGCAGGGCCCCGGCGGCATCCGCATCGTGCCGGCCGCGTCCGGCACCCAGAGCATGGTTCATTTGAGCCCGGCCCAGCACGCCGGCCTGATCCAGGCCTTCAGTGACATTGGCGACAACCTCGACGTGCTGGTGATCGACACCGCCGCGGGCATTGGCGAGTCGGTGGTCAGTTTCGTGCGCGCGGCCCAGGAGGTGTTGCTGGTGGTCTGCGACGAGCCGACCTCGATCACTGACGCCTACGCCTTGATCAAGTTGCTCAACCGCGATTACGGCATGAACCGTTTCCGCGTGCTGGCGAACATGGCGCAGAGCCCGCAGGAAGGGCGCAACCTGTTCGCCAAGTTGACCAAGGTCACCGATCGCTTCCTCGACGTCGCCCTGCAATATGTCGGCGCGGTGCCTTACGACGAAAGCGTGCGCAAGGCTGTGCAGAAGCAGCGCGCCGTCTACGAAGCCTTCCCGCGCTCCAAGTGCTCGCTGGCGTTCAAGGCGATCGCGCAGAAGGTCGACACCTGGCCGCTGCCCGCCAACCCGCGTGGGCACCTGGAATTTTTCGTCGAGCGCCTCGTGCAACAAACGGCAGGACCCGTGCTATGACCGCAAGCGGTTACAACCTCTACAAGGCATCGGCGCGTAACGCGCAGTACGAGCTGATCGAGCGTTACGCGCCGCTGGTTAAACGCATTGCCTATCACTTGCTGGCGCGTCTGCCGGCCAGTGTCCAGGTGGAAGACCTGATCCAGGCCGGGATGATTGGCCTGTTGGAAGTATCGACCAAATACGACGCCAGCAAAGGCGCGAGTTTCGAGACCTACGCGGGCATCCGTATCCGCGGCGCCATGCTCGATGAAGTGCGCAAGGGCGATTGGGCGCCGCGTTCGGTGCATCGCAATACGCGGATGGTCAGCGACGCGATCCGCACAATTGAAGCTAAAACCGGGCGTGACGCTAAAGATCACGAGGTTGCGGCCGAACTCCAATTGAGCCTTGACGATTATTACGGAATTTTGAACGACACCCTGGGCAGCCGCCTGTTCAGTTTCGACGACCTGTTGCAGGACGGCGAACACGAAGGGCTGCACGAGGACGGCGCGAGTGCGCATCTGGAACCGTCGCGCGATCTGGAAGATGAACGCTTCCAGGCGGCGCTGGCCGATGCGATCGCCAATTTGCCGGAGCGCGAGCGCCTGGTGTTGGCGCTGTACTACGACGAAGAGTTGAATCTCAAGGAAATCGGCGAGGTCCTGGGGGTCAGCGAATCCCGGGTCAGCCAGTTACACAGCCAGTGCGCGGCCCGCTTGCGGGGGCGTCTGGGAGAGTGGCGAGCGCGCTGAAGGCAGTGTGGGGGCACTGCGACTTGGCTGGTGGGGTGATGAACCGCGCCGGTCTCGATCCGTTGTACTCCAGACAGTCATCGAGTGTTTCGCCAGTTTGATTGAAATGGCGCGTCCAGGTGCTGGGCGCGTTTTAGTCTGCTTGGAGGTCGAATTGGACAAGAACATGAAAATCCTCATCGTTGATGACTTCTCAACGATGCGGCGGATCATTAAAAACCTGTTGCGTGACCTTGGGTTCACCAACACGGTCGAGGCCGACGATGGCACTAGCGCCATTCCGGTACTCAACAGCGGGAGCATCGACTTTCTGGTGACGGACTGGAACATGCCTGGCATGACCGGTATCGATCTGCTGCGCCACGTGCGCGCCGATGAAAGGCTCAAGCACCTGCCAGTGCTGATGGTGACCGCCGAAGCCAAGCGCGAGCAGATCATCGAAGCAGCCCAGGCCGGTGTAAACGGCTATGTGGTCAAACCCTTCACGGCCCAGGCGTTGAAAGAAAAAATCGAGAAGATTTTCGAACGCATCGGTTGAACTGCGCCACGGGGGAGCTATGGGGCATAACGAATCATCCCAGGGCGATTTTGAATCGACCCTGAAAAAACACGCCGTCGAATTGGTCGAGAGCCTTGAAAAGGGCAGGTTCGGCGATGCTGTGCAATTGATCCATGAGCTCAACCAGACCCGTGACCGTGGCCTGTATCAGGAAGTGGGCAAGCTCACCCGCGAGCTGCATAGCGCGATCGTCAATTTCCAGATTGACCCGCACATGCCGCAAGCCGAGGAAGTCTCACAGATCACCGACGCCACCGAGCGCCTGGGGTATGTGGTCAAGCTGACCGAAGCCGCCGCCAACCGCACCATGGACCTGGTGGAAAACGCCACGCCGCTGGTCAACAGCTTGGCTGAAGAAGCCCAGGGCCTGAGTGCCGACTGGGGACGGTTCATGCGGCGCGAAGTCGGCGCTGAAGAGTTTCGTGAACTGGCCCGGCGCGTCGACGGCTTCCTGACGCGCAGCAACACGGACAACCGCGCGGTGTCGAGCAACCTCAACGACATTCTGCTCGCCCAGGATTACCAGGACCTTACCGGCCAGGTGATCAAGCGCGTGACCCAGCTGGTCACCGAAGTGGAAAGCAACCTGCTCAAGCTCGTGCTGATGGCCAGTCAGGTGGACCGCTTTGCGGGCATCGAACATGACCGTGCGGCAATGCTTGCAGAAAAAGATCCACAAAAACATCTCTCGAAGGGTGAAGGTCCGCAGATTCATGCCGATAAAAGAGAAGACGTTATGTCCGGTCAGGACGATGTGGACGATTTGTTATCCAGTCTAGGATTCTAAAATTTTTAGCATTCTAGGTTTTGGGTTTTTAGACCTTTAGGAGCACCCCCTGATGAGCTTCGGCGCCGATGAAGAGATCCTTCAGGATTTCCTGGTTGAGGCCGGCGAGATTCTAGAGCAACTGTCCGAGCAACTGGTCGAGCTGGAAAGCCGTCCGGATGATGCGGACTTGCTCAATGCAATTTTTCGCGGTTTTCACACTGTAAAAGGGGGCGCCGGCTTCCTCCAGCTCAACGAGCTGGTGGAGTGCTGCCACATCGCCGAGAACGTGTTCGACATCCTGCGCAAGGGCGAACGCCGCGTCGACTCGGAATTGATGGACGTGGTCCTCGAAGCGCTGGACGCCGTGAACAGCATGTTCGGCGAAGTGCGCGAGCGGTGTCCGGTCACGGCTGCAACACCTGAACTGCTGGCGGCCCTGGCGCGCCTGGCCGAGCCGCAATCGGCTGAGGAGGTGGCTGCTGTACCTGCAGCGGCAGTGGTCGAAGCACCTGAAGCCGATTCCGGCGATATTACCGATAACGAATTCGAGCAGTTGCTGGACTCGCTGAACGCCGTCAAGGCCCAGGCCGAGGCGCCAGCGATTGCGCCAGCACCGGCCAGCGAAGTGCCTGCCAGCGACGAAATCACCGACGCCGAGTTCGAGTCGTTGCTCGATCAGCTGCACGGCAAGGGCAAGTTCGCCGTCGATGCAGTGGCCCCGGCGCCCGTCGCGCCGTCAGAGCCGAAACCCGCTGGCGATAGCTCGGACATCACCGACGAAGAATTCGAAGCCTTGCTCGACCAACTGCACGGCAAGGGCAACTTTGCGGTAGAGGCCCTGGAGTCGGCCATCGCATCGGTGCCTGCACCGGCAGCGCCCACCGCAGCGGCGGCCGGCAGCGACCTGATCAGCGATCATGAATTCGAAGCCCTGCTCGATGAATTGCACGGCAAAGGCAAGTTCAGCGAAGTGGGCACCGCGACAGCGGCGAACAGCTCGAGCGCCTCGGTAGCTGCTCCGGCCGCCAAGGTGGTTGCACCCAAGCCCGTGGCCAAGGCGCCCGAAGCGAAAGCCGAAGCGCCGGCACCCGTTGCCGTCGCTGCACCGGCTGCGGCCCGTGCCCACGCCGCGCCACCCGCGGAAAAACCGGCCAGCGAAGCCGAGACCACCGTGCGGGTCGATACCGCGCGGCTGGACGAGATCATGAACATGGTCGGCGAGCTGGTGCTGGTGCGTAACCGCCTGGTGCGCCTGGGTGCCAACAGCGCCGACGAAGCCATGTCCAAGGCCGTGTCGAACCTCGACGTGGTCACGGCCGACCTGCAGACCGCGGTCATGAAGACGCGCATGCAACCGATCAAGAAAGTCTTCGGACGTTTCCCGCGCCTGGTTCGCGACCTGGCACGCCAGCTCAAGAAAGAGATCAACCTGGAGCTGGTCGGCGAAGACACCGACCTCGACAAGAACCTGGTCGAAGCCCTGGCCGACCCGCTGGTCCACCTGGTGCGCAACGCGGTCGATCACGGCATCGAATCGCCGGAAGAACGCGAAGCCTCGGGCAAGGCCCGTGGCGGCAAGGTGATCCTGGCGGCCGAGCAGGAAGGCGATCACATCCTGTTGTCGATCTCCGACGACGGCAAGGGCATGGACCCGAACGTCCTGCGTGCCATCGCCGTTAAACGCGGTGTGATGGACAAGGACGCGGCCGACCGCCTGAGCGATACCGAGTGCTACAACCTGATTTTCGCCCCGGGCTTCTCGACCAAGACCGAGATCTCCGACGTGTCGGGTCGCGGGGTGGGCATGGACGTGGTGAAAACCAAGATCTCCCAGCTCAACGGCTCGATCAACATCTACTCGGCCAAGGGCCAGGGCTCGAAGATCGTCATCAAGGTGCCGCTGACCCTGGCGATCATGCCGACCCTGATGGTCATGCTCGGCAACCAGGCGTTCGCCTTCCCGCTGGTGAACGTCAACGAGATATTCCACCTCGACCTGTCGCGCACCAACGTGGTGGACGGCCAGGAAGTGGTGATCGTGCGCGACAAGGCACTGCCGTTGTTCTACCTCAAGCGCTGGCTGGTCAGCTCCGCCGCTCACGAAGAGCAGCGCGAAGGCCACGTGGTGATCCTTTCGGTGGGCACCCAGCGGATCGGCTTTGTCGTCGACCAGCTGGTGGGCCAGGAAGAAGTGGTCATCAAGCCATTGGGCAAAATGCTCCAGGGAACCCCGGGGATGTCGGGCGCCACCATTACCGGTGACGGCCGCATCGCGCTGATTCTCGATGTTCCGAGCATGCTCAAGCGTTACGCCACACGGCGTATTTGATTCTGGCGCGGCGGTGCGACTGATGCCCTGCTGCGTCTAATGGAGTGTTTATGGCAGTCAAGGTCCTGGTGGTGGACGATTCGGGGTTTTTCCGCCGCCGCGTCTCGGAAATTCTTTCAGCGGATGTGAATATCCAGGTCGTCGGCACGGCGACCAACGGCAAAGAGGCGATCGATCAGGCGCTGGCCCTCAAGCCGGACGTGATCACCATGGACTACGAGATGCCAATGATGGATGGCATCACCGCGGTACGGCACATCATGCAGCGCTGCCCGACCCCGGTGCTGATGTTTTCCTCGCTGACCCATGAAGGCGCCCGGGTCACCCTGGACGCGCTGGATGCCGGCGCGGTGGACTTCCTGCCGAAGAACTTCGAAGACATCTCGCGCAACCCCGAGAAGGTCAAGCAACTGCTGTGCGAGAAGATTCTCAGCATCTCGCGCAGCAATCGTCGAGTCAGCAGTTACAGTGCGCCGGCACCGGTGGCCGCGCCGGCGCAGGCGCCAACGCCTGCGAGCACCATTGGTTATGGCAGCAGCGCGCCTGTGCGTCAGGCACCTGCTCCGATCCCGACTCGTGCACCTGCGCACCCCCCGTCCTCGCCAGCGCCAAAACGCAAAGCCTACAAACTGGTCGCCATCGGTACGTCCACCGGCGGCCCGGTTGCCCTGCAGCGGGTATTGACCCAGTTGCCAGCCAACTTTCCGGCCCCCATCGTCTTGGTCCAGCACATGCCGGCGGCCTTCACCAAGGCGTTCGCCGAACGCCTGGACAAGCTCTGCCGGATCCACGTCAAGGAAGCCGAGGACGGCGACATCCTGCGTCCGGGCCTGGCGTTGTTGGCGCCCGGTGGCAAGCAGATGATGGTCGACGGCCGGGGCGCGGTGAAAATCCTCCCGGGCGACGAGCGCTTGAACTACAAGCCGTGCGTGGACATCACCTTCGGTTCGGCTGCCAAGTCCTACGGCGACAAAGTTCTGGCGGTGGTACTGACCGGCATGGGCGCCGACGGCCGCGAAGGCGCGCGCCTGCTCAAGCAGAGCGGCAGTTCGATCTGGGCCCAGGATGAAGCCAGCTGCGTGATCTACGGCATGCCCATGGCGATCGTCAAAGCCGAACTGGCCGACGCGGTGTATGCACTGGATGACATCGGCCGGCACATCGTCGAGGCCTGTGTCTGATGGATGTTCTGAGTCTCATCGGCATCATCATGGCGTTCGTCGCCATCATTGGTGGCAACTACCTTGAAGGCGGCCATATCGGCGCGCTGGCCAACGGTCCGGCCGCGTTGATCGTGCTGGGCGGGACCATTGGCGCGGCGTTGCTGCAGTCGCCCATGAGCGCCTTCAAACGGGCCATGCAGATCCTCGCGTGGATCCTGTTTCCGCCACGGGTCGACCTGGCCGGCGGCATCGATCGCGTCGTCAACTGGAGCCTGACCGCCCGCAAGGAAGGCCTGCTCGGGCTGGAAGGGGTGGCCGACGCCGAACCCGACAGTTACTCGCGCAAAGGCTTGCAATTGCTGGTCGATGGCGCCGAGCCGGAAGCGATCCGCAGCATTCTCGAGGTGGATTTCTACACCCAGGAAAGCCGCGACATCGAAGCCGCCAAGGTTTTCGAAAGCATGGGCGGTTATGCGCCGACCATCGGCATCATCGGTGCGGTGATGGGCCTGATTCATGTGATGGGCAACCTGGGGGATCCGTCCCAGTTGGGCAATGGCATCGCCGTGGCATTCGTCGCCACCATCTATGGCGTGGCCAGTGCCAACCTGGTGTTGCTGCCGATTGCCGCCAAGCTCAAGTCCATCGCGTTGCGCCAGTCGCGTTATCGCGAAATGTTGCTGGAAGGAATCCTGTCGATCGCCGAAGGTGAAAACCCACGCTCGATCGAGTTGAAGCTCCAGGGCTTCATGGATTGATGGGGGTAATGGACTATGGCTCGTCGTCGTCAACATGATGAACATGTAAACCATGAGCGTTGGCTCGTGTCCTACGCCGACTTCATCACCTTGCTGTTCGCCTTCTTCGTGGTGATGTACTCGATCTCCTCGATCAACGAAGGCAAGTACAAAGTCATTTCCGAGGCATTGATCGGCGTCTTCACCGACACCGATCGCGCGCTCAAGCCAATCCCCATTGGCGACGAGCGGCCAAAAACCGTGACCCCGGCCAAGCCGCTGGTCAAGGACAGTGACCAGGTCGATGCCGGTGTCTCGGGTGCCAGCGATCCGCTCAAAAGCATCGCCGACGACATCAGCGCGGCCTTCGGCGACCTGATCAGTTCCAATCAGATGACCGTGCGCGGCAACGAGTTGTGGGTGGAGATCGAACTCAATTCCAGCCTGTTGTTCGGCAGCGGCGATGCCATGCCCAGCGACATTGCCTTCAACATCATCGACAAGGTCGCGGCGATCCTGAAACCGTTCGACAACCCGATCCACGTCGAGGGTTTCACCGACGACCAACCGATCCGCACCTCGCAGTACCCCACCAACTGGGAACTGTCTTCGGCGCGCTCGGCCAGCATCGTTCGGATGCTGGCGATGCAGGGGGTCAATCCCGGTCGCCTGGCGTCGGTGGGGTATGGCGAGTTTCAGCCGGTGGCCAACAACGCCACGGCCGAGGGCCGGGCGCGCAACCGTCGCGTGGTGCTGGTGGTGTCGCGCAACCTCGACGTGCGCCGCAGCCTCACCGCGACCGGCGCGGCCAATGCACAACCGGATGCCGCCTTGAAGCGTGCTGGCACACAAACTGCACCGACCAAGGTCAAGTCGCCGGTAGGGGAGAACGCCGTCAATTCTCCGTCACCCGCATTAACACGTTGAGCTAATTCTCGGCCGAGCCGTTGGGCCGGGAGGAACAATCGAATGAGAGTCTGGGCAGTCGCCAATCAAAAGGGTGGTGTCGGTAAAACCACTTCCTCCATCGCTTTAGCCGGGTTGCTGGCCGAGGCGGGCAAGCGCGTGGTCGTGGTCGATCTCGACCCCCATGGCTCCATGACCAGCTATTTCGGTTACGACCCCGACAGCCTGGAACACAGCAACTACGACCTGTTCCTGCATAAAGGCAGCGTGCCCCAGGGCCTGCCGGGCCAGTTGTTGCTGCCCACCAGTCACGAATCCATTTCCCTGTTGCCCTCGAGCACCGCGTTGGCCACCCTCGAACGCCAGTCGCCGGGCCAGAGTGGCCTGGGCCTGGTGATCGCCAAGAGCCTGGCGCAGTTGTGGCAGGACTTCGATTACGCCGTGATCGACAGCCCGCCGTTGCTCGGGGTGCTGATGGTCAATGCGTTGGCAGCGAGCCAGCAACTGGTGATCCCGGTGCAGACCGAACACCTGGCGGTCAAAGGCCTGGAGCGCATGGTCAACACCCTGGCGATGATCAATCGTTCGCGCAAGCAGGCCTTGCCGTTCACCATCGTGCCCACCCTGTTCGACCGCCGCACCCAGGCGTCCCTCAGTACACTGCGGGTGGTGCGCGACAAGTTTCCGCAAGAGATCTGGCAAGGCTACATCCCGGTCGACACGCGCCTGCGCGATGCCAGCCGGGCGGGTCTGACGCCTTCCCAATTCGACGGCAAAAGCCGTGGCGTCGTCGCCTACCGCGCATTGCTCAAGCACCTGCTGGCGGCGCAACTCGTTGCGCAGGTGGCATAAGAATGAGCCCGATCCCTGTAGGAGCAAGCTTGCTCGCGACGGTCGTCAACGATAACGCTGGAAACCGGTCACCACGCGTCGCTCTTGCTCCTGTAGGAGCAAGCTTGCTCGCGATGGTCGTCAACGATAACGCTCGAAACCTGGCACCCCGCGTCGCTCTCGGGTTCTTCGCGAGCAAGCTCGCTCCTACAATGAGGGTGTGTCAGTGAATCGGCCGGTAAAGATCACCTCACGTCCACAACTGGCACTGCAGTCGTATCTGGACAGCCTGCTGCAAGAAGTCACCGAGGAACTCTCGGCGGAAATCGAAGCAGCGCCGGAAGTCGTCGAAGCCGAGTCTGCGCTCGACGAATTCCAGGCCGCAGTGCTCGAAGAGCAGGCCCGGGATGCACCGAAGGGCGCCGCCCCGGACGTTGCGCCTGTGGTAGCTGTGGCGAAGCCCGCTGTGGCCGTGATCGAAGCGTCGCCACCGGTCCTGACGCCGGTATCGACCATCGCGCCCTTGCTGCAAGCCCTGGTACCGCCGCCCGTCGAAGTGCATCAAGCCCTGGTGCCTCCAGTCGTCGAAGTGCATCTGCCACCTGCCAGCACGCCGCCACCGGCAGAAACCGACGGTCGTCCGGCCTGGGCGGCCGAACCCTTCGAATGCCTGTTGTTCGATGTCGCCGGGCTGACCCTGGCGGTGCCGCTGGTGTGCCTGGGTTCGATCTATCCACTGGCCGGTCATGAGCTGACGTCGTTGTTCGGACAGCCGGACTGGTTCCTCGGCATCCTGCCGAGCCAGGCAGGCAACCTCAAGGTCCTGGACACGGCCCGTTGGGTCATGCCCGATCGCTACCGCGAGGACTTCAAGCAGGGCTTGCAATACGTGATCTCCGTCCAGGGCTACGAGTGGGGGCTGGCGGTGCATCAGGTCAGTCGCTCGTTGCGCCTGGACCCGAACGAAATCAAATGGCGCAGCCACCGTGGCCAACGGCCATGGCTGGCGGGCACGGTGATAGAGCACATGTGTGCCTTGCTCGATGTATCCGAACTGGCCGAGTTGATCGCCAGCGGTGGGGCCAGGCACATGGGCGGCAGCAAGCCGACCCACAAAACTACATAACAGAACAACACCGCCAGGGCGGTTTCTTGAGGGGATCAGGGTATGAATGACAAGGCAACGGCGGCAAAGGGTTCCGAAGATCCGATCCTGCAATGGGTAACCTTCAAGCTGGACAATGAAACCTACGGCATCAACGTGATGCGCGTCCAGGAAGTCCTGCGCTACACCGAAATAGCCCCCGTACCGGGTGCCCCGAGCTACGTGCTGGGCATCATCAACCTGCGCGGCAACGTGGTCACCGTGATCGACACCCGCCAGCGCTTCGGCCTGATGAACGCCGAAATCAGCGACAACACCCGCATCGTTATCATCGAAGCCGACAAGCAAGTGGTCGGGATCATGGTCGACAGCGTGGCCGAAGTGGTTTACCTGCGTCAGTCGGAAATCGAGACGGCACCGAACGTCGGTAACGAAGAGTCCGCCAAGTTCATTCAAGGCGTGTGCAACAAGAACAACGAACTGCTGATCCTGGTCGAACTGGACAAGATGATGAGCGAAGAAGAATGGTCGGATCTGGAGAATATCTGATTGATCCTCGAGGTAGCGGTCATTGTCCTGTTCCTGTTATGGGCAGGCACGCTGGCAATGTTTCTGTCTTACGTGCGCGGTCAGAAGCTGATCGCGGCACAACAGGCCCAGGGCGATGCGCAGCGTGACCAGCGCATCAAGGACCTGGGCCGGCGCGTCGATAATTACCAGAACGGCAACGTGAGCATGGGCGAAGACCTGCATGAACTTCGCGCGCTCGTCGCGCCCTTGCCGGACAGACTGGCCCGTCTGGAACAGCGCGATCCGGCGAGCCTGTCGTTTGAACAGGCGGCGAAACTGGTCGGGATGGGCGCCAGCGTCGACGAACTGACCCAGTCCTGCGGCCTGACCAAGGCCGAGGCGGAGTTGATGAGCAAGTTGCACAAGAGCAGCTAGCAGCTTCTAGCGGCAAGCCTCAAGCAAAAGATCGCAGCCTTCGGCAGCTCCTACAGGGGCTTACATTCACCTGTAGGAGCTGCCGAAGGCTGCGATCTTTTCGTTTTTATCGGGAGTTTAGGTAAACGCATCCCCCTGTAGGAGCTGGCTTGCCAGCGAAGACAATCTAAAGATCACCGTAATATATGATTTTTTGAAAGGCCAAAATACTTCAATAGCTATGTCAGCTTGTTAGTTCGGGCTTAAAACAGCGCTCTTGAAACGTGAATCCTGGTACTTTTAACAGTTGTGTCGTTGTGTCGAAAACTCTAATTTGAATTCGATCCTGCTTGGCAAGCGTGATCACTAATGTGTGAAATTTCGATTTCAAGGAGTTGTCGCATGGAACAGCAGCAAAATCGTCATACCGGAATAATTGCGTCTTTTGAATTGGAGCATCCAGGTTGGCCAGTCATAACGCCAGCGGCGAAAGGAACGGTCCGATCCGCACTTGATAATAATCTATACGACCTTCGCGGAAGTGACTTCAAGGGCATGGAACATTTGTTACCCCTTGTAGGTATGCGTATTTCTTTTGTTCTAGTCAGGTGGAATGACGGTAAAGAAACCGCGGGTGATATTCGACTGGAAGACCGTGGGAACAATGCCTGATTCAGGTATTACCATAAATCGTTGTGCCGGCTGCCTCTCCAAGTGAGGGCAGTCAGCATTTCAATAATCATCTCCCCGCTCAGATATATCGCGTTCCACTCTCACTGCATCCAGATCCTGCCCCTCCGGAAACTTCCCCTTCAAATTCCACGAAAACGCAATAATCTCGGCAATCGTCAGATAAAGCTCCTGCGGAATACTGTCCCCCAACTCCATCCGCGCCAGCAGGCTCACCAGTTCGGAGTTCTCATAGATCGGCACTTCACAGTCGCGGGCGATGCGCAGGATTTCTTCGGCCAGTTCTTCGTCGCCCTTGGCGGTGAGGGTCGGGGCGTGGGTGCCGTCGTATTTGAGGGCGATGGCCTGGCGTGGGGCGTTGGGGTTTTTCATGCGTTTTCGTCGACCCAGCGTTGTTCGAGGCGGGTTTGTGGACCTTGGGGCGGTTTGCCGAGGTGGCAGTCGAGATCGCCGACGTTCAGGCCTGCCGCCAGCATGCGTTGGCGCAGGGCCGCCAGGTTGCTTTCGATCAGGCTGGCGGTGTAGGCGCGTTCGGCCCACAACTGGCTGCTGAGGCTGCCCTGGATCAGCTGTGCCTGTACCTGCAACGGGCCGAGCGGCTCCATGTCGAACGCCAGTTCGATGCGCCAGAGTTGTTGTTTGGGCGCGCGTTCTTCGGGGCGTTCCTTGGGTTGTTCTCTTTCGTGGGCCTCCTCGCGTTGGAACTTGACCTGCAACGGCACGATGTCCTGCAGGTTGCGCATCGGGATCTCCAATTGCCAGGTAACCATCAAGCGCCCGTCCGAGGTGACGCCGGTTTGCTCCAGGCTGGACAGCTGGTGACTTTGCAGGCGGGAAACCGCTGCGGCGGCCAGGCGCAGCAGGTGTTCCAGATCGTCTTCGCCTTCGGCGCCTTGCAATAGCCGTTCAGGCAGCGGAAACCCGCTCGGCGACGGCTTTGCGTTGACTTGGCCGAGCATGCCCAAGGCATTGCGTACAAAACTCGGCATGGCCTGGGCCAGGGTGTTGCCAGCGATGATCGCGCTGAGGTGGGTGCCGGCTGGAAGCGCGGAGGACAATTGGCCGATCAGTTTGAGCAGGTCGCCTTTCATGTCCGGCGCCAGGTTCTGCCCGCCCAGCAGTTTTGCTTCGAGGAATGCGCCGCTGCTGGCCAGCGCCTGGGCCAGGCCTTTGGCGCTGCTCAATTGCTGCAGGTCGGGCAGGCCCGCAAGCAATCGGTCCACGGCCGCGCGCAGGTCGCCGGAGGTCTGGTCCGAAGCCGGCAGGTTTTGCAGCAGTTTGAGCAAGCCGTCCAGCGAGCCCTGGCGGCTTTGCTGGCTGAGCAGTTGCTGGGTCACGGCCAATTGTTCCTGGCGGCTGCTCAAGGGCACGAACTTCAAGGTCTGGGCGTCTTGCACCTGGGCGCTGAGCAAGGTACCGATGCGCAACGGCTGCGCGCTGTCGATGCTCAGCGTGCTGCCGCTCAGCGCGGTGTTGAGCAGACTGACCATCGAGCGAAACACCGCGGGTTGCCCCGGCACTTGTGGCAGCACCTGAGAAGTCAGCACCTTACCCTGCACCAAGGTGCCGACCGGCATTTGCGCCGTGTCGAGGCGGGTGAGGGTGGCGACGCTGGCGGCGAGAGCTTGCTGTACGGTGACCGCCAGGTTGCCCGCCGAAGGTTGGGTGACTGCGACGCTGGTGCCTTGGGCCAAGGGTTGGTTGCTGAGGGCCTGAAGCGTGGTCTGCCGGCCGCTTTCGAGGGTGAGCTTGAGCAGCAATTGAAACGCCTGGTCCGCCTGCTTGAGCGACAGCACTTCGGCCTTGGCGGTCTGGCCGGCGCTGATCAGGCCCTCCATCGGCGTCAACAGCTTGAGCAGTTCGCCGTTGACCGCCTGCGGGCGTGCGGTCGCCGGGGCGGCCTGCGGTAGCGGGAGGATGTTCATTTCGCCTGTCATACGCGGTCACAACCTTGGGAAATTGCACGCTTGAGAGTAGGAAATGGCATGTATAATGCCGCTCCGTTGTATACAGATTGCGCTAAATTTCGCAGTTAATTGACGCAGCTCTCTCGTTCGGGGCGCCAATACCTTTATTCTGCATCTCTTTAACGGCTGCGCCAGCGCCGACTTGAACCGTATAAGGCCCGTGAACCCTTGACCAGTCCAGTCCTGCAAACCGTTGCCCTTGCCTGTGAGCGAGACCTTCGGCTGCTCTTCGAAAATCTCGATTTGAGAATGGCCAGTGGCGAAATGGTACAGATCAGTGGCCCCAACGGCAGTGGCAAGACCAGCCTGTTGCGCCTGTTGTCCGGCCTGATGCACCCGACTGCCGGTCAAGTGCTGCTCAACGGTCAACCGCTGAGCGAGCAACGCACCGAGCTTGCACGCAATCTGTTGTGGATCGGTCATGCCGCCGGCATCAAGGACTTGCTGACCCCGCAAGAGAACCTGAGCTGGCTTTGCGCCCTGCATCAACCGGCGTCCCATGAGGCGATCTGGCAGGCCCTGGCGGCTGTCGGACTGCGGGGTTTCGAGGACGTGCCTTGCCACACCCTGTCCGCCGGTCAACAGCGCCGAGTGGCCCTGGCGCGGCTCTATCTGGACAGCCCGCCGCTGTGGATCCTCGATGAGCCGTTCACCGCCCTCGACAAGCAAGGCGTGGCGCAACTCGAAGAACACCTGGCTGCGCACTGCGAGCGCGGCGGCACGGTGGTGCTGACCACTCACCACACGCTGAGCCGGATGCCGGCGAGCTATCGCGATATTGATCTGGGGAACTGGGCCGTATGAGTGTTTTCGGCCTGTTGGTCGCCCGTGAGGCCCGTCTGCTGTTCCGCCGTCCCGCCGAGCTGGCCAATCCGCTGGTGTTCTTTGCCATCGTCGTTTCGCTGTTCCCGCTGGCGGTCGGTCCCGAGTCTCAATTGTTGCAAACCTTGTCTCCGGGACTGGTCTGGGTGGCGGCCCTTTTATCGGTCCTGCTCTCGCTGGACGGGCTCTTCCGCAGTGATTTCGAAGACGGATCGCTGGAACAGTGGGTCCTTTCGCCGCACCCCCTGGCTCTTCTGGTTTTGGCCAAGGTACTGGCACACTGGGCGTTTTCCGGCCTGGCACTGGTTTTGCTCGCGCCCTTGCTGGCGTTGATGCTCGGTTTGCCTGCCGCCTGTCTGCCGGTGTTGCTGCTTTCCTTATTGCTGGGTACACCGGTGCTGAGCCTGCTCGGTGCGGTGGGCGCGGCCTTGACGGTCGGTTTGAAGCGCGGTGGCCTGTTGTTGGCGTTGCTGATCCTGCCGTTGTACATCCCGGTGTTGATCCTTGGCAGTGGCGCCTTGCAGGCGGCCTTGCAGGGCATGCCGGCGACCGGTTATCTCTTGTGGCTTGGTAGCCTGACCGCCCTGGCGATAACCCTGACACCTTTTGCAATAGCTGCTGGCCTGAAGATCAGCGTCGGCGAATAATAATGAGGCCTGATCATTTTTTGATCACTTCTTTTGAAGAAAGGCAGGCCCTGGCTCTTCACAGTAAAGAGCAACCGTGACGGAAACAAAGTATGAACTGGACGTGGTTTCACAAGCTCGGCTCGCCCAAATGGTTTTACGGCATCAGCGGCAAAATGCTGCCATGGCTGAGCGTCGCGGCGTTGCTGCTGATCGGCATTGGCGTGGTCTGGGGCCTGGCCTTCGCGCCGCCGGACTACCAGCAGGGCAACAGCTTTCGCATCATCTATATCCACGTCCCGGCCGCCATGTTGGCCCAGTCCATCTACGTGATGCTGGCGGTGTGCGGCATCGTCGGGCTGGTGTGGAAAATGAAACTGGCCGACGTCGCCCTGCAAAGCGCAGCGCCCATCGGAGCCTGGATGACCGCCGTGGCGCTGGTCACCGGGGCGATCTGGGGCAAGCCGACCTGGGGCTCGTGGTGGGTCTGGGATGCACGCCTTACGTCCATGCTGATCCTGCTTTTCCTGTACTTCGGTCTTATTGCGCTGGGCAACGCCATCAGCAATCGTGACAGCGCGGCCAAGGCTTGCGCGGTGCTGGCGATTGTCGGCGTGATCAATATCCCGATCATCAAGTACTCGGTGGAGTGGTGGAACACCCTGCACCAGGGCGCAACCTTTACCCTCACGGAAAAACCGGCGATGCCCGCCGAGATGTGGCTGCCCTTGCTGCTGACGGCGCTGGGTTTCTACTGTTTCTTCGGTGCGGTGTTACTGCTGCGCATGCGCCTTGAAGTGCTCAAGCGCGAAGCCCGGGCCAGCTGGGTCAAGGCCGAAGTGGAAAACAGCCTGGAGGTCGCTCGATGAGTTTTGCTTCATTCGGCGATTTCCTCGCCATGGGCCATCACGGCCTGTATGTATGGTCGGCCTACGGCATCTGCCTGGCGGTGCTGGCCCTCAACGTGGCGGCGCCGATCCTGGCCCGCAAGCGGTATCTGCAACAAGAGGCGCGTCGTCTGCGCCGGGAGAACGGCAAGTGAATCCGCTGCGTAAAAAGCGTCTCATCATTATTCTGGCGATCCTGGTCGGGGTCGGCGCCGCGGTGGGCCTGGCCCTGAGCGCCCTGCAGCAGAACATCAACCTGTTTTATACACCGACCCAGATCGCCAATGGCGAAGCCCCGCAGGATACGCGCATCCGCGCCGGCGGCATGGTCGAGGCGGGTTCCCTGCAGCGCTCCGGCGACTCGCTGGACGTGAAGTTCGTCGTCACCGACTTCAACAAATCCGTGACCATCGCTTATCGCGGCATCCTCCCCGACCTGTTCCGTGAAGGGCAGGGCATCGTCGCCTTGGGCAAGCTCAATGCCGACGGCGTGGTGGTGGCCGATGAAGTGCTGGCCAAGCACGATGAAAAGTACATGCCGCCGGAAGTGACCAAGGCCCTGAAAGACAGCGGCCAGTCGGCACCCACTCCCGCGAAAGAGGGCTAACTGATGACATCTGGAATCTTTATCCCGGAGTTGGGCCACCTGGCCATGATTCTGGCGCTGTGTTTCGCCCTGGTCCAGGCCGTGGTGCCATTGGTCGGTGCCTGGCGCGGTGATCGCCTGTGGATGAGCCTGGCCCAACCGGCCGCATGGGGCCAGTTCGCGTTCCTGCTGTTCGCCTTCGGTTGCCTGACCTACGCGTTCATGGCCGACGATTTCTCCGTCGCCTATGTCGCCAGCAACTCCAACAGCGCCTTGCCCTGGTACTACAAGTTCAGCGCCGTGTGGGGCGCGCACGAAGGTTCGTTACTGCTCTGGGCGTTGATCCTTGGCGCCTGGACGTTTGCCGTGTCGGTGTTCTCCCGGCAGTTGCCGCAGGTGATGCTGGCGCGGGTGCTGGCGGTGATGGGCATGATCAGCACGGGTTTCCTGTTGTTCCTGATCCTCACTTCGAACCCGTTCAAGCGCATCCTGCCGCAAATCCCCAGCGATGGCGCCGACCTCAATCCGTTGCTGCAGGATATCGGCCTGATCGTCCACCCACCGATGCTGTACATGGGTTACGTCGGTTTCTCGGTGGCGTTCGCCTTCGCCATCGCCGCGTTGATGGGCGGTCGTCTGGATGCCGCGTGGGCGCGTTGGTCGCGTCCATGGACCATCGTCGCCTGGGCCTTCCTCGGCATCGGCATCACCCTGGGCTCGTGGTGGGCCTACTACGAACTCGGCTGGGGCGGCTGGTGGTTCTGGGACCCGGTGGAAAACGCCTCGTTCATGCCATGGCTGGTGGGCACCGCGCTGATTCACTCGTTGGCGGTCACGGAAAAACGTGGCGTGTTCAAGAGCTGGACCGTGTTGCTGGCCATTGCCGCCTTTTCCTTGAGCCTGCTGGGCACCTTCCTCGTGCGTTCCGGCGTGCTGACCTCGGTGCATGCCTTTGCCTCGGACCCCGAGCGCGGCGTGTTCATCCTGATCTTCCTGCTGTTCGTGGTCGGCGGTTCGCTGACGCTGTTCGCCTTGCGTGCACCGGTGGTCAAGAGCCAGGTCGGCTTCAACCTCTGGTCCCGGGAAACCCTGTTGCTGGGCAACAACCTGGTGCTGGTGGTGGCGGCTTCGATGATACTGCTGGGCACCTTGTATCCGTTGATCCTGGATGCCATGACCGGTGCCAAGCTGTCGGTCGGCCCGCCGTACTTCAACGCGCTGTTCATTCCGTTGATGGCCTTGTTGATGCTGGTGATGGCGGTCGGCGTGATCGTGCGCTGGAAAGACACCCCGGTGAAATGGCTGCTGGGCATGCTCACCCCGGTACTGCTCGGCAGCGCCGCGCTGGCGGTGGTGGCGGGCGTCGCCTACGGCGATTTTAACTGGGCGGTGCTGGCCACCTTCATGCTCGCGGCCTGGGTGTTGCTGGCCGGTGCGCGTGACATTGTCGACAAGACTCGCCACAAAGGCCTGATCAAAGGCCTGCCGACCCTGACCCGCAGCTACTGGGGCATGCAGGTTGCCCACCTGGGCATCGCCGTCTGCGCCCTCGGCGTGGTGTTGTCGAGCCAGAACAGTGCCGAGCGCGACCTGCGCCTGGCACCGGGGGAATCCATGGCCCTGGGCGGTTACCAGTTCGTGTTCGAAGGCGCCAAACATTTCGAAGGCCCGAACTTCACCTCCGACAAGGGCACCGTACGGGTGATCAGGGACGGCAAGGAAGTCAGCGTGCTTCACCCGGAAAAACGCCTCTACACGGTACAGAACTCGGTGATGACTGAAGCCGGGATCGACGCCGGTTTCACCCGTGACCTCTACGTCGCCCTGGGCGAGCCCCTGGGGGATGGCGCCTGGGCGGTGCGCGTACACGTCAAGCCGTTCGTGCGCTGGATCTGGTTCGGTGGCTTGCTCACCGGGCTGGGCGGGTTGCTGGCAGCGATGGACCGGCGTTATCGGGTCAAGGTGAAAGCCCGTGTGCGTGAAGCGCTGGGCATGACGGGAGCTACTGCATGAGACGTTGGTTGATGCTGTTACCACTGGCGATTTTTCTGGTGGTGGCGGTTTTCCTGTATCGCGGTCTGTACCTCGACCCGGCCGAGTTGCCCTCGGCGATGATCGGCAAACCGTTCCCGGAGTTTTCCCTGCCAGCGGTGCAGGGCGACAAGACCCTGACCCGCGCCGACATCCTCGGCAAGCCGGCACTGGTCAACGTCTGGGGCACCTGGTGCATTTCCTGCCGGGTCGAGCACCCGGTGTTGAACAAACTGGCCGAGAAGGGCGTGGTGATCTACGGCATCAACTACAAGGACGTCAACGCCGATGCCTTGAAGTGGCTGACGGAGTTCCACAACCCGTATCAACTGGACATCCGCGACGATGCCGGCACCCTGGGCCTGAACCTCGGTGTGTACGGCGCCCCGGAAACCTTCTTCATCGACGCCAAGGGCATCATCCGCGACAAGTTCGTCGGCGTGATCGACGAGCAGGTCTGGCGCGAAAAACTGGCGGCCAAGTATCAGGCGCTTGTTGATGAGGCCAAGCCATGAAACGCTTTTTAGCCGCCGTGGTATTGGGTTTGAGCCTGGCCGGCGTAGCCCACGCCGCCATCGACACCTACGAGTTCGCCAAGGAAGGTGATCGCGAGCGTTTTCGCGAATTGACCAAGGAGCTGCGTTGCCCCAAGTGCCAGAACCAGGACATCGCCGACTCCAATGCGCCGATCGCCGCCGACCTGCGCAAAGAGATTTTCCGCATGTTGGGCGAGGGCAAGGACAACCAGCAGATCATCGACTTCATGGTCGATCGCTACGGTGATTTCGTCCGCTACAAACCGGCCCTGAACGCCAAGACCGCGCTGCTCTGGTTCGGTCCCGCCGGCCTGTTGCTGGGTGGTTTCGTGGTCATCGCGGTGATCGTCCGCCGTCGTCGCGCGCAACGCGCCGAGACGCCGGGCTCGCTTTCTGCCGAGGAGCGCGAGCGCCTCGACCAACTGTTGGATAAAAACCAAGAATGATTGATTTCTGGCTCGCTGCAGGTCTGCTCCTTCTGGTGGCCCTGAGTTTTCTGCTGATCCCCGTTCTGCGTAGTCGTCGCGCCCAGCTCGAAGAGGATCGTACTGCCCTGAACGTGGCGCTGTATCAGGAGCGCGTGGCTGAGCTGCAGGTTCAGCAGGCGGAGGGCGTTCTCGATGCCGTGCAAATGGACGCAGGCCGCGCCGAAGCCGCCCGTGAATTGCTCGCCGACACCGAGGGCGTTGCCGCGCCGCGGGTGTCGCGCCTGGGCAAACCGGCGCCGTTGCTGGCAGCGATTCTGGTCCCGGTGCTGGGCCTGGGCCTGTACCTGCATTTCGGTGCCAGCGACAAGGTCGAGCTGACCCGGGAATTCTCCCAGGCGCCGCAGTCGATGGAAGAGATGACCCAACGTCTGGAGCGCGCAGTCGCGGCGCAGCCGGATTCCGCCGAAGCCCTGTACTTCCTCGGTCGCACCTACATGACCCAGGATCGTCCGGGTGACGCGGCGAAGGTCTTCGAGCGCACCGTCAATCTCGCCGGGCGTCAGCCTGAACTGCTTGGGCAATGGGCGCAGGCCCAGTACTTCGCCGATGGCAAAAAGTGGTCGGACAAGGTCCAGGCCCTGACCGACGAAGCGCTGAAAGCCGATCCGAAGGAAGTCACCAGCCTTGGCCTGCTGGGCATCGCCGCCTTCGAAGGCCAGCGTTACCAGGAAGCGATCGATTACTGGAATCGCCTGCTGGAACAACTGCCGCCGGAGGATCAATCCCGTGTCGCGCTGCAGGGCGGTATTGCCCGCGCCAGCGAGAAACTGGTGGCCAGCGGTGGCAAAGTGGCCGAGGCGCCAGCGGCCAAGCCGGCAGCGCTGCTCAAGGTCCGGGTGGACCTGGCGCCCGACTTGAAAACCAAGGTGCAGCCGGGCGACAGCGTGTTCATCTTCGCCCGCGCCACCTCGGGCCCACCGGCGCCGTTGGCGGCCAAGCGCCTGACCGTGGCTGACCTGCCGGCCACCGTGGAACTGGGCGATGGCGATGCAATGATGCCGCAGTTGAAACTGTCGAACTTCCCTGAAGTCCAACTGGTTGCGCGCATCTCCCGTGCCGGCCAACCGACGGCAGGCGAGTGGATCGGTCGCAGCCAGCCCCTGGCCAGCAGCACCACCGCGCCGCAACAACTGACCATCGACAGCCCGGATAAATAAGCCCGGATAAATAACAGGAAACGCCACCATGACCGCCATTGCTCGTATCACCCTGCTCAGCGTTGTTTTGGGGCTGAGCGCTTGTGCGGTCCAGCGGCCACCCGAGCAGACGACCCCGCCACCGATCCCGCCGTCGCAGCCGAGTACCAAGCCGGCGCCGACGACGGTGCCGAGCAAGCCGACCACGCCGGCCAAACCGGCCAAGCCGTTGCCGCGCACCTCCGCGAGCTTTGCGCCGCCACCGGGGGGTAACAGTCATTGGGATCCGAAACTGGGTGTGTACGTGCTCGACGGTCAACCGAACACGTTCTACCGCCAGCGCACCTATTACCGTTGGGATAACGGCTGGAGCCGCTCGATCAGCCCCAACGGGCCGTGGGAAGAGACGGACATCCAGGGCGTGCCGGGTGGTTTGGGACGGCAGTTCGGGCAGTAACGCAAAAGGCGACCTTCGGGGTCGCCTTATTTGTGGGGCTGAGTCTGTTCTTGCAAGCAAAGTCAAAAGATCGCAGCCTGCGGCAGCTCAAGGATTAAGCCCGGCCACACTATTGGCGGCACACCCGGTCAATGGTGATGGACCACTCGCCGGGCCAGCGCCAGATCGTGCAGGGATCCAGGTACCGTGAGTGCTTCATGGCCACCGGGCTCTCTGATCGCGACAAGAAAACTAACCGGTGGTCCAGCAAGTAGGGCGACAAGCGAAGAGGGTGATTGGATGTCAGGTAGATTGATCTATCTCATCGGGCCTTCGGGCTCGGGCAAGGACAGCCTGCTCGATGCCGCGCGAACACGTTTGGCCGAGCGAGGCTGCCGTATCGTGCGGCGGGTCATTACGCGATCGGCGGAAGCCGTTGGCGAAGCGGCGTTGGGCGTCAGTCCGGAGCAGTTCATAGAGATGGAGGCCCAGGGCGCGTTTGCCCTGAGCTGGCACGCCAATGGCCTGACCTATGGCATTCCACGTGAAATCGACGACTGGCTGGCTGCCGGGCAGGACGTGCTGGTGAACGGCTCGCGGGGGCACCTGCACGATACTCGCGAGCATTATCCGAACGTGGTGGCGGTGTTGCTGACTGTGGACGAGGCTGTGTTGCGCCAGCGCTTGCTGGCGCGGGGTCGTGAGTCCATGGCCGAGATCGACCAGCGCCTGGCGCGCAATGCCCGTTTCAGTGAGCGCCTGCTGGCCGATGATCCATCAGTGCACGTGCTCGACAACTCCGGGTCACTGGAGCGCACCGTCGAGCGACTATTGGCTTGCCTCGACGAGCCCGGCGCATGCGCCTGACCGGGATGCGTGACAACCACGCTCCGGTCAAAGCAGGCGCTGGCAAAACCTGTGATCCTTTGAGCTGGTCCTGGATCTCCTCAGCTCTCCCTGCGTAACAACCCCTGCACATATTCCCCCAAGTTTCCGGTGGGAACCCATCCGTCTGTCATCACACTCCGCAACACAACCAAACGTCGTGCCTTGGTTTTTTGTGCTTGAGTAAATATAACTCTAGGGTTATTTTTATCGAGCCGAAGCAAGGAGGCTGGTGGTGCAGAGCAGGCTATTGATCAAGGAGTTGATGGAGGCGGGTTGGACCCTGGACCGGGTCACTGGCAGTCATCACATCTTCACCCACCGTTACAACCCGTACACCATTCCCGTCCCCCATCCGAAAAAGGATTTACCGGTTGGGACGGTCAAGAGCATCAGGAGGCGCGCCGGGCTGTTGTGCCCGCCAGCCAGTTACGCAGGAGATCCATAATGCAATATCCAATCTGTATCGAATGGGGCGATGAGAACTCCGCCATCGGTATCCAGATCCCCGATATTCCAGGTGCGGTAACCGCCGGGGATAGCTTTGAAGAGGCCTACAACGCCGCTGTCGAAATTGCCCACATCATGCTGCAAGAGCTGGCGGCGGATGGCGAATCGATTCCGATGCCGACTTCGGCGACGCTGCATCGCAGCAATCCCGAGTTCGCCGACATGGGCTGGGGCATGCTGGAGCTGGACATCTCGCCATACCTGGGCAAGACCGAGAAGGTCAACGTGACGTTGCCCGGCTATGTGATCCAGCGCATTGACCGTTATGTGCGCGAGCACAATGTCAAAAGCCGCTCGTCGTTCCTCGCGGATGCGGCGATGGAGAAGCTGGTTCGTAATTGACAGTTACATCGCCTTGGCGGGCAAACCGACTTGCCCGCCTGGCGCATGAGTCGTTATGCCGTCGCCAGCGAAGCCTTCTGTGAAACACTGAGGAACCGCAACAACGCCACCAGGGGAAACGCACTGCCCACGATCACGATCCACAACCAGCCACCGTGCTCATACACCGCACTGGCCACAGATGAGCCAAACGCGCCGCCGATGAAGATGCTGGTCATGTACAAGGCATTCAGGCGGCTGCGGCTCTTGGCGTCCAGGGCATAGACCGCGCGTTGACCGAGGACCATGTTCATTTGCACGCAGAAGTCCAGGACCACGCCGGTCACTGCCAGGCCGATCACGCTGTAGGCCGGGTGGATGAAGGCGGGCAGAAAGCTCAGGCTGGCAAACAGCAGGGCCAGCAATGACGCACTGCGGGTATGCCCGGCGTCGGCCAGGCGTCCGGCGATAGGCGCGGCAATGGCGCCGATAGCGCCGACCAGGGCGAAAATCGCGATCTGGCTTTGCGACAGGCCATGATTGCGCGCCAGTTCCAGCGGCACGGCGGTCCAGAACAGGCTGAACGTGGCGAACATGCAGCCTTGGTAAAACGCCCGTTGGCGCAACACCGGTTGTTGGCGCAGCAGCGTCCAGAGCGAACCCAGCAACTGGCCATAGGACGCGCTGTGGTCAGGCTGGCGCTTGGGGATGGTCAGCGCCAGCACGATGCTGATCGCGGCCATCAATAGCGCGGCAATGACAAACATTGCCCGCCAACCGAAATGATCGGCCACCACGCTGGACACCGGTCGCGCCAGCAAAATCCCCAGCAACAAGCCACCCATGATCCCGCCGACCACGCGGCCGCGAGATTCTTCCGGCGCGAGGTGCGCGGCCAGTGGAATCAGGATCTGCACCGACACCGAGCTGAAACCCACCAGCAGCGAAATCAGCAAAAACACGTTCGGCTGATCGGTGAACGCCGCGCCCAGCAGGCTGGCAATCGCCACCAGGGTGGTGATGATCATCAGCCGGCGGTTTTCCAGCAGGTCACCCAGGGGTACGAGGAAGAACAGGCCCAGGGCATAGCCGATCTGGGTCAGCGACACGATCAGGCTGGCCATGGTGCTGGTCAGGCCGATGTCCGGTGCGATCAGCCCAATGATTGGCTGCGCATAGTAGATGTTGGCGACGATCGCACCGCAGCAGAAGGCGAACAGCAGCACCATGCCTCGGGTCATTGTCGCGGTGCCGTGGGGCACCTGAGTCGCTGGGGTCATAACGTGTCTCGTTGAACAGAAGGGAATGCGCGCAGGCTAAAGGCTTGACCGCAACGGTGGAAGAGAGTTTGGACTGATAGTAATCATGCCATGGCGTAATGATTGCCAGCGGTTGACCGACCATCCGAAGAAACACCCGCTTTGCCCTGACAGCTAGAATCTACAGGGGGATCACTTCAACGTGTCCTTACAAAGCGGGAGTATCACGATGAAAATCGTATCTTCGCTAGCGTTGGTGGTAGCGGTTGGGTCGATCTTCGGGTGCTCGACAGTACCTGACAGTCAGGTCACCAACGTTCCCCTGAACGCTACTTCCATCAATGCCGGGAACATTGCCCGGCCCATCATGATGTCCGACGGTAAAGCAACGGTGTTCTGGTTCGCGGTCAGTGGCGAAAGCATGGGAAGTGCTTTGCCGGGCCGTCTGGAGGCCTATATCTATTCGGGAAGCTGCGCGAGCCTGGGTGCGAAACCGGCCTATGCCATGAACGACGGTCCGAATGCGCGGTTCTATTCGCAGGCGTCGCACCAGTATTTCTGGAAGAGTGCACCGGTCGCCGTGGAAACGCTGCGAGCGGGCGGTTATGCCCTGGTCGTGCGTGAAAGCCCGGCCGATGGTCACCAGGCTATTTTCTGCGGCAACCTGAGCTAGCGCCACACCCCTGTAGGAGCTGCCGCAGGCTGCGATCTTTTGAATTTTATTTTTCAAGATCAAAAGATCGCAGCCTGCGGCAGCTCCTACAGGCGATTGTGGTTACTGGGCGTAAATCTGGTCGAAAACCCCACCATCATTGAAGTGGGTTTTCTGCACGGTGCGCCAGTCACCGAAGGTTTTCTCCACCGACAGGAAGTCCACTTTCGGGAAGCGGTCGGTGTACTTGGCCAGTACGGCCGGGTCACGCGGACGCAGGTAGTTGGCGGCAGCGATTTCCTGGCCTTCAGGCGACCACAGGTACTTCAGGTATTCCTCGGCGGCGGCGCGGGTGCCTTTCTTGTCGACGGTCTTGTCGACCACCGACACCGGTGGCTCGGCTTCGGCGGAGACGCTTGGGTAAATCACTTCGAACTGATCGCGGCCAAACTCACGGGCGATCATTTCCGCTTCGTTTTCGAAGGTCACCAGCACGTCGCCGATCTGGTTGGTCATGAAGGTCGTCGTGGCGGCGCGGCCACCGGTATCGAGCACCGGCGCTTGCTTGAACAGCTTGCCGACGAAGTCCTTGGCCTTGTTCTCGTCGCCGCCGTTTTTCAGTACATAGCCCCAGGCCGACAGGTAGGTGTAGCGGCCGTTACCCGAGGTTTTCGGGTTTGGCACGATGACCTGCACGCCGTCCTTGAGCAGGTCGGGCCAGTCCTTCAGGGCTTTCGGGTTGCCTTTGCGGACGATGAATACGGTGGCCGAGGTGAACGGCGCGCTGTTGTTCGGCAGGCGGGTTACCCAGTTGTCCGGGACCAGTTTGCCGTTATCGGCCAGGGCGTTGATGTCGGTGGCCATATTCATGGTGATCACGTCAGCGGGCAGGCCATCGATGACCGAACGCGCCTGTTTGCTGGAGCCACCGAAGGACATCTGCAGGGTGATGTTTTCGTTGTGTTCGGCTTGCCAGTGTTTCTGGAACGCAGTGTTGTAGTCCTTGTAGAAATCGCGCATCACGTCGTAGGAAACGTTGAGCAGGGTCGGTGCGGCGTGTGCCATGCTGGACAGTGCCAGGCCAGCGGCCAGAAGGGAGGCGCCAAAGAGTTTTTTCACTGCGAATTCCTTGTTCGAGAAGATGTTTTTATAAAAAACAGGCAATTTGCCAGCGACTATAGCCGGGCTCGCATAGTCGTTTAAAGATTAAAAAGCTCTTTGCTTATTCTGTTTTCTTGAACAAGGCATTGCCGCAGCGAGAGCAGAACGCGGCGCCGTGTTCATGGCTGTTTTTCTTGCACACCGGGCAGTCAGTTTGCAACTGTTCGCCACGCATGGCATTGGCCAGTTCGGCGGTGAAAATACCGGTCGGCACGGCGATGATCGAGTAACCGGTGATCATCACCAGCGAGGAAATCACCTGGCCCAAAGGCGTCTTCGGCACGATGTCGCCAAAGCCCACGGTGGTCAGCGTCACGATCGCCCAATAGATGCCCTTGGGAATGCTGGTGAAGCCGTGTTCCGGGCCTTCGATCACGTACATCAAGGTGCCGAACACCGTCACCAGGGTGCAGACACTCACCAGGAACACGACGATTTTCTGCTTGCTGCCGCGCAGGGCGGACATCAGGTAGTTGGCTTGCTTCAGGTAAGGGCTCAACTTGAGCACGCGGAAAATCCGCAGCATCCGGATGATCCGGATAATCAACAGGTACTGCGCATCGGCGTAATACAGCGCGAGGATGCCGGGTACGATCGCCAGCAGATCCACCAGGCCGTAAAAGCTGAAGGCGTAGCGCAGGGGCTTGGGCGAACAGTACAGGCGCAGGCCATATTCGATGGCGAAAATGACGGTGAAACCCCACTCGATATACGCCAGCACGTCGGCGTAGTTACGGTGAACGGTGTCGATGCTGTCGAGCATCACGATCACCAGGCTGGCGAGGATGATCAACAGCAGAATGCCGTCGAAGCGCCGACCCGCCTTGGTGTCGCTCTGGAAAATCATGACGTAAAGGTCTTCACGCCAGTTTTTGCTGCTGTCCATGGATAACGCCTGACTCAATGATCAGCGCAGCCTAGGTTGATTCTCCCCAGGAGCGCAAGACGCACTGGCGCCCCGCGCTTTGCCAAGCACTTGAGCCGCCGTACGGATCAGCCAGCCGGCGAGGATAAATGGCGCAGTCAGGGTGGGCAGGCCGATAGCGGCAAACATCGGCGTCAGCAGCAGCGCTGCGGCGATACCGAGCAGTGGCAGCCACGGCTGCTGGCGCTGCGTGCTGAAGGCGAGGGCGGCGAGCACGGCGTTATAGCCACCCAGGCCCAGCAGTGCGGTGTAGAAGTCGTGGTTCAGCAGGCTCCAGCCCATGCCCGCAACAGACGCCAGCAACGCCCAGCAGAAGGCGCGACGATCGGCGATCAGCAAACCGGCGGCAATCATTGCCCCGGCCAGCGGATGACCGAGGAACATCACCTGACCGAGGCCCTTGAGCGGGGCGGCGAGCATGTTCAGTGTGCTGACCTCGATCAAATGCGCCTCGGTCGAGGGCGTGGCGAAGCACAACAGTACCCAGCTCAACACGACGAATGGCGTGGTGTAAGCGGGGAGGTATTGGCTGAACCGCACGCGTTTTAGCCATTGTTGAGTGATCATCGCACTCAGGCCGCCGGCGGCCAGAATCAGCGGTGGCATCATCGCCGACCAGGGGAAGTACAGGCTCAGCAGCAGGCCGAGCAACACGCCGTTGTAGCTGAACAGCCCGGCCTGACGATCAGCCTTGGCATAGTTGCGACGTTGCGCGGTGAGCAACCCGGCGACACCGCCCAGCAATGCTCCGCCGAGCAGGGCCGGGGCGGTGAACAGGATGGCCGAAAGAATCAGCAAGCCGCACAGCGGATTGCGTTGGAGGAATATCTGGCTGAAGCCGTTGAGCAAGGCTTCGGCCCAGTCGGGGCAGTGGGTGTTGAAGTGGTTGGCAGGCATTTTAATTCTGTGAGTCAAAGGGACCGAGTCGCCTACATCGCCAGCAGGCTGGCTCCCACACCCAATGTGGGAGCCAGCCTGCTGGCGATGAGGCCGGTATGGGCGCTCTAGATCAACGTCTCGATACGCAAGGAGTTAGTCGACCCCGGCTGCCCAAACGGCACACCCGCCGTGATCAATAACGTATCGCCACGCTGCGCCATGCCCTGGGCCTGGGCAATTTCCAGGGCCGTCGAGCACACTTCGTCCACCTGGCGCAGGCGATCGTTGACCACCGAGTGCACGCCCCACGCCACGGTCAGGCGACGAGCGGTTTGCAAGTTCGGCGTCAGGTTGAGGATTGGCACCGTCGGCCGTTCACGGGCAGCGCGCAGGCTTGAGGTGCCTGATTCGCTGTAGTTGACCAGCACCGCCACCGGCAACACATTGCTGATACGGCGAATCGCGCAGCTGATCGCATCGTTGACCGTCGCTTCGGCTTTCGGTCGGCTGACGTCCAGTTGGTTCTGATAGTCCGGGCCGTTTTCCACCTGGCGGATGATCTTGCTCATCATCTGCACGGCTTCCAGCGGGTACTCGCCGGACGCGGTTTCCGCCGACAGCATCACCGCGTCGGCCCCTTCGGCCACCGCATTGGCGACATCGGTGACTTCCGCGCGGGTTGGCGCAGGGGAGAAGCGCATCGATTCGAGCATCTGCGTCGCCACCACCACCGGCTTGCCAAGCTCGCGGCAGGTGCTGATGATGTTCTTCTGGATCTGCGGCACGCTTTCGGCCGGCACTTCCACGCCCAGGTCACCGCGGGCGACCATGATCGCGTCGCTCAATTCGGCGATTTCGCGCAATTGCGTGACTGCCGACGGCTTCTCGATCTTGGCCATCAGGAACGCCTTGTCGCCGATCAGCGCACGGGCTTCGATGATGTCCTCCGGACGCTGGACGAACGACAGCGCCACCCAGTCCACCCCCAGTTCCAGGCCGAAGCTCAGGTCGCGGCGATCCTTGGCGGTCAGCGGGCTCAGGTCGAGCACCGCTTGCGGCACGTTCACGCCCTTGCGGTCCGACAGTTCGCCGCCGTTGAGCACGGTGGTGTCGATGGCGTCGGCGTACTTGGTGACCACCCGCAGGCGCAACTTGCCGTCGTCCAGCAGCAGGTCCATGCCTGGCTCCAGCGCCGCGATGATCTCCGGGTGGGGCAGGTTGACCCGGCGCTCGTCACCCGGCGTGGTATCGAGGTCCAGGCGCAAGGCCTGGCCGCGAAACAGTTGTACCTTGCCCTCGGCAAATTTGCCGACCCGCAGTTTCGGGCCTTGCAGGTCCATCAGGATGCCCAACGGATAATTCAGCTGGCGCTCCACTTCACGGATCCACTGATAGCGCTTGGCGTGGTCGGAGTGATCGCCGTGGCTGAAGTTCAGGCGAAAGATGTTCACACCGGCCTGCACCAGTTCACGAATGTCATCGATCCCGTCGGTGGCAGGGCCGAGGGTGGCGAGGATCTTGACCTTTTTATCAGGCGTCATGTTTTGGGCTCTCAAGGATCAGAATGGCGCGGAAGTCGTTGACGTTGGTGCGGGTCGGCTCGGTGACGATCAGCGCGTCCAGCGCCGCGAAATAGCCGTAGCCATTGTTGTTGTCCAACTCGTCGCTGGCGCTCAGGCCGAGGGCGGCGGCACGGCTGTAACTGTCCGGGGTCATGATGGCGCCGGCGTTGTCTTCGGAACCGTCGATGCCGTCGGTGTCGCCGGCCAGGGCATAGACACCGGGCAAGCCCTTGAGGCTGTCGGTCAGGCTCAGCAGGAACTCGGCGTTGCGCCCGCCACGGCCGTTGCCGCGAACGGTGACCGTGGTTTCGCCACCCGAGAGAATCACGCAGGGCGCGGCCAGTGGCTGACCGTGCTGGACAATCTGCCGGGCGATACCGGCGTGGACTTTCGCCACTTCCCGGGACTCACCCTCCAGGTCACCCAGGATCAACGGGCTGTAACCGGCTTGACGGCATTTGACCGCCGCGGCTTCCAGGGATTGCTGGGGACGGGCGATCAGCTGGAAGTGGCTGCGGGCCAGGCTTGGATCGCCGGGTTTGACCGTTTCCGATTCAGCGCTTTGCAGCCAGTTGCGCACGGAGGCCGGCACGTCGATGTTGTAACGCTTGAGGATCGCCAGCGCTTCGGCCGAGGTGCTCGGGTCGGCCACGGTGGGGCCGGAGGCGATGACCGTGGCGAGGTCGCCCGGCACATCGGAAATCGCATAGGTGTAGACAGTGGCTGGCCAGCAGGCCTTGCCGAGGCGGCCGCCCTTGATCGCCGAGAGGTGCTTGCGCACGCAGTTCATCTCGCCAATGGTGGCGCCGGATTTGAGCAGGGCTTTGTTGATCGCTTGCTTGTCGGCCAGGGTGATGCCGGCAGCCGGCAGGGCGAGCAACGCCGAACCACCGCCCGACAGCAGGAAGATGACGCGGTCGGTTTCAGTCAGGTTGCTGACCAGTTCGAATACACGCTTGGCCACCGCTTGGCCGGCTGCGTCCGGAACCGGGTGAGCGGCTTCGACCACTTCGATTTTTTCGCACGGAGCGCCGTGACCGTAACGTGTCACCACCAGACCGGACACTTCACCCTGCCAGCAGCGCTCGACCACCTGGGCCATGGCGGCCGCGGCTTTGCCGGCGCCAATGACGATCACCCGACCGCTACGGTCGGCAGGCAGATGGGCTTCGAGGACTTGCTGCGGATGGGCCGCGTCGATAGCTGTGGCGAACAGCTCGCGCAGGAATTGTTGCGGATCGACCGACATGGCGGGCTCCCGGAATTCTTGTTATTGGGATTGGAGCGGATCCTTGTGGGAGCCAGCCTGCTGGCGATTCAGGCGTCGGGGTCTATCAGACACACCGTGTTGATTTCATCGCCAGCAGGCTGGCTCCCACAAGTTCATGCAGGGCTTAGTTCTTGTCGCGAATCGAGAAATTCGCCATGTGTTCCAGGCCCTTGATCAGCGCCGAGTGGTCCCAGTTGCTGCCACCGATGGCCGCGCAGGTGCTGAACACTTGCTGGGCGTTGGCGGTGTTCGGCAGGTTGATGTTCAGTTCCTTGGCGCCTTGCAGGGCCAGGTTCAGGTCCTTCTGGTGCAGGCTGATGCGGAAGCCTGGGTCGAAGGTGCCCTTGATCATGCGCTCGCCGTGCACTTCGAGGATCTTCGACGAAGCGAAACCGCCCATCAGCGCTTCACGCACCTTGGCTGGATCGGCACCGTTCTTGGCCGCGAACAGCAGGGCTTCGGCCACCGCCTGGATGTTCAGCGCAACGATGATCTGGTTCGCCACTTTGGCGGTCTGACCGTCGCCGTTGCCACCGACCAGGGTGATGTTCTTGCCCATGGCCTGGAACAGCGGCAGTGCGCGTTCGAAGGCATCGGCATCGCCACCGACCATGATGCTCAGGGTCGCGGCCTTGGCGCCGACTTCACCGCCGGACACTGGCGCGTCGAGGTACTGGGCGCCTTTTTCATTGATCTTGGCGGCGAAGGCCTTGGTGGCGGTCGGCGAGATCGAGCTCATGTCGATTACCACCTTGCCTTTGCCGATCCCTGCAGCCACGCCGTCGGCACGGAACAGCACGTCATCGACCTGCGGGGTATCCGGGACCATGACGATGATGAATTCGGCTTCCTGGGCGACTTCTTTCGGGTTCGCCAGGGCGACGGCGCCGGCGGCGACCAGGTCGGCGGGGGCGGCGTCGTGATGCGCGGACAGGAACAGGCTGTGACCGGCTTTTTGCAGGTTCGCCGCCATTGGGTGGCCCATGATGCCGGTGCCGATAAATCCGATTTTAGCCATGAGAAAATCCTCTTGTTTTTGTCTTGCTCAAGCGAATAGGGGAGCTGCTTTTGTGGGAGCGGGCTTGCTCGCGAATGCGGTGTGCCATCCGGCATACATGTCGACTGACCCACCGCCTTCGCTGGCAAGCCAGCTCCTACAAGGGATCTGTGTCAGATTGCGTTGTGGGTTTTCAACCAGCCCAGGCCCGCTTCCGTGGTGGTCAGCGGCTTGTATTCGCAACCGACCCAACCCTGGTACCCGATGCGGTCCAGGTGTTCGAACAGGAAGCGGTAGTTGATTTCACCCGTGCCCGGTTCGTTACGCCCCGGGTTGTCCGCCAGCTGCACATGGTTGATCTCGCCCAGGTGCGATTGCAGGGTGCGAGCCAGGTCGCCTTCCATGATTTGCATGTGGTAGATGTCGTATTGCAGGAACAGGTTGGCGCTGCCGACCTGCTCGCGAATCGACAGGGCTTGCGCCGTGTTGTTCAGGTAGAAACCCGGGATGTCGCGGGTGTTGATCGCTTCCATCACCAGTTTGATGCCTGCCGCTTGCAGCTTGTCGGCCGCGTACTTGAGGTTGGCGACAAAGGTTTTTTCCACGGTGGCATCGTCGACGCCTTGTGGGCGGATACCGGCCAGGCAGTTGATCTGGGTGTTGCCCAGTACTTGTGCGTAGGCAATCGCCAGGTCGACCCCGGCGCGGAACTCTTCAACGCGGTCCGGCAGGCAGGCGATACCGCGCTCACCCTTGGCCCAGTCGCCGGCCGGCAGGTTGAACAGCACTTGGGTCAGGCCATTGGCGTCGAGCTTGGCCTTGATTTCGGCAGAGCTGAAGTCGTAGGGGAACAGGTACTCGACACCACTGAAGCCGGCCTTGGCGGCCGCTTCGAAACGGGCGAGAAAGTCCTGTTCGGTGAACAGCATGGACAGGTTGGCTGCGAAACGCGGCATGGTGGTCTCCCGTAAATGTGTGCAGAACCCCTGTGGGAGCCAGCCTGCTGGCGATGGAGGGACAGTCAACATCAATGTTGAATGTGCCGGCCTCATCGCGAGCAGGCTCGCTCCCACAGGGAGAGCGGTCAGCTATTAATCGAGCAACGAAATCGCCGTCGGCGCATCGTTGCCGACCAGCGCCAGGTCTTCGAATTCGTTGACGGCGTTGATCTCGGTGCCCATGGAAATGTTGGTCACGCGCTCCAGGATAATCTCGACGATCACCGGCACCTTGAACTCTTCGATCAGCTCCTGGGCCTTGCGCAGGGCAGGCTGGATCTGAGCCGGTTCGAACACACGCAGCGCCTTGCAACCCAGGCCTTCGGCAACCGCGACGTGGTCGACACCGTAACCGTTGAGCTCCGGCGCGTTCAGGTTGTCGAACGACAGCTGTACGCAGTAATCCATGTCGAAACCGCGCTGCGCCTGACGGATCAGGCCCAGGTACGAGTTGTTCACCACCACATGGATGTACGGCAGCTTGAACTGCGCGCCCACCGCCAATTCCTCGATCATGAACTGGAAGTCATAGTCCCCCGACAGGGCCACGACTTTACGGTTCGGATCAGCCTTGACCACGCCCAGCGCCGCCGGAATGGTCCAGCCCAGAGGGCCTGCCTGGCCGCAGTTGATCCAGTGACGCGGCTTGTAGACGTGCAGGAACTGCGCGCCGGCAATCTGCGACAGACCGATGGTGCTGACGTAGCAGGTGTCCTTGCCGAACACCTGGTTCATTTCTTCGTAGACGCGCTGCGGCTTGACCGGCACGTTGTCGAAGTGGGTCTTGCGCTGCAGGCTGGCTTTGCGCTGTTGGCAGTCTTGCAGCCAGGCGCTGCGGTTTTTCAGCTTGCCGGCGGCTTGCCATTCGCGAGCGACTTCGATGAAAACGGTCAGCGCGGCGGCGGCGTCGGAGACGATGCCCAGGTCCGGGGTGAACACGCGGCCGATCTGAGTGCCTTCGATGTCGACGTGAATGAACTTGCGGCCTTCTGTGTACACATCCACTGAACCGGTGTGACGGTTGGCCCAACGGTTACCAATGCCCAGCACCACGTCGGATTTCAACATGGTGGCGTTGCCGTAGCGGTGCGACGTCTGCAAGCCGACCATGCCGACCATCAGCGGGTGATCGTCCGGGATGGTGCCCCAGCCCATCAGGGTCGGGATGACCGGGATACCGGTCAGCTCGGCGAATTCAACCAGCAGATCGCTGGCGTCGGCATTGATGATGCCGCCACCGGCTACCAGCAGTGGACGCTCAGCCTGATCGAGCAGGGCCAGAGCCTTCTCGACTTGAACGCGGGTAGCGGTCGGCTTGGCCAGAGGCAGCGGCTGGTAAGCATCGATGTCGAACTCGATTTCGGCCATCTGCACGTCGAACGGCAGGTCGATCAGCACCGGGCCTGGGCGGCCGGAGCGCATCTCGAAGAAAGCTTTCTGGAACGCGTAAGGCACCTGGCCCGGTTCGAGAACAGTGGTCGCCCACTTGGTCACTGGCTTGACGATGCTGGTGATATCGACAGCCTGGAAGTCTTCCTTGTGCATACGGGCGCGGGGTGCCTGGCCGGTAATGCAGAGGATTGGAATCGAGTCGGCCGAGGCGCTGTAGAGCCCGGTGACCATGTCGGTACCGGCAGGGCCGGAAGTGCCGATGCACACGCCGATGTTGCCGGCCTTGGTGCGGGTGTAGCCCTCGGCCATGTGCGAGGCGCCTTCAACGTGGCGAGCGAGTACGTGATCGATGCCGCCGACCTTTTGCAGGGCGGAGTACAGCGGGTTGATGGCGGCACCGGGGATGCCAAAAGCGGTATCAACCCCTTCACGGCGCATCACCAGAACGGCGGCTTCGATTGCTCTCATTTTGCTCATGGTTTTGTGCCTCTTTACGTTTTGTAATTGTATACAAGTGGCTTTGCGCAGAGTGTATTCACGGCGGACGGCGCAGGTCAATCCATTTTCTCAAGCGGTTGTTTCATTCGTCGGAAGCCCGCTCTACTGTGGCTTTTCGTCGCATGTGGCGCTTTTCGAGAATTATTGTATACAAAAAAATAATTCATTGTGTTCTATTTGTTGCATCGGACTGCGGCACATCGAAGCAGTCCACCGCCTTTCCAAAAACAAAATGAGGACGGCACCATGAGCGCTTTAACCTTGAAAGTCGCAGTCAACCTGGTCAACGAAGCCATCAGCGCAGGGCGGGCCATCTCCGCGGCGCCACTGACCATCGCGGTACTGGATGCCGGCGGGCACCTGATCACCCTGCAACGCGAAGACGGCGCCAGCCTGCTGCGCCCGCACGTCGCCATCGGCAAAGCCTGGGGCGCCATCGCGCTGGGCAAAGGCTCACGCCTGCTGGCACTGGACGCCCAGCAACGCCCGGCGTTCATCGCGGCATTGAATAGCCTGGGGCAGGGCAGCGTCGTGCCCGCACCGGGTGGTGTGTTGGTGCGGGATCAGGACGGGAACGTGCTGGGGGCGGTGGGGATCAGCGGGGATCTGTCGGATGTTGATGAGCAGTGTGCAATCAATGCGATCGAGGCGCTGGGGTTGAGGGCGGATGCTGGGGTGGTGGCTTGATCTTTTGCATTTGAGATGACGCCATCGCCAGCAGGCTGGCTCCCACAGGGGATTATCTGAGTGTCAGAGATCAAACTGTGGGAGCCAGCCTGCTGGCGATGACTGACTTACAGACACATCCAGCTAACTGTCTGCCCCGCGCATTGGGAATATCAGGACTAGCCTTGCTCATGAATTCATCATGCAAGGGGCAAAGGAATGCCTGATCTACCCGCTTCAAATCGCTTGCGTATCGGCCGATATGCCGAATCCAGCCGCATTTACCTGTTGACTATCAACACTCGCGACCGAGAACCGATATTCAAAGACTTCTTCTTGGGGAGAGGGGTGGTTAATCAATTTCGCTGCGCTCAGGATCAAGGCTTTGCCAATTCACTGGCCTGGGTTGTCATGCCCGATCACTTTCATTGGTTGATCGAATTGCGGCAGGGGTCGTTGGGTGGACTGGTGCAAAGGACTAAATCCTTGACCACCAAGGCAGTGAAGCAGTCTACCGGTCGAACCACCAGTCTCTGGCAGAGAGGGTTTCATGATCGGGCGCTGCGGCGGGAGGAGGATTTAGTGAAAATGGCTCGATATGTAGTAGCTAACCCGCTGCGGGCTGGACTGGTAGAGAAGCTTGGCGACTATCCGTTGTGGGATGCTATCTGGGTTTGATCCAAAACGGAGTTGTCCCCATCGCCAGCAGGCTGGCTCCCACAGGGGTTTACCTGAGTGTCAGAGATCAACTGTGGGAGCCAGCAGGGGTTTAGCTGAGTGTCAGAGATCAACTGTGGGAGCCAGCAGGGGTTTAGCTGAGTGTCAGAGATCAACTGTGGGAGCCAGCCTGCTGGCGATGGCCGCGCTGCGGTCTATCAGTCCGGCTCACACCCCTTCAACACCAACCGAATGATCGTCTGCGCCGCCGCTTCGTAATCTTCTTCATCCAGCCTGGCCTTGCCGGTGATGGCGGTGATTTGCCAGTCGAAGTCGGCGTAGGTCTGGGTGGCGGCCCAGATGCTGAACATCAGGTGATTGGGGTCGATGGGCGCGATCTGGCCGCGGTCGATCCAGGTCTGGATGCAGTCGATGTTGTGCTTGGCCTGGCCGTTGAGCTGTTCGACCAGGTCGGGGCTCAGGTGCGGGGCGCCGTGCATGATTTCGCTGGCGAATACCTTGGAGGCGAAGGGCAGGTCGCGGGAGATGCGGATTTTCGAGCGAATGTAGCCGCTCAGCACTTCACTGGGCACACCGTCCGGGTTGAATGGCGTCGAGGCCTGCAGAATTGGCTCGATGATGCTTTCCAGGACCTCGCGATAGAGGTTTTCCTTGGATTTGAAGTAGTAGTAGACGTTGGGCTTGGGCAATCCCGCCTTGGCTGCGATGTCACTGGTTTTGGTCGCAGCGAAGCCCTTGTCGGCAAATTCTTCACTGGCGGCACGCAGGATCAATTGTTTGTTGCGCTCGCGGATGGTGCTCATAAACCAGGGGGTTCCTTGCCTGTACTGGCGGTGGCGCATGGTAGCACCGGCCTTCGGCGACGCTCAAGAATGCTCCGTGCGGCGCTCGGCCGCGCTATGCTGCACGGCATTCATTCAAGAAGGAAAGCCGATTCATGGCAGGAAGCAGTTTGCTCGTGCTGATCGACGACATCGCCGCCGTACTGGACGATGTGGCGTTGATGACAAAAATGGCCGCCAAGAAAACCGCCGGCGTGCTCGGCGACGATCTGGCGCTCAACGCCCAGCAGGTCAGCGGTGTGCGCGCTGAGCGGGAAATCCCGGTGGTCTGGGCGGTCGCCAAGGGCTCGTTCGTCAACAAGCTGATCCTGGTGCCGTCGGCATTGGCCATCAGCGCGTTCGTCCCGTGGCTGGTCACGCCGTTACTGATGCTCGGTGGCGCCTACCTGTGTTTCGAAGGGTTTGAAAAGCTCGCCCATAAATTCCTCCACAGCAAGGCCGAAGACCAGGCCGAACATGCCGAACTGGTCGAGGCGGTGGCGGATCCGGCGGTCGATCTGGTGGCGTTCGAAAAGGACAAGATCAAGGGCGCGATCCGCACCGACTTCATTCTTTCGGCGGAAATCATCGCCATCACCCTTGGCGTCGTGGCCGATTCGGCGCTGACCCAGCAAGTCGTCGTGCTCTCGGGTATCGCCATCGTCATGACTGTCGGCGTGTACGGCCTGGTAGCGGGCATCGTCAAGCTCGATGACCTGGGGCTGTGGCTGACCCAGAAGCCGGGACAGATGGCCAAAAGCATCGGCGGTGGCATTCTGCGAGCGGCACCGTACATGATGAAAAGCCTGTCGGTGATCGGTACGGCGGCGATGTTCCTGGTCGGTGGCGGCATCCTCACCCACGGCGTTCCGGTGGTGCATCACTGGATCGAAAGTGTCAGCGCAGCCGCCGGCGGTGCCGGATTTATCGTGCCGACGTTACTCAATGCGGTGGCGGGGATTGTGGCGGGTGCGGTGGTGTTGGTGGGGGTGATGGCGGTGAGCAAGCTCTGGAAAGCCCTGAAAGGCTAAGGCCAACACATGACAAATGTGGGAGCGAGCCTGCTCGCGATTGCGGTGTAACAGTCAACATAGGTGTTGAATGTTATGGCCTCATCGCGAGCAGGCTCGCTCCCACAGTTTCTTGTGCCCGCCGTTATTACTCGGCGATCTGCAACTTGCGCGACTCGGTGTACACGTAGCGCACCTTCTCGTACTCGAACGGCGAGTTCAGCTGGCCATAGCGGAAGCTGTTCTGATGGCGCTTGTCGATGGCGCGCAGGATCCAGACTTCGGGATGGTTGGAGCTGACTTCGGCAACGTTGAGGAAGTTGATGGCGTTCTCGGCGCTGAAATCGACCACCAAGCCGCCAGTATCACGCAGGTTCGACGGGCCGAGGATCGGCAGTACGAAGTAGGCGCCGCCCGGCACACCATAGAATCCCAGGGTCTGACCGAAGTCTTCATTCTGGCGCGGCAGGCCCATGGCGGTGGCCGGGTCCCACAGGCCGGCGATGCCGATGGTGGTATTGAGCAACAGCCGTCCGGTGATTTCCATCGAGCGCTGGCCCTTGAACTGCAACAAGCTGTTCATCAGGTTCGGCACGTCGCCAAGGTTGTTGAAGAAGTTGCTGACGCCGGTGCGCAGGAAGCTCGGCGTGATGTAGCGATAGCCGTCGACCACCGGCAGGAACACCCATTGGTCGAACCGGTAGTTGAAGTGGTAAACCCGGCGGTTCCACTCTTCCAGCGGGTCATAGACGTTCAATGCGCTGAGCGTTGAACGTTCGAATTCGCGCTGGTCCAGGCCCGGGTTGAACTTGAGTTTGCTCAGTGGCTCCTTGAAGCCGTCACTGTCGACGACCACCGGTGCGTTGGCCTTGCTGTTGTCGGCATTGGCAGCGCTTGTACAGAGTAACGCGGCGATAAGCAGGAGGTATTTAGCCACGGAAGAACTCCAGCATGGCGTCGCTGTTGACGCGGTAGTTAATGTTGCCGCAGTGGCCGCCCAGCGGGTAAACGGTCAGGCGATCGCCAAACGTCTTGCGCAGGAAACCCAGGTCTCCAGGGCCGAGGATCACATCGTCGGCGTTGTGCATCACGGCGATTTTCGGGCTGTCGTGCAGGTAGTCCTTCAGTGCATACAGGCTCACCTGGTCGATCAGTTGCAGCAGGCTGCCGCCGTCGGTGCGGGCACGCCACATCGGGATCACCTGTTCGGTGATGTAGCAGTCGAAGTCGCACTGCAGCGCACGCTTGAGGTACGGCGTGAGGCTGGTGCCTTCGGTAATGGGGGTTTTCGGCGGAGTGATCAGGCCGCGACGGTTGATCAGGTCCGAGGTGAAGGCGATGTCGGCCGCGGAAAAACGGAAGGAGGTGCCGATCAGCATGGCCATCTGTTCATTGCTCAGGTGCTGCTTGGACTGCTGGAAGTCATAAAGCAGTGCGTCGTTGATATCGACGTAGCCCTTCTGCTGGAAGTAACGGGTCAGTTTGTTCAGCACCAGCTCATAGAACGTGGTGGTGTTGTTGATGCCCTTGACCTCGGTCTGGACCAGTTTGTCCAGGTTGGTGATCGAGGTGTAGAGATTGACCGGTGGGTTGAGCAGCAGCACTTTCTTGAAGTTGAAGCTGCGGCGGGTTTCGTCCAGGTGCGCGACGAATGCCGCATCCAGTGCACCCAGGCTGTAGCCGGTGAGGTAGTACTCGGTGACCGGCAGTTTCGGGTTTTGCGCCCGCACGGCCTGCATCACCCGGTACATGTCTTCGGCGTCGTCCTTGGTGATGCCGGGCGTGGCAAAACGTGAGGCGGCGCTCATGAAGTCGAAGCTGGTGGGCGACGACAGTTGCACCACGTGGTAGCCGGCCTTGTAGTAGAGCTTTTTCAGGTATTCGTTGAGGCTGCTGTCGTAGCGCGCGCCCGTGCCGGCGATCAGGAAGATCAACGGCGCAGCTTTGTCCTGGGTGGCAATGCGATAGGTGAGTTTTTTCACTGGCCAGAAGTTGTCCGGCAGTTCGAATGCGCGTTCCGGGCGCAGGGTGACGCTGCGATCGGACTGATCGATGTCCTCATCCAACGGCAGCTCGGGGCGCAGGTCCGGTGGCGTCGTGGCAATGGTCGCCTCGAACGGGTTGGTCAAGGGATAGCCATAACTGGCGGCGTCGATATCGACCGCCAGTGCGGACGCACTCAAGATAAGGCCGCCAAACAGGGCGGCGAAGCGCAAGGAACGGAGCATGACTAGATCCCTTAGAAAAAGGTGCCGAATGAAGTTCGCAGGCTATGACCACTGGATCTGCGCCAAAGTGCCACGCATCGGCACCAAACTGGCCTGAATTCCGAGTAATAGTAGCGTGACGATACACTTTGCAGTGATTGAATGACCAGTTAACAGTTGTTATCCCTTGCTTAAGGCTGTCGGGCGATTAAGCTGGCCGCCGTTTTCGCGTATTGGAGTGCTCCATGTCCCGCCGTTTGCCCGTGATTCTGCTGCTTGTTTTGTTGCCGTTATGGCTGGCCGCCAGCTATGGCGCGCGTTATGGCTTCATGGAAGATGCGCAGTGGGTCGGCATCTGCGTGGACGAGGCCAGCCGCTGGGAATGCCAGGTACGTTCGAACCTGGGCCTGATGATTCACTTCCAGGTATTGGGCTGGGCGGCACTGATCGCCGCCGTGGTCGGTTTTGTGCTGCCCGGGCGGGCAGGGTGGTGGTTGGCAGTGGCGGCGCTGGTGTTCGGGTTTCCGGCGCTGGCGTTGTACAACACGACAATGGCGGTGTTTGCGGTGGTGATTGCGGGGTTGCGGTTGGTCAGGGCGTCCCGTAGCGCCTGATAGATAGCCTTCGCGAGCAAGCCCGCTCCCACATTCGATTTGTGAACGACGCAGATCAAATGTGGGAGCGGGCTTGCTCGCGAAGAGGCCGGAGGCGGCGCTGAAGATCAGTCCTTGCGAACCCGCAAACAACGCCACAACGCCGCCACCATCAACCCGCTCACCAGCGCCCAACCCCAGGCCTGCTGGTTCTGCAAGCCTTCCCGGAACAGCTGCGGCGCAATGCCGGCGCCGATGATGAAGGTCAGCAGGGCGATTTCCCGGCGCGGGACGCTCACCGGGCGGCACAGGTAAACCAGCGCTGGCAGGATGAAGGCGACGCTTGGGAAGCTGCGGTAGCGCGGGTCGAATACCAGCTCCAGCATCGTCACCGCAGCGGCAAATCCTGCCACTGCCATTATCCAGCCTGCCCGACGCTCAAGCGTATTGAACGCCCAGCCACGCCAACCGGTGCGGGGGCTCAGCGTCAGTGCGGCATGGGCCAGCACCAACACATTCAAGGCAGTCAGCACGGCGACCCACAACCACTCGCTGGCAAAACGCGTGGTGACCCGTGCCAGATCGCCCCAGGCACCCATCGAGCAAGCGGCCAAGGCGCCCAGCAGTGGCAGCACCAGCGCGGCGCGAGTGCTGCGAACGCGTCCACCGAGAATCAGTGTGCCAAGGAAGATAAACCCGCCAACCACCAGCCACTGCGACCAGTACGGCACGTTCGACACCGGCCCGGCCAGCACACCCTTGTCCTGGCGATCTGCATCGAACAGCCCCCAGTAACCACCAACCGCACCTTCACTGGCACGTTTCCACGGCTGGTCGAAGGCTTCGATCAGGTTGTAGTGCCAACCTTGCTGCTCGGCCATGGCGACAAAACCACGAATGAACTTGGCTTCGTTGACCCGACTCGGCAGGGCGGTTTCACGCTGGCGGCCTTCGCTCGGCCAGCCGGTTTCGCCGATCATCACGTCCTTGGGTGCGAATTTGTTGCCGAATACCTGGCGTACCTCGGCCACATGCTGCAGCGCGGCGTCGATGTTCGACGGATCATCTTCCCAGTACGGCAGCAAGTGGATGGTCAGGAAATCCACGGCCGGAGCGATCTCCGGGTGCTTGAGCCAGAACTCCCAGACATCGGCATAGGTAACGGGTTGCTTGACCTGGCTTTTTACCTTGTTGATCAGCTTGACCAACTGGGTGCCGGTGACTTCCTTGCGCAGCAGGGTTTCGTTGCCGACGATCACCGCGCTGACCACGTCCGCGTTGGCGTTGGCCGAGGCGATCAGCAGGTCGACTTCTTTTTCGGTGTCCACCGGGTTGCTGTTGATCCAGGCGCCGATCATCAGCTTCAACCCATGCTTGCGCGCCAGGTCGGGGAGGGCATCGAGGCCGGTCATGGAGTAGGTGCGGATGCACTGGAAATTTTTGGCCAGCAGCGCGAGATCCGCGTCCATGCGCTCGGGACGAAGGTTGAACGGTACGTCGAACGGCGACTGGTCCTTGTCGAACGGGGTATAGGAGGCGCATTGCAGCTTGTGCGTCGCGCTGACCACGTCCGGCAGGAGCACCGGTTTGCCGAGGCCATACCAGAAGCCGCCCAAGGCAAACAGCCCCAGCAGGCAAGCGAACAGATAAGCAAAAAAAGGAAAACGGGATGTCGCGGGCATGGTCAGGCCGTCTGGGAGCAAAGCGGCGCATGTTACCTGTATTTGTCCCGCGCTTGGTGCCCTGCATGATTTTGACATGCAAAGTTCGGGCGGATCGGGCGGAACCTGTGCGCTGTCCTAGACTCATGGCGTTCTGATGTCGTTTCTCGATGCCTTGAGGTCGCTGGCAGAGCAGGTCGCCAACAGCGTCAGGTTGATGATCGCATCATCAGTACTCCGCTGATGATCGAACGAGTTTGCGGGTGGGGCGTGATGGGGGCGCTGTGCACCATAACTATACGTTGACGCGACTCGGCATCCGTCGAGCGCAGCACTTTCGGGGAAGTAACGATGAAGATGCGACGACTTTTAGGCGCAGGTGCCGCTCTGGTGCTTGCGATTGGCTCCACATTCGCCAATGCCGAGAACAAGACCCTGACCATCGGTTACGTTGACGGCTGGTCCGACAGCGTCGCGACCACTCACGTGGCCGCTGAAGTGATCAAGCAGAAGCTCAATTATGACGTGAAGCTGCAAGCCGTCGCCACGGGGATCATGTGGCAGGGCGTGGCCACCGGCAAACTCGACGCCATGCTGTCGGCCTGGCTGCCGGTGACCCACGGCGATTACTGGGCCAAGAACAAGGACCAGGTCGTCGACTACGGTCCGAACTTCAAGGACGCCAGGATCGGCTTGATCGTGCCGGAGTACGTCAAGGCCAAGTCGCTTGAAGACCTGAAAACCGACGACAGCTTCAAGAAACGCATCGTCGGCATCGACGCCGGTTCAGGCGTGATGCTCAAGACCGAGCAGGCGATCAAGGACTATGACCTGACCGGCTATCAACTCAAGGCGAGTTCCGGCGCCGGCATGATTGCCGAGCTGACACGTGCCGAGAAAAAGAACGAATCCATTGCCGTGACCGGTTGGGTGCCGCACTGGATGTTCGCCAAGTGGAAACTGCGTTTCCTGGAAGACCCGAAAGGCGTTTACGGCGCGGCTGAAACCGTGAACAGCATCGGCAGCAAAGAGCTGGCGACCAAGGCACCGGAAGTGGCCAAGTTCCTGAAGAACTTCCAGTGGGCGTCGAAAGACGAAATCGGCGAAGTCATGCTGGCAATCCAGGAAGGCGCCAAGCCTGAAGCGGCGGCAAAGGATTGGGTAGCCAAGCACCCGGAGCGCGTGGCTGACTGGACCAAGTAACAGATACCCCGCTGTACCCTGTGGGAGCTAGCCTGCTGGCGATTGCGATCTGTCAGTTAACTGAAGTGTTGACTGACAGATCGCAATCGCCAGCAGGCTAGCTCCCACTTTTATTCAGTAGTGCTTGAGATTGGCGAATACGTCACGTGGTTCTAAGACTAAGGTCGTCTGGAACCTGCCCCGCAGCCGCATAGAGTGGATACCGTTCCAACTAAATCTGTGCTGCGAGGATAAAAACAATGAACGACAGCATTTACCTCTCGATTCAAAACAGCCCGCGCTTCAAGGAGCTGGTTAGCAAGAGGGAACGATTCGCCTGGATTCTATCGGCGATCATGCTAGGGCTTTACTCCGGATTCATCCTTTTGATTGCTTACGGGCCGCATGTACTGGGGGCGAAAATCAGTCCTGAGTCATCGATTACCTGGGGCATCCCGATTGGTGTCGGGCTGATTGTCTCGGCCTTCATCCTGACCGGTATCTATGTGCGACGCGCCAACGGCGAATTCGACGACCTGAACAATGCGATTCTCAAGGAGGCTCAGCAATGATCCGGCGTCTAATGGCTCTTTTGAGCATCGCAGCCTTCGCACCTGGCGCCTGGGCCGCTGACGCCCTGACCGGCGCCGTGCAGAAGCAACCCCTCAACGTGTCCGCGATCCTGATGTTCGTCGCCTTCGTCGGCGCAACCCTGTGCATCACCTACTGGGCGTCGAAGAAAAACAAGTCGGCCTCCGACTACTACGCGGCGGGCGGCAAGATCACCGGTTTCCAGAACGGCCTGGCAATTGCCGGTGACTACATGTCCGCGGCGTCCTTCCTGGGTATTTCCGCGCTGGTGTTCACCTCCGGCTACGACGGCCTGATCTACTCGATCGGCTTCCTGGTGGGCTGGCCGATCATCCTGTTCCTGATCGCCGAGCGCCTGCGTAACCTGGGTAAATATACCTTTGCCGACGTGGCGTCCTATCGCCTTGGGCAAACCCAGATCCGCTCGCTGTCCGCTTGCGGTTCGCTGGTGGTGGTGGCGTTCTACCTGATCGCGCAAATGGTCGGTGCCGGCAAGCTGATCCAGCTGCTGTTCGGTCTCGACTATCACGTTGCCGTGATCCTGGTCGGTATCCTGATGTGCATGTACGTGCTGTTTGGCGGCATGCTGGCGACCACCTGGGTGCAGATCATCAAGGCGGTGTTGCTGCTGTCCGGCGCTTCCTTCATGGCGCTGATGGTGATGAAGCACGTCAACTTCGACTTCAACGCTCTGTTCTCCGAGGCGATCAAGGTTCACCCTAAAGGTGAAGCGATCATGAGCCCGGGCGGCCTGGTGAAAGATCCGATCTCGGCGTTCTCCCTTGGCCTGGCACTGATGTTCGGTACCGCTGGCCTGCCACACATCCTGATGCGCTTCTTCACCGTGAGTGATGCGAAAGAAGCGCGCAAGAGCGTGCTGTACGCAACCGGTTTCATTGGCTACTTCTACATCCTGACCTTCATCATCGGCTTCGGCGCGATCCTGCTGGTCAGCACCAACCCTGCGTTCAAGGATGCGGCTGGCGCGCTGTTGGGCGGTAACAACATGGCGGCGGTGCACCTGGCCAATGCGGTCGGTGGCAGCATCTTCCTGGGCTTCATCTCGGCGGTAGCGTTCGCGACCATCCTGGCAGTGGTTGCCGGCCTGACCCTGGCCGGTGCCTCGGCGGTGTCCCACGACCTGTACGCCAGCGTGATCAAGAAGGGCAAGGCCAACGAGAAGGATGAGATCCGCGTCTCGAAAATCACCACCATCGCCCTGGCGGTGCTGGCGATCGGCCTGGGCATCCTGTTCGAAAGCCAGAACATCGCGTTCATGGTCGGCCTGGCGTTCTCCATCGCGGCGAGCTGCAACTTCCCGGTCCTGCTGCTTTCCATGTACTGGAAGAAGCTGACCACTCGCGGTGCGATGATCGGTGGCTGGCTGGGCCTGGTGAGTGCTGTGGGCTTGATGATCCTTGGCCCGACCATCTGGGTGCAGATCCTCCATCACGAGAAGGCGATCTTCCCGTACGAGTACCCGGCGTTGTTCTCGATGATCATTGCTTTTGTCGGGATCTGGTTCTTCTCGATTACCGACAAGTCGACCGCGGCTGATAACGAGCGGGCGCTGTTCTTCCCGCAGTTTGTTCGTTCGCAGACGGGTTTGGGTGCTAGTGGAGCGGTTTCGCACTAAGAGCGGTTAGAAGCTGCAAGCTAATGCCTCGATCGAGAGATCGGGGCATTTTTGCTTCTGTCTGAAGGGGGTGTGTCGCCGGATTTGGCCTTATCGCCAGCAGGCTGGCTCCCACATTGGAATGCATGCTCCCTGTGGGAACCAGCCTGCTGGCTCCACATTGGAACAAGTGCTCCTTGTGGGAGCCAGCCTGCTGGCGATAGCGGTGCTTCAGTCACTGCGTGAACCCCAGGTAAACAAAAACGGCCTCTATGCAAATAGAGGCCGTTCCCGGTACAACTCAACACGCTACAGCAAGAACGATCTTACTTGCGGTCTTCCAGCTTGGTGATGTCACGCGACTCGTAGCCGGTGTACAGCTGGCGCGGACGGCCAATCTTGTACGGGCTGGAGAGCATTTCCTTCCAGTGGGAGATCCAGCCGACGGTCCGCGCCAGGGCGAAGATCACGGTGAACATGCTGGTTGGAATGCCGATCGCCTTGAGGATGATCCCCGAGTAGAAGTCGACGTTCGGGTACAGCGAGCGTTCGATGAAGTACGGGTCGGTCAGGGCGATCTCTTCCAGGCGCATGGCCAGTTCGAGTTGCGGATCGTTCTGGATGCCCAGTTCCTTCAACACTTCGTCGCAGGTCTGCTTCATCACGGTGGCGCGTGGGTCGCGGTTTTTGTAAACGCGGTGACCGAAGCCCATCAGCTTGAACGGATCGTTCTTGTCCTTGGCCTTGGCGATGAACTTGTCGATGTTCGAGACATCGCCGATTTCATCGAGCATGGTCAGAACGGCTTCGTTGGCGCCGCCGTGGGCAGGGCCCCACAGTGCCGCGATACCGGCGGCGATACAGGCGAACGGGTTGGCACCCGACGAGCCGGCCAGACGTACGGTAGAGGTCGATGCATTCTGCTCGTGGTCGGCGTGGAGGATGAAGATCCGGTCCATGGCCTTGGCGAGTACCGGGCTGATCGGTTTGATCTCGCACGGGGTGTTGAACATCATGTGCAGGAAGTTTTCCGCGTACGACAGGTCGTTGCGCGGGTACATCATGGGTTGGCCCATGGAGTACTTGTAAACCATCGCGGCCAGGGTCGGCATCTTGGCAACCAGGCGGATCGCGGAGATTTCGCGATGCTGCGGGTTATTGATGTCGAGGGAGTCGTGGTAGAAGGCCGAGAGGGCGCCGACTACGCCGCACATGACGGCCATCGGGTGAGCGTCGCGACGGAAGCCGTTGAAGAAGGTCTTCAATTGCTCGTGAACCATGGTGTGGTTCTTCACGGTGCTGACGAACTGGGCCTTCTGCTCTGCGGTCGGCAGTTCGCCGTTGAGCAGCAGGTAGCAGGTTTCCAGGTAGTCCGATTTTTCAGCCAGTTGCTCGATCGGGTAGCCGCGATGCAACAAAATGCCGTTGTCACCGTCAATATAGGTGATCTTCGACTCGCAGGAAGCGGTCGACATGAAACCAGGGTCAAAGGTGAAGCGGCCCGTGGCCGTCAGACCCCGAACATCGATAACATCGGGACCAACGGTGCCGGTTAAAATGGGCAGCTCGACGGGGGCTGCGCCCTCGATGATCAACTGCGCTTTTTTGTCAGCCATGTGGCCTCCTATTTATGCTTGAAATCATCAGACAGACCCCCCACGCAGGGCCCGCACCACTATAGTGAGATAAATTCGAATGTCAATTTGCCTAAAGTCTTGCTCCAGAAGGCTTTAACCCTACTTTTTTCTCGAAATTGCCTGCCATTTACGCCTTTTATGTCCGTTGTGCAATCAGCTGTTTGGGTGAGGTCTTTGCGTTGTCATTAGTAGCCTAACTGTCTATACTCGGCAGCCGACCGCCAAGGGCTTTTGGGCTTGCGTTATTGGGGGTCGCCTCCCTGGGTGGTGGTTACCTGACCAGTGCACTCCCCAACAACTTTGCCCTGATTGTTAGGGGCTCTTCAGTGTGAAAAAAAAGCCGTGAAAAGCCAACGACCTGTAAACCTAGACCTAAGGACCATCAAACTCCCAGTCACTGCTTACACGTCCATTCTTCACCGTATCTCCGGTGTCATCCTCTTCGTGTGCCTTGCCATCATGCTTTATGCATTGGACAAGTCGCTGAGCTCCGAGGAAGGCTTCGGTCAGGTGAAAGCGTGTCTGACCAGTCCGCTAGCCAAGCTAGTGATTTGGGGCATCCTGTCCGCCTTGCTGTATCACCTGGTTGCCGGTGTGCGCCATTTGATCATGGACATGGGCATCGGTGAGACGCTGGAAGGCGGCAAACTGGGCTCGAAAATCATTATCGCCGTTTCCGTGGTGGTAATCGTTCTGGCAGGAGTTTGGATATGGTAACTAACGTCACGAACCTCTCGCGTTCGGGCCTCTATGACTGGATGGCGCAACGTGTGTCTGCGGTCGTTCTCGCGGCTTACTTCATTTTCCTGATCGGATACCTCGTGGCGAACCCGGGCCTTGGCTATGACCAATGGCACGCGCTCTTCGCCAACAACTGGATGCGTATTTTCAGCCTGCTGGCCCTTGTTGCTCTGGGCGCTCACGCCTGGGTCGGCATGTGGACCATCGCGACCGACTACCTGACGCCTATGGCGTTCGGCAAGTCCGCGACGGCTATACGTTTCCTCTTCCAGGCAGTATGCGGCGTCGCGATGTTCGCTTACTTCGTCTGGGGTGTGCAGATTCTCTGGGGTATCTGATTCATGGCTAACATTCCAACGATTTCTTTCGACGCCATCATCATTGGTGGTGGCGGTGCCGGCATGCGCGCAGCGCTGCAACTGGCGCAAGGCGGTCACAAGACTGCGGTAATCACCAAGGTTTTCCCGACCCGTTCGCATACTGTATCCGCCCAGGGCGGCATCACCTGTGCCATCGCGTCCGCTGACCCGAACGATGACTGGCGCTGGCACATGTACGATACCGTCAAGGGTTCCGACTACATCGGTGACCAGGACGCTATCGAATACATGTGTCAGGAAGGCCCGGCCGCCGTTTTCGAGCTGGACCACATGGGTCTGCCGTTCTCGCGTACCGAAACCGGCCGTATCTACCAGCGTCCGTTCGGTGGGCAGTCCAAGGACTACGGTAAAGGCGGCCAGGCTGCGCGTACTTGCGCGGCGTCCGACCGTACCGGTCACGCCCTGCTGCACACCCTTTATCAGGGCAACCTGAAAGCCGGTACCACGTTCCTGAACGAGTACTACGCCGTTGACCTGGTGAAGAACGGTCAAGGCGACTTCGTCGGCGTGATCGCCATCTGCATCGAAACCGGCGAAACCACCTACATCCGTGCCAAGGCTACCGTTCTGGCCACCGGCGGTGCAGGTCGTATCTACGCTTCGACCACCAACGCCCTGATCAACACCGGTGACGGCGTTGGCATGGCCCTGCGTGCTGGCGTACCGGTACAAGACATCGAAATGTGGCAGTTCCACCCGACCGGCATCGCCGGCGCCGGTGTACTGGTAACCGAAGGTTGCCGTGGTGAAGGTGGATACCTGATCAACAAGCACGGCGAGCGTTTCATGGAGCGTTATGCTCCGAACGCCAAAGACCTTGCTGGTCGTGACGTTGTTGCCCGTTCGATGGTTAAAGAGATCATCGCCGGTAACGGCTGTGGCCCGAACGGTGACCACGTAATGCTGAAACTCGACCACTTGGGCGAGGAGGTGTTGCACAGCCGTCTGCCAGGCATCTGCGAACTGTCCAAGACTTTCGCTCACGTTGACCCGGTGGTTGCTCCAGTTCCGGTTGTTCCGACCTGCCACTATATGATGGGCGGCGTTGCCACCAACATTCACGGTCAGGCGATCACCCAGGACGCCGACGGCGTAGACACCATCATCCCGGGCCTGTTCGCTGTAGGCGAAGTGGCTTGCGTATCGGTTCACGGTGCCAACCGCCTGGGCGGCAACTCGCTGCTCGACCTGGTGGTCTTCGGCCGTGCTGCCGGCCTGCACCTGGAAAAGGCGCTGACCGACGGTATCGAATACGACGACGCCACCGACGCCGACATCAATGCGGCCCTGGCTCGTCTGTCCGCCCTGAACGAGCGTACCGATGGCGAAGACGTGGCAACCCTGCGTCGCGAGCTGCAGAACTGCATGCAGAACTACTTCGGTGTATTCCGTACCGGCGAATACATGCAGAAGGGTATTGCCCAGCTGGCTGATCTGCGCAAGCGCATCGCCAACGTCAAGATCAACGACAAGTCGCAGGCGTTCAACACTGCGCGTATCGAAGCTCTGGAACTGCAGAACCTGCTGGAAGTGGCCGAAGCTACCGCCATCGCTGCCGAAGTGCGTAAAGAGTCCCGCGGCGCTCACGCCCGTGAAGACTTCGAAGACCGTGACGACGAAAACTGGCTGTGCCACACCCTGTACTTCCCGGGTGAGAAGCGCGTTGCCAAGCGTGCCGTGAACTTCTCGCCGAAGACGGTTCCGACTTTTGAACCTAAGATTCGGACTTATTAAGGGTGGCCGCCATGTTGCAAGTCAGTGTTTATCGTTACAACCCTGATCAGGACGCTGCGCCGTTCATGCAGGAATTCCAGGTTGATACCGGTGGTAAAGACCTGATGGTGCTGGACGTGCTGGCCCTGATCAAAGAGCAGGACGAAGGTTTCTCCTATCGTCGCTCTTGCCGTGAAGGCGTTTGCGGTTCCGACGGCATGAACATCAACGGCAAGAACGGCCTGGCGTGCGTCACGCCGCTGTCTGCCGTTGTAAAAGGTAACAAGTTGATCGTTCGTCCTCTGCCAGGTTTGCCGGTAATCCGTGACCTGGTCGTCGATATGAGCATCTTCTACAAGCAATACGAGAAGGTTAAGCCTTACCTGCAGAACGACACGCCGGCTCCGGCCATCGAGCGTCTGCAGTCCCCTGAAGAGCGTGAAAAGCTCGACGGTCTGTACGAGTGCATCCTGTGCGCCTGCTGCTCGACCTCGTGCCCGTCCTTCTGGTGGAACCCGGACAAGTTCCTGGGTCCAGCTGCCCTGCTGCAAGCGTACCGCTTCCTGGCAGACAGCCGTGACACCAAGACGTCCGAGCGTCTGGCTTCGCTGGATGACCCGTTCAGCGTATTCCGCTGCCGCGGGATCATGAACTGCGTCAACGTATGTCCGAAAGGCCTGAACCCGACTAAGGCCATCGGTCACATCCGTAACATGTTGCTCTCGAGCGGCGTGTGATTCAGCTGTAGTACCCGCTAGACCGTTGTACCCGTGGATGCTGCGGCGCAGGCTTCAACCGGCGCCGTAGTTTTAACCTGAGCAGCAGCCTATAAGGCTGCGGCTCTTATTTTGAAGAAATGAGACAAGCAGGGGCATCCGGGCTGGTACCCGGACTATCAGTGTGATCCTAGTGGCTTGTTTTGGTCGCTGCATTCGGACTTCTGCAAGTTTGCTCGGTGTCGACACCGGTGGTGTTCCCCTAACCGAGGGTGACCAAGCATGCAAGAAAGCGTGATGCAGCGCATGTGGAACAGCGCCTACCTATCCGGTAGTAACGCTGCCTATGTGGAAGAGCTCTACGAGCTCTACCTGCACGACCCTAACGCTGTGCCAGAAGAGTGGCGCACCTACTTCCAGAAGTTGCCTGCTGACGGCAACTCTGCCACCGATGTTTCGCACTCCACAATTCGCGATCATTTCGTCTTGCTGGCAAAGAACCAGCGCCGCGCCCAACCGGTTTCCGCCGGCAGCGTGAGCAGTGAGCACGAGAAGAAGCAAGTTGAAGTGCTGCGATTGATCCAGGCCTACCGTATGCGTGGCCACCAGGCAGCCCAGCTTGACCCGCTGGGGCTGTGGCAGCGTCCTGCACCTGCAGACCTGTCGATCAATCATTACGGCTTGACCAATGCCGATCTTGATACGACCTTCCGTGCCGGCGACCTGTTCATCGGCAAAGAGGAAGCGAGCCTACGCGAAATTCACGAAGCGTTGCAGCAGACATATTGCCGCACCATCGGCGCTGAGTTCACGCACATCACCGATTCCGAGCAGCGCCAGTGGTTCCAGCAGCGTCTGGAAAGCGTGCGTGGCCGTCCGACGTACTCCGCCGACATCAAGAGCCACCTGCTCGAGCGCGTGACCGCCGGTGAAGGCCTGGAAAAATACCTGGGCACCAAATACCCGGGTACCAAGCGTTTCGGCCTGGAAGGCGGCGAGAGCCTGATTCCGATGCTCGACGAGCTGATCCAGCGTTCCGGTTCCTACGGCACCAAGGAAATCGTCATCGGCATGGCCCACCGTGGCCGTCTGAACGTGCTGGTCAACACCTTCGGCAAGAACCCGCGCGAGCTGTTCGACGAGTTCGAAGGCAAGAAGAAGGTCGAGCTGGGTTCCGGTGACGTTAAATACCACCAGGGCTTCTCGTCCAACGTAATGACCACCGGCGGTGAAGTTCACCTGGCCATGGCGTTCAACCCGTCCCACCTGGAAATCGTTTCCCCGGTGGTCGAGGGTTCGGTTCGCGCCCGTCAGGATCGTCGTAACGACGTGACCGGTGAGAAGGTCCTGCCGATCTCCATCCACGGTGACGCGGCATTCGCCGGTCAAGGCGTGGTGATGGAAACCTTCCAGATGTCGCAGACCCGCGGTTTCAAGACCGGCGGTACCGTGCACATCGTGATCAACAACCAGGTTGGTTTCACCATCAGCAACCCGCTGGACTCGCGTTCCACCGAGTACGCCACCGACGTTGCGAAAATGATCCAGGCGCCGATCCTCCATGTGAATGGCGATGATCCGGAAGCCGTGTTGTTCGTGACCCAGCTGGCCATCGACTACCGCATGCAGTTCAAGCGTGACGTGGTGATCGACCTGGTCTGCTACCGTCGTCGCGGCCACAACGAGGCCGACGAGCCAAGCGGCACCCAGCCGATCATGTACCAGCAGATCACCAAGCAGCGCACCACCCGTGAGCTGTATGCCGATCGCCTGACCCAGGCCGGTGTACTCGACGCGGAGCGTGTTCAGGCCAAGGTCGACGAATACCGCAACGCGCTGGACAACGGTCTGCACGTAGTGAAAAGCCTGGTCAAGGAGCCGAACAAAGAGCTGTTCGTGGACTGGCGTCCGTATCTGGGCCACGCCTGGACCGCGCGTCACGACACTCGCTTCGACCTCAAGACCTTGCAGGAACTGTCCGCCAAGCTGCTGGAAATCCCGGAAGGCTTCGTGGTTCAGCGCCAGGTTGCGAAGATCTACGAAGACCGTCAGAAGATGCAAGCCGGCGGCCTGCCGATCAACTGGGGTTACGCCGAAACCATGGCGTACGCGACCCTGGCGTTCGAAGGTCACCCGATCCGCATGACTGGCCAGGACATCGGCCGCGGTACGTTCTCGCACCGTCATGCCGTGTTGCACAACCAGAAGGACGCGGGCACCTACGTCCCGCTGCAGAACCTGTACGACGGTCAGCCACGTTTCGACCTGTACGACTCGTTCCTGTCCGAAGAAGCGGTGCTGGCGTTCGAGTACGGTTACTCGACCACCACGCCAAATGCCCTGGTCATCTGGGAAGCCCAGTTCGGCGACTTCGCCAACGGCGCCCAGGTCGTTATCGACCAGTTCATCACCAGTGGCGAGCACAAGTGGGGCCGTCTGTGCGGTCTGACCATGCTGCTGCCGCACGGTTATGAAGGTCAGGGGCCGGAGCACTCCTCGGCTCGTCTGGAGCGTTACCTGCAGCTGTGCGCCGAGCACAACATCCAGGTGTGCATGCCGACGACGCCGGCACAGATCTACCACTTGCTGCGCCGTCAGGTGATTCGCCCGCTGCGCAAGCCATTGGTAGTCCTGACTCCGAAGTCGCTGTTGCGCCACAAGCTGGCCATCTCGACTTTGGAAGATCTGGCCGAAGGTTCCTTCCAGACCGTTATCCCGGAAATCGATGCCCAGGACCCGAAAAAGGTCGAGCGCGTTGTCCTGTGTAGCGGCAAGGTCTACTACGACCTGCTGGAAAAACGTCGTGCCGAAGGCCGTGACGATATCGCCATCGTGCGTATCGAGCAGCTGTACCCATTCCCTGAGGACGACTTGAAAGAAGTCCTGGCTCCCTACACCAACGTCAAAGCTGCCGTCTGGTGCCAGGAAGAGCCGATGAACCAGGGTGCGTGGTACTGCAGCCAACACCACATGCGTCGCAGCATCAGCAACCTCAACAAGTCTCTCGTACTCGAGTACGCGGGCCGTGAGGCTTCTGCTGCACCGGCATGCGGTTACGCATCGATGCACGCTGAGCAGCAGGAAAAACTGCTGCAAGACGCCTTTACTGTTTAACGCCTTCGCGCACCTGAAACCGAATTTAAGGACCCACAGATAATGGCTATCGAAATCAAAGCCCCCACTTTCCCGGAATCGGTTGCCGATGGCACCGTTGCCACCTGGCACAAACAACCGGGCGACGCGGTCAAGCGCGACGAACTGATCGTCGACATCGAAACCGATAAAGTCGTACTGGAAGTGTTGGCGACTGCTGACGGCGTGCTGGGCGCTATCGTCAAGAACGAAGGCGACACCGTTCTGTCCGACGAAGTCCTGGGCTCCATCGAAGCGGGCGGCGCTGCTGCCGCTCCAGCCGCTGCTGCTCCGGCTGCCGCTGCTCAGGCCGCTGCTCCGGCTGCCGAAGGCGAAGACGATCCTGTTGCTGCACCGGCTGCGCGCAAGCTGGCTGAAGAAAACGGCATCAACATCGCTTCCGTTGCCGGCACCGGCAAAGGCGGTCGCGTGACCAAGGAAGACGTGGTTGCAGCCGTTGCTGCCAAGAAAGCCGCTCCGGCTGCCGCGCCTGCCAAGGCTGCCGCACCTGCCGCCGCTGCTCCTGTGTTCGCTGCAGGCGATCGCATCGAGAAGCGCGTTCCGATGACCCGCGTTCGCGCTACCGTGGCCAAGCGCCTGGTAGAAGCTCAATCGAACATGGCGATGCTGACCACTTTCAACGAAGTCGACATGACCGAAGTCATGGCCCTGCGTTCGAAGTACAAGGATCTGTTCGAGAAGTCCCACAACGGCGTACGCCTGGGCTTCATGTCGTTCTTCGTGAAAGCAGCTACCGAAGCACTGAAGCGCTTCCCGGCTGTCAACGCGTCGATCGACGGCGGCGACATCGTTTACCACGGCTACGCTGACGTCGGCGTTGCAGTTTCCAGCGATCGCGGCCTGGTTGTACCGGTTCTGCGTAACGCCGAACTGATGAGCCTGGCTGAAATCGAAGGCGGCATCGCCACTTTCGGCAAGAAAGCCCGCGACGGCAAACTGTCGATGGACGAAATGACCGGTGGTACCTTCACCATCACCAACGGCGGTACCTTCGGTTCGATGATGTCGACCCCGATCGTCAACCCGCCACAAGCCGCCATCCTGGGCATGCACAACATCATCCAGCGTCCTATGGCCATCAACGGCCAGGTCGTGATTCGTCCGATGATGTACCTGGCACTGTCCTACGATCACCGTCTGATCGATGGCAAAGAAGCTGTGACTTTCCTGGTGACCATCAAGAACCTGCTGGAAGATCCGGCTCGTCTGTTGCTGGATATCTGATAGAAGCGGCCATGAGCTGCAAGCCCGAGCTGGCGGAAAACCCGCGGCTTGGCTTGCAGCTTGCGGCTTGAAGCTTTTCGCTAAAGAGGATTTTTTGAATGTCGCAGAAATTTGACGTAGTAGTGATCGGCGCGGGCCCTGGCGGCTACGTGGCTGCCATCAAGGCCGCCCAACTGGGTCTTTCGACCGCCTGCATCGAGAAGTACACCGACAAGGAAGGCAAACTGGCTCTGGGCGGTACTTGCCTGAACGTCGGCTGCATTCCCTCCAAGGCGCTGCTGGACAGCTCCTGGAAATACAAGGAAGCCAAAGAAGGCTTCGCGATCCACGGTATCAATCACGCTGGCGTGACCATGGACGTGGGTGCAATGGTTGGCCGTAAAGCCACCATCGTCAAAGGCCTGACCTCTGGCGTTGCGACCCTGTTCAAAGCCAACGGTGTGACCTCCATCGAGGGCCACGGCAAGCTGCTGGCCGGCAAGAAAGTCGAAGTCACCAAGCCGGACGGCTCGGTAGAAATCATCGAAGCTGAAAACGTCATCCTGGCTCCAGGTTCGCGTCCGATCGACATTCCACCGGCTCCGGTTGACCAGAATGTGATCGTCGATTCGACGGGCGCCCTGGAATTCCAATCCGTACCTAAGCGTCTGGGCGTGATCGGCGCTGGCGTGATCGGTCTGGAACTGGGGTCGGTGTGGTCGCGTCTGGGTGCAGAAGTGACTGTCCTGGAAGCCCTGGACACCTTCCTGATGGCCGCTGACGCCGCTGTTTCCAAGGAAGCGCTGAAAACCCTGACCAAACAGGGCCTGGACATCAAGCTGGGCGCTCGCGTGACCGGCTCCAAAGTGAACGGCGACGAAGTCGTTGTGAACTACACCGATGCCAAGGGCGAACAGACCATCACGTTCGACAAGCTGATCGTAGCCGTTGGTCGCCGTCCAGTGACCACTGATCTGTTGGCTGCCGACTGCGGCGTGACCCTGGACGAGCGCGGTTTCGTGCACGTCGACGATCACTGCGCTACCACTGTACCGGGCGTCTACGCCATTGGTGACGTGGTTCGCGGCATGATGCTGGCGCACAAGGCGTCCGAAGAAGGCATCATGGTTGTCGAGCGCATCAAGGGCCACAAGGCCCAGATGAACTATGATTTGATCCCTTCGGTTATTTATACTCACCCGGAAATCGCGTGGGTAGGTAAAACCGAGCAGGCCTTGAAAGCTGAAGGCGTTGAAGTTAACGTCGGCACCTTCCCGTTTGCAGCCTCCGGCCGTGCCATGGCTGCCAACGACACCGGTGGTTTCGTCAAGGTCATCGCAGATGCCAAGACAGACCGCGTACTGGGCGTCCACGTGATTGGCCCAAGCGCTGCAGAACTGGTTCAGCAGGGCGCGATCGGTATGGAATTCGGCACCAGCGCTGAAGACCTGGGCATGATGGTTTTCTCCCATCCGACCCTGTCTGAAGCCTTGCACGAAGCTGCTCTGGCAGTGAATGGCGGCGCCATCCACATCGCCAACCGCAAGAAGCGTTAAGACAATAAGAAACCACGGCGGTATGGCCCGTCGTGAGCCTTGCATGCAAGACTCACCGCGGAATATCCGCTGGACGCAGTCTTGCGTAGTTGCACCGGTTGTCCGGAAAGGCTACGCAAGCAGCAGTCACAGGTGGTGCGGCACTTGAACAAGTGCAGCACCGAATGCGCAGTACCTAACGAAGACGGTAATAAGCATGAATCTTCACGAGTATCAGGGTAAGCAGCTGTTCGCTGAGTACGGCCTGCCAGTTTCCACTGGTTACGCAGTAGACACCCCAGAAGCAGCAGCAGAAGCTTGCGACAAAATCGGCGGCAGCGAGTGGGTTGTCAAAGCCCAGGTCCACGCCGGTGGTCGCGGTAAAGCGGGCGGCGTCAAGCTGGTTCGCAGCAAAGAAGACGCCAAAGCCTTCGCACAGCAGTGGCTGGGCAAGCGTCTGGTGACTTACCAGACTGACGCCAATGGCCAGCCAGTCACCAAGATCCTGGTTGAATCGTGCACTGATATCGCTAAAGAGCTGTACCTGGGCGCTGTCGTTGACCGTTCGAGCCGTCGTATCGTGTTCATGGCTTCCACCGAAGGTGGCGTGGACATCGAGAAAATCGCTCACGACACTCCAGAAAAAATTCTGAAAGCCACTATCGATCCACTGGTTGGCGCTCAGCCATTCCAGGGTCGCGAGCTGGCATTCCAGCTGGGTCTGGAAGGCAAGCAGGTTGCTCAGTTCGCCAAGATCTTCGTAGGTCTGGCCAAGCTGTTCAAGGATCACGACCTGGCGCTGCTGGAAGTGAACCCGCTGGTGATCAAGGCTGACGGCGATCTGCACTGCCTGGACGCCAAGATCAACATCGACGCCAACGCCATGTACCGTCAGCCTAAGCTGAAGACTTTCCACGATCCGTCGCAAGACGATCCGCGCGAAGCGCACGCTGCCAAGTTCGAACTGAACTACGTAGCGCTGGAAGGCAACATCGGTTGCATGGTCAACGGTGCTGGCCTGGCCATGGGTACCATGGACATCGTCAACCTGCATGGCGGCAAGCCAGCCAACTTCCTCGACGTGGGCGGCGGCGCTACCAAAGAACGCGTTACCGAAGCTTTCAAAATCATTCTGTCCGACACCAACGTCGCTGCAGTACTGGTTAACATCTTCGGCGGCATCGTTCGTTGCGACATGATTGCCGAAGGCATCATCGGTGCAGTGAAAGAAGTCGGCGTGAAAATCCCGGTTGTTGTTCGCCTTGAAGGCAACAACGCTGAGCTGGGCGCTAAAGTACTGGCAGAAAGCGGTTTGAACATCATCGCTGCTACCAGCCTGACCGACGCTGCTCAACAAGTTGTCAAAGCTGCGGAGGGCAAATAATGAGCGTCCTGATCAATAAAGACACCAAAGTTATCTGCCAGGGTATTACCGGTTCGCAAGGTAGTTTCCACACCCAGCAAGCCATCGAATACGGCACCAAAATGGTTGGTGGCGTTACTCCTGGCAAAGGCGGCACCGAGCACCTGGGTCTGCCAGTGTTCAACACCGTTAAAGACGCAGTAGAAGCCACTGGCGCTACCGCTTCCGTGATCTACGTTCCGGCTCCTTTCTGCAAAGATTCGATCCTGGAAGCTGCCTTCGGCGGCATCAAGCTGATCGTTTGCATCACCGAAGGCATTCCTACCCTGGACATGCTGGACGCTAAAGTTAAGTGCGACGAGCTGGGCGTAGTCCTGATCGGCCCTAACTGCCCAGGCGTTATCACTCCGGGCGAGTGCAAGATCGGCATCATGCCAGGTCACATTCACTTGCCAGGCAAGGTCGGTATCGTTTCGCGTTCCGGCACCCTGACCTACGAAGCTGTGAAGCAGACTACTGACGCCGGTTTCGGTCAGTCGACTTGCGTCGGCATCGGTGGTGACCCGATCCCGGGTTCGAACTTCATCGACATCCTGAAGCTGTTCCAGGAAGACCCGAAGACCGAAGCGATCGTGATGATCGGTGAGATCGGCGGTTCGGCTGAAGAAGAAGCGGCTGCCTACATCAAGGCACACGTGACCAAGCCGGTTGTTTCCTACATCGCTGGTGTGACTGCTCCTCCGGGCAAGCGCATGGGCCATGCTGGCGCAATCATCTCTGGCGGCAAAGGCACTGCAGACGAGAAATTCGCTGCTCTGCAAGACGCAGGCGTTAAAACCGTGCGTTCGCTGGCAGACATCGGCAAGGCCCTGGCCGAGCTGACTGGTTGGGCTGTCAAGTAAGCCTCGCGCTTAGCTGACGCTTCACCAAACAAAGGCCACCTTCGGGTGGCCTTTGTCGTTTCCGGGATTTGCGCAGAGGGTGCCGGCCTCTTCGCGAGCAAGCCCGCTCCCACAGTTGACCGCGTTCCAATGTGGGAGCGGGCTTGCTCGCGAAGACGGACTTACAGGCGACAACCATTTACATGCATAAATGCGACACGGAAATGTCGTGTATCGGATAGTCCGCCCTCTAACAGTGCGTTTACCGCCCAAATTCGTTAGGATACGCGCCATTTTTGCGTCCGCGGCCCACAAGGCTGCAACGCGCTAAAAGGGTTGGTCCCATACGGACCGACAGCATTTCCCTCACCCATAGGGAAATCCCTCTCTAAATTCCGATTCAGTAGTGTGGTATTTCCTTAATGAAAGTGTTGAAAGGCCAGGACATCCTGGCACTTGGTTTTATGACGTTTGCCCTGTTCGTCGGGGCTGGCAACATCATCTTCCCGCCTATCGTCGGTTTGCAGTCCGGGCCTCACGTCTGGATGGCGGCGCTGGGCTTCCTGATCACCGCGGTCGGCCTGCCGGTGGTCACCGTCGTCGCCCTGGCCAAGGTCGGTGGCGCCATGGATGCCCTGAGCAGCCCGATCGGCAAGATCGCCGGTGGCCTGCTCGCGGCGGCCTGCTACCTGGCTGTCGGCCCGCTGTTCGCCACCCCGCGTACCGCGACCGTGTCGTTCGAAGTCGGCCTGGCGCCCCTGACCGGCGAAAGCCCGCTGGCGCTGTTCCTCTACAGTTCCGTGTACTTCCTGGTGGTGTTCTTCATCTCGCTGTACCCGGGCCGTTTGCTCGATACCGTCGGGCGCTTCCTCGCGCCGCTGAAGATCATTGCCCTGGCCGCGCTCGGCATCGCTGCGTTCGCGTTGCCGGCGGGTGACATTGGCCATGCAACGCCGGAATACGTGGCGGCGCCGTTCTCCCAGGGCTTCATCAATGGCTACCTGACCATGGATACCCTCGGTGCACTGGTGTTCGGCATCGTCATCGTCAATGCCATCCGCTCGCGCGGCGTCGAGTCGCCGGCGTTGATCACGCGTTACGCGATCATTGCCGGCCTGATTGCCGGCGTGGGCCTGGCGCTGGTCTACATCAGCCTGTTCCGCCTGGGTTCGGGCAGCCATGAAGTCGCTGCTGGTGCGACCAATGGAGCGGCCGTGTTGCACGCCTACGTGCAGCACACCTTCGGCTCCCTGGGCAGCGGTTTCCTCGCCGTCCTGATCTCTCTGGCCTGCCTGGTCACGGCGGTCGGCCTGACCTGTGCCTGCGCCGAGTACTTCAGCCGGGTGCTGCCACTGTCCTACAAGACGCTGGTGATCATCCTCGCGGCGTTCTCCCTGCTGGTGTCCAACCTGGGCCTGACCAAGCTGATCGCGTTCTCGATCCCGGTACTGACCGCGATCTACCCGCCGTGCATCGCCCTGGTGGCCCTGAGCTTCTGCAAGGACTTCTGGCATGAACAAGGCCGCATCGTCGGCCCGGTGATGCTGGTGTCGTTCATCTTCGGCCTGATCGACGCCCTCAAGGGCGCCGGCCTGGCGGACTGGATGCCGACGCAACTGTCGCACCTGCCGCTCAGCGAGCAAGGCCTGGCGTGGCTGGTGCCGTCGGTGATGACCCTGGTGGTTGCGGTGGTTTGCGACCGTCTGCTGGGCAAGCGCGAAGAAGCGCTGGCTTAAGCGTTGCCGGCCCGCCACGAGCGGGCTTGCAGGCAAAAACAGAAATGCCCCGTATCAATCGATACGGGGCATTTTTTTATGGGGAGATGCGGTGCCTTTTCTTCTGCGCTAACGTCGAAAGACTGCGCAATCCAATTGTAGGAGCGAGCTTGCTCGCGAAGGACGCGAATCATGGCGCGTGTTTTCTGGATAAACGCGTTGCTCTCAGGTTCTTCGCGAGCAAGCTCGCTCCTACAAGGGGTATCGGTGTACCAGCCACTCCATCACAAGGACCTGCATGTCGTTCATCCAAACCAACCTGATCCACATCCTCGCGGCCATCTGGTTCGTCATCTGCTGGGGCGGTTACACCCGCTATGCGACCTGGAAGGGCCGTGACACGGCCTGCCTGGCCAGCGTGCTGCACCTGTATCGCGAAGACTGGATGCGCCGCATGCTCCTGCGTGACAACCGCATCGCCGATGCCAGCGTGATCGGCAACCTGGAGCGCAATGCGTCGTTCTTTGCCTCCAGCACCCTGATTATCCTGGCCGGTATTCTCACGGTCCTTGGGGCGTCGGAAAGGGCGGTGTCGTTGCTGGCGGATATCCCGATGGTGCAGCAGGCATCGCAGGGGATGTCGGAGATCAAGTTGCTTTGTTTGGCACTGGTGTTCGTTTATGCATTCTTTACCTTCAGCTGGTGCATGCGCCAGTACAACTTCGCCGCCATCCTGGTGGGCTCGGCGCCCATGGTCGGCGAGCGTCATGTGTCGGAGCAGGAGCGCAAAGCCTTTGCCAATCGGGCAGCCCGGGTTATTTCCATGGCCGCCAACCAGTTCAACTTCGGCCTGCGCTCTTACTATTTCGGCATGACCATGCTGGCCTGGTTCGTCAGCCCCTGGTTGTTCATGTTGATGAGTGCCGGCGTGGTGTTCGTGCTGTATCGCCGCGAGTTTCACTCCGACGTTCTCGATGTGATGGTCTATACCCCTACAGAGGCGCCATTGCCCGAGGTGAACAAAGAGGCCGCTTGATGAGTATTCCATTCTGGTGCGTGTTTATCAGTGCCGTACTGATTTACGTGGCGCGCATGCCCGTGACCACGGCCATGAAAGAGCAGGGCGGTTACAACAATCACCTGCCGCGCCAACAGCAGGCGCAACTCACGGGGTTGGGTGCGCGCGCGGTGGCGGCGCATCAGAACAGTTTCGAGGCCTTCATATTGTTTGCGGTGGGGGTGTTGATGGCTCACACCACACAAACGGCGGGTTGGCTGATCGACTCGCTGGCGATCATCTTTGTGGTTACGCGAGTCCTTTACCTGCTGTGTTATTGGAAAGACCTGGCCTGGCAACGCAGCCTGGTCTGGCTGGTGGGTTTGATCTGTTCCTTGTTGCTGATGATTAGTCCGACTTTTCGAACGATTTTGCTCTAGCGAATAAATCGCAGGCAAAAGAAAACCCGCACTTGGCGGGTTTTCTTTACCACGCTAAAAACCGGATCAGTTTTTAGGCGCGGCTTCTTTTGCTGCGGCTTCGTTCGATTCAGCCTGAGCTTTGGCGGCTTCGGCATTTTCTTTTGCAGCGTCGTTCACTTTATCCTGAGCTTTGTTCATGTCTTGCTGTGCTTGCTCAGCATGTTCGGCGGCATCTTGAGCTTTGTCCTCGGATTTTTTATCGCAAGCAGCGAGACCGAGGGAAGCGGTCAACATCAAGGCAATAGCAAAAGTCTTACGCATGGGGTGTTTCTCCTTGTGGAAAAGATCTATCTGGCCTTAAGAGCCTTGGCGTCATGGTTAAGTTCCACAAATTATTTCAGATATATAAGTTTGTTCTAACGCGGAACTTTTACCCGGGCTTCTACTTCACTGCCTACTAAACAAGAGTCTTTATCAACATGGCCGAAAACCCCGTTTTTGAGCGTGCGACACGGTTCCTGTCGGCGCTGCGACATTGTTCAGTGCTCGGGTTGCGGGTTCACAGCGCCGGCGCCGAAGGGCTGACCGTAGTGCTGCCATACAGCCCGCAGATCGTCGGCAACCCCCAGACCGGGGTAATTCACGGCGGCGCCCTGACCACCTTGATGGACACCGCCTGTGGCATGTCTACCCTCTGCGTACTGCCTGAGTTCGAAGTCTGCCCGACCCTCGACCTGCGCATCGACTACATGCACGCTGCCGAACCGCATAAGGATGTCTATGGCTTCGCCCAGTGCTATCGGGTGACCACCGACGTGATATTCGCCCGCGGATTTGCCTATCAGGATGACCCGGAGCAGCCGATTGCCCATGTCGTGGGCACTTTCATGCGCATGGGCAAGGGCATCAAGGGGACCAAGGGTTTTGGCGGCGTGATTGCCGGAGGTGCGAAGTGAGCGAGTCGTTCAAGGAGCAACTGCAACAGGCCCATGAGCAGGGCGAATATGCGCCGCTGTTGAACCTGATTCCCTACGCCGGATTGATCGGTGTCGAATGCTCGCGGGTGGGGGACGAGCTGCTGTTTCGCCTGCCGGCCAACAAGGACAACATCGGCAACCCGTTGTTGCCGGCCATCCATGGCGGCGTGATCGCCGGTTTCATGGAGCTTTCCGCCGCGCTGCACCTGCTGGTGGCGACCGGTTCGCCGGGCGTGCCGAAGATCATCGACTTCTCCCTCGATTACCTGCGCGCCGGGCAGTTTCGCGATACCTGGGCCCGTTGCCAGGTGTGTCGCCAGGGGCGCCGGGTCGCCAACGTGGCGATTACCGCCTGGCAAAGCACCGAGGCGGAACCCATCGCCACGGCCCGGGCGCATTTCAAACTTGATGAGCCCTTGAAATCCTGAATGCTGCCCCCAACTCTGATGACAACCCGCCGCCGACCCTGAAGGTCGCGGCTTATGCCATCTGATTGGAGTTTGATGACCATGAGTGTGGAAACTCAAAAGGAAACCCTGGGCTTCCAGACCGAGGTGAAGCAACTGCTGCACCTCATGATCCATTCGCTGTATTCCAACAAGGAAATTTTCCTTCGCGAACTGATCTCGAACGCCTCTGACGCTGTAGACAAATTACGTTTCGAAGCCTTGGCCAAGCCAGAGCTGCTGGAAGGCGGCGCCGAACTGAAAATCCGCGTGAGCTTCGACAAGGACGCCAAGACCGTCACCCTCGAAGACAACGGTATCGGCATGAGCCGCGAAGACGCGATCACCCACCTGGGTACCATCGCCAAGTCGGGCACCGCCGATTTCATGAAACACCTGACCGGTGACCAGAAGAAAGACTCGCACCTGATCGGCCAGTTCGGTGTCGGTTTCTACTCCGCTTTCATCGTCGCCGACAAAGTCGACGTGTTCAGCCGTCGCGCCGGTAGCCCGGCCAGCGAAGGCGTGCACTGGTCGTCCAAAGGTGAGGGCGATTTCGAAGTCGCCACCATCGACAAGGCTGACCGTGGTACTCGCATCGTCCTGCACCTGAAATCCGGTGAAGACGAGTTCGCCGATGGCTGGCGTCTGCGCAACATCATCAAGAAGTACTCCGACCACATCGCCTTGCCGATCGAGTTGCCGAAAGAAGTGGCAGCCGTCGAGGGTGAAGAGAAACCTGCCGTTGAATGGGAAACCGTCAACCGCGCCAGCGCCCTGTGGACCCGTCCGCGTACCGAAATCAAGGACGAGGAATACCAGGAGTTCTACAAGCACATCGCCCACGACTTCGAAAACCCGCTGAGCTGGAGCCACAACAAGGTCGAAGGCAAGCTGGAATACAGCTCGCTGCTGTACGTGCCGGCCCGTGCGCCATTCGACCTGTACCAGCGTGAAGCACCGAAAGGTCTGAAGCTGTACGTGCAGCGCGTGTTCGTCATGGATCAGGCCGAGTCTTTCCTGCCGCTTTACCTGCGCTTCATCAAAGGCGTGGTCGACTCCAACGACCTGTCGCTGAACGTGTCTCGGGAAATCCTGCAGAAAGACCCGATCATCGACTCCATGAAGTCGGCGCTGACCAAGCGCGTGCTGGACATGCTGGAAAAACTGGCGAAGAACGACCCAGAGCAATACAAAGGCTTCTGGAAAAACTTCGGCCAGGTCATGAAAGAAGGCCCGGCAGAAGATTTCGCCAACAAAGAGAAAATCGCCGGTCTGCTGCGTTTTGCATCGACCATCGGTGATGACGGCGAACAGGTAGTCGGCCTGGCCGAGTACCTGGCACGCGCCAAGGAAGGTCAGGACAAGATCTACTACCTGACCGGCGAAACCTACGCACAGGTCAAGAACAGCCCGCACCTGGAAGTCTTCCGCAAGAAAGGCATCGAAGTGCTTCTGCTGACTGACCGTATCGACGAGTGGCTGATGAGCTACCTCAGCGATTTCGACGGCAAGAGCTTTGTCGACGTGGCGCGCGGTGACCTGGACCTGGGCAACCTGGACTCGGAAGAGGACAAGAAGGCCGCAGAAGAAGTCGCCAAGTCCAAAGAAGGTCTGGTCGAGCGTCTGAAGTCTGCACTGGGCGAATCCGTGGCTGAAGTACGGGTATCCCATCGCCTGACCGACTCCCCGGCGATCCTGGCCATCGGCGAGCAGGACCTGGGCCTGCAGATGCGTCAGATCCTCGAAGCCAGCGGGCAGAAGGTTCCGGATTCGAAGCCGATCTTCGAATTCAACCCGGCTCACCCACTGATCGAGAAGCTCGACAACGAGCAGAGCGACGAGCGCTTTGGCGACCTGTCGCACATCCTCTTCGATCAGGCGGCCCTGGCGGCCGGCGACAGCTTGAAAGACCCGGCGGCCTATGTGCGTCGTCTGAACAAGCTATTGGTTGAGCTGTCGGCTTAACTTCGTTGTAGAAAAACCCGCTTCGGCGGGTTTTTTCATTCTGGTGTAAAAAAATCAGGAGTCAGAAATGAGCCAAATCACTGTACGTTCTGTTGCCTATCAGATTGATGGCCAATCCTACGAAAGCCGCCTGGCGTTCGACGCTGATCACAAAGGGCCGCGTCCAGGCCTGTTGATGGCGCCGAACTGGATGGGCGTCGGTGCCGGTGCCGAGGAAATCGCCAAGTCGGTCGCGGCCAAGGGCTACGTGGTGCTGATCGCGGATCTCTATGGTCAATCGGTTCGTCCGCAGAACAACGATGAGGCCGGCGCGGCAATGATGCCGCTGAAGAATGACCGGCCGTTGCTGCGCAAGCGCATGCAGGTGGCGTTCGAACAGTTGCAAAGCCAGGGTGAGGCCGCTGTCGATACGTCGAAACTGGCCACGTTCGGTTTCTGTTTCGGTGGTTGCTGCGCGCTGGAGTTTGCGCGTACGGGTGCGCCCGTGAAGGCGGCGGTGTCGTTCCACGGTACGCTGGATACCCCGGACGTCAATGATGCGAAAAACATCAAGGGCTCGGTATTGGTGCTGCACGGTGCTTCCGATCCGTTGGTGCCTAAGGAGCAGCTGCCGGCTTTCGAGGATGAAATGAATGCCGCGGGCGTGGATTGGCAGCTGCTGAGCTACGGCGGCGCGTTTCACTCGTTCACCGATCCCCATGCGAACGTACCGGGCATGATGATGTACGACGCCAAGGTCGCCGCTCGGGCCTTCACTTCGATGCACAATCTGCTGGATGAAGTGTTCAAGGGCTGATTGCGATAGTGCCGGCCTCTTCGCGAGCAAGCCCGCTCCCACATTGGAATGCGGTCAACAGTGGGAGCGGGCTTGCTCGCGAAGGCGATGTGAAATTCACAAAAAGTCTTAAGGAAGTTCGATCCGCTCAACTTCCCCCGGCACCGTCGGCCAATCTCCGGCCGCCCAACGCCGGCGCGCTTCATCGATGGCTGCCGGGTCGCTCGCCACGAAATTCCAGTTGATCCGCCGCGGCCCATCCAGCGGCGCACCCCCGAACACCACCGCATGACTGTCGCTCTCGGCGAACAACGTCATCTCTTCCCCAGCCGGCAACACCACCAGCGAATGCGGCTCTACCGTCTCGCCATCCAGCTGCACGTCACCGCTCAAGACATACAGCGCGCGCTCTTCATGCTCGGTAGGAATCAGCAGGGTTGTCGCCGTTTGCAGGTTCAATTCGGCATACAGCGTCGGAGAAAGCACCGGAACCGGCGATTCGAGGCAAAAGCCCGAGCCGGCGATCATGCGGATCTTCACCCCGAGGTTTTCGCTGACCGGCAGCGTGGCAGCGGGGTGGTGGCTGTAGTGTCCGGGGCCCTGTTCCTTGTCTTTGGGAGAAGCCAGCCAGATCTGCAAACCGTGCATCGTAAAGCCGCTGTCTTTTAGCGCGTCGGGCGTGCGCTCGACATGAGCGATGGCGCTGCCGGCGGTCATCCAGCTGACATCCCCGGCATTGACCACCTGGTCCGAACCGAGGCTGTCCTTGTGTTGCAGCTGGCCTTCAAACAGGTAGGTGAGTGTGGAGAGACCGATATGTGGATGCTGGCGGATGTTCATGCCCGTGCCCGCGGCATAACGGGTTTCGAGCATGTGGTCGAAAAACACGAAGGGCCCGACATTGCGGCATTTGGCAGACGGCAACGGGCGAAGAATCGGCTGGCCTTCGACATCTTCGGCGCGGGGGCGGATCACGAGCGGAGTGTTCATGGTGCGTTCCAGGCTGAGCGGGTAATGCGTCGAGCATAACCCGCTTGCGCAGCCCTTGCCGCTATTGGCTGAACGCGCCTTCGGCCAGATGGGTTTCGATGCTGACTTCACTGCTGGTCATCAGCTTGTGCACCGGGCAACGATCGGCCACCCGGTGCAGCTCATCGCGCTGGGCGTCGGTGAGCACGCCCTTGAGGGTCAGTTTCACATGCAGGGCATATTTGCCTTTCTGCTCTTCACTGTTGTCGCGTTTGACCTCCACACCAACACCGGTCAGCGGAATGTCCTTTTTCTTCGCATACATCTTCAAGGTCAAGGCTTTGCAGGCGCCCAGCGCTGCGTCGAAATAATCATGAGGCTCTGGCGCGCTGCCTTCGCCACCGGCGGAGACGGGAGCGTCGGCAAACAACTCGTGGTCATCGATCTGGACGGTATGGCGAAGACCTTCGGCGGAAACGGTGTTGACGGTGACAGTCATGGGAAACCTCGCAGGCAGCAGGAAAAGTCATTCGATCAAAAAAGACCTTGAAGGTATAGAGCATTGCGCCAGTTGTGCGTTCCTTTAAAAGATCGCAGCCTTCGGCAGCTCCTACAAGAGACCGAATTCCCGTGTAGGAGCTGCCGAAGGCTGCGATCTTTTGATCTTAAAAAAAGCCCCGCAAGTGCGGGGCTCCTTCAAACATATGAGTATCAGCTGCCTTTAACCGGCTTGCCGTTCACGGTGCCGTCCAGGAGCATGATGTTGTACTCCTTGCCGTCGGTCTCGACCTGTTGCAGGCGAACCAGCAGGTAATCCCAATCCTTGGCGAACCACAGCACGGTGATGCGCTTGCTTTGTGTCGGATCGCGCACGCGCTCGACCTTGATCGCATCGATCTGGCCAGCCTTGGTTTCGACTTTTTCCGAACCCAGCACGCGGAAGTCATAGGTATCGACTTCGCCATCATCGACAACCTGATAGCTCATGCTTTTCTTGCCGGCGGCCACGTCATGCTGCAGCGCCAGCTGGTAGGTGGATTTGTCGAGCATGCCGCGGTTGAGCGCAATATTGACCGCGTCGCCACGATCGGTGCCGGTGACCTTCTTGGCGGTCCAGTCGAAGTCCAGGTCAGCCTTCTTGGCTTTGCCCAGGCCACCGCGTTCGAAGTGGTAGGACTGTGGCAGCAAGGTGTCCTTGTCGACAGTCAGGGTGCTTTCTTCGGACAGGCTGGCGATCATCATCGACGCCTTGAAGTTGAGCTTCCAGACGCCGTTGGCTTCCTTGGTCAGGCTGCGTTCAGCCGTGCCGCTCATGGGCAACTGCTTCCAGTCGGCGGTGTAGCTGGCGGAGAAAGGTTGAAGGTCTGCAGCCTGTGCGAAGGGCAAGGCGAGCAGAGCGCAAGCGAAGAGCAGGGCGCGACGCATAAAATCTCCTAGGTTCGAATCAAGTGGCCGCTGGGCGCAAGCAACTGTCCATCCAGTAAAGCACCTTGCTCGCCGAGGGATAACCGGCCTTCGGCAAACCAGCGTACGGCCATGGGGTAGATCAGGTGTTCCTGTACATGGACCCGCTGCGCCAGACTCTGCGGCGAGTCATGCAACTCTACCGGTATTACTGCTTGTACGACCAGTGGTCCGCCATCGAGTTCCTCGGTGACGAAGTGCACGGAGCAGCCGTGTTCAGCGTCGCCGGCCTCCAGCGCGCGCTGATGAGTGTGTAACCCTTTGTATTTGGGTAGCAGCGAGGGATGGATATTGAGCAGGCGGCCCGCGTAGTGGCGCACGAAGTCAGCGCTTAGAATGCGCATGAACCCGGCCAGGACCACGAGTTTGGGCTTGAAGGTGTCGATCAGTTCGATCAGCGCGGCGTCGAAGGCCTCGCGGCCCTCGAAAGCCTTGTGATCCAGGGTGCGGGTGTCGATACCCGCGTCCCTGGCGCGTTGCAGGCCATAGGCATCGGCGCGGTTGGAAATCACCGCAGCGACGCGGACCGGGCTGTCGCCGGTCCGCGTGCTGTCGATCAAGGCCTGCAAGTTACTGCCGGTGCCGGATAGCAGCACCACAACATCACAGGTGGCTGACATTAATGAGCCTTGAGGTTCTTCAGTTCAACCTGGGCAGCGCCTTCGGCAGCGGTGGCGATCTGACCGATGACCCAAGGCTGCTCGCCAGCCTCACGCAGCACATTCAGTGCGGTTTCCACGTGCTCTTGAGCCACGCAGATAACCATGCCCACGCCGCAGTTCAGCACGCGGTGCATTTCGTTTTCGTCGACGTTGCCTTTTTCCTGCAGCCAGTCGAACACCGCCGGGCGGGTCCAGCTTGCTACGTCAACCACCGCTTGTGCGCCTTTTGGCAGAACGCGCGGGATGTTGTCCAGCAGGCCGCCACCGGTGATGTGGGCCATGGCTTTGACGGCGCCGGTTTCCTTGATCAGCTTGAGCAGCGGCTTCACGTAGATACGGGTCGGGGCCATCAGCAGGTCGGTCAGCGGCTTGCCGTCGAGCTGGATATTCTCGATGTCGGCAGCGGACACTTCGATGATCTTGCGGATCAGCGAGTAGCCGTTGGAGTGCGGGCCGGAAGACGGCAGGGCGAGCAGGGTATCGCCGGCAGCGACTTTGGAGCCGTCGATGATTTCGGATTTTTCCACGACGCCGACGCAGAAGCCGGCCAGGTCGTAGTCTTCGCCTTCGTACATGCCTGGCATTTCAGCGGTTTCGCCGCCCACCAGGGAGCAGCCGGACAGCTCGCAGCCAGCACCGATGCCGGTCACGACCTGGGTCGCGGTTTCTACGTTGAGTTTGCCGGTGGCGTAGTAGTCGAGGAAGAACAGCGGCTCGGCGCCGCACACCACCAGGTCGTTGACGCACATGGCAACCAGGTCGATGCCGATGCTGTCGTGCTTGTTCAGGTTCAATGCTAGGCGCAGCTTGGTGCCGACGCCGTCGGTACCGGAAACCAGCACGGGCTGCTTGTAGCCGGCCGGGATTTCGCAGAGGGCGCCAAAACCGCCCAGGCCGCCCATGACTTCCGGGCGCGCAGTGCGCTTGGCGACGCTCTTGATGCGTTCGACCAATGCTTCACCGGCGTCGATGTCTACACCGGCGTCCTTGTAGCTCAGGGAGGGTTGCTTGCTCATGATCCAGGCCTTTAGGGGGGATTTCTGGGTAACGACCGAGTCCAGCGGGACCGCCGACATCGACGAAGGTGATTGCCTCACGCGATATTCGAGGGTGCCCGGCTGTTGCCGGTCTGCGAAGGCGCGCGATTTTATCAGGCTTGACGGTCAGCGGCCATCCTCAGGCCGACGGCAGGGGGCATATCGGCCGAAAAAAAACCGCCATCGCCCCCTGTGGCTGACATCCTGCTCGCCTGCACAAGTTGTCGTCATTAACCGTCTATCGTTATCACAGTGCGAAAACTTACCCAGGGCGTGTGAATGTTTTGCGTCGGGCGAGGGTCACAGCCTTGTTCGTTCGTCTTCATGCGGTCTGTTCCAGCCGCTTTTGTCCTCAGGAATCTTCCATGGGTTTTTGTAAATTCTTGTTTGTGGGCTGCTTGTCAGTGGTCAGCCTTGTCAGCCAGGCTGAAACCGTCAAAGGCCTTTATCAGGTGCGCGAACCGGTCAACGGCCAGTCGGCGCAAGAGCGTGACGAAGCGACACAACGGGCGCTCGATACGCTGGTCCTGCGCCTCACTGGCGATCCCAAGGCACCCCAGAATCCCGGGCTGGCGGCGGTTCGCAAAGACCCGCAGCAAATCATCAGCCAGTACGGCTTCGAGGCCGGCCCGCCGGAAGTGTTGAAAGTCGATTTCGACCCGGGTACCACCGAGCAGGCCTTGCGCCGGGCCGGGCTGGCGATGTGGGGCGCCAATCGGCCGTCGATCCTGGGCTGGTGGTTGAACGACTACACCGAGGGCGCGAGCCTGGTGGGTGATGGCCAGGCCGGTGCGACGCCACTGCGCCGCGCTGCGCAGCACCGTGGTCTGCCCCTGCGTCTACCGCTGGCGGACCTCAACGAACAGATCGTCGCCACCGCGCCGAATCTGGAAAGTACTGATCCGTCGGCCCTGCGCAACGCATCGCAGCGTTACAATGCCGACGCCTTGCTGGCGGTGCATGCCCGGGAAGAGGGCGGCCAGTGGCAAGCCAAGTGGCAATTGTGGCTGGGCGATCAGAAAGAGGCGGGCAGTGCCCAGGGCGCCGATCAGGCCGCTCTGGCGGACGCGGTGATGCTGGCGGTGAACCAGCGACTGGCGCCGCGATTTGTCGCCAAGCCGGGGTCTTCTGCCGCGCAGTTGCTCGAAGTCCAGGGCATGAACCTGGAGCGTTATGCGAGCCTTGGGCGTTTGCTCGAGCCTTTCGGAGGTCGTCCGCAAAGTGTCGACGGCGACCGGATTCTTTACCGGGTCAATGGCAGTACCGATCAATTGCGCGCGCAGTTGTCGCTGGCAAAATTGCAGGAGGTCACGGCAGATCAGGCGCCGCCACCGGTGCCAGCGGTTCCGGTCCAGCCTGTAGCCGGTGGTTCGGCCCCTGCGGTCGCGCCTGCGCCGGCACCGACGCCGCAATTGCGTTTCCGCTGGTAGGATTTTCTTTCTTTATATAGCAGCAATGGAGTGGTACATGGCCGATACGCGGCGTTGGTTCTGGTTGGGTGGAGTGCTCTTGCTCTGCGCGTTTATCTGGCTGTTGCACCCGATCCTCACGCCGTTCCTGGTGGCGTTGTTGTTGGCCTATCTGTTTGACCCCCTGGTGGATCGGCTGGAAAAGGCCGGCCTGTCACGCACCTGGGGCGTGATCGCGGTATTTGCCCTGTTCACCCTGATCTTCACCACGCTGTTGCTGGTGTTGGTGCCGATGCTCGCCAAGCAGCTGTTTCGTTTGTATGAGCTGGCGCCGCAGATGCTCGATTGGCTGCAGCACACGGCATTGCCATGGACGCAGTCTAAGTTTGGCTTGTCGGAAGGCTTCTGGAGGTTCGACAAGCTCAAGGCGGCGATCAGCGAGCACATGGGGCAGACCACCGACATCGTTGGCGTGGTCCTGACCCAGGCGACGGCGTCGGGCCTGGCGTTGATAGCCTTGCTGGCGAACCTGGTGCTGATTCCGGTGGTGAGTTTCTACCTGCTGCGGGACTGGGACTTGATGGTGGCGAAGATCCGCAGCCTGCTGCCGCGGGACCGCGAAGAGCAGGCGGTGTCACTGGCCGAAGAGTGCCATGAGGTGCTCGGCGCCTTCATACGCGGGCAATTGCTGGTGATGGTCGCCTTGGGCGTGATCTACGCCGCGGGCCTGATGTTGGTGGGCCTGGAGTTGGGCCTGTTGATCGGGATGATTGCCGGGCTGGCGGCCATCGTGCCGTACATGGGCTTCATCATTGGTATTGGCGCGGCGCTGATTGCGGGTCTGTTCCAGTTTGGTGGCGATTTGTATCCCATGATGGGCATTGTCGCAGTGTTCATGGTCGGTCAAGCGCTGGAGGGCATGGTGCTGACGCCATTGCTGGTGGGCGACCGCATCGGTCTGCATCCAGTGGCGGTGATCTTCGCGATTCTGGCCGGAGGCGAGCTGTTCGGGTTTACCGGCGTTTTGCTGGCACTGCCGGTGGCGGCGGTGATCATGGTGCTGCTGCGCCATGTGCATGATTTGTATAAGGATTCTGATATGTACAGTGGTGTTGACGAACCCGAGCTATAGACGGGGTCACGGGCAGCCCGGATAGACCCCGGCGGGCTGCCCGCAGCGCCAAAGAATCTGTCATAAAACCGGTGCGCTAACGCAAACCTTTGATTTTGCTTGTGGTCTGTCGCATTGTGCGGTCGGCCTCACGGGTATAAACTTCGCAAACTTTACACAGAGGCCACTAACGGTTCCTTTGGAACTGTTCAGTCAGCATGAAACCGATTCAGCTGCCCCTAGGTGTGCGTCTGCGTGACGACGCCACCTTCATCAACTACTACCCAGGCGCCAATGCCGCTGCACTCGGCTATGTCGAGCGTCTGTGCGAAGCCGACGCCGGCTGGACCGAAAGCCTGATTTACCTTTGGGGCAAGCACGGGGTAGGGCGCACGCATCTGTTGCAGGCCGCGTGCCTGCGTTTCGAACAGATGGGCGAACCGGCGGTTTACCTGCCGCTGGCCGAGTTGATGGATCGCGGCATCGAAATCCTCGACAACCTCGAGCAATACGAGCTGGTCTGCCTGGACGACCTGCAGGCGGTGGCCGGCAAGGCTGACTGGGAAGAGGCGTTGTTTCACCTGTTCAATCGACTGCGCGACAGTGGTCGGCGCCTGCTGATTGCCGCATCGACTTCGCCCCGCGAGCTGCCGGTAAAGCTGGCTGACCTCAAGTCGCGCCTGACCCTGGCGCTGATCTTCCAGATGCGCCCACTCTCCGACGAAGACAAGCTGCGCGCCCTGCAATTGCGCGCGTCACGTCGCGGCCTGCACCTGACCGACGAAGTCGGGCACTTTATCCTGACTCGCGGTACCCGCAGCATGAGCGCGCTGTTTGAACTGCTCGAGCAACTCGACCAGGCCTCTCTTCAAGCCCAGCGCAAGCTGACCATTCCTTTCCTTAAAGAGACCTTGGGCTGGTAGCCAAGGCCCTGTAAATTCAAGGCCCACAGCGATATATCGAATATTTCGGACGGCAGAAAATCCGCTTTCCTGCGCGGGGGCAGGCTGCGTAAGTGTCTAGAATGGGCTTTAGCGCTTAGATGTCAGCGAGAAACGAAGAAGTCACAAAAAGTTCGATTGAATTTGCAAATGAGGATGATAGCGGGCATAGTCTCGGCTTCTTGACATCAATCAGCCACGGTCGTGCCCATGCTAAATCGCTTTGCACCCCTCGTGCCTCTCGCACTCGTTACCCTGTTGTTCGGTTGCGCTGCCCACACGCCAGTGTCCCAGCAAGCACAACAACAGCAGGTTCAAAATTCCGTTACCGCCCAGTCTTCCGCGCTTTATCAGCAAGCGCTTGAACAGGAAGAAGCGGCCACCGAAAAAGAACTGGCCAGCTTCGGCAATGGCAAGTCTTACCAGCTTCCGGTTCTGGCCGACAGCATCCTCGAACGCGGCATGTCCCTGATCGGTACCCGTTACCGTTTCGGCGGTACCTCTGAAGCCGGCTTCGATTGCAGCGGGTTCATCGGTTATCTGTTCCGTGAAGAAGCGGGCATGAACCTGCCACGCTCCACTCGGGAAATGATCAACGTGGATGCACCACTGGTCTCGCGCAGCAAGCTCGAGCCGGGCGACCTGCTGTTCTTCGCCACTAACGGTCGTCGCGGTCGTGTGAGTCACGCCGGGATCTACCTGGGCGACAACCAGTTCATCCACTCCAGCAGCCGCCGTAGCGGTGGTGTGCGCATCGATAGCCTGGGCGACAGCTACTGGAGCAAGACCTTCATCGAAGCCAAGCGGGCTCTCGCGATGGCACCCGCGGCGACTCCAATCGTCACCGCTCGCAAGTAAACATACTTTTCGTAGGGCGAACTTAAAGTCTTACTTGAAGTTTGCCATATAAGCGCTAAAATTCTGATCCATGAATGATGGCAAACCGCCTGCGTGATCCGCAGGCGGTTTTCTTTTCTGCACTCGCGCAGAAAAAAGCCGCAGCCTGATCAGGATGCTCTGCTATGACGAAGTCGGCCCGCCTCGCAATCATGCTGTTCGCAGCGCTGCTCAGCGCTTGCGCCAGCCGTACACCGCCCCCTGCGCCGGTGGTTCGTGCACCCATCGTATTCGGTCCCTCCCAGGCCTTTTCTCCGGAAGCGGAAGACGTGCTGTTTCGCGCGTTGGGGCTGGTCGGCACGCCTTATCGCTGGGGCGGTAACACACCGGACTCCGGGTTCGATTGCAGTGGGCTGATTGGCTACGTCTACCGTGATGTTGCCGGTATTTCCCTGCCACGCACCACCCGCGAAATGATTTCCATGCAAGCGGCCAGTGTCGGCAAGGAGGGCCTGCAAACCGGTGACCTGATCTTCTTCGCCACCAATGGCGGTTCCCAGGTCAGCCATGCTGGCATCTATGTCGGTGAAGGGCGCTTCGTCCATGCGCCGGCCACCGGTGGCACGGTCAAGCTCGACAGCCTGTCCAAGGCGTATTGGCAGAGAGCCTACCTGAGTGCCAAGCGCGTCCTGCAACCCGAGCATCTGGCGCGCAATCCGTAACCGCCAGAGGGTGTTGTCATGACTGCCCGCACGCTCAACCTCGACGATTCGCTCTATCAATACCTGCTCGACGTTTCCCTGCGCGAAACGCCGCTGCTCAAGCGCCTGCGCGACGAAACCCAGGCGCTGCCCATGGCGCGCTGGCAGGTGGCGCCGGAACAGGGGCAGTTTCTCGCCTTGCTGGTCAAGCTCATCGGTGCACGGCGTGTGCTGGAAGTGGGTACCTTCACCGGTTACAGCGCACTGTGCATGGCAGCGGCGTTGCCGGATGACGGTGCGCTGATCTGCTGTGACCTGCCCGGCGACTACAACGCCACCGCGCGCCGCTATTGGCAGGAGGCCGGCGTGGCCGGGCGGATAGATCTGCATTTGGCGCCGGCGCTGGAAACCCTTGGCAGGCTGGACGCACCGGGCCAGTTCGATCTGGTGTTCATCGATGCCGACAAGGCCAATTACCCGGCCTATCTGGAACATGCACTACGCCTGTTGCGTACCGGCGGCCTGGCAGTATTCGATAACACCCTGTGGAGTGGCCGGGTGCTTGAGGCGAATCCAGAAAGTGAAGATACCCGCGCCATCCAGGCGCTCAATCGTGCCTTGAAGGATGATGCGCGAGTGGATCTATCGCTGTTGCCGTTGGGGGATGGGCTGACGCTCTGCCGTAAACGCTGATCTCCAGGCACACAGCAATGGCGGCCTCAAAGCCGACCCATCTCCCACGGCCGTACCCGATCTACTGTGGGAGCCAGCCTGCTGGCGATGGCGCGGCCTGACAGCCGACCCATCTCCCACGGCTGTACACGATCCACTGTAGGAGCTGGCTTGCCAGCGATGACGGCCTGACAACCGCACCATCTCCCCACGGCCGTACCCGATCTATTGTGGGAGCCAGCCTGACAGCCGACCCATCTCCTACGGCTGTACACGATCCACTGTAGGAGCTGGCTTGCCAGCGATGACGGCCTGATAGCCGACCAATCTCTCCCGGCTGTACCCGATCAACTGTGGGAGCTGGCTTGCCAGCGATGGCGGCCTGACAGCCGACCTGGATTTTCTTGACCGAGTACATATCCATTCCTTCGGTAACGGCCGCTTATGGTTTCGCCCTTACGGCGAGTCACTTGGAAAAGCCTGTAGGAGCAAGCTTGCTCGCGATGGAGGTCAACGATAACGCGGGAAGTCTGACACCCCGCGGCTAACCCGGCATCCATGCCGGTTTACCCACTGCGCAGAACCTCCACTCGGCCTCACGATGGGGCAAGAAGATCAAAATCAAAATCAACATCTACATCAAGAGCCAAAGCCAGAGCCAAATCCAAAGCAAGGCGGCCGACCGACAGGCCTGTTTCATGTGCAGGTTATTGCACCGCCGACACTCGCCACACCTTGTTCCCCACATCATCGGCCACGAGCAAACCCCCTTGCTGATCAACCACCACACCCACCGGCCGGCCCATGGCTTTTTCCTCGTCATTGAGAAAACCGCTGAGCACATCCACCGGTTGACCGCTCGGTTTGCCGCCGCTGAAGGGCACGAATATCACTTTGTAGCCACTATGCGGCTTGCGGTTCCATGAGCCGTGCTGGCCGATGAAAGCGCCTTCCTTGAACTGCGCCGGCAGCTTGTTGCCCTCGGCAAACGTCAGGCCCAGTGAGGCGGTGTGCGGGCCGACCGCGTAGTCCGGGGCAATCGCCTTGGCCACAAGGTCGGGGTTTGGCGGCTCGACGCGCACGTCGACGTGCTGGCCGTAATAGCTGAATGGCCAGCCATAGAAAGCGCCGTCCTTGACCGAGGTGATGTAGTCCGGCACCAGGTCGCTGCCGATTTCGTCGCGCTCGTTGACGGCGGTCCACAGCGTGCCGCTTTGTGGCTCCCAGGCCATGCCGTTGGGGTTGCGCAGGCCTGAAGCGAAGATCCGGTGGTTGCCGGTGGCACGATCCACTTCCCAGATCGCCGCGCGCCCTTGCTCCTGGTCCATGCCGTTTTCGCCGACGTTGCTGTTGGAGCCCACCGTGACGTACAGCTTGCTGCCGTCCTTGCTGGCGATGACGTTCTTGGTCCAGTGGTGATTAAGGGTGCCCCCCGGCAGGTCGACGACTTTGATCGGTTGCGACTTGATGGCCGTTTCGCCATCGACATAGCGAAAGCGCAGCAGCCGGTCGGTGTCGGCAACGTACATGTCATTGCCGACCAGGGTCATGCCAAAGGGCGAGTTGAGGTTTTCCAGGAACACCGTGCGGGTTTCGGCGATGCCATCGTGGTTGCTGTCGCGCAGCAGCGTGATGCGGTTTGGGCTCGGAACGGCGGCACCGGCACGTCCCATGACTTTCTTGGTGATCCAGCCCTTGATGCCTTTGTTGTCATCGGGTTTGGGCGGGGCGTTGGTTTCGGCGACCAGCACGTCGCCATTGGGCAGCACGTAGAGCCAGCGCGGATGATCGAGGCCCTCGGCAAAGGCGCCGACCTGAGTGCCACTGGCCGCCACCGGTTTGGCGCCGTCCGCCCAGCCGATGGCCGGGGCGATGTTCATCGTCGGGAACAGAGTCTTGTTGGGTTCCGGGAGCTTGGGGGAGGGCCCGGTGCCGTCGGTGACTTGCAAGCGGGCGGTTTCGCCACAGGCGGCGAGCCCTCCCGCTAATGCGATAACGAAAACCAGCTGAGACGTGCGCATTGCTGACCTTCCCTATGAATGAAGTGACTTAAACCATAGAGAAGCGCGGCAGCCCGATGGTTCAACGTTAGCCGCGAGCTTCCTTGAGCAGCACGGCGATGCCGGGGTGATAGTGGCCGGCTTCGTTGCGCAATTTGCGATAGGCATAGGGGAAATACCAGGCCACGGCGCAGCTGTGCTCCTTTTGCAGGTCATCAACCATGTCCTGCAGTTCTTCAGGGGTGGCGCCTTGCTGGTTCTTGTGCGGCGCGACGAACAGGCAGCCGATTTTCAGGTCGCTGGCGTAGCTGATTTTTTTCGCGTCGCTGGTGATGTCCAGCAGGGCCTGGGTCAAGTTCAGGCTGTTGACCCGTGGCCAGCGTTGCGTGGTCTGCAGCCAGGCGCGTGCTTCGGGCGTGGCGATAAACAGATCGGCGCGGCCGTTGCGTTCGCCTTCTTCGGTCTGTTTGCGGGTAGGTGATTGTTGCAGGGTGATCATTTCAGCCATCCAGGCCGCAGCGGACAGCAGGCCGAGGTTGGCTTTTTCGTCGAGCCAGTAGGGCGACTCGGTGTCGCCGCGCACGGCGTTGTAGCGGTCGATACAGTCGAACCAGCGTTCCAGGACCGGACGCAGGAATTCCAGCTTCGGATTGCTGATGATGATGCCTTGCATGGGGTTCACCCTTGTTATTGTGTTGAGGCGTGTGGCTATTTGATATCACTGCTGTGAGTGTGGCACAAGATTGACGTCACATTATTGATGGGTGGCAGTTATTCGCCGCGGTACCGCGTCTTCAATTGACGCTCCACCCCCAACCCTCTAACCTTCGCCGCTTGTTTCAGGTGCTCTGTGGCTTTGGGTCGACAGAGTGAAACAGGGAAGCCGGTGAGTTGAGCGCTTCAGTCGATGAAGCCCCGCGATCCCGGCGCTGCCCCCGCAACGGTAAATGAGTGAAAACTGCGTCAGAAGCCACTGCGTCGATCCTTGATGCGGGAAGGCGCGCAGTCCGGCATTACGCCGCTCATGAGCCCGGAGACCGGCCTGATCCATCCAAGCGGCATCACGGTGGGCGATGCCAGGCTTCTTGCCGTCTATTCTTGTGCCTGCCCGCCGTTAATCCTGCTTCAACGGAGAGCTCCCCCATGTCTGATACCCCTGATCGTGACGAACGTCATCTGGCGCGCATGCTGCGCAAAAAGGCCGTGATCGACGAACGCATCGCCAATTCCCCGAACGAATGTGGCCTGCTGCTGGTGCTGACCGGCAACGGCAAAGGCAAGAGCAGCTCGGCCTTCGGCATGCTTGCGCGTGCCATGGGGCATGGCATGCAGTGCGGTGTGGTGCAGTTCATCAAGGGGCGCAACAGCACCGGCGAAGAACTGTTCTTCCGGCGCTTCCCCGAGCAGGTGCGTTTTCATGTGATGGGCGAAGGTTTCACCTGGGAGACCCAGGATCGCCAGCGCGACATCGCGGCGGCCGAAGCTGCCTGGGCGGTATCGCAGCAACTGCTGCGCGACCCATCGATCGGCTTGGTGGTGCTGGACGAACTGAACATCGCCCTCAAGCACGGCTACCTCGATCTCGATCAGGTGCTTAGCGACCTGCAAGCGCGCCCGCCGATGCAGCACGTGGTGGTCACCGGTCGCGGCGCCAAGCCGGAGATGGTCGAACTGGCCGACACCGTCACTGAAATGGGCATGATCAAGCACGCCTTCCAGGCCGGTATCAAAGCGCAAAAAGGCGTCGAGCTGTGAATCAACCTCGTCATTGCCCGGCGGTACTGATTGCCGCGCCGGCCTCCGGCCAGGGCAAGACCACCGTGACCGCCGCGCTGGCCCGGTTGCATCGCAACCAGGGACGCAAGGTGCGGGTATTCAAGTGTGGCCCGGATTTTCTCGACCCGATGATCCTCGAACGCGCCAGCGGTGCGCCGGTGTATCAACTGGACATGTGGATGGTCGGCGAGCAGGAAAGCCGTCGCCTGTTGTGGGAGGCCGCCGCTGAGGCTGACCTGATCCTGATCGAAGGCGTCATGGGGCTGTTCGACGGTACACCGTCGAGCGCCGATCTGGCGCGGCATTTCGGCGTGCCGGTGCTCGCTGTGATCGACGGTACCGCCATGGCCCAGACCTTTGGCGCACTGGCCCTGGGCCTGGCGCGCTATCAGCCGGACTTGCCGTTTGCCGGCGTGCTGGCCAACCGCGTGGGCACCCTGCGCCATGCGCAACTACTCGAAGGCAGCCTGACCGAAGGCCTGCGCTGGTACGGCGCCTTGTCTCGGGAGACCGGCATTGAATTGCCGAGCCGCCACCTGGGCCTGGTGCAAGCCAGCGAGTTGAACGACCTGGACGTGCGCCTGGATGCAGCGGCAGACGCCCTGGCCAGCAGTTGCGAAGTCGCGCTGCCACCGGCGGTGACCTTCGCCGCGCCGGATGTAATCGCGGCCGAACCGCTTCTGGCTGGCGTGCGCATCGCCGTGGCCCGTGATGAGGCGTTTGCCTTCACCTATGGCGCCAGCCTGGATCTGTTGCGGGCGATGGGTGCCGAGTTGCGGTTTTTCTCGCCGATCCGTGACGCTGTTTTGCCCGAGGCGGACAGCTTGTATCTGCCGGGCGGTTATCCGGAATTGCACCATGTGGCGCTGTCGCAGAACACCTCGATGTTGGCGGCGATCCGCGCGCATCACGCGGCGGGCAAACCCTTGTTGGCGGAATGTGGCGGGATGCTTTATCTGCTCGACTCGTTGACCGATGTTGAGGGTACTCGGGCAGAGCTGGTCGGCTTGTTGAAGGGCGATGCGGTGATGCAGAAGCGCCTGGCTGCGTTGGCCTTGCAGGCGGTGGAGCTACCGGAAGGTTCACTGCGTGGGCACACTTATCATCATTCCTTGACCACCACCGAACTGACACCGATTGCCCGGGGCTTGAGCCCTAACGGCGGACGCGGGGCAGAGGCGGTTTATCGTGAGGGGCGGATGACGGCCTCTTATGTGCATTTTTATTTTCCGTCCAATCCGAAGGCGGTTGCCGCGTTGTTTGCACCCGACCTTGAGGCCGCCTTCGCTGGCAAGCCAGCTCCTACAGCGAAGAGGCCATGACCGACAACGCCTTCTCCGAAGCCGAACGCGATGCGGTCTACCGCGCCATTGGCGAACGCCGCGACATGCGCCACTTCGCCGGCGGCACGGTCGAGCCCGATTTACTGCGGCGCCTGCTCGAAGCCGCGCATCAGGCCCCGAGTGTTGGCCTGATGCAGCCCTGGCGCTTCATCCGCATCAGTGACCGCGCGCTACGCAGCCAGATCCAGGTCCTGGTGGAGCAGGAGCGCGTGCGCACCGCCGAGGCCCTGGGTGAGCGCACCGACGAGTTCATGCAGCTCAAGGTCGAGGGCATCAACGATTGCGCCGAGGTGCTGGTCGCCGCGCTGATGGACGATCGCGAACGGCATATCTTCGGTCGTCGTACCCTGCCGGAAATGGACCTGGCCTCGTTGTCCTGCGCGATCCAGAACCTCTGGCTGGCATCCCGCGCCGAAGGGCTGGGCATGGGCTGGGTCTCGCTGTTCGAGCCGCAAGCCCTGGCGGACCTGCTGGGCCTGCCGCCGGGTGCCAAGCCCTTGGCGATTCTTTGCCTGGGACCGGTCAAGGCCTTTTATCCGGCACCGATGCTGGTACTCGAAGGCTGGGCGCAGGCGCGTCCGCTGAGTGAGCTGTTGTATGAAAACTATTGGGGAGAGAGTCAATGAGTGTGGCGTTGTTGAGTGTCGCCGCGGTGGCGCTGGATGCGCTGCTGGGTGAACCCAAACGCTGGCATCCGCTGGTGGCGTTCGGCCGATTTGCCGAGCGCATCGAGCAACGTTTCAATGGCGGCGGTCGCGGCTGGCGCAGCCATGGGGTCACCGCGTGGGTGATCGCCGTGTTGCCGCTGACCCTGTTGGCTACGGCATTTTCCTGGGCGCCCTACGTCGGCTGGATCGTCGAGATTCTTGCGCTCTATTGCGCCCTGGGCATGCGCAGCCTCGGCGAGCATGTCACGCCGGTGGCGAAGGCTTTGCGCAGCGATAATCTTGAAGAAGCACGCCAACGCGTGAGTTATCTGGTCAGCCGTAAAACCAGCGATCTGGATGAAACCGCCGTCGCCCGTGCCGCCACCGAATCGGTGCTGGAAAACGGCAGTGACGCGGTGTTTGCCGCATTGTTCTGGTTTGCCGTGGCTGGCGCGCCGGGCGTGGTGCTCTACCGTTTGAGCAACACTCTGGACGCGATGTGGGGCTATCGCAACGAGCGCTTCGAGCGGTTCGGCTGGGCGGCGGCGAAGATTGACGATGTGCTCAACTACATTCCCGCGCGTCTGGTGGCGTTGACCTACGCGCTGCTGGGCAAGACCCGCCTGGCGTTGAAATGCTGGCGCACCCAGGGGCCGACCTGGGATAGCCCGAATGCCGGCCCGGTGATGGCGGCGGGTGCTGGTGCGTTGGGCGTCGAGTTGGGCGGGCCGGCGATTTATCACGGTGAACTGCATCAGCGCCCGAAGCTGGGCGAGGGCGTGCCGGCGAATGCCGACGCCATCGAGCGCGGCTGGCAACTGGTCCAGCGAGGGGTATGGTTGTGGCTGCTGATTTTGTGCGTGGGGGCTGAATTTTATGCTTGAGCACGGTGGACGACTGCGCAAGGCGGCGCACGATTACGGCATTGACGAAGCCGATTGGCTCGACCTGTCCAGCGGCCTGGCGCCCTGGCCGTTTCCCGTGCCCGACATCCCGCTGCGCGCCTGGGCGCGGTTGCCGGAAACCGATGACGGCCTGGAGCAGGCGGCCTGTGACTACTACGGCACCCTGCAGGCACTGCCGGTCGCCGGCTCACAGATGGCCATCCAGTTACTGCCGCGCTTGCGCCGGGCGGGCAAGGTCGGCGTGCTGTCGCCTTGTTACGCCGAGCATGCCGAGGCGTGGCGGCGCAATGGCTACATCGTGCGCGAGGTGCTGGAGCAGGAAGTCGACTTCTTTGTCGACAGCCTCGACGTGCTGGTGGTGGTCAACCCGAACAACCCGACCGGGCTGAACCTGACGCCCGCGCGTCTGCTCGACTGGCATTCGCGCCTGGCCCCGCGCGGTGGCTGGCTGGTGGTGGACGAGGCCTTCATGGACAACACGCCGCACCTGAGCGTGGCGCCGTTTGCCCATCAGGTCGGTTTGATCGTGCTGCGCTCCTTTGGCAAGTTTTTCGGCCTGGCCGGGGTACGCCTGGGTTTTGTCCTGGCGGAGCGCCGGTTGCTCAAGCTGCTCGCCGAGCAGGTCGGGCCGTGGGCGGTCAGCGGGCCGACCCGGGTGCTCGGCCAGGCATGCCTGCGCGACACCGAAGGGCACACGCGCCAGCGCTTGCGTACCGATGAGGCCAGCGCGCGGCTGGCCACCTTGTTGACGCAATACGGCCTCGAGCCCCAGGGCGGTTGCGCCCTGTTCCAGTGGCTGAGCACCGAGCGCGCCGAACTGCTTCACGACTTCATGGCCCGGCGCGGCATTCTGCTGCGCCTGTTCACCCACAACAGCAGCCTGCGTTTCGGTCTGCCTGGCGATGAAGCCGACTGGGCACGTCTCGCTTCGGCGCTGGACGCCTACGCCAAGGAACACCCATGACCACGCTGATGGTGCAGGGCACCACCTCCGACGCCGGTAAAAGCACCCTGGTAACGGCGCTGTGCCGCTGGGTGACACGCCAAGGTGTCCGCGTGGTGCCGTTCAAACCGCAGAACATGGCGCTCAACAGCGCGGTGACCGCCGACGGTGGCGAGATCGGCCGCGCCCAAGCGGTGCAGGCCCAGGCCGCCCATCTTGAGCCCCACACCGACATGAACCCGGTGCTGCTCAAGCCCAACAGCGATACCGGCGCCCAGGTGATCATCCATGGTCGTGCGGTCACGACCATGAATGCCGTGGCCTATCACGACTACAAGGCTATCGCCATGCAAGCGGTGCTGGCCTCCCATGAACGCTTGAGCGCGGCGTATCCCGTGGTGATGGTCGAAGGCGCGGGCTCACCGGCCGAGATCAACCTGCGTGCTGGCGACATCGCCAACATGGGCTTTGCCGAAGCGGTGGATTGCCCGGTGGTGCTGATCGCCGACATCAATCGCGGTGGGGTTTTCGCCCATTTGGTGGGCACCCTGGAACTGCTGTCGCCTAGCGAACAGGCGCGGGTCAAAGGCTTCATCATCAATCGTTTTCGTGGCGACATCGCGCTGCTGCAACCCGGCCTCGACTGGCTCGAGGCGCGCACCGGTAAACCGGTGATCGGCGTGCTGCCCTACGTGATGGACTTGCACCTGGAAGCCGAGGACGGCATCGATCAGCGCCAGGCCGACAAGGCCGGGCAACTGTTGAAAGTGGTGGTGCCGGTGTTGCCGCGCATCAGCAACCACACCGATTTCGATCCCCTGCGCCTGCACCCGCAAGTGGACCTGCAATTCATCGGCCCCGGCCAGGCGATTCCACCGGCCGACCTGATCATTCTTCCTGGCTCGAAAAGCGTGCGCAGCGATCTGGCGTACCTGCGTGCCAATGGTTGGGACACCGCGATTTCCCGGCATTTGCGCTATGGCGGAAAGGTCCTGGGTATTTGCGGTGGTCTGCAGATGCTGGGGGGGCAGGTGCATGATCCGCTGGGGCTGGAAGGGGCGTCGGGCTCGAGTGCGGGGTTGGGGCTGTTGGCGTTTGAAACGCAGTTGGAAGAAGAGAAGCAGCTGCGCAACGTGCGTGGGCGCCTGGCGCTGGAGAATGCTGAGGTCAGCGGTTACGAAATCCATGCCGGCGTCACTACCGGACCGGCATTGGAAAACGCTGCCGTGCAGCTTGATGACGGCCGCTGCGATGGCGCGCAGAGTGTCGACGGGCAGATTTTCGGCACCTACCTGCATGGCCTCTTCGAGTCGCCGGCGGCGTGCAGTGCGCTGTTGCGCTGGGCGGGATTGCAGGATGTGCAGGACGTGGATTACCACGGGTTGCGCGAGCGGGATATCGAGCGGTTGGCGGATCTGGTGGAGAAGCATCTGGATACCGGGCTGCTGCGTGAGCTCTGTGGGATTTGAGTTGGCTTTACCGGACCCTTCGCGGGCAAGCCCGCTCCTACAGTTTGACCGCGTTTCCCGGTAGGAG